>NZ_JODY01000023.1 GCF_000718015.1 Streptomyces catenulae | reverse complement strand
CCCCACCCCCGCCCCCTCAAACCCCCGTCTCAGCCGCCACCCGTCCTCCCGCCACCGCCGCGGAGAGTTCCGCGTGATCGGCTTCCGTCCGGTCGGCGTAGGCCGTCGCGAAGGCGGCCAGGGCGTCGTCCAGCGCCTCCGACTTTCCGCAGTATCCGGCGAGGACGCGGGGGTCGGCGCTGTGTGCGTGGGCGCGGGCCAGCAGCGCGCCGGTCATCCGGGCGTAGTCGTCGAGTTGCTCGCCGGTGAGTGCGGCCGGGTCCACGCTGCCCTTGCGGTTGCGGAACTGGCGTACCTGGAAGGCGGTGTCCGTGCCGCGGGTGTCCCCGGCGGTGCCGGGGGCCGGTATGTGTGCGGTGGTCCAGCCGAGCAGGGGGTCGCTCACCACCTGCATGCTGCGTTGGCCGAGCACCACCCGGCGCCCTTCGTGGCGTACTGCGGGGACCTCGAATCCGGCTTTCGCCACCTGGGGTGCGAGCACGGAGCTGCGGGCTTCCTTGACCTGGAGGACGAGTGGCTCGCCCCGGTGGTCGAGGAGGAGCACGACGTACGAGCGGAGTCCGACGCTTCCGGTGCCGACGACGCGGAACGCCACGTCGTGCGGTGCGTAGCGGGCCAGCAGCGGCAGCCGGTCCTCGGGGAGCGTTCTCAGGTAGCCGCCGAGGGAGGAGATGACGGCGGCGGCTTCCGCGTCGGGGGTGCGTCTGAGCACCGGGAGGGCGTCCACGAATCGCCGTCCGCCGTCGGGGGTCCGCTCGGTCGATTTGGCGGCGAACCGGGCGCTGGTGTTGTGGCGGGCTCTGGCCGCCACGCGTTCCAGGGTGCCGAGGAGGTCGTGGGCGTCGGTGTGGGAGACGAGGTGTTCGTCGGCGATGGCGTTCCATGCCTCGGTGGCGGGGAGTTTCGCCAGCAGCCGCAGGGTGCGGCGGTAGGCTCCGGCCGCGTCCCGGGCGGCGGTGCGGCAGGTGTCCTCCGTCGCGCCTGCTTCCCGTCCGGCCAGTACGAGTGAGGTCGCGAGCCGTTTGAGGTCCCATTCCCAGGGGCCGTGCAGGGTTTCGTCGAAGTCGTTGAGGTCGATGACGAGGCCGCCGCGGGCGTCGCCGTAGAGCCCGAAGTTGGCGGCGTGGGCGTCGCCGCAGATCTGGGCACCGATGCCCGTGACGGGTGCCGCTACCAGGTCGTGGGCCATCAGTCCGGCGGAGCCGCGGAGGAAGGCGAAGGGGCTGGCGACCATGCGTCCCACGCGGATCGGGGTGAGTTCGGGCAGCCGTCCGGCGTTGCTCCTCTCCACCGCGGTGACCATGTCCGGCCGGTCGGTGGCCGGGGGCGGGAGCGGTGCCTGTGCGGAGCGTGGCAGGTGTTCCCGCAGTGCCCGTCCGGCGGCTTTCGCGGCTCGTTCCTGGGTCTCCGCCCGTGCGAAACCCGGTACGTACGGCACTCGCACCACCGTGGTCACCTCCTCTTCGGTCGCCCTGCCGAGCCGGTGCCGGGCGGTGCCCGGCGGTGGGGCGTGGTGCCCGGTCCGGCCTGTCGCAGATGACGGTACCCATCGCGAAGATCGCGTGGCGGCCCTGTGGAAAAGTCCGGCCGGAACGTCCCGCGGTCTCTCCGCGCCGGTCCCCGTCGTACCTGCGCGGCACCCGTCCCGAGCTGCGTGTTCGCCGCGCTCCTCACCGCCGTCCACAGGCAACTCCTGCGCACGCCACCGCAGTTCACCGAGGGGGCGCCGGGAGGAACGGCTGAGGGCCGGGGGCGCCCCGACGCCTCCGGCCCTCAGCGGCCGTCCTCCGCCACCGCCGGGGCGACGCGCCCGCGGTGACGTTCCGGCTCAGACCCCTACCGCTTCCTCCATCTCCTCTTCCTCCGCGTCCTGTTCGGCGGTCGCGCGGTCGGCGCCGTGTCCCGCTGTCCGCGGTGCGCTCTCGGTCACGGTGGCCGCCACGGCTGCCGCGGCCACCGCGGTGGCGCGGGCGGCGGCCTCCTGCTCGGCGGCCGTGCGGCGCCGTTCCGCCAGACCCGCGACGGTGATCATGACGGCACCGACGAGCAGCCAGGCGATCAGGGTCCAGACGTGTCCGGCGAGCCCGTAGCCGTCGAAGTAGACGTGGCTGCGGGTGCCTTCGACGAAGCCCGCGCCGTTCCAGAAGGAGTGCAGGGCGGCGAAGAAGCCGTTCTGCATCTCGGGGCGGAAGATGCCGCCGGAGGAGGTGAAGTTGAGCATCACGAAGAGGGCCATCACGCCGAGCGTGGTCCAGCGCTTGAGGAAGGTGTGGAGTCCGACGCCGATCAGCAGGATCCCCGCCGAGTAGAGCCAGGCCATGCCCCACAGGCCCCACAGTCCGTGGTCGACGAGGTGGAAGACGGGACCGGCGAAGAGCACGCCGAGGATGCTCACCACGAAGGACGTACCGGCCACCAGCGCGGCCCGCAGCCGCATCGGGAGGACCGCTCCGGCGCCGCCGATCACCGCGACCGAGGCGTACGAGCCGATGCTGATCGCGACGAGCAGGAAGAAGATGCCCTGTCCGGTGGGGTCGTCCTGGGCGGTCGGGGCGATGTCGGTGACCTTCAGCGGCTGTCCCTGTGCGGCGGCGAGCGGCGTGAAGATCTTCTGGACGACGGTGGCGCTGGTGTCGGATCCGGCGGTGGCGACGAGGAGTTCGGGTGCCTGGTGCCGTCCGCCGTGGGCCGCGCCGCCGTTGGGGACGTATGCGCCGAAGATGTCCTGGTGGCGGAGGTCCGCCATGGCGTCCGCGCGGTGCGCGACGGTCCGTACCTGGAGTTCTCCGGCGGCCTTGTCGTTGATCGACTGGGCGAGCAGTTGGGCGCTCGGTCCGGAGCCGACGACGGCGACCGGCAGGTCGTGCGGTGCCGGGTTGGCGAACGCGCCGAGGTAGGCCAGGCCCATCCCGATGCACATCAGCAGCGGGGTGATCAGGTGCGTCAGTACGTGGCGCAGCCCGGCGGCGTGCGGGTTGCGGCGGTGCTCACGTCCGTGTTCGGGGTGGTGGTCGGAGCGGACCGGACTCATGGGGCATGCCTTCTCACGGGGGACGGGTCAGCTGCAGCCGATGGATGGCTTTTGCAACTCTCACAGCGAATTGGTTGGCTTATGCAACCCAATTCACGTTGTACTATACAACTACATCTCGGAAAGGCAATCCATGACCCAGCGCGACGCGTCCGTCGAGATCATCCAGCGGCAGCTCACCGCCTTCGCCCGGCGCGCCCGCGCCACCGCCGCCCGTATCCATCCCGAGCTGTCCCTGGTCTCGTACACCCTGCTGGCGCACCTCGACGACCAGCAGGGATGCCGGGCGACGGACCTCGCGGCGCATTACCTCCTGGACAAGTCCACCGTCAGCCGGCAGATCGCCGCACTGGAGAAGCTGGGGTTCGTGGAGCGCCGGGTGGACCCGGAGGACCACCGTGTACAGGTGCTGCATCCCACACCGGCGGGCGCCGCGGTGCTGTCGAACGCCATGACCAGCCGCCGCCAGGCGTTCCACGAGCGGCTCGCCGACTGGGACGCGGCCGATCTCGACCGCTTCGCGTCCTATCTGCTCCGCTACAACGCCGCGCAGGAGCTGAAGGGCTGACCGCCCACGGCCACCCTCGGGGCGCCTCCTACTTGCGGAAGCGCTCCGGGCACCGCCCGCCCTCGCCCAGATATGTCTCGGCCCACCGCGCCAGCTCCTGGAGCGCCGGTTCCATGGCGAGCCCCGCCTCGCTCAGCCGGTAGGCGACGCGCAGCGGCGGCCCGGCGTCCACCTCGCGGACCACCAGACCGGCGGCGGTCAGCTCCGCGAGCCGGTCGGAGAGCATCCGCTCGCTGATGCCGGGGATGGCCCGCCGCAGATCGGCGAAGTGCACCGGTCCGGGCATCAGCGTGGCCACGATCAGGCCGGTCCAGCGCTTCCCGAACAGCTCGAAGACGCGCGTCATCCCGCCGTCGACCTGCCTGCACGCCGTCTCGTCGCGATCCGCCATGGCTCCAGCCTATCCCCTTCGCGTTGGGTACTGCGGAAAAGTAAGTACCTGTGTTATGAATAGTCACGTACAAAGTTCAACCACTTATCCGTGCCGCGTCCGGCCACGACCGAAGGACCGATCACCATGGCCACACTCCTCCACCTCGACTCCTCCGTCTTCCCCGAGGAGGGCTCCGCGTCCCGCGCCGTGACCGCCGCCTTCCGCGCCGCCTGGGAGGCCGAGCACCCCGAGGGCACCGTCATCTACCGCGACCTCGCCGCCGACCCGCTGCCCCACCTCGACGGCACCGCCGCCGCGGCCGGCTTCTCCGACCCGGCCACCCACACCCCGGAGCAGCGGACCGCCTTCGCCCTGCGCACCCGCCTCGCCGAGGAGCTGGAGCAGGCCGACGCCGTCGTCATAGGCGCCCCGATGTACAACTTCACGATCCCCTCGACGCTCAAGGCGTGGCTGGACCAGACGATCATCATGGGCCGCACCGCCGGTGCCGAGCCGTCCGCCAAGGGCACCCCCGTCACCGTCGTCGCCAGCCGCGGCGGCTCGTACGCCCCGGGCACCCCCCGCGAGGGCTCCGACTTCGTGCAGAACTACCTGCAGACCGTCCTCGGCGACGCCTTCGGCCTGGACGTCACCTTCGTCGTCCCCGAGCTGACCATGGCCCCCGCCAACCCCGCGATGAGCGACCTGATCCCGCTCTACGAGGCGTCCCGCGAGAAGGCGCTCGCCGAGGCCACCGCGAAGGGCCGGGAGACCGCGGCCCGCGTCGCCGCCTGACCTCTCCCCCTCCGTACGCCCCGGGGACGACCGGCCACACCGCGTCACCCCGGGGCCGGAACGGAGACCGAAGACGGACCGGAGGCGATCTCCCGCCCCTGGCGCGCAAGATGTGAGAAGCACAACGAAAGACCCCCGGTCTCCGGATTTTCTCCGGAGACCGGGGGTCTCATCTGTGCGCGAGGGGGGAGTTGAACCCCCACGCCCTTTCGGGCACTGGAACCTGAATCCAGCGCGTCTGCCTATTCCGCCACCCGCGCATGGGTGTTGTCGTTTCGATTCTCTCACGCGATCCGGGTTTTTCTTTCCCGTTTCGGGGGGAGCGCCTTGCGACATGCAGAACATTAGCACGGCGTGGCGGGTGGTTTCACCTGCCCTTTCCCGGGGCCCGGGCCGCACCGTGCACCGGCGGCCGGCGGCGGGCCGCATCCCCGGTCCCCGGCCGCCCGACGGCCCCCGGAACGCTCCGCCGCAGACCACACCCCCTCGGTCCCGGCCACCCGGCGTCGGGACCCGGCCCCGCACGGAGCGAGGTGAACGGTTGCGGGACACTGTCCGCGGGGCACCTCTACCATCGCAGTGCACGGACGACGGGCACGGCACAACGCCCCAACAGGCAACCCTGTGAGGGGGGACACTCGTCACTCCGGGCGGGAAAGGGGAACCAGCTGATTTCCCGGCGCGTGGATACGATCGGTAAGCAGTATCAGGACGACCCTGTCGAAGACTGAGGAAGGAGGTGCCCCGTGGGAGTACTGAAGCGCTTCGAGCAGCGTCTCGAAGGTCTCGTCAACGGCACCTTCGCCAAGGTGTTCAAGTCCGAGGTGCAGCCCGTCGAGATCGCCGGCGCGCTGCAGCGCGAATGCGACAACAACGCGACCATCTGGAACCGCGACCGCACAGTCGTCCCCAACGACTTCATCGTCGAGCTGAGCGCACCCGACTACGAGCGGCTCAGCCCGTACAGCGGACAGCTCGGTGACGAACTGTCCGGGATGGTCCGCGACTACGCCAAGCAGCAGCGCTACACCTTCATGGGCAACATCAAGGTGCACCTGGAGAAGGCCGACGATCTCGACACCGGCCTCTACCGTGTGCGCAGCCGCACCCTCGCCTCCAGCACGTCCCAGGAGCAGCCGGGAGGGCCCGCGCCCGCCGGGCGCGGCTCGTCGGCGTCCCGGGGCGGTCACAACGGCGGCGGTCATGTGGGCCCGCCCCCCATGCCCTCGTCCCCGCCGCCGGGTGCCCCGCCCCGTACGGCACCGCCCGGCGCCGGTCCGCAGCCGCAGGCGCAGACCCGGCGCTGGATCGAGATCAACGGCACGCGTCACCAGATTTCGCGCAACTCGCTCGTACTGGGCCGCAGCACCGACGCCGACGTCCGGATCGACGACCCCGGGGTTTCCCGGCGGCACTGCGAGATCCGCGTCGGCACGCCCCCCACGGTCCAGGACCTGGGCTCCACGAACGGGATCGTGGTGGACGGGCAGCACACCACCCGCGCTAGTCTCCGCGACGGCTCGCGGATCGTCGTGGGCAGTACCACCATCGTTTACCGGCAAGCCGAAGGGTGAAGCGGGGGCAATGTCAGAGCTGACCCTCACGGTCATGCGGTTGGGTTTCCTCGCCGTACTGTGGCTGTTCGTCATCGTGGCCGTCCAGGTCATCCGCAGCGATCTGTTCGGCACGCGCGTCACACAGCGCGGCGCCGCCCGTAGGGGCGGCCAGGAAGCACGCGGCCAGCGGCAGCAGGCCGCGCCGCCGCAGCAGCGCCGCCAGGAGGGCGGGCGCGGCAACAACCGGCAGCGCCGGGGCGCGCCCACCAAGTTGGTGGTCTCCGAAGGCACACTGCAGGGGACCACCGTCGCCCTCCAGGGCCAGACCATCTCGCTGGGCCGGGCGCACGATTCGACGATCGTCCTGGACGACGACTACGCCTCCAGCAGGCATGCCAGGATCTACCCGGACCGTGACGGCCAGTGGATCGTCGAGGACCTCGGTTCCACCAACGGCACCTACCTGGACCGGAATCGCCTGACGACGCCGACCCCGATCCCTCTCGGGGCCCCGATCCGCATCGGCAAGACCGTCATCGAGCTGCGGAAGTAGTACGACTTATGAGCGAGCGGAGCGAGCGAGCCGCGGCGGTCCACTCGACGGGCCCGAGCGTGCTCCCGACCGGAGGGTGGGCAGTGTGGCTCGACGAGACCGGCTGTACCCCGAGCCGACAGGTGAGGTGCGCATGAGTCTTTCCCTGCGCTTCGCCGCCGGATCGCACAAGGGCATGATCCGGGAGGGCAACGAGGACTCGGGTTACGCGGGACCGCGGCTGCTCGCCATCGCCGACGGCATGGGCGGTCAGGCCGCGGGTGAGGTCGCCTCGTCCGAGGTGATCTCCACACTCGTCCAGCTCGACGACGACGTCCCCGGCTCCGACATCCTCACCTCCCTCGGCACCGCCGTGCAGCGCGCCAACGACCAGTTGCGCGTCATGGTCGAGGAGGACCCGCAGCTCGACGGCATGGGCACCACCCTGACCGCGCTGCTGTGGACGGGCCAGCGCCTGGGTCTGGTGCACGTCGGCGACTCCCGCGCCTATCTGCTGCGCGACGGTCAGCTCACCCAGATCACGCAGGACCACACCTGGGTGCAGCGCCTCGTCGACGAGGGCCGGATCACCGAGGAGGAGGCCACCACGCATCCGCAGCGCTCGCTGCTGATGCGGGCCCTGGGCAGCGGTGACCGCGTGGAGCCGGATCTGTCGATCCGCGAGGTCCGCGCCGGTGACCGCTATCTGATCTGCTCCGACGGTCTCTCCGGTGTCGTCAGCCACCAGACGCTGGAGGAGACGCTCGCCAGCTACCACGGTCCGCACGAGACGGTCCAGGAGCTGATCCAGCTCGCGCTGCGCGGCGGCGGTCCCGACAACATCACCTGCATCGTCGCCGACGTCCTCGACGTCGACGGCAACGAGGCGCTGGCCGGGCAGCTCAACGACACCCCGGTCATCGTCGGCGCGGTCGCCGAGAACCAGAACCAGCTCAACGACCCGAGCACCCTGCAGACCCCGGCGGCCCGCGCCGCCGAGCTGGGCCGCGGCCGGGACGTCCCGGCGCAGTCCCCCGGCGGCGCCTTCGGCCCGCCCGGCAGCGGCGACGGCGAGGCCGGCGGTGAGTCGCAAGGCTCGTTCGGTTCCTTCGCCGACGAGGACTTCGTCAAGCCGCGGCGCCGCGGCACCTGGATCAAGCGGTCGCTGTTCTCGGCGCTCGCCCTGGCCGTCGTCGGCGGCGGGCTCTACGCGGGCTACCGCTGGACGCAGACCCAGTACTTCGTCGGCGCCAAGGACGACCATGTCGCGCTCTACCGGGGCCTGAGCCAGGACCTCGCGTGGATCTCGCTGAACAAGGTCGATCAGGACCACCCCGAGATCGAACTCAAGTACCTACCGCTGTACCAGCGGAACCAGGTCAAGGAGACGATCCCGGCCGACAACCGCGACGAGGCGACCCTCAAGGTCACCGAGCTGGGCAAGCAGGCGCACGCCTGTCTGAGCAAGCAGCAGCGGGAGGCCGCCGAACGCGCCGACGCCAAGGCCAAGAAGGACCGGGAGAAGGCGCAGCAGGAGCACGGCCGGACCGGCGGCACGACCGGTCACCAGCCCGGTGTTCCCGGCACTCCCACGACCCCCGGCGACCGGAGCGCGACGACCGGCACCCCCGGTGCGCTCGTGTCCCCGTCGACTCCCCCGGCCGACATCACCAGCCAGGCCCCCTCCGAGGAGCAGTTGAAGCTGGAAAAGAATTGCAGCACCCAGCAGTGAGGGCGTAGGGGGCCGTACACGTATGAGCAGTACCACCAACACCACCACGATCGGCACCATCGGAGCCCCGAGCCGCCGCAACACCGAGCTGGCGCTGCTCGTCTTCGCAGTGATCATCCCGGTCTTCGCGTACATCAACGTCGGGCTCGCCAAGAAGCAGGAGATCCCCGCCGGGGTCTTCGGCTACGCCCTCGGGCTGGCGCTGCTGGCGGGCGTCGCGCACCTCGTCGTCCGTAAGTGGGCGCCGTACGCCGACCCGCTGATGCTGCCGATCGCCACCCTTCTCAACGGTCTCGGGCTGGTCTTCATCTGGCGGCTCGACCAGGAGCCGAAGATCACCACCACGAATCTGGGCGGGCCGATGGCGCCCGGCCAGCTGATGTGGTCGACGCTGGGTGTCGCCCTCTTCCTCGGTGTGCTGATCCTGCTCAAGGACCACCGTGTCCTGCAGCGCTACACCTACATCTCGATGGTGCTCGCGCTGGCGCTGCTGATCGCGCCGATCTTCTTCCCTCCCCGCTACGGCGCGCGGATCTGGATCACGCTGCCGGGCGTCGGTTCGCTGCAGCCCGGTGAGTTCGCGAAGATCATCATCGCGGTGTTCTTCGCCGGGTACCTGATGGTGAAGCGGGACGCGCTGGCGCTGGCCAGCCGCCGTTTCATGGGGCTGTACCTGCCGCGCGGCCGTGACCTCGGTCCGATCCTCGTCATCTGGGCGCTGAGCCTGATGATCCTGGTCTTCGAGACCGACCTCGGTACCTCGCTGCTCTTCTTCGGCCTCTTCGTGATCATGCTGTACGTCGCGACCGAGCGCACCAGCTGGATCGTCTTCGGTCTGCTGCTGAGCGCCGGTGGCGCCGTCGCGGTGGCCACCTTCGAGTCGCACGTGCAGGTCCGTGTCCACAACTGGCTCAACCCGCTGGAGCTGCTCGACGGCGGTGTCACCGAGACCGCGCAGGCGATGTACTCCTTCGGCTCCGGCGGCATCCTCGGCTCCGGTCTCGGCCAGGGCTACTCCCGGCTGATCGGCGGCATCGCGCCGAAGAGCGACTACATCCTCGCCACCGTCGGTGAGGAGACCGGGCTGGCCGGTCTGATGGCCGTCCTGCTGCTGTACGGCCTGCTCATCGAGCGGGGCATCCGTACCGCGCTCGCCGCCCGCGACCCGTTCGGCAAGCTGCTGGCCATCGGCCTGTCCGGCGCCTTCGCGCTACAGGTCTTCGTCGTCGCCGGTGGTGTGACGGGTCTGATCCCGCTGACCGGTATGACGATGCCGTTCCTCGCCCAGGGTGGCTCGTCCGTCATCGCCAACTGGGCGCTGGTCGGGATCCTGCTGCGGATCAGCGACACCGCCCGGCGGCCCGCACCGGCCCCCGCCCCCTCCACCGATGCCGAGATGACCCAGGTGGTCCGCCCGTGAACAAGCCCCTGCGCCGGGTCGCGATCTTCTGCGGCCTGCTCGTCCTCGCTCTGCTCGTCCGCGTCAACTGGGTGCAGTTCGTCCAGGCCGACGAGTTGAAGAACGACTCCAACAACCGCCGTGTCGCCATCGAGCGGTACAGCATCCCGCGCGGCGACATCATCGTCGGCGACCAGCCGGTCACCGACTCCACGACGACCGGCGTCGGCGACTACAAGTACAAGCGGACGTACAAGAACGGCAAGATGTGGGCGCCGGTCACGGGCTACGCCTCGCAGGCGTTCGACGCCAACCAGCTGGAGAAGCTGTACGACAAGATCCTGACCGGCACCGACGACCGGCTCTTCTTCAGCCGCACCGTCGACATGCTGACCGGCCGCAAGCAGGAGGGTGGTGACGTCGTCACCACCCTCAACGCCAAGGCGCAGAAGGCCGCCTTCGAGGGGCTGGGCAACAAGAAGGGCGCGGTCGCCGCGCTCAACCCGGAGACCGGCGCGATCCTCGCGCTGGCCACCGCCCCGTCGTACGACCCCTCCACCTTCGCCGGGATGAGCGACAAGGACTCCGAGGCGTACAACGCGCTGCAGAAGAAGAACGACCCGGACGACCCGACGCTGAACCGCGCGCTGCGCCAGACGTACCCGCCCGGCTCCACCTTCAAGGTCGTCACCGCGGCGGCGGCGCTGGAGAACGGTCTCTACACCGACATCGACGCCCCGACGGACTCGCCGCTGCCCTGGTACCTGCCGGACACCAACCACGTCCCGCTGCCGAACGAGGGCAACATCCCCTGCAAGAACGCCAGCCTCCGCGAGGCGCTGCGCTGGTCCTGCAACACCGTCTTCGGCAAGATCAGCGCCGACCTCGGCAACAAGAAGATGATGGCCGAGGCGGAGAAGTTCGGGTTCAACAACCCGAAGGTCGACACCCCGGTCCGTGCCGCCGAGAGCATCTACCCCGAGGACAACCGCCCGCAGAACGCCCAGGCGGGCATCGGCCAGGCGTCGAACCGCGCCACCCCGATCCAGATGGCCATGATCACCGCGGCCATCGCCAACGGCGGCAAGCTGATGCAGCCGTACATGGTCGACAAGCTGGTCGCGCCCAACCTCAACGTCGTGGAGCAGCACACGCCCAAGGAGATGAGCCAGCCGCTCAAGCCGGAGAACGCCCAGAAGCTCCAGGACATGATGGAGACCGTCGTCAAGAACGGTACGGGCACCTCCGCGCAGATCCCGGGCGTGACGGTCGGTGGCAAGACCGGTACCGCGCAGCACGGTGAGGGCAACAAGGACAACCCGTACGCGTGGTTCATCTCCTACGCGAAGACCGACAAGGGCACCCCGGTCGCCGTCGCCGTCGTCATTGAGGGGTCCGACACACTCCGCGGTGACATCGCGGGTGGCAAGCTCGCCGCCCCGATCGCGAAGAGCGTGATGGAAGCGGTGCTCAGCGACAAGAAGTGACTCCTGGGCAAGGCCGTACCGGTCAGATATCAGGTTGCGGTTACGGCCCGGACCGGCGTGACGCGCCGGGTACGGTATGCCCGGACAGCACACCGCCGGACCACACACGGGTGCGGTCGGGACTGACGGAGAGGGCTGGAGAAGCTTATGGATGAGCCGCGTCGCCTCGGCGGCCGGTACGAGCTGGGCTCGGTGCTCGGCCGCGGTGGCATGGCCGAGGTGTACCTCGCCCACGACAGCCGCCTGGGTCGCACCGTGGCGGTGAAGACGCTGCGGGTGGACCTCGCCCGCGACCCGTCCTTCCAGGCCCGGTTCCGCCGTGAGGCCCAGTCGGCCGCCTCGCTGAACCACCCGTCCATCGTCGCGGTCTACGACACCGGCGAGGACTACGTCGACGGTGTCTCGATCCCGTACATCGTCATGGAGTACGTCGACGGTTCCACGCTGCGGGAGCTGCTGCACTCCGGGCGGAAGCTGCTGCCCGAGCGGTCCCTGGAGATGACCATCGGGGTGCTCCAGGCGCTGGAGTACTCGCACCGCGCCGGCATCGTCCACCGTGACATCAAGCCCGCCAACGTCATGCTCAACCGCACCGGCCAGGTCAAGGTCATGGACTTCGGCATCGCCCGCGCGATGGGCGACGCCGGGATGACCATGACGCAGACCGCCGCGGTCATCGGCACGGCGCAGTACCTCTCCCCGGAGCAGGCCAAGGGCGAGCAGGTCGACGCCCGCTCCGACCTCTACTCCACCGGCTGCCTCCTCTACGAGCTGCTCACCGTCCGGCCGCCGTTCATCGGTGACTCGCCGGTCGCGGTGGCGTACCAGCATGTGCGCGAGGAGCCGCAGAAGCCCAGCAACTTCGATCCCGAGATCACGCCGGAGATGGACGCCATCGTCCTCAAGGCGCTGACCAAGGATCCGGACTACCGCTACCAGTCGGCCGACGAGATGCGCGCCGACATCGAGGCGGCGCTGGACGGCCAGCCGGTCGCGGCCGCCTCGGCAATGGGCGCGGGCGGTTTCGACCAGGACCAGCCCACGACGATGCTGCGGCCGCAGGACCCGGGCGCGCAGACCGCGATGCTGCCGCCGATGAACCCCGACGACGGTGGCTACGGCTACGACGAGCGGCCCTCGGGCCGTCGCGCCGGTGCCTCCGGTCCGTCGAAGAAGAACCACACCTCGACGGTTCTGCTGGCCGTCGCCGGTGTCCTCGTCCTGGTCGGTGCGATCTTCATCGGCAAGGCGATGTTCAGCGGCAAGGCGTCCGGGGGCGGGGTGACGGCGCCCAACGTCGTCGGCAGCACCCTGGCGCAGGCGAGGGAGTCCGCCCGGAACAACGGCGATCTGAAGATCGTCAAGAGCGGCAGCGAAGCCTGCGAGAACGTCGACAAGGGCCAGATCACCAAGCAGGAACCGGCTGAGGGCGCCGCCATCGACGAGGGCGGCACGGTCAACGTCACGATGTGCAGCGGCCCCAAGCAGGTGCAGGTCCCCAACGTGCGCGGCTTCAGCGAGAGCGAGGCGCGGTCGGAGCTGAAGGCCAAGGGCTTCGAGAACATCCAGCTCACGCAGAAGGCCGCCGACGAGGACCCGGGCACCGTTCTCGACCAGGACCCGAAGCCGGGCGCCAGCAAGCCGAAGAACACCACGATCACGCTGACGATCGCCAAGGCCAACCCGAAGGTGAAGGTTCCCGATGTCATGGGCAACGACTTCGCCGCGGCGGAGAAGCAGCTGAAGGATCTCCAGCTCCAGGTCACCAAGCAGGAGCAGGAGGTGTCCGACCCGGCGCAGGTCGGCAAGGTCACCGCCATGGATCCGGCGGGCCAGACGGAGGTCGACGTCAACACCACGGTCACGCTGACCGTCGGCAAGGCGGCGGCGCAGAAGCCGGTGCCCGGTGTGGTCGGTCAGAAGGTGAAGGACGCGAAGAAGATGCTGCAGGACGCCGGATTCACCAACATCCAGTTCGCGGACGGCAGCAACCAGGACGACAACGCCCGGGTCATGCAGCAGGACCCGGGGGCCGACACCCCGTCCGACCCCGCCTCCACGACGGTGACGCTGACCACCATCGGCGGTGGCGGCGGTGACCACGGGGACGACGGCGGCGGCTGGCCGTTCGGCTGATCCACCGGCGGTCCGTCCATGACGTGAGCCCCGGCCCCCTTCTGGAGGGGGCCGGGGCTCTGTCGTGTGCGGTGGGGCCGTCCGTCCGCGTGCGGGGCCCGCCGGGTCAGCGCAGTTCTTCCGGCGGGGTGCGGTCCGCGTCGACCTTCTCGGTGCGTTCCAGCTCGCCCCAGACGATGTAGCGGTAGTTCGAGGTGTAGACCGGGGTGCAGGTCGTCAGCGTGATGTAGCGGCCCGCCTGCTGCTTCCCGGACTCCTTGGGGACCCGGTCGAGGACGTCGACGTTGTACTTCGAGGTCTGGTCGAGCACCGCGTAGACCTTGTAGACGTACCAGGTGTCCTTGGTCTCGAAGACGATCGGGTCGCCCTCGTGGAGCTTGTCGATGTTGTGGAACTTCGCGCCGTGGCCGTCGCGGTGGGCGGCGAGGGTGAAGTTGCCCTTCTTGTCCTGCGGCAGCCCGGACGCGATCGGCTTGGTGTAGTAACCGGCCACGCCCTCGTTGAGGATCTCGGCGCCGGTGCCCTTCTTGACCAGCACCTCGCCGTTCTTCATCGCCGGGACGTGCAGGAAGCCGATGCCGTCCTTGGTGTCCAGCTTCCCCGGCCCCTTGGGCGTGGGTGCGGCCCAGTGGCGGCGCACCTCGTCGCCCTGCTTGTCGGCGGCGCGGTCGGCGAGGACGTTGGTCCACCACAGCGAGTACACGACGAACAGGCCGAGGATCAGCCCGGCGGTGATCAGCAGTTCGCCGATCACGCTGATCACGGCGGCGACGGAGCGGCGCATCCGGCGTGGTGGTCGGTTCGGCGGCGCGGACCGTTCGATGTCCTCGTCATGGCCCGTGGCAGTCACCGCGTAGTACCCCTCTTACCTTCGGTCAGCCCGTGAGCGCATCCGGTTCGCCCTTGCTCCGCGGCTGCGCCGCGACCATCTTGCCCCAGACGATCATCCGGTAGGTACTGGTGAATTCCGGGGTGCAGGTCGTGAGCGTGATGTAGCGGCCCGGCGCCTTGAAACCGGACCCCCGCGGCACCGGTTGGATGACGCTGACGTTCTGCGGGCTGGTCTGCGGGAGGATGCTCTCCATCTCGTACGTGTAGTACGTACTCTGCGTCTCCACGACGACCTTGTCGCCCGGGTTGAGCTTGTTGATGTAGCGGAACGGCTCGCCGTGGGTGTTGCGGTGGGCGGCCACCGCGAAGTTGCCCTTCTTGTCCCAGGGCATCGCCGTGTTGATCCCGCTGCTCTTGTCGTAGTGCCCGACCATGCCCCGGTCCAGCACCGAGTGCTTGTCGATGCCCTCGGCGATCGGCGCCTTCACGTCCAGCTTCGGGATGTACATGATGGCGAAGCGCTCGCCCGGGACCAGCGACTTCTTCTCGCCGTGGCCCTCCTGCCACTGGTGCTGCAGGGTGCTGGTGGCGCCGCCCGCCTCCTGATGGGCCAGGACGTTGGTCCACCACAGCTGGTAGGTGACGAAGAGCAGCATGACCACGCCGAGGGTGATGAACGCTTCGCCGATGGCGCGGCTGGCGATGAGGCTCAGGCTCTCCTTCGCGGCGCGGGCGGCGCGGCGGGCCTCCAGCCGGGAGGTGGGCGCGGGCGGCGGTGTCGGCGGGGCGCTCGTGGCCGCGGCGCCGCCACGTCTGCCGCGGCGACCGCCGCGCTTCGCCGCCTGCTGGGCCGCCTTTCGGCGGGCGGCGCGTCCGCCGGGGGTCGGGGCGTCCGCTGTTTCACGTGAAACAGCCTCGGCGGAATCCCCGTCGGTTTCACGTGAAACCGAGGCCGGGTCCGACGCTGTTTCACGTGAAACGGCGTCGCCGTCGAAGCTGCCGCCGCCCGGGGTCCCCGTCCGTTCCGCCTGGCGCAGCGCCATGGTCTCGTCGTCGGCCACCGGTCCGGCGGCCGGTGACGGTACGGGGGGCGCGGGCGGTCTCCGGTCCTGGGGGCGGACGCCCGCGGGGCCGAACGCCGGGACCTGGCCCGGGCCCGCGGCGGCGCGGCGGCCCGCTGGCGTCTCGGGCCCGAATCCGGTGGCGGGGGCAGGGGCGGGCGGTGCGGCGTCCGCCGGTGCCTCCTCCGTCGCCGGGCGCGGGCGGAACCACGGGGAGTTGTGGCCGGGCGCCGGTGAGCCGGTGAGCCGGGGGCCGGGGCCGCCGGGTGCGGGGGCGCCGGTGGTCGCCGGGCCGGTGGGGCGCGGCTCCTCATCGGGCGAGGTGTCCGCACCGCCGGGCGGGCCGCCCGGTTTCGGCAGCGGGTCCATCAGCGGGTCGTTGAGTTGTCCCACCGCCGCCTCGAACGCCGCGTCCCCGCCGTACGGATCGTGGGGGGTGCCGTCACGCTCGGGGCGTGTGGCGGTCACGCGCCGGCCTTGCCGACCACCGGGGCGAGCCCCGTCGAGCGCTCCACCGCTCCCGCGTCACCGCAGTCGACGAGCCAGTTGGCGAGCATCCGGTGGCCCCACTCGGTGAGCACCGACTCGGGGTGGAACTGGACGCCCTCCACGGGCAGTTCACGGTGGCGCAGCCCCATCGCGATGCCGTTGTCGGTCCAGGCGGTGACGGTCAACTCGTCCGGCACCGTGCCCTCCTGGACGGCGAGCGAGTGGTAGCGGGTGGCCGTGAACGGCGAGGGCAGGCCGCTGAAGACGCCCTCGCCCGCGTGCGAGACCAGCGAGGTCTTGCCGTGCAGCAGCTCGGGGGCGCGGCCGACCACGCCGCCGTAGGCGACGGCCATGGACTGCATGCCCAGGCAGACGCCGAAGACCGGGACGCCGGTGTCCGCGCAGTGCCGGACCATGTCGATGCAGACCCCGGCCTCTTCCGGCGCGCCCGGACCGGGCGACAGCAGCACCCCGTCGAAGCCGTCCTGCGCATGGGCGGGGGTGACCTCGTCGTTGCGCAGCACCTCGCACTCGGCGCCGAGTTGGTAGAGGTACTGCACGAGGTTGAAGACGAAGCTGTCGTAGTTGTCGACGACGAGAATGCGGGCACTCATCGGACGGCTGCCATCCCTTGATCGACCGTGACGTCATTGAAGGGGAGCAGCGGCTCCGCCCACGGAAAGACGTACTGGAAAAGCACGAAGACGACCGCCAGCACCAGCACCAGTGAAATCAGCGCCTTCACCCCTGTGTTGCCCGGCAAATGCCGCCAGATCCAGCCGTACATGCTGTCCCTACTCGCCGATGAACGGTGTCGATTGCCCCACCAGACTACGGGGCGGGGAGGGGCCCGGGTGGGTCAGCCGGACAAAGCCGGGGGCCTTCCCGCCACGACCGGCTGCGTCGCGTCCAGATGTGCCCAGGTGATGAGCCGGTGGCTGTGTCCCCACTCCGGCTCACAGGTGGTCAGGGTCAGATAGCGGCCGGGTCCGCGGTAGCCGGAGGCGCGGGGCACGGGGTCGATCACGCCGATGTCGTCGGGCAGTGTGCGGTAGGGCCGCCGGTCGATGCGGTAGGTGAACCAAGTGGTGCCGTCGGAGACCACCACCGCGTCGCCGGGCCGCAGCAGCGGGAAGTCCTTGAACGGGTCGCCGTACGTGCGCCGGTGCCCCGCGACGGAGAAGTTGCCGACCGCACCGAGGCGCGCGGTGGCCGCGTAGTGCCCGAGGCCGCGCCGCAGCACGTCGGTGCCGGTGCCTTCGAGGACCGGCTTGGACCAGTCGGCGCCGAGGCGGGGGATGTACATGACGGCGAACGCCGCGCCGCTCCCGTACGGGCGGGGGCCGCCGGACGGCGCCGGGGCGGTGGACGGTCCGGGGCGGGCCGCGCCGGGTGCGGGCGCGGCGGCCGACCAGCGTTCCTGGAGGCGGCCGATCTCCTGGTCCATGGCGTTGTCGGCGCGTACGCCGGTCCAGAAGAGGAGGTAGCAGACGAAGAGCACGATGAGCGTGCCGGTGGTGACGCACAGCTCGCTGAGTGTCCGGACGATCCACCGCACCGTCACCGGCCGTGCCCCTTCCCGTCGCCGTCACCGGCGCACGGGCCCTGGGAAGGCGCCCCTAGGGCCGCACCGGCTGTGCGTAGTGGAGCTCCACTGTGCCGGAGTAGCCGGGCAGAGTCACCGCCTCGCGCTGGTCGACTTTCCAGCCGAGCCCGTAGGCGTTGACGTACTGGAGGTAGTTCTGGATCGCGGGCGCCTCGGTCAGCGCGCGGTTGAGGGCGTCTCGGTCACCGACGGCGGTGATCTTGTAGGGCGGGGAGTAGACGCGGCCCTGGAGGATCAGGGTGTTGCCGACGCAGCGCACCGCGCTGGTGGAGATCAGCCGCTGGTCCATGACCTCGATGCCCTTGGCGCCGCCCCGCCACAACGCGTTCACCACGGCTTGGAGGTCCTGCTGGTGGATGACGAGGTCGTTGGGCTGCGGTTCGGGGATGCCGGGGATCTTGGCGGTGGCGTTCGGCGGGGCGTCGGTGAGGGTGACCGAGAGGCCCTCACCCTTCAGCTTCTCGGTGCCCGCCCGCTCCTCCAGCGCTCTGAGCCTGGTCTGCTCCGCGCGCGAGGTGCCGTTGTCGCGCCGGGCGAGGGCCTCGACGTCCCCGCGGAGTGCCGCGTTGCGTTCGTCGTGGGCGCCGTTCTTCTGGCTCCGTTGCTGGATGAGGTCGGAAAGGCGGAGCATGGAGTCGTCGGAGCGCAGATCGGTGCCGCGTGCGGTGTCGAAGCTGAGCCAGAACATCAGGCCCGCGAGCGCGAAGACGGTGAGTGTGAGCAGACGCACGGGTCGCAGCCGCGGGCGGGCCGGGCGGCCGGAGGAGTCAGCTGAAGTGCTCAACGTACCCTTGCTCCTTACGACGCCGCGGAAGCACTACGCTAACGGACGCCCCGGGGCGCCGAACCGCTCCCCGGCGCATCCGTCCGGCTCCCGCCCGTACGCCCGCGCGGACGGGGGCACCTCCCGCTCGAGAGGAGTCGAGAGCGGGAGAGCAGCGCATCGACAGGAGAGTTCCTCGTGCCGAAGTCACGGATCCGCAAGAAGGACGACTTCACGCCGCCGCCGGCGAAGACCACCAGCCTGAAGATGAATTCCGGCCGTGGCTGGGTCGCCCCGGTGATGCTGGCGATGTTCCTGATCGGGCTCGCCTGGATCGTGCTGTACTACGTCTCCGAGGCCGATCTGCCGGTCAAGGCGATGGGCGACTGGAACATCGTGTGCGGATTCGGCTTCATCGCGGTGGGCTTCGGCGTCTCCACGCAGTGGAAGTGACACAAGCCCTGCCCAAGGCCATCCACACAGTTATCCACAGCCGGGGAAAACTTCAGAAGATCTGTGGATAACCTCTCGGGATGTTGACGCCGGTGTGACCGGCCACGCCCGTCCCGGTGACCTGCTTCCCCCTTACGTACTGGGGAAACGCAGGTTCGTACGATCCGGGACGGGCGTTCCCCACAGGGTGCACAAGATCCGCCACCCACTGTGGACAACACCGTGGAACAGCCGCGCGCGGAGCCGTTACCCCCAGGCCCGCGCGGGCCCTCAACCGGTCAGCTGGAACGTGCGCAGCACGACCACGGCGATGATCACCAACAGTGCGGCGACACACGTCAGGGTGTGCACCAGCGTCCGGCGCTGGCGCGGCGCATGGACCATGCCGTACGCCACCGCCGCGCCCACCACCAGGCCGCCGACATGCGCCTGCCAGGCGATATTCGGCCACAGGAAGGTGAAGACGAGGTTGAGGCCCAGCAGGATCAGCACGGGCTTCATGTCGTAGTTGAGCCGCCGCAGCAGCACCGCGGTGGCGCCCAGCAGACCGAAGATCGCGCCGGAGGCACCGAGCGAGGGCTGGTTCTGCGCGGCGAGCAGATACGACAGCGCGCTGCCGCCCAACCCGGCGAGCAGATAGAGCACGGTGTAGCGCAGTCGGCCGAGTGCGGCTTCCAGGGGCGGGCCCAGCCACCACAGGGAGAGCATGTTGAACGCGATGTGCGGGATCTCCTGGTGCAGGAAGACCGCGGTGATCAGGCGGTACCACTGCCCCTCGGCGACCCCGACGAGCTGGTAGTGCTGCGGGTCGAAGGCCAGGCCGATCATGTCGAGGCGTCCGACGAGCCCGCTGGAGGCGTAGACCGCGATGAAGACGGCGACGTTGAGGCCCAGCAGGATCTTGGTGACCAGCTTGGGGTCGGAGGCGACGGCACCGCCCGCGAGGGTGCGCGGGGTGGTGGCGTGCGCCGAGTGGCCCGTGCCGCTGCCGCTGCGTACGCACTCCGGGCACTGGAAGCCGACCGAGGCGCTGACCATGCACTCGGGGCAGATCGGCCGCTCGCAGCGGGTGCAGGTGACGCCCGTCGCACGGTCGGGATGGCGGTAGCAGCCCGGCAGGCCGCTCGCGCCGCCCGCACCCTGCGGCTCCTGCGGGGTGCCTGGCACCTGGTCCATCGCTCGGTCGTCCTCTCTGCGGCTGGACGCGTCATCACAACACACCCGCCCGCCACCGGGCCAGCACGTGGGGCGCCCCGCCTGGTCTACGACCGGACGGGGCGCAAGGTTCCCGGGGACGGCGGGCGCGGCGGCGCCCTGGTCAGCCTTCGCGGTTCTCGATGACGACCGACTCGATGACGACGTCCTGCACCGGGCGGTCGGTGCGCGGGTTGGTCTGGGCGGCGGCGATCGCGTCCACGACCTTCTTGCCCGCCTCGTCGGCGACCTCACCGAAGATGGTGTGCTTGCCGGTCAGCCAGGCGGTCGGCGCGACGGTGATGAAGAACTGCGAGCCGTTGGTGCCCGGACCGGCGTTGGCCATGGCGAGCAGGTACGGCTTGGTGAAGGCCAGGTCGGGGTGGAACTCGTCGGCGAACTCGTACCCCGGGCCGCCGGTGCCGTTGCCGAGCGGGTCGCCGCCCTGGATCATGAAGCCGCTGATCACGCGGTGGAAGACGGTGCCGTCGTAGAGCTTGTCCGTGGACTTCTGGCCGGTCGCCGGGTTGGTCCACTCCCGCTCGCCCTCGGCGAGCTGGACGAAGTTCTTCACCGTCTTGGGGGCGTGGTTCGGCAGCAGCCGAAGGGTGATGTCGCCCTGGTTGGTCTTCAGGGTGGCGTAGAGCTGCTCAGCCACGGATCTGCCTTCCATGAGTCTTCGCTGATCGGGCTCCGATCCTCGCACGGACCGCCGCGGGGCGCGGCCCGTGCCGCGCCCCGCCCCGGCGCGGACGGCCCCGACGGCGGGCACGCGCACACCCCCGTCACCGACGCTCCCGCCATGACCCGGATGCCCGCGCGTACATGCCGTACGGCGGACGAACAGGCATGATCGTCAACCGGGTGGACAGGCGAGACAGCAGAGCTGGGGGAGCAGCCCCCACGGACCCGGACACGCCACCGAGGAGGAGGATCCAGTGACCCGCAAGGACAGCGTGCGCGCCGCGACCGGTTCGGCCAGGGACAGCGTGCGGCACGCCGCTGAGGTGGTGGCTCCGTACGCCGGTACGGCCAGGGACACCGCGATGCAGTTCGCCCAGGAGGCGCGGACGCGTGTGGCGCCGAAGATGGCGGAGGCCGCGCAGCAGGCCCGCACCCGGATGGCCCCCGTGGTGTCGGAGGCCGCGCAGCAGGCCCGCGCCCACTACGACACCCATCTGGTGCCGCGCATCGAGCACGCCCGGGGCGCGCTGCCGCCGAAGGTGGACGCGGCGGCGTGCCGCGCCGCCCACCGCACCCGCTGTGCGGCCCGGCAGGCCGCGGACTACGCCGGGCCCCGGGTGGAGAGCGCCGTGCACTCCGCCCGCGCGGCCGCCGAGCCCGTCCGCGACGAGGCGTTCGCCCGTGGCACCGCGGCGCTCGCGGCGCTGCGCGGCGAGGTGAGCGCCGCCGAGATCGAGAAGCTGGCGCGGAAGAACCGCTGCCGGGCCCGGGCCGGGAAGGCCGCCAAGCGGCTGCTGGTGGTGGGGCTGCTGGCCGGGGGCGCCGTCGCCGCCTGGAAGTGGTGGGACAAGCAGGCCAACCCGGACTGGCTGGTGGAGCCGCCCGCCCCCACCGAGGTGAACGAACGCGGTCGGCTCAGCTCCGTCGACGGCAGCGGCGCCACGGCCCGGACCGACGACGAGGACGAGGGCACGGAGCGCGGCGACGGCCCGGGCGGGGCCTCGGCCTGACGCGCGCCCCCGCTCGGCCCGCCGCGACGGCACGGCTCCTCGGCCGGGAGCGGCACGGGCCCGGCCCGGCACCCCGGCCGTGCCTCCGGACCGGCCGGTGCCCGTCACCCCTGCCGGGTGGCGGGCACCGTCGCGTACCGGCCGCCGGGCAGACGCCACGCGAACGTCCGGGGCCGCGTGGTTTCACGGGAAACATCGCGCCTTCACACCCCGGGTCGGCCACCACGTTTCACGTGAAACACACCGCGGCGCCCGGCCCGGTCCGCGCAGGTTTCACGTGAAACGGCCGCAGCTACCCGGCCGTCCGGCGGGCGCCCGCGGAGGCCATGCCGAGCCAGGTGTGCGGGTTGCCCTCCCAGCACCAGCCCAGTTTCGGCGCCCGCCGACTGATCCACAGCGCGGGCACCCGGCGGTCGCCGGAGCGCGAGCCGCCGAGGGAGAAGCACTTGTTCTTGACCAGCAACTGCGGATGCTGGGTCAGGAGCGCGACGCCCTCCTCGACGGTGAGCGGCGTACGGCCGCGCTCTTCGAGGGTCTCCAGGGCGTCGCGGGGCACGGCGCCGCAGAACTCCTCACCCCGCTCGACGTCGTACAGCAGATAGACCGCCTGCTCGGGGGCGCCGGTCCGCGCGGTGGAGACGAACCGCTCCAGCGCACCGGGCTCGAAGGAGCCGTCGACGAAGCCGGGCTCACGGCCGCCGGACAGCGTGGTACGCGCCATCGCCGCCTCGACGGGCACCAGCGCACGCGGTACGACCAGCACGAACGGCACCCGGCCGCCCTCCGGCCCGGGCCCCGCGGACGCCTCGGCCACGGCCCGCTCCCGCAGCGGCGCCACCCGCGCCCGGAATCCGTCCGCGTCCTGCCCGGCCGACTCCGGGTACCCCAGCGTGATCAGCTGCGCCAGTTGCCGGTCGAACTCGGCTCCGGCGTCGAAGGTCTCACGTACTTCCGCCACTGCCTGCTCGGTCAACTCGGTTCCTCCCGTACGGGGTTCGAGAAGGTCGCCGCCCGTGGGAGAGGCGGCCAAAAGCATGGGCCAAAGGTACAGAAACCGTGGGGGAACGGTGGGGATCAGGCGGTGGAACGCGGTCCCCGGCCACCGCCACCGGCGGTGCGCACCAGGCCCCCCGGGCGCCCATGAGAAAACCCCTCCGATCTACGTTTCCGCAGTTCGGAGGGGTTTTACGGGGTGGAGCCTAGGGGAGTCGAACCCCTGACATCTGCCATGCAAAGACAGCGCTCTACCAACTGAGCTAAGGCCCCGTCGCCGACCAGGGTACCTGGTGCAGGAGCGCTTTCCCGACCGGGTATCGCCCGGCACCGTCGCTCTCCGTAGGATGCTTCGCAAGATTCGCGGCAGCGAAGCGCGACCGGGGAGATGGGGAGACGGCATGGACGCAGCACAGCAGGAAGCCACCGCGCGGGCCCGGGAGCTGCAGCGGAATTGGTACGGGGAACCGCTCGGCGCCCTCTTCCGCCGCCTCATCGACGATCTGGGACTCAACCAGGCCCGACTCGCGGGGGTGCTCGGTCTGTCGGCGCCGATGTTGTCGCAGCTGATGAGCGGTCAGCGGGCGAAGATAGGCAACCCCGCCGTGGTCCAACGGGTCCAGGCGCTCCAGGAGTTGGCCGGTCAGGTCGCCGACGGCAGCGTCAGTGCCGCCGAGGCCACCGACCGGATGGACGAGATCAAGAAGACCGCCGGGGGTTCGGTGCTGAGCAACACCGCGCAGACCGTCTCGTCGACCGGCTCGACCACCGTGCGGCGCGTGGTGCGCGAGATCCAGTCGCTGCTCCGGTCTGTTTCGGACGCGGGAGAGATCATCGAGGCGGCGAACGCCCTCGCCGCCACCCACCCGGAGCTGGCAGAGTTCCTCCGGGTCTACGGTGCCGGCCGTACCGGGGACGCGGTCGCGCACTACGAGGCGCACCAGAGCTAGCCGTCCGGCGGGCCGGTCACCGCGGGGTACGTACAGGTCAGAAAGCGACGGGGCACCATGGGTGAGATCTTCGCCGGGCGGTACGAGCTGGTCGACCCGGTCGGGCGCGGGGGTGTGGGCGCCGTCTGGCGTGCCTGGGACCACCGGCGGCGCCGCTACGTCGCCGCCAAGGTGCTCCAGCAGAGCGATGCGCACACCCTGCTCCGGTTCGTCCGCGAACAGGCGCTGCGGATCGACCATCCGCACGTTCTCGCCCCGGCGAGCTGGGCCGCCGACGACGCCAAGGTCCTGTTCACCATGGATCTGGTGCACGGCGGCTCGCTCGCCCACCTCATCGGCGACTACGGCCCGCTGCCCCCGCGGTACGTCTGCACCCTGCTCGACCAGCTGCTCGCCGGACTGACCGCGGTGCACGACGAGGGCGTGGTGCACCGCGACATCAAACCGGCGAACATCCTGCTGGAGGCGACCGGCACCGGCCGTCCGCATCTGCGCCTCTCCGACTTCGGCATCGCCATGCGCAAGGGCGAGCCGCGGCTCACCGAGACCAACTACGTGGTCGGCACGCCCGGGTACTTCGCGCCCGAGCAGATGCTCGGCGCCGAACCGGACTTCCCCGCCGACCTGTTCGCGGTCGGCCTGGTCGCGCTGTATCTGATCACCGGCACCAAACCGGACGCCGACGCCCTGGTGCGGCACTTCACCGAGCACGGCGTCCCGCACGCGCCCGAGGGTGTCCCGGAGCCGCTGTGGCAGGTGCTGGCGACGCTGCTGCACCCCGACCCGGACTCCCGGTTCCGTACCGCCACCGGGGCGCGGAAGGCGCTGCTGGCCGCCGTGGAGCTGCTGCCCGAGGCGGGGCTCGACGACGAGGCGGTCGAGGTCTTCGACCACATAGGTCCGCTGCCCGAGGGGTTCGGGCCGGACGGGCCGCTCACCGCACCGCGCGACGGCGGCGCGGCCGGGGCGCCGGGCGGCGCGCCGCTCTCCGCGTCCGACACCGGGAGCTTCGTGCTCGCCCCGCCCGGGCAGTCGCTGCCGCAGCAGATCCCGCTGCCGCCCGCCACCCCGCCGGTCCCGGTGGCCGCCCCGCACGTCCCGGCCCCCGCGGCCCCGCCGGGCACGCCGCCCTCGGGCACGTACCGGCCGACCGCGGGCTCCTGGCAGCAACCTCCGGCGACCCGGCCCTACACCTCGCCGCAGCCGCCCGCCGCCGCGCCACCGGTGCCGTCCGGCGTCCCGGAGCGGACCGCGCCCGCGGCGGCGCGGCGTCCCGGGCCACCGGCCAAGGTGGCGGTCCCGGTGCTCGTCGTCGCGCTGCTCTGCATCGCCTTCGGCATCTGGGCGCTCACCGCCTCCTGACCGCTACCGCCGCCCCGGCGGCGTGCCCGGGGCGCGCGGGCCGGAGCGGGTGGGCTCCGCGGCGTGCGCCTGCGGCGACAGCGCGGGGACGGGGGCCGTGACCGCGGCCGTCCGGCGGGCCAGCAGCGTCCAGGTCCCGAGGGCGGCCAGCAGCACCGCGCCGGTGGCGATCCCGGCGTAGCCCAGCGTCCGCAGCCGCCCGCCGCCCGGCTCCTCCCCGGCGAGCCCCTTCTCCGCCGTCTCGTGGTCGCCGGGCGTCACCGAGAAGTCCCCGGCGGGCCCGGCGTACCCCGGCCCGGGCCGCGCCGTGCCGCGGACGTCCACCCGCAGCGTGAGGTCCGCGCCCCGCGGGAAGAACCGTGCGGCGTCGGGGTGGAGGGTGACCTCCAGGTAGTACCACCCGGCCACCCGCATGGCGCGGATGTCGTCGGAGACGGCGAAGCGGTTGCCGTACGCCACCGGCGCGGTGAAGAGCTTGGCGGCGGCGGGCCGCCCGTCGTAGCGGACGAAGGTGTCGTCGTCGATCACACCGCGCGCCGGGTTGTACGCGGTGACCCCGAGCGCCTTGGAGAGGGCCTCGGCGGTGCCGTCGGCCGCGTTGGGCAGCTCCGCGCTGAGGTTGAGGCGCTGGCCCCAGTCGACCGGCACCCGGTAGAAGCGGGACTCGCCGGGCCGGATGCGGTCCTTCCACAGGCCCGTGCCCACGGCGCCCGCACTGTGGAAACCGGAGCCGCCGCGCGCCGTGCGCTTGGTGCCGGAGGCGGGCGGCGGGGGCGTGGCGGACGGGCCGCCGTCAGCCGGGGTGGTCGGCGCGGTGCCCTTGAGGCCCGGTTCGGCGAGGTGGGTGATCTCGATGGGCCACGCCTGCGGTCCGGACGTCGCCGAGCCCTCCCGGGTGATGACGAGGTAGTACGCCCCGGCGTTCCGGCACTGCGCGTTGGCGCCGTCGACGCTGCGGATGGCGTAGTCGGCGATGGGGTAGGCCGTGCCGTCCCCGCGGAACGCCGGATCGGCCTCACGGTCGCAGATGGTGCCGTCGACGTCCTGGACGCTGATCTTGAGCCGGTCGGTGTGGTCCTCGACCTTGGTGCCCGGCGGCGGGGCGGCGACCACGGAGAAGTACGCGGTCGACCGGGCGTCCAGGGGGACGGTGTAGTACTTCTGCTCCCCCCGTTCGATGGAGTCGGTGTACGTGCCCTTGCCGATCTCCGGGGCGTCGGCGGCACTGGCCCGGCCCTTGACCGCGGTGGCGTCCGGCGCCGTGGTGTAGCGGGGCACCTTCGTGAGGTCCGCGGTGCCGTCGGCGGCGGACGCCGTGCCCACCGCGCCCGGCGCCCAGGCCACCGCCGAGAGCGCCGCCAACGCAGCGGCACCTCTCCGTACCGCACACCCCGTCACCATGGCTCCCCCTTCGCCGCGTTCTCCTGCTGCCGCTGTGCCTGCTGTTCCTGCCCCGGAATTGCCGACGGCACCGGCTGTCCCGAGGTCCGCGGATCCACCGGCCCGGCGCCGTCCGCCACGGGGCCCCGGCGTGCGCGGAAATAGGCCGCCGCGAGCCAGGCCAGCAGCAGCACACCCACGCCGAGGGAGCATCCGGCCACCACCGGGCCCGGCTTCCAACCGCCGCCGGAGCCGTCGGCGTTGTCGTCCTCGGGCGCGGAGTCGCCGGACGCGGTGTGGGTGGCCCGGCCCGCGTCCGCCCCCGGGCCGGACTTCGCGGTGCCCAGTACGGCGACCCGCAGCACCACCCCGATCTCCGGGTTCCGGGCGATCTCGGCCGCCTCGGCGCCCAGCGTCACCGCGAGGTAGAAGTGGCCCGCGCGGTGCACCGGGACGACATGGGTGCCGGACTCGTAGCGGTTGCTCCAGGCCACCGGCACCGTCCCCATCTGCAGCGACGTCGGCTTCCCGGCGTACAGCTTGCGCGGGGTGAACTCGCCGGTGCCGGTGCCCACCGGCACCCGGTCCGGTGTGTAGACCTGGGTGGCGGCGTAGGAGTAGTGGACGCCGCGGCCGTTGACCGTCGGCTCGTTGGCGAACTGCACGTCGTAGCGGAGTTGCTGGCCCCAGCCGACCGGCACCTTGTACCAGAGGGTCTGTGCGGGCAGCAGCCGGTCGCGCCAGACGCCCTGCTTCAACGTCCGGGCGTCGTTGAAGCCGGTGCCGCCGTGGACGTCCTGCGGGGCGCTCGCGGGCAGCGTCGCGTCCTTGCCGCCGGTGCCGTACTCCGGCGCCGACTGTGCGGGCGTGACGCCCTTCTGCAGCGGATGTTCCACGTGAAACGTCAGCTCCAGCGGCCACCGCGCGGCGTCCGAACCGGGCGCCGCCTTGCGCTCGACCGCGAACCAGTACCGCCCGGCCTTGTCGCAGCTGCGGTAGCCGCTCTCGGACGGCACCCGGCTGAGCCCGGAGGCGAGCGTGGTGGCGCCCTCACGCTGCCCGAACCGCTCCGTCGCGGAGTCGCAGACCCCGTCCGCGCCGTACGCGATCTCGGTGTGCAGCGCATCGGAGGTGTCGACGGCGGAGCCGGGCCGGGGCGCCACGGTCGCCGAGAGGTCGGCGGTGGCGGAGCCGTCCAGGTCGACGGCGTAGTACCGCTTCTCGTTCGGGCCGATGGTGTCGGTGTACTGACCGGGTGTGATCCGCGGTGCGGTGTCCCGGGCGGGCTCGCCGCGCACCCGCTCGCCCTTCAAGCGGTAGCCGTCGGCGGAGAGTTGCCCGGCCCGCTGGACCTGCCGGGCGAGCGAACCGGCGTCCGGGGCGTCGTAGTACCGCCCGTTCCCGGCCTTGGCGACGCACTCCAGTTGTTGCCGGGCGGCCCCGGCGACCTGGAAGCCGACGGTGTCGATCCGCAGATTCCCGTCGGACCGGCCCAGCTCGGCGGCGACCGCGCAGGGCGAGGGCGTACGGCAGCTGTCCTCGCCGTCCGAGACCAGCAGGATCGTCCGGCTGCCGGAACTCCCGCCGTGCGCCCGCAGATCGGCCGCGGCGGACTGGAGCGAGCGGCCGAGCGGGGCGTCCCCCTTGGGCTCGACGTCGGCGACCGCCTGCTTGAGCCCGGTGCGGTCCAGCGGGGCGACCGGCCGTACGAGCCGGGTGTCGTCGCATCCACCGGCCTTGTCGGCGCCGTAGACCCGCAGGCCGGTGGGGTAGCCGTCCGGCAGGGCGTCGGCGACGGCGCCGACGGCCTTACGGGCGGCGACGATCCGGGTGGTGCCGGAGCCGGCGTCCTTCGCCATCGAAGCGGAGGAGTCGAGGACCATCACCGTCCCGCCGCCCGCGGCCGGAGCGGCGGCACGGGCGGCCTGTGCCGGTGCCGGTGCCGCGCCCGCCGCCAGCAGCAGTCCGCAGGTCAGCGCCGCCGCCCGCCACCGTCGGAGCCGTCGTGCCATGCTCTCGTCCCCCTCGCGCCGTACGGGTACCCCACCACGTAGCTTTGCTGGTGCAACTCAATCATGTGCTATGGCAAATGCAAGGGAGGGAAGCCACGGCCGCACCACGGCGTCCGCGCCCGGGGGCCGTGCGCACCCGCCTCCCGACGCACGAAACCCCGGAAGCCAGCGGCAACCGGGGTCCGTACAAACTGTGCTGGGCGTTTGGTCTCACACACCCGAACCTGCGGGCACGGAGTCGGTCGCCTCCGTCCACAGATCCTGCTCGGCGCGATCCGCCTGGATCTGGCGGTACACGAGGAGCCCGCCGATGGCGGCCAGTGCGACCAGGAGAAGCTTCTTCACCGCGCGACCTCGTCTTTCGTTGACGTAGGGGACCTATGTGGGCCGATGATACACACCGGCCGATACCGATCGGTTATCTCCTCCGCACCGGGCGACGACCGGGCCACAGTCGCCCGCGCCACACCAACTGACGCACCCGCACAACGACATCGGCCCGGCCGGAGAAAATCTCCGGCCGGGCCGATGGGCGGTGCGGCTACCAGGACTTGAACCTGGGACCTCTTCCTTATCAGGGAAGCGCTCTAACCGTCTGAGCTATAGCCGCTCGTTCGCTGCACCAGAAGATTAGCGCACTTCAGAGGCGTTCCCAAAATCGGGGAGCGGGCCGCCTGCACGGCCCGCTCCCCGACGGGTCATTCGTCCTCCGCGAGCGTCAGCTCGACGCCGCCGACGAAGCCCGCCGACAGGTTGTAGATGAACGAACCGAGGGTCGCCAGCGCCGTCGCCAGCACCACATCGATCACCGCGATGACGGTGGTGAACAGCAGCACCCGCGGCAGCGACAGGAACGACTGGAGGTCGAAGCCCTTGCCGTCCGCGGAGCCGCTCGCCTCGCTGATCGCCGTGCCGACCGTGGAGAAGACGCCCATCGCGTCCATCACCATCCACAGCACGGAGACGGCCACGATGGTGCAGACGCCCAGCGCCAGGGAGAGCAGGAAGCTCACCTTCATCACCGACCACGGATCGGTGCGCGCCACCCGCAGCCGCGCCTTACGGGTGCGCGGCGCCGTACGGGCGTCGGTACGCGGCAGCCGGACCGAACCGGTGCCGCCGTCCGCCGGGTACGCCCGCGGCGGCTCGTACGGCTTGTGCGGCGGCTGCGCCTCGGGCTGCGGCTGCTGGTGCTGCGGATACGGCTGACGGGTGTCGGTCACGCTTCCCCCCTGGTGCGGGCTGCCGGACATACCGGAGCCACGGGCGCTGTTCTCCGTCACGGTTGCGGGTCCTGACGAGGTGCCCTTTCCGGCTCCCTGTCCGCCCGCCGCAGCGCCCGTGGCTCCACTCACGACCTACTCCTTGTGCTTATTCCGCCGCGGGCTGCCCGCCCTCGGCCACCGGCTCGGCACCCGTCGCCCCGTCGGTCCCGTCAGGCTCGTCGGCCCCGTCGACCTCTTCGGCTTCGCGCCCGGCCTCGGCGTTCCGTGCGATGCCCACGACGGCATCGCGCTTGCCCAGGTTGATCAGTTGGACGCCCATCGTGTCACGACCGGTCTCCCGGACCTCGTTGACCCGCGTACGAATGACGCCTCCGCCGAGGGTGATCGCAAGAATCTCGTCACTCTCCTCGACGACCAGCGCGCCGACCAGCGAACCCCGGTCCTCGACGATCTTCGCCGCCTTGATGCCGAGACCGCCGCGCCCCTGGACGCGGTACTCGTCGACCGGGGTGCGCTTGGCGTAGCCGCCGTCCGTCGCGGTGAAGACGAACGTCCCCGCGCGCACCACGTTCATCGACAGCAGCTCGTCGCCCTCGCGGAAGCTCATGCCCTTCACACCGGAGGTGGCGCGGCCCATCGGGCGCAGCGCCTCGTCCGTGGCGGTGAAGCGGATCGACTGCGCCTTCTTGCTGATCAGCAGCAGATCGTCCGCGCCGGAGACCAGCTCGGCGCCGATCAGCTCGTCGGAAGTGCCGTCGGCGTCGTTGTCCAGCTCACGGAGGTTGATCGCGATGACGCCGCCGGAGCGGGGCGAGTCGTAGTCCTTCAGCGGGGTCTTCTTCACCAGGCCCGCCTTGGTGGCGAGGACCAGGTACGGCGCGGCCTCGTAGTCGCGGATCGCCAGGATGCGGGCGATCTGCTCGTCCGGCTGGAAGGCCAGGAGGTTGGCGACGTGCTGGCCGCGCGCGTCCCGCCCGGCGTCCGGGAGTTCGTACGCCTTGGCGCGGTAGACGCGGCCCTTGTTGGTGAAGAACAGCAGCCAGTGGTGGGTGGTCGAGACGAAGAAGTGGTCGACGATGTCGTCTTCCTTCAGCTTCGTGCCGCGCACGCCCTTGCCGCCGCGCTTCTGGGAGCGGTAGTCGTCGGTCTTGGTGCGCTTGACGTAGCCGCCGCGCGTGATGGTGACGACGATGTCCTCTTCGGCGATCAGGTCCTCGATGGACATGTCGCCCTCGAAGGGCACCAGCTTGGAGCGGCGGTCGTCGCCGAACTTCTCGACCAGCGCGGCCAGTTCCTCGCTGATGATCTGCCGCTGCTTCTCCGGCGAGGCGAGGATCGCCTTGTACTCGTTGATCTTCTGCTGGAGCTCGTCGTGCTCGGCGGTGATCTTCTGGCGCTCCAGGGCGGCCAGCCGACGCAGCTGCATCTCCAGGATCGCGTTGGCCTGGATCTCGTCGATGGAGAGCAGGCCCATCAGGCCCTCGCGCGCCACATCGACCGTGTCGCTGCGCCGGATCAGCGCGATGACCTCGTCGATCGCGTCCAGCGCCTTGAGCAGACCGCGCAGGATGTGCGCCCGCTCCTCGGCCTTCCGCAGCCGGAAGCGGGTCCGCCGGACGATGACCTCGACCTGGTGGGTCACCCAGTGGCGGATGAACGCGTCCAGCGAGAGGGTGCGCGGCACCCCGTCGACCAGCGCCAGCATGTTGGCGCCGAAGTTGGTCTGGAGGTCGGTGTGCTTGTAGAGGTTGTTGAGGACGACCTTGGCGACCGCGTCCCGCTTGAGGACGATCACCAGGCGCTGGCCCGTACGGGACGAGGTCTCGTCACGGACGTCCGCGATGCCGCCGATCTTGCCGTCCTTGACCAGGTCGGCGATCTTCTGCGCGAGGTTGTCCGGGTTGACCTGGTAGGGCAGCTCGGTGACGACCAGGCACTGGCGGTTCTGGATCTCCTCGACCGCCACCACCGCGCGCATCGTGATCGAGCCACGGCCGGTGCGGTACGCCTCCTCGATGCCCTTACGGCCCACCACCAGCGCGCCGGTCGGGAAGTCGGGGCCCTTGATGCGCTCGATGAGCGCCTCCAACAGCTCCTCCGACGTCGCCTCGGGGTTCTCCAGCGCCCACTGGGCACCGGCGGCGACCTCGCGGAGGTTGTGCGGCGGGATGTTGGTGGCCATACCGACGGCGATACCGGCCGAACCGTTGATCAGCAGGTTCGGGAAGCGCGACGGCAGGACCGTCGGCTCCTGGTTACGCCCGTCGTAGTTGTCCTGGAAATCGACGGTCTCCTCGTCGATGTCCCGCAGCATCTCCATGGAGAGCTGCTTCATCTTGCACTCGGTGTACCGCATGGCCGCCGCCGGGTCGTTGCCCGGGGAGCCGAAGTTGCCGTTGGAGTCGACCAGCGGCATCCGCATCGACCACGGCTGCGCCAGGCGGACCAGCGCGTCGTAGATCGAGGAGTCGCCGTGCGGGTGGTACGTACCCATGACGTCACCGACGACGCGGGCGCACTTGTAGAAGCCCTTCTCGGGGCGGTACCCGCCGTCGTACATCGCGTAGAGCACCCGGCGGTGCACCGGCTTGAGACCGTCGCGGACGTCGGGGAGCGCACGCGAGACGATGACGGACATCGCGTAGTCGAGGTAGGAGCGCTGCATCTCCGTCTCGAGCCCGACCGGCTCTACGCGCATACCCACGCCCTCGATGGCGGCGGGTGCGCCCTCGGCGGTGGTGCCGTCCGGGGTGACGGGGGGAGTCTCGTCGGCCATGGTTGATCAAAGTCCTTTCGCGCTGCGGCTGTTGAGGGGCCGACAGACTCAGATGTCGAGGAAGCGGACGTCCTTGGCGTTGCGCTGGATGAACGAGCGACGCGCCTCGACGTCCTCGCCCATCAGCACCGAGAACAGATCGTCGGCGCGGGCGGCGTCGTCCAGGGAGACCTGGCCGAGCACGCGGTGGTCGGCGTCCATGGTGGTGACGCGCAGCTCCTCGGCGTTCATCTCACCCAGACCCTTGAAGCGCTGGACGGAGTCGTCCTTGATGCGCTTGCCCGCCTGCTTGCCGCGCTCGATCAGCACGTCCCGCTCGGGGTCGGAGTAGGCGTACTCGAAGTCGTCCCGGCCCCACTTGATCTTGTACAGCGGCGGGCGGGAGAGGTAGACGTGACCCGCCTCGACCAGCGGCCGCATGAAGCGGAAGAGGAAGGTGAGGAGCAGGGTGTTGATGTGCTGACCGTCGACGTCGGCGTCCGCCATCAAGATGATCTTGTGGTAGCGGAGCTTCTCGATGTCGAAGTCCTCGTGCACACCGGTGCCGAACGCCGAGATCAGCGCCTGGACCTCGTTGTTCTGGAGGATCTTGTCGACCCGGGCCTTCTCGACGTTGAGGATCTTGCCGCGGATCGGGAGGATCGCCTGGTACTCCGGGTTACGGCCGGACTTGGCCGAGCCACCGGCGGAGTCACCCTCGACGATGAAGATCTCGCACTTGGTCGGGTCGTTCGACTGGCAGTCGCTGAGCTTGCCCGGCAGCGACGCCGTCTCCAGCAGCCCCTTGCGGCGGGTCAGATCGCGCGCCTTACGGGCCGCGACGCGGGCGGTGGCCGCCTGGATGCCCTTGCGGATGATGTCCGCGGCCTCGTTGGGGTTGCGGTCCAGCCAGTCCGTCAGGTGCTCGTGGACGACCTTCTGGACGAAGGTCTTCGCCTCGGTGTTGCCGAGCTTCGTCTTCGTCTGACCCTCGAACTGCGGCTCGCCGAGCTTGACGGAGATGATCGCGGTCAGACCCTCGCGGATGTCCTCACCCGTGAGGTTGTCGTCCTTCTCGCGCAGCAGCTTCTTGTCGCGGGCGTAACGGTTGATCAGACCCGTCAGCGCCGCGCGGAAGCCCTCTTCGTGGGTGCCGCCCTCATGGGTGTGGATGGTGTTGGCGAAGCTGTAGACACCCTCGCTGTACTGGGTGTTCCACTGCATCGCGATCTCCGCCGAGAGGAGCCGCTCCTTGTCCTCGGCCTCGACGTCGATGACCGTCGGATGCACCAGCTCCCCCTTGCGGGAGTTCAGGTACTTCACGAAGTCGACGATGCCGCCCTCGTAGTGGTAGCGGACGGAGAGCGGCTTGCCCTCCTCGTCCACGTGGTCGGGGCGCTCGTCGGTCAGCGCAATCGAGAGGCCCTTGTTGAGGAACGCCATCTCCTGGAAGCGGCGCGAGAGCGTCTCGAAGCTGTAGACCGTGGTCTCGAAGATGTCGCCGTCGGCCCAGAAGGTGACGGAGGTGCCGGTCTCGTCGGTCGCCTCGTTCCGCGCCAGCGGGGCGGTCGGCACGCCGAGCTTGTACTCCTGGGTCCAGCGGTAACCGTCCGTGCGGACCTCGACGGAGACCCGCTGGGACAGGGCGTTCACGACGGAGACACCCACACCGTGCAGACCACCGGAGACCGCGTACCCGCCGCCGCCGAACTTGCCACCGGCGTGCAGCACGGTCATCACGACCTCGACGGCGGGCTTGCCCTCCGACGGCACGATGCCGACCGGGATGCCACGGCCGTTGTCGACGACGCGCACCCCGCCGTCGGCGAGGATCGTGACGTCGATGGTGTCGGCGTGCCCGGCCATCGCCTCGTCGACGGAGTTGTCGACGACCTCCTGCACCAGGTGGTGCAGGCCACGCTCGCCGGTCGAGCCGATGTACATGCCGGGTCGCTTGCGGACCGCGTCCAGGCCCTCCAGGACGGTGATCGCGCTGGCGTCGTACGACTTCTCGCCCGAGGTGTCGTCCACGGCGCCTGCCGGGACCCCCTCGTCGGTGGAAGCCGTGTTGTTCTCGTTGAGGTCGCCGGAGTCGGCCACGAAGCGCCCTTTCTGGCACAGCACGAGCCCTCCCCAGCCTGTGGGGGACACCCCACGGAGTCGAAGGGGAGCGGCTGCGTCGTTCTGTCTTGATCGACGTGTCCCGCGAGCCGGCGGGATTACGTACCAGTGTACCGGTGGCGCCGACACTCATGGGGCTTTGCGGGTACCTGAGTCCGCATGTGCCGCCCTGAACTCACGTCCACCGACTCCCCATATCTGGAACGGGGCCCGAGGACGTTCAAACCGGCACTCAGCGCTTCGGACTGTCAACCGGTCGCAACCGTGAGCGGAGTCTCATCCACAACCCTTGTGTACAACCGTCCCGGGCGGCGCGAACCGCCTCAGCCGTACGTGTCCCCGGGGCCCGTGGAGCCGGGCGCGCGCAGCGGTCCGTACCGCCGCGCCGGACCGCCCGGACCCAGCACCTTGATCAGCTTCACGGTGCCCTGGCCCAGGTCCTGGTTGAGCCGCCGCACCAGCTGCGGCGCCAGCAGCCGCAGCTGCGTCGCCCACGCCGTCGAGTCGCACTGCACCGTCAGCACCCGGGCGTCCTCGTCGTACCGCTGCGGCTCGCAGTGCTGCGCCACCTCGGGGCCGACCAGCTGCGGCCAGCGGCCCATCACCCCGCCGACCGCCGCCGGGGTCTCCCAGCCGCGCTCGGTGATCAGACGGTTGATCGCGGCGCCCAGCGGCAGCGGATCGCGGCCGTCGGCGCGCGCCCCGGAGCGCAGCCCGCCGCGGCGCGCCTGCTTCTTCTGCTGGGCTGCGGCGCCCCGCGCCCGCGCCTGCTCCTTCGCCGCCACCAGCGCCTGCCGGGCCAGATCGATACCCGACAGCTCCGGCGCCTTCGGCTCCTCCGCGGACCCGTCGCTCACGGCGTCTCCGCGCGGACCGTGCCGCCGGACACCGCGAACCGCCGCCCGGCCAGCGCCCCCGGTACGTCGTCCTCGACCGCCGCCGTGACCAGCACCTGCTCGCCCGGCGCCACCAGCTCCGCCAGCCGCTCCCGGCGCCGCGCGTCCAGCTCGGCGAAGACGTCGTCCAGGACGAGCACCGGCTCGCCGCTGCGCCGCCCGCCGCCCTCCGGCACCTGCGGCGACTCGCCCTCCGACCGCAGCAGGTCGTACGAGGCCAGCCGCAGCGCCAGCGCGTACGACCAGGACTCGCCGTGGCTGGCGTACCCCTTCGCGGGCAGCTCGCCCAGCTTCAGCAGCAGATCGTCACGGTGCGGGCCGACCAGCGTCACCCCGCGCTCGATCTCGTTCTTCCGCGCCTCGCCCAGCGCCTCCAGGAGCGCGCCGTACAGCTCCTCGCGGTTGGTCGCGCGGGCCATCGCCTCGCCCGCCGAACCGCGGTACTCCAGGCCCACCGGGCCGCCGCCGGGCGCCAGTTGGCCGTACGCCTTGTCGGTCAGCGGGCGCAGCGCGGCGATCAGGTCGAGGCGCTGCGCCAGCAGCTCCGCCCCGGCGCGCGCCAGGTGCTGGTCCCAGATGTCCAGCGTGGAGAGGTCCATCGTGCGGCCGCCGTGGCGCCGGGCGAGGGCGGCGGACTTCAGCAGGGTGTTGCGCTGCTTGAGGACGCGGTCGTAGTCGCCGCGCACCCCGGCCATCCGCGGCGCCCGCGCGGTGATCAGCTCGTCCAGGAACCGCCGCCGCTCCCCGGGGTCGCCCTTGATCAGCGCGAGGTCCTCCGGCGCGAAGAGCACCGTACGGACGATGCCGAGCACATCGCGCGGCTTCACCTGGGAGGAGCGGTTGATCCGGGCGCGGTTGGCGCGGCCCGGGTTCAGCTCCAGCTCGATCAGCTGCTGCCGGTCGCCCTGGGCGACGGCGGCGCGGACGATCGCGCGCTCGGCGCCCATCCGCACCAGCGGCGCGTCCGAGGAGACCCGGTGGCTGCCGAGCGTCGCCAGATAGCCGACCGCCTCGACGAGGTTGGTCTTGCCCTGGCCGTTGGGGCCGACGAACGCCGTGACGCCCGGTTCGAGCGGAACCTCGACCCGGGCGTACGAGCGGAAGTCGGCGAGCGACAGATGCGTGACGTGCATGGAGCTGCGCCGACCTCCCGCGGCTGCGGACCTGCTGGTTACTTCTTGTTCTCGACGGCGTGGCCGCCGAACTGGTTACGCAGCGCCGCGATCATCTTCATCTGCGGCGAGTCCTCCTGACGGGAGGCGAAGCGGGCGAACAGCGACGCGGTGATCGCGGGCAGCGGCACGGCGTTGTCGATCGCCGCCTCGACCGTCCAGCGGCCCTCACCGGAGTCGGCGGCGTAGCCCCGCAGCTTGTCCAGGTGCTCGTCGTCGTCGAGGGCGTTGACCGCGAGGTCGAGCAGCCAGGAACGGATGACCGTCCCCTCCTGCCAGGAGCGGAAGACCTCACGCACATCGGTGACGGAGTCGACCTTCTCCAGCAGCTCCCAGCCCTCGGCGTACGCCTGCATCATCGCGTACTCGATGCCGTTGTGGACCATCTTCGCGAAGTGCCCGGCGCCGACCTTGCCTGCGTGCACGGAGCCGAACTCGCCCTCGGGCTTGAGCGCGTCGAAGATCGGCTGCACCGTGGCGACGTCCTCGGCGGAGCCGCCGTACATCAGCGCGTAGCCGTTCTCCAGGCCCCAGACGCCACCGGAGACACCGCAGTCGACGAAGCCGATGCCCTTGGCCGCCAGCTCCTCGGCGTGCTTCTCGTCGTCGGTCCAGCGGGAGTTGCCGCCGTCGACGACGATGTCGCCCTCGGACAGCAGCTCACCGAGCGCGTCGATGGTCGCCTGGGTGGCGTCACCGGCCGGGACCATGACCCACACGACCCGCGGACCCTTGAGCTTGCCCACAAGCTCTTCCAGGCTGTGGACATCCGCGAGATCGGGGTTGCGGTCGTATCCGACGACGGTGTGGCCGGCGCGGCGGATGCGCTCGCGCATGTTGCCGCCCATCTTGCCGAGACCGACGAGACCGAGCTCCATCAGAGACCCTCATTTGCACGTAGTCGTTGCTGTTCGTACCCGAGTCCGAGCCTACGCCGGGTGGTGCGTGCACACCTGTGGGCCCGAGCGCTCATCGGCGGCGCCCGCCCGGGGACGCGGAAGGCCGACCGGGAGCCCCGGTCGGCCCTGGAACGCGACCGTCAGCCGGAGAGCCGCACCGGCATGATCAGGTACTTGTACGTCTCGTCCGCCTCGGCGTCCTTGGCGGGACGGCCGCTGAGCAGCGCGGGCTTGGTGGACGTGGTGAAGGAGAGCTGCGCGACCGGGGAGTCGATCGCCGACAGGCCCTCCAGCAGGAAGCCGGGGTTGAAGGCGATCGAGATGTCGTCGCCCTCCAGGTCGGCGTCGACGCGCTCCACAGCCTGTGCATCGTCGCTGGAGCCTGCCTCCAGGATCAGCACGCCCTGCTCGAAGCTGAGCCGCACCGGGGTGTTCCGCTCGGCCACCAGCGCCACACGCTTGACCGCCTCGACGAACGGCGCGGTCTCGATCACCGCGACGGAGTTGAACTCGGTCGGGAAGAGCGTGCGGTACTTCGGCAGATCGCCTTCGAGCAGCCGCGTCGTCGTCCGGCGCCCGGCGCCCTCGAAGCCGATGAGGCCCTCGCCCGCACCCGAGCCGGACAGCGCCAGCGTGACGGTGTCACCGCTGCTCAGCGACTTGGCGGTGTCCTGGAGCGTCTTGGCGGGGACCAGCGCGACGGCGGAGGCGTCCGGGTTCTCCGGCTTCCACAGGAACTCGCGGACGGCGAAGCGGTACCGGTCGGTGGAGGCCAGCGTGACGGTGTCGCCCTCGATCTCGATCCGCACACCGGTGAGCACCGGCAGGGTGTCGTCACGACCGGCGGCGATGGCCACCTGCGCGGCGGCGGCGGCGAAGACCTCACCGGGGACGGTGCCGGTGGCGGTGGGCATCGTCGGCAGGGCCGGGTACTCCTCCACCGGCAGGGTGTGGAGGGTGAAGCGGGACGAGCCGCAGACGACGGTGACGCGGACACCGTCGGTGGAGATCTCCACCGGGCGGTTGGGGAGCGCCCGGCAGATGTCGGCGAGCAGACGGCCGGAGACGAGGACGGTGCCCTCCTCCTCGACCTCCGCCTCGACCGAGACCCGCGCCGAGACCTCGTAGTCGAAGCCGGAGAGCGACAGCTTGCCGTCCTCCGACTTCAGCAGCAGGCCCGCGAGGACGGGCACCGGCGGACGGGCCGGGAGGCTCTTGGCCGCCCAGGCCACTGCCTCCGCGAGTACATCGCGCTCCACCCGGATCTTCACCGGAAACCGCCTCCTGCTGTTGCTGGCTCTCGCCCTGCTGGCTTTCGTCGTCGGCTGAGTTGCCGGATTCCAGTCTGACGTACGCCACCGACAGCCGTTGCTGCTCGGGGTCAAGTCCGCTCGGCGGGCGGTCGGCGCTCCGAGCGCGAGTTGTGCACAGGCCCCGTTTCCGAACGAGTTCCCCGGTAGATATCCGTGGTCGTAGTAGTAGGGCCTGTGGAAACCGTGGACAACTGCCTTTTCGCAGGTCAACGCGGATTTTTTATCCACCGGGCCTGTGGGTGGCGGTCGTGGATAACCGGGCGGATCTGTGGACCGCCGAAAGTTCTGCACACCCCATGCACAGGGGAAGGCGACTTCTCCCCAGCGCCGTCCCCAGTTTTACCCACGTTCCCCACAGCCCAACCCCCGGTGTCGATGTGACCGCTTTCACTCGGGACGGTGAGAGCCGGTGTCGCGTTGCCGAACAGTGGACAGGGGTGTGGAGAAGCTGGGGACAACCGCCCCCAGCCTGTGGGCAGCCGGTGGACAACCCGAACGGCCCCCTGTGGACGGACGCTCTGTCCACAGCCTGTGGATTACGGTTTGCCACAAATCCACACCCACCTGACCTCGCCCGATGATCCGTCAGAAGCCCGGCCTGTGGACAGCACAGGGATAACTTTCCAGTCCCCAGGGTGTGGACGGAAGATTTTCCCCCAATCTGTGGAGAGAGGCCGTGTCCTCCCCCGGAATCGAACAGAGCCGGGCGTCCTCCACAGGTTTGGAACCCCCACCGACGGGCTCGGACCCCCTCCCCGGCCCCCTTTCGGCGCCTCTCCACCCCACCGGGGGACGGCCGCACCGCCACCGCAGAACGCCGCACAGCGAAGCCGGACCACCCCGCGGCGCCCCCGGACGCGGGCGGGTACGAGGACGGAAGAGGCACAGGCAAGGGGCACGGGGAGAGCCGCAGAAGAAGCAGGGAAGAGGACAGAGAGGCCGCCCGGGCCGGTGCGGCGGCCCCGGAAGCACGGAGGGCGCCCCGGGATCTCCCGGAGCGCCCTGGGCGCACCACCACCGGCGCCGCGTCAGCCGTTCTTGATGCGGTTGGTCAGCTCGGTGACCTGGTTGTAGATGGACCGGCGCTCCGCCATCAGCGCCCGGATCTTGCGGTCGGCGTGCATCACCGTCGTATGGTCCCGCCCGCCGAACTGCGCGCCGATCTTCGGCAGCGACAGATCCGTCAGCTCCCGGCACAGATACATCGCGATCTGCCGGGCCGTCACCAGCACCCGGCTGCGCGAGGAGCCGCACAGGTCGTCGACGGTCAGCCCGAAGTAGTCCGCCGTCGACGCCATGATCGCCGTCGCGGTGATCTCCGGCGCGGCGTCCTCACCGCCGGGGATCAGGTCCTTCAGCACGATCTCGGTGAGCCCGAGGTCGACCGGCTGCCGGTTGAGCGACGCGAACGCCGTCACCCGGATCAGCGCGCCCTCCAGCTCGCGGATGTTGCGCGAGATCCGGGACGCGATGAACTCCAGCACCTCGGGCGGCGCGTTCAGCTGCTCCTGCACCGCCTTCTTCCGCAGGATCGCGATCCGGGTCTCCAGCTCGGGCGGCTGGACGTCCGTGATCAGCCCCCACTCGAAGCGGTTACGGAGCCGGTCCTCCAGGGTCACCAGCTGCTTGGGCGGCCGGTCCGAGGAGAGCACGATCTGCTTGTTGGCGTTGTGCAGCGTGTTGAAGGTGTGGAAGAACTCCTCCTGCGTCGACTCCTTGCTCGCCAGGAACTGGATGTCGTCGACGAGCAGGATGTCCATGTCGCGGTAGCGCTTGCGGAACGCGTCCGCCTTGCCGTCGCGGATGGAGTTGATGAACTCGTTGGTGAACTCCTCCGAGCTCACGTACCGCACCCGGGTCCCCGGATACAGGCTCCGCGCGTAGTGCCCGATCGCGTGCAGCAGATGCGTCTTGCCGAGCCCGGACTCGCCGTAGATGAACAGCGGGTTGTACGCCTTGGCCGGAGCCTCCGCGACGGCGACCGCCGCGGCGTGCGCGAAGCGGTTCGACGCCCCGATGACGAAGGTGTCGAAGAGGTACTTCGGATTCAGCCGGGCGGTCGGCTCCCCGGGGCCGGTCGCGGGCGCAGGCTGCGCCGCGAGCGGACCGGGCGCACCGCTGGGCGCGGGCAGCGACGAACCGGGACCGGCGTGGCGCCCGGACTGGTGCTCGGCGGCGTCCCGCCGCTGCGCCTGCGGGTCATAGGGGTCACGCCCCTCGGAGCGCTGCGCCCGGGGATGCTCGGGCGCCTGCCCGCGGTAGTCGCCCTGCTGCTGTACGTGGGCGGGCGGCGGCGTGCCGTACGGATCCCGCTCGGGGAAGCCGAGGCGCTGCTGCTGCCAGCCGTAGTCCTCGCGCGGACCGGGCGCGGGCGGCAGCGCGGAGGAGTGCTGCGGCCAGGAGCCGGGCTCGTGCCGGGGCTGCTGGTGCGGGGAGTAGTCCGGGTAGGCGGGCCGGATGTGCAGATCGTCGCCCTGCCGCGGGTAGCTCTGCCGTCCGTCGTACCCCTCGTACGACTCGTGCGGCGGCTGGTGCGGCGGGTGCTGGCCCTGCTGCGGATGCTGAGGGGCCTGCGGCTGCGGGGCGGGCGCCGCGGGCTCCTCGGAGGAGTCGTCGACGGTGATCGCGATCCGGATCGGGCGGCCGCACTCATGGCTGAGGGCCTCGCCGATCAGCGGCGCCAGCCGGCCTTCGAGCACGCCCTTGGCAAATTCGTTGGGGACGGCGAGCAGCGCGGTGTCGGCGACCAGCGCCAGCGGCTGCGTGCGCTTCAGCCAGTCCTGGTCCTTGGGCTTGAGGCCGTCGGCGTCCGCCCGTAGGAGGTGGTCGAGTACACGCGGCCACACTGCGGCAAGATCGGCAGGTACATCAGCCACGGAACACGCTCTCTCAGCAGTCCCACGAATGTGTGATTCTCAGGACGGGCGGGAAGTAATCGGAGTTCAGCCACGGTAGTCAGGCCGGGCCTGGGGATTCAAGTTGTTGTCCACAGGCTGTGCATAGTGTGTCCCGGTCGGCCCCGGTCCGGGGTGATCGGCTGGTGGTTTGACCGGATGGCGTAGTCGCGCGTACCGTGACCAGGTCGAGTTGTCGATGGCTGCTGCCGCCTGCCTCCGATGGGCAAAGACCGCATCAAGTGGTCAAGAAGCGGTGCACTTGGGCGTTGCGAGCTACTCGTGGGCGCACGGTGACAGCCAGTCGACGCCCCACATCTGTCTCGCAAGAGGCAACAAGCATTCCTGGAGCCCCCGAGTGAGCAAGCGCACCTTCCAGCCGAACAACCGCCGTCGTGCGAAGACCCACGGCTTCCGTCTGCGCATGCGGACCCGCGCCGGTCGCGCCATCCTGGCCTCCCGCCGTGGCAAGGGTCGCGCCCGCCTGTCGGCCTGAGCAGCCAGACCCTAGGTCCATGACGTGCTGCCTACCGAACATCGGCTGAGGCGGCGCGAGGACTTCGCGACCGCGGTACGCCGGGGACGCAGGGCCGGGCGCCCGCTCCTTGTCGTTCATCTACGTAGCGGTGCAACGGACCCGCACGCAGCGGGGGAACACGTTTCCCCCGCGCGTGCGGGTTTCGTCGTCAGCAAGGCCGTTGGGGGCGCAACCGTCCGCAACAAGGTCAAGCGCCGACTCCGTCATCTTCTGCGTGATCGGCTGTCCCTCCTGCCCGCCGGTAGCCTGGTTGTGGTACGGGCACTGCCCGGCGCGGGTGAGGCGGACCACGAACAGCTGGCCCGCGACCTGGACGCCGCCCTGAAGCGGCTGCTGGGCGAGGCGCCGCGCGGCTGCCATCCCAAGGGGGGCGACCCTCGGATCCCCGACCGGGGACCGGGAGGGAGCGCACAGTGAAGTACCCGCTGCTGCTGTTGATCAAGCTGTATCAGTGGACCATCAGCCCCTTGCTGGGCCCGGTCTGCAAGTACTACCCGTCGTGTTCGCACTATGGCTACACCGCCATCGACCGGCATGGCGCGGTGAAAGGGACTGCGCTGACCGCCTGGCGCATTCTGCGTTGCAACCCGTGGTCGCTCGGTGGTGTCGACCACGTACCTCCCCGGAAGCGTCCGGTGTGGCATCAGCGGCTGAGGAGCCGCCTGGGCGGGCCCACCGCCTCTGAGCCCGTCGTCGCCCAGCCCGAGACTCAGCCCAATGCCCAAGGAGCCTGATTCGTGGACACGATCCTGAATCCCCTCTATTACGCCGTTTCCTGGATCATCGTCCAGTTCCACTCGTTCTACAGCCTGATCTTCGACAAGAACAGTGGCGCGGCGTGGGGTCTGTCCATCGTCTCGCTGGTGGTGCTGATCCGTATCTGCCTGATCCCGCTCTTCGTGAAGCAGATCAAGGCGACGCGGAACATGCAGGCGCTCCAGCCGAAGATGAAGGCGATCCAGGAGCGTTACAAGAGCGACAAGCAGCGCCAGTCCGAAGAGATGATGAAGCTCTACAAGGAGTCGGGCACCAACCCGCTCTCGAGCTGTCTCCCGATCCTGGCCCAGTCGCCGTTCTTCATCTCGCTGTACCAGGTTCTGAACCACATCGCGCAGAACAAGGTCGTCGGCGTCATCGACCAGCCGCTGCTGGAGAGCGCCCAGCAGGCGCACATCTTCGGTGCCCCGCTGTCCGTGAAGTTCATGGACTCCGCGCAGAAGGTCGAGGCGCTCGGCGCCTCCCTGACGGACGTCCGCGTCGTCACCGTCATCATGATCGTCCTGATGTCGGCGTCGCAGTTCTACACGCAGCGCCAGCTGATGACGAAGAACGTCGACCTGACGGTGAAGACGCCGTTCATGCAGCAGCAGAAGATGCTGATGTACGTCTTCCCGATCATGTTCGCCGTCTTCGGTATCAACTTCCCCGTCGGTGTCCTCGTCTACTGGCTGACCACCAACGTGTGGACCATGGGCCAGCAGATGTTCGTCATCCGCCGGAACCCCACCCCCGGCAGCAAGGCGTTCCAGGAGCGTCAGGAGCGGCTGCGGGCCAAGGGCAAGGTTGTCGAGGACCCGGCCGAGGTCGAGGCGAAGAAGGCTGCCGAGGAGGCGCGCCAGAACCGCCAGCAGCCCAAGCGCCAGCCGAAGTCCAAGCGTCAGGCGCCCGCCGGTCCCGCCGCCGCGCGTCCCGCCGGTTCCCGCACCCGGGCCAGCTCGCAGTCGGGTGCACAGGGCGACGAGGAGAAGCAGTCGCCCGAGAAGAAGTCCCCGCAGGGCAGCACGTCCACCGAGAGCGGCAAGGGGAAGGGCGGCGCTGCCGAGAAGGGCAGCTCCTCCGGATCCCGTACCACCAAGTCCGGACAGCGCAAGGGCCAGCAGCGCCCCAAGCACCCGTCCAAGAAGTAAGAGGAGTCCTTTCGTGACGGACACGACCCCTGCCGCCAAGGGCACCGACACCCTGACCCGCCTGGAGCAGGAAGGCGAGATCGCGGCCGACTACCTCGAGGGTCTGCTGGACATCGCCGACCTCGACGGCGACATCGACATGGACGTCGAGGCCGACCGCGCCGCCGTGTCGATCATCAGCGACTCGACCAGCCGCGATCTGCAGAAGCTGGTGGGTCGCGACGGCGAGGTGCTGGAGGCGCTCCAGGAGCTGACCCGCCTCGCCGTGCACCGGGAGACCGGTGACCGCAGCCGTCTGATGCTTGACATCGGCGGGTTCCGGGCGCGGAAGCGCGAGGAGCTGGCCGAGCTGGGCGCCAAGGCGGCGGACGAGGCGAAGGAGACCGGTCGGCCCGTGAAGCTGGACCCGATGACGCCGTTCGAGCGCAAGGTCGTCCACGACGCCGTGGCGGCGGCGGGGCTGCGCAGCGAGTCCGAGGGCGAGGAGCCGCAGCGGCGCGTGGTCGTCCTTCCGGCCTGACCCTCCCCACCCCCGTGTCGTTGGCCCCGTCTGCACGCCAGGCGGGGCCAAATCTTGTCAGCCTTCTGTGTTATCCCGGGGAAAACCCCGGTTCCGGCAGCACCAGCAGCAGTCCAGAGGAAGGGCGGTTCCCGTGACGGAGGCAGCAGCGGAGCTCCCTCCCGCGCCGAAAGAGGCGCGGGAGGTATTCGGTGAGCGCTTTGCGGAGGCCGTGCGGTACGGCGAACTGCTCGCCGACGCCGGTGTGACCCGGGGCCTGATCGGCCCCCGAGAGGTGCCACGGCTGTGGGAGCGGCACCTGCTGAACTGTGCGGTGCTCTCCGAGGTCGTCCCCGAGGGCGTCTCGGTCTGCGACGTCGGCTCGGGCGCGGGCCTGCCCGGCATCCCGCTGGCCCTGGTCCGCCCGGACCTCAAGATCACGCTGCTGGAGCCGCTGCTGCGGCGGACGAACTTCCTCCAGGAGGTCGTCGAGCTGCTGGGCCTGGACCATGTGACGGTCGTCCGCGGACGGGCCGAGGAGGTCATGGGCAAGCTGCCGCAGGTGCATGTGGTGACCGCGCGTGCGGTGGCACCGCTGGACCGGCTGGCGGGCTGGGGTGTGCCGCTGCTGCGTCCGTACGGTCAGATGCTGGCGCTCAAGGGGGACACCGCGGAGGAGGAGCTGAAGAGCGCCCGGGCGGCCCTGAGCAAGCTGGGTGTGGTGGAGACCTCGGTGGTGCACGTCGGCGAGGGCGTGGTGGATCCGCTGTCGACCGTGGTCCGGGTCGAGGTCGGGGAGAGCCCCGGCGGTGTGCGGTTCGCCGCGAAGCGCGCCAAGGCGGCCCGTCCCAGCCGTGCGTCGCGGGGGCGCCGCCGCTGATCCGACCGCGGCGGAGCCGTCATTGCACCGGTGGGCGCATCCTCGATCGTCGAGGGGCGCCCACCGCGCGGTCCAGGCAAATGAGGCAAGGCGGAGTGTCGCGTCCTATTCGGGCGTGGCGCTGGCATCGTGTTTCACGTGAAACGTCGTTCTCTGCTGCAAGGGATCCTCGTGCGTGGGCAAGCCTCAGCCGAGCCGCGGGACCGAAAACCCACACGGGGCACGAAGGTGTCCACAGACGTGGGTTCATCCACAGGAGAGCGGACCTCACTGGTTCGTGGTACCGAAAGCATGGCAGGCTCAGAGGACTGTGAGCCTGATGTCGAGGAGAGTGAATCCTTGCGGTCCGACGCCAATATCGCGGGACCGATGACCGATCCGGTCCCCGGTCCCCGCAGCGAGTCGCTCGGGGAGGATGTTTCACGTGAAACGCCGTCCCCGATGGACGACACCCCGATCGGTCGTGCAGCTCAGCTGGCGGTGCAGGCAGTTGGCCGCTCGGGCGAGGCACTGCCCCGCCCGGAGCAGACACGCGTCATGGTGGTCGCCAACCAGAAGGGCGGCGTGGGCAAGACCACGACGACCGTGAATCTGGCGGCGTCGCTGGCGCTGCACGGAGCGCGCGTCCTGGTCATCGACCTCGACCCGCAGGGCAACGCCTCCACCGCACTCGGGATCGACCACCACGCCGAAGTGCCCTCCATCTACGACGTCCTGGTGGACAGCAAGCCGCTGTCGGACGTGGTGCAGCCGGTTCCCGATGTCGAGGGCCTGTTCTGCGCTCCGGCGACCATCGATCTGGCCGGTGCCGAGATCGAGCTGGTCTCCCTCGTGGCGCGGGAGAGCCGGTTGCTCCGCGCGATCCAGGCGTACGAACAGCCGCTGGACTACGTCCTCATCGACTGTCCGCCCTCGCTCGGCCTGCTCACCGTGAACGCGCTGGTGGCCGGAGCCGAGGTACTGATCCCGATCCAGTGCGAGTACTACGCGCTGGAGGGGCTGGGGCAGCTGCTGCGCAACGTCGAACTGGTGCGGGGCCATCTCAACCCCAAGCTCCATGTCTCGACCATCCTGCTCACGATGTACGACGGCCGTACGCGGCTCGCCTCCCAGGTTGCCGAGGAGGTGCGCAGCCACTTCGGGAAAGAGGTGCTCCGCACGAGCATCCCGCGATCGGTGCGTATCTCCGAAGCGCCCAGCTACGGCCAGACGGTGCTCACCTACGCCCCGGGATCCAGCGGCTCGCTCTCCTATCTGGAGGCGGCGAGAGAGATTGCCCTGCGCGGCGCGGGTGGTACCGCGGCACAGGAACTGAGTGTGAACTATGAACCGCAGCACGGTACGCCGGAGGGGACGCAGTGAGCGAACGACGTAGGGGACTGGGCCGTGGGCTCGGTGCACTGATTCCCGCAGCGCCGCAGAGCGCCGAGCAGGGTGGTACGGCGGTGGGTCGCGGTGCGACATCGCCGTCGGCGGTTCCGGTGCTGGCGCCGGAACGGGGAGTGGCGGCGGCCAAGGTGGCCGCGCTGCCGACGGCGGCTGTTTCACGTGAAACAGCCGAGCCTTCCGCGGGGGCTCCGGCGGCGGGTGCGGAGGTCGCGGGTGCGTACTTCGCCGAGTTGGAGCTGGATGCGATCACGCCGAACCCCCGCCAGCCGCGTGAGGTGTTCGACGAGGACGCGCTGGCGGAGCTGGTCACCTCCATCCGCGAGGTGGGTCTGCTGCAGCCGGTTGTGGTGCGGCAGGCGTCGCCCGGCCGGTACGAGCTCATCATGGGCGAGCGCCGGTGGCGGGCGTGCCGCGAGGCGGGGCTGGCGAAGATCCCCGCCATCGTCCGGGCCACGGACGACGAGAAGCTGCTGCTCGACGCGCTCCTGGAGAACCTGCACCGGGCACAGCTCAACCCGCTGGAAGAGGCCGCGGCCTACGACCAGCTGCTGAAGGACTTCGCCTGCACACATGACCAGCTGGCGGACCGGATCGGGCGCTCCCGCCCGCAGGTCACCAACACGCTGCGGCTCCTGAAGCTCTCCGCGTCCGTGCAGCGAAGGGTCGCGGCGGGGGTGCTCTCCGCGGGGCATGCCCGGGCGCTGCTCTCGGTCGATGACGCCGAGGTACAGGACGAGATCGCCCGGCGGATCGTCGCGGAGGGGCTGTCGGTCCGTGCCACCGAGGAGATCGTGGCGCTCCAGGCATCGGAACCGGCTGCCAAAGCGAAGGCGAAGGGCCCCCGGGCCGGTGCCCGGGTCTCCCCCGCGCTCACCGGTCTTGCCTCCCGGCTGTCGGACCGTTTCGAGACCCGGGTGAAGGTCGACCTCGGTCAGAAGAAGGGGAAGATCGTCGTGGAGTTCGCCTCCATGGACGATCTGGAGCGCATCCTGGGCACCCTCGCCCCGGGCGAAGGCCCCGTGCTCGGCGCCTCCCAGGAGAACGACAGCAAGAAGTGAGCTGACCGCCGCCGAAAGGGCGGGCCGTGTAACGGAGGGATGCCGGGACACGGCCCGCCCTTTGCGTTCTCGCGGTACTCCCGTCACGGAAGGCTGGATACGATGCGAGCGGAGTGGCTCACACACCCTGTGCCCTCACATCGGTGAGCGGGCCATGCGATCGGTGAGCCGCACGGAACCGCTCGCCGTCGGGTCCGGCCCGGCTGCCGGGGCGGCGCCGCGGTTCGCCGGGCGCCGACGGTGCGGAGGGCGGCCGCGTGCGGCGGGCGAGAGAAGTGAGGATCTGGCGCCATGGGCCGTCGGCTCGTACCGCTCACCCTGGACAACCTTGCGGACATCCCCAAGCCCTGTCGCTCCTGTGTCTTCTGGGAGCTGGACCCGGTCAGCGGGGACGCCGCGGTGGCGGCGGGCCGCGCCGGTCCGGAGAAGGAAGCCTGGCTCTCCGCCGTCCTGCTGGACTGGGGGTCGTGCGGGCGTGTGGTCTACGTGGACGACGTTCCGGCCGGCTTCGTGCTCTATGCGCCGCCCGCGTATGTCCCGCGTGCGATGGCGTTCCCCACGAGCCCGGTGTCCGCCGATGCGGTGCAGTTGCTGACCGCCCGGTTGGTGCCCGGCTTTCAGCGGCAGGGGCTGGGCCGGGTGATGGTGCAGACGGTGGCGAAGGACCTGATCCGGCGGGGCTTCAAGGCCATCGAGGCTTTCGGTGACGCCCAGTGGTCCGAACCGGCGTGTGTTCTGCCCGCCGACCATCTCCTGGCCGTCGGCTTCAAGACCGTACGTCCGCACTCCCGGTACCCGCGGCTGCGGTTGGAGCTGAGGTCGACGCTGTCCTGGAAGGAAGACGTGGAGCTGGCGCTCGACCGGCTGCTGGGGGCGGTGCAGAAGGAGCCCGCACTACGGCCGTTGTGAACGCGACCGTATGAGAAACGGGCCCGCCCCGCAGGGGCAGGCCCGTTTCCCGTGAAACATCGGGGTGTCTCGCTCAGACGAGGAAGTCCGACAGCTCGCGCTCGATACCGGCCTTCGGCTTGGCGCCGACGATGGTCTTCACGACCTCGCCGCCCTGGTAGACGTTCATGGTCGGGATCGACATGACGCCGTACTTGGCGGTGGTGGCCGGGTTCTCGTCGGTGTTCAGCTTGGCGATGACGATCTCGTCGTGCTCGGCGGCGATGGCCTCCAGCGACGGGGCAACCTGACGGCACGGGCCGCACCAGGTGGCCCAGAAGTCCACGAGAACGGGCTTGTCGCTCTTGAGGACGACCTCTTCGAAGTTGGCATCCGTAACGGTAACCGTGGCGCCGGCCATGGCAGTCTCCTTCTGCTTCAGGGGTGGTGGAAAGTCGGGAACCGCAGGCTCAGACGGCCGCGGTCTTCTCGGGCTCGGGGGTGGCGTCGCCGTCGGCGAGCGCCGCGAGGAAACGCTCGGCGTCGAGCGCGGCGGAGCAGCCGGTACCGGCGGCGGTGATCGCCTGGCGGTAGGTGTGGTCCACCACGTCACCGGCGGCGAAGACGCCCTGCAGGTTGGTGCGGGTGCTGGGGGCGTCGACCTTGAGGTAGCCCTCGTCGTCGAGCTTCAGCTGCTCCTTGAACAGCTCGGTGCGGGGGTCGTGGCCGATCGCGATGAACAGGCCGGTGACCGGGAGCTCGGAGGTCTCGTCGGTCTTGAGGTTGCGCAGCGTCAGGCCGGAGAGCTTGTTCTCGCCCTGGATCTCGGCGACCTCGCTGTCCCACACGAACTTGATCTTCGGGTCGGCGAAGGCGCGCTCCTGCATCGCCTTGCTCGCCCGCAGGGTGTCGCGGCGGTGCACGATCGTCACGGACTTGGCGAACCGGGAGAGGAAGGTGGCCTCCTCCATCGCGGTGTCGCCGCCGCCGATCACGGCGATGTCCTGGTCCTTGAAGAAGAACCCGTCGCAGGTGGCGCACCACGAGACGCCGCGACCGGAGAGCTCGTCCTCACGGGGCAGGCCCAGCTTGCGGTGCTGCGAGCCGGTCGTGACGATGACGGCCTTCGCGCGGTGCACCGTACCGGCGGTGTCGGTGACGGTCTTGATCTCTCCGGAGAGATCAACGGCGACGATGTCGTCCGGCACCAGCTCGGCGCCGAAACGCTCGGCCTGGGCCCGCATGTTGTCCATGAGGTCGGGGCCCATGATGCCGTCCCGGAAACCGGGGAAGTTCTCCACGTCGGTGGTGTTCATCAGCGCACCGCCGGCGGTGACGGCACCTTCGAACACCAACGGCTTCAGGGAAGCACGGGCGGTGTAGAGCGCAGCGGTGTATCCCGCGGGCCCGGAGCCGATGATGATCACGTTACGGACGTCGCTCACGGGTGTCTTCCTTGTCTCTGCCGACTGCTTGCTGGGGCTCTGGGAACTCTCACCCCACCCAACGGATCCTACGGGCCGAGCATTCCCGGCGTGCCGCAGCGCACAGAGGCCGATCAGTCCCGGAGGTAGGAACGGCTCAGCAGAACATCCCCGGGCGCCGGTGGCGTGGCGGAGATGCAGGAGGCGTCGACCACGTAGGCGGTGACGCGCTTCGGGTCGGCGGGCATCGAGAGAACGACGAGATAGACGTTCTTGCCCTCGTACGTGTCCTGCCGGGCGGCGAGCGGGGCCTCGGGGCGGCCGATGCCCTTGCTGACGCAGGACGGCACGGTGGCGTTCCCGCCGCGCATCGGGGTCTCCGGTTCGCTGCGGGTGCCGATCTCCGGGACCTTCTGCGCGCCCTTGGTGGCGAGGAGCTTGTGGACCTGCGTGGCGAGCGTCGCGGAGGACAGCTCCCCGGGGGTGGCGGTGCCCTTGTCCGTCGCCGTGGTCTGCCGGTCCGACCCACCGTCGTCGCCGGTCTCGGTCGAGGAGCTCTGTACGACGATCCCGCCCACCCCGATCAGAGCGGCGGCAGCGGCAGTGCCCAGCAGGACGCGGGGCCAGCGGCGGGACCGGGGGGCGCGGCCGCCCGGGGTACGCCGCCCGGGGCCGGTGGCGCCGCGGGGGCGTCCGGCGGGCCGATCGGCGCCCGGGGAGGGAGGCGTGGCCTCTGTTTCACGTGAAACATCGGCGGTGTCCGCGACTGTTTCACGTGAAACATCGCCGACCGGGTCAGGGGTTTCACGGGGCTCGGGAAGGGATCCGGCAACGGAAGCCGTCGTTGGACCGTCGGACGTTTCACGTGAAACAGCGGGCTCCGGCGCGGCGTTCAGCAGCGCCTCGGCCGCGAGAGCGGCGTCGATACGCCCGGCCACCTCGGCGGGCATGGACACCGGGCCGGGCAGCGTACCGAGCAGGCCCCGGATCTCCTCCAGGGAGGCGAAGACGTCCTCGCAGAGTGCGCACGACGCCAGGTGTGCGCGGACCTCGGCGGTACGGGCCGGTGAAAGCAGGCCCTCCGCCAGGTCGGAGATCTCCGCGACCTCCGGGTGCTCATCCGTGCCGGTTGTCGACGTCACGCTCGCCCACCTCCGCCCTTCACGGCACCTGTGTCGTTCGGTCCTGGTGTCGGTGGGACGGATCCCCCCGGCTCCTGGTTCCTTGCCGTTCCCGCCGTTCCGTTTCCGTCGTCGGCCCTGAGATGCCGGACCAGCGGCAGCAGACGGGCCCGACCGCGTGCGCAGCGGCTCTTCACCGTGCCCGTGGGCACATCGAGGACGGCCGCCGCTTCCGCGACGGGGTAGCCCTGCATGTCGACGAGGACGAGCGCGGCGCGTTGTTCCTCCGGAAGGGTACGCAGCGCGCCGAGCAACTCGCGGTGGAGGTCCTGGCGCTCCGCCGGTACCTCGGCCGACTCCTGCGGCTCCAGGAGCTGATCCAGCTGATCGGTCTCGGCGACGGGCGACGTCCGCCGGGAGGCCGCCTTGCGGGCCCGGTCCAGGCAGGCGTTCACCGTGATGCGGTGCAGCCACGTGGTGACGGCTGATTGCCCGCGGAAGGTGTGGGCGGCCCGATACGCGGAGACCAGCGCGTCCTGTACGGCATCGGCGGCCTCTTCGCGGTCGCCGAGGGTGCGGATCGCGACGGCCCAGAGCCGGTCACGGTGGCGTCGGACGATTTCCCCGAAGGCATCGGGATCACCCTTGACGTGCAGCGCAAGAAGCTCGGCGTCGTTCGACGTGGCTGCTTCGTCATCTTCGGCGCGCACGGCCCTCCCACAGGTGCTCTTTCCCCCGCCCCATTGAAGCCCGCCGCCTGGCGAAAGTAAATGAAACGGCGGGTGCACGGCCTCACAAGAAGGCCACTGACCAGCGCAAATGAGCCCGCGCCGCGGTGGCTTGCGGTAAAGGGGGAGAAATGCGGTATTCGTGCGCGGGGAAAACCGGGCTTGTTCCGGAATGCGGGGGATAACCGGTGGTACCGGTCGATCCGTCCGGCGGGCGGAGAGCGCAGGGGCCCGGTCGACGGATCGACCGGGCCCCTGTGATGCCTAAGGGATCTTCTGATGAGGACCCTGCTCAGCCGGTGAAGGAGATCTCCCGGATGGCCTGCTTGTAGCCCGCGCCGCTGAAGTCGTCGCCCGGCGCGTAGGGCATCGCCGTCATCCACACCAAGACGTAGCGCGCCTTCGCCGGGGAGTCGAGGCTGACCTTCGCGACGGTCTCCGAGGTGTCCGCACCCCCGATGCGCTTCATGGAACCGAGCGGGGTGGACGGCGACAGGGACGGCGCCGCGTAGAGCGTGATCTTGGTGTGCGGGCCCGCGTAGTGCAGATCGATCGACGCACCACCGACCCGCTGCTCCGAGCCGAGGTCGTAGACGATGCCGACGCCCTGCTTGAAGTGCGGGTTCATGTCGGGACCGTCGCGGTAGCTCATGCTCCGCCAGTAGGTGCTGGAGTCCTTGTCGAAGGTGTTGCGCACCTGATCGGGATGTTGCGGGCGCCCGTCCGGGTAGTACTCGGCGGCGTCCTCGATCTTGAGCGGCTTGCCGTTCGGCTTGGTGTTGTGGTGCGAGTTGGCCTGCGGGGTCCCGCTGCCGGAGGTGTCGTTCTCCTGCTTGAGCAGGGTGTCCGCCAGCTGCCAGCTGCCCAGCCCCAGCGCCGCGATGAGCAGCGCGGAGACACACCACTTCAGCGCCTTGCCGGTGCGGCTCTGCAGCGGGGGCGGCGGCGTGGGCACGGGCTGGGTGGCGCGGTTCATCTGGTGGTTGCGCGCCGGCTGGCCGTAGCTGCCCTGCTGGTACTGGGTCCGCTGGTACGGCGGCGGGGTGGTGAACGCCGTCTCCGGGGGCCGGATGCGGGGCATCGCCGCCACCGCCTTGGCCAGCTCGTCCGGGGTGGTGCACGGCTGTTCCTGGCGGGACGCGGTGGCCCCGTCGTTGACCAGCGCGCGCATGGCCAGCTCGGACAGACCGCGGTGGACACCGGCCCGCACTTGGTCGGGAGCGATCAGTCCGACGCCCTTGGGCAGACCGGACATGCCGTAGGCGTCGTTCTCGTACGGCCAGCGCTGGGTCAGCGCGGCGTAGAGCAGCGCGCCGATCGCCTCCGTGTCCGAGCGCTGCGGCTCGTCGCAGGTGAGTCCGCGCAGCGCCGCCATGATCGCGAGGCCGCGGATGCGGTACTGCCCGGACTCCGTGCGGAGCACCGACCCGGGGTTGATCCGCAGATGCGACAGGCCCTCGCGGTGGGCGGCGGCCATCGCCTGGGAGACCTGGCTGACGAGCTGGTAGGCGTCGTGCGGCTCCAGGGGACCCGCGGCGAGGACGGTGGCCAGATCGGTGGCGTCGGGCAGCCACTCGTGGACGACGTAGACGAGGTCGTTCTCCTCGACGGCGTCGAGGATCTGCACGAAGCGCGGATCGCCGAGGAGCGCCGCGGAACGGGCCGCCGACAGCACCGGGCGGGCCCGTGGGTGGTCGGCGGGCAGGATGTGCACCCCGACGGCGCGGCGCAGCTTCTCGTCGACCGCACGCCAGCTGCTGAATCCCTCCAGCCGGGTGACGCACTCCTCCAAGCGGTAGCGCTTGGCGAGCTTGTGGCCGCTGTGCAGCTCGGAAGGTTGTGCGTCGGCTGCTGCGGCCGCGTCATCGGTGCCGACGGCTTCCTTCTCCGCGTCGGACGCCTTGTCGGGCTTCGCACCGTCGTCCGTGGCCTTCTCCGCCTTGGCGGCCAGCGGTTGGTCACCGCTCGTGTCGGCCACGTCGACGGCAGCCGTGCTCCGTTCCGCCACCGTCGTTCCTGCCTCCCCATCCGTTGCAGGCTCAATGAGCCACGACAATTGTGCCCACAGTCCGCCACTATGCACGACACGCGGTGGCGGTCGATGGTTGTGCCTCAGCGCCCCAGCTTGGCCCGGACCATGCCGACCAGCGCCGTCATCTCTTCGATGCGCATCTTCCGCGCGGCCACGTAGAAGACCCCCAGGAGGGCGACCGCACCCACGATCAGCGCGGCCAGCGACCCGAGGAATCCACTGCCCAGTCCCTGCATGATGCCGTACACCGCCGCACCGGCGATGACGGTTGCGGGAATGCTTGCGCCCGCCAGACGGGCGTACGTGCGCACGATACGGGCGCTGTCCAGGTCACCGTTCATCCGGCGGCTCAGCCGACGCCAGGCGACCACGACGCCGATCATGTAGGCGATGCCGTACGCGGCGGCCATGCCGATCACCGCCCAGCGGGCGGGCAGGATCAGGAAGCAGGCGGCCGAGGCGGCGGCGTTGACCGCCGCGACGATCACGGTGTTGTAGAAGGGCGTCCGGGTGTCCTCGTAGGCGTAGAAGGCCCGCAGGATCACGTACTGCACCGAGAACGGGATGAGGCCGATACCGAAGGCCATCAGCATGTAGCCCATCGGGACGCCCGCGCCGGACGAGCCGTAGACCAGGGTGCACAGCGGGACGCCGAGGGCCAGGAAGCCGAACGAGATCGGGACGATGGCGACGGCCGAGGTCCGCAGGCCCTGGGACATGTCGTCCCGGACCGCGCCGGTGTCGCCGTCGGCCGCCGACCGGGCCAGCCGCGGCAGCAGCGCCGCCATCACGGAAACCGTGATGATCGCCTGCGGCATGTTCCAGATCAGCTGGGCGCTGGCGTACGAGATGAAGCCGGTGCCGGGGTGGCCCTGGCCGTCCGCGGTGTTCCCGGCCCAGGTGGAGAGCTGGGTGACGACCAGGACGCCCGCCTGGTTGGCGAGGACGAACAGGACCGTCCACTTCGCGAGCTTGGCGGCCTTGCCGAGCCCGTGCCCGCGCCAGTCGAACCGCAGCCGGAACGTGAAGTCCGCGTCCCGCAGGTACGGGATCATCGCCAGCGCCTGCACCACGAGACCGAGCAGGGTGCCGATGCCCAGCAGGCGGATGCCCTCGTCGGGGATGGTGGTGACGCCGATGCCGGAGGTCTTGGCGGTGCCGTAGACCCAGATGAAGAGCCCGAACGTGGCGATCATGACGATGTTGTTGAGGACGGGGGTCCACATCATCGCGCCGAACCGGCCGCGCGCGTTGAGGATCTGCCCCATCACGACGTGCAGCCCCATGAAGAAGATCGTGGGCACGCAGTAGCGGGTGAACGCGACGGCGACCTCGTTGGCCGCCGGATCGCGTGAGATGTCGAACGAGACAAGTTTCACGAGCAACGGCGCCGCGACGACCGCCAGGACCGTGAGCGCGCCCAGGATGACGATGACCAGCGTCAGCAGCCGGTTGGCGTACGCCTCGCCGCCGTCGTCGTCCTCCTTCATCGCGCGCACCAGCTGCGGGACGAAGACGGAGTTCAGACCGCCGCCGATGGTCAGGATGAAGATCATCGTCGGCAGCTGGTACGCCACCTGCCAGGAGTCACCCAGCACCGCGCCACCGAGCGCGGCGACGATCAGCGCGGAGCGGACGAAGCCGGTGAGGCGGGAGACCATCGTTCCGGCGGCCATCACGGCGCTGGACTTGAGCAGACCGGAGGCGCGGCCCCCGGGCTGCTTCCCGGCGGCCGCGACCGGCTCCGGCTCGGGCGCCGGGGGCTCCGGGGCGGGCGCCGTCTCGGGCACCAGCGCCGCCGGGCCGGGCTCCGCCGCCACCGGACGGCGGGGCTCGTACGGCTGCTGATCACGGAAGAGATGCGCGAACGCGTCGGACTCCGGCTGCTGCTCCGCCTCCTGCCCGAACCCGTCGCCCACCCCCGGGAACTGCACCGTCTCCGCCGCGTCGGCGTACGGCGCCGGGGCGGGCGGGCCCGCGGGACCGGTCGGCGCGGGAGCGCCCCAGCCCTGCTGCTCGGGGGCGTACGGGGCCGCGGGCTGCGGCGGGAACGGTTCGGCAGGTGCGCCCGACGGCGGCTGCACCGCGCCGCCCGGGTACCCCGGGGCATGCCCCTGGGGCGCCTCGTAGCGGGGGCCGTCCTGCGCGTAGGGGCTCCGGCCGTTCAGGCCGTACGGCTCCTGCGGGGCCGGTGGGACCGGCCCCGCAGGGTCGCCCTCGGCGCCCCGGCCGCGGTCACCGTCAAACGGCGCGTTCATCGCTGCCCCACCTCATCCGTCGCCGGCCCTCCGGCCCCGCCAAATATCAACGGTCCACTTTCTCACCCGAGCCGGACGGACCGGAGTTTCCCGAACCGGTGTCCGGCGTGGGGTCACTCGGCTGCCCGGCGTCCTCGCCGCTCGTGTCGTCGGTCGCGTCCGTGCCGTTGCGGCCGTCCGGACCGGCCGGACCCCCGGGCCCGTCGGTGTCGTCCGGACCCGCTCCGCCCTGCGGGCCCTCGCCCGTCTTCCGGGCGGCCGCCCGCTTGCGCTGGAGGTAGATCCGCACACCGGCCAGGACCAGCAGCAGCACACCGCCCGCGATGACGAGCATGACCGTCGCGGTGATCTCCGTGACGTTCACGACGAACGTCATCGGCTGACCGTACGGCTTTCCGTCCGCGGTGTAGAGCTGGGCGTTCACCCGGACCGGACCGTTGGCGTTCGCCGTGGTGTCGAACTTGAAGGACTGGCTGTGCCCGCCGTCCACCTTGATGCGCTGCGGCTCGCCCGCGCTCAGCCGGTTCGGCTGCGAGGACGTCAGCTTCAGCGTCATGCCCTCGACACCCTGGAGGAGGTTGTTCTGCACCGTCACCGGGATCGTCGCGCTGCGCCCGGAGAGCGTGGCGTTCGACTTCTGGATCAGGTGGACCTTCCGCGTCAGCTCGGTGAGGTAGTCCCGCACCGAGCCGCGGAACGCGGCCGCTCCGGCGCGGTTGCCGCGCCACTGCGTCGACATGCCCCGCATGATCGCGTTGCCGAACGGCGTCACGACGCGCTCGGGACGGTCCAGATTCACCCGGAACTCGTCCAGCGCCGCCTGGGTCTCCTGGATCTGGCGGAACGCCTCGGTGGGCATCTCCTGGCGGCGCAGCGACGACGGGTACGCGGCGCGGCTCGGGACGTGCCGGGCGGCCGCTCCGTCGGGCTCGGCGTTGGCGGCGTCGCTGAGGTCCAGCGGCTGCGTCCAGTCGGTGGCCTCCAGCGTCCGCAGCGCCGCGGCCATGGCCTGCGCCTGGCTGGTGGACGGCATCCGCTGCGGCGCGACGACGATGCTGCGCTGCCGTCCGGGGTCCTGCAGGCCGATCAGCCGGGTCTGGGCGAGGAACGACTGGACCGCGCGGGTGGCCCGGCCGCTCTGGGTCAGATCACCCTCGAAGGCGGTGGACAGCCCCGCGTCCGCGACCACGGCGGTGTTGCCGCCGCCGATCGGCCGGGCCGCGGTGGGCGTGTAGGTCAGCTGGTCGGACTCGCGCAGGCTGTCGCTGCGGGTGATGACGTTGTGGGCACCGGCGGAGGTGGCGACGTCCACGATCGAGGAGTCGATCGCGCCGTTGACGGGCCAGGCGAAGTCCGTGCGCGGCTTCACATCCAGGATCGTGTCGACGGTCGTGGACGCCAGCTCCGTGGCCGGGCCGAGGTGGCCGAGCGCGCTGGGCACGTTCTTGCCCTGGTGGGCGAGGGAGGCGAGGTCCGGATCGGCGAACGGGAGCGCGACGACCTCGTGGGTCTTCACCGCCTCCGTGAGGTCGTTCAGCCACTGCTTGGCGACGGCCTGGTTCTTGCCCGCGGGGCCGTCGGGGCCGTGCACCTTGTACGGCTTCGTCATCGCCTCGACCGTCGCGAGGAGGTCCGGGTCGATGACGAACGTCACCGGGAGGTCCTTGCCGAGCGCGACCATCTGCTGCAGTCGGCCACCGGGCTTGATCTCCGAGGCGAGATCGTCGTCACGGAAGACCGGTGTCTGCTGCGCGTCGGCGTCGGTCTGGGCCGTGAGATGGGTGGAGGAGATCAGCGGCCACATGTAGGTGAGCTGCGTCTTCTTCCCCGAGTCGCCTTCCTGCCAGGGCAGGAAGGTCCGCTCCATGCCGAGCACCTGCTCGTACTGGCCCTGCGGGCGGCCGGAGAGGGAGACGCCGAGCTGGTAGACGCCGCCGTCGCCGAGGTCGAGGTCCTTGACCGGGACGCGGAGCGAGAAGGAGCGGCTGATGCCGGGCCGCAGCGGGTCGATGTCGGCGGTGTGCCCCTTGACCTCCGGCCCGTCCTCGGCCGGGGAGAAGCCGGTGCGCCGGGCGGCGGCGTCGAGCGCGCTGCGTCCGTTGAGCGCCGGGCCGCGCCGGACGGCGACATGGGCGTCGGTGACCGTGGTCCGGCTCTCGTTGGTCACGGTGCCGGAGACGGTGACGGTGTCGCCCTTGCCGGGCGCCTGCGGGGTCAGCGAGTCGATGCTGACGTCGACGGTGCGCGGCCCGGTGGCGGCGTGCGCGGCCGGGGCCAGCGGGAGCTGCACCAGGCCCATGAGCAGGGGCACCCCGGTGAACAGCGCGGCGCCGCGTCGTAGCCGGCGCCCGCGCGGCCGTTCAGTCCACCGGAACCTTGCCGCATCGGCCACGCGCTCGCCCGTCCCTCGTCGTCGTCAGTGGTCGTTGGAATGTGCGTCCACGCATGGTAACGAGGTGCGCAGTGGCGTCGTGCCATGGTGTGCGCCACAAGATCACGGGCCGGGCCGGTCACGGCGTCGCCCCCGACGGCGGGACGCCGGGCGTGGCACGGGCACGTACCCTTTTCAGTTGTGCCGAACGCCAACAATGACATCCCCGCCCCGCAGTCCGAGCGGTCTGCGCAGTCGACGAACGCGCTGAGCCAGGTGCAGCGCCGTGCCGTGAGCGAGCTGCTGCGGGTCTCCCCCGTGGCGGACGACCTGGCCCGCCGATTCCAGGAGGCCGGGTTCACGCTTGCCCTGGTCGGCGGTTCGGTGCGGGACGCGCTCCTGGGCCGGCTCGGCAACGACCTGGACTTCACCACGGACGCGCGCCCCGAGGACGTTCTGAAGATCGTCCGCCCGTGGGCCGACGCGGTGTGGGAGGTCGGCATCGCGTTCGGCACGGTCGGCTGCAAGAAGAGCTCCTTCGACATCGAGGTCACGACGTACCGCTCGGAGGCGTACGACCGCACCTCGCGCAAGCCGGAGGTGTCCTACGGCGACTCCATCGAGGAAGACCTGGTCCGCCGGGACTTCACGGTGAACGCCATGGCCGTCTTCCTCCCGCAGAAGGAGTTCATCGACCCGCACGGCGGTCTGGAGGACCTGGCGGCCCGGGTCCTGCGGACGCCCGGCACCCCGCAGGACTCCTTCTCGGACGACCCGCTGCGGATGATGCGCGCGGCCCGGTTCGCCGCTCAGCTGGACTTCGAGGTCGCCCCCGACGTCGTGGCGGCGATGAAGGCGATGGCGGGGCGGATCGAGATCGTGTCCGCGGAGCGCGTCCGGGACGAGCTGAACAAGCTGATCCTGGCGCCCCACCCGCGCAAGGGCCTCAGGCTGCTGGTCGACTCGGGGATCGCCGAGCGGGTGCTGCCCGAGCTGCCCGCGCTCCGGCTGGAGCGTGACGAGCATCACCGCCACAAGGACGTCTACGAGCACACGCTCACGGTCCTGGAGCAGGCGATCGACCTGGAGGAGGACGGGCCGGACCTGGTCCTGCGGCTGGCGGCACTGCTGCACGACATCGGGAAGCCGAGGACCCGCCGGTTCGAGAACGACGGCCGGGTCTCGTTCCACCACCACGAGGTGGTCGGCGCCAAGATGACCAAGAAGCGCATGACCGCGCTGAAGTACTCGAACGACCTGGTGAAGGACGTCTCGCGGCTGGTGGAGCTGCATCTGCGCTTCCACGGCTACGGAACCGGCGAGTGGACGGACTCCGCGGTCCGCCGCTACGTCCGTGACGCGGGCCCGCAGCTGACCCGGCTGCACAAGCTCACCCGCTCGGACTGCACGACGCGGAACAAGCGCAAGGCGAATGCCCTGTCGCGGGCGTACGACGGTCTGGAGGAGCGCATCGCGCGCCTCCAGGAGCAGGAGGAGCTGGAGGCGATCCGGCCCGACCTGGACGGCAACGAGATCATGCAGATCCTGGACATCGCCCCGGGCCCGGCCGTCGGCAAGGCGTACAAGCAGATGCTGGAGATCCGGCTGGAGCACGGCCCGATGGAGCGCGAGGACGCGATCGCCGCGCTCAAGGAGTGGTGGGCCACGCAGGGCTGATGTTTCACGTGAAACAGACGGTCGGTGGGCCGGGCAACCGGCGGGCCGTCATGTTTCACGTGAAACGTGGTGGATGAGGTGTGGGGCGGTGTTTCACGTGAAACACCGCCCCACGGCGTGTCCGCCGGGCCCGGTTCGCTCTACTTCGTCGGGGTCAGACAGAGCACCATGTGGGTGTCGGCGCGCTTACGACGCTCCACGGACTTGGAGTACGCCGACTGCCCCGCAGGGCAGACGGAGGGGTCGGAGGTGTCGTTGTGCACTTCGGTCACCTTGTACTGGGCCTCCGGGGTGCCGCAGTCCACGACCTTGAGGCCGTCGTCGAGCGAGCTCTCGGACTTCTTGACGCAGTCACCGGCCTCGGCGCTGTCCGCGTCGTCCAGGCTGGTGATCCAGAAGAAGGCGAAGGCGATCAGCGCGATGACGACGCCGATGCCCTTCAGGATCGTCTTGGGGGACCTTTTCCTGGCGGGCTGCGGCGGCGGCACGGGACCACCGCCCTGCGCAGAGGGCTGCTGCGGCGGCGCGGGGTACCCCGGCTGCGGCTGCTGATAGCCGTACGGAGCCGGTGGCTGCTGCGGGTGGGCGTACCCGGGCTGCGGCTGACCGTAGGGAGCCTGGGGCGGTTGCGGTGCCTGGGGGTAGGGGGCCTGGCCGTACGGCGCCTGGGGATAGGGATGCTGTCCGTACGGCGCCTGGCCGTACGGGTTCGGGCCCTGAGGCGGCATGGTCATGGAACTCCCCCGAATTTTGATGTGTACAGGCTGGTGAAGGACGTCCGTAAGGTATCCGGTCCGCGCGCCCGGCTGCGGTGTCCGGCCGCCACCCTGCGGGGGAGCGGTGCCTACCCGCGCCTCAGGCGCACCACCGTCACGGCGACGCATGTGTAGATCACGGTCACCATGAGCAGCAGCACGCCGGACCTGCCGTCCGGCGGCAGCACGAGGGCGGCGACCGCGGCGGCACCGACGAAGGCGATGTTGAACAGCACGTCGTAGACGGCGAAGATCCGGCCGCGGAACGCGTCGTCGACGGTGGCCTGGACGACCGTGTCCGTGGAGATCTTGGTTCCTTGGGTGCCGACCCCGAGCACGAAGGCGGCGACCAGCATCGGCCCCGGCGTGAAGAACAGACCGAGCGTCGGCCCCAGCACCGCGCCCATGGCGGCACAGCAGGCGATCCAGCCGAACGCGCCGAAGCGTGCCACCGCCCACGGCGTGACGACGGCGGCCATGAAGAAGCCCGCGCCCGACACCAGCACGGTGACCCCGAGCAGGGCCAGGCCCTCGGACTCGGTCGCGGCCCACGCGTACCGGCACAGCATCAGGACCATGACCGTCAGCGCTCCGTAGCAGAAGCGGATGAGGGTCATCGCGGCCAGCGCCCGGGCCGGGGTGCGCCGTTCGGCGAGATGGCGCAGCCCCTCCGCGAGGCCCCGCACGGTGCTCAGCAGGGCTTGCCGCAGATGCGGTGGGCGGGCGGTGAGATCGGGGCCGAGCAGCTGTGGTGTCATCCGCAGCGCGGTGAGTGCCGAACAGAAGTAGAGGGCCGCGGCCAGCAGTATGACGAACACGTCCACGTGCGGTCCGGCCAGCCGGACTGCGAAGGCGAGCCCGCCGCCCGCCGTCGCGGCGAGCGTACCGGCCGTCGGGGCAAGGGAGTTGGCCATGACCAGCTGTGCCCCACCGTCGACCACCCGGGGCAGCGCGGCCGAGAGCCCGGCCAGGACGAACCGGTTCACCGCGGTCACCGAGAGGGCCGAGGCGTAGAAGAGCCAGTCGGGGACGTCCGACACGATCAGCGCCGCCGTCGCCATGGCCAGCAGGGTGCGCAGCAGATTGCCGTGGAGCAGGACCTGACGGCGCCGCCAGCGGTCGAGCAGCACGCCGGTGAACGGGCCGAGGAGCGAGTACGGCAGCAGCAGGATCGCCATGGCGGAGGCGATGGCCGCCGGTGAGGTCTGCTTCTCCGGCGAGAAGACCACGTAGGTGGCGAGCGCGACCTGGAACACCCCGTCGGCGGCCTGGGACAGCAGCCGTGCGGCAAGGAGCGAACGGAAGTCACGTAGCCGGAGTAATACGCGGAGGTCGCGCACAACATGCATGAGGCACAGCCTCACACAGCCCGCGGGCCCCCGGGAGAGATACCCGGAGGCCCGCGGAGCGTGGCGATGAGGGGAGCGTCAGCGCTCGACCTCGCCCTTGATGAACTTCTCGACGTTGGCGCGCGCCTCGTCGTCGAAGTACTGCACGGGCGGCGACTTCATGAAGTACGAGGAGGCGGAGAGGACCGGGCCGCCGATGCCGCGGTCCTTGGCGATCTTCGCGGCGCGGAGCGCGTCGATGATGACGCCCGCGGAGTTCGGGGAGTCCCAGACCTCCAGCTTGTACTCGAGGTTCAGCGGGACGTCGCCGAACGCCCGGCCCTCGAGGCGGACATACGCCCACTTGCGGTCGTCGAGCCAGGCCACGAAGTCCGAGGGGCCGATGTGGACGTTGTCCTCGCCCAGCTCACGGTCCCTGATCTGCGAGGTGACGGCCTGCGTCTTGGAGATCTTCTTGGACTCCAGCCGCTCCCGCTCCAGCATGTTCTTGAAGTCCATGTTGCCGCCGACGTTCAGCTGCATCGTGCGGTCCAGGATGACGCCCCGGTCCTCGAAGAGCTTGGCCATGACGCGGTGCGTGATGGTGGCGCCGACCTGCGACTTGATGTCGTCACCGACGATCGGGACACCGGCCTCGGTGAACTTGTCCGCCCACTCCTTGGTACCGGCGATGAAGACCGGGAGGGCGTTGACGAAGGCGACCTTGGCGTCGATGGCGCACTGCGCGTAGTACTTCGCCGCCTCCTCGGAGCCGACAGGGAGGTAGCAGACCAGGACGTCGACCTGCTTGTCCTTGAGGACCTGGACGATGTCGACCGGAGCCTGCTCCGACTCCTCGATCGTCATGCGGTAGTACTTGCCCAGGCCGTCGAGGGTGTGGCCGCGCTGGACCGTCACACCGGCGTTCGGCACGTCGCAGATCTTGATGGTGTTGTTCTCGCTGGCGCCGATGGCGTCCGCGAGATCCAGGCCGACCTTCTTGGCGTCGACGTCGAAGGCGGCCACGAACTCGATGTCCCGGACGTGGTAGTCGCCGAACTGCACATGCATGAGGCCGGGCACACGGCTCTCCGGATCGGCGTCCTTGTAGAACTCGACGCCCTGTACCAGCGAGGCGGCGCAGTTGCCCACGCCGACGATGGCTACGCGAACCGAACCCATTCCGGTTGCTCCCTGTGTTCTCGCTGAGGTCCTGCCGGACAGGACCTCATGTGGTGGTGTCATCGGACGGATCCGGCCGGGAACCGTCCCGGTGCCGGGGCAGGCCGTCCGTCTCTCCTGACCGATCCTGCTTGTCCCGCTCAGCGGTCCCGGGCGTATGCCGATCGCGCCCGGTGCGCTCGCTCTCGATGAGTCCGTTCAGCCAACGGACCTCGCGCTCCACGGATTCCATGCCGTGGCGCTGGAGTTCGAGGGTGTAGTCGTCCAGCCGTTCCCGGCTGCGGGCCAGGGAGGTACGCATCCTTTCGAGACGTTCCTCCAGCCGACTGCGCCGCCCTTCCAGCACCCGCATACGGACGTCCCGCGACGTCTGGCCGAAGAACGCGAAGCGGACGCCGAAGTGCTCGTCCTCCCACGCGTCCGGGCCGGAGTGCGAGAGCAGCTCCTCGAAGTGCTCCTTCCCCGCCGTGGTCAAGCGGTAGACGATCTTGGCCCGGCGTCCGGTCAGAGCCGTGGCGGGCACGCCCTCGGGCGGTCCGCCGGGCTCCTCCATGAGCCAGCCGTTCGCGACCAGCGCCTTGAGGCAGGGGTAGAGGGTGCCGTAGCTGAACGCGCGGAAAACCCCGAGTGAAGTGTTGAGCCGCTTACGCAACTCGTAGCCGTGCATCGGGGACTCGCGCAGCAGGCCCAGAACGGCGAATTCGAGGACGCCGGAGCGTCTGCTCATCCTCCGCCTCCTCGACCTCGCGCACTCTTTATGTCGTGCTGATGTATCGACTCGATACATCCAGACGATAGAACGCCCGGTGGGACGGGACAAGCAACGGTGCGGTGAACGGCGTCACATCACCGATTCATAGGGTCCAACCTGCCTGATTTGGAGTGAATTTAGACGGTGGGCAGGATTTGGCCGTGCGTAGTCTGTGCGGCATGCAGACTGCCGGGAACCGTGGGCCGATAACTGGCGTCCCCGTGCTCGGTGTAGTGCGGCCCGCGCGTCAGGAACGGGCCGTGCATCGGGGGGACCTGAAGACAACCACCGCCTTCAGGCGACGAGATAGCGCGCCTGCCCGAGGAGTATCCGTTCCATGAGCGAGCACCGTCGCAAACCGCCACAGCCGCAAGGTGGCGGTCGCGCCGCGGCCCGACGTGCCGCGCAGCAATCAACGGGGCGTCGCGCGGCGCCCCGTGGCGCTGCTTCCGGCTCCACATCCCATTCCGCAGCGCACGGTCAGGAGCGGCCTCCCGGCGGGCGGGCGGAAGCGCGTCGTGCGGCTCAGCGCGGCGGTCGCCGACGGGCGGACGACGCGGCGGGGTCCGGCGGCGGACGCGGCGGTGGCAGGGGGCGTCGCGGTGGTGGCGCGGACGGCGCGGGTGGTGCGGGCGGCGGTCGTGGCCGTGGCGGAAAAGGTCCCGCCAAGAAGCGGTTCATCGACTACCCGCGGGCCGGGCGCAGCGGTTGGCGCCGCTTCGTGCCGTCCTGGAAGCAGGTCACGGCGCTGTGCGTCGGCTTCGTGGGCGTCATAGTCGGGATCGCCGGTATCGCCCTGTGGCTGGTGGAGGTGCCCAAGGAGAGCCTTGCGGCCCGCCAGGAGAACAACATCTACTACTGGGCCAACGGCGACGTCATGGCCCGCGACGGCGAGACCAACCGGCAGATCGTCCCGATCAGCGACATTCCGGTGTCGCTGCAGAACGCCGCCATCTCCGCGGAGAACGAGTCCTTCGAGGAGGACTCCGGCGTCGACCCCATGGGCATCGTCCGCGCCCTGGTCAAGATGGCCAAGGGCGAGGAGACCCAGAGCGGTTCGACGATCACTCAGCAGTACGTCAAGAACGCCATGCTGAGCCAGGACCAGACGCTCACCCGTAAGTTCAAAGAGCTCTTCATCTCCATCAAGGTCGTCACGAAGATGAAGAAGCCCGAGATCCTCCAGGGCTACTTCAACACCAGCTACTTCGGGCGCAGCTCCTACGGCATCCAGGCGGCGGCCCAGGCGTACTACGGCAAGGACGCCCGCGATCTGAAGCCGGACGAGGCAGCCCTGCTGGTGACCGTGCTCAAGGGCCCCGAGCTCTACGACCCCGCGGGCGGTTCCGTTCCGGGCGCCAGCCCGCAGGCGAACACCAAGCGGGCCAAGGAGCGCTGGTCGTGGGTGCTCGACCGGGAGGTCAAGGTCGGCCGGATGTCCAAGGCGGAGCGGGCCAAGTACACGAAGTTCCCCATGCCGAAGCCGCTGAAGCCCTCTGCCAGCAAGAACGGTCAGATCGGCTATCTGATGGACACGGCCAAGAAGTACGTCCTGAAGAACACCCACCTCAGCCAGGCGGCGTTCGACAAGGGCGGCTACCAGATCTACACGACCTTCGACAAGAAGAAGGTCACCGCGCTGGCCAACTCGGTCAAGAAGGTCGACAAGCGCTACATCGACCCGGAGAAGCGCGAGAAGGACAAGTACGTCCAGTTCGGTGGCGCCTCGGTGGAGCCCGGCACGGGCAAGATCGTCGCCATATACGGCGGTGAGGGCTACGACAAGGGCCACTTCAGCAACAACGCCGACACCTTCGGTGTGCCGGTCGGCTCGACCTGGAAGCCGTTCGTCCTCGCGGCGGCGATGAAGTACGGCACGCAACACAGCAACGGCCAACCGCTCTCACCGGACAGCCGCTACAACGGCAACGACCACCTCAAGGTGAAGAACGCCGACGGCTCCGACTATCTGTCGAAGGACAACTCGCCCTTCTACCAGAAGAACGAGAGCGAACACGCCTGGGGCTACATCACCCTCATGAAGGCGATGGAGCAGTCGGTCAACACCCCGTTCGTGCAGCTCGGCATGGACGTCGGGATGAGCAAGGTGCGGGACATGGCACGCGCCGCGGGTATCTCGGACGCGAGCTTCGACAGGTCCCTCAACCCCTCGTTCGCCCTCGGCACCTCGACGCCCAGCGCGATCCGTATGGCCAACGCCTATGCGACGTTCGCGAAGTCGGGCACCAAGGTGGAGCCGTACTCGGTCACCGAGGTGAAGCACCACGGCGAGTCGGTGGACGGCATCGAGGCACCCTCAAGGGAACCGGCGATCGACCCGGACATCGCCAACAACGTCACCAAGGTGCTGGAGAACGTCATCACGAACGGTACGGCCAAGGTGGAGGCGACGAAGCTGGGCCGTCCCGCGGCGGGCAAGACCGGTACCACCGACGAGAACAAGTCGGCGTGGTTCGTGGGGTACACCCCGCAGCTGTCGACCGCGATCTCGATGTTCCGTGAGGACCCGAAGAACCCCCGCCAGCTCTCCATGAACGGCGTCGGTGGCTTCGACTCGATCCATGGTGGTGCGCTGCCCACCGAGGTCTGGACGCAGTACATGATCCAGGCGCTGCAGGGCACACCGGTGCAGGACTTCCCGGCGGCCACGCCCATCGGCCAGCGCTTCGACGAGGCGGGCATGCCGTCCCCGACGCCGACCATGCAGCCGTCGGAGACGCCGTCCCAGACGCCCTCGGAGAAGCCTTCGCACTCCGAGACGCCGACCCACTCGCCGACGCCCACGGCCACGGAGACGTGCGCCGACTGGGACATCGGCTGCCAGAACGACGGCGGCGCCGGTGGCGGACCCGGCGGTGGACCCGGTGGCGGTCCCGGCGGGGGACCGGGCGGCGACACCGGCGGCGACACAACGTCGCCGGATCCGACCGGCGGCAACGGTCCCGGTGGTGGCGGCTGGCTCGGCGGACCCAGCGGGGAGCAGCCCTGACCCACCTCGTTTCACGTGAAACAGCGCGCCGCCACGGCAGCCGAACCCACGGCCGTTTCACGTGAAACAGCGCCTCGCGAAGCCCCCGACCCGGCTCGACCGGGCGGGGGCTTCGCCGCGTTCCGCACAGGGGCGTGCGGCAGGATGGGCCCATGACGAGCGTGCGCGGGGACGAGTCCGTACGGCCCACACAGCGGGACGAGGTCGCGGCAGCCGGCAGCGAGCTGCTCGGTGGCCCGCTCGGCCGCCGGGCGCTGCCCGGTACGAGCAGGCTCACCCCGGTCCGGGTGATCGTGCTCGTCGCCCTCGGCATGTTCGCGCTCGGGATGGTCCAGAAGCTCCCCTGCTACAACGGCGGCTGGTTCTTCGGCGCCACCACCCAGTACGTCCACGCCTGCTACTCCGACATCCCCCACCTCTTCTCGGGGCGCGGCTTCGCCGACGGGCTCATCCCCTACTTTGACCGGCTGCCCGGCGACATGGAGTACCTGGAGTACCCCGTCCTGACCGGGCTGTTCATGGAGGTCGCCTCCTGGATGACCCCGAACGGCGGCGAGATCGTCCAGCGCGAACAGATCTACTGGCTGGTCAACGCCGGGATGCTGATGGTCTGCGCCGCCGTCCTCGTCGTCTGCGTGGCCCGTACGCACCGCAACCGCCCCTGGGACGGACTGCTCGTCGCGCTGGCACCCGCGCTGGCGCTGACCGCCACGATCAACTGGGACCTGCTCGCCGTCGCGCTCACCGCCGCGGGCATGCTCCTGTGGTCCCGCAGCCACCCGCTCCGCGCCGGACTGCTCATCGGGCTGGCGACCGCCGCCAAGCTCTACCCCGTCCTCCTCCTCGGCCCCCTGCTGGTGCTCTGCTGGCGGGCCGGCACCTGGCGCGCCTACGGACGGTGTCTGACCGGCGCCGTAATCTCCTGGCTGGTGGTGAACCTGCCGGTGATGTTCGCGTACGACGCGAGCGGCTTCCACCTCCGCGAGGGATGGGCGAAGTTCTACACCTTCAGCCAGGAGCGGCCGATCGACTTCGGCTCCGTCTGGCTGCTGATCTCCCAGCGCACCGGCAACCCGCTGGAGAACGCCAACCTCTACGCCACGCTGCTGATGCTCCTCGGCTGCGGCGGTCTCGCCCTGCTCACCCTCTACGCGCCGCGCCGCCCGCGCTTCGCGCAGCTCGCCTTCCTCGTCGTCGCGCTCTTCATCCTGACGAACAAGGTGTACTCCCCGCAGTACGTGCTGTGGCTGATCCCGCTGGCGGCGCTGGCCCGACCGCGGTGGCGGGACTTCCTGGTCTGGCAGGGGTGCGAGGTCCTGTACTACCTGGGGATCTGGATGTACCTCGCCTACACGGGCAGCGGCGACAAGCACCAGGGGCTGCCGCCGGAGGGCTACCAGCTGGCGATTCTGGTGCATCTGCTGGGCACGCTCTACCTCTGCGCTGTCGTCGTCCGCGATGTGCTGCTGCCGGAGCGTGACGTGGTCCGGCAGGGCGGCGAGGACGACCCGTCCGGCGGCGTCCTCGACCGGGCACCCGACGTCTTCGTCCTGGGCCGACGCCCGCTCCCCCGCCCCGCCGTGCACTTCGAGGCCACCCCGCGGGTGCGCTGGGGCGCCGTACGGGAGTGACCGGACGCCGGAACGGGCGAAGGCCCGGCGCCGCGGGGATACCGCGGCGCCGGGCCTTCGTCGTACGGGCCGTGGCCCCGGATCAGCGGTCGACGATCCGGTCGAACTGCGTCGTGGTGTGCCGCAGATGCGCCACCAACTCCTCGCCGACCTGCGGCGCGGGCGCATCGCTCGGGACGAAGAGGATCGACACCTGCATGTGCGGCGGCTCCGCGAACCAGCGCTGCTTCCCGGACCAGACGTACGGGGCGAGGTTGCGGTTGACCGTCGCCAGACCGGCCCGCGCCACGCCCTTGGCCCGCGGCATCACCCCGTGCAGCGCCTTGGGCGACTCCAGGCCGACGCCGTGCGAGGTGCCACCGGCCACGACCACCAGATAGCCGTCGGACGCGGCCTTCTGCTGGCGGTAGCCGAAGCGCTCGCCCTTGGCGACGCGGGTGACGTCGAGGACCGAACCGCGGTACTCGGTGGCCTCGTGGTCGCCGAGCCAGAGCCGGGTACCGATCCGCGCGCGGAAGCGGGTCTGCGGGAACTGCTGCTGCAGCCGGGCCAGCTCCTCGGCCTTGAGGTGGCTGACGAACATGGTGTGCAGCGGGAGGCGGGCGGCCCGCAGCCGGTCCATCCAGCCGATGACCTCCTCGACGGCGTCGGAGCCGTCGGTACGGTCCAGCGGCAGGTGGATGGCGAAGCCCTCCAGCCGGACGTCCTCGATCGCGGCGGCCAGCTTGGGCAGGTCCTCCGGCGTGACGCCGTGCCGCTTCATGCTGCTCATGACCTCGATGACGACGCGGGCGCCCACCAGGCCGCCCACCCCCTCGACCGAGGAGACCGAACGGATCGCGCGGTCGGGCAGCGGCACCGGCTCCTCGCCGTGGCGGAACGGCGTCAGGACGAGGAGGTCACCGCTGAAGAAGTCCTTGATCCGGGCCGCTTCGTAGGTCGTCCCCACGGCGAGGATGTCGGCCCCGAGGCGGGCTGCCTCGTCGGCGAGGCGTTCGTGGCCGAAGCCGTAGCCGTTGCCCTTGCAGACCGGGACGATCCCGGGGAACTGCTGGAGAACGCTCTGGTGATGCGCCCGCCAGCGCGCGGTGTCGACGTAGAGGGTGAGCGCCATGGCCGGGCCCGGGACCTTTCTTGTGGCGTGGTGTGACGGAAGGACGTACGCAGGAGGGTCAGCGGCGCGACATATACATGTCGAGCGCCTTGTGGAGCAGCTTGTTGAGCGGGAAGTCCCACTCGCCGAGGTACTCCGCCGCCTGGCCGCCGGTGCCGACCTTGAACTGGATCAGACCGAAGAGGTGGTCGTTCTCGTCCAGCGAGTCGCTGATGCCGCGCAGGTCGTACACGGTCGCGCCGAGCGCGTAGGCGTCCCGCAGCATCCGCCACTGCATGGCGTTGGACGGGCGCACCTCGCGGCCGATGTTGTCGGAGGCGCCGTAGGAGTACCAGACGTGTCCGCCGACCACCAGCATCGTCGCGGCCGAGAGGTTCACGCCGTTGTGACGGGCGAAGTAGAGCCGCATACGGTTGGGGTCCTCGGAGTTGAGGGCCGTCCACATGCGCTGGAAGTAGCCGAGCGGGCGCGGACGGAACTTGTCGCGCTCCGCGGTGATCTCGTAGAGCCGCTGCCACTCGGCCAGGTCCTCGTAGCTGCCCTGGACGACCTCGACACCGGCCTTGTCGGCCTTCTTGATGTTGCGGCGCCAGAGCTGGTTGAAGCCCTTGTGGACCTCCTCCAGCGAACGGTTGGCGAGCGGCACCTGGTAGACGTAGCGGGGCTGGACGTCACCGAAACCGGCGCCGCCGTCCTCGCCCTGCTGCCAGCCCATCTTGCGCAGCCGGTCGGCGACCTCGAAGGCGCGCGGCTCGATGTGCGTCGCCTCGACGTCCCGCAGTCGCTTGACGTCCGGGTCCTGGATACCGGCCTTGATCGCGGGGGCGTCCCAGCGGCGGATGATCACCGGCGGGCCCATCTTCACGGAGAACGCGCCCTGCTGCTTGAGGTGCGCCAGCATGGGCTGGAGCCAGTCCTCCAGGTTGGGGGCGTACCAGTTGATGACCGGGCCCTCGGGCAGGTAGGCGAGGTACCGCTTGATCTTGGGGAGCTGGCGGTAGAGGACCAGGCCCACACCGACCAGCTCGCCGTTCCTGTCGAACCAGCCGAGGTTCTCCGAGCGCCACTCGGTCTTCACATCCGCCCACGCCGGGACCTGGCAGTGGCTGGCCGCGGGCAGATTCTGGATGTACGCCAGATGCTGCTCTCGGCTGATGGTCCTCAGGGTCAGGCTCATGCGGGGCGCTCCTCGGCAGGTGTGTCCCCAGGGTCGGGGCTCCGGCTCTCGCGCCGAAGCCTACTGGGGAGCATCCCGTTCAGGCGTACGGGAGCCGCGTCGGTACCCGCCCCGCCGGGCGGCGGAGGGGCCGCGGGCCAGGGCCGAGGCGGCGCCCCGCGCGGGGCGCCGCCTCGGGTACGGAGCGGTCCGGCGGGGTCAGAAGAGGCCGCCGAAGGGTCCGCCGTGGGCGATGCCGATGTAGAGGCCGACGGCCGAGGCGCCGAGGCCGATGATCGTCATGAAGCGCTCACCGGTCGTCGACGAGACGAACTGGCTCCAGAGCCCCGTGGCGATGCCGACGATGCCGACCCAGGAGCTGACCAGGTGCAGTCCGGGCGCGAGGGTGGTGAACACGGCGATGGCGCCGAGCACCAGGGTGACGGTGGCCAGCGTGTTCTCGACGGGATGTGACCTGCCGTCGCTGTTGAGGAACGCGAGCCGGTTGCGCTGGGTCCTTACTGCCTGTGCCATGCGGCACCTCCCATGAGAGGCGGCGCGGTGTCGCGCCGCTCACACCCGATGTGTTCCAGATTGCGGGGATTCGCGGTCGGATTTCAACCGGAAGCATGGCAGCGGGTACGCTGTACGGTCTGCGCCCATCTCTGTCCGGATATCCCGGCAGGGCAGGCGCGGAACGCATCACGACCCTCCTGCCACGGAACGACCGTGGCCGCTGAGTCCAAAGGAGGTGGGTTCCACATGCGTCACTACGAGGTGATGGTCATCCTCGACCCCGATCTGGAGGAGCGCGCTGTCTCTCCCCTGATCGAGAACTTCCTTTCCGTCGTCCGTGAGGGCAACGGCAAGGTCGAGAAGGTCGACACCTGGGGCCGTCGTCGTCTCTCGTACGAGATCAACAAGAAGCCCGAGGGCATCTACTCGGTCATCGACCTGCAGGCCGAGCCTGCGGTTGTCAAGGAGCTCGACCGTCAGATGAACCTGAACGAGTCGGTCCTCCGGACCAAGGTCCTCCGTCCCGAGACCCACTGAACGCTTCGGCGTCAGCGGTAACCGGGTCCGAGTAGCAGCAACACCAGCAGCCAGCAGCACACCCGCCGAGAGGTTCCCCTAATGGCAGGCGAGACCGTCATCACGGTCGTCGGCAATCTTGTCGACGACCCCGAGCTGCGCTTCACCCCGTCCGGTGCGGCGGTCGCGAAGTTCCGCGTCGCGTCCACTCCCCGCACCTTCGACCGTCAGACCAATGAGTGGAAGGACGGCGAGAGCCTGTTCCTGACCTGCTCGGTGTGGCGTCAGGCGGCGGAGAACGTCGCCGAGTCCCTCACGCGGGGCACCCGCGTGATCGTGCAGGGCCGCCTCAAGCAGCGGTCGTACGAGGACCGCGAGGGCGTGAAGCGCACGGTCTACGAGCTCGATGTCGACGAGGTCGGCGCGAGCCTGCGCAACGCCACGGCCAAGGTCACCAAGACCAGCGGTCGCGGTGGCCAGGGCGGCGGCTTCGGCGGCGGTCCGCAGGGCGGCGGCGGTGGCCAGGGTGGCGGCGGCTGGGGCGGCGGCCCCGGCGGCGGCCAGCAGCAGGGCGGCGGCGGGGCTCCCGCCGACGACCCGTGGGCGACCGGCGGCCCCTCCGGCGGCGGCCAGCAGGGTGGCGGCGGCGGTGGCTGGGGCGGTGGCTCCGGCGGCGGCTACTCGGACGAGCCGCCCTTCTAGGTCCGTGCGGCCGTCCGCGACGTTTCACGTGAAACGTTGCGGAGTTACGGCCCGCGGCCTCAGGGCGTCAGCACAAACTTCTTGAACTCACTGGAGAGAGACAATGGCGAAGCCGCCTGCTCGCAAGCCTAAGAAGAAGGTTTGCGTGTTCTGCAAGGAGAAGATCTCCTACGTCGACTACAAGGACACGAACCTGCTGCGGAAGTTCATTTCCGACCGCGGCAAGATCCGTGCCCGCCGAGTCACCGGCAACTGCACCCAGCACCAGCGCGACGTCGCCACGGCCGTGAAGAACAGCCGTGAGATGGCGCTGCTGCCCTACACGTCCACCGCGCGATAAGGGAAGGGTGACCGAAACATGAAGATCATCCTCACCCACGAGGTCTCCGGCCTCGGCACCGCCGGCGACGTCGTTGACGTCAAGGACGGGTACGCCCGCAACTACCTGGTCCCGCGTGGTTTCGCGATCCGCTGGACCAAGGGCGGCGAGAAGGACGTCGAGCAGATCCGTCGCGGTCGCAAGATCCGCGAGATCGCCACGATCGAGCAGGCCAACGAGGTCAAGGGCCAGCTCGAGGGCGTCAAGGTGAAGCTCGCGGTCCGCGCCGGCGAGGCCGGCCGTCTGTTCGGCTCCGTCACCCCGGCCGACATCGCCTCGGCGGTCAAGGCTGCCGGTGGTCCGGACATCGACAAGCGTCGCGTCGAGATCGGCTCGCCGATCAAGACCCTGGGCGCGCACCAGATCTCCGTGCGTCTGCACGCCGAGGTCACCGCGAAGGTCGGCGTCGAGGTCGTCGCCGCCTGAGCTGGGCAGTAAACGCCGAAGGGCCGCATCCCGGGAACGGGGTGCGGCCCTTCGCCGTGTCCGGGGCGGCTCAGTCGCCCGCCTGGGCGCGCCGGTAGAGGGCGGCGATGTCGTCGTCGAAGTAGGCGGCGTACGAGACGTCGTCCTCGTCCCCGCCGCCGAGGTGGCCGCCGAGGACGCCGATGACGGTGCCGGTCTGGCTCTTGGGGTCGTAGTCGGCGAGCCAGGGGCTGCCGCTGGTGCCGCCCGCGAAGTCGTCGCACTGGATGCGCATCTGTGTGCTGCTGTACTTCGTGGTGCGGTTCTGGCAGGAAATGGGGGTGTCCCGGCTGCTGGGATAGCCGGTGACCTTGACCTCGTTGTCGAAGCCGCGGTCTATGCCGAGGGTGTTGCCGCCGAGGACGTCCTGGATCTGCTTGTCGCCCTTGCCGTCGAGGGTGAGGAAGGCGACGTCGAGGTCCTCATCGTCGGAGGAGGCCCAGCGGTGGTCGACGAAGACCTTCCGGACCTTCCACAGGCCGGTGGGCTCGTCGCCGTCGCGGTAGTCCGGGGCGAAGACGAGATCGTCGACGGGCTTTCCGGTCTCCGGGTCGAAGGCGCAGTGCGCGGCGGTGACCAGCATGTTCCGTCCGGGGCTCTGCACCACGCTGGCGGTGCAGAAGTGGTTGCCGCTGTCGTCCTTCTCGAAGACCGCGCCGATCCGGGCGTTCTCCTCCGTACGGCGCGGGGTGTAGGCGCTGCCGTCGGACGCGGGGGCGGTCGCCGCGGGGTCCTGGTCCTGGGGCGGCTCGTCACCGGTGCCGGACTTCCCGAAGCCGTTCGGCGCGGCGAGGGGCGGTGGAGGCTCCTCGGTCGCATAACCCGTGAGGACGCCTGCCCCGATGACCACGAGCGTCAGGGGGAGCAGCGATTTCCAGGCAAGCGGGCGCACTCCGTCATTATCGGCAACGCTCCGAAGATCGGTAGTGGTTCAGCGGAAGGCGCCGGTCACAATCCACCGGCCGGAGCGTGCCCGGAGCCAGAGGGTGAGCATCCGGACGGTCATCATCAGGGCCATCGCCCACCACAGTGCGGTGAGCCCGCCGCCGAGCGCCGGGACGGCCAGCGCCGCAGGGGCGAACAGCGCGAGCGTCACCAGCATCGCCCCGGCCAGATACGGGCCGTCCCCGGCGCCCATCAGCACACCGTCGAGGATGAAGACGATGCCGGAGACGGGCTGGGTGAGGGCGACGACCAGAAGAGTGGTGAGCAGCGGTCCGCGTACCGCGGGATCGCTGGTGAACAGCGGGATGAACAGCGGGCGGGCGGCGGCGACGAGGATGCCGAGGACGACGCCGGAGGCGATGCCCCACTGCACCATGCGGCGGCAGGCGGCCCTGGCGCCTGCCTCGTCGCCCGAGCCGAGGTAGCGGCCGATGATGGCCTGACCTGCGATGGCGATGGCGTCCAGGGCGAAGGCGAGCAGCGACCAGAGGGTGAGGACGATCTGGTGGGCGGCGACCTCGGCATCGCCCAGCCGGGCGGCGACCGCGGTGGCGATCATGAGGACGGCGCGGAGCGAGAGGGTACGGACGAGGAGCGGCACGCCCGCCTGGGCGCTGGCCCGGATCCCGGCGGCGTCGGGGCGGAGCGAGGCGCCGTGCCGACGGGCGCCGCGGACCACCACGGCGAGGTAGACGGCGGCCATGGCGCACTGGGCGATGACCGTGCCCCAGGCCGAACCGGCGATGCCGAGCCCGGCGCCGTAGACCAGGCCGATGTTGAGGACGGCGTTGGCCGTGAAACCGCCGATGGCGACGTAGAGCGGGGTGCGGGTGTCCTGGAGACCGCGGAGGACGCCGGTGGCGGCCAGTACGACGAGCATCGCGGGGATGCCGAGGGCGCTGATCCGCAGGTAGGTGGTGGCGTACGGGGCGGCGGTGCCGGAGGCGCCGAACAGTTCGACGAGCGCGGGGGCGGTGGGCAGGACGGCGGCGATGACGGCGGCGCCGAGGAGGAGGGCCAGCCAGATGCCGTCCATGCCCTGCCGTATGGCGGCGGGCAGATCACCGGCGCCGACCCGGCGGGCGACCGCGGCGGTGGTGGCGTAGGCGAGGAAGACGAAGATGGAGACGGCGGTGGTCAGCAGTGCGGCGGCGACGCCGAGACCGGCGAGCTGCGGGGTGCCGAGGTGGCCGATGACGGCGCTGTCGACCATCACGAACAGGGGTTCCGCGACGAGGGCGCCGAAGGCAGGCAGGGCGAGTGCGATGATCTCGCGGTCGTGGCGGCGGACGGAGCGCCGTGGCGTCGCGGGAGCCTGTGTCATGCGCACAATCTAATCTTCCACAGGTAATAGATGCAAGGCGATAGTGATCCTTACTTTTCGCTGGACGGGGTGAGGGGGCACACGTCTGCGGCGTCGATCATGAACAGGTTGTCGAAGTTTTTCTCCCCCACAGCCTATGGATGGTGAATCCGCAGGTCGCAGGGGTGCGATCGGGTTGATTGTGTGCTTGTCCACAGTGGTTTCCCCCAGGCCGTGCACAGGAACGGGGGAGTTCTCCACAGCTGAGGGCCACTCATCCACACCGCCTGTGGATAACCAGATTGGCGGACGGTGCGTACGGGCCTACCGTTGACCGGCGCCCGCCACCTGTTTTCGGCCCGAGTGTCCAGCGAACTCGACGCGCCGTAACCGGAGTCGGGCGTCTCAATTGTCGGAGCCGTGCCGTAAGAAGGAAGAGGCACGGCGAGGTCCGCGCCGCGGACGGGAGGAGGTGCCGGGGTGAGCGTGGCAGAGCCCATGGACGACCCCTGGGCGGACTCCGGTCCGGGGGACCGGCTGCCGACCGGCCGCTTCCGCCGCGACGGCAAGGGCCGTGGCCGTGGCGACCGCTCCGAGCGCGACGAGGAGAGCGGCTCCTGGTCCGGCGGCTTCGAGCGCGTCCCGCCGCAGGACCTGGACGCCGAGCAGTCCGTCCTCGGCGGCATGCTGCTGTCCAAGGATGCCATCGCCGACGTCGTCGAGGTCCTCAAAGGCGAGGACTTCTACCGCCCCGCCCACGAGCTGGTCTACCAGGCCATCCTCGACCTCTACGCCAAGGGCGAGCCGGCCGACCCGATCACCATCGCCGCGGAGCTGACCAAGCGCGGCGAGATCGCCCGCGTCGGCGGCGCCTCCTATCTGCACACCCTGGTGCAGTCCGTCCCCACGGCGGCCAACGCCGAGTACTACGCCGAGATCGTCCACGAGCGGGCGGTGCTGCGCCGCCTGGTCGAGGCGGGTACCCGCATCACGCAGATGGGATACGCGGCGGACGGCGACGTCGACGAGATCGTCAACAGCGCCCAGGCGGAGATCTACGCCGTCACCGAGCAGCGGACCAGCGAGGACTACCTCCCGCTCGGCGACATCATGGAAGGCGCGCTCGACGAGATCGAGGCGATCGGCTCCCGCCAGGGCCAGATGACCGGCGTCCCCACCGGCTTCACCGACCTCGACGCGCTGACCAACGGCCTGCACCCGGGCCAGATGATCGTCATCGCCGCGCGTCCCGCGATGGGTAAGTCGACGCTCGCGCTGGACTTCGCCCGCGCCTGCTCGATCAAGAGCAATCTGCCGAGCGTGATCTTCTCCCTGGAAATGGGGCGCAACGAGATCGCGATGCGTCTGCTCTCCGCCGAGGCGCGGGTGGCGCTGCACCACATGCGGTCCGGCTCGATGACCGACGAGGACTGGACGCGGCTGGCCCGCCGGATGCCGGACGTGTCCGCCGCGCCGCTCTACATCGACGACTCGCCGAACCTCTCCATGATGGAGATCCGCGCGAAGTGCCGCCGCCTCAAGCAGCGCAACGAACTGAAGCTGGTGGTCATCGACTACCTCCAGCTGATGCAGTCGGGCGGCTCCAAGCGCGCCGAGAGCCGTCAGCAGGAGGTCTCGGACATGTCCCGAAACCTGAAGCTGCTCGCCAAGGAGCTGGAGCTCCCGGTCATCGCCCTCTCCCAGCTGAACCGTGGCCCCGAGCAGCGCACCGACAAGAAGCCGATGGTCTCCGACCTGCGTGAATCCGGCTCCATCGAGCAGGACGCGGACATGGTCATCCTGCTGCACCGCGAGGACGCCTACGAGAAGGAGTCCCCCCGCGCCGGTGAGGCGGACCTGATCGTCGCCAAGCACCGAAACGGCCCGACGGCCACCATCACGGTGGCGTTCCAGGGCCACTACTCACGCTTCGTGGACATGGCGCAGACGTAAGGGGCCGGGCGGGCAGTCTGGTCGTACAGACCACGCATCGTGGCTCAGCCGTTCCTGCTTCAGACCGTGCCGGAAGGGAAGGTCCGCAAGCACATCCCGGACTGTCTCCTGCTCACCGACCAGGTGCCGGTGATCGTTGACGTCAAGCCACTGCACCGCGTGTCCAAGCCCGAGGTCGCGTTCGCCTTCGATTGGACCCGGCAGGCGGTGGAGGCGCGCGGATGGAAGTACGAGGTCTGGAGCGAGCCTCCGACGGTGGAGCCGGAGAATGTCCGATTCCTGGCGGGTTACCGCAGGGACTGGCTGTTCAGCGCCGCCCTGCTGGACGCAGAGTCTTGTTACCGATCTCGACCAGCCACTCGGCCCGTCATGCACGCTGCGGCGGGCGGCATGAGCAGGGCCCGGGGTTCGCGTCGGATTCGGTACGCGATTCCGCTACGACGGAGAGACCGTAGAAGTGGTCGAGTTGGCGGCGACAACCGGGGGAAACGAGGTGGTCCTCAAGGACGGGCATGGCTGTGTCCGGCGGCTGTCTTTGAAGGAGCTGTTGTTCTCCGATTTCCCGTGACCTTGCTGATGATCGGTGTCGGCCTCGCGGACAAGGGCCTGTTCAGTGAGGGCGACGCCAGGCGGGATGCGGCGCTGGCCCAGACCGGACGTCGCACTACCCGGTTGGGAGTGCGGCCCTTCGTGGAGCAAGCCACGACGCTGCCCTCCGAGCCCGCGACCGCGCTCGGTCGCACCCCCCCCGTCACCTTGCGCCGTGCCGTCGAACGGACGGGAACGCCAATACCACCCCGACCGCAGTCAGCTGCCACAACACACCGAGCCCGAGGAGCTGCTCTGCCCCTACGACACCCGACACCGGCCCGGCCAGCGCCAGCCCGAGCGGCCCCAGGGCGAAGGCGCCCAGGCTGTCGAAGGCACTGACTCGTCCGCGGACCTCGGCGGGGATCGCACGCTGGATCACGGTCGTCACGAGGGTGTTGCAAACCGCTGCACCAGCCCCTGCGAGGAGTGCGGCCGTGGCCACCCAGCCCAGCGGCAATCGCGCCGCCAACGCTGCTGCCGGGAGTGCCCAGCCCGCGGATGCGGCCACGGACCAGACGAGTGCCCGGCTGGGGTTCCTGCCGAGCAGTGCCAGGCCGCTGCCGATTGAGCCGATGCCGTACAGGGCCAGCACCAGCCCCCAGGAACTGGCACCGCCGAGCCGCTGCTGGGCAAGAGTCGGGCCCAGCACCAGGAACGGTGCCCAGAGGACGAAGTTGAAGAGGCTGATGTGGAGGGTCGTGACCCACAACCACGTGCGGGAGGTGAACTCCTTCCAGCCGCGTCCCAGGTCGGTGAACAATCCATGGCGAGGCGTGGTCAACTGCGACAGGGGCAGCCCGGCCAAGGCCAGGACGCTCACGCCGTAGCTGACCGCGTCGACAGCGACCACGGTGCCCGCATCAGAAACAGCGATGAGCAGACCGGCCAGACCTGGGCCTGCGACCGAGGTCACAGCCTGGGTGATCTGCAGCAGCGCGTTGGCGTCCGCAAGGTCATCTGCAGGAACGAGGCCGGGCACCAGAGCCGTCAGGCCCGGGCTGAACCCTCCCTCACCGATTCCGAGGACCGCTGCCAGCACGATCACTTCCCAGACCCTCGCGCTATGGGTGAGTAGCAGTACGGCCAGCGCGCCCTGAGCGGTGAACCGGAGCAGATCCGCTGTCAGCATGACCGCACGGGCTCCGAGCCGATCGGTGAACACACCGCCGAGCAGCAGTACGACCAGCACCGCGAGGATCCGCGCCGCCATTACCACGCCGACGGCGTCGACCCCGCCGCCAGGCATCTGCAGCACGGCGAAGGTCGTACCGATCGTGTTCATCCCGGTACCGAGTAGCGACGTGCTCTGGCCGATGAGGAAGCGGCGGAACCGGGAGTACCGCAGTGTGCGCAGGCGGTGAGTGGCTGTCCAGGGCTTGGAGGCAGCGGGCGGGCGAGTGCGAAGCGTCATGGCTCCGCACTTTTCCTCCGTCAGTCTATTTCCTGCAAGCGTTTCCGAGAAATATATCTGAGTCTTCCAAAGGTAATTTCTCTTCCGGGTTATTGGCGCAGTAAATGGCTCGTATTTACTGCAACATGCCTGGTGGTAGGCTCAGCGGCAGAAGGATAGGGCAGACTCCATGGAACTCATTTACTGCGGATGGCCAGCATGAGTCAGCACCAAACCGACGGAGTGGGAACACCTCGCCCGGCGGCGGTCGAGTACAGCGCCGCTGTCGATCGCTATCTCGCCGCGGCCGTCCTCGGCAGTGCCTCCCGCCGCGTCTACCGCATCTCGCTGCTCGGGTGGTCCTGGCCATTGGTCGATCGCCGGGCTCCGACCGGTCGCGAGCGCCGGGGGGCCCATCCGCCCGTCGTTCCTCTTGCCCTGCTCGACGACCCGAAGGCCCCGGAGCGGCTGCAACGGGCACTGGCCGACCGTGCTGCCACTGCGGAACCACGCACACTCGCCCGCGAACTGGCCTGTCTTCGAGCCGCTACGGCATGGTGGCTGGCAGAGGGCTGGATCACCGCAGACCCGGCCGCCGGATTGACACCGCCGACGTTGTGTCCTGGACCAGCACCGAACCCTTCTGGTGCGTCCGCGGCTGCGAGGGCGACTGCCGCAGACCCGGATCGGGCCCGCGCCGCCCTCGCCTTGCGGTCTCCGCTCCGGGAGTTGACTCTGTGGCACCTCCTCCACGAGTCGAGAGCCCCCGTCGAACAGGTGCTTGCCCTCAACATCGACGACCTCGACCTGCCTGGTCGCCGCACCCGGGCGCGCGCGGCAGCATCCCTGAGCTGGGAACGGGGCACGGCGCGCCTGCTGCCCATGCTGCTGGCCGGGCGCACCGCGGGGCCGGTGTTCGTTACCGACCGAAGGGCCCCCGCCGCCACACCGGTAGCTGACCGCTGCCCGGTGACCGGCCGAGGACGGCTTTCCTACCGCAGGGCCGCCGAACTCTTCACCGCCGCGACGAGACCACTCGATCCAGCCGGTCGCGGCTGGACCCTGCTTGTCCTGCGCGACCGTGCACCCCGGAACGGGGCGGTCCCCAGATGACGCGCCGGGGCAGGTTGAGTCTCAGCGCTCGTCGGCCGACTGTCTGACGGACATACGCGGGCGCCGGTAGGAAATGCACGGATCTGAGACCGACAGCGCCTGACACGACGTGAGACAGCGAGAGAACCCCGAGGTCACGGCGTCTTCGTAGGACATCGAAATTGAGAACCTACAGGAGGACGGCACGGCCCGGTTCAGGGTCACGGCAACGGGCCGTGGCGAGCGGCCCGACCGTGCCTGGGACGACGTATCGGGGCTGGTCACGCGGGACGGATGACCGGTCAGGCCGACACTTCCGGGGTGTTCTTGAGCAGGTGCGGTGGGGGAGAGTGGGCGACGGCGGGCCGGGTCGGGGCCGCCGTCGGCCGCTGTCGAGGAGGAGCATGTCCACCGTGCCGTGCGAGGGTTCGGGTCCTGAGTCCGTCCACACGCCGGGAGGCGGGGCCGCATCGGCCCGTCCCGGGGACGAGGAGTTCGCCGGGCTGTTGCCGGAGACCCGGCGGGAGTTGGCGTACCGGCTCGCGGTCGGGCAGCGGGAAGGGCGGGCGCCGTCCGTGGTCGGGGCGGTGGTGCGGGGCGGCCGCATGGTGTGGAGCGGGGTACGCGCGGCGGATCCGCCCGTGGCGCACGGCACCGTGCAGTACCGCATCGGCTCGCTGACGAAGACCTTTGTCGCGGTACTGGTGCTGCGGCTGCGCGACGAGGGCGCACTGCGGCTGGACGATCCGCTGGGGCGTCATCTCGACGGGACCGAGGCGCCCGACGCGACGATCGGGCAACTGCTGGCACACCGGTCCGGGCTCGCCGCCGAGCCGCGCGGCCCCTGGTGGGAGCGGACCGCGGGCACGCTGCGCCCCGAGCCCGCGGACCTCTTCGGCGACCGCCCGCAGCGTCTGCCGGCCGGGGTCCGCCACCACTACTCCAACCTCGGCTACGCGCTGCTGGGTGCGCTCGTCGAACGCTACCGGGACGGCCGTACCTGGGACGACGTGCTGCGCGCGGAGGTGCTGGAGCCGCTGGGTATGAAGGAGACGGCGACGCGGCCCCGGGAGCCGTATGCGCGCGGCTGGGCGGTGCACCCGTGGGCCGATGCGCTGCTGCCGGAACCGGCGCACGACACCGGGCTGATGGGTCCGGCGGGTCAGCTGTGGTCCACGGTGGAGGATCTGTGCCGGTGGGCGGCGTTCCTGCTGCGCGGCGACGAGCGGGTGCTGTCCGCGGCGAGCCTCGCGGAGATGCGGGTGCCCGCGGTGCCGCCGGAGGGAAACAGCTGGGGCGCGGGGTACGGCCTGGGCCTGCAACTGGCGCGGACGAGCCCCCGTACGGCACCGGACGGGACGGCACGGGCGCCCGGCGGGCGGCTGCTGGCCGGACACAACGGGTCGATGCCCGGCTTCCTCGCCTCCCTGTGGTGCGACCCGGACCAGGACCTCGCCGCCGTCGCACTGGCCAACTGCACCCACGGACCGTCCGTCTCGGGGATCGCCACCGGTCTGCTGGAGGCGGTGGCCGACCGTGAACCGCGCATCCCGGAGCCGTGGCGGCCGCTGACCGGACCGCTGGACGAGGAGCTGCTGGCGCTCACCGGCCCCTGGTACTGGGGAGCCAACCCGTTCGCGCTGCGGCTGCGCGAGGCGCGGTGGCTGGAGCTGTCGCCGCTCTCCGGCACCGGCCGCGCCTCACGGTTTCACGTGGAACCGGACGGCACCTGGACCGGTCTCGACGGCTACTACGCGGGCGAGACGCTGCGCGTGGTGCGCGACGCCGACGGCTCCGTCAGCCATCTCGACCTGGGGACCTTCGTCCTCACCCGGGGCCCGTACGACCCGCAGGCACCGGTGCCGGGCGGCGTGGATCCGGCGGGCTGGCGGGTCTGACCCCTGCCGGTCGGCGGGGTCCGTCCAGCGCGCGGATGGGCCTCCACCAGGCGTTACGGGCCCGTACGGCGGGGGCGGCGGGCCCGGACGTACAGTCGAGCGAGACGTCAGGAGCCGCGCCACCGTGCGGCTCGCTACCGCTGGAAGGCCACTGTGACTGCCGTGACTGCGAATGCCGAAGCCCCGGTTCTGCTGGATCTGCCGCCGCTCGACGCGGCCCGCTTCGCGCGGATCGAGGACAAGGTCGCCGCGCTGATGCGGACCCGCTGCGATGTCGTGGCGACACAGGGGGAGGCGCTGCTGCCGCTGGAGGCATGCATCCGCTCGGCGGTACGGCCCGGCAGCACGGCGCTCAACATCATCACCGGCCCGTACGGCGAGACCTTCGGCGGCTGGCTGCGGTCCTGCGGCGCCGAGGTGGTGACGGTGACCGCGCCGTTCACCGGTGCGGTCACCCCGGAGCAGGTCGCGGAGGCGCTGCGGGAGCACCCGGAGATCAGCTTTGTCAGCCTGGTGCACGCGGAGGCGGCGACCGGCAACACCAACCCGGTGGCGGAGATCGGCGCCGTGGTGCGGGAGCACGGCGCGCTGCTGATGCTGGACGCGGTGGCGTCGGTGGGCGCCGAGCCGCTGCTCACCGACGAGTGGGGCGTGGACCTCTGTGTGATCGGCGGGCAGAAGGCGCTGGCGGGCCCGGCGGGCGTCTCCGCGGTGTCGGTCAGCGCCCGCGCCTGGGAGCAGATCGAGGCCAACCCGCAGGCGCCCCGGCGCTCGTACCTCTCGCTGCTGGACTGGAAGCACCGCTGGATCGACGGCGGTCGCACCGCACTCCCGCACGCTCCGGCCCAGTTGGAGATGCTCGCCCTGGAGCAGGCCGTCGACCGGGTCGACGCCGAGACGCTGGACACGGTCATCGCCCGGCACCGCGCGGCGTCCGCCGCCACCCGGGCGGGCGTCCGCGCACTGGGTGGGCTCACCCCGTACGTGACCCGTGACGAGGACGCGGCCCCGGCGGCGACCACGCTCCGGACGCCGGACGGGCTGGACGCCCGCGAGGTGGTCGCGGCCGCGCTGACGGCCGACGGCACGGTCCCGGTCCAGGCCGCGGCGGGGACGCTCGCCACGGAGATGATCCGGGTGAACCACTACGGCCGGGCCGCGGACCTCTCCGTGGTGCGGTCCTCGCTGGCGGCGCTGGCCGCCGGGCTGAAGGCCCACGGCGTGACGCCCGACACCGCTGCGGCGACCGAGGCCGCCGAGTCCGCCTGGCGCGAGGTGCTCGGCAGCTGACGCGGAGCGGCAGCGCCTCCCCGCGAGGCGCCGACCGACGGTGAACCCCGAGGGGTGGGGCCGTGTTTCACGTGAAACACGGCCCCACCCCTTTGTGCTGCAAGGGAGTTGGCGGGTGGTGGCTACAACTTCCGTGCGAGAGAAGTGAGTTGAGCGGGATTGAGGGAGGGGTAGAGGAGAGAGGGAGTCTTCTCGGAGTGGCCGCAAGGGAGCGATGCGCGGTCGGGGTGGGGTGGCGATGTGGGCGGGATACGAAGGGCGGGGCGCGAGGTCCGAGGTCCTTCCAGGGGCCACGCCGAGGATGGCTGACGCGTCGGCATGTGTCGGAGCTTCTCTACGGGCCCCCTCTCCCCGTCTCCGCTCTGCTCTGCTCTGCGGACTCCTCCACCTCGTATCGCGCTCCCCCACGCGCGTACGTCTTCTGCGTCCCTCCTCCTCTCCGCCCGCCGTTCCAGGCCCTCTGTTCCCCGTCCTCCGCTCCTCATCTCCTCGGTTCGCGGATTTCGTCCGTGGCCGCTCAGGGCTCTCGTCCGGCGCCCGCTTTTTCTCTCCGCTTCTCGTTTTGCGCTTCAGGTCCGTCCGGCGCTCCGTCGCGGACAGGTTTTGCGGCTATCCATAAAACGGGCTGATCGACCCGTTTAAAATAGGGGCTGAATCCGCGGTGTGCGGGCTGAGTCCGGAGGTGGATGCGGATGTCTGGCGGAGGCTCGGGAGCCGCGCGGGCGGATGCGCGGCGCAACCGTGCGCTGGTGCTTCAGGCGGCCCGATCCGCCTTTGCCGAGGGCGGGTTGGCGGTCACGCTCGACGAGATCGCGCGGCGTGCGGGGGTGGGTGCGGGCACCGTCCACCGCCATTTCCCGTCGAAGGAGAAGCTGTTCGCGGCGGCGGTGACCGACCGTCTCCGGCTCTTCGCCGACACCGCGCGGGACCTGTCGGACGTCACGGAACCGGGCGCGGTGTTCTTCCGGTTCTTCGCCTCCGTGGTGCGGCTGGCCACGGAGAACCGGGCCCTGGGCGAGGCGCTGGAGGCGGCCGGGCCGGATGGTGCGGACGGGGCGGCGGAGGCTGGGCGGGAGTTCGTCGCAGCCTTCGAGGTCCTGCTGCGACGGGCCCAGGACGCCGGTGTCGTACGGGCGGATGTCGTGATCAGCGATGTGCGGACGCTGCTGGTGGGGTGCCTGGCGATGGAGCGGCGGCGGGTGGCGGAGGGGGATGCGGCCGGTGTTCCGGGGCGGATGACGGAACTGGCGTGCGACGCCCTCAGGGCGACCCGGACCGTAACGAAACTTCCGGCCGGTCCGCGCAGACGTCACGCTACGGAGTGCGGCGTCTGTGGTGCGCCGGTGGCGGTGGCGCGTACGGGCCGACCGGCGCGGTACTGCGGCGGGGCGTGTCGGCAGAAGGCGCACCGTGCGCGGCGGGCACGGGAGCGGACCGGCGACGGGGCATCGGGCCGGTCCCAGGGGTGAGCGGGGCGGCTCGCGTCGTCAGAGCTGACGCTTGAAGCCCAGGTGGGAAGCCTCGAAGCCGAGCCGTTCGTAGAAGCGGTGGGCGTCGACGCGGGTGGCGTCCGAGGTGAGCTGGACGAGGTGGCAGCCGAGGTCGCGGGAGTGGTCGACGGCCCACTCGATCAGCCGGGTGCCGAGACCGCTGCCCCGCTCATCGGCGTGGACGCGGACGCCCTCGACGATCGACCGGGTGGCGCCGCGCCGGGAGAGCCCGGGGACGACGGTGAGCTGGAGGGTGCCGACGGCGTGGCCGTCGCGGTCGGCGACGATCAGGTGCTGATGCGGGTCCGTGGCGAGGACCTCGTACGCGGCGCGGTACGGGGCCAGGTCGTCCGGGGACTCGCGGGTGGCGCCCAGCGGGTCGTCGGCGAGCATCGCGACGATGTCCGGGAGATCGGCTTCGGTCGCGCGGCGGATCTCGATATCGCTCATGTGCGCGACCCTACGGGAGGCCGCACGGCGGCATGGGGCGGAGAGCGGAAGCGGCTTTCCCTGGGACGGAGAGGGGAAACGGCTTTCCCCGGGACGGAGTTGTCCGTTTCCGGGGCGCGGTGGTGGTCCGGTGCCGCCGCCCGTTCGTGGGCGCCACCGGCCCGTATCGGTGTTCCGTCAGCCCGTCGGGGCGAGCGTTTCGACGGCGCGTACCAAGGGGGCCAGCTCCGGGCGGAGCGCGGCTGCGGCGAGCGCCTCGCTCAGGGCGGTGTCGTGGGTGGGGCGGGCCTGCGCGAGGAGGGCGAGGCCGTCGGCGGTGACGTCGGTGTAGATGCCGCGGCGGTCGTCGGCGCAGAGGTACCGGGAGAGCAGGTCACGCTCCTCCAGGCGGGTGACCAGCCGGGTCGTCGCGCTCTGGCTGAGCACGACCGCGTCCGCGACCTGATGCATCCGCAGATGGCCGCCCGGTCCGTCGTGCTGCTCGCTCAGGACGGTGAGCACCGAGAACTCCCGGACGCTGAGGCGGTGGGCGGCCTGTAGCGCGCGTTCGATGTACGACTCGGTGCGGCCGTGCAGTGCGGACAGCGCGCACCAGCGCTGGGCGAGACCTCGGGGAGTGGGCGTCGGGCAGTCCGGGGCCGGCTCCGCCACGGGATCGGTCTGCGGTGTGCGGGGCACCGGCTGCGTCATCGAAGACCTCCTCGGGGGTGTGCGGAGCAGAGTAGGTCACGGGGGAAAAGGAGTGCGGGGAAAGGAGGGGGAGGGGGCCGTTGGCGTTGTGGACGGGCCGGGGAGGTGTGGGGAAGAGGGCTCGGGGCGGCCTGTGGAGGCCGGTTCGGCGCCCGGAGTTCAGGGCCCGGTATAGGGGCCCGTCCTCGGCCGATCCCTGATCCGGTCCCTGACACCGTCTCCGGGATCGTCCCGTCGGCGCCCCGGAGTTTTCCCGGAGATCGAGGCTCCGTAGCCTCCGCCCCTGGGGAGGGCCGGATACGCGTACCGGCGAGTAGGGGTCGGGATGGGGGAGAAGTAGGGGTACGGGGGGCGTCGCGGGGCGGGGTGGAGCGCCTAGGCTCCGCGGCATGGGCAAGCTACATCTGTTCGACATGGACGGGACGTTGCTCCACGGATCGGCCGCCGCCGTGGAGATCTCCCGGCTGCTCGGGCTCGACCGGGAGATCGCCGAGTTGGAGCGCGCGTTCGCGGCCGGGGAACTGGTGCCGTCGGAGTTCGCGCAGCGGGCGTGCGACCTGTGGGCGGAGGGGCTGACGGAGCCGCTGGTGGCGGCGGCGTTCGACGGAGCGCCGTGGCTGGCCGGTATCCGGGAGGTCTGGGCGGACATCCGGGCGCGCGGCGAGCGGTGCGCCGTGATCTCGCTCTCGCCGGGCTTCTTCGTGGAGCGGCTGCTGGAGTGGGGCGTCGACGTGGCGCGCGGCTCGCGCTGGCCCGCGGTGCCGATCCGGGAGCAGGTGGATCCGGCGGGCATTCTCACGACGGCGGCGAAGGTCGAGATAGCCGACGAACTGTGCGCACGGTACGGACTGACCCGCGCGGACTGCGTGGCGTACGGCGATTCGATGTCGGACAGCGCGCTGTTCGCGGCGGTGCCGACATCGGTCGCGGTCAACGCCGATCACCATGTCAGCGGCCTCGCCACATGGGCGTACACCGGGCGCGATCTCCGGGAAGCATATGAACTCGTCGCCACCTCTTGGTAATTCGGGATTTCCCGCCGGATTCGTCCGTTGCACAGGATGAATTTTTCCCTCCGGCGGGAACCGCGGATATCGGATGCGGCGTGTGGAGGGTGCGCGGGTGTGGTGCAGAGATCTGGTGCGGAAGGGGACTTGTGGTTTCAACTACTGCCGGTATGGTCGGGGCGGTTCGGCGGCGGGGCGGCGTGTGTGCCTGCCTGACGGGCGCTGAAGCGACGCGGTCCGGCGGTGAGGTGACCCACGGTATCCGGACTTCTGGGCATCTGTCCGTTCCGGCGGAGCGGGAGATTGAGGCGCGTGGAGGGCGTCTGCTGGCGTTATAGCGGAGATGTGAATTTTGTCCGCCTTGGCGGGCATTGCCGGAATGACGTGGGGCGTTGAAGAATTCCGGGGCAGGCTGGGGGAATTCAGGCACGTTCCGGCCGACGGAAAGTGCGACGACAAGCGAAAGACGTTCGAGGCGAGGCAAACCATGGACGCTCCGACCACCGCGACGGCCGATAACGGCTCTTCCGGAGGCAGCAGTGGCGATTGGGGTTGGTTCACTCCGGCGAAACCGTCGCAGGAGTCCTCCGACGAACACCAGGAGCGACCGGGCGCCGCACCCGCCCGGGAGGACGACGGCACCACCCCGCACCCCGGCGGCATCCCCGACGACGGCTCCCACGGCCACGACCGCGGACCCGAGCCGGACGACGGCGGACCCGCACCTGCCGCGGGGCGCGGCCACGTCTCCGGGCCGGACTGGTTCGCCGACCGTCACGACACCCCGTTCGACGGGCCGGGGCTGCGGGTGCCCGAGCAGACGCCCGCCGCCCGTCAGGAGCGCATACCCGAACGTCGGCCGACCCCGGTCCGCCCGGTAGGCAACGCCGCCGCCCGCAGCACCGCCCCCGGGCCGGACGCCGCCACCGCACGGCCCGCCGCCGCCCCCTTCGCGCCGCCCGAGCCCGCGCCGTTCTCCGCCTTCGGCAACCGCCCGGCCGCCCCTTCGGCCCAGGACGCCGCCCCGGACCCGACGGCTCCGGCGAGCCCCGCCCCGGCCGCACCGCCACCCGCCGCGACAAGACCGGCCCCGGCCGCCCCGGCCCCCACCGCCCAGGCCCAGGCCGTACCGGCACCGGCGGCCCCGGCACCGGCGGCCCCGGCACCGGCGGCCCCGGCACCGGCGGCCCCGGCACCGGCGACCCCCGCCCCCGCGGCCCCCGCGCCCCCGGTGGAGCCCGCGCCCGCCGCCGTGCCGCAGGGTTCTCCGGCCGCCCTGGAGTCCCTCGTCACCGCCGCCTCCCCCGACGCGCCGGAGTCCGCCGACGCGGCGCTGATCCGGCGCACGCTGACCGAGATCGAACCGGTCTCCGACAAGGTGACGTCGTACTTCTACGCGATGCTCTTCGTCCAGCACCCCGATCTGCGGGCGCTGTTCCCCGCCGCGATGGACACCCAGCGCGACCGGCTCTTCAAGGCGCTGCTCACCGCCGCCCGGCACATCGACGACAGCGACCGGCTCACCGCGTACCTCTCGCACCTCGGCCGCGGCCACCGCAAGTACGGCACGCTGCCCGACCACTATCCGGCCGTCGGCGAGAGCCTGCTGGGCGCGCTCGCCCGGTACGCGACGCTGAGCTGGGGCCCGGAGACCGAGGCCGCGTGGGTGCGCGCGTACACCGCGATCTCCCAGATCATGATCGACGCGGCGGCCGAGGACGAAGCGGTCGCGCCCGCCTGGTGGCAGGCCGAGGTGGTCTCCCACGAGCTGCGCACCCCCGACATCGCGGTGGTCACCGTCCGCCCCGACCAGCCGTACCCGTTCCGCGCCGGGCAGTACACCAGCCTGGAAACGCCCTGGTGGCCGCGGGTGTGGCGGCACTACTCCTTCGCCTCGGCGCCCCGTTCGGACGGTCTGCTCTCCTTCCACGTCAAGGCCGTCCCGGCCGGTTGGGTCTCCAACGCGCTGGTGCACCGCGCCCGCCCCGGCGACGTCCTGCGCCTCGGCGGACCCGTGGGCTCCATGACCGTCGACCACACCACCCGCAACGGCCTGCTGTGCGTGGGCGGCGGCACCGGCATCGCGCCCATCAAGGCGCTCATCGAGGACGTCGCCACCCATGGCGTCCGGCGCCGCGTCGAGGTCTTCTACGGCGCCCGCAGCGACCACGACCTCTACGACATGGAGACCATGCTGCGGCTGGAGTCCTCCTACCCGTGGTTGCAGGTCCGTCCGGTCGTCTCCACCGGTCCGGCGGTCGGCCGGGCCAACGGCGTCACCGGTGAACTGCCGGACGCGGTACGGCAGTACGGCCCGTGGCGGGAGTTCGACGCGTATCTGTCCGGCCCGCCCGGACTGATCCGCAGCGGTGTGGCGGCGCTGGTGGGGGCCGGTGTCCCGACCGACCGCATCCGGCACGACTCCGTCGACGAACTGGTCCCGGCGGGGGAGTGAGGTCTTGGCAGTACAGGGTGAACCCGGCGGTTCACGGGAGGGACACGGCATGCACGACGCGCGTCCGGGCAGCGACGGGGAGCACCTCGTCCAGCAGCGGCTGGGAACGACGGAGCGGGCCGACCGCTTCTACAGAGACCAGGTCCTCGACCACCTCAACGGCGCGATGCAGGAGTTCGTGGCCCGGCAGGAGATGTTCTTCCTGGCCACCGCGGACCGGCACGGCGAATGCGACTCGTCGTTCCGGGCCGGACCGCCCGGCTTCGTCCAGGTGCTCGGCAACCGCCACCTCGCCTACCCCGAGTACCGCGGCAACGGCGTCATGGCCTCGGTCGGCAACCTCTCGGAGAACCCCCGCCTGGGCCTGCTGATGGTCGACTTCCTCCGGGACCGGATCGGCCTGCACATCAACGGCCGGGCCCGGGTGGTCCTCGACGAGGAGATGCGGCAGCAGTACCCCTGGCTGCCCGTCGACCCCGTCCCCGGGCGGCGCGCCCAGCTGTGGGTGGCCGTCGAGGTCGAGGAGGCGTACATCCACTGCGCCAAGCACATACCCCACCTCCAGAAGGTGCCCCGGCAGGAGCGCGGCGCACGCGCCTGGGGCACCGACGACCAGCGGCGCAAGGGCGGCGACTTCTTCGGCGCGGCGGCCGAGGCCCCCGTCCGCCCGCCGTTCCGCCGCCCCGGCCACGATCAGGAGCATCTGCGCGGCGGTCGCCACGAGGACACCCCGGGACCCCGGCTGCGCGGCGAGCCCGACGGCATCGTCGAGGCGCTCAACCAGGGCTTCCAGGGCGAGGTCGAACGGGTCCTGGCCCGCGCCCGCCAGCGGCGCCCCGCCGAGGACCCGGAGTTCCGCGGCTGGTTCGGCTGAGCCCCCGGCCCCGGGAGGACGAGGGGCGCGCGGGTACTCCCGCACGCCCCTCGTCCTCCGCCGTCGCACCCGTACGCGCAGGCTCCGCCCGGCGCCGGATCACCCCAGGTCAGGGGCGTGCATCGCGCGTACGCCCTCGATGTTGCCGTCCAGATAGTGCCGCAGGGAGAGCGGGACGACCTCGACGGAGGCGATCCCCACCCGGGTGAACGGCACCCGCACGATCTCGTACTCCCCGCAGGGCTCCTCGACCTCCGGGCCGTGCCGCCGGGAGAGATCCATGGTGTCCAGCCGGCAGACGAAGAAATGCTGCACCTTCACGCCGTCCACACCGCTGTCGCCGATGTGCTCGACGGTGTCCACGAACACCGGCACGACGTCCTTGACCTTCGCGCCCAACTCCTCGTCCAACTCCCGGTGGAGCGCGTCGGTCACCGTGGCGTCCGTGGGCTCGACACCACCACCGGGAGTGATCCAGTAAGGGGCGCGACCCGGCTTGGTGCGCTTGATCAGGATGAGATCCGCGCCGTCGAGCAGAATCGCCCGGGCGGTCCGTTTGACGACTGGCCGTACGGTCATAGAGGACAGATGCCGCACTCACCGGCGACCGAAACCCCACCGGAGCCCCCGGTTCCGCACCCCCGTCGGGGATGAGCCACCGCCGCCGTCCCCGCCGTCCACACCGCCACCGACCGTGACCACCGGACGACGCAGACCCCGCCCACCCGGTGACGGCGGCGCGGGCCCCGCGTCAGGCGTCGCGCAGCGCCGCGTCCAGCGCCCGGTGGACGTCCGCGATCAGATCGTCCGGGTCCTCGACCCCCACCGAGAAACGGATGAAGCCCTCCGCCACCGCGTCCCCGCCCCAGCGGGCCCGGCGCTCGGCGGTCGACCGCACACTCCCGAAACTCGTCGCATCGTCCACCAGCGTCAGCGCCGCCAGGAACCGCTCCGCGTGCGCCCGGTCCGGCAGCGTGAACGACACCACGGAGCCGAACCGCCCCGGCCGCATCTGCGCCACGGCCAACGCGTGCGACGGATCGGACGGCAGCCCGGGATGGCGCACCCCGGAGACCTCCGCCCGCCCGCCCAGCGACTCCGCCAGCGCCAGCGCACCCGCCGACTGCTGCCGCACCCGGAGCGCGAGCGTCGCCAGCGAACGGTGCGCCAACCAGCTCTCCATCGGCCCCGGAATCGCACCGACCGTCTTCCGCCACAGCCGCACCGCGTCCGCGAGCTCCGCCCGGTGGGTGGTCACATAGCCGAGCAGTACGTCGCCGTGCCCGGAGAGCGCCTTGGTGCCGCTGGCCACCGAGAAGTCCGCACCCAGCTCCAACGGACGCTGCCCCAACGGAGTGGCGAGGGTGTTGTCGACGGCCACCAGCGCGCCGCGCTCGTGCGCCGCCGCCACCAGCCGCCGGACGTCACACACGTCCAGACCCGGGTTGGACGGCGTCTCCAGCCACAGCAGCCGGGCGCCCTCCAGGACGTCGAGCTGCGCATCGTGCGCCGTCGGCGCGGTCCGGACCTCGATCCCGTAACTCTCCAGCCGGGACCGGACCGCGGGCAGCAACTGATAGCCGTCCGACGGCAGTACCACCGCGTCCCCGGACTTCAGCTGCGAGAAGAGCACCGCGCTGATCGCGGCCATCCCGGACGCGAACGTCACGGTCTGCGCGGGGGCGTGCGGCGATTCGAGTGCGCCGATGGCCTCCTCCAGCCGCGTCCACGTCGGATTGCCGTCCCGGCCGTAGGTGTACGGGCCGCCGACGTCGCCGGGCAGATGGAAATGGGCCGCGAACACCGGCCCGGGCAGGGACGGTTCGTGGGCGACGGGCTCGGGAAGCCCGGCGCGGACGGCGCGGGTGCCGTCACCGGTCATGAGCGCTCCTCTGGGGGAGAAGGGGTGCCGTCCCCGGGGAGCGGCACCGTCGGCGCTCCCCCGGTCACGGCGTCGGAGACCGCCGCCAGCAGACCCGCGCACGCCGCCTCGACCTGCTCCAGACAGCCCGCGAAATCCGCCGGGCCGCCGAAGTACGGATCGGGGACGTCGAGCTCCTCCGGGGCGGGCCCGGCGGGATCGTAGGAACGCAGCAGCCGGACCTTGGCGGCGTCGTCGGGGCCGGGCGCCATCCGGCGCAGCGCCCGCAGATGGCCGCCGTCCAGCGCGATCACCAGGTCGCGGTCGGCGAACCACGAGGCGTCGAAGCGGCGGGCACGGTGCTCCGCCGGATAACCGGCGGCGGTCAGCACGCCGACGGTACGCGGATCGGCGCCCTCGCCCTCGTGCCAGCCGTCGACACCGGCGCTGTCCACCACGACGCGGTCCCCGAGCCCGGCCGCGGCCACCTCGGCACGGAAGACGGACTCGGCCATCGGCGAACGGCAGATGTTCCCGGTGCAGACGAAGCAGACGCGGAACGGGCGACGGGGCGTACGGGACACGGCGCCGGTCAGTCCTCGTCGGGCAGCATGATGTGCATGGCCCAGGAGACGATCGACACGATCACGCCGCCGAGCACCGCGGTCCAGAAACCGTCGACGTGGAACGCGAGGTCGAGCGTCCCGGCGAGCCAGGACGTCAGCATCAGCATCAGCGCGTTGACGACCAGCGTGATCAGGCCGAGCGTCAGGATGAACAGCGGGAACGACAGCAGCTTCACGATCGGCTTGACGACGAAGTTCACCACTCCGAAGATCAGCGCGACCAGTATCAGGGTCAGCGCCTGATGACCGGTGCTGTCGCCGGTCAGCGAGATGTCCGGCTTCAGCAGGAAGACGGCCACGGCAAGCGCCGCGGCGTTGGCGATCGTCTTGACCAAGAAGTTCTTCATGGTGAGATCGTCGCAGACGAGTCCTGGATGACTGAGGGGTAGGACGTGAAGGCTTTCCGACTGGATGAGCTGGAGGCGGAACGAGCCGCCCACAACGGTGCGTATCTGCAGTTCCTCAAGGAACGCAACATGTCCGTCGGGCTGTACGCGCTCGACGCCGGCGACGCCGACCCCCAGCAGCCGCACCACCAGGACGAGGTGTACCTGGTGGTCAGCGGCCGCGCCGCGATCACGGTCGGCACCGAAACCCAGTCCGTCGCCCGTGGCAGCGTGGTCTACGTCCCCGCCGGGGTGCCCCACAAGTTCCACCACATCAGCGAGGACCTGAGGGTCATGGTGGTGTTCTCTCCCCCGGAAAGCTGAGGGTCGCCACCCGGAACCCGTAAGGGTCGGTTCAGGGATCCCCCAGGGATACGAAGCCCCCACACGCCCCCCACCACCCCTAGCATCGTGAGTGAAGGGGGACGCAGAGCCCGACCCCACACGGAGCGGCACCACACACTCCGCACCGGGAAGGGCGAAGCGGACCATCTCCGGTCAACGGCAGTTCCGGATACGGCAGTAGCAGTACACACAGCAGCGGTTGACGACGGCAAGGATCCGGCGCGGTACACGGCAGGCCGCGCCGGGCCCGCCGCGGACACAGAAAGCAGGGCAGAGCAGTGGCAGGTAAGGGAATATTCGCGGGGCTTCCGTGGTGGGTGACCTGGGTCGTGGTGCCCGTGGTTCTGCTCGTCGTCTTCGGCGGGCTGATCGCCAGCGCGGTCGGATTCCTGATCGGCCTCCTGTTCAAGGTCCTCATCGCGGTGGCCCTCATCGCGGGCGTCATCTATCTGGTGCGCAGGTTCAGTGGTTCCGCCACGTCCTCGTCCAAGAGCGACTGGTAACCGCACCGCGGCGGTAACCGACACCGCCGTCCCCGCTCGCCACCGACGCCCCGCTCCGTCCCCCTGGAGCGGGGCGCGGGTGTGTCGGGAGACGGGGGACGGGGGACGGGGGCGAGGTAGGGCAGGGGGCTTGAGCTGGGCTGGGTGGGTTG
>NZ_JODY01000022.1 GCF_000718015.1 Streptomyces catenulae | reverse complement strand
TCGGCAAACAACTCCTGATCACCCGCGGCGCCCTGACCACCTTCTCCATCGCCAACGACGTCGCCAAGTACTTCGCGATCATCCCCGCGATGTTCGCGGTCGTGTACCCGGGCCTGAACAAGCTCAACATCATGGGCCTGACGTCGCCGCAGTCCGCGATCCTGTCGGCGGTCATCTTCAACGCCCTCGTCATCGTCGCGCTGGTCCCGCTCGCCCTGAAGGGTGTCCGCTACCGCCCGATGAGCGCGGACCGCATGCTCCGCCGCAACCTCGCCCTCTACGGGCTCGGCGGCCTGATCACGCCCTTCCTCGGCATCAAGCTCATCGACCTGCTCCTGACCCTCATCCCTGGCATCGGGTGACGCCCACCATGAACACCTCCCTGGCCAACACCGCCCGCCTCACCGGCGCGGCCCTCCGCGCCCTGCTCACCCTCACCGTGCTGTGCGGCGTCCTCTACCCCCTCGCCGTCACCGGCCTCGCCCAGGGCCTCTTCCCGCACCAGGCGAACGGCTCCGAACTCCGCAGCGACGGCAAGGTCGTCGGCTCCTCCCTCATCGGCCAGCGCTACGACCTGCCGCTGACGAAGGGCGCGTCCACCGCCGCCCCCGACCTGCGCTGGTTCCAGCCCCGCCCCTCCGACGGCCTCGGCGAGAACACGCTCAACACGCGGTACCGGCTCCAGGTCTCCGGCGCCACCAACCTGTCCGGCGACAACCCCGACCTCATCAAGTCCGTCAAGGCGGCGAAGGCCAAGGTCCTCGCCGACAACACCGTCCCCGGCTACACCCCCGAGCCCTCGGCCGTCCCCGCCGACGCGGTGACCTCCTCCGCCTCCGGCCTCGACCCCGACATCTCCCCGGCCTACGCCACCCTCCAGATCCACCGCGTCGCAGCCCGCAACCACCTCCCCGTCCCCGAGGTGACCCGCCTGGTCACCACCCACACCACCCCCCGCACCCTCGGCTTCCTCGGCGAACCCCGAGTCAACGTCCTGGAACTGAACGTGGCGTTGAGGGAGGCACTGAAGGAGGCGGCTGGCAAGGGGTGAGCTGCCGCGGCATGCGCATCGCCCGTCCGGCCTGGGGCCGGGCGGGCGGTGTCGTTTCCGTACGGCGACGGGCCGCCTCCGGGGGCGGGATCCAGGGGCAGGGATCGCGCCAACTCGCCCGTTCCGAGCGGATGTTCGGCCTTCCGGGATACGTGCGCACCGCAAGCGCGGCAAGACCGCACGCAACGGTCCCCGCGGATTCCGGCCGCGGCCCGTGGCCGCTGTACGGGGCCGGTCCGGCTCGCCGTTTCGCGTCCGGCTACCGGAAAGAGGCAACGGACAACACGTCCGGATTGCCGTGCGGGGCTCTCTTCGCGTGCCAAGCTCGTGGTGGAGCGGAAATCGCGCTCCGACCCCACCCGGAACTGCCGACGCGTGCGCCGCGACGAGAGGACTTGGCATGCCCATGAACCCCACCTTCGGGGGCGAACTGCGCCGCCTGCGGGAGCAGGCCGGACGCACGCTGCACGATCTGGCGCGGGAGACGAACTACAGCCGGAGCCACCTCAGCCGCATCGAGCGCGGGGAGAAGCGCCCCTCCGTCGCGCTGGCCCGCCGCTGCGACGCCCTGTTCCGGGCCGCCGGACGGCTTCAGGAACTGGCCGAGGAGGAACCACCCGACCTCACCGAGGCGTTACCGCTGCCCGACCGGCCCCTCGGCCGACGCGGTCTGCTCACCGCCGGTGCGGCCTCACTGATCGGCTACAACTTCCCGTCCGGCGCCGGTTCCGCACGGCCCGCGGACATCTCGCTCGCCGACCCCTTCCGGGTGCAGCTGGAACAGATGCGCCGCCTGGGGCAGAGCGCGGACCCGGGCACCCTGCTCGACCTGCTCGGGGCACAGACCCGCACCGTCGCCCGCCTCGCGGTCGCCCAGAGCTCCTCCGACGGCGCCGAACTCCTCGTCCTCGCGGCGCACTTCGCCAACTACACCGGCTGGATGGCGCAGGAGAGCGGCGACAACCGCGCCGCACTCGACTGGACCGCCAAGGCCGTCGACCTGGCGGAGGCGGGCGGCGACCGGGACCTGTCGTCGTACGCCCTGGTCCGGCAGGCACTGGTGGCCTTCTACGACCACGACGCGGCGCAGACCGTCGCGCTCGCGGGCCGCGCGCAGTCCGAGCGGCTGCCGTCCCGCATCCGGGGGCTGGCCGCGCAGCGGGAGGCCCAGGGCCATGCGCTCGCGGGTGACGAGCGGGCCTGTCTGCTCAGCCTCGACCGGGCCCGCGCACTGTTCGCCGCGGCGCCCGCCCGCACCGGCGCCGACCCGGTGATCGGCACCTCGCACCTCACCGACCCCGCCGCCATGGTCACCGGCTGGTGCCTCTTCGACCTGGGACGACCGCGCGAGGCCGCCGAGGTCTTCGACCGGGAGTGCCTGCGCATCCCGGACCACGCCCTGCGCTCCCGTACCCGCTACGGCCTCCGCCGCGCGCGGGCGCACGCCGCGGCCGGTGAGGTCGAGCGCGCCTGCGAGATCGCGTCCGAACTGCTCGATCTGACGGTGACCGCGCGCTCCGCCACCGTGACCACGGACGTCCGCAACCTCGCCAGGGAGCTGGCCCGGTTCCGTACCCTCCGCGCCGTACGCGAGCTGCAACCCGCGCTGTCCAGAGCGCTCGCCCTCACCCGGCCCTGACGGCCGCCCCGCCCGGCCTCCCGCCGCCGGGCGGCACACCCCGCCTGTTCCCTCCGCCGCGCGAGGGCGATGACGCCTGCCCGTAGGGGAGAGGCACGCCCCGCGGCCGTACGGCGACGCCGACGAGCCTTCGGCCTCCGTACCGGACCCGTCCGCCGTCAGCGGTCCGTGCCGCCGCGCCCGGACACCCGGCGCCCACCGAACCCGGATCTTTCCCCGATCCGTCACCGACCCGGTCCGCCGACCCACGACGGACCACACCCGCAGAGCACCGCACAGGAAAGAGAACACCGCCATGGACGACGTCTTCATCAACTACCGGACCAAGGACGAAGAGGCCACCGCCGCCACGCTCGACCTCTATCTCTCGCAGCGTTTCGGCACCGACCAGGTCTTCCGCGCCAGCAAGTCCATCGACGCGGGCCAGAACTTCCGGAAGGAACTGGTCGCCGCCGCGCGCCGCTGCCATGTCCTGCTGGCGGTGATCGGGCCGGACTGGTTGACGGCGCGGGCCAAGGACGGCAGGCGGGCGCTGGACGTCCCCGAGGACTGGACGCGCCGGGAACTCCTGGAGGCGTCCGATGCGGCGCAGGTCATCCCGGTCCTGGTCGGCGACACGCTCCGGCTGCAGCGTTCGGAGCTGCCGAAGGCCCTCGCCTGGCTCGCGGACTGCCAGTACCGGCGGCTGTACCACCGAGACCACAACGCCGGGCTCCAGCGCATCGGTGACGACATCGCCGAACTGGTCCCGCATCTCGCAGAGAACGACCGGCACAAGGGCGAGGAGGACGCCCGGGACGCGGGCGACGTGGGCGGCGGCAACCGGGTGGAAGGCCGGGACATCGGCATCGGCGGCGTGGGCCGTGACTTCCGCGGCACCTACATCGGCAGGTCGGAGGGGCCCCTCCAGACGGGAAACGGCACCCAGCACGCCCCGCAGATCTCCGGGAACGGTGCGAACTATGTCGCGGGCGATGTCTCCGGACCGGTCGGTGGCACCCACGTCGCGGGGGATCAGACTCGTGTCGAGGGCGAGGTGTCCGGCGGGCCTCTCATCACCGGGAGCCACTTCGGCACCACCGGCACCATCGGCTCCCACCACGACAACCGCCGCGCATCCGAGGACAGTGACAGGTGAGCGAGGGGGACAGCGCCACCTGGATCAGGGAATCACTGGGTCCGGTCCAGGCGGCGCCCGGCGATCAGCACAACCATTTCTACGCGCCCCTCGGCGGCGGCCCGGCACAGGCGGGGGAAGCTCCCAAAGACCCGCTGACGGTCGCCCGGGAACACCGCGCCTGGCTGAGCCGGCGGTTCGCCCCACCGGCCGGTTTCGGGGGAGCCGTCGACCGGCTGGCCAAACCGGGAAGCACCGTCCTGCTGGACGGCCCGGAGGGCGTCGGGCTGCGGACCGCGGCCACCGTGCTGCTCCACCGGCTGGGCACCCCGGACAGCCCGTTCGAGGAACTGCCCGCCGGACAGGAGGGGGACGAGGACGTCCCCGACATCGCCCGGGGGGACCGCTTCCTGCTCGACCTCTCCGCCACCTCCGACGACTCCTACCGGGACGCCCAGCAACGCCTGGTCGTCCGCCAGGAGAAGGTGTGGGAACGCGGCGCGTGGATGGCCGTGGTGCTGCCCACCGGTCTCAGGCACCAGCTGCGCCCGGATCTGGCCTCGCTGACCGTCGAGTTGGGCCGCCCTGACGGGGTGCGGGCTCTCGCCCTGCATCTCCGGCGGAACGGCATCGACGTCGAGCGGCGGAGCCTGGAGACACCGAAGCTCAAGCATCTGGTCCATGAGTCGTCGATGCGGGAGATCTTCGACTTCGCGGACCTGGTGCGGCGCGCCCGCGAACGGGCCGGGCGCAAGGGCAGCTTCCCCGGCTGGTGCGCCGAGGCGCTCGCCGCGGTCACCAGGCGGCCGGAAGAGGTGACCGAGCAGGTGCAGAAGCTCCAACACGTACCGGAACGGGCTCTGCTGCTCTCCGCCGCCATGCTCAGCGACGTCCCCGCCGACGCCGTGCACCAGGGCGCGGCCGAACTCCTCCGGGGGCTCGGCCACGAGGACGAAGGGACTCCGCTGCTCGCCCGGCCCGGGCTCGGCGAGCGGCTGGACGCCCTGGGGGTCCGGCGGGAGGAGGACGGCCGGGTGCGCTTCGCGAAGCTCGCCTACGACGGGGCGGTGCGCCTGCACTTCTGGGTCAACTATCCCGATCTGCGGCAGGAGTTGAGGAACTGGGTGGTGAAGGTGGCCCGGTTCCCCGGCCTCACCGGACGCGACCGGGAACGCCTGGCGGCGCGCTTCGCCGAACAGTGCCTCGTCGTCGACCGTCCCCACGACCTCTGGTCCGTGGTCGAGGAGTGGACCGTCTCCGACGGAATGGAGGCGGAGGCCGCCGCCCTCCTCGAACAGGGTCTGGGCCACTCACGGCACGCCGCCCGTATCCGCTACCGGATCTACCAGTGGGTGACGGGCCCCCACCTCAGCGTCGCCCTCGCCCGCGTCGTGACCCGCGTCTGCCGACAGACCCTCGCCGCCACCCACCCCGACCAGGCACTGGTACGCCTGCACCATCTGGCGCTCCGTCCCGGCGAGGAGGCCGATGTGGCGTGGGACGACCTCCTGGGCCTGGTGCGCGGCAGCCGCCGCCTCCACGCGCGCCTCGTCGAGCGGTTGCTGACCGTGCGGCGGGGCGACGAGAAGCGGAAGTTCCGGCTGCTGCGCGACCTGATCGACCCCGCCCGGCTCGGCTTCTGCCCGTACAGGACGTCCCTCCGGGACGCCTGGCGGGCGGTGCTGGCCCGCTCCGATTCCCCGGCGGTCTGGAAGCCGCTGGCGTTCGCGCTCTTCACGGCGGTGCACGAGCGGCGGGACTGGCACCGTGCGCCGGACGCCCTGATACGCGCGGCCGACGGCGATCCGGGCGTCCTGAACCACCTCTACGTCATGACCTGCGACTGGACCGCGGCCGCTCCGACGCCGCGCGACCGCGCAGCCCGGCAGACGATCGCCGCCGGGATCCGACAGAAGATCGACGCCGCGCAGGGCCTGGACTTCACGACCGATCGCCCCGGCGCCTCCCAGGGAGAACCCCGATGACGTTCCGAAGCAAGACCGTTCCCATCCTTCTCGTCCTGCTCGGCGGTTCCGTGCCCGTCCTGCTCGGACTGCAGCTCGGCTGGCCCGGCTGGGTGACCGTCTTCCCGGCGCTGGCGCTGGTGGCGCTGCTGTCCCTGCTGGTGGTGTACCAGTCCACCGACGCGGAGCGGCGGGCCGACCCGTACGGCCCCGATCCGTCGCCCGTGGCGGAACCCGTCTCGCCGTCCTTCGTGACCGGCCCCGGGGCCTCGCCCTTCGCGACCGGACCCACGGCGCCGGTCGAACCGCCCTTCAACGAACGGCGGCTGGAGCGCGTCCGGCTGGCCAGCGCGCGTCCGGACTACACCTTCGTCTTCTCGGCCACGGTGTGGTGGCGACCGCTCCATGGTGACGCGGGTCCCGCGCAACCCGGCCTCGCGGACCTGGCGGAGTCCACCGTGCTGTCCCTGGCCCAGGCGGTCGTCGGCCAGGAGGCCCCCGAGCGCTGGGAGACCGCCCACCACCGGCTGCAGGGCGAGATCGGCTGCCGACGTACGGACTCCTCGGACCGGATCACCGTTCTCGCGGACGGGATCAGCCTGACCCTGGACGAGGACGACCGTGTCCGGCTGGAGAAGCTGGCCCAACTCCGGAAGGAGGAGGACGACTGGGAGCGCCACCGCGACTTCGAACGCAATCGGCGCGCCTACCTGGGCGACGAGGTGCTCAAGACGCCCGGCAGCGCCGTCGTGTGGTGGCTGACCCGCCACGACGAGCGGGTCAAGGACGCGGTGAACATGATCGGCCCGCTCGCCCAGTTGTCGGCCGCCGCGAACGACACCGAGATCCCCGAACCGTTCCGGCACGTCGTCGCCGGGTACCCGGACCGTGAGTCCTACCGGGCCGCCATGTACGTGCCGGACGACGCGGAAACTGTCGACGACACGGAGTACACGTTCCGGACCCCCATGCCGGAGGCGGACCAGTCACCGTTCGACCCGGGCCGGGGCTCCGCCGTTCCGGGCGGCGCGGACGAGGGGGCCCGGTTCACGGCGGGCACATCGGGGGAGCCGCACCCGTACGAGGCGCCCGCCGCGGCTCCGGATCTCGATGTGGTGGACCGCATCTCCCAACTGCTCGACGAACTCGGCCTGAAGGAAGGGGATACGAAGCGCGATACGTACGTATACCGCATCGCCGGCATCACCGAGGCCGCCGGCCTGCCCGAGCAGGCGGAACAGATCAGGGAGCGCCTCAACGCCCGTCACTGCCCGCCCTCCGAGGCCCAGCCGCCGTTCACCGCCCCCTCCGCACAGCGGACCGACCACCCCACCGCACCCACGGACGAGGACCGGACGCCGGACGGCCGCCCCGGTGACCCTGCTGCCGGCGCCCCCGCGGACGGCACACCGCACGGCTTCGGATTCCCGGACCGGGGAGCCGCCGAGGGCCCCGGGCACGTCTCCGAGGAGGCCCCCGCGCCCCCGTTCGACGACCGCCCCGGTGACGGGTACACGGGGCAGGAGACCCACGAAGGACGGTTCGCCGACGCCCACCCGGCCGACACCGGCGGAGGGTACGGCGCCGACAACGGGCCCACCGCCGAAGACCGGGCGGCCACCCCGCACGCCGCGCCCGAGAACACCCCTGACGGCGGCCAGGGCCCGGCCCCGCAACCGTCCCCGTTCGACGCCCCCGACCGGCCGGGCGACCCCCGCCCCGCGGACCACGACCCCCGGCGCGGCTACGGAATGCCGCCGGAGCAGTCCCCGGACGGCGGATACGCGCCGCCGCCGAACGGCACGGTGGTGACCGGGCACACCCCGGAAGCCGACGCCGCCCCGCCCATGAACGGCACTCCGCCGTCCGGGAACCCCCTGTGGTGGGGCGACCGGTCCGAACCGGCCGACGGCGGACCGGCGGCGCCTCCGGCCGAACCGCCCGCCGCGCCCCGCCGCGTCTGGGCCATGCCGCCCGCGGACGCCGACAGCCAGGACACCCCGGAAGCCGCGGACCGGCCCGAGCCTCCCCACGAGGGCGGGCCGCGGGACCCGCACACCCCCGGCTTCGGCTGACCGCGCCACGGCAGTTGACGGGCCCCACCGATCGCGGTGGGGCCCGTTCCCGTGTGCCCCCGCCCCACCCCGTCCGCGATACTGCCTACGCAACTGACGCCACAGGTAGGGGGAAGCGGTGCGGCCGCTGGGTATGGGGGATCCGCGGCAGATCGGGCCGTTCCGGATGGTCGGGCTGCTCGGGGGCGGCGGGATGGGGCGGGTCTATCTGGGGCGCGGGGCGGACGGGCGGACCGTGGCGGTGAAGACCGCGCGGGCCGAACTCGCCGACGACCGCGGGTTCCGGAAGCGGTTCGCGCGGGAGGTGGCGGCGGCGCGGCAGGTCGGCGGGGCGTTCGTGGCGCCGGTCGTCGACGCGGCGCCGCACGACGAGATCCCCTGGATGGCGACGGAGTACGTACCGGGTGTCTCGCTCAGCGACGCCGTGCACGACACCGGGCCGCTGCCGGTGCCCACCGTGCGGGCGCTGACCGCCGGGCTGCTCCAGGCGCTCGCCGCGGTCCATGCGCAGGGGCTGGTCCACCGGGACCTCAAGCCGTCGAACATCCTGCTCACCGCCGACGGGCCGCGGGTCATCGACTTCGGTATCGCCCACTCCGCCACCGACACCGCCCTGACCGCCACCGGCGCCGCCCTCGGCACGCCGGGCTTCATGGCGCCCGAGCAACTCACCCTCTCCGGCGGCGAGATCACCGGCGCCGCCGATGTCTTCGCCCTCGGCGGCGTCCTCGTCCACGCGGCGACCGGCAGCGGCCCGTACGGGAGCGCCGAACCGCAGATCCTGATGTACCGCACCGTCCACGAACAGCCCCGGCTCGACGGACTCCCCGAATCCCTGCGGGCGTTGGCCTCGGCCTGTCTGGTGAAGGAGCCGGAGCGGCGGCCCGCGGTGGCGGACCTCGCGGCGCGCGTCGGCGCCCCCGGCCCGTACGGGAACTGGCTCCCGGAGCCGGTCACGGCGCAACTCCGCAGCCTCTCCGACCGGTTGCGCGACCCCCGGCGGCCGGGGCCGGACGGTACGGACCGCACCCCGAACCCGCTCGCCCCCGGGGCCGCCACACCACCCGCCGCCCCCTGGGGCGCCGCCGCCCCGCCCCACGCGCTCCCCACCGCGCCCGCCGCGGTTCCGGCCGCTGCCCCGACGCCCCCGCAGGGCCGGTACGGTCCGGCGCCGGTCATGCCGCCCCCGGGGGAGACGGGGGACACGGGGCAGACGGGCGAGACGGCTCCCGGTGGGCGCCCCGGTGGCGGTGGCCGTACCCGCCGCGGTGCGCTGGCCGGGCTGTCGGCCGTCGGTGTCGGCGCCCTGACCTGGTTCCTGTGGCCCGCGGGGGAGGCGGGCCGGGATCCGTCCGTCGGCGCCACCCCGCCCGGCCGGAAGCCGTCGTCCGGCCGCTCCCCGAGGGCCGGGCTGCCGGCCGGGATCCGTGACCGGGGGCGGCTCGTCGTCGGCTCCGACCTCAGCTACGCGCCGATGGGGTTCGTCAAGGAGGGCAGGCCCGCCGGGCTCGACATCGAGCTGGCACGCGCCCTCGGGCGCGATCTGGGCATCGAGGTCAAGATCTCGAACGGTTCCTTCGGCGCGCTGCTGCCCGGGCTCGCCTCGGGCCGCTACGACCTGGTGATCTCCGCCCTCGCCGACACCGAGGACCGGCAGCGGGGCCCCCACGCCGCGCCCAGCGGCGTCGACCTCGTCGACTACCTCCGCTCCGGCTTCGCCCTCGTTGTCCCCCGCGCCGCCCGCGCGACGGTCAAGGGGCTCGACGATCTGACCGGCAAGGTGGTCGCCGTGCAGCAGGGCTCGGCCGCCCGCGAGCATCTCGCCGGACTCGGCCCCCGGAAGCCGAAGGTCCGTACGTTCGCCACGGCGGAGGAGGCGTACACCGACGTCCTCAAGGGCGGCTCCGACGCCTGCCTCGACGAGTACCCCGCCGCGGTCCGTGCCCTCGTCGTCCACACCGCCCTCGTCACCACCGGCGGACAGATCGCCCCGCGCCCCCTCGGCATCGCCGTCGCCAAGTCCCAACCGGACCTCCGCGACGCCGTCCGCGTCTCCCTGGACCGGCTCATCGAGGACGGCACCTACGGGAAGATCCTCGGCAAGTGGGACATGACGGAGTGCGCGGTGGAGCGGGCGGAGATCAACGGGGGGAGCTGAGCGGCGCCCGCCCGGTCGGCCCGGGCGGGGCGCCGGGCCGGGGGAGCCGGGCGGTGCGGGCTCACTCCGGCCAGTCGGAGCCCTTGATCACCTCGACGAAGTCCCCGCGCACGAACCCGGGCACGTAGTGCGCCAGCACATCCGCCTTCACATTGCCGAACGTGGTCTCCGGACGGTCCTTGATGCCCTCGGTGAACGCCGCGAGGATGCCGTTCTTGAAGTCCGGCCGGGGGTGCGCCGCGACCACCGCGGCCCGCTCCTCGTCCGATACGGCGTGGTAGCCGATGCCCAGGACGTCCAGCTCCACACCCCGGGTGACCAGCGCGATCTCCGGCGCCATGTGGAGCGGGATCTCGGGCGTGGTGTGCAGTGCGATGGCGGTCCAGACCCGGTCGGCCGGTTCGCCGGTGATGCCGTGGGCGTGCAGGAACCGGCGGGCCTCGTCGGCGCCGTCGATCTCGAAGCGCTGGTCGGTCCGGCGGTGGCGCGCGGTCAGCCCCAGATCGTGGAACATCGCCCCGACGTACAGCAGCTCCGGGTCGACCGTCAGCCCCTGCTCCCGGCCGCGCAGTGTGCCCCAGAGGAACACCCGCCGCGAATGGTCGAAGACCAGCGGCGTCGCCGCCTCCCGCACCAGCTCGGTGGCCTCCCGCGCCAGCGCGCTGTCCGGGATCCGTACCCCTGCGATCGATGTGCTCATGGCTGCGTCCTCTCTTCCGCTTCCCCCAGATTCGCCCCGCTCCCTACCCTGGTGCCATGTCCTCACGGTCGGATGAACCACAGATTCGGACATCCCGCCGGGGTGCGGCCGCACCGCTCCGGGTGGCGTGCGTCGTCTTCGACGGGGTGACCCTCCTCGACGTCAGTGGCCCGTCGGAGGTACTCCACCAGGCGGGCCGCCTCGGGTACCCGTACGACATGGTGCTGGTCGCGCCCGGCGGCGGCCCGGTCACCACCGCCGCCGGACCGGCGCTGACCGGCACCGTCACGGCACAGGAGGCCGGGCCGGTCCACACCGTGCTGGTCGCGGGCGGCGACCGCCTCGTCGAGGAGCCGCCCGACGACGCCCTCCTGACGACTGTCCGCGCGCTCGCCCCGGGGGCGGCCCGCATCGCCTCCGTCTGCACCGGCGCCTTCGTCCTCGCCGGTCTGGGCCTGCTGGACGGCCGCCGCGCCACCACCCACTGGCGGCACGCCGCCGCCTTCGCCCGCCGCCACCCGCGGGTCCGCGTCGAGCCGGACGCGCTCCACCTCCGCGACGGCCGGTACGTCACCTCGGCGGGCATCAGCGCGGGCATCGATCTGACCCTCGCGCTGGTGGAGGAGGACCACGGCGCGGAGGTGGCTCGCGCCATCGCCCGGGAGATGGTGGTTTTCCTGCACCGGCCGGGCGGCCAGTCGCAGTTCTCCGCGGCGCTCGACACCCCGCCGGTCCGCGGCGATCTGCTCCGCCCGGTCCTGGAGTCCGTTCTCGCCGATCCGGCCGCCGACCACAGCCTCCCGGCGCTCGCCGCCGCCGCGGCGGTCAGCCCGCGTCAGCTGACCCGCCGCTTCCGCGCCACCCTGGACACCACCCCGGCCCGCTGGGTCGAACGCGTCCGCCTCGACCGCGCCCGGCAACTCCTCCTCGACGGCCACAGCGTCACCGCCGCCGCCCGCCACAGCGGTCTGGGCACCGATGAATCCCTCCGCCGCGCCTTCGCCCGCCACCTGGGCACCACCCCGACCCACTACCGCCAACGCTTCGCCACCACACGCCGGACGGAGGACCCGTAGATCCCGTAGGGGAGGCCCGCCGTGCCGCGCCGGGGACGCGGCGACCCGTAGGGGATCCGCCGGGCGCCGCGTGGTTAGCCGGGTGTTAGTGACGAGGCAGTCAGGCGGTAGCGGCCCCCGGCAGAGTCGGTGACGTACCGAGGAGAGCACGACACCGACCCGCCCCGGGGGGACCCCGCATGAACGCCCGCACGAACGCCCACACCCCGCGCCGCCGCACCCTGCGCGTCGCCCTCGCCGCCCTGACCGTGGCCGCCGGGCTCACCCTGACCGCCTGCTCAGGCGCGGACGCCGCCGCCACGAAGCCCGCAGGTCAGACCGCCTCTGCCGAGAGCGGCGGGGCGGGCTCCGCCGCCGGTGCCAAGGCGGGCTCCGGCGCCGGGGCCGACCACACGACCGAGACCCGGTCCGGCTCCGAGGCCACCCGGTCGGGCGGCGCCTCCGCCACGGACGAGGCGGGCGCCCCGGACAAGACCGTGACCCTGGTGGACGGCAGCAAGGCCGAGATCCACGACCTGGGCAACCAGAACTTCCGCGCCAAGATCGTCCACGGCAGCGAGGTCCTGGCCACGCTGAAGACGGCGAACTCCGACGCCGCGGTCGACCTCAACGGCATGTACGTCCTGCTCACGATGGGCGGCGAGGTCCACTCCTGGGAGGGCGGCGCCCAGCGGGGACCGGGCACCTTCACCCTCGCGGGCGGCTGGCAGGCCAAGGTCACCAAGATCGGCGAACTCCACTTCCGCGCCGAGATCATCGGCCACGAGGGATCGGTCGACGCCACCCTGGAGGCGAACGAGCACGCCGCCGGTGTCGACGCCAACGGCGTCTCCATCGTCCTCACCGCCGGGGGCGAGATCAGCGCCCACGAGTGACCAACGGCCCGGCACCGGGCCCGTACCCCTAGGTGATCTCCCCGGGCCGGGCCCGGCCACCGCTCCCGCCCCCGTCGACGCGCACGGGCGGCCGGGGGCGGTGGCCGGGCTCGGCCAGTTCGCGTGTGATCACCCGGTCGCTGACATTCGTCGAGTAGACGATCGTCGTCGACACCGAGCCGATCTTCGTGATGCGCGCGGTGACCTCTTCGAGATGGCCCATCGAACGGGCCGCCACCTTGGCGACGAAACAGTCGCTGCCGGTCACGTGGTGGCACTCCACAATCTCCGGGCAGTCACGGAAAACGCGGAGGTATTCCTGGTAATTGCTGCCCGGGAACACGATGTTGACGATCGCCAGGATCGGCAGTCCCAGCCCGGACAGATTGACCCGCGTCCGATACCCCTCGATGACCCCGGACTGCTCCAGCCGCCGCACCCGCTCGGTGACCGCCGGAGGCGTCAGGGAGACCCGTCGTCCCAGCTCACTGAAGGTGATGCGGGCATGGGCCTGCAATTCCTCCAGGATCCGCCAATCGGTCGCGTCGAGCGCCGCTTTCACCTCTTCAGCCATCGGCCAAGAATACGGAAATTTCCCAGGTGAAGGCCGCCGAACTCCTTCAACTTCCCCTGTGGGGACGGCAGGCGCGCGCCCTAGCGTGAAGCCGACACGAAGGAGACCGAAATGGCGCCCGCCACCCCGCCCCGGAATCGCCCCGCCCAGCCGGGCCGACCGCCCCGCCCACCGCACCCCGCGGCCCCCGCCCCGGCCGGAGGACCGGCCCCCACCGGGCGGCTCAACCTCGCGCAGGGCACCGCCCTCTACGTCGGGGCGGTGCTGGGCACCGGCGTCCTCGCCCTCCCCGGGCTGACCGCGCGGGCGGCCGGTCCCGCGTCGCTGCTGGCCTGGGCGGCGCTCGTCCTGATGTCGGTGCCGCTCGCCGCGACCTTCGCCGCCCTGGCCGCCCGGCAGCCCGACCCGGGCGGCGTGTCGACCTATGTACGGCGGGCGTTCGGGAACCGCGCCGCCACCGTCGTCGGCTGGTGGTTCTACCTCGGCGCCCCGGTCGGCATCCCCGCGCTGGCCCTCTTCGGCGCGTCCTACCTGGAACGCAGCACCGGCGGCGGCCCCGCGGCGACCACCGGCTATGCCGCCGCCCTGCTCCTCGCGGGCTTCCTCGCCAACGCCTTCGGGGTACGGGTCTCCGGACGCGTCCAACTCCTGCTCTCCGGTGCGCTGGCGCTGCTGCTGGTGCTCGGCATCGCGGTGGCGCTCCCGCACGCGGACCCGGCGCGGCTGCACCCCTTCGCCCCGCACGGCTGGTCGGCGATCGGCCCCGCCGCGGCGCTCCTCGTCTGGTCGTTCACCGGCTGGGAGACGGTCACCCATCTGTCCGCGGAGTTCGCCCACCCGCGCCGTGACATCAAACGGGCCACCGCCGCCGCACTGCTCACCATCGGCGTCCTCTACCTCGCACTGGCCGCCGTCACGGTGCTGTCCCTCGGCGCCGCCGCCGGGACCTCGGCGACCTCCCTCGCCGCCCTGCTGGAGCTGGGGTTCGGCCCGCTGGGCGCGGTCCTCGCCGGGGTGATCGCGATCCTCACCACCCTCGGCACCATGAACGCCTACATCGCCGGGACCGCCAAACTCGGCGCCGCCCTGGCCCGCGACGGCGCCCTGCCCCGCGCCCTGGGCACCGGCGCCGAACCGGGCGGCGTCCCGCGCCGCAGCCTCGCCGTGGTCGCCGCGATCGCCGCCGCCGTCTTCCTCGCCGCCACCCTCACCGGGACCCCCGTACAGCCCCTGGTGCTGAGCACCACCGCCTGCCTGGGCGCCGTCTACGCCCTCGGCTCGGCCGCCGGTGCCCGCATCCTCCGCCCGTACACCCGCTGGGGCACGGCCGCCGCGGTCGTCTCCCTCCTGCTCATCTGCGTACTGCTCGCGCTGACGGGCGCGTATCTGCTGTGGCCGGTGCTGCTGACCGCCGCCGCCCTGCTGTGGTGCCGCCGCCCGTCACAGATCCCATGAGACCGTCCCGCCCGCGGTGACCAGCGCCGCCAGGACGGCGACATCGGCGACGCCGAGGAGCAGACCGGACCAGGCGCGCCCGCGCCGCGCCGTCCCGCGCCGCAGGGCGAGGACGGCGAGCACGACGGCGACGGGCCCGAGGAAGACATTGGCCACCAGGAGCCCGGGAAGGCCGAGGACGAAGGAGGCGACGGCCATCCCGTCGGCCTCCCGGGTGTCGGCCCGCCTGCCGAGGGGACGCGCCGGGACGGTCTTCTCCACGGTGGCCGACGTCATGTCAGACATCTCCTTCACGGTGTCCGGAACGGTGCTCACGTATCAGGAAGACCAGCAGCCACGCGCTGATCAGCGACCCGGCGACGATGCTGACGGGCGGCGGGAGATGGGCGACGGCGCCCAGGAACACCCCCAGGACCAGCAGCGCGAAGGCCAGCAGAGCCATCTCCTACCTCGCTCCCTCCGTCACCGCGTGACGGATTCTCGTGCGGGACGTACGGGAGCCTCCGCGGACGGCGGCTGCGGGGGCCCGGTCCGGGTGCGCCGCCCGGGCAGCCACCAGTTCCAGCGGCCCATGAGCCGCATGGACGCCGGTACCAGCAGGAGCCGTACCAGGGTGGCGTCGAGCAGGATGGCGACCGCCATGCCGAACCCGAGTTGCTGGATGGGGACGATCCCGGCGAACCCGAAGGCGCCGAAGACGGCGACCATCAGCAGCGCGGCGCCCGAGATGAGCGGCGCGGTGCGGGTGAGCCCGCGGGCCACGGAGGTGGTGTTGTCGCCGGTGGCGACGTACTCCTCGCGTATTCGGTCGAGGAGGAAGACCTCGTAGTCGGTACTGAGGCTGAAGAGCAGCGCCAGCAGCAGTACGGGGACGAAGTTCTGCAGGTAGTTGGTCTGCTCGAAGTGGAGCAGACCGGTGCCCCAGCCGCGCTGGAAGACCAGGACGAGGACGCCGTAGGTCGCGGCGATCGACAGCAGGTTCATGGCGATGGCCTTCAGCGGCAGCAGCAGCGACCGGAAGGTCAGCAGCAGGACCACGTAGACCGCGGCCAGCATCACCATGATCACGTACGGCAGGCCGTCCTGGATGACGCGGTTGGCGTCGATGCCCTCGGCCGTCTCGCCGCCGATCACGGAGTCCAGGGAGGCGGGCAGCTTGTCGGCCTCGTCCTGGACGCGGGTCAGCAGCTGCCGCGCGGCGTCGCTGGACGCCTTGGTGTCCGGGACGACCTCGAAGACGACGGTCCGGTTGTCGGCGGCGACGAAGTGCCGGATCGAGGTGCGGGCGTCGGCCGGCAGCCGGTCCATGGCGGGCCGGGCGAGCGCCGCGAAGGGCGCCTGCGGGGAGACCGCCTTCAGCGCGGGCAGCGCCGAATCGACCCGTTCGACGTGCGGGAGCTTCGCCAGCCGGGCCTCGAACCGGGCCAGCGCATCGGTCCCGGCGGCGGAGTCGAGGGGCTTCTTCGACGTGATGACGGCCTGGACGGGCGAGGTGGTGCCGACCCCGAAGGCGTCCTGGACGTGGTCGTAGCCGACCCGGACCTGCGAGGTGCCGGGGAGGATACGGGCGTCCGGCGAGAAGGTGCGCAGCTGTGCGGCGGGCGATGCCAGGGCGAGCAGGGCGATGCCGGTCGCGCCGAGGAAGAGCACCGGCTTGGCCATGACCCGCAGGGCGATGCGGTACCAGGGGCTGGAGGTGACGTCCGCGGACTCCGGGCGCTCCCGGCGGCCGGGCAGCGGTACGCGCCCGGCGTTGATCCGGTGTCCCAGCAGATGCAGCAGGACCGGCAGGAAGAGGACGGCGGAGAGGACGGAGAAGGCGACGACGACCGCGGCGCCGAGCGCGAGGGAGAAGATGACGTTGAGGTCGATGAGGAAGAGCGTGCACATCGCCAGGACGATGGTCACGCCGGAGGCGATGACCGTGTGTCCGGAGGTGCGCAGGGTGGCCGCGACGGCGGTGTCGACGCTCTCGCCCCTGGCCAGTTGCTCCTTGAACCTCGTGATCATGAAGAGTGAGTAGTCCACGCCGACGCCCAGCCCCAGCATGGTGGCGGCGTTCTCCACGAACACCGACAGCTCGTAGTGCTGGGCGACCGGTGTCAGCAGGCCGAGCGTGAAGACGATGGCGGAGACGCCCACCGCGAGCGAGACCAGGGCCGCGGCGACGCTGCGGAAGAGCAGCAGCAGGATCACCACGATCAGCGGCATGGTGATCAGCTCCGCCTTGGCGAGGCCGTCCTGGCTGAGGGTGTTGACCTCGCCCCAGAAGGACGACGGGCTCACCAGGGAGACCTGGATCCCCTGGGCGTCGAAGCGGTCCGTCAGATCCTTCTGCACCTTGGGCAGTTCGCGCCGGGCGGTGCCGTCGTCGAGGTCGAGGGCGAGCGAGTCGATGACGGTGCGGTGGTCGTCGCCGGTGTACGGCTTCCGGTTGTCCGCGCCGAGCGTCGTCCAGCCGTGGACGCCGGTGACCTTCAGGGTGTCCACGGCTGCGACGTCCCGGGCGACGCCGCGGGCCCGCTCGGCGAACCGCGCGCTGTCCGCGGTGTGCCGCTGGTCGTGGATGACGAGGGTGACGGTGGTCCGGCCGCGTCCGGTGAAGCCGTGCTCCAGGTGCCGGGCGGCTTCGGCGGAGGGTGAGCCCGTGACGTACCAGCCGCCGCCGCTCAGGGAGTCGGCGATGGTGGAGGCGCCGATGCCGCTGACGGCCAGGGCGAGCAACCACAGTGCCAGCAGGGGCCAGCGCGCCTTCCCGATGAACCGGGAGGCCCGGGCTGCCAGGCCGCCGGGGGGCGGTGGAGGCGGGGAGTACGCAGTCATGTGCAGCCTTACTGTGGAGGAGCCAGGCAGAACGCGGGATAATGACAGACGTCGAGTCATTCACCGACTCAGAGTCGGTGACTCTCAGTCGGTCAGTATCCTTGGAGGTCATATGGGAGTCAAGTCCCGGCGTGCCGAATACGCCGCGCTGACGCGGGCGGCGCTGCTCGACGCCGCCACCGAGCTCTTCGCCGAGAAGGGCTTCGCCACCACGTCCATCGACGACATCGCCACCGCAGCACGGGTGAGCAAGGGGGCGGTGTACCACCACTTCCCCGACAAAAAGGCGATCTTCGACGAGGTCTTCCGCGTCGGACAGGGCGAAGTGCTGGCGCACGTCCGGGAAGAGGCCACCGCGGTGGACGGCGACGGCGCCGCGCGTCCGCCCTGGCAGGTCGCGACGACCGCGGTGGAGAGCTTCCTGGGCAGCTATGTCACCGACGCGCGCAAGCGGTCGCTGCTGCGGCAGTCCGCCGGGGTGCTCGGGGTCCACCGCTGCCGCGAGATCGACGACGAACTCGCCCTCCCGCTGGTCCTCGGCCTCCTGGAGGAGCTGAAGGCGCGCGGGGAACTACAGGACGTCTCGATCACGATGGCGGGCTCGGTGATCTTCGGAACGCTCTGCGAGGCGGCCACCTCCCTCGCCCTCGCCGACGACCACGAACAGGCCGGTCGGGAGGCGTCCCAGGTCGTCGGCTATCTCCTGTCCGGCCTGCTCAAAGGCGCCGCGTGACACGGCCGGACGGCGCACCGGTACGGGTGCGGGCCCGCGCCCCCGGGATCGGGGACACGGGCCCGCGGTGGTGACGGCGGCGCCGGACGGACGCTCAGCCGCCCGCCCGGGCCAGGGAGACCAGCTCCCGCAGCCCACCGACGAGGGTGAGCGGCCGCCGCACCGCCGTGCCCCAGCGGTCCGCGGTGCGCCGGGTGGCCCGGTGGACGTCCACCACGACATGGCGGCGCACCGGGTTCCCGGCGAGGATCTCGGCCGTCATCCGCGCGCTGAGCGCCCCGAACTGCAGGGACGCATAGACGAGTTGCGGCACGCTGTACCCCTCCTCGCCCAGGTGCTCCCGGGCGTTGCGCAGCATCTCCAGCGGGATGAAGCGCACCGGGATCGCCTTGAACAGCAGCGACCACACCATCGTCCGCTCCACCATGGCCGCGGTGATCTTCCCGTCGAACGGGCGCAGCCCGGGCCTGCGGTAGTCGTGGAAGCGGATGTACTGCGTGCCCGCCATGTCGTACCCGGTCAGCACCGGCCGCCGGGCGCGCGCCGCGGCCTCGTGGAGCGCGTACTTCGCCCGCCAGCCGGACCGCTCGGTGACGTCGACGCCGTCGATGACCACGGCACAGCTCTCCACCAGACGGCGGGCGTTCTCCGTGGTGACGCCGTCGGTCACCACCGTCACCCGGGCGTGCGGGTTGATCTCGGTGACCCGCCGGGCGGCCACCTCCGCCTTGTGGCTGCCGATGTCGGCGAAGGTCGCGTGCTGCCGGTTGAGGTTGTTCAGCTCGAACTCGCCGACGTCGACGAGGACGAAGTCCTGCACCCCGAGGCGGGTGAGCGGCTCCACCGCGGCGCCGCCCGTCGAACCGCATCCGGCGATCAGGACCCGCGCCCGGGACAGCTCCTGCTGCATGCGGTCGGGGACGAAACCGCGGTTACGCTCGGTGAACTCCGCGTAGAACTCCCCGGGGATGACGCTCTCCGCCCTCATGCGGCCGCCTCCCCGAGGATCTCCCGGTGGCGCACCGACCCGGACAGCTCCGCCATCAGCCCCCGCAGCGCGCGGATCGGCGAAGCCGCCGCGACCGCCTGCTCCAGGAGTCTGCTGCGCTCGTCGACGGTCTCGCCGTCCGGGATCCACGCGCAGAACGGGAGCACCTTCTCCCGTGTCACATACATGGGGTGCATCAGGTTCTGCGGGCTCAGCGCCGGTGTGGTGCCGGTCAGCAGCTGCACGTCGAGCCCGAGGAGGACGAGGTGGCGCAGCGCGACGTGCTCCTCCACATCGCCGATCAGCATCCGGACGGCGCCGTTCTCCGCGCGGATGGCCAGGGTGATCCCGGCCAGCAGCTCCAGCGTGATCCGTAGGCGCTGCGTCCGGTCGGTCACCTGGTGCGCGTGGACGAGCCGCTTGACCTCCCGGATGTCGTGCGTGCGCAACTCCGTGGTCTCCGGCACCACTTCGTGGAGGCGGATGGCGTGCGCCTCCTCGCAGGGGAAGAGGCGCCGGTCCGGCGCGGCCAGCGGGCGGGGCGCCGGATCGGTGCTGTGGGCGAGCGCCACATAGCCGAGGATGCGGCCGGTCTCCGTGTCGGTGGTGATGACGTGGGTGTCGGTGGGGTGGAAATCCCGTATCGGCTCGCAGAACAGCGACCGGTCGAAGACCAGGTCCTCACTGGCGAATCCGGCCTGGAGATATCCGGTGAGCCGGAACCCGGCCAGCCCCAGGAGGTACCGCTCGGGGATCGACGCGGTGTGCGCCGCGACGGTGACCACGCCCTGTCCGTGGTCCGAGCGGTACAGCAGCGCGTCGTCGGCGTGTAATTCCGCGGCCATCCGGCCGAAGCTGAGCCGACTGTGCATACGGAGTATGTCCTGGATGTAGCGGCGCCGGACGCTGCCGAGCAGCGACTCCGACACGTTCTCCTCGGGAAGCCCGCGGGGCACGCTCCATGGGCCGATCATGGACGCGGTTCCGGTGGTGGCCCGGTTCTCCGGCATCATTTCCCCCTCATCGCTGGTGTGGCGGACGCGCCATGATCAGAAGTCCTCTTCGGTGTAGAGGTCCTCGGCGATGGCCAGCGCGAGGACCTCGGGGGTGCCCTCGTAGATCCGGGCGCCGAAGGATTCCCGGACGAGCTTCTCCATGCCGTACTCCCGCAGATAACCGCGGGCCCCCATCAGCGACATGGCCTCCTGGGTGACGTCGATGGCGGTGCGGTCGGCGAAGAGCTTCGCCGCCGCCGGGGGGAACACCGGCGCGGGAACCTCGGTGTCGGCAGCCTGCGCCGCCTGGAGGTACATGAGCCGGGACGCCTCGACCTTGGCGGCCATCTCGGCGAGCTTGCGGGCGCTGAACTGGTGCTTGTACAGCGGCACCCCGCCCTGTACGCGCTCGCCGCACCACTCCTTGGCGATGTCGAAGGCGCCGCGGGCGATACCGGTGGAGAGGGCGGCGACGGTCGCCCGCGCCATGTTCATCTGCTGGATGTTGATGAGCATCCCGTTGCCCTCGCCGCCGACGAGGTTCTCCGCGGGCACCCGGACCTCGTCGAAGATCAGCTCACTGCCGAGACAGGCGCGGTAGCCCATCTTGTCGGCGACCGGGCCACGGGTGACGCCGGGCGAGTCGAGCGGAACGATGAACGCGGTCAGCCCGGTGGCCCCCGGCTCCCCTTCGAGGTTGGCGTAGACGGAACCGAACTCCGCCACCTTGGCGTTGGTGATGAACCGCTTCCGGCCACTGAGGACGTAGCTGTCGCCGTCCTTCCGGGCGCGCATGACGTCCCGGGCGTGCTCGGCGTTCTCCGGGATGAGCAGATCGCAGCCGGCCGCGTCCTCGGTGATGCCGTTGCAGGCCAGCACCGGTTCGTCGCCGGAGAACAGCGGCAGGAAGCGGGACTGGAGGTTCGGGTCGGCGGAGAGCAGGACGGGCGCCTGACCCAGCAGGGTGGCGCCGAATATCAACGCGGTACCGGCACAGGCGGCGGCTATCTCCTCCAGCGCCACGGCGACGCCGAGGACGCCGAGACCGAGACCGCCGTACTCCTTGGGGACGACGAGGCGGAGCAGACCGGCCTGATGGCCCTTGCGCACCAGCTCCCAGTCGAAGTCCTCCGCCGCGGCACGGTCGTTCTCCGCGACCCGGAGCCGCACCTCCTTCTCCACGAACTCCCGGACGTGCAGCCGGAGTTCCTGGATCTGACGGGGCTCGGTGAGGAAGTCGACGGGGCCGAGGCTGGCAGTGTTGCTCATGGTGAGGGAGTGCTCTTTCGTTGTTCGGTGTACGGGATGGGCGCGGGAGTACGCGGACTCAGACGGGGAGACCTTCGGACGCGGCGATCTCCGGGTACCGGTCGAACGCGGGCCGCAGCAGCGGGACGAATTCGAGGACCTTGGCGACGCTGCCCTTGATGCGCACCTTCCCGGTGGCGAGAGCCACCGGCATCAGCAGCTTTCCGAGCCAGAGGCTGTGCGCGGTGTCGCTGCTCATCTTTATCCGTATGACGGCGGGTTCGGTCGGCGGTCCGTCCTGTACGCCGTCGGGCGTGATGTACAGCTCCAGGTCGGGCTTTACCTGGATGAGGTGGAGCGTGATACCGGATTCCCGCATGCGCGCGGTGAAGGTGTCATCCTTCAGCAGGATCTGGAAAAGGTCGGTAAAGATACGACGCGCTTTCTCACCGGACTCGAAAACAGGCATGACGTCTCCTCGGATCGACACAACGGATTACCGGCAGGAGCCGGGATACGGGTGAATGGATACGGGTGAATGGATACGGGCACGGGAAATGTCACCGGAAGAAAAGGCATCCGCGCGCTCCTGCGCCCCGCCCGGTGAGGCGAGTACGCATCGACGCGGGAATGCGCTACGGGCACGGCGCTCCGTGGCCTTCGTCGCCCCGGACGGTGTGGGCCGCCGCGCGCCGCTCCCCCTGGATGTGGAGGCGGTGCACACGCGTCGTCCACCCCGTGCCCACCTGCCCGTTCCCCCTGGCGTGTACTGCACGGAACCCGCGCGTCCCGCGTGCGGCGGAAGCGCGGATCCCCGACGACGGCGGGTACGGCGAGACCTCTCACATACCGAAGTTCGCTCGCCGACGCCGAGTCGGTGTTCGTTGATCAAAGCAAGAGATCGACGACGGGGTCAAGTTACTTCCCGGTTTTCTGGATTGCGTTTCTTGGCTGTTCAGATGGTGGACGGGAGGTGAGGGGCAAGGCGTTCCCGCACCCTCGAAGATGTGAATGGAACTTCACATTCCGCTAGCTCCGCCGAGAGAGATCAAGGCAATTCCCCGGCGTGTCGCTCCCCCCATCGACACACCCCTTCACCTAAGCCCACCTTCCAAACCCCCGCCCCTGAAGCCCCCACTCCCCTCACCTATTAAAAAGAGGAGTCCCCCACCATCACACCGGCTCCCAATCCCCACGAACTGTTGCCCCCACGTAACACTCGAAACAAAACCCGAACCTACGACGGGGTTCCCGTCGGCAGCCGACCCCTGGGACACCCGGCAGAACGGAGGGCGCGAGGGACGAGGCAAGGCCCAAGAACACCGAAGGGCCCCACCACAAGCGATGGGACCCTTCGGCGGCACCCGGTGGGGCGCTGGCGGGGGACGGGAGATCCGAACTTGCAAGGGGTTGCCCCCTACCCACGTCCCGAATGCTCGTACGGATGTTCGTCAGGAGCTCTGGATGCCCAGCCGCAATCAGGAGCCTCCGTCGGCTCCTGGGTCACTCGTCCCGGAGGCGGATGGCCAGCACCGTCCCGTCGGCCCGGATCGATACCGTGTTCCAGCCCTCCGCCGTGCTGCGCTGCGGCCACTGCCCTCGCAGGCTGTGCACCTCGCGGCGGTACTCGTTGACGTGCCCGCGGTAGAGATGGGTGAAGAGACTTCTCTTGAGTCCGGAAAACGCTTCCACCCGGGTGCGGTTGAGGCGATAGATGTGATCGGTACCGACGAAGTCGATGTCGTGGATGCGGTGCTCCGCGTCCCACATCCTGGCCGTGCTGGTGCTGGTGCTGGTGCTGGTGTCGGTGTCGGTCTTGGCGCCGGTGCCGGTGCCCTGGTGGAAGTGGCGCCGCCCTTGCTCCCTCGTCAGGTACTGAGCGGTGGGCTTGCCGCCTCCGGTGAAGGCGGTGAGGGCGGCTGCTTCCGTACGGGCCAGCACGATGCTGAACCAGTCGAAGGAGCCGGGCAGTACCTGGAACCCGGGAACGGTCGCCCTGTCGCCTTCGGTGGGCAGTACGACATCGGGTATGAACTCTTCCTGCCTGAGCGCGAGGTCGAGGTCGGCTCCCGGTTCCTCGCCGGACGGGCGGAGCAGAGTGGTGCCCGGCGCTTCCAGAACATGCAGGGCGAGACTCTCCTTGGCGGGAATCTCGGTGCCTATGAGGAAGTAGGGGACAGTGGCGTAAGGGCCGATATGGACTGACTCCACGTGGGCGCTGGCGGTGCTGAGCTGCTTGTACACCTGATGAACGCTGCTGTGCGTCCCCTTCGAGGACGTCAGGAAGATCTTGGACGGCTGTCCGGGTCGCCAGGCTTCGACGAAGAAGTGGGGGCGCCGCGTCAACGGTTCCGGGCGAGGCCCGGTACCGGAACTGCGCAGGGTCCAGCCGGCTTTCAGGGCGATGTCCGCCGGGATAACGGAAACCGAGTGGTCGGGGTACCGGGACCTGACGATGTGCTCGGCCAGCAGTGAGGCGAAGCCGGTGCCGATCTCCCCGGACTGCGTGGCCTTGTAGAAACGCAGCAGATCGCGCCCCTCGGACGACAACTGCAGGAATTGCCCCCGGTTCGCCTCCAGCGCCTGGCTGTAACGCAGGCTGCCCCAGTGCTCGGCGAGTCCTCGCCCGGCCCCCTGGCGGGCCGCCGCGGCGCCGAGACCGATGGCGTGCAGGACTTGCCAAGGGGTGAGTGGCAGCGATCGCGGCGCATTCCGAACGTCTCTGTAGTCGGTGCGCCTACGCAGCGGGCCCCGCCCGTCCTCCTCGCGCTTCTTGTCCTCGTCCGCGGCCGCCTTGTCGACCTCGGAGGCGAGCCCGGGAGACGAGCGGACCTGAATGCGGGAGGTGGTACCCAGTTCGTTCAGGATCTCGGCGATGGATTTGGTTTCGTCCTCGTTCAACGGCGCCCCTCTGTCGTCGCTGTGTGACGTGAGCCGTTGGACGCTAGGAGAGCGCAGGGGAGCGCATGCAAGTACACACAAGGGGTTGCACGACCGGATTCGGCCACCTCCTCCCCTCACCGAAGAGGGGGAAGGCGTCGGTGGCGAGGTCTCTGATGGGGGGCGCCGGTCATGCCGAAGCTCCGCGCGCCTGAGCCCACCAACGCCGAAGGGCCCCACCGCAAGCGGTGGGGCCCTTCGGTAGTGCCCGGTGAGGCACTGGCGGAGGATACGAGATTCGAACTCGTGAGGGGTTGCCCCCAACACGCTTTCCAAGCGTGCGCCCTAGGCCACTAGGCGAATCCTCCGCCGCAAACAATACAAGACGTTGAGGGGTGCTCGCGACCATGATCCGGAGGGTGGGGTTCCGGGTGGGGGTGGGAGGGAGTCGCAGGTGGGGGCGGGTCGTGTTCGGGGGCGGGGATCGGCTACTGTGGTGCGCAGCCCCTCACGTGGCGCTATCTGACTGAACTCCCCCAGGGCCGGAAGGCAGCAAGGGTAGGTCGGCTCTGGCGGGTGCGTGAGGGGCGTTTGCGTTTGCGGGCGACCCGGTTGTCGGTGGGGGCCGATAACCTCGTATGCGTGTCGTCCCTCGCGCTGTACCGCCGCTACCGACCCGAGACCTTCGCCGAGGTCATCGGGCAAGAGCACGTGACCGATCCGCTCCAGCAGGCCCTGCGGAACAACCGCGTCAACCACGCGTATCTGTTCAGTGGCCCGCGCGGCTGTGGCAAGACGACCAGTGCGCGCATCCTGGCGCGCTGTCTGAACTGCGAGGAAGGCCCCACCCCGACCCCGTGCGGCACCTGTCAGTCCTGTGTGGACCTGGCGCGCAACGGCCGGGGTTCGATCGATGTGATCGAGATCGACGCGGCCTCCCACGGTGGTGTGGACGACGCCCGTGACCTGCGGGAAAAGGCGTTCTTCGGGCCCGCTTCCAGCCGGTACAAGATCTACATCATCGATGAGGCGCACATGGTCACCTCGGCGGGGTTCAACGCCCTGCTGAAGGTGGTCGAGGAGCCGCCGGAGCATCTGAAGTTCATCTTCGCGACGACGGAGCCCGAGAAGGTCATCGGGACGATCCGCTCGCGTACCCACCACTACCCCTTCCGTCTGGTGCCGCCCGGGACGCTGCGGGACTACCTCTCCGAGGTCTGTGAGCGGGAGTCGGCGCCGGTCGAGGACGGGGTGCTGCCGCTGGTGGTGCGCGCCGGTGCCGGTTCGGTGCGTGACTCGATGTCCGTCATGGACCAGCTGCTCGCCGGTGCCGGGGACGACGGTGTGACGTATGCCATGGCGACGGCGCTGCTCGGCTATACGGACGGATCGCTGCTGGACGCGATCGTCGAGGCGTTCGCGGCCGGGGACGGCGCCGCGGCCTTCGAGGTCGTCGACCGGGTCATCGAGGGGGGCAACGACCCGCGCCGGTTCGTCGCCGATCTGCTGGAGCGCCTGCGTGACCTGGTCATTCTCGCCGCGGTGCCGGACGCGGGGGAGAAGGGGCTGATCGACGCTCCCGCCGATGTCGTGGAGCGGATGACGGCGCAGGCGTCCGTGTTCGGCGCCGCGGAGCTGAGCCGCGCCGCCGATCTGGTCAACACCGGGCTGACGGAGATGCGCGGCGCCACCTCGCCCCGTCTCCAGTTGGAGCTGATCTGCGCCCGGGTGCTGCTGCCCGCGGCGTACGACGACGAGCGGTCCGTGCAGAGCCGGCTGGACCGGCTGGAGCGCGGTGTCGGTGCGGCCGGGCCTGCCGGGGGCGGCGGGGCCGCCTTCGCGGGGGGCGGTGCGCCGGTGATCGAGGGCGGTGGCCCCGCCGCCGGGTACGTGCCCGGGCCGGAGGCCCATCCGGTGGGGCCGCCCGCGGGTCCGTCGGGCCCGGCGGCGGCGCGGGCCGCGGTGCGCGGGGCGACCGGCGCTCCGGCCGCTCCCGCCCCGGCCCAGCCCGCCGCGGTTCCGCCTGCCGCGGCTCCGCCCGTGGCGGCGCAGCCCCCGGCCGCCGCCCCCGTGGAGGGTGCGGCGCCGCGGAGCGGTTCGCACGCGGCCGAGCAGGCAGGGGAGCAGGCGCGTCCCGCCGGTGCCTGGCCCGGTGCCACGGGTGGCCCGGCGGCCGGTGCGCCGGACGCGGCGCCCGCCCCGGCGGGCGAGGCTCCGGCTCCCGCGCGGCCCGGCGCCTGGCCCGGCAGCGGTGGCGCGGGCCAGGGCGCAGCCCGGCAGCCCGGGGGCTGGCCGTCGGCCGCGGCTCCGGGGCAGGGGGCGCGGCCGTCCGCCCCCGCGCCCGCCGCGGCTCCGCAGCCGCCCGCCGCGGCGGCGCCCGCACCGCAGGTCCCGGCCGGGGGCGGGCAGGGCGCGGCGCAGGTGCGGCAGATGTGGCCGCAGATCCTGGACGCGGTCAAGCGCCGCCGACGCTTCACCTGGATCCTGCTGAGCCAGAACGCCCAGGTCTCCGGCTTCGACGGCACCACCCTCCAGATCGGCTTCCCCAACGCCGGGGCGCGCGACAGCTTCGCCAACGGCGGCAGCGAGGACGTGCTCAAGGACGTGCTCGCCGAGACGTTCCAGGTGCAGTGGCGGGTGGAGGCCATCGTCGACCCGTCGGGCGGCACCAACCCGCCGACCGGTGGTGCCCGCGGCGGCAGCGGCGGAGGCGGCTTCGGCGGCCAGGGTGGCGGTTACGGCGCAGGTCAGGGCGGGGGCTACGGCGGCCCCGCGCAGACCGGCCCGCCGCCGTCCGCGCCCGCGCAGTCCGGCCCGGCGGCCGGGGGCGGCGCCTCCGGTGGCGGTCAGGGTGCCCGGATGGCGCGGGAGGCCGTGTCGGCGCCGTCGTCCGGCGGTCCGGGCGGCCGCTCCGCGGAGCCCGAGGTCTCGCCCGAGCCGCCGCCGGTCTCCGTCGAGTACGACATGCCGGAGGAGGACGACCCCGATCTCGTCGACTCCGCCCTGAGCGGCCACGACCTCATCGTGCGGGAGCTGGGCGCGACGGTCGTCGAGGAGTTCAACAACGAGTGAGACGGCCGGGCGTCCCGGGCCCGGTGGGGCTGCGGGGCGCCGTCGGGCCGCCGCGCGCGGGCTCCGGTGTGCGGGCCGCCGTCCGTACCGCCGCGGGTGGTCGGACGGCTCCGTTCCGTTCACCCCGTAGGGGGAGGATGCGGGCGGTGGAGCGGGCCGGGCGTATGTGTGGCGGCTCGTCCGTACGGCGTAAGGCGCCGGTCCCGGGAAGCACGTAGGCTCGGGCTACCGCACCAATCGTTGTCGTATGGCAGGAGTCACGTCGTGATCCCCGGTGGTCAGCCCAATATGCAGCAGCTGCTCCAGCAGGCCCAGAAGATGCAGCAGGACCTTGCGGCCGCCCAGCAGGAGCTGGCGGAGACGCCCGTCGAGGGTTCGGCGGGCGGCGGCCTCGTCAAGGCGACGGTGACCGGCTCCGGTGAGCTGAAGAGCCTGGTCATCGACCCGAAGGCGGTCGATGTCGACTCCGCGGAGGAGACCGCCGAAACCCTCGCCGACCTGGTGCTCGCGGCCGTCCGGGACGCGAACGCCAGCGCCCAGCAGCTCCAGCAGAGCAAGCTCGGCCCGCTGGCGCAGGGCCTCGGCGGCGGCATCCCCGGCCTGCCCTTCTGAGGCCCGGGTCCGGCCGCGGTCTCCCCTTTCCGGCGGTGGCCAACTAGCGTACTGAGCAGGGCAGAAGAGAAAGAAGACGTTCCGTGTACGAAGGCGTGGTTCAGGATCTGATCGACGAGCTGGGCAGGCTGCCCGGCGTCGGTCCCAAGAGCGCGCAGCGGATCGCCTTCCATGTCCTGCAGGCCGAGCCGACCGATGTCCGTCGGCTCGCGAACGCGCTGATGGAGGTCAAGGCGAAGGTCCGGTTCTGCAGCGTGTGCGGCAACGTCGCACAGGAGGAGCAGTGCCGGGTCTGCCTGGACCCGCGCCGCGACCCGGCGGTCATCTGCGTGGTCGAGGAGCCCAAGGACGTCGTGGCGATCGAGCGGACGCGTGAGTTCCGCGGCCGGTACCACGTGCTCGGCGGGGCGATCAGCCCGATCGAGGGCGTGGGGCCGGACGATCTGCGGATCCGGGAGTTGCTGGCCAGGCTCGCCGACGGCACCGTCACCGAGCTGATCCTGGCCACCGACCCGAACCTGGAGGGCGAGGCCACCGCCACGTATCTGGCGCGCATGATCAAGCCCATGGGGCTGAAGGTGACGCGACTGGCGAGCGGACTGCCGGTCGGAGGAGACCTGGAGTATGCCGACGAGGTCACGCTCGGGCGGGCCTTCGAAGGGAGGAGACTTCTCGATGTCTGATGCCACGCTGCACAACGCGACGCAGAATCCCGACGACTTCGCCGTATCGATCTCCGACTCGATCGAGAGCTTCATCGTCGCGGTGACCGAGGTCGCCAAGGGCGACGAGCCGGACAGCGCGGTGCCGTTCCTGCTGCTGGAGATCTCCCAGCTGCTGCTCACCGGCGGACGCCTCGGCGCCCACGAGGACATCGTCCCGGACGAGCGCTACGAACCGGACAGCGGCCCGGAGCCGGACGCCGACGAGCTGCGCGAGCAGTTCGCCCGCCTGCTGGACCCGGTCGACGTGTACTCCGAGGTCTTCGATCCGTACGTGCCGCGCAGCGAGCCGGTGGCCTGCCGGATCTCCGACGACCTCGCGGACATCGTCACCGATCTGCGCCACGGGCTCGCGCACTACCGGGCAGGCCGGGTCAGCGAGGCGCTGTGGTGGTGGCAGTTCTCCTATCTCACCAACTGGGGTCCGACCGCGTCGGCGTCGCTGCGGGCGCTGCAGTCGCTGGTCGCGCACGTCCGCCTCGACCAGCCGCTGGACGCGCTCGACGGGCTGGACACCGACAGCGGTGCCGGGGGCGACGAGGAGCGGCTCGCCGAGGAGGCGGGCAAGGTCATGGCGGCGGAGATCGCCGGGCCGTTGGGGCTGGACCGGGCCTGAGCCGCCGCGCCCGGTCGTCGCCGTACGGCCGGGCCGAAGCGGGGGCGGAGCCCTTGGGGTGCCTGGTCCGTGGCCGGTGCGCGGGGCGGTGCCGGAGGGGCGCGCGGGGCGGCTCCGGGGTGGCGGAAACCGTGTGCGCCGAGGCCGTGGCGGTGTGTGACCTGGCTTACGTTCCCGTGTGCCCCGTGCCGGAGCGGGCATGTGCTGGCCGAGCGGGCGCGACGGGGCGCCGCGCGGAGCCGCCGCGGGACACGGTGATCATCGGCGTCAGAAGATGATCGATGGTTGAGCGTTGTGTCTCACCATGCGGTATCGGCGAGGCGGTTTCCGCCTGCTCGTTAAACTGAGTCGACCGCAGTACCCCCATTTCCGGGGGTCCGGGAGGAAACTCCCGAAGAGACAGTTGCGAGGAGCGCACGTGGGCCTTGTCGTGCAGAAGTACGGCGGCTCATCCGTTGCGGATGCCGAGGGCATCAAGCGCGTTGCCAAGCGAGTCGTCGAGGCCAAGAAGAACGGCAACCAGGTTGTCGTGGTGGTTTCGGCGATGGGCGACACGACGGACGAGCTGATCGATCTCGCTCAGGAAGTGTCCCCGATTCCATCGGGGCGCGAGTTCGACATGCTGCTGACCGCCGGAGAGCGAATCTCCATGGCGCTGCTGGCGATGGCGATCAAAAACCTCGGTCATGAAGCGCAGTCCTTCACCGGTAGCCAGGCCGGTGTGATCACCGATTCCGTGCACAACAAGGCGCGGATCATCGATGTCACGCCCGGCCGCATCAAGACCTCCGTCGACGAGGGCAACATCGCCATCGTCGCCGGTTTCCAGGGTGTCTCGCAGGACAAGAAGGACATCACGACGCTCGGCCGGGGCGGCTCGGACACCACCGCCGTCGCGCTGGCCGCCGCGCTGAACGCCGATGTCTGTGAGATCTACACCGACGTCGACGGTGTCTTCACCGCCGACCCGCGGGTCGTGAAGAAGGCCCGGAAGATCGACTGGATCTCCTTCGAGGACATGCTGGAGCTGGCCAGTTCCGGCTCCAAGGTGCTGCTGCACCGCTGCGTCGAGTACGCCCGCCGTTACAACATCCCGATCCACGTCCGCTCCTCGTTCTCGGGGCTCAAGGGCACGTGGGTCAGCAACGAACCGCAAGGGGACCAGCCGATGGAGCAGGCAATCATCTCGGGCGTCGCACACGACACCTCCGAGGCGAAGGTCACGGTCGTCGGTGTGCCGGACAAGCCGGGCGAGGCCGCGCGCATCTTCCGCGCCATCGCGGACTCCGAGGTCAACATCGACATGGTCGTCCAGAACGTCTCGGCCGCCTCGACCGGACTGACGGACATCTCCTTCACGCTGCCGAAGGCGGAGGGCCGCAAGGCCGTCGCCGCGCTGGAGAAGACCCGCGCGGCGGTCGGCTTCGACTCGCTCCGCTACGACGACCAGATCGCCAAGATCTCCCTGGTCGGCGCGGGCATGAAGACCAACCCGGGCGTCACCGCGACGTTCTTCGAGGCGCTGTCGAACGCCGGGGTGAACATCGAGCTGATCTCGACCTCCGAGATCCGTATCTCGGTCGTCACCCGCGCCGACGATGTGAACGAGGCGGTGCGCGCGGTCCACACCGCCTTCGGCCTCGACACGGACAGCGACGAGGCCGTGGTCTACGGCGGCACCGGGCGCTGACCCACCGGCACGGACCGGGCGGTCCGCTCCCGCGCGTGACGCGGGGGCGGACCGCCCGCTTTTGTGCCGGGCGCGGAGCGGTGGCGCCGGGCGTCCCGGGGGCGTCACCGGCCGGTCGGGGAAAAGGCGTTCCGGGATTCGGGTGTCGCGGTGTCACCCCCCTGCGACATACTTGTGAAACGTGTGAAGGTTCTGTGATCGGGTCGGGGCTTCCGGCGTCCCGTGCCTGGTCAGAGGCGTTTCGGTGCGTCCGGTCGGGAGGCTCGGAACCGTCCGGGAACCGGCGGTCGGGAGCGGGGCGTCTTGGGTCCTGCCCCGCGGGGCGTCGTGGGTGGGCGGGGCTCCTGGGGTGCACGGCGCCAGGGGCGGTCGCGGCGTACCGGCGGCGGTCCCGGCACAGCTGAGGCCGGAGCGGACGCGTCGGGATAAATGGGGCACCGAGGAAGAGCTGGGGCGCAATGAGGGCATACAACGCGACACCGGAGACGGTGGCGTGCGCGTACAACCCTGACGGGGAGATGCGTGTCCAACAGGCGTGGCAGAGGTTCTCGCATTCACGATCGCCCCGGTGGGCGCAGCGGGCGCGGCAGTGCGCCCGCCGCACGCCCGTGGCGCCGGGGGCATGCCGGTGATCGCGCCCTGGCCCACCACGCGGCCCGGCAAACTCCCCGCCCCGCGCGGCGACGCCGACCAGCGCGGTGACTCCGACGACTCGGCGGCCACCGGCACCAGCGTCGACCACCTCACCGAGACGTACCGGGCCCACTACCGTTCCCTGCTCGGTCTCGCGGCGCTGCTCCTCGACGACACCGCCTCCTGCGAGGACGTCGTCCAGGAGGCGTTCATCCGCGTCCACTCCGCCCGTAACCGCGTCCGCGAACCGGAGAAGACGCTCGCCTATCTGCGGCAGACCGTCGTCAACCTCTCCCGCTCCGCGCTGCGCCGCCGCATCATCGGCCTCAAGCTGCTCTCCAAGCCGATGCCGGACATGGCGAGCGCCGAGGAAGGCGCCTACGACCTGCTGGAGCGCGACGAGCTGATCCGGGCGATGCGCGGGCTCCAGCGCCGCCAGCGCGAGGTGTTGGTGCTGCGCTACTTCGCCGACATGACCGAGGCGCAGGTCGCCGAGACGCTGGGGATATCGCTCGGCTCGGTCAAGGCGTACGGCTCACGCGGTATCGCGGCGCTCCGCGTCGCGATGGAGGCACCGGCATGAACGGCAACCCCGTCGACCCGGCCCGTGCGCACTCCGGGGCGGGCGATCCCGGCGGCCCGGACGGTGCCGGAGATTTCGTGTATTCCGGAAGTGGGGAGGGCGCTCACGCCGCTCCCGGCTGGGCCCGGAGCGGTGGAGACACCGAGCCCGGCGGCCGGACCCCCGGCGGCGACGGAGTCGGCGACGAGGAGGCGCTGCGGCGGCTGCTCCAGTCCTCCGTCGGCGACCTCGAACCGGCGCCGGACGCCCTGGAACAGATCCGGCACGCGGTCCCCGCCCGGCGCCGCCGCCGTCGCCACGCCGTGGTCGGCGCGGCCGCGGCGCTGCTGCTCGGCGGCACCTCCATCCCGGCGATGGTGCAGGTCGCCCACCTCGACGACGCCCCCGGCGACCGGTCGGCCAACGCCGCCGGGAACCGGCAGACCGGCGCCACCGACGGCGCCCCGGACGGCGGCACCACCACCCGCGGACGGCAGCCCGCCGGCGGCGGCGCGGCGGACGGCGGCACCGGCCACCCCGCCGGCGGCCACGGCACCTCGGCCGAGCCCCACCACCCCGGGGACGGCCCGGGCGCGGGCAGCCCGGACCCGTACGAGACGACCGACGTCTCCTCCCCGGCGTGCGGGCGGGACCAGCTCGGCAAGGGCACCGGCAATGTCGCCCCGGCCGACTCCGCGGGGCGCGTCTACGGCGCCTTCCGCGTCGTCAACACCTCGGCCACGCCCTGCTCCGTCGACGGCGCCGGGACCGTGGACGTCGTGGCGCAGGGCACCGCCGACACCGGCCGTATCCATGTCGTCGACCACACCAGCGGCGACGAGGCGACCGGGCTGCCCGACCCGGCCACCGCCCCCGACCAGCTCGTGCTGAAGCCGGGGCAGGCGTACGAGGTCAAGTTCGCCTGGATCCCGGCGTCCGGCGGCTGCAACGGCTCCGGGCCCTCGCCGTCGGCCTCCCCCTCCAGCCCCTCGGACGCCCCGGCCGCCGACGACAGCGGGCAGGACGGCGGCGGTCAGGGCGGCGACACCGGCGGGGGGAGCGGCGGCGGTTCGGGCGGCGGCGGTGCCGCGTCCGGCACCATCGTGCTCAGCCACACCCCGGACTCCGGCGACCCGGTCGCCGCCGATGCCACCCTCACCGACGCCTGCGCCGGAACGGTCTACCGGACCGGCGTGCTCAACGGGAAGTGACCGGTCGCCGTGCGGGCCGCCGCCCCGCCGCCCGGTGAGGGGGCGGTGCGGGCGCCGGGCGCGGGCCCCGTACCGTAGACGGCGTGTACCGGTTCCTGCTGACCCCGCGGTGGTGGGGAATCAACGTCTTCGCCGTGCTGGCGATCCCTGTCTGCATCTTCATGGGCAGTTGGCAGCTCGGCCGCTTCGAGGATCGCGTCGACTCGCACCGGCAGCAGGCGGACCGGGCCGCTGCCGCCGAGACGGCCGCCGCCCGGCCGATCGACAGTCTGCTCCCGGTCGACCAGGTCACCTCCGGCCGCCAGGCCCGCGCCCGCGGCACGTACGACGCCCGGCACCAGCTGCTGGTCCCGGACCGGACCCTCGACCGCAAGGCCGGTAGCCGCCCGGGCTTCTACGTCCTGACGCCGCTGCGCACCGACGGCGGCAAGGCGCTGCCGGTCGTCCGCGGCTGGCTGCCCGGCGACGCGGACAACCCCGCCGACACCGCCGAGGTGCCCGCCCCGCCGACCGGTGAGGTGACCGTCACCGGCGCCCTCCAGGCGTCCGAGAACATCGGGACCAGCGGGGTGCAGGCGAGCGGCGGTCTGCCCGCGGGGCAGCTCGGGATGATCAGCGCCGCCTCGCTGGTCAACATCGTGCCGTACCCGGTCTACGACGGCTGGATCACGCTCGGCGAGACCTCCGCGCCGCTGAAGGCCGTGCCCCCGGCCGCCGCGGAGGGCAGCGGACTCGACCTCAAGGCGTTCCAGAACCTCGGCTACACCTGCGAGTGGTTCGTCTTCGCCGGGTTCGTGGTCTTCATGTGGTTCCGGCTGCTCCGCCGCGAGGTGGAGGCGGCCCGGGACGCGGCGCTGGGGATCGGGACGGACGTGGCGGAGGAGGAGCCGGAAGGCGTTCCGGCCGGATAGCGGCTCCCCCCCCGCACGTCGGCTCAGCCCGTCTTCTCCTTCAGGTGCCGCAGCGCGAAGTCCAGCTCCAGGCGGACCTGCTTGATCCGCTCCTCGACGACGAGGGAGCCGTGGCCCGCGTCGTAGCGGTAGACCTCGTGCGGGTGGGCGCGCTGCTCCAGGCGCTCGACGTAGTTCTCCACCTGCCGGATCGGGCAGCGGGGGTCGTTGACGCCCGCGGAGAGGTAGACGGGGGCCCGCACCGCGTCCACGTAGGTGAGCGGGGACGATGCCTCGAAGCGCTCCGGGACCTCCTCCGGGGTGCCGCCGAGGAGGGTGCGGTCCATCGCCTTCAGCGCCTCCATCTCGTCGTGGTACGCCGTGACGTAGTCCGCGACCGGGACGGCGGCGAGGCCGAGGGCCCAGGCGTCCGGCTGGGTGCCCAGGCCCAGCAGGGTGAGGTAGCCGCCCCACGAGCCGCCGGAGAGGATCAGCCGCTCCGGGTCGGCGAGGCCGGAGGAGACGGCCCATTCGCGGACCGCGGCGATGTCCTCCAGCTCGATCAGCCCGACGCGGTGCTTGAGCGCGTCCGTCCAGGCGCGGCCGTACCCCGTCGAGCCGCGGTAGTTGACGCGGACGACCGCGAAGCCGTGGTCCACCCAGGCGGCGGGCGCGGAGGCGAACGCGTCGCTGTCGTGCCAGGTGGGGCCGCCGTGGATGTCGAAGACGGTGGGGAACGGGCCGTCGCCCGCGGGCCGCTGGACCAGGGCGTGGATCCGGCCGCCCGGCCCCTCCACCCAGGCGTCGGTGACCTCGACGGAGGCCGGGGCCTTCATCCCGGGCGGGTCGAGGACGACCGCGCCGCCGGTGGAGCGGACCTCCGGCGGCCGGGCGGCGGACGACCAGAGGTACTCGACGGTGCCGTCGGGCCGCGCCGTGGCGCCCGAGACCGTGCCCGCCGGGGTGTCCACCCGCGTCAGCCCGGCGCCGTCCGCGCCGAGACCGAGGTGCCACAGCTCGCCGCGGGCCTGGTATCCGTGCTCGATGAGCAGGGCCGAGCCGTCCGGGTACCAGTCGGCGCCGACGTCACCGGGCAGGTCGATGTCGAGGGCGGTCTCGACGCCGGTCAGCGGGTCCCAGATCATCGGCTCCCACCGGCCGCGCCGCTGGTGGCCGACGAGCAGCCGGGTGTCACCGGCGACCGGCGCGAAGCCCATCACGGCCAGCCCCAGCTCCTCGGTGCCGCCCTTGGTGTCGTCCAGCTCGGCGACGGTCGAACCGTCCGGGCGGACGACGCGGATCGCCGAGTGCATGGCGTCGCCGTGCTCGGTGTGCTCGATGGCGATCAGCGAACCGTCGTGGGAGTAGTCACCGACCCCGGCCGACTCCTGGTGGCGGTAGATCTCCACCGGCTCCTGGCCGGGCCGGACGACGTGGATCGTCGAGCCCTCCTCGTCCGTGGAGCGGCCGACGACGGCGGAGCCGTCCCGGCCGAGGGCGAGTCCGGCGGGGTAGGAGGGGGCGAGGCCGGGGGTGGCCGGTTCGTCCGTGCCGCCGCCGAAGGGCTGCCGCAGCCACACCCCGAACTCGTCGCCGTCGGTGTCCGAGAACCACCAGATCCACTCGCCGTCGGGCGACAGCGTGCCGTCCGTGGTGCCGTTCGGCCGGTCCGTGGCCTGACGCTGGTGACCGGTCTTCCGGTCCCAGGCGTACAGCTCGAAGGTGCCGGTCGCGTTGGAGACGAACAGCGAGCGGTCGGGGGCGTCCTCCGCCCAGTCGGGAAGGGAGACGCGCGGTGCGCGGAACCGCTTCTCCCAGGTGGGCATGGCCTCAGCGTCAGTCATGCCCTCTATCAAACCCGATGTGCCGGAAACGGTGCACGGGCCTTTACGGGGGAGGCCCCCGGCGGCCCGCGGCGGGCGCTTCCCGGGGGCGGCCGGGCGTCCCGCAAATTGTGTGGCGACCGTCCACACCGGTGGCTAGCGTCGCGGTATGCGACCACACACCGGCCCCGACGACTGGCGCGAGGCCAACCGCGCGCGGTGGGACGAGCGGGTCCCGCTCCACCTGGAGAGCGACCACTACGACCACGAGGGGTTCCGGCGCACCCGGGACGCGATCCGCCCCTTCGAGGCGGCGGAGGTCGGCGAGGTCACCGGCCGCTCCCTGCTGCATCTGCAGTGCCACTTCGGGCAGGACACCCTCTCGTGGCTGCACCGCGGCGCCTCCCGCGTCGTCGGCCTGGACTTCTCCGAACCCGCCGTCGACGCCGCCCGCGGGACCGCCGCCGAGCTGGGCCACGACACCGACCGCGCCTCGTTCGTCGCCGCCGATGTGTACGACGCGGCGGAGGCGGTCCCCGACGACTCCTACGACATCGTCTACACCGGCATCGGCGCCCTCAACTGGCTGCCCGACGTGGTGCGGTGGGCCGAGACGGCCGCCTCCCTCGTCGCCCCCGGCGGCTTCCTCTACCTCGCCGAGTTCCACCCCCTGTGCGACGCGCTGGACGACACCACGGGCTCCCGGGTCGTCCACGACTACTTCAGCCGCGACGCCTGGGTGGAGGAGACCTCCGGCACGTACACGGACTTCGACGCCCCGACGGTCCACAACCGCGCCGTGGAATGGCAGCATCCGATCGGTGACGTGGTCAGCGCGGTCGCCGCGACGGGGCTGCGGATCGAGTTCCTCCACGAGCACGACATGACGCTCTTCCAGCGCTTCGGCGCACTGGAGCGCGGCGACGACGGCTTCTACCGCCTGCCCGCCGACCGCCCGCGCGTCCCGCTGATGTACTCCCTCAAGGCCACCCGGCCCGCCTGACCGGCCAGGGGCGCCCCCGCAGGGCGCCCCTGCGGGAGTGCCCCTACGCGACCACCCGGGCCAGCGCGAAGCCGTCGTACCCCTTGCTGCCGACCGTCTGGATCGCGGTCGCCGACAGCTTCGGGTGCTCGGCCATCATCTCCAGACAGCGGCGGATGCCCCGGACCGCGGGCTCGGGGTTGGCCGGGTCGGCGACCTTGCCGCCGCGGACGACGTTGTCGCAGACGATCAGGGAGCCGGGGCGGGTGAGCCGCAGCGCCCACTCCAGGTAGTGCGGGTTGTTGGGCTTGTCCGCGTCGATGAAGACCAGGTCGAACGGCTCGGCGCCGTCAGCCGCGAGCGCCGCGAGGGAGTCGAGCGCCGGGCCCACCCGCACCTCGGCCACCCCGGACAGCCCCGCCCGGTCGAGGTTGGCGCGGGCCACCTCGGCGTGCGCCACATCCGCCTCCAGGGAGATCAGCCGCCCGTCGGCGGGGAGCGCGCGCCCCAGCCAGATGGTGCTGTAGCCGCCGAGGGTGCCCAACTCAAGGATCCGGCGGGCGCCCTGGGTCTGCGCGAGGAGGTGCAGCAGCTTGCCCTCGGTGGGGGAGACGGCGATCGGCGGCAGTCCGGCGGCGTCGCTGGCGCGCAGCGCCGCACCGAGTACCTCGTCGTGCGGGGCGAGCAGCGGGGCGAAGTAGCTTTCGACGGCATTCCACTGGTGCTCTGACATGGGACTTCCCTCATCTCGTCGGCGTCGTCAAGGAACGTACCGGCCGCGGACCGCACTGTCAGGGGAATACTTCGCCGACCGGCGCCGCCTCCGGCGCGCCCCGGCGACATACCTAACGGGCCGTCAAATAGAGTTCCCCGTATAGCAGAAGAGTGATTTCGCGTAGGCCCTTTTTCGTATTGCTGACCTGCTCCGTATCGGGAAGTCCGAAAACATATGGGCCGTCTGCTAAACCTCAAGTCGCCCAACGTCACCGCATCGAGGTAACACCGGCGCTCTTATTTGCGTGAGCTGGGAGTCCTGCCTCTTTACTGGTCTCCGGGAGTCGGACGGAATTCTGAAATCCGCCCGCTTACCGCAATTTCCCCGCGCCCCCATCCTCTTTCCACCTTTCCCAGGTGGCCCGCGCACGCCGCCACCCCCTGCGAAGGAGAGCTCGCCAGATGACCGTTGAGACCGGCCAGGAGGCCCTGCCGGCCCCCGCCGAGCAGTCCAGCCTGAGCACCGCGGCTGCCCGCAATCTCGCCACCACGACCAAGTCCGCCCCGCAGATGCAGGAGATCACCTCCCGCTGGCTGCTGCGGATGCTGCCCTGGGTCGAGGCGAAGGGCGGCGCCTACCGGGTGAACCGCCGACTCACCTACACCGTCGGGGACGGCTACATCGAGTTCGTCCAGGACGGCTCCGACGTCCGCGTCATCCCCCGCGAGCTGGGCGAACTGGCCGTGCTGCGCGGCTTCGACGACGACCAGGTGCTGAAGGCCATCGCCGACCGCTGCGTCCAGCGCGACTTCCGCGCCGGTGAGGTGCTGGCCGAGCGCGGCGCCCCCGCCGAGCGCATCCACCTCGTCGCCCACGGCCGCATCAGCCAGACCGCCGAGGGCAAGTACGGCAGCGACGTCCCCGTCAACATCGTCGCGGACGGCGGCCACTTCGGTGAGCAGGCCCTCATGGACGGCGAGGCCACCTGGGACACCACCGCCACCGCGGAGACCGCCGGTACCCTCCTCACCCTCTCCCGCGCCGACTTCGACGCGGTCATGGACAACGCGCCGAAGCTCCGGGCCCATGTCGAGCAGGTCCGCTCCCTGCCGCACCAGCGGCAGAACAAGCACGGCGAGGCCGAGATCGCGATGTCGGCGGGCCACACCGGCGAGCCCGAACTCCCCGGCACCTTCGTCGACTACGAGATGAACCCCCGCGAGTACGAACTCTCCGTCGCGCAGACGGTCCTGCGGGTCCACACCCGGGTCGCCGACCTCTACAACGGCCCGATGAACCAGACCGAGGAACAGCTCCGGCTCACCATCGAGGCGCTGCGCGAGCGCCAGGAGTACGAGCTGGTCAACAACCGCGAGTTCGGTCTGCTGCACAACGCCGCCTTCAAGCAGCGGATCCAGAGCCACTCCGGTCTGCCCACCCCGGACGACCTCGACGACCTGCTCTCCCGCCGCCGCGGCACGAAGTTCCTCTTCGCCCACCCGCGGGCCATCGCCGCGATCGGCCGCGAGTTCAACGCCCGCGGCCTCTACCCGGACCACGTCGACCTCGGCGGCCAGCAGGTCCCGGCCTGGCGCGGCGTCCCGATCCTGCCGTGCAGCAAGATCCCGGTCACCAAGGAGAACACCAGCTCCATCCTCGCCATGCGCACCGGCGAGGAGAACCAGGGCGTCATCGGTCTCCACCAGACGGGCCTGCCGGAGGAGTACGAGCCGGGCCTCTCCGTCCGGTTCATGGGCATCAACGAGCAGGCGATCATCTCGTACCTGGTCTCCACCTACTACTCCGCCGCGGTCCTCGTGCCCGACGCGCTCGGTGTGCTGGAGAACGTGCAGATCGCCCACCGGCGCAGCTAGCCCCGGTCGGGCGTCCGCCCGGTCCCGCGGGCGGACGGCGGGACGGCGGCCGTACCGGCCACGACGACGGCCCGGATCTTCCCGGGCGGGCGAGCACGCCCGGGATCCGGGGCAGCCCACCTCATCTCACCAAGGAGCTACGGATGTCCGATCCCGGGCCTACTTCCCTGCAGCCGGGCCTGCCCGCCGCTGCGGCCCGCGCCGGGACCCGCCCCGCCGCGGGTGCCCGGTCCGCGCTGCCCGGCCCGCCCTCGTTCGCCCGGACGGTCCGCCCGGACGCGCCCGGCGGCGCCGCGCCGGAGGGCGCCGTCGCGGTGGCACGGCCCGCTGTCGAAAGGATCCTGCGCGGTCCCACCGGCCTCGGCACCACGAGCCTGCGGCTCCGCCGCAAGGACCGGGAGGAGCCCGCCGCGCCGGAGGAGCCGACCGCCTCGGGGGCGCCCGCCCCGGGCTCGCCGATCCCCGGGCTCTACCACCACCCGGTGCCGGAGCCCGACCAGGCGCGGGTGGCGGAGGTCAGCGAGCGGATCAAGCGGTGGGCGGTCGACGAGGTCCAGGCGTACCCGCCGGAGTGGGAGGACCAGTTCGACGGGTTCTCCGTCGGCCGCTACATGGTCGCCTGCCATCCGGACGCGCCCGCCGTCGACCACCTGATGATCGCCACCCGGCTGATGGTCGCCGAGAACGCCGTCGACGACTGCTACTGCGAGGACCACGGCGGCTCGCCCATCGGCCTCGGCAGCCGCCTCCTCCTCGCCCACACCGCCCTCGACCCGCTGCACACCACGGGTGAGTACGAACCGGCGTGGCTCGCCTCGCTCCAGTCGGACGCGCCCCGGCGCGCGTACCGCTCCGCCATGGAGTACTTCGTCCGGGACTCCAGCGACTCCCAGGCCGACCGGTACCGGCACGACATGGCCCGTCTGCACCTCGGCTACCTCGCCGAGGCCGCCTGGGCGCAGGAGGACCACGTGCCGGAGGTGTGGGAGTACCTGGCGATGCGCCAGTTCAACAACTTCCGCCCCTGCCCGACCATCACCGACACCGTCGGCGGCTACGAACTCCCGGCCGAACTGCACGCGCTGCCCGCCATGCAGCGGGTGATCGCGCTCGCCGGGAACGCCACCACGATCGTCAACGACCTCTACTCGTACACCAAGGAACTCAACAGCCCCGGCCGTCACCTCAACCTGCCCGTGGTGATCGCCGAACGGGAGGGCGTCTCCGACAAGGACGCCTATCTGAAGGCGGTCGAGGTCCACAACGACCTCATGCACGCCTTCGAATCCGAAGCCGCCGCGCTGGCCGCCGCCTGTCCCGTACCGACCGTGCTCCGCTTCCTGCGCGGGGTCGCCGTATGGGTCGACGGCAACCACTACTGGCACCGGACCAACACCTACCGATACAGCCTGCCCGATTTCTGGTAAGAAGTGGATTTCTCTGTGACCAGCACCGAGCTCACCACCGGCACCTCTGTGTTCATCCCCGGCGCGTCCTCGCCCTACCAGGGAGACATCGCCCGCTACTGGGACCAGGAGGCCAGGCCCGTGAACCTGCGCCTCGGCGATGTCGACGGGCTTTACCACCACCACTACGGCATCGGCGAGGTCGACTACGCCGCGCTGGGCGACACCGCCGACAGCGCGTACGAGAAGAAGCTGATCGCCGAACTCCACCGCCTGGAGTCGGCCCAGACGGATGTCCTTCTGGAGAACCTCGGCGCGATCGGGAGCGGCGACACCCTGGTGGACGCCGGTTGCGGACGCGGCGGCTCCATGGTCATGGCCCACCAGCGGTTCGGCTGCAACGTCGAGGGCGTCACGCTCTCCGCCAAGCAGGCCGATTTCGCCAACAACCGGGCCCGGGAACTCGGTATCGGCGACCATGTCCGCGCCCGCGTCTGCAACATGCTCGACACCCCCTTCGAGACCGGCCAGGCCGCCGCCTCGTGGAACAACGAGTCGAGCATGTACGTCGACCTGCACGACCTCTTCGCCGAGCACTCCCGCATCCTCGGCGTCGGCGGCCGCTACGTCACGATCACCGGCTGCTGGAACCCGCGCTACGGCCAGCCCTCGAAGTGGGTCTCGCAGATCAACGCGCACTTCGAGTGCAACATCCACTCCCGCCGCGAATACCTCCGCGCCATGGCCGACAACCGCCTCGTCCCCCAGGCCGTCATCGACCTCACCCCCGCCACCCTCCCCTACTGGAAGCTCCGCGCCACGTCCTCCCTCGTCACCGGCATCGAGGACGCCTTCATCAACTCCTACGAGGACGGCTCGTTCCAGTACGTCCTGATCGCGGCGGACCGCGTCTGACCTGCCGCCGAACGCCGATGGCCCGGCGTGGGGCCCGGTTCCGTCATCCGACGGGCCGGGCCTTCGGGCATTCCGGGGCCGGACGGTGTATCCGGTCTCTGCCGTATTGTCCTTCGGGGGGAACGGCTGCGGGCACCGCCGCGGCAGCCGGAACCAGCCGCCGCATCCGGCCCGTCGGAACAGGAGCCTGCGCCCGTGTCCTCGCCCGCCCCGACCGGGGCCGCCGCCCGCCCCGTCCGCCTGCTGCTGGTCGAGGACGACGACCTGATGCGCCGCTCCTTCGCCGTCGCGCTCGAACGCTACGGCTACGAGGTCGCGGTGGCCGCCGACGGCCTCACCGGCCTGGAGATGTTCCGGGACGGCGCCTTCGACCTGCTGATCCTCGATGTGCTGCTGCCCGGTCTCGACGGGATCGGGCTGTGCCGCCGGGTGCGGGAGAACAGCCTGGTGCCGGTCTTGATGATGTCCGCCCGCGGCGACGGTCTCGACGTCGTCGCCGGTCTGGAGGCCGGGGCCGACGACTACGTGGTCAAGCCCGTCGAGACCTACGTCCTCGTGGCCCGTATCCGCTCCCTGCTGCGGCGCGCGACCTACACCCCCGCCGAGGCGGACCCGCGCCCCGCCACCACCACGCTGACCTTCGGGGACCTGACCGTCGACACCGCGGGCATGGAGGTCCGCGTCGCCGGGAAGCCGGTGGCGCTCACCCCGACCGAACTGAAACTGCTCCTCGAATTCGCCGCCCGCCCCGGCGTCGTCCTGGAGCGCCACACCCTGCTCCGCGAGGTCTGGGAGTACGGCTGGGACGGCGACAGCCGGGTCGTCGACCTCTGCGTCCAGCGGCTGCGGCGGAAGCTGGGCCGGGACCGCATCGAGACGGTCCGCGGCTTCGGCTACAAGCTGCGGCGCTGACCGGTGCGCCTGCCCCGCCCGCCCCGGCTCACCCTGCGCTGGAAGATCGCCGCACTGGCCACCGCCGCGTCCTGCCTGGTCGTGGCCGCGATGGGGGTACTGGTCCACCTCTGGACCGCGGCGGACATCCGCGGTCGCGCCGAGGCGCAGGCGTTCAACGCCGTGTACTCCGCGACGGATGTCCACCGGCGCACCGGAATGCTGACGAACGGCGCTGAGCTGGACCCCGCCGAACTGCCCGCCGCCCTGCGCCATCCGGCCGACGACGCCCGGCACACCGCCTACGACGGGCGGATCGACGCCCTCGTCGGCCCGAGCGTCTGGGCCGCCCAACGCACCGGCGGCCCCGGCAGCCCGCTCCTGGCCGTCCAGATCAACATGCAGCCGCAGCTCGCCTCGTTGCGCCGGCTGGACCTGACCATGGCGGTGGCGGCGCCGGTCACCCTCGCCGCCGTCACCCCGCTCACCCTCTACGGCGCCGGGCTGCTCGCCCGCAGGCTGCGGCGGGTCTCCCGGACCGCCACCCGGATCTCCGCCGGGGACCTCGACGCCCGCACCGGGCCCACCCGCGGCCACGACGAGGTGGCCGACATCGCCGCCACCGTCGATCTCATGGCCGACAGCCTCGGCCGACGGCTGCGCACCGAGCGCCGGTTCACCGCGGATGTCGCCCATGAGCTGCGCACCCCGGTCGGCGGGCTGCTGGCCGCCGCCGACCTGCTGCCGCCCGGCGAGACCGCGGACCTGCTCCGCGCCCGCGTCCGGGACCTGCGGGATCTCGTCGAGGACCTGCTGGAGATCTCCCGGCTGGACGCCGGGGCCGAACGGCCGCTCCACGCCCGGGTCCCGCTCGGCGCCGTCGTCACCGAGGCGGTGGCCCGTACCGGATCCGGCACCCGCGTCACCGTCGCCGACGCCCCGGACGCCGCCGCGACCGTCGAGACCGACCCGCGCCGCCTGGAGCGGATCGTCGCCAACCTCGTCGTCAACGCCCACCGGCACGGGAAGCCCCCGGTCGAGGTCACCGTCGAGGGCCGTACCGTCGTCGTCCGCGACCACGGCCCCGGCTACCCGCCCGACCTGCTCCGCCACGGACCGCGCCGCTTCCACACCGGCGCCGCCGAACGCGGTACGGGCCACGGCCTCGGCCTCACCATCGCCCTCGGCCAGGCGCGGCTCCTCCACGCCGAACTCCGCCTGGCCAACGCCCCGGACGGCGGCGCCGTCACCACGCTGACCCTGCCGGAACGGGACCCGGAGGGTTCGTAGGGCCGCCCCTACAGAACTGCTACGCACCCGATCCGCCACCGATACCTCGCGCCCCCGGGCCCCGATACACCGCCCCGACACCCTTCGACGTGCACCGTTCCGCACCGAAGAGGAGTCTCCGTGACCGTCGCCCCCGTGGCCTCGTCCACCGCACCCGGGATCGCCGCCACCACCGATCTGACGAAGGTCCACGGCAGCGGCGACACCGAGGTCGTCGCCCTGGACCGGGTCAGCATCACCTTCCGGGAGGGCGAGTTCACCGCGATCATGGGCCCCTCCGGCTGCGGCAAGTCGACCCTGATGCACTGCGCCGCCGGACTCGACGCACCCACCTCCGGCTCCGTCCGTATCGGCACCACCGAGCTGAGCACCCTCGGCGACCGGAGCCTCACCCAGCTGCGCCGCGACCGGATCGGCTTCATCTTCCAGGCGTTCAACCTCCTCCCGACGCTGACCGCCCTGGAGAACATCACCCTGCCGCTGAGCATCGCCGGACGCCGCCCTGACCAGGAATGGCTGGACCGCGTCGTCGCCATGGTCGGCCTCACCGGGCGCCTCGGCCACCGGCCCGCGCAGCTCTCCGGCGGGCAGCAGCAGCGCGTCGCCGTCGCCCGCGCCCTGGCCTCGCAGCCCGAGATCATCTTCGGCGACGAGCCGACCGGCAACCTCGACTCCCGCGCCGGGGCCGAAGTCCTGGGCTTCCTGCGCGACTCCGTCCGCGAACTCGGCCGGACCGTCGTCATGGTCACCCACGACCCGGTCGCCGCCGGATACGCCGACCGCGTCGTCTTCCTCGCCGACGGCCGCCTCGTCGACGAGATGACGCGGCCCACCCCGGACCGCGTCCTGGACCTGATGAAGACCCTCGACCCGCGCGCCGCCTGACGCCCCGGACCGGAACCGCCACCGCCCGCCCGCACCCGGAAAGCCACCATGCTCAGAACAGCGCTGCGCAACCTCCTCGCGCACCCGGCCCGTCAGCTGATGACCGTCCTCGCGGTCTGCCTCGGCGTCGCCTTCGTCAGCGGCGCCCTCGTCTTCGCGGACTCCACCGCCGCGGCCCACCGCGCCGCCGCGACGAAGAGCTACGCCGACATCGCCGTCACCGTCACCGCGAAGCAGCCCCCGGGGCGGCCCGCGGACCGGCGGAGCGTCCTCGACGACGCCCTCGTCCGGAAGCTGGCCGCCGTCCCCGGCGTCGCCTCCGTCCGCCCGTCCGTGGACGGCTCGGCCGCCCTCAACGCGGCGGACGGCACCCCGCTACGGGTCAAGCCGGGCGCCAACCCCGCCACCGCCTACATCCCGGGCAAGGACGGCAAGGACGCCCGCTACCCGCTGGCCGAGGGCCGCGCCCCGGCCGACGCCGGTGAACTCGCCCTCGACACCGGCACCGCCGCCGTGGGCCACCTCCACCTCGGCGACCCGATCACCCTCGCCACCGACGGTCCCGTCCTCACCAAGCGCCTCGTCGGCCTCGTCACCACCGACGACACCCGGGTTACCACCGGCGGCACCCTCACCCTCTTCGACAGGGCGACCGCCCAAAAGCTCTTCGCCGAGCCGGGCACGTACACCGGCATCGACCTGACGGCCACCCCCGGCACCGACGAGACCACGCTCGCCGACCGCGTCACCCAGGTGCTCCCCGCCGACCGCGCCGAGGCCACCACCGGCACCGCCCAGGCCGAACAGCAGGCCGTCCTGGTCTCCACCCTGACCCGCGGCTACGCCAAGCTGCCGCTGGTCTTCGCGGGCGTCTCGCTCTTCATCGGCTCGTTCCTCATCGTCAACACCTTCACCATGCTGGTGGCGCGGCGCGGCCGGGAGAGCGCGCTGCTCCGGGCGATCGGCGCCACCCGCCGCCAGGTGTCCCGCTCGATCCTCCTGGAAGCCCTGGCCGTCGGCCTGGTCGCGTCCGCCGCCGGATTCCTGCTCGGACTCGGCCTCGCCGCCGCGCTGCCCACCCTCCTCACCACCGGCGGAAGCAGCCTGCCCGCGGGCCCCCTGGTGATCGGCGCCCGCTCGGTCCTGGCGGCGCTCGCGGTCGGCGTCGGCGTCACCGTGCTCGCCGCCTGGCTCCCGGCCCGCCGCGCGGCGAAGGTCGCCCCCGTCGAGGCGATGCGTACGGCCGCCCGGCCGCCCGCCACCGGACGGCCCCGGCTCCGCGCGCTCACGGGCACCGTCCTGCTCGCCGCCGGTGTCGGGCTGCTGCTCTCGCTGGCGGGGGCCGAGGACGCCTCCGAGGAGAACCTGCGCACCGCGATGGCGGGCTGCGCCCTCCTCGTCGCCGCCCTGATCGTGCTCGCCCCGCTGCTCGCCGTCCCGGTACTCCGCCTCACCGGCCGCCTCACCGGCCGTTTCGGGATCACCGGCCGACTCGCCCAGGAGAACGCGCTACGCGACCCGCGCCGCACCGCGGCCACCGCCGCCACGCTGATGATCAGCACCGCGCTGGTCGCCGGGCTCGCCGTCATCGGCCACTCCACCACCGAGACGCTCGACCGCCAGGCCGCCTCCGGCCTCGGCGCCGACTACGTGATCGGCTCCCGCACCTTCTCCCACGGCCTCGACGACGCCACCGTGGAACGGGTCACCGCCACCCCCGGCGTCGACCACACCACCGCCGTCTCCGACACCACCTTCTTCCTCGACGGCGGCGTCCGCACCATCGCCGGTGTCGACCCCGGCACCGTCGACAGAACGCTGAAGCTCGGCCTCGTCAGCGGCTCCCTCGAACACCTCGGACCGGGCCGGATCGCCCTCTCCCGCAGCACCGCCCACGAGAACGGCCTGACCACCGGCGACCGCGTCCGGGCCCGCATCGGCCGACAGCAGGACCCCGCTCCGTACACCGTCGTGGCCGTCTTCGAGGACAACCCCCTCGCCCAGGACGTGCTCGGCGCCCGCGGCGAGGTCGCGCAGCACAGCTTCCTGCCCGGCAGCGTGCAGCGGATCCTCGTCGGCACCGACGGCCACACGGTCTCGCGGGCCACCGAGGACCGGCTGCGCATCGCCGTCGGCCACAGCCCGCTGGTGACCGTCCAGGACCGCGAGGCGTTCATCGAGGAGGCCGCCGGAGTCCTCGCCGACCTGCTCAAGGTGGTCTACGGCATGCTCGCCCTCGGCACCGTGATCGGCGCGCTCGGCATCATCAACACCCTGGCCATGTCCGTCGCCGAACGCACCCGGGAGATCGGCGCCCTGCGCGCCATCGGCATGGACCGCACCGCCGTCCGCCGCATGATCCGCCTGGAAGCCGTGACGGTCGCCGGATTCGGCACCCTCCTCGGCCTGGCCGGCGGCCTGTTCGGCGCCTGGCGGATCGGCGCCCTCGCCAACGGCGCCATGGACCGCTACACCTTCTCCCTCCCCTGGGGCACCCTCCTCCTGCTCTCCCTCCTCTCCCTGACCACCGGCGCCCTGGCCGCCACCCTCCCAGCCCGCCGAGCCGCCTCCCTCAACCCCTTGGAAGCGGTCACAGAGAACTGACGGGGGTCGTCCCGCTTAGGGGAGGGGCTATGACCGCTCCGCCGATGCGGAACGAATCCGGGAGCTGTTGAGGGCCTGATCCGCGCACGCGCATCAGGCCCTCAACACTGAACGGGCAGAAGGCAGCGCGGGGTTCGGCCGTCGCGTCCCGCCCGGTGAATTGCCCCGGCGGCACGCTTCGGGGCCGACCGTCGCCACCGATGTGATTCGGCCAATCCATACCGTCAATCTGGTGCACTAAATACACTCTCGGTGTTCACCGTCGTCGCTCCTTCCTCACGGGACACCCATGTCTTCGGCCCTCTGCCTGGTCGTTGCCGGGCTGCTGCTCCGGCAACTCGACCGCCTCCGCCACCTGCGCAGCCCCGCGAAACTGACGGCGGCGGAAGCGATGGCCCTACAGAGGTCGCGTGCGTCGGTATGGGCTCCGACGCTGCTGCTGGTGGGGGAGTGGACGCAGATCGCCGGCTGGTGGCTGCTGGCCGGAGTGCATCCGGCGGGAGCTGTGGTCGCCGCGGTGGCGGTCGCGGTGCACTTCCGGCACCTCCAGGAGATCAGCCACTTCGCGGTGCACGGTGTCCTGGCTCGCGGGCGGCGGGCCAACACGGTGCTGGCGGAGCTCTTCGTCCATCTACCGCTGGCGCTCGGGCCCGTCGGCGAGCGCCGGAACCGGCATGTACGGGACCACCACCCCAACGCGACCCTCAGCGGTGTCGACCCGAACCTCGTGGAGCTGCGGGACGCCGGATTGGTACCTGGCGCGGCGCAAGGCACCGTAACCCGTGCGGCGTGCCACCCGCTGACCGTCCGCGGGCTGCGAGGCACCGTCACCGGTACGGGCCGGGCTCTGGCCCGCCCGGCGGGCGCCGTCGCGGTGGTCGTGGTGGCGGCGGCCGCGTATCTGCTGGGCGGGTGGACCGGACTGGTCGCCGGGGTGCTCGTGCCCCGCCTGTGGCTGTATCCGCAGCTCGCCTGGTTGTCGCTGCTGGGGGAGCACACCTGGTTCGACCCGCAGCGCCGCACCGGAAGCCGGGCCGAGGTGGAAGCCGGCCGTTGCCTGCGTCTCTACCCGGAAGGCGTGGTGATGTCAGCCGTGGCGGCGGTCACCTGGCTTCCTTACGGCGATCTTCACCACTACGCGCATTCCGCCCACCCGGCGGTGCGGTGGAACTACCTCCCGGCGGTGGAGCGCGGACTGGCCCCGCCGCACTGCACCCCGGCGGCGCTCCTCATCGGACCGGGCTCCCTCCTCGCCCGTCACCGCCGCGCTCTGGCCCGGCCTGAGGATGTCCTGGCGGTACCAGCACCCGGCGCCCGGTGAGCCGTGGCCAAACCCTGGCCGCGTACCACCCGTTCCGGCGCCGGGACCGGTAGCACGCTCAGAGCCCGTCGACCACGGCGGCGGCTTCCTGCGCGTCCCAGGCGTCCAGCAGCGGGCGGATCGCTGTCTCGTAGGTGTGCAGCGCCCGGGGCGCGCCCAAGCCGTGCTCCCAGGCGCGAGTGAAGTGGCCGATATAGACGTCGATGCCCTTGAAGAGAATGGTCGAGCGGCCCTGGGTGTACGTCTCGTCGCCCTGCTCGTCCTCGATGAGGACCGCCGCATTGCCGAACACCACGGTGTCGACGGTCTCCTGGGGCCGAAGATCCTCGCGTACGGCCAGACCGCAGATGACGCCGAGCTGCCGGTGGTGGTCGATCAGGGCCAGCAGGTCGTGTGCGAAGTCGCGGTCGAGGAGGTTCTCCCGTTTCACCACGAACAGCCGGTTGATACGCCCGCCGTCCTCGATGAAGCGCTGGTTGGCGTCGAGGTACGCGCGGCGCCGGGTGAGCAGGGACGGGTTGGTCGTGCGGTCGATGGCCTGGATCCGCCGGGGCTGGACATCGGTCGTCAGAAGGGCGTTGATGAGCTGGACCGACATCCACGGCACCTCGGTGCCGTGCACGCTGAGGTAGCCGTCCGCGATCCTGCGGTAATCCGATACCAGCGAGTTCTCCAACTGGGCGCGGATCGCGTCGTAGTACATGGGCTCGTCCATGGCCTCGATGCTGTTGGTGCGGCGCAGGCGGATGTGGGTCTTGCCCGACCATATGCCGCCGAGGACGAAGACGAGGTTCAGCACCGTCTGCAGGACGATGATCAGCATCAGGTTGACGTGATCGACGGCCCAGGCGACCGCGGTGGCGGCCAACGAGACGATGCCGATCGCGGAGCCCAGTGCCTTGCTGTTGAGTGCGTCGGCGATCCGCGTCGGCAGATCGGGCCGCTGCGCCATGAGTTCCCCCTCCGTAGGTGTGCGACTGCCGTGCTGCGCCTGCTCACCGCCCCCGGACGGAAAGCGCTGACGTGCCGGGCGCGGGCGTGGCGATGGTGTAGGTGATGTCCCACAGGTCGCTCGGGACGATCCAGTCGGCGGTTTCCACGGCCCGGCCGTCGTCGGCGTAGTGGGTGCGTTCGATGAGCGTGGCCTGCGCGCCGGTGGCCAGACCGAGAAGGTGAGCCTGGTCGCGGCTGAGCCGGATGGGCCGGGGAACCTCGACGACGCGGGAGATCACGATGCCCAGATGCCGCATCCGTGCGAAGACACCGGCGCCGGCGAGAGGCCCGCCCTCCGGCAGCACCACGGCGCTGCCGCCGGTGACGGCCATCGGCTCCCAAGAGGTGGCCAGCAGAACGGGCCGGGAGTCCGTCAGGAACTCGTACGTGGTGAGCACGCACATGCCGTCGTGTCCGGTTCCCAGCCGGACCGCGGTCGCAGGTCCGGCCGGAACTTTCGCGATGCTGCGCGCTTCCCAGGTCCCGGTGAACCCTGCCGGTGCGGGCGAGGAACCGTTCGAGGCGGTGCGGGAGAGCGATCCGCGCTGACGGGGCGCACGGACGAAGGTCCCGGATCCGGCCCGTCCCTCCAGGAGCCCCTCCTCGATCAGGGCTTCCTGGGCACGGCGCACGACGTTGTCGCCGACGCCGAATTCCGCACCGAGTGTGGCCCGGGAGGGAAGCCGGTCTCCGACGCGCCACTCGCCGCTCGCGACGCGGTCCCGCAGCAATTGCGCGATGCGCAGATAGGGAGCCGGACGCGCCGGTCCAGATGCGCCCATGCCGCTCCTCACCTGCAAGGTCAACTTCACAGGGTTGACAATTTAGCCCACCCGTCGAAATCTGGTTAACTAGGAATTCGTGGAGTGATCGGAGGGGAGATGCCGGACGCATCCGAGCAGTCCCCCGAAGCGGTACGCGCCTACGCCGCGCTGAGCGATCTGGCCGGGCACCCTCCGAGCCTGCGCAGCGAGGACGACGGCGCGATCCGTCTGGAACTGCCCGTCACCCCCGCCCTCATCACTCGCTGGGACGAGCTTGTGGCCGCTCTCGACCTGGGCAGCACCTACGGGCTGGCCGATACGAAGGACGGCCAGGTGGCTTGGACACGCTTCGACGCGCCTGGGACGACATGACTCCTCAACTTCCCTTCACCAAGGGGAACGGCGCGGGCAACGATTTCCTCGTTCTGCATGACCCCGACGACCGGGCGGCTCTCACCCCTGCCGCGATATCGCACCTGTGTGACCGCCGTACCGGAATCGGGGCCGACGGCATTCTGCGCGCCGTCCTGTGCGACCGCTCTCCCGAGGCCCTTCGGTATGCGGGGCGGGCGACGTGGTTCATGGACTACCGCAATGCCGACGGGAGCCTCGGTGAGATGTGCGGCAACGGCATCCGCGTTCTCGCCCGGCACCTCACCCATCACCGGCACATCCCGCCGGGCCGCCTCACGCTCGCGACCCGCGCCGGTCTCCGTACCGTCGACATCGCCGATACGGCCCCTGCCGGCGAGGTCTCGGTCCACATGGGGCGGCCTCGATTTGCCCCGGACGAGGAGGCGTTGACCGTGAGTGTCGGACGGCGGTCGTGGCCCGCACTGTATGTCGACGCCGGAAACCCGCACGCCGTCGCCTTCGTCGACGACCTCGACCACGCCGGCTCCCTTGTTTCCCCGCCGGCCGTCACGCCGTCTCCCCCGCAGGGCGTCACCGTCGAGTTCGTCCGCGTCCTGGCCCCCGGCCACCTCGCACTCCGTGTCCATGAACGCGGGGTCGGCGAAACCCCGGCCTGTGGCACCGGAGCCTGCGCCGCCGTCGCCGCCGCCCACCGGACCGGTGTCCGCCCGCCCGACGGGATGTACCGCGTCGATGCCCCCGGCGGCACCCTCCACATCCGTGTCGCACCTGATGGAACCCATACTCTGACCGGTCCCGCCGTCCTGACCGTCGACGGGTTTCTCACCGCTTCACCCCTGTACGCCACAGCCGTCGCCGCACGGAGCGGTGCCGAGGGCTGAGGAGAGCCGAAGGGGGCGTTCGTACGGCGCGTGGTGGCGATCACGTCTCGTGCCACTGCTTCACCACCATCGCCATGGCTGCCTTGACGATCTCGACCGCCTGCGTGCCGTAGACGGCCTGCTCCTGCAACAGTGTGAACACCTTGCCGTACTGCTCCAGGTCGTACGGGGTGGACAGGTCCACGGCGGACGAGACGAGTTCGAGCTTGACCCGGTCGTCGTCGAAGATCCAGAAATCTTCCGCGGGCCATACCGTGCTGCGGTCACACACATCACGCCGGGCCGGAATGATGCCCAACTGAACTGTCCGCATTTTCCGGACATCAAGAAGACGCATCAGCTGATTGAGCGACATCTGGGGATCTCCGAAACCCCGACGCAGTACGGACTCTTCGATAACCAGCTCAAAACTCTTGCTCTTGTCGGCAAGATACTTCTGCACGTATTCGCGCCGGGTAGCCGCCGCAGCGGCGTCATCGGGCAGCAGTCCACGCCTTTCTCGCAGGGACTGAAGGATGGTGAGCGCGTATTCACGGGTCTGTAGTGGTCCGGGAAGCACCCATCCGGCATACGCGCGGAACTGCCGTGTGGATTCCCACAGCGGCAGAATTTCCTGCTGTGCCGCATTGAGCCCCGACTTCTCCACCTCGGCCCATTCACGGAAACGCCCTTCAGCCTCACGAAGGAATCCGCAGATATTCTCGTACTTGTCCTCCGCCCCGCACCCCGCCAGATATGTGGCGACGTCGTCCACCGTCGTGCTGGTGCGCTTGCCGCTCTCGATCCGGCTGCACTTCGAAGGGCTCCAGCCGACCCTACGCGCGAGTTCCGTCGCTCCCGAGCCCGTTTCGAGGCGGACCTCCCGCAGCCGACGCCCCAGCTCCCGCAGCGTTTCCTTCTTGAACTCCGATATCTCAGGCATGGAGGCAGTGTGTCCAACAGGGGCCACCGGGGCCAATAACCGTGCTGGACACACCTGTTGCCCCAGCTTCGATACAGCGTGTGCAGTCGGCGGGCCGGGCTACGCGCCGGAGGTGCTCTTACCGTCCTCCCCCCTGTCCTTCCGGTGGCAGACGCAGCGGATGTCACCGGCCGATCCATCAGGGAACAGCGGCAGAAGTCGCGCGGGAAACTCCACCACAGTCTCATGCTCGGGTACCGCAATCGAGAGCAGTCGCTCGAAGTCGGTCACCTTCCACGACTGCAGAAGATACGTCTTGGTGCTGTCGTCGTAATAAAGAGTGGGGCTCTGATTTGTCTGACTCTCCGGGTCGCGGCACAGCTCATGCAGGGCCAAGGGATCCTCCCTCGCAGCGGCGGTTTCTTCCGAGGGTCAAGCGTTACGTGCCAGAACGTCCGGTGGGCTGTTCTGGCAAAAATTTCAAGGCTTTCCCCGAAAAGCGTTCAAAGTTTCAGCGAATTTCCGCAAGGTCGCCCGAAATGACACCTTTCGAGGCCTTAAGTCATCTCTTCTCTCGCATGCCTCCCTGTCCGCACGGAAGAATTCCACCGGGGTCGAGGCGTCGTACCGTCTCCCCGCGAGCGGCCACTACTCCGGCGCAATGCGATCATTCGTTCGGTTTACGAGGGGTGTGCACGGCCGGTGCGCCTACCAGGGGCGGCAAGGTGGCGCCCCTGGCTGCTCCTCGACCGCCGGTAGGTACCGGCGTTCCCGGCTACTTGTACGGAGGCTTGGGCCAGGACGTTCCCTTGGTGGCCGCGTCGAGGAGGTCGCCGAGGCGGAGCCAGGCTGTGGGACCCACGTTGCCGGCGGGGCTTGCCGCGAACCGCTGCCAAGCTTTGGTGCTGTCGCCGAGAGAGGCGCATACGACTGAGGTGACGGCTGGGTGCGCTGCTTGGCCGCGGGGGCCACTGGCCTTGAGCGCGGTCCAGGCGGGCAGGGCACGGATGACCTCGGTGCTGGTGGTGGGCAGACCCAGCACGGCGTCCGCCCACGCCGTACGGAGGTTCGGGCCGCCGCCGAGATGGCGGCGGAGGTTCTGGGTGAGGTTCAGCAGGGCGTGCTGAGGTGCGGAATGGTGATGAAGTACGTCGGCGAAGGACACCTCGCGGCGGTACGTGCGTGAGGCGAAGGACAGCAGAGCTTTCTCCACAAGGCTGTCGTCGCCCTGATGCCGACGCACGAATTCAGCGAAGACGGTGTCGGGCGCACCGGCGAGATCGCGCACGGTGACGTGTTCCGGCGCGCCGAGGGAAGCGGTCCGGACTGAGCCAGGATCCGGCATGGGTCCAGCGATCATCCGCTCGATGGTGTCGAGGAGTTCACGCGCCTGCTGGACGTCCGAAGCCAGCTCGTACCTGCCGTACTCCCGTCTCCCCGCCAGCCCCCGCTTCGCATCCCGGCAGATCAGCCGCACCTGCTCCGTCACGTCCGGGGTCACCACGGGCAGATGCTTCAGCAGATCGCACACCCAGCGCAGATCCTTCGCGGAGTTGATGGGAGAGTCCGGATCGGGCTCCCACAGCGCCAGCACGACAGCTGCCTGTTCGGCGAACTGCCGGGCCAAGGATGCCAGCTGATCTGCGGTGGCTCTCCAGGGATGGGGGCGACCGTACTGCTGTGCCTGGTCGGGGTTGAGGAGGTGGCGCCACCTCCGTTCGGCCGCCCATGCGGTGTGAGATATGGCAGCACGGCAGCCGAAGCGCAGGCGATACGTGCTATCTGACAGGTAGTAGTCGATGTGTTCGCGGTCCTGGGGGCTGAGTTCCGCCAGGTCGCTCGCGAAGTGCTCCCGCACCTCCTGCTCCGTCGCCCCCTCCCGGCGCATACGGCACATCCGGGTGGTGAGTACGGAGTCCGGGAAGGACGCGAGGTCGTCCAGGGCGATCTCCTCAAGGAGTTCCGGCTCGACGTCCCACGGGATGCCGCCCAGCAGGTGCTCCCGGACGATGTACCCGGCATCGTTGTCGTCGGACCAGGTGACGAGCAGCCGGTGGTGTTCGGGATGCGTGGTCACGACCCGTTTCCACACGGTGCGCCACGCCTGCTCGGCCGCTTTGTGCCGCTCCAGCCACGCCGATGTGTCCTCCCCCTCGCTCTTGTCGAAGGAGGGGTAGGACGGCAGGAGTTCGAGGGCCGCAGTGATGACGGTGGTGTGCAGCCGGTGCTGCCGCAAGACCAGTTGCGCATCGGATGGAGCGTCGAGGAGGCCGACGGTCATGCTCTGCCGGTGTGGCTCGCGTTCGTGAAGAGCATGGGCGATGGCGTCGGCCAGGACGTCGCCCGCCTGGGGCGAACCGAGGAGCCCGAGCTGGGCGGCGGTGCACTGCCTCAGCGACTGGTATCGCAGTTCCGGTGTGCACGAAGGGTGTGAGAGCGCTGACAGGGCGAGATCCATGGCCGGTCCGTACAGCGGATCCGACTGCGGAGGCTTCCGGGCCAGATCGCTGTCGACCGCGGCCTTCAGGAGCCATTCCGGAGCGGAGTCGCGGTAGGGGCCGCGCAGCAGCGCTTCCAGCAATGTCCGCCGCTCCGGCCCGTCGTCCATGGACCGGGCCTGCTCTGCAGCCATCCGCGAGGGCGGATCATCTGTGCTGCTGTCCGCCGTGAGCGCGCACAGGAAGTTCAGGGGAAGGCCGGGCGCGGCCCCGCTGGTGTCCATATGGTTCCGATCCTGGTCCAAGGACTCGCTGAGTGCGCGTCCGAGCGGCCACCTGTCTTCTCGGCGCCGAAGCCAACGGCACGTCGCTCCTGGACCGGGGGCGCTTTCCACATGCTGCCGGACGGCACTGACACCGGACGTTGCCGGATGGCGCTCCGAGGGACGCGGGCGGCCAGCCATCACGCCACGCTGTGGCGTACCTCACCATCGCTCAGGAATCGGTGCCCGAAGTTGTCTCCGGAAATAGAGAAACGGATCAGGGGCCTGACCGCTTTCGCGGATCAGGCCCCTGATCTCTGTTCCTTCAGTCGGGGTGGCGGGATTTGAACCCACGACCTCTTCGTCCCGAACGAAGCGCGCTGCCAAGCTGCGCTACACCCCGAAGCAACGAGCTCTACTTTAGCGGACTGATCCCCAGAGGTGAAATCCGGTTCCGGGGGACCGGTGCGGGGCGCCCCACCTGGGGTTCGTCGGGCGCCCCGCGGAGGGTCACTCCTTGGCGGTGAGGGTGAGGAGGGTGGCCTCGGGCGGGCAGGCGAAGCGGACCGGGGTGTAGCGGTTGGTGCCGCAACCGGCGGAGACGTGGAGGAAGGAGGTCCGGCCCTCGGCGGTGTGGGTGGACAGGCCCTTCACGCGGTTGGTGTCGAGATCGCAGTTGGTGACCAGCGCCCCGTAGAAGGGGATGCAGAGCTGACCGCCGTGGGTGTGCCCGGCGAGGATCAGCGGGTAGCCGTCGGCGGCGAAGGCGTCCAGGGAGCGCAGGTACGGCGCGTGGACGACGGCCAGGGAGAAGTCGGCGCCGGTCTCCGGGCCACCGGCCACCTCGGCGTAGCGGTCGCGCTTGATGTGCGGATCGTCCAGACCGGTCAGGGCGATCTCGACGCCCTCCAGCTTGAGGTGGCCGCGGGTGTTGGACAGGCCGACCCAACCGGCCGCGTCGAACGCGTCGCGCAGCTCCTCCCACGGGTTGTGGACGACGCCGACGGCGGGGGCGTTGCCGTTGAGACCGTGGCGACCCTGGACCTTCTCGATCAGGTAGCGGGCCGGGTTGCGCAGCTTGGGGCCGTAGTAGTCGTTGGAGCCGAAGACGTAGGCGCCGGGGAACTCCATCAGGGGGCCGAGGGCGTCGAGGGTCTCGGGGACGCCCTCGGGGTCGGAGAGGTTGTCCCCGGTGTTGATCACGAAGTCGGGGCGGAGCCCGGCGAGCGACTGCAGCCAGCGCTGCTTCTTGCGCTGGCCGCCGACCATGTGGATGTCGGAGACCTGCAGGACGCGCAACGGCCGCATGCCCCGGGGCAGTACGGGTACGGTGACGCGCCGCAGGCGGAACGAGCGGACCTCGAAGCCGGCGGCGTAGGCCAGGCCGGCCGCGCCGACTGCGGTCAGGGACAGGGGAACTCCGTATCGCGCGCGCATGGTTCCATCGTCGCAGAGTGCCGGGGCCGTGGCGGCAGGGGCGGAGTCCGGGCGTTCCGGCTGTTCACGCGGGTGACGGCGGGTTGTCGGGCGGGGAAAAGGCGCGACGGTTGCCGGTGGGGGCGGGCATACTCGACGGCATGACCACGCTCAAGTCCAGACTGCAGGACGACCTCACCGTCGCGATCAAGGCGCGCGACGAGCTGCGCTCCGCCACCCTCCGTCTCACGCTGACCGCCATCCACAAGGAGGAGGTCGCGGGCACCGAGGCGCGCGAGCTGTCCGACGCCGAGGTCGAGAAGATCATCGGCCGGGAGGCGAAGAAGCGCCGCGAGGCCGCCGAGGCGTTCGACAAGGGCGGGCGCGGCGAGTCGGCCGAGCGGGAGCGGGCCGAGGGCGAGATCCTCGCCGACTACCTGCCCAAGCCGCTGACCGATGACGAGCTGGAGGAGCTGGTCGCCGCGGCGGTCGCCGAGGCCACCGGCGCCGGTGCCGAGGGCCCGAAGGCCATGGGCGCCGTCATGAAGATCGTCAATCCGAAGGTCGCGGGCCGGGCCGACGGCGGCCGGGTCGCCGCGATGGTCAAGAAGCTGCTGGCCGGCTGAGACGCCGACCGCCTACGCCGAAGGGGCGCCCTCCCCGCTGGGAAGGCGCCCCTTCGGCGTGCTCGGCCGGTGGCCTCAGTGGTGCTGCTTGAGGCGGTCCAGTATGTCGCCGGGGAGGTGCCAGCCGCCGCCCGGCTTGTTGCCGTGGTTGCCGGGCTTCCCCGGCTTGCCCTTGCCCTTTCCGGGCTTGCCCTTGCCGTCGTCCGCCGACTTGTCGTCGCCGGGGTCGTCGATCTGGACGGTCGGCAGACCCGGTGCCGGACGTCCGGCGAGGGCGCCGTTCATCGCGTCCCGCCAGATGGGGCCGGGGGTGTCGGCGCCGTAGACCTTCTCGTGGAAGGTGCCGCCGATGGTGATGTTGAACATCTTCCGCTTGTGCATCGGGTCGCCGACCCAGACGGCACCGGCCATGTTCGGGGTGTAGCCGACGAACCAGGCGGCGTAGCGGCTGTCGCTGGTGCCGGTCTTACCCGCGCTGTCCCGGCCGCTGAGCCCGGCCTCCTTACCCGTACCGTCCTCGACCACGCCCTTGAGCAGGGCGTTTATCGTCTTGGCGGTGTTCTCGGACATCGCCTGCTTGCAGTCGCTCCGCGGGACGTTCATCGGCTTGCCGGCCGCGTCGGTGATCGAGGCGATGGCGATGGGGGTGCAGTAGGTGCCGTTGTTGGCGAAGGCGGCGTACGCGGCGGACATGGTCAGCGGCGACATCTCCTGCACGCCGAGGGTCATCGACGGCACTTCCTGGATCGGCTTGCCGTCGGCGCGCTCGATGCCGAGCTTGTCGATCATCTTGACCGCCGGGCAGATGCCCATGTCACTGATCAGCTGCACGAAGTAGGTGTTGACCGACTTCGCGGTCGCCTCCTTCATCGCGTACGGGCCGACCTCCGACTTGTTCTCGTTCTGCGTCCCTTCGTGGCCCTGCCACTCGCCGTTGCAGGTCTGCACCGGGCTCGGGTACTGCATCCGGTACGGCGAGGAGTACTCCTGGTACGGGCTCATGCCCTGGTCCAGCGCGGCGGCGGCGACCAGCGGCTTGAACGTCGAACCGGGCTGGTAACCGGCGCCGCCGCCCATGTCGTGGTTGACGGAGAGGTTCAGCACCGTCTCGTTCTTGCCGAACCCGTAGGGGCGGGACTGGCCCATGCCGAGGATCTTGCCGGTGCCGGGCTCCACGATCGTCGCGGCGCTGGCGACCTGGTCGTCGCTGTGGACATGACCGCCTATCGACGCCTGGACGGACTTCTGGGTCTGCGGGTCCAGGGTGGTGCGGATGGTCAGACCGCCCTGGTTCCACCGCTTCGCGCGCGCCTTGGCGGTCTTGCCGAACGTCTTGTCGTTGAGGAAGACGTTGCGGACGTAGTCACAGAAGAAACCGGCGCCGTCGGTCGCGGTGATGCAGCCGCTCTTGGGGCGGCTGACGGCCAGCTTGATCGGCTGCTTCGCCGCCGCGTCGGCCTCGGCCTGCGTGATGTCCTTCAGGTCGGCCATCCGCTGGAGCACGGTGTTACGGCGGCGGGTGGCCTCGTCGCGGTTGTTGAGCGGGTCGTAGCGCGTCGGGGACTGCACGAGACCGGCGAGCACCGCCGATTCGCCGAGGCTGAGGTCCTTGGCGGACTTGCTGAAGTACCGCTGCGCGGCGGCCTCGACGCCGTACGCCTGCTGTCCGAAGAAGGTGATGTTCAGGTAGTTCTGGAGGATCTTGCGCTTGCCCAGCTCCTTCTCCACCTGGATCGCGTACTTCAGTTCCTTGATCTTGCGGCCGATGGTCTGCTGCGTGGCCTGCGCGACCTTGTCGGGGTCGTTCCCGGCTTCCTCGATGAAGACGTTCTTCACGTACTGCTGCGTGAGCGTCGAGGCGCCCTGGGAGACACCGCCGGACTGCGCGTTCTTGTTGACCGCGCGCAGGATGCCCTTCATGTCGACCGCGCCGTGCTCGTAGAAGCGCGCGTCCTCGATCGCGACGATCGCCTTCTGGACGTACGGCGACATGTCCTTGAGATCCACGACCGTGCGGTCACGGGAGTAGATCTTGGCGATCTCGGTGCCGTTGGCGTCCTGGACGATGGTCCGCTCGCTCAGCGGTGGTGCCTTGAGGTCCGAGGGGATCTCGTCGAACCCTTCGACGGTGCCCTTGGCCGTGAGGCCCAGTGCTCCGGCGGCGGGAAGGGCGAGACCCGCGAGAACGGCTCCGGCCAGCACGCTGACACCCAGGAATTTCGCGGCCTGCTGGGTCTTGCTCAGACCCCTGCCGTCGCGCTTCTTACCCATGAGGGCACCCTACGTTCTCAATCGCCGGACAGGGGCGCAACTGTTCGCCTACGCTGTTTCACATCTGTCACAGCGGAGCTTTCCGCCCCAGCGCGCCCGTCCTCCCCCTTCCGGTCCACCGCGCGTGGGGTCGCGTCCCGAACATCCGCTCGTGTCGCCGGATTTCCGGTATGCCCCCGGCGACCTGCCCTGCGATGCGAGAAAAGCGACGTATGCCGCTCGCTCACTCCGTTGGGTGATCTGCCGCGTACGCATAGTCCGTTAGGACCATTCAAGATTGGGCCCGAAGGGGGTGTTGCGCCCTGCCTGCCTTCCGTAACGTCCTCAACTGGCAACGGTGAATATGCCGCTTGCCGCCGTGGGGGAGCCTCGAATTCGGGAGAGGACGGCGCCAGCATGAGCTGGGTAACCGACTGGAACGCACAAGCAGCCTGCCGCACCACCGATCCGGACGAACTCTTCGTCCAGGGGGCGGCCCAGAACCGCGCCAAGGCCGTGTGCACCGGATGTCCGGTACGCACCGAATGCCTTGCCGATGCGCTGGACAACCGGGTGGAGTTCGGCGTCTGGGGCGGCATGACCGAGCGCGAACGCCGCGCGCTGCTCCGCCGCCGTCCGACCGTGACGTCATGGCGGCGCCTGCTGGAGACGGCGCGCACCGAGTACGAGCGCTCCACCGGCATGCTGCCCGTGGAGTGCGAGGACGAGACGTACGACACCTACGCGGCGGTCAGCTGACCCGAAGACTCCACGGCCACCGGACCGGCGACGCGTCAGGACGCGAGCCGGGCCGTGAGTTCGCCGTGGCGGTGGTGGTTCTGTCGGGACGGTAGTGGGTCTGTCGGGGCGGTGGTGGATCTGCCGTGTCCGTGAGTCCGCCGGGCCCGTACGGCGGCAACGTCGCGCGCCTGGAAGGTGAGTGGGGCGAGCCGGGCGTGTCTGCGGGGCGGTCGGGGCGGCGGTGTCAGTCGGATGTGTCGGTGTGGGTGGGGTCGAGGGCGAGGCGGGCGCCGATCAGCCGCAGACCGTCGAGGTCGTGGACATCACCGGGGAGCGCGGCGATCTCGGCGACCGGGACCTCCGGATGCAGAGCGGTGAAACGATCCCGCGTACGGCGTTCACGGGCGAGCACCTGCATACGCTCGGCGTGCAGACGCAGAAGACCGGCGGCGAGTTGCTCGGCGGAGACCGGGGGGTGTCCGGCAGGCGCCGCCGGGGCGGGAGAGGGGCCGTCGGCGGTACCGGAAGCAGCCTTCCCGTCGCCGTGATCCACAATGCCGTCCGGTGCAAGATTTTCCGCCTCGCCCGGGGCGCTCCCGGCGCAGGCGTCGGGCCCGTCCTCCTCCGCGGCGCGGTCGGTCAGCGTCTCGGCGGCGGCCAGCGCCCGCTCCGCGCTCAGCTTCGCCGCCCCGCTGCCGTGCACGCGGTTCAGCACCAGACCGGCCAGCGGCATCCGCTCGGCCGCCAGCCGCTCGACGAAGTACGCCGCCTCCCGCAGCGCGTCCCGCTCCGGCGCCGCCACCACCAGGAACGCCGTGCCGGGCGCCTGGAGCAGCCGGTACGTGGCGTCCGCGCGGGTGCGGAAGCCGCCGAACATCGTGTCCATCGCGGCGACGAACGTCTGGACGTCGCGCAGCAGTTGGCCGCCCATCAGCTTGCTGAGGGTGCCCGTCATCATCGACATGCCGACGTTGAGGAACTTCATCCCGGCCCGCCCGCCGACCTTCGCCGGGGCCATCAGCACCCGGATGAACTTGCCGTCCAGGAACGACCCGAGGCGCTTGGGCGCGTCCAGGAAGTCCAGCGCGGAGCGGCTGGGCGGGGTGTCGACGATGATCAGATCCCATTCGTCGCGGGCGCGGAGCTGGCCGAGCTTCTCCATGGCCATGTACTCCTGCGTGCCCGCGAAACCGGCCGACAGGGACTGGTAGAAGGGGTTGTCCAGGATGGCCCGGGCGCGGGCGGCGTCCGCGTGCCCCTCGACGATCTCGTCGAAGGTGCGCTTCATGTCCAGCATCATCGCGTGCAGCTCGCCACCGGCCGCGCCGTCGACGCCCTTGACCTGGCGGGGGACGTTGTCCAGCTCGGAGATGCCCATGGACTGGGCGAGCCGACGGGCCGGGTCGATGGTCAGGACGACGGCCCGGCGCCCGCGCTCCGCGGCCCGTACGCCCAGCGCGGCGGCCGTGGTGGTCTTGCCGACGCCGCCGGAGCCGCAGCACACCACGATGCGGGTGCCGGGGTCGTCGAGCAGCGCGTCGACCTCCAGCCACGGGGCCGGGGCGTCCAGCGTCGGGTCGTCGGCGGTCATATGGGCCCCTGTCTCCGCAGCTCCCTCGCCAGGCGGTAGAGACCGGCGAGGTCCACTCCCTCGGGGAGCAGCTCCAGCTCGTAGGTGGGCAGGCCGAGGGCGGTCAGCTCGGCGTGCTCGGCGCGCTCCAGATCGACCCGCTCGGCGTGCTCGCGGGCCTGCTCCAGCAGCGGGTCGATCAGCCGCTCGGCCAGCCCGCCGCGGCGCGCCCCGCCCAGCCCCGCCTGGGACAGTGCCTTGGCCACGCCCGCGCGGGCGCCGCGGGCGGCGATGTCGAGATCGCCGGTGCCGAGCACGGCGGGGCGGGTCATGTTGATGACGACGCCGCCGACCGGGAGCCCGGCGGCGCGCAGCTCCGCGATGCCGTCGGCGGTCTCCTGGACCGGCATCTCCTCCAGGAGCGTGACCATGTGCACCGCGGTCTCGGGGGACTTGAGGACCCGCATGACCGCCTGGGCCTGATTGTGGATCGGGCCCATCTTGGCCAGGCCCGCCACCTCGTCGTTGACGTTCAGGAAACGGGTGATGCGGCCGGTGGGCGGGGCGTCCATCACCACCGCGTCGTAGACGTACCGGCCCTGCTTGTCCTTGCGGCGCACCGCCTCGCACGCCTTGCCGGTCAGCAGGACGTCCCGCAGACCGGGGGCGATGGTGGTGGCGAAGTCGATGGCGCCGAGCTTCTTCAGGGCCCGGCCGGCGCTGCCGAGCTTGTAGAACATCTGGAGGTAGTCCAGCAGCGCGCGCTCGGCGTCGATGGCGAGGGCGTGCACCTCGCCGGGGCGGCGCCCGCCGCGGGCGGCGTCACCCGCCGCGGCGCCGTCCGGGCCGGGGGCCACCGCGATCTTGCGTTCCTCGTACGGCAGGGCCTCGGTCTCGAAGACCTGGGCGATGCCCTGGCGGCCCTCGACCTCGACCAGGAGGGTCCGGCGTCCCTCGGTGGCCAGGGCAAGGGCGAGGGCAGCGGCGACCGTGGTCTTTCCGGTGCCGCCCTTGCCGCTGACGACATGGAGCCTGCTCACGTCAAGGAGCCTAACCAGTCCCCGCCGCGGCTACGCACGGGCCGACCCCGGATCCGTCCCGGAGACGGTCCCCTACGGGACGGGGCGCCGGATACGGGAAGGGCGCCCGCGGCGGGCGTTCCGGGCGGAGAGCGGCCGTGGCCGCAGCGGTGGGGGCGGCGGCGTCCGGGGCCGTCACCGGCAGGTATTACGCTCGCCCCATGACCAAGTGGGAATACGCGACCGTGCCGCTTCTCGTACACGCGACGAAGCAGATTCTGGACACCTGGGGCGAGGACGGCTGGGAGCTGGTCCAGGTCGTTCCGGGCCCGAACAACCCCGAGCAGCTGGTGGCCTACCTGAAGCGGGCCAAGGCGTGAGCGCCGTCGAGACGAGGATCGCTGAGCTGGGGCTGAAGCTCCCCGAGGTGGTGCCGCCGCTGGCGGCCTACCAGCCCGCGGTGCGCTCCGGGAAGTACGTCTTCACCTCCGGCCAGCTGCCCATGGTGGACGGCGCGCTGCCCGCCACCGGCAAGGTCGGCGCCGGTGTGACCCCGGAGGCGGCCAAGGAGCTGGCCGCGACCTGCGCGCTCAACGCGCTCGCCGCCGTGAAGTCCGTCGTCGGCGACCTGGACCGGATCCAGCGCGTCGTCAAGGTCGTCGGCTTCGTCGCCTCCGCGCCCGACTTCACCGGCCAGCCCGGTGTCATCAACGGCGCCAGTGAGCTGCTCGGCGAGATCCTCGGCGACAAGGGCGTCCACGCCCGCTCCGCGGTCGGTGTGGCGGTGCTGCCGCTCGACGCGCCCGTCGAGGTCGAGATCCAGGTCGAGATCGCGGAGTAGTCCGCGCCGCCGGTCGTCCGTACGCCCGGCCGCTCCGGGGAACCGGACGCGGCACGGGCGGACGGCCGGGCCGTGTCCGCCGCGCCCGTGGTGGCCGGGGTGCCGAAAAGAGCCCCTCGAACATCCGCGCGTGAGCGCATAGCATCCGGCCATGTCGTCGACCAATGGCCAGTGGTATCCGCCGGAGTGGCCGGGCCTCATCCGGGCGCTCGTGAACGGCGAGCTGACCCCCGCCGAGCCCCGGCGCGCCGCGACCGTCCTGCTGCTGCGGGACGGCGACGGCGGCCCCGCCGTCCACATGCTGCGCAGACGCGCCTCCATGGCCTTCGCCGGAGGCGCGTACGCCTATCCGGGTGGCTCCGTGGACCCGCGCGACGAACGGCCGGTCGCCTGGGCCGGGCCGTCGCGCGCCGCGTGGGCCGCGCGGCTGGGCGTCGACGAGGCCGCCGCGCAGTCCGTCGTCTGCGCCGCGGTGCGCGAGACGTTCGAGGAGTCCGGGGTGCTGCTCGCGGGCCCCTCCGCGACGACCGTCGTCGCGGACACCACCGGCGACGACTGGGAGGCCGGACGCGCCGCCCTCGTCGCCCACGAACTCTCCTTCGCCGACTTCCTCGACCACCACGGTCTGGTGCTCCGCTCCGACCTGCTGGGCGCCTGGGCGCGCTGGATCACCCCCGAGTTCGAACCGCGCCGCTACGACACCTGGTTCTTCGTCGCCGCGCTCCCCGAGGGCCAGCGCACCCGCAACGCCTCCACGGAGGCGGACCGCACCGTGTGGACCCGCCCGGTCGACGCCGTCGCCGGATACGAACGCGGCGAACTGCTGATGATGCCGCCGACCCTCGCCACCCTGCGCGCCCTGGAGCCGTACGGGTCCGCCGCCGCTGCCCTGGAAGCCGCCGGGCGGCGCGATCTGACGCCGGTGCTGGCCCGCGCCCGGCTGCGCGACGGCGCGATCGAGCTGAGCTGGCCGGGGCACGAGGAGTTCACCAAGCACATCGCCCCGGGCGCCCCGGGCGACGCCGGGGAAGGAGACCTGGCATGACCGACGCGGCAGCGCTCCCCGGGCAACCCCGGGGCGCGGTGGTCTCCGGACCGGCCACCGACCGCGCCCGGTGCGTCCTGGCGCCCAACCCGTCGGCGATGACCCTGGACGGCACCAACACCTGGCTCCTCGCCGAACCCGACTCCCCGCTGGCCGTCGTCATCGACCCCGGGCCGCTCGACGAGGGCCATCTGCGGGCCGTCGTCGACGCCGCCGAGCAGGCGGGCAAACGCGTCGCGCTGACCCTGCTCACCCATGGGCACCCCGATCACGCCGAGGGCGCCGCCCGCTTCGCCGAGCTGACCGGTACGGCCGTCCGCGCCCTGGACCCGGCGCTGCGCCTGGGGGACGAGGGGCTGGGCGCCGGTGATGTGATCACCACCGGCGGGCTGGAGCTGCGCGTCGTGCCCACCCCGGGGCACACCGCCGACTCGCTCTCGTTCCATCTGCCCGCCGACGCCGCCGTCCTGACCGGCGACACCGTCCTGGGGCGCGGCACCACGATGGTCGCCCACCCCGACGGACGCCTCGGCGAGTACCTGGACTCGCTGCGCCGCCTCCGTTCGCTCACCGTCGACGACGGGGTGACGACGGTGCTCCCCGGGCACGGCCCGGTGCTCGACGACGCCCAGGGGGCGATGGAGTTCTACCTGGCGCACCGGGCCCACCGGCTCGCCCAGGTGGAGACCGCGGTGGAGAACGGCCACCGGACGGCGTCCGAGGTCGTCGCCGCGGTCTACGCCGACGTCGACCGCTCCCTGTGGCCCGCCGCCGAACTCTCCGTATGGGCGCAGCTGGAGTACCTGGGGGAGCACGGGCTGATCTGACGCGTCCGGGGGCGCCCCGGGCCGCTCAGGGGCGGGGTGCCTTCGGGCCGTGGACGGCCAGATACTCGTCGGCCAGCCAGGGCGCGAGATCGGCCAGCAGCGTGTCGAGCAGCGCGGGGTGGTCCGCCGGGGCGTGGGCGGCGCGGGCCGCGGCGCGCATCTGCTCGGCGCGCGCCGGGTAGTAGCGGCCGAACACCTCGGCCATCTCGGTCAGATCGCTGGTCCAGCCGCCCCACCGCGGCATCACCAGCGTGAAGCCGGTACGGACCAGATGGCGGCTCATCCCGCGGGTCAGCCGCCGCCGCTCCGCCTCCGTACGCGCCGCCGCGGCGCGCTCGCGCATCCCGGGCAGCAGGCGGAAGAGGTCGCCGTTGGTCTCCCGGGCCAGCAGCGTGGTCGGACGGTAGCGGGGCAGCCGTTCGCCCAGGTCGGGGCCGGTGAGCGGGGTACACAGACAGGCCACGAACCAGCCCAGGTCGTACCGCTCCACCTCGCTCAGCAGCCGGGGCACGCCCTCGACCAGGACCCCGGCGCCGTCGATCTGCGGGAACTCGGCGTCCAGCTCCGCGCCCAGCGCGTCGGCCGTGGCGTGGTCGTCCGGGGTGGGCGGGGTGTGGAGCGCGAGCAGCAGATCGAGGTCGGAGACACCGGGGACGGCGGTGCCGCGCGGGATGCTGCCGTAGAGGTACGCGCTATGCAGCCGGTCGCCGAAGCGCGCGGCGCTCCGCTCGCGCGCGGCCGCCACCACGGGGGCGAACGCGTCGGTGATCCGGGAGAGCGCGCCCTCCCGGAGGAAGCAGCCGTCCTGGTCGAGCCCCGGGCCCGTGGAGTCGGTCATGGCGTCAGCATGACGACGCGTCCGACGGCCGGGCCACCGGATTTTCCGGCCGGGAGCGCGGGCGCTGGACGCGTACATGCCCACTCAGACGCCGTATACGGCCGCTCAGGCGGTTTTCCCGGCCGCGGCGACTCAGGGGCGCGGCGCGCGGGTGAGCGGCGCCGTACGGGCCGGGAGCGGGGCGCCGCCGCGGGGGCGGCGCCCGGGGTCAGCGGGAGCGCTTCGCCAGCCGCTCGACGTCGAGGAGGATCACCGCACGGGCCTCCAGGCGCAGCCAGCCGCGGCCCGCGAAGTCGGCGAGGGCCTTGTTGACCGTCTCGCGGGAGGCGCCGACCAGCTGGGCCAGCTCCTCCTGCGTCAGATCGTGGACCACGTGGATGCCCTCCTCGGACTGCACGCCGAAGCGGCGCGACAGGTCCAGCAGGGCACGGGCGACCCGGCCGGGGACGTCCGAGAAGACCAGGTCGGACATCTGGTCGTTGGTCTTGCGCAGGCGCCGGGCGACGGCGCGCAGCAGGGCGGTGGCCACCTCGGGCCGGGCGTTCAGCCACGGCTGGAGGTCGCCGTGGCCCAGGCCGAGGAGCTTGACCTCGGTGAGGGCGGAGGCGGTGGCGGTACGCGGGCCCGGGTCGAAGAGCGACAGCTCACCGATCAGCTCGCCGGGGCCGAGGACGGCGAGCATGTTCTCGCGGCCGTCCGGGGAGGTGCGGTGCAGCTTCACCTTGCCCTCGGTGACCACGTACAGGCGGTCGCCGGGGTCCCCTTCGTGGAACAGGGCGTCGCCGCGAGCGAGCGTGACCTCTCCCATCGAGGCGCGCAGCTCCGCCGCCTGCTCATCGTCGAGCGCCGCGAAGAGCGGTGCGCGCCGCAGAACGTCGTCCACGAGATCTCTCCTTGTCGACATGCTCCGGGGGACTGTGGTCCCCATCATGCCGGAATGCAAAACAGTGCGATCAATCACAAGTTTGCCGGACCGATGGCCCAAGCCCTACGCCAGGGGGCCGATCGGGGTGGTGAAATCCGGTGATCGAGTCGGATGTCGGTGGGTGGTCGTAGTCTGGCCGAGTGTCCAACACGCCGGTGAGAGCACGGGACGAGGGGGGCTGAGCGAGTGACCGCCGAACGCGATTCCGCTCTGGGCGAACGGCCGCCCGTGAACGCCCCGGAAGCGAACGTAAGCACCAAATCGCCGGTCCCGCCGGGGCACGGTCGGCAGGCCCCGCGGAGGCCGCGGACCCCCGGCCCGGCGCGCACCGCGCGCCGCCCGGCGGCGGACCCGGTACGGAAGTCGGCACGGCACGAGTCGGTACGGAAGAGGGCGGCGTGAAACACCCAGCGAAGACGACGGAGACGACCGCACCCCCGGCCGGGCGGAACGGAGCGGAGGCGGCCACGTCGCGGGCGGCGGTCAAGAAGGCGGCGGCCAAGAAGGCAGCGGCGGGGGCGCCCGCCGAGAAGGCGGCTGCCGAGAAGACGACGGCCGAGAAAACGGCTGCCGGGGCGGGCGCGGCGAAGAAGACCGCGGCGAAGAAGGCGACGGCGAAGAAGACCGTGGCCAAGAAGGCGACGACGGCCGCCGCCGGGAAGACCGCCGCGAAGAAGACGACCACCGCGAAGAAGACGGCCGCCACCAAGACCGCCGCCGGTAAGCCGGAGTCGCGGGTCGCGCTGGTGCGGCGGGCGCGGCGGATCAACCGGGAGCTGGCGGAGCTGTATCCGTACGCCCACCCGGAGCTGGACTTCACCAACCCCTTCGAGCTGCTGGTCGCGACGGTGCTCTCCGCGCAGACCACCGATCTGCGGGTCAACCAGACCACCCCGGCGCTCTTCGCCGCCTGCCCCACCCCGGAGGACATGGCGGCGATGGACCCGGAGCGGCTGGAGGAGCTGATCCGGCCGACGGGCTTCTTCCGGGCCAAGGCACGGTCGCTGCTCGGCCTGTCGGCGGCGCTGCGGGACCGCTTCGGCGGTGAGGTCCCCGGCCGCCTGGAGGACCTGGTCACGCTGCCCGGCGTCGGCCGCAAGACCGCCAATGTCGTGCTCGGCAACGCCTTCGGGTTTCACCGTTCGGGACTACGGTCCGAACGTGCCGCTGACCTGTGCATTCCCTACGGTTCGCATAGATCAGCGGCATAGATAGGCAATCGGCTCCTTAGTCCCTAGGTGCAGCGCCCCAACGGGCCACGGCACCTACGAGACAGGGAGACCACCGATGGCCCTGGCAACCTTCGCGCCCGCTCGCCCGGCGGGCTTCGCCCCCCACGACCTTCCCCAGATCGAAGCGACTGCCGCCAGCTACGTCCGGCAGTCGTCCGCGAAGGCGGACAAGACCGAAGCCTCACCGATGGTCCAGCGGGAGGCGAACGAGGCTGAGACCGTCAGGCGCGAAGCCCGGTTCTTCCGCCACTTCGAAGACATTGGCGTCTCCGGCTGGAACCCCGACGCTTACCGTGAAGGCTTCGAGGCCATGCTCACGGCGGCTCGTAACCGGCTCTTCAACATGCTCGTGGTGTACGACGTGAGCCGCTTTTCCCGCCGGGAGGTAGCCGACGCCATCCCGATCGTGACGGAACTCCACCGCCTGGGCATCACCATCGTCAGCGTCATGGACGGTGTCTTCGCCCCGCGCGACACGATGGCGCTGATCTACCTGATCATGCGGCTTGACGCTGGGCACCAGGAGTCACAGAAGAAGAGCAAGAAGGTTCGGGCCGTCAAGGTGGCTCAGCGGTCTCAGCGGAGCTGGCTGGGCGGGCAGGCGCCGTACGGCTTCGAGTCGGAGAAGTACCTCAGCCCTGACAGCAAGTACCCGCTGTACCGGCTCGTGCACGTCGTGAAGGAAGCGATGAACCTGCGCCGCATATGGGCGACGATCAAGAAGTACATGCACGTCCCGATCCGGCCTCGCAAATTTCACCCTGGGTCCCTCTCCGGTATCTGCACCGACATGAACAAGCGGGGCGTCCCGACGAAGGGCCAGAACATCGGCAAGGAGCGGACGCGGTCTCAGTGGTCGGTCCGCACGCTTAAGGGCATCCTCATGAACCCGGTGATCGCCGGAATGAGCGCGGAGCCCATTTACCGGGTCAAGGAGGACGGCACCCAGACAAAGACGGTTGTGGGGTACCGGATTCACCGGGACGAAGACGGACGTCCGGTGATGATCTGCGAACCGATCATCCCGCCGGCTGAGTGGTACGAGCTTCAGGACTGGCTTAGCGGCCGTGGTCAGGGTGAGGGGCTGGCCCGGGGTGAGTCGCTTCTTTCGGGGCTCCGGGACGTGGAGAAGGAGCCTGTCTCTGTCTGTGAGTGCAATCGGCCGCTCAAGGGTCTCAACAGTGGGCCCAAGCCGGTCTACAAATGCACGCGGGCCAGTCAGGCGGTGCCAGTGGATGGCGAGCACGAGAGTGGCAACAGCGCCATGCAGTCGCACGTTGACGACTTCGTAGCCCGGAAGGTGTTCGCCCTGATCCAAGACGCCACGCGTAGCGACCCGGCGGCGGAAACCGTGCTCGCCGTCCGGGCCGCAACCACGGTCTTCTCTCAGGCCAAGGAAGACCCGAAGACGGCCGCTGAGCGCCACGAGCTGAAGGCGGAACGGGACGATGCCCAGCGGGCCATTAACGAGCTGTACGACGCACTAGACGCGGGACTGTACGAGGGGCCCGTTGGGCGGGAGAGGTTTCTCAAGCGGAAGACCAACATTGAGGGCCGCCTTGAGCGGGCGAAGACCCGTTTGGAGAGCCTGAGCGCTCCGGAGACGGTAGAGCTTCCCCTTTCGGCGTGGCTGCACAACGACGGGGATTCGACGGATCCTCTGGGTGAGGGCTCGTGGTGGGCTTCCGTAGGGTTGGACGAGCGGCGGAAGTTCATAGCGATGTTCGTCCGGCGCGTCACCATCAAGAGGGCGACCAAGGTCCACGCGGGGCGCGTCAAGGGTGGGTACAAGATTGACAATCGCGTTGCCGTGGAGTTCGTCCGGCCGGTCAAGGCGGAGGCCCAGTCAGCGGAAGCCTTCGAGCTGAGCGCGTAGCGCCTGGGTGGGGTCGGGCCTTCGGGTCTGGCCCCTTTTACCAGCACAGTTATTGACATGTACCTGACTTATGTGCTTCGGCGGTGGGGTGGGGTGCAGATTGCCCCGGTAAATCCACTACAGAGGGTCAGGCAATCGGACACCCAGTAATAATGAGTGACGAAGTGATGGAATGACGAAGAGTTCTAATCCATCTTACGAACTCTAAATATCTCTTCTGTGGTAGCAACCCAGACCGGCCCGCCACTCCGTCACTTCGTCACCGGGCCCGCCATGAGCCCCCGCGCGGCCCACCGGTCCCTGGCCCCGCCCAGGCAATCCACTCACTAGATACAGGGTGAGGGCGGGATACCGCGCACCCTTCCGGCTACGCGCCTTTCGGCGGACTGAGACCCCCCTCGCCTTGTACCCGTGCGGCTCCCCGGTGTGGTTCTCCACCTGGGTTCTGAGCCCCGGGCTATGACCCGCCTGACCCAATTGGTAGAGGTGCGCCGTACCGGCCCCGGTGACGGGAGATCCGGAGCAACCGGCAGAGTTCCCGGTTCGATCCCGGGGGCGGGTCCTGGCCCACGCCGCTCGTGGGGGCGCCTGATCCGTCAGGCGGAGCGGCGTGGGTCTGCTTCTTTCAAGCGGCTCACGTGAGTCGGTAGGGGGGCTCCCGGCAGGGGGGCCATGCGCGTACCGGGGGTGCCATGCGCACGCGTTGTCTGGACTGTCGGGCGTACGCCACCCATGCGGGCCGGTGTGCTGAACACCACCGCGCCTACGAGTCAGGCCGCTCCGTCCAGTCCCACCGCAAGCGCCGTGAGGCCATTGCCCGGGGCAACGCTGCGGCGGCTCGTCTGCGCCGTGCGCTGAAGCGTGCGGGCCGTGGCTCGTGTGCGCGGTGCGGCCTGTCCTTCCTGGCTTCGGCCATCGACGTGGACCACATCGTTCCGCTGTCGCGTGGCGGTGAGGACGTGGACGGCAACGTTCAGCTCCTTTGCCGCACGTGCCACAAGGCGAAGACGCGCGTGGACATGGGTTACACGTCTCCACCCTTCTGAGGGAGGGGGAGAGCGGCCCGGAAGTTCCGGCGCGTGCCCGCTGGCGATCCCGGCCCCAGCTCGGATAACGCGCCCTAGGTGCGGCTCCGTTTTTGGCGGCCCGTCCTGGCGCTGACCTGGGTGGACGCTCCGGGAGGACTTCGAGAACGAGCCCGTTAAGCACCCGGTAAGCCCCCTGAACATGCCTGTTCCGCCCGTGCACCCCGCGCCCCGCACCACCCGGAGCGGACTGAGGGAGTCGTGAGGCGGGACGCCGGAGGACGCGCCGCTTGGCGGTGGTCGTGCTCACGAGCTTGGCGCCGGTGGCGCTGCCCCTCCGGCATCCGTCCCTGAGCACCGCACCCGCTGAGGGAGTCCAACTCCCCGCTGAGGTAGGTGTCCGATGTCCCGCGCGAAGTCTCCGGCCCAGCGAACGGGCAACCCGAACGGCGCCGCTTCCCCGGAGGCTGCCCCGGTGGTCTACGAGGGCCGTGCCCCGCGCGTGCCGGGTCACCTGAAGGCGCCGGGTCGCGAAGTGTGGCGGGCGGTCTGGCAGGCGGGCAGCGGGGCGTACAGCCCCGACACGGACCGCAACATCATCCTGCGGTACGCGGAGTTGCACGACCGACGGGCGGACCTCCTGGCGCTCATCGACGCTGAGGGCCTGTCGGTCGTGGGGTCCACGGGGCAGCCGGCCATTCACCCGGCCATGCGGTACGTGGAGACCACGGAGCGCGAACTACGCGCCATCGAAACAGCCATTGGCTTCAGCCCGGAAGCGCGGATGCGCCTGGGCATCGTCGCGGCGGAGGCCCGCCGGGTGGCGGCAAGTCCCGCCGACTTCTGACCCGGGGGGTGTCGCATGTGGGACGGGCTTGATCCTGTCATCGCGCGACACATCCCCGCCGGGGCCGACTTCGCGTCGGAGGGCCACCGCGTGGCCAACTGGATTGAGAAGTTCTGTGTCCTGACAGGCTCGTTCGCCGGTCAGCCGTTCACCCTTCTCCCCTGGCAGCGCGAACTACTCGTTGACGCCTACCGCCTTGAGCGGGACGCCTTCGGACGGTGGCGCCGCAAGCACCGGACCGCCGTGGTCTGCGTGGCCCGGAAGAACGGCAAGTCAACCCTTGCCGCCGGGATCATGCTGTACCACCTTGTGGCGGACCGGGCGGACACCCAGCGCCAGATCATCGCTGCCGCGAACGATAGGGCGCAGGCCCGTATGGTCTTCGACGCGGCCAAGTCCATGGTCCTGGCCTCCCCGAAGCTCTCTGCGGTCTGTGAGGTCCAGCGGGACATCATCCGCTATCAGGACTCCACCTACCGCGTGGTGTCCGCTGACGCGGGCCGCCAACAGGGTCTGAACCCCAGCTCCGTCAGCCTGGACGAATACGCCTTCGCCAAGAGCGCGGACCTGTTCGACGCGCTGACGCTGGGGTCCGCCGCCAGGCGGGAGCCGATGTTCTGGATCATCAGCACCGCCGGCCCCGACCCTGACGGGCCGTTCGCCCAGCTCTGCACCCAGGGCGAGCGCGTCAACGCCGGGGAGCTTGAGGACCCCACGCTCTTCTACCGCTCGTGGGGCCCACGCGTCGGGGACACGGTGGACCACACCGATCCGGAGGTCTGGGAGCGGTGCAACCCGTCCTTCGAGATCTTGAACGTGGCGGACTTCGAAGCCGCTTGCCAGCGCAGTACGGAAGCGTCCTTCCGGATCTACCGGCTCAGCCAGTTCGTCCGGGGCGGTAGCTCGTGGCTGCCTCACGGCCTTTGGGACTCCCTGGCCGTGGACGATGAACTCAGCCCCGGCGACGCCGTGGTCCTGGGCTTCGACGGCTCATGGAAGGGCGACTCAACAGCGTTGGTCGCCTGCCGCGTTCACGATCTGCGCGTGTTCGTCCTTGGGCACTGGGAGGCCCCGGCGGATGACGCCCACTGGCGCGTTCCCATGGCGGACGTGCGGGACGCCCTCCGCTCCGCGCTGGACACGTACAAGGTCCGCGTCCTCGTGGCCGACCCGTACCGCTGGGAGGAGAGCCTTGACCGCCTTGAGGCGGAGGGCCACCCGGTGGAGGCGTTCCCGACCAACAGCCTGAAGCGGATGATCCCCGCCACCCAGGCGGTCTACGACGCGGCCCGGGACGGACGGCTCAGCCACGACGGCACCCCGGCGCTTGCCCGACACATCGGCAACGCCGTTCTGCGGGAGGACCGGCACGGGGCCCGCATCACCAAGGAGCACGCTTCGAGCCGCCGGAAGATCGACTTGGCCATTGCCATGATCTTGGCCGTTCACGGCGCGGTGCTGTGGCGGGAGGACAACCCCGGCTTCGTTGACGCTCCGATCCTCGCCACCTGGGAAGCAGGCGGTGAGGTCTTCGCCTTCGGCGGTTCAGCCGAATTCTTCGACGATCTGTGAAGCCCGCCTCTGCGCGCGGGCACGGGGGTGGGATCGTGGGCTTCTGGTCTGCGCTGTTCAAGCCCCGCGCTGAGACGCGGGCCAACTGGGAACCGGACACGGATCTTTACCCCTTCCCTGGGGTGGTCTCGTCCGCCGGCGAGCGGGTCAACGCGACCACGGCACTTCAGGTGTCGGCGGTCTTCGCGTGCGTCCGGATCTTGTCGGAGACGATAGCCACGCTGCCGGTCTCCGCTTACTCGCACCGGGGCGGGGGCCGCCGGGAGATCACCTCTCCAGCGTGGCTGGACTATCCCACGGCGGAGCCGGGCGGGCTGGGTCGGATCGATCTGATCTCTCAGATCGTGTTGTCTCTTCTCCTTGAGGGCAACGCCTATCTGGCCGTGCGGTGGTCGGCGGACAACACCCGGATCGTGGGGTTGGATGTACTGGACCCGTCCCGCATCGTGACCCACGCGGTGGTGGTGGACGGCTCCCGGCGCAAGGTCTTCGAGGCGTTCGACATCGACGCGGACGGCAACGAAGTAGCCATCGGCTACTTCACGTCCCGCGAGATCCTGCACATCCCCGGGATGATGCTGCCGGGTGAGTTCACCGGGGTCAGCCCCATCAACTACGCGCGGGAGTCCATCGGGCTCACGCTCGCGGCGCAGACCTTCGGGGCGAAGTTCTTCAACAACGGTGCCGTGCCGTCAGCCATCGTGGAAGTCCCCGGCGCCATGAGTGAGGAGGGGCTTGCCCGCGCCCGGGAGGCGTGGCGTTTGGCCAACTCCGGTCCGGAGAACGCTCACCGTGTTGCGCTCCTGACGGAGGGGGCGCGCTTCTCGAAGGTGTCGTTGAGCCCGGATGAGGCCCAGTTCCTTCAGACCCGGGCTTTTCAGGTCCCGGAGATCGCACGCATCTTCGGCGTGCCGCCTCACCTGATAGCGGACGCGTCCGGCTCCACGAGCTGGGGGAGCGGTCTGGCCGAACAGAATCAGGCGTTCAGCATGTTCAGCCTTCGGCCGTGGCTGGAGCGCATCGAGGCGGGTTTCACCCGGCTCCTGTTCGCGGAGACCGCCGACCGGCACAAGTTCGTGAAGTTCTCCTTGGACGGAATCCAGCGGGGCGCCCCGAAGGAGCGGATGGAGCTGTACTCCCTGGGCCTTCAAAACGGGATCTATTCCATTGACGAAGTCCGGGCCGCTGAAGACATGGAGCCCTTGCCCGATGGGCTGGGTGCCGCGTATCGCGTGCCGCTGAACCTGGGTGACGTGTCCGCCGCCGACGAATCCCCTGCACCACAGACGGAACTGGAGGACCCAGCTCCGGACGAGACCAACGAGGGGGACGAAGACGATGACGACGGAGACCCGGAGCCTGAGCGCTCCGGCTGAGATCCGGGCCAACGGCGACATGACCACGATGCGCGGGTACGCGTACCGGTTCGGGGAGCTGTCCCACGACCTGGGCGGGTTCCGGGAGCGCATCGCGCCGGGGGCCGGGATGGCCTCCCTTGAGCGCAACGACGTGGTGGCCACCTTCAACCACAACATGGACCGGGTTCTTGGCCGGCGCTCATCCGGCACGCTCCGCGTGGGTGAGGATGACCACGGTGGTTGGTACGAGATCGACCTACCGAACACGACCACGGGCCGGGATCTGGCCGAACTCCTCAAGCGCGGGGACGTGAAGGGATCTTCCTTCACCTTCCGCGTGGCCAGGAGCGGTCAGCGCAGGGCCGGTACGGACCCGGAGACCGGTCTCCCGATCCGGGAGATCACCGAAATGGACGTGGCCGAACTGGGCCCGGTACTCACCCCGGCCTACCCGACCACTGACGCGGCACTTCGGTCCATCGGGGCAGTGCTGGGCGTCGAACTCCGCGCCGCGAAGCCGGACGACGAAGACCCGGAGGAGTCCGAAGAGGACGAGCCGGAGAAGTCGCCGGAGGGCACGGACGAACCGGCCGGAGGGCCGGAGGGGAAGGACCCGGACGAGCCCGAAGAGGACGAGCCGGACAAGCACAAGGACGCGCGTGCACTGGCCCGCGCGCTCAGTACCACGGGGGGAACCACATGGACGCTACGACCCTGAGCGCGAACTTTGAGGCGCGCGAGCGGGCCACCGCCGAACTCCGGTCGCTGACGGAGGAGTTCGCGGGCAAGGAGATGGACGCGGAGTCCCGGGGCAAGGAAGCGAAGCTCCTGGACGCCATCGCGGATTACGACGGCCGGATCAAGCGGGGCATTGAGGTTCTGAAGTCCGGCGAGTCTGTCAGCGCCCTCATACAGGGGCTGAACGGTACCGGCTCGAAGAAGGAGACCCAGGACAAGCTTGCGGAGGCTGCCGCCCAGCTCCGTTCCCTGGGCGTGAACCAGTCGGTGGCGTTCGCGCCGGAGTCCCGCGCGGGCATCGACACGAAGAGCAACCCGGGCAACACCGTGATCGCGCGGACCCTGTACGGGCGTCTTCTGGCGGAGGCTGTGGAGCGCTCCACCGTCATGCGGGGTGGCGCCACGATCCTGACCACGTCCAGCGGTGAGCCCATGGACTTCACCGTTGTTGTGGGCCGGGCCCAGGCGAGCATCGTCAACGAGGGTGGCAACATCCCGGAGTCGAACCCGACCACGGTTCAGCGATCCGTTGGCGCGTTCAAGTACGGCTACGCGTCCACCGTGTCCAGTGAGTTCGTCCAGGACCAGGCGCTTGACCTTGTCGGCTTCCTGGTGGGCGACGCAGGCCCGGCCATCGGCGCGGGCATGGGCGCGCACTTCCTGACCGGCTCCGGCACGAACCAGCCGAAGGGCATCATCACCGCCGGTTCGCCTGCTGCCGCGACGTTCACCGCCACGGCGAAGGACGCGGCGGTCAGTGACGCGCTCATTGATCTGTACTACGAGCTGCCCAGCTCCTACCGGGCGGGCGCGGCCTTCGTCGTCTCCGACAAGGTGGCGGCCCAAATGCGCAAGCTCAAGGACGGTCAGGGCCAGTACCTGTGGCAGTCGTCCGTGCAGGTGGGGGCCCCGGACACCTTCAACGGTCGCCCGGTCCTCACCGACGTGGGTGTTCCGGACGACAAGGTGACCTTCGGGGACCTGTCGAAGTACACCGTCCGCCTGGCGGGCCCGCTCCGCGTGGAGCGGTCCGTTGACCTGAAGTTCCTCTCTGACCAGATCGTCTACCGATTCCTTCAGCGGGCGGATGGCCTGCTTGTCGATGAGCGTGCGGTCAAGGTGCTCACGGTCGGGGGCGGCGAGACCGCCAAGTAGCAGTACCGCCGACCGATGAGGGGCAAGTGACTCGCGTGAGTCGCTTGCCCCTGCTCTGGGGGATCATGTCGTACGCAACTGTTGCTGAACTGCGGGAGCTGGACGGTCTGGAGGACACGGCCCTTTTCTCTGACGCGACGCTGAGCGACGCGATCGACTACGCCGTTGAGACCGTCGAAACCTACTGCGGCCGGAAGTGGGAGGGCGTTGACGCTGCCCCGGAAACGATCCGGTGGTGTGTCCGCCGTATCGCGCGTCAGTACCTGTTGGATCTTGTGTCCCGGGTGCCGGACCGTGCCCTTCAGCTTCAATCCGAATTCGGATCGATCCAGCTTGCCCAGGCGGGCGGCAACTGGCGGCCTACGAGCCTGCCGGAGGTCAACGCCCAGCTCAACCGGTACCGGGTCCGGCTGCCGTTCATCTTTCTCTAGGGGGCCGTCGTGTCGTTGATCTTCAACGCCAAGGTGGCGCTCTTCGAAGCGCTCCGGGCCGTGGTGCCCGCCGGGGTGCAGTGCACTTTCGCGGAGAGGGGCCAGTCCGACCGGCGCCGCCAGATCTGGATGGGCGCCACGGTGGACGAGGAGCTTGAGCCCGTCGCCATGCGCGCCGGACCGCGCAAACCCACGGCCGTAACCGGCTACGTCGAAGCCCACGCGGTGGTGATCGTCCCTGGCGACCCGATGGCCGCTGAGCGGGGCGCCTACGAGCTGCGTGAGCTTGTGGCCGACGCCTGCCGCGCCGTGGACCGCGCCGCCGTGGCGGGGCTCGTGGACCTCCGCCCGGAGTCGTCATCCGTCGAGACCGCCGAAACCACCGACGGGGCGTACAGCGCCCTGACCGTCCGCGTGAGAGTGCGCGGACGCACCACGACTTAGGGGGGAAGTCGCATGGCGCTTGACGCTGCCATTGGCATTGGAGAAGAGGCCACCTACGGCACGCCCGCCGAATCCACCATCGGGTACGAGGGGAAGGCGGACTCGTGGAAGGTGGCCAAGGAGTTCATCGAGTCCGTGGGCTTCCGGAGGGGCATGCAGACCGCCCGTGCGGACCGCCGCAACATCATTCAGATGGGCGGGGAGGGTGAGCTTGAGGTTGACCTCCTGGACGTGGGCGCCGCCGCTCTCCTGTCCGCCGCGTTCGACAAGCACACCTTCACCGACACGGCCACGGCTCGTGTCCACACCTTCGAGACCGCCACGGTGAGCGGGGCTCCGTCGTGGACGGCTCAGATGATCCGCCCCACTGTCGAAGGCCAGGATGTGGCTTACCGGCACGTCGGCTGTGTCGCCACTGAGTGGGAGCTGACCGCCGAGACTGAGAACGCGGTCACGCTCAACGTGTCCTTCGACTTCCAGGACGTGTCGCACAGCACCGCGCCGGCTGAGGCGCTGCCCATCGACTACCCGGCCCAGGCCCGCCCCTACGACTGGTCGCGGACCGCGCTGACCCTGACCCGGGGCGGCTCCGCCGTGGCGCTGGACGCCTCGAAGTTCTCCATGACCGGTGACCTGGGAATGAAGACGGACCGGCGGTTTCTGCGGGGCACGGCCCTGAAGAAGAAGCCGGTCCGCGCGGCCGTCCCCACGTACGAGGGAGAGCTTGAGGGGGAGTTCACCGGGGAGTCCCTGAAGCTGTACGAGGCGTTCGTTGCCGGTGAGGTGGTCTCCCTCCGCGTGGACCTCACGGGCCTGACGCCGGGCACGAGCTTCCGCGTGGAAGCTCCGGCCATCCAGTTCACCGGGGAGTCCCCGGAGGCATCCACGGACGACGTGACGGCCCACACCCTTCCCTTCCGCGTGCTGGACCCGGGCACGGGCGAGGCCGCGATCACGGCCGTCTACACGGAGCCGAAGCCCGCAGACCCGGCGCCGCCCAAGGCAACCGGCACCCCAGACAAGGGGTGAGGCCCGATGGCACGCACGTCGGCGTACACGGTCCGGGTGACCGGACTCCGTGAGCTTCAGAAGAACGTCCGTCGGCTCAGGAGCCGGGACCTGAACAACTCCGTCCGGGCCGCGAACAAGGCGGCGGCGGAGGTGGTGAAACCGGAAGCGGAGTCAACGGCCCCGAAGGGCAGGCGGGACGCGAAGTCCAGCAAGCGCTACAAGCCGGGGAAGTTGGCGAAGTCCGTCAAGGTCACCGCCTCCGCCAAGGGCGCCGCTGTGAAGGCGGGCACGGCCGCCCGTGTCCCGTACGCGGCTGCAATCCACTTCGGCTATCCACGGCGGCACATCCGGCCGAACCGGTTCCTGTATCGAGCCCTTGCGCGCAAGGGCGCCGAAATTTCCGAGACATACGAGCGCGAGATCAGCGCCGTGGTCCGTCAGCACCTTGAGGGGGACTAACTGTGGGACAGAAGAAGCGACCGGTCCGAACCGTTCAGCAGACGGCTCCGGCCGCGAAGGCGGTGGGCGGGGAGCTGGGGGAGATTCTTGCCCTTGATCTCGACAGCCTGTCGATCGACGAGATCGACATCATCGAAGAGGTGACGGGCGCCCCGCTTGACGAGCTGCGTAAGCCCGGTCGCCGTCGGGGCCCGATGCTGCGGGCCATGGCCGTGGTCGTCAAGCGCCGTGAAGATCCGTCGTTCTCGCCCAAGGACGCGGGACGGCTCCGGCTGGAGTTCAAGGGGAAGGCGAAGCCGGACCCTACCGGGCACAGCGCGTAGTTCTCTGCGCCCGGCTCGTGTCCCACTTCCGTGGGCTCACGTGGTCGGACGTGCGGTCCCTACCCCTGCGGGACTTCAACGCGCTGGTTGACCAGATGTCGGCGGACATCGAAGCGCAGAACAAACAGAGCCGACGCGCGTCACGGGGGCGCACGTCTCAGGGCTCTTCGGGGGAACGGCGGACGCCGGTCATGACGTAAGGGGGCCGGTGTGGCGCGACCCATCACGATCACGCTTCTCGGGGATGAGTCGGATCTCGCGAACTCTCTGGAGCGGAGCGCGACGGACGTATCCCGGTTCGCGGATGAGGTGGAACAGTCGCTGCGGCAGGCGACCGCCCAGGCCGGGGGCCTGGGGGATGCCGTGTCGGACGGTCTCGCGGACGCCGGGCACGAAGTCAGCTCCTTCGGTGAGCGCTTCAAGGGCGCCGCCGTGCTCGCCGGTGCGGCCATCGCCGGCGGACTCGCGGCCGGGCTGACCGAAGCTCTCGCCCAGGAGAAGAGCAACGATCTCCTGGCGGCTCAACTTGGGGCGTCCCCGGCGGAGGCTCAGCGCCTGGGCAAGGCCGCCGGTGAGATCTACTCATCCGGCTGGGGAGAGTCGGTCGAAGACGCCAACGCGTCGCTCAAGGCCCTGTGGCGGGAGGGGCTTGTCCCGGCGGGGGCCACGGCGGACGAGCTGGCCAACATCGGCAAGCGGGCCATGGACGTGGCCGATGTCCTGGGCGAAGAAGTGGGGCCCACCGCCAACGCGGCGGGCAACATGATCAAGGCGGGCCTTGCCAAGAACGCGGAAGAAGCGTTCGACATCATGGCCCGGGGTGCTCAGACGGGCGCGAACAAGGCCGAAGACCTAGCCGACGTTTTCAACGAGTATTCGACAAATTTCCGGACCATGGGCCTGGACGGCGCCACCGCCATGGGGCTCGTCTCCCAGGGGCTCCAGGGCGGCGCACGCGACGCGGACAAGGTCGCGGACGCCATCAAGGAGTTCTCGCTTGTCGCCAGTCAGGGCGGGGCGGCGGTAGAGGAAACGTTCAGCTCGATCGGGCTGAACGGTTCCCAGATCGTGAAGGACGTGGCGGCCGGAGGCGACTCCGCGAAGGCGGCCATGGACAAGGTCCTTGACGCCCTCCGCCAGATGCCCGCTTCGGCGGAGCGCGCGAGTGCCGTCAAGACGCTCTTCGGAGGACCGGGTGAAGACCTGGGCGCGGCGCTCTTCTCGCTGAACGTGGACACGGCGGCGAAGTCGCTGGGCAAGGTGGCCGGAGCCGCGAAGGCGGCCGGGGACACCATGCACGACAACGCGGCAACGAAGCTCTCCGCGTTCTGGCGCTCGCTCCAACAGGGCGCTGTTGACGTACTGGGCGGCGCGGTCCTCCCTGCCCTTGACGATCTCATCGGAGCGTCCGTCGCCGTGGGCCGGTTCATCGCAGAGAACAAGGTTCCGATCACGGCCGTGGCCGGGGTCATAACGGTTCTTCTCCTTCCGGCGCTAATCGCCTGGGGGATCACGGCCACCCAGTCCGCAATGGCCAACGGCATAGCGTGGGCCACATCCACGGCCACCGCGACCACGAGCGCGGCCTCCCAGGCTCTGGCCTACTGGTCCGTGGTCGGGGGCTGGCTCAGAGCTGGCGGTCAGGCGGCGATATCCGCCGCCATCGTCGTGGGGGGCTGGATCGCGATGGGCGCCCAGGCGCTTGTGCAGGCGGCCCGGATGGCTGCCGCGTGGCTCGTCGCCATGGGACCGGTCGCGCTCGTGATTGCCGCTGTGGTCGGGATCGCTGCACTCATCTGGGCCAACTGGGACAAGGTCATCAACTGGACCACCCAGGCGTGGGACTGGGTGTGGAACAAGATCAAGCAGGTTGTCGCCTTCCTGGTGAACTTGTTTCTCACGCTCACGCTGGTCGGTCTGATCGTCCAGCACTGGGACGAGATCAAGGACGCCACCGGAGCCGCCTGGGACTGGGTCGCGGACAAGATTGACGCGGCGCTCGCTTGGCTGGGCAACGCGCTCCTGAACTTCACCGGGGCCGGGTTTCTGATCAAGCACTGGGACGAGATCAAGGACGCCACGGGGCGTGCCTTCGAGGACGTGAAGGAGAAGGCTCGCAACGGCGTCAACGCGGTGGTGGGGTTCTTCGCCTCCCTGCCGGGGCGCATCGGGCAGGCGGCCGGTGGGGTGGCCCGCGCCGCACTGGGGATCGGCGGCAACGTCGTCAATGGGCTGAAGAATGGACTCAGCCGACTCGGGGGCTTCGCCTCAAGCCTGGGCTCCGCAGTGACCGGCGCGGCCAAGGGAGCGATCAACCACGTGGTGGATCTCCTGAACTGGGCCATCCCGGACCGCCTGGGCTGGGGCCCGCTGTCCATCGACCTTCCGGACAACCCGATCCCGCATGTGCGCGCCATGGGCGGACCCGCACAGGGCCTGACCCGCGTGGGCGAGCGCGGCCCGGAGTGGGTTTCCCTGCCCAGCGGATCAACCGTGATTCCGAACCACGCGGCCCCCGCAGCGGGTGGAGTCGTCGTCAACGTCCGCTCTCAGGCGGACCCCTGGACCATCGGGCGTGAAGTCGCCTGGGCCCTTCGTACTACGTAACCAACCGACTCACGTGAGTCGGTTGAAGGGGGGAATGGACATGGCGGAGCTGAACGACTGGACCGCCGAATATGCGGGACTTGTCATGGGGGAGCCTGACTCCGCCGTGTCCATCGTGGCCGTTGACGGGCTCGTGTCGCTGCCGGACGTGCGGTCTTCGGACCTCACGCTTGTGCAGCAACACGGGCTCTACCCCGGTGACGACTACATGAACGGCCGGACCGTGACCCTGACCCTTGAGGTGTACGGGGCGACCGATGAGGAGTTCGCCCAGGAGCTGGGCCGGGTCTTCGCCGCGTTCACGGTCGGCGGGCCGGAGAGCCCGCTCCGCTTCCGCTTCCCCGGACTTGCCGCCGGGGCCACCGCCTTCGTCAACGTCCGCCCGCGTAAGCGTTCCGGGCCCGTCGATCTGAACTTCGCGCACCGGGTGTGCAACGTGGTGATCGAGCTGTTCGCCACGGACCCGCACATCTACGCCGACGCGGTGACGAGCCGGACCCTGTCCAGCCCTTGGCAGGGGTCCGCGCCGAAGCTCCGCTTCACCTCCCCGGGCTCTGTCCCCGTGCGTCCCGTGATCACGCTGGACGGCGCGCAGGACTGCGTACTCACCGATGAGGTCACCGGGTGGTACTTCGGCACGGCCGGGGCCCCCGGCGGGCTCACGATCAACTCAGAGGCTCAGCGCCTGACCGAAACGGAGACCGGTGTACTCGTGAACGACAAGATCACCCCCGGGTCTGTGTGGCCCGAATACGGCTTCGGGGATCACCGGCTCACCCTGTCCACCGCATCCACCGCTGGGCCGGCAACGGCGGTCATTGCCTGGCGGGACCGGTGGGTGTGATGGGCGCCCCCAGGTACACCGTCGTGCAGACGGACGTGAAGACCGGCGTGGTGGTCAACCGCCTGCCGGTCACTGGCATTTCGTTCACGCATACGCTCAACGCGGCTGGGGCCGCGACCATCGGAATCCCGCTGTTCGCCCCGGAGGCCGACCCGGAATCGCTCATCGCGGGTATCAGCGGTCTCGTGGTTCTGCGGGACGGGGAACCGGTGTGGGGCGGGATCTTCTGGACCGCCTCCGCTGACATCGAGGCGGGGACGCTCTCCCTGGGCGCCACCGGCTTCCACTCCCACTACAAGGGCCGCGTCTTCGGCAGCGGATGGAGTGCCCGGAGCCTGGAGCAGGCGAACATCCTGAAGGCGTGGATTGCCTACTTCAACGCGGACAACGGCATCGGCACGGACACGAGCACGATCAAGGCGACCGGCGCGAAGCGAACCACGGTGTGGACCCGGTACGAGCTGAAGAACGCCGGGGAGGCCATCGAGCAACTGGCGGACAACATCAACGGGTTCAACTTCCGCTATGAAACGTACTGGGCTGAGCCCGGTGTCAGGGTGGGCAACCGGTTCGTCATGACCAGCCGCGCGGGCTCCGCGACCCGGACTTTGACACACCGTGCGAACTGCAACGTCACGCAGGTCAGCTACGACTCAACGGCACTGTGTACCACCGCGTACGCGACTGGGGCCGACAAGGGCAATGGCGAAAAGCTCGTTGGCATCTTCGAGAACAAGGAGCTTGCTGCCCGGATGCCTGAGCGCGTCATGGTCGGCACGTACCCGGACGTGAAGGAAACGCAGACACTCATCGGCAAGGCCCAAGCCACCGCCAATGCCGGATCAGTGCCCACCGCGATACCGGAACTCACCCTCTACCCAGGACAGTTCGCACCACTGGACTTCGCCCCGGGCGATTACGTGGCCGTGGACGCGGACGCGGGATATGTCGCCTTCCTGGACGAGTTCGCCGTGACCGAAGTCGCCACGACGGTGGACGCGAACGGCACGGAGTCCATCCGCCTGGCGCTCGCCAGTAAGGAGTTGTGGAGCAATGCCAACCCAAGCTAACGGCGTCCCGCCCTCTCTCGTGAACGAACTGGCGGAGATCCGGCGCCGGCTCAGCGCCATCGAGCGGGCACCCGCACCGGTGAACTCCTTCGACCGGTACCCGCCCGTTGAGTGGGCGGCACAGAACCGCCCGGCGGTCAGCGGGAACGTGTGGGCCTCCGTGAGCGTCGCCAACGCCACGGGGCTCGTTTTCGACCGCGTGGAATGCAAGTTCATCACTGACCACCTGTTCACAGGAAAGCGGGAGGCGGAGGTCCGCCTTGCCGCGTTCCGGCACACAGGCAGGGCGGAACGCGAGATCGTCAGCGCGTCCAGGGTCCTCAACCTCACCGGTGCTCAGGTACGGCAGGTGGGCGTGGTTGTCATGCGCTGGGTCCACGGCATCCCCTACGGCTGGGACTACCAGGATGAGACCACCGTCTACACCATCGAGCTACAGCACAGGTACAAGCGGGGGCCGGAGCACCCCAAGGGGCGCGACATCTACGCGATTTCCGCCACTGAAGGGGCCGCCATCGACGGGAACATCCTCAACTACGGCTACAAGCAGGACGAGAGCGGTAAGTGGTGGTGGGTGCCGACCTACCGTGACAAGAGCCCATGGGCGCCGGACTTCGTCACCGTGCCCAACTCCGACGACGGGGCGTACGGGATCTCCGCCATGCACTACTGCGTAGGTCTGCCGAAGGAGCGCATCCCGGAAGCCGACGAGAAGGGTTGGGCCTGGATGCGGGGGACGGACGGCGGATGGGGCCGTGACCCGGACATCACAGAGCCAATCTTGGGTGTTTAGGGGGAACGATGGACCTGACCCGCCTCTACGGGGCCGCTGAGACTGCCGTTCCCCTGTTGCTCTTCATCGGCGTGGTGCTCCACCGGTGGCAAACCGGGATGCGCGACGCGTGGCGCGAAGAAGCGGAAGCTTGGGCGAGCAAGGCGGAGCGCCAGGCGGAAGAGCTTGCGGAGCTGCGCGAAGAGGTCCGGGAGCTGCGGCGCGAGAACGCCGAACTCCGGGCCCAGGTCGCGGAACTCCTGGCCCGCCCATAAGACCGAACCGCAGGGCATCCAACCGACTCACGTGAGTCGGTTGGATGCCCCATTTCTGTAGGGGGAAGCATGAGCACACCGACCGACACTAGCCCGCTGCCGCCCGGCATTCCGACCGTCCGCGTGCACGGCCGCTACCTGGGCCCTGACGGACGCGCACTGACTGGAACCGTTACTTTCACCGCTCCGGGGCTCCTCACCTTTCCGCAGTCGGATCTGTTCATCGCCGGGCCCGTGGTGGCGGCGCTGGACGAGAACGGTTCCTTCTCCGCCCGCCTGCCTGCGACGGACGCGCCGGACATGAACCCCAGCGGCTGGGCGTGGACCGTCAAGGAGAACCTTGCCGGGGTCGTGGGCTCCCGGACCTTCGCCCTGTTGCTGCCCAAGAACGTCCCGGACGTGGACCTTGCCGACGTGGCGCCCGCAGACCCGACCACCCCGAACTACGTGCCCGTACCCGGCTCCCAGATCTACACCGGCAACACCGCTCCGGCGGCGGACCTGGGCCTGGATGGGGACTTCTACACCCAGTACGACACCCGGAGCCTTCTGGGAGTCACGCACACCACCGTGACCATGTGGAAGAAGAGCGGCGGTGCCTGGGCAACCGTGGGCGGAGACCTCCGGGGATCTCAGTGGTACGTGAACGACACCACCACGCCCAGCGCCGACGCGAAGCCGGGGGATCTTCTCCTTCGTGCCGACACCGGCGATATCCGGCAGCGGGGCGAGACTGACTGGGGCGCCCCCGTCGGCAACTTGAAGGGGCCCAAGGGCGACACCGGCCCCCAGGGCGACCGGGGCCCCAAGGGGGACACCGGAGAGGCAAGCACCGTCCCCGGCCCGAAGGGCGACACCGGCCCGGCCGGCCCTCCCGGGCCCGTCGGGCCTGAAGGTGTCCAGGGCCCGAAGGGCGATCCGGGGAACGGCTCGGTCAACAGCGTCAACGGCAGCCTGGGCCCGGACATCGTCCTTCATGCTGCCGACGTGGGCGCCGTACCGGCTTCTGATCGGGGAGCCCCGGGTGGCGTCGCGTCGCTGGACGAGACCGGGAAGGTTCCCGGCGCCCAACTCTCCATCCCCTCCGGGGCGGTGGTCACCGTCAACGGCAAGAGCGGCCCAACCGTCACCCTGGTCGCTGCCGACGTGTCCGCCCTGGCGACCTCCGCCCGGGGCACGGCCAACGGCGTGGCCTCCCTGGACGGCTCGTCCCGCCTCCCCCTCGCCCAGCTCCCGCTGGAGGTCCCCACGGACCACACTTGGGGCCCATCCGACCTGGGCCTGAAGGCGTGGGCATTCGACCCGGCGGTTGGGATGAGCACGCCCATTTACCCCGGCAACGCAACTCTCCGGATCACCGCCGTGCTCTTGAAGAGCACGCAGACGGTTTCCCGCGTCTGCTGGCACTTCGGCGGGTACGCGGGCGGGATGACTGCCGGTTCCTGGGGCGCCATCTACAACGCGTCGGGCACCCGCGTGGGCACGACGGCAGCGCTGACCGGGGAGACGGTCATTGCCGGAGTCCACAACGCGGGCGGCGCCACCGTGTCCGCTCCGCTCACGGCTAACGCGTCCCTGCCCGCCGGGATCTACTACGTGGCGTGGTCCTTCCGGTACAACACCACGGCCGGGGACGGGCCCATGATGCTGTGCGCCGATTCTGCCTTCGGCTCTCCGCCCAACTTCTTTGGGCTCAACAACATCAGGCGGTACGGCTCCATCGCGGGCACGGCTGCCACATCTGCCCCCGCGTCCATCAGCCTGAGCGCCGTGGAGAACGGCTCCAACAGGTTCTGGGCGGCACTCGCCTAGCAGGCAACCGACTCGCCAGACCCCCAGTGCAACGCGCCCCCGTCCGGACTTCGGGCGGGGGTTTCCCTCTGAACAAGGGAGGTCGCGCATGGCGCGATTCAACGGGGCGACGTGGAAGCCCATTCCGACCAACTACACCGCAGGCGGGCAGGACTCCGTCCACGGCGTGGTGATCCACATCATGGACGGCTCCTACGCCGGTACCGATTCGTGGTTCCGGAACAGCCGGGCTCAGGCGTCCGCCCACTTCGGCACGAGCCGCGCCGGTCAGCTCTGCCAGTGGGTGGACACCGCCAACCGGGCCTGGGCCCAGGCGGGCGGCAACCGGGCATGGCTGAGCATCGAGAACGAGGGGCGGGGCGGGGACACGCTGACGGACGCCCAGCTCTCCCGGTGCGCCGAAGTGCTCGCCTGGGCGCACAAGACCCACGGCGTCCCGCTTCGGCTAACCACCGACCCGAACGGCCGGGGCCTGGGGTACCACGGCATGGGCGGGAGTGCCTGGGGCGGGCACACATCGTGTCCCGGTTCACGTGTGGTCGCCCAGCTCCCGGAGATCCTGAAGCGCGCGAAGGCCATCGCGGGCGGCTCCTCCCCGGCCCCGACCACTGGGAGCTACACGGTGAAGAGCGGGGACACCCTCTCTGGCATCGGCCGGGCCCTGGGGATCAAGTGGCAAACCCTGGCCCAGCTCAACGGGCTCAAGGCGCCTTACGTCATCCGGCCCGGCCAGAAGCTCAAGACGAAGGCGAGCGCGCCGAAGTACGCGCCGTTCCCCGGTGAGGCGTACTTCAAGGGCAAGCCCAATGGCCCGCTCGTCACGGCCATGGGTCGCCGGCTCGTGGCTGAGGGGTGCTCCGCCTACTCGTCCGGCCCCGGCCCCCAGTGGACGAACGCGGACCGCGAGTCCTTCCGCAAGTGGCAGCGCAAGCTGCGCGACGCCCCGGCGTACTGCGACGGCTGGCCCGGCAAACGCCAGTGGGACGCGCTCAAGGTCCCGGCGGTCTAACCGCTACCCAGCGTGCCGCCAGGAGCGGCACACGAGCCCGGCCGTGGACGAGCCTGCCCACGACGCGGCGCACACCATCACACACAGCAACAACAGGGGGTACCCGCATGATCGTGGAGTTCGTACAGAAGCACGCTGCCCGGATCTACACCGTGGCCGTGGCAGTTCTCGCGCTCGTGGCCCACTTCGTCCCGTCGCTGCCGTCCGCGCTCATCCTGGGCGTGGTCGCGGCGGTGCTGGGTACCGGTGAGGCAGTCCAGCGCCTGGAGGACCGCAAGACCCAGGCCGCCTACACCACCCAGTACCGGGCGTAGGCAATCGGCACCCCAGACCCCCGGTGAGAGCACTCCACCGAAGGGGACTGGGATGACGTACCGACACATCGCACTCATGGGCCGGGCCGGGGCGGGCAAGGACGAGATCGGGCGCCGGCTCGTCCGCCGGTGGGCGTTCACGCGGGTGGCCTTCGCTGACCCGCTCAAGGAGATGGCCCTCCGCGTGGACCCGGTCGTCACCTACGAGCCCGCCGGGTTCGGGCCCGTCCCGGTTCGCCTGTCCGACGTGGTCAACCGCTTCGGCTGGGACCGGGCCAAGCGCCGAAGCCCGGAGATCCGGCGCACGCTTCAGCGCATGGGGTCGGCGGTGCGCAAGCAGGACCCGGGCTACTGGGTGAATCTCGCCATGGACCGGGTGTCCGTGGCCGACGCCTGGAACCTCCCGGTGGTCGTGACCGACGTGAGGCACGTCAACGAGTGTGAGGCCCTGAAGAACCGGGGCTTCACGCTCGTTCGGGTGAACCGCCCCGCCACTCCGCACCTGGGCGTCAACGCGGCCCACGAGAGCGAAACGGAGCTTGACGCCTACCCGGCGGACATGACGCTCACCAACGCCGGCCCCCTGGCTGAGCTGCACTGTGCAGCTGACCGGCTCGTCACCTACCAGTGACCGAAGAAAGCCCCTCACCCTTCCCGGGTGAGGGGCTTTCTGCGTACCCAAGTGACTCACGCGAGTCGCTTGAACACGGCTACGCGGCACACGGGTTGCTGCTACGGTTTTCTGAAAACACGACCCGGGGGGATCGCGGGACGTGATCGTTTCTCAGAAAGGCAGTCATGCCGAAGAAGGGTCAGCGCCTGCCGTGGCGCCTGTCGTACGTCTGGGGCGGATCGGGCACCAAAGGTGCGACCCCGTATGCCGACGAAGGGGGAGCGCATCGAGGAGCACTGGACATGTTCCGAACCGCTCGCATGCGTGAGTCGGACCTTGAGATCACCATCGAGAACCGCGACACCGGGGAGAAATACGAGATGACCGCCAACGACGCGATCAAGGACACGGTCAACGGCAACCTGGAGCGCATCCGCGCCATGGTTGCCAACGGCGCGGACGAGAGCGCCATTGCTGAAATCGTTGAGGAGACTGAGGGGCTTCTCAAGACGCTCAAGGGCAAGGGGTCGGTCCACCTTCGCACTGATCTGCGTGACGATCTCAAGGTAGCTCTCCAACCGCAGCTTCCCGCCGGGGGCGAGCCCCAGGGCGGCGCGGAGGCGGAGGGGGCCAAGGGTGCAGAGGTAGCCATCCCGGGCACCACAGGCGGGGGCGACGAAGACGACGACGAAGGCGACGACGAAGGCGACGACGAAGGCGACGGGGAACCGCTCGTCATCCCGGCGGACGTGGCCGCGCTGATCTCTGAGGCGTCCGCCCATGTGTCGTCGGCCGTCAACCTGGGCGTTGAGGCCAAGAAGATCGCGGAGAAGGTCTCCGAACTCCAGTTGGCCATGCGGAAGAAGTCGCTCAACACCTTCGAACTCCCGGACCTGATCGCTCATCAGAAGTACACGCGCAACACCGCCGCGCTGGTCTATGCGGAGGTGGCGGAGCAGATCGCCGACGACGATGAGGACAAGGCGGAGGTCCTTAAGTCGCTCAAGCGCGCGGTCCGCAACAAGAACAGTGACGTTCTCGTCGGGTACCTGCGGGGGCTGGACGCGGACAAGGAAGCGGGACTCGAAGAGGTCCAGAAGCACTACCCGGAGGCCGCTGACGCGTACCTGAAAGCGAAAGAGAAGGAGACGGAGGAGAGCCCCGCAAGCCTCACAGAGGCGGTCTACGGACTGTACGCGTCCAAGGGGATCGAACTCCCTCGCAAGGGCCGTACGGAGCTGGAGCGGGAGCGGCGGGCCGCGCTGAGGGGAGCCGACGAATCCCGGCTGACGCCTGAAGCCCGCCTTGAGAACTACTTCACCACGATCACGGCGGAGTTGGAGAAGGCGGAGAAGAACGCGGCGAAGCTCAACGGGCACCAGAAGCGCAAGGTCCGCACCCGCCTCAAGGCGCTCGCGGCACGTGCCCAGGAACTTGCCGACCAGATCTGAACTACGCCTTCCGAAGCCCCGTCGGTCTCTCTGCGGACCGGCGGGGCTTCGCTGCGTTCGGACCGCTTCGGCGGTCGGGTGACGAAGTGCCGGAATGAAGAAGAGGTTGGTACCGGGCAGAGACCCAACCACCAACAAGTAGAGGACATCCCGGAGACCGCGCCACCGCATCACTCCGTCACCGCCTGGGCAATGCGCTCCCCAGACCCGTGGTGTACCACTCACCACGAGCCTGAAGGGGGCCCGGCCCATGGGCCAGATCCGCACCATCAGCCGAAGCGGGAGCCGCTTCTACTTCGACCCCGAAAAGCCTGACCTCAAGGTCCCCGGTGTTACGTCCGTCCTCAGTATGCTGCCCAAGCCGTTTCTCGCGTTCTGGAACGCCCGGATGGTGGCGGAGCTGGCCGTTGACTCCTTGCCGTTCGTCCGGCAGATGGCGGAGCGCGACCGCCAGGGCGCCGTTGACTACCTGAAGGGCGCCGCCAGACGGTACACGAAGCGCCGCGCCGACCTGGGCAGCGACGCGCACGACCTGTTTGAGCGCATGATCCGGGGTGAGGCCCTGGGGCGCGTCCACCCGGACCTTGAGCCCTACCGCGACCACTTCGCGGAGTTCCTTGAGGCGGTCAACCCCGAACTCGTTCGCGCCGAAGACGTGGCATGGAGTGATCAATACGCCTATGCCGGGAGCTTCGACGCGATCCTCAACGTGTGGCTGGACGAGGAGGGGGAGCTGACCCCGGACCGCTCCGGCACGCGTCACACCGTGATCGTGGACTGGAAGACGAGCCGGAGCATCTACCCGGACGTGGCGCTTCAGATGGCCGCGTACGCCCATGCTGATCGCATCATCGACCCGCAGGGCGTGAGCGCGGCCATGCCGGAGTTCGACGGTGCGTGCGTCCTCCACATCACGGACGAGACGTGGACCTTTCAGCCGGTCCGCATCGATGAGGAGATCTTCCGCGTGTTCCTCACCCTGCTTCGGGTCCTTGATTGGGACCGTGAACTGTCCAAGAAGGTCATCGGCCGGGTCATCGCCCAGGCCACGGACCAACTCGTGACGGGCACCCAGCGGCGCGCCAAGTAGCACCCGCCCCCGGTGACTTCGGTTGCCGGGGGCTTTTCGTTATCCCCAGGCTGTGGGCAATCGGCCCCCTAGACCCCGAGTGAAGGGGGACGGGCGGCGCTCCGCTCTTCCCCCTGATCAGCAGACACCCAGGGGGATAGCGCATGGCGCTCCAGATTTTCGCCACCGACCCGGACGCGAAGCCGAAGCCGAAGCCGGAACACGAGTTCAGCAACGACTACGTGTTTCAGTTCCGGTCCGGCATGGTGGTCAACAAGAAGCCCGTCAGCCTCGCCAACTGGCGTGTGCTGACTGGTGATCCGGTCGTAGCCGACGCGGTGGCCCAGCTCCTGGGCGGCTCCGTCGAGGAGTACGACCCCACGAAGGAAATGAACCTCCAGATCCTCACGGACACCCCGTCCGTGGAGATCGTCCTTTCCGGCAGCAAGGCCATTGAGGACAAGCTCATCCTGTGGGGCCGGACCGGTCCGGTCCACGAGTGCGACGGGGTGAGCTTCCTGTCCCCGCCGGAGCGCAAGGGGGAGCCGTGCGGCTGCCCGAAGCTCATGAGCGAGCGCAAGGAGATGGCCCGCCAGGGCATCGGCCCGGCCCCGTCCATCAACGTCACCTTCCGTCTGGCCCATGACTACGAGCTGGGCAAGGGCAAGCTCATCGCGTCGGCGTGGACGCTCGCGGAGGTTATCCACGAGGTCAAGGACGCGCTTGACGCGGTCGAGGGTGAAGCCCTGTGCCGGCTGACCCTGGAGCACGTCAGCTTCATCAACGGCGCCGGGGAGAAGGTGGACTTCCGCAAGCCCGTGATTCAGGTCCTGGGCTCGTACAACGACGCGATTGCGGAGGCTCGTTGAGCGGGTATCTGCCCGGCTCGTTCCTGACCACGAAGGCGGGGACCGGGGAATTCGCCACGCTCCTTCGGTTCCTGCCGGACCCGGCGGTCAAGGCCCCCCTCTGGGAGTGGAAGCCGGGCGAGATCCCGCACGTCATCAGTGAGCGCCGCCGACGCTTCGGCGTGGACGAAGAGGAGTTCGTCTATGGGTAGACGCGGGACGGTCTCCGACTACGCGGGCAACGAGCTGTACCGGGGAGACCTGATCACGTACGGCGCCCGACAGGGCAACCGCGTCCGCCTGGCCGACGCGATCATTGAGAAGGTCACCGTGCGCCGGGTGGAAGGCATCCTTCGCCCCATGCTGCTCGTCCAGCCCACCGGGACGGAATCCGGCTTCGTGCCGCGTAAGCGTCTCCGGAAGGAATGGATCTCGAACGAACACGCACGGCTGTGCCTGTCCAACGTGACAGGCGAGCGCGACGCGTAGCCACACGGAAGGGCCGGACGGAACCCACTGGGTTGCCGCTCCGGCCCTTCGGCGTTTCCAAGCGACTCACGTGAGTCGCTTGAAGGGGGAGGAATGGAAGTAGGCATCACAAAGACGAGCGCTCCGGCGCTGGGGGACCTCTGCGCCCTGGAGGTGGGGGACACGCTGTGGCTTGCGCCCGGGGTGTCGGATCGCCGGGACTGGGGCCGGTACATGGACGCGGTGGCCCATGCGGTGTGCCGTGGCGCGGACGCGCGGTGGGTACGTGGCTAACCCGGCGAAAGTCCGGGGAACGGCCTGGGAGTCCGCCGTCCGGGATCACCTCAACGAAGCGCTGGGGCTCGTGGACGAGACGGGCAGGCTCAAGGACATCTTCTCTGCCCTCAACGTCCGGCGGGCAGCCCAGGAAGGCGCCAAGGACGTGGGCGACGTGCACTGTCCGCCCTTCGTCCTGGAGTGCAAGGACGTGAAGTCCCCGGCGGTCCCCACGTGGCTCCGGCAGGCGCACGTTGAGGCGCACCACGCGGGCTACCCGTACGGCGTGGTGGTCCACAAGGTCCGGCGGGCCAACGTCCGCCTGGCGCGCGTGCACTTGGGAGTACGGACGTGGACGCGGGTGCGTGTCGCGCTGGGGGTGTCCACGCGGGAGATGCGGGAGCGGTACGCCTTCGCGCCGACGGTGCGCGGTCTCGACTCCACCCGGTGGTACCTGACCACCGATTTGGCGCGCTTCGCCCAGCTCGTGGCGGACCTCCGCGCCCGGCTCTAGCGCGGGCAATCCGCGCCCCAGAGACCGGGTGAAGGAGGCACGCACATGCTGTTCACTCACCTGCTCGCCCGGTTCTCCCAGGTCACCGAAGAGGCGGACGGGGGTTATCTCGCCCAGTGCCCCGCGCACGGCGATTCCCGCCCGTCCCTTCGGATCTGGCGCGGGGATGACCACAAGGTCCGCGTCACTTGCCGGGCTGGCTGTCGGACCGAAGACGTGATCGGGGCCGTGGGGCTCCGCTTCCCGGACCTGTTCAACTCCGGCGGGGAGGGGTTGACCGTCTCATCCGTGCGCCCCCAGCTCGTGGGCGTCGCGGAGACTGCGGCACTGGCCCGGTACGTGGACGAGTCCACCACCCTGTTGCGGAGGCTGGACGACGAGACCGCCGGACGCGCCGCCCAGTACGCGGCAAGCCGCTTCGGACTCGACATGGACGGGGCCGCCGACCACCTACTTGGCGTGGACGACGGGGACACCATCGACGGCTTCCCCTACCGCTCCCGCTCGTTTCTGGCGTACCCGCGCCTGACGGTGCCGCTGAGGGACTTCTCCGGCACCCTCCGGGGGCTTCAGGGCCGGGACCTCACCGGGCAGTGTCCCGGGCGGTGGCTGAGCCTGATGAACCCCGAAGGGATGCGTTGGTCCGCCTACGGCGTCTTTCGCGGCGGGGGCGGGTACGGCGTCACCATCCTCGCGGAGGGGCCCGGAGACGCGCTCACCGCCACGGGCGTGGGCTACGACTCCGTGGCCGTGCGGGGCGCCAGTCTGGCCGGGAACCCGGAGCTGACAAGGGAGTTGGCCGAAGGGCTCAAGGGCTCCCAGGTCATCGTTGCCGGAGATCACGACGACGCGGGTGCCGGATTCACCCAGCGCCTGGCGGAGGGCCTTGCCGCCCACGGCGTGTCCGTGTTCGTGCTGGACATCCCCACCGCCGGTCACGACCTGACCCGGTGGCGCGAGGACGATCCGGCGGCTTTCCCCTCCGCTCTCCACCGTGCGGTGAAGGCGGCCCGGCCCGTCCAGCCCGCCAGCTCCGCGCTCGTGGACGGGGCCACCGGCGCACTCGTTCCGGACGCTGACGAAGCCGCCCGCGCGGTCCGGCTCATGAAGGAGTTCGCGGAGCGTTACGGCTCGTCCGACGTGCTCAACGCTCACTCGTTGGTGGCTTTCACCCGGGGCATGATCAAGCACGCCCCCGGGCTGGGTTTCTACATGTGGACGGGGAAGGTCTGGGAGCGCGGTGACACCCGCGTCCGTCAGGCCATCCACTACATGGGCGCCGCCCTGACCGTGGCTGCCGCTGAACTTAGCGCCGCCCATGTGGAGAAGGGCGGGGAGGCCAAGGACGATCCCGGGGCTCGGCTCCTGAAGGCCGCTCAGGGCTTCACGCTGACGCGGAACATCGACTCCTTGATACGGGAGCTGCGGGCGGTCCCGTCCGTCCACGTGGACGCGTCCGCGTTCGACGCCCACCCGGAACTTCTGACCTTCGCCAACGGAACGGTGGACCTCCGGACGGGGGAGCTGCGCGAGCACGACAAGCGCGACATGCTCACGTACGCGCTGGACATCGACTACCGACCCGAAGCCGAATGCCCCCGATGGCTGAGCTTTCTGCTCGAAGTCTTCCCGGGGCACCCGGAGTTGGCCGACTACTTCCGGCGGCTCGTGGGCTACGGCATCACAGGATCGGTCGCGGAACAGTGCTTCGTGGTCATGTGGGGGAAAGGCGCGAACGGGAAATCGGTGGCGACGGACACGCTCACCAGTGTTTTCAGGGCGGTCACGAAAACGACCGCGTTCGCCACCTTCGAGGAGCGGCCCAGCGGGGGAATTCCCAACGATATCGCCGGGCTGAGGGGGAGCCGGCTCGTGATGGCGAGCGAAGGCGAGAGCGGTAAGCCGATGTCGGAAGCGATCCTCAAGCGCACGTCCGGTAAGGACATGGTGTCCGCGAGGTTCATGAGGCAAGAGTTTTTCGAATTCAAGCCCAGCTTCCTTATCGTCCTTTCCACGAACCACCGCCCCCGCTTCCGTGGTCAGGATGAAGGTCTGTGGCGCCGGGTGAAAATGCTGCCGTTCACGCGGTGGTTCGCCCCGGAGGAGCGTGACCCCTACCTTGACCAGAAGCTCATGGCTGAGGCGGAGGGCATTGCCGCGTGGGCGGTCCGGGGTGCGATGGAGTGGTACGAGGGAGGGCTTCAGGACCCACCCGTCATCGCGGAGGCCACGCGGGACTACCGGGAGACCTCCGATGCGCTGAGCGGCTTCTTCCCCGGTGTGCTTGAACGCTACGAGGCAGCCCAGATGCCGGGTGGGGACGCGTTCAACGCGTATCTCGACTGGTGTGAGGCGGAAAACCTCCCGCTCAAGGAGCGGTGGACCCGGCGCGCGTTCTTCGGAGCCATGGAGGAGCGCGGGGTTGTCCGCAAGAAGACCAACAAGGGCATCGCGCTCGTAGGCGTCCGTCCGGCCGTGGACGACGCGGCGCCGTCCGGTCCCGGCATCTTCGATAAGTACGCCCACGCCGCGTAAGGGGGTGGGCTCGTCATGCCCATTTTGGAGTTGTGCGCCGGGTACGGGGGGCTGGGGCTCGCCGTGGAGGCGCTGACCGGAGAGCGCGTGCGCTACGTCGCGGAGATTGACCCGCACGCCTCCCAGATCCTGGCGGCCCGGTACCCGGACGCCCCGAACCTGGGGGACGTCCAGGCCATCGACTGGGCCGCGCTCAGGGGTGAAATCACCATCATCACGGCGGGCTTCCCGTGCCAGGGGATCAGCAACGCCGGACGACGAAGGGGGCTGAGCGATTCAAGGTCAGCAATCTGGTTCAACGTCCTTGACGCCGTTCGCGTCCTTCGACCGGGAGTCGTCTTCCTGGAAAATGTTGCCGCGATCCGGACGCGCGGGCTCGCGGAAGTCCTCGCGGGGCTGGTGGGCAGAGGGGGGTGGGGGGTGGGAGTGGGGGGGGGGGGGGGGGGGGGGCAGTAGCCAGCCTCACGCGGCAACCCTCGCCGACGAAGCTTGTTTTCTTCTTCCCCACTCCGACCGCCTCAGACGGTTTGGGCGGACCGGGCCAATCGAAGACCCGTCAGGGTTCTTCGAATCTCCGGACAGTCGTCGTTCTCCTTCCGCATGGTGGGGCGAATACCTCCCCGCCGTGCGGCGCTGGGAGGAGCTGACCGGGCGCGCCTCCCCTCCGCCCACTGAACGCGGGCCGCGCGGTGGCATCCGGCTCGTTCCCCGGTGGTGCGAATGGCTCATGGGCCTGCCCGCCGGCTGGGTCACCGAAGTACCCGGACTGACCCGTAAGCACCAACTCAAGGCGCTGGGCAACGGAGTTGTCCCCGCCCAGGCATTCGAAGCGTTCCGGCGGCTCATGGACTGACCGGACAACCGCACAGCACGGGCAGGGGCCCGCCCAGAACGACCGGGTGGGCTCCTGCCCTTCGTGCGCGCCGGGCGGACTCTGCCCCCGTTCACGGGGAGAGACCTTGCAGACCTACCGCCACGCGGTGGCCGGGGACACCGTCACCGTCCACGTGCCCCAGACCCGCGAAGACTTCACCCGCTTCAGCTCCTGGCTTGCCCGCGCCAACCGCCGGGGCCCCGTCGCACTCGACACGGAGACGAGCGGGCTGGACATCTACAGCCCCGGCTACCGCCTCCGGACCGTCCAGTTCGGGGACGAGCGGGACGCCTGGGTCATCCACTGGGAACGCGGGCCCGCCTTCCAGTCCGCCGCCCGCGCGGCACTGCGCCGCGTAGACCGCTTCCAGATTCACAACGCCCCCTTCGACTGGGCTGTTCTGGACGAGCACGCCGGGGCGCCGCTCGAAGTGCTCGCACCGCGCACCACGGACACCCGGCTCAAGGCCGGGCTCCTGGACCCCAGGCAGCCCCAGGAAGGCGGCATCGGCACGGGCCTCAAGCCCCTGTCCGCCCACTACGTGGACCCCTCCGCCCCGGACACGCAAGGGGACCTCACCCAGATCTTCCGGAGCCTGGGCCTGACGACGGCCACCGGCTGGGCCGGCATCCCCCTGGACCACCCCACCTACAACCTGTACGCGGGGCTGGACGTGATCCTCACGGCCCGCCTGGACCCCATCCTCACGCGGGAGCTGGACCGCCTGGGCGTGCGCCCTGAACTCGTCCAGTACGAACACGAGATAGCGCGGATCTGCACCCACATGCAGCGCGCGGGCATGGTCGTGGACGAGAGCTACGTACAGGAGCTGCGGGCCAACCTGACGTACGAGGAGCAGCATTACGCCGACGTGGCCCGCCGGTACGGCGTCGAGAACGTCAACAGCACCCGGACCCTGGCCGAAGCGCTCGTTGGCATGGGCGAGCGCCTGACGGAGCGCACCGGGAGTGGCGCCCTGAAGGTGGACAAGGCGGTCCTCTCCGCCCTGGCGGACCTGAGCCTTCAGGGTGAGCGCCTGAACGGTCGGACGCCCAACCCCCTGGCCGAAGCCGTGATCCGCTCGAAGCGGGCCGGGAAGTGGCGCGCGTCCTACGCGGACACCTTCCTTGAGGTCATGGACGCCGGGGGACGGTGTCACCCCTTCGTGCATTCCATGGCGGCCCGGACGGGGCGCATGTCCGTGACCCGGCCCGCGCTCCAGACCCTGCCCAGCTCAGACCAGATGATCCGGCGGGCCCTGCTCGCGGACCCCGGTCACGTCATGATCTCGTGCGACTTCAGCGCCGTTGAGATGCGCGTCCTTGCCGCCCTGGCGGACGTGCGACGGATGCGGGAGGGCTTCCTTGCCGGGGAAGACATCCACTGGTTCACGGCCCGGCTCGTCCGGGGAGCGGGGGCCACGGAGTCGGACCGCAAGGTCATGAAAGGCGCCGGGTTCTCGAAGGTCTACGGCGGAGGCGTCCGCACGGCCGCCCGCCAGACCGGGGCCAGTGAAGAGGCCATGGCCCGCGCCTTCGCGGAGTACGACCGGCTGTATCCGGAGATCAAGCGCGCGTCCCGCCGGTGGCAGCGGGAAGCGTACGAGTCCGGCATGGTCTTCGTCTCCGCGACAGGGCGCCGCCTGCCGCTGGACCGGGACCGTACTTACGCGGTGGTCAACTACGCCTGCCAGTCGGTGGCCCGGGACTGCCTGGGGCAAGCGCTCCTCAACATCGAGGAGGCGGGGCTCCTGGACATGCTCAAGCTCCCGATCCATGACGAAGCCCTCCTTTCGGCTCCGCGTGAAGACGCGGCAGATGCGGCCCGCGCGGTTGAGAAGGCAATGACCTTCGATCTGTACGGCGTCCCGATCACGGCCGAAGCCGAAATCGGCGGACGGAGCTGGGGCAGCCTCTACGGCGCGGATTACTGACCGGCGCCTGGCCCCGTCCCCCGCCCGGGGAGGGGGCCAGGCGCTGCCGATTCAAGCGACTCACGCGAGTCGCTTGACCCCGTTGCATTTCGATGCCGTTACCTGTCGCGCGCCGGTGTCATCCCCGCGACGGAACCCGGGTCACGTCCAGTTCCCTGACCGCATCTGCGCTCGGCACTCGCGGATCTAAGCCCGTGAAATCCGCCGACGTTCCGCACCGACCGCCGGCGCCACCAACTAACCGTTCCGACGTACGGCACTGATCAAGCCCCGCGTCAACCCCCCCCGGCAGGGGGCTTGATTCGCCGTGCCATTTTTCAGAAATGCCCTGGGCTTCGTGCACCCAGAAACAGGCATAACCGCAGCTCAATAGCTGTGCACGACGGTTCGGCCCTCTCCGGGCAATCGGCTCACCAGACCACGGGTGAGCCAAGCCAAGGAGAGCCCGCCCGTGTCCAGCACGCTTGCACTTTCGACCGTCCGCGCCGCCCAGGCCAACGACCTTGAGGCCACGACGGCGGTCATCGAAACCACTGAATCGCGGATAGCGGTTCTCGCCCGGAAGGCGGCCCGTCGCATGGCGGAGTCCGGCCCGCGCCACGACGACTACCGCGACGAGTTCGAACAGATGGGGCGCATAGCGGTCTGGGAAGCCCTCACGCGGTTTGACGAGAGCGTGACCACGGACTTCCTGGGCTTCGCGTACGCCACCGTGGAGACCATGCTCCTGGGCGCGACCCGCGCGGAGCGGAACCAGGGTGTGGACCCGGACGCTGCAAAAACGTTCCTTTCGATGCTGGACCGGGCCGGGGGTGACCCGTTCCTTGCTGAGAAGCTGTGCCAGACCGTTCCCCCGGCGGGGCGTCGGCTGAGCGCGGACCGTGCCCACGCGGCCCGTCTTGCCTACCAGGGGGCGGACTCCCTGGACACCCCGGCCCCGGGCGCCGAAGACACGGACGAGCCGTGCGAGCCGGGCACGTCCACGTACGGCGTCCCGGACGAGCTGGTGACCGCTGATGACGTTTCCCGTGAAGCGGAGCGGGTCAAGCGCTGTCTCGTCCATGGCTTGCTGGACACGATGGGCGACGGTCAGGCGTACGTGCTGCGCGGAACCTTCGGCATCGACCCCGTCCCGTTCTATGGCAAGACGGCGGACGACGAGCTTGCCGCCGACATGGGCACGACCGCGAAGGCCGTGCGCGAAGCCCGCTCCAAGGGGCTCAAGGCGTTCGGTAAGCGGTGGATCAAGGCCGTGGCGCAGACCCCGGAAGAGGCGGAGGAGCTGGCTGCCGCCATGGCTGCCCGCCTGACCCGGAGGGGGGCTTCGGAGTCTCCCGCAGGGGGAAATGTCTGGTAGAAACAAACCAAGCGCGCTGTAGTTGAATCTCGGTGCATGGACTCCGGTTCAGACCATGGAGTATGTCCAGTAAGTGCGTTTTGATACCCCTTGAAGATCTTGAAATACCCCATATGCATATGCTTCACCGGGGTGTTACTGTCGAAAACCTGTGCTATTCGGACTGGCGCAGTAGGCAGTAGGGGGTTGTTGTGTCCGTGATTTCAGGGGGTGGGCCGACCGTGGAGATCCGCGTTGAGGTCCCTCGGTGGGTGGAAACAAACCGCTGGGTTTGGAAAAAGGCCGGTGATGAGTTCCCGCCGATGCCCGACTACATCGGCAACGCACACGAGCTGGAGCGCTCGTTGTACGTGCTCGCCGTCGCCGTGGCGAACGTCGCCCCGAAGGAAGTGAGGCACTTCCGATTGGTCGCGTACCGGTACGCCACGGGTGGACCCGCCGGCATCCACGAATGGTCCATCTCCCCGCACTCCGGTCGGCTCGTTCCCGTCGGTGCCCCCTGGGTCGTCTGGCAGGACGAGCCCGCGTGCACCCCCATGGCCGCATGACCTCATGACGAAGCCCCGTTACCCGAGAGGGTGACGGGGCTTCTTGGCGTGCTGCGCTGAGCGGGCCGAAGGTGGCTGGGTGCGAGTACGCCGGGGTCAGCCGTGAGACTTCGCGAAGGTCACCAGCCCGGTGAAGGCTCCAGCCGTCAGGGTGAGGTGCGGGCCGTGGGGGTCCTTGGAGTCCCGGACCTTGAACTCACCGGTGGTGGCAGCATGGTCGGGTGCCCACTCGACACACTGGCCCTGCCCGCCGCTGTATGAACTCTTGACCCAGTACAGGGGCTCAGGAGCGGGTGCGTTGCTCATGTCGTGTGGTCCTCCATGATCTTGCGAATAAAGAGACGCGACTCTTCATCGGAGAGCGCCGCCATGCGTAGCCGGTCGAACATGCCGACCGCAGAGGCCACCACGCTCGGTGTCTCGTCCACCTGTCCGCCATGGGTTGGCGTCTCGGTGTAGACGGCGTGGGGCTTCCCGTCCAACGAGAGCAGCGTAAAGGGCAGGTGGGATGGAGCGGCACCCGCCTTGTAGGGGAGCACTTGGATCGTGACGTGTGGCGACTTCATGAGCACCGTGAGGTGTTCGAGCTGGCTCACCATGACAGCAACTCCGCCAACGACAGCGCGCAGGACGGCTTCGTGCACGATGACCCAGAGCAACGGAGGATCTTCCCGATCCAACACCGCCTGTCGTCGCATCCGGAGTTCAACGTTCTCTTTGATCCACTCATCGGATGCGCGGGGGAAAGCCGCGCGCATGACGGCCGCCGCGTACTCCGGCGTCTGCAACAGCCCCATCAGAAACGTGCACGAGTAGTCCGTCACGCCGCTAGCTGATTCCTCCAGTGCGATGTACGGGACGAACCAATCTGGGTGCCCCTGCTTGGACAGCTTGTTCCGAAGACGTAGGTAAACACCTGGTGTTCCCGCCACGCGATCCATGGCGGTGGCGAATGCTTTGGAGGCCAGTACCGACCCGCTTTCAACCTTGCTTACTTGACCTTGGTTGTAGTGCAGTTGGACCGCGAAATCGTCCTGAGAGAGTCCCATTGACTCCCTTAACGCCTTGACCTCCTCCCCGAAGTACACGGCGCTATTTTTCGGCGCGCGCTCCTGGGTCGCCCCTTCGCTCATGTGTTCAACTCCCCGGTATGCCATGTCGGTTGCCGCATTATGCCGTGCCCAATGGCATGGGGTCAGACCTTCCCCACGTACGTCCGTTTCCCCCAGAGTTGATGTCGTCCCCAAGTCCCACACGCCAGCCCCCTCCAGCGAAGGCTAAGGACGCCATGACTACACCGACGCCACCCACGAACTCGTTGCACGCTGTGCATTCCGCGCCGTCCCCCGGAACGCTCGTGATGGATGTCAGCCGTAGGTGGGTCGGCATCTTCCGGTGCGAGATCGCCGGGCGCTGGGAACTGGCGCCCGTGGCTGGCGGGGACGTGTGGACCGTGGCCCCGTCGGAGACTCGGCCGACCACGGCCATGGAGCGATTGCACGCCGTAACCGCCCGTGTGAACGCGCGGAGTCGGGGTGAAGTCTCGTGACTGCCTTCTACGGGGAGCTGCGCTCCGGGTGGGACCCGGACGACGGCACAGACCGCGTGTACCGGGTGATCGACGTGCAGCGCACAGACTCCTCACTCCTTGCCGCCCGGTGGGCGCACGGATGGGCGCGGCGACTGGCTGACCAACTCAACGAAACCTCCGAGGTTCAGACGGAGGTGGCGGGAACCGCTCGCCGTTTTGATCTTCGAGGCTGGGCCGCCAACCCCCACGCTGACCGGGTGGCACAGGCGCACATTAAGGCGGGGGACCCGCTGATCATCAGCGCCACGGACGAAGGCGTCGCCTTCGTGCTCACGGTATGGCCGTTTCGCCAGCCGGCCGACGAAAGTCCTATCGGGGAGCCCCAGGGGATGGTCCACCGGATCGGCGGATTGGCCCACGCGCTGTACGTAGTGGCCGACGACCCGTGGAGAGAGCGATGAGCACGGCAGGGACGGCGCCCCGCGCCGGAACCGTCAGCAACGACGTGATGACCGTCCACGAACTCACCGACGACGCCGACCCCCGCCCCAAATGCGGCGCCGGGGATGGCGAACGCGTCACGGAATGGCTCCGCGCGGTCAACTGCCCGGACTGCCTGGCGACTTAACGAAACTCCTTTCCGACCGCCGCATACCCCCCGTAGGCGGTACGGAAAGGCCCCCGCCGGACTGGGCCATGCCGGTGGGAGCGGGGCCGCTCACAGGGCGGTGGGCGGCCCCGCGACACATCAATTTTCCAGCGGGCACGCAACGCGAACGGCCCTGGGCAGTGGCTTCATGACGTTCAGATCCTGGAGAGCGAAAGAGATGAGTAGACCCCGCGTGCACAAACCCCATTCCAACGGAAATCGTGACCGGAGAACGAGGCGCCGTGAAGCTCAAGTCCATGTGCAAGACGCACGGCATCTGGACCTGCTAATGCGGATGTGGGGCCGAATCAAAAGCACGCCCCAGGCTCCGCGCCAGGGGGAGTTGTGAGCGGGCAGGAGATCACGACTTCGGTATTCGTGGTTCCGGGCGCGAAGGCGTATCACCGGTCGGTGAACTGTCCCATGCTAGGAAACCTGGCGACGTGCATTGAAGTCCGTTCGCTCAAAAGGGCGGTGCAGGCGGGAAGAACCGCGTGCCGTATGTGCACGCAGGCCAGCCCTAGCGTCCCGTGGTCCCCCGTTGGTAAGCGAAAGGCGTAGCCGCATGGATTACCTCCCACCCGTCGATAGCGGGTACTGGAACGACAGTGATCACGAAGACGCCAAGGATGTAGCCACAGATTTCGTGAATGCCCTTCGGCGGATTGGTATCGATTTCGACGACATCGGGATTCATCTCCCTTGTGACAAGTGTGAGCCTAAGCCTCGTTACTACATCAAGATCGGCCGTGTCGATCTTGACGATGCGGTGAGGATGACAAAGGCAGTCAACGAAGCACTTGACCAACTGGAGAGGTGCCTGGACCCCTCCGCGTCTTCAGGAAATGGTACGGGAGAACCGCATGAGTAATCCGATGAGTGATGACGAATTGTTCGACTCCATCAGGGAACTCGGCGCCGCGCGCAACCAGCTGCATGACCCGAGCATCAGCGACAGTGACCGTGAGGCGAACAAAGTGATTGCCGACGTGACTGCCGCCCGCCTCGCCGCCAATCATCGGGAAGAAAATAACTGAGAGATTCCGCCCGGCCGCCGAATAGTGCGGCGGCCGGGCCCTGGAACTCCCACCCCTTGTAGCTCAGTCAGGAAGAGCCCTGAAAACCCGCAATCTGGAGACAAGGTTGCAGGTTCAGGTGACCCCGGTTCGAGTCCGGGCAAAGGGACTCCGCCCGACTGTCTAAAGGACAGCGGCAGTCGGGCGGTCGGTAGCCGAATGCACCACCATCAAAGGAGTGCACGACGTGAACAAAATCATCAGCCGACCCACCCCGGAAAGGGTGGCGGAGCGCGCCCGCGAAATCCACGCGTCCCTGATGGGTGACCCGGAAATCGGGCGTCTAGAAAAGGCGGTCTCCCAGTATTCGTCCGACTGGGACGACTTCTACGGGTACCCGATCATCACGGACTACGACGCCGTAGCCGACGCGCCGGGGCTCTTCATCGAGGCAGTCCGCGCCATGGCGATCAAGTCGGCGGTGTGGGACCTCACCGACGGCAACGAGCGTGCGGCGGAACTCCCGCTGCCCGTAGCGGTGGACACCATGACGCACGCCATGATGGCGCAGTTCTCCCTGCTGACGCGGATGATGCAGCGTCACGGAATCCAGTTCGTACACATGACGGACATGGAACACGGCAACACCGCGTGGGACCACGGCGACTACACCCACCAGGTCTACCGGCAGGCGTTCGGCACCTTGAACGCACGGTTCTGGATCGGGGCCGACGAGACCGAACGCCGCCGCCGCGTCCTGGACACCGTGTACGCCGGTATCGGCGTCACCGAGCGCGGAAAAAAGGTAGCCATCCCCTTGGGCGCCGCCGCTTAGTCGTCGGGGCAGGGTCCGCCGCCTCCAGCTCCGTTCGAACCGGGGGCGGCGCGATCCGGTCTGGTTCAAGCCCCACCTTGTGGGGGTGAACGCAGGCCGGTGTCCCGTCGGACGTGTAGCGGTATCCGTCAGCAGGGTTGAACGGACATTCCCGGGTCGGGCGGTCGTAGATCACGAACCCCTCGCGCGGGAACCGCTTCGCCGGACAGATGCCGCACGCCAGATGGTCCGAATCGGGGGAGATGAAGGGGCGCTCCATACAGCGCCACAGTAGCGAGTCCCGCACTGCGGCACACGCCCCTTGGAGACCTTCACCCGCACCCAACGCAAGGCCACCGCACAGGAATTCGAGGAGGAAAGGGGGTGGCAAAGATGCCCAAGGAGAACGTGAACGGCTACGACGTATTCGAGAATGAGACCGTGGTAGCCAGCGAGCCCGAACCCGAAGAAACCACGAGCGACGATGACGAGCAGTGAACCGGCACCGTTCTCTGACGAACCGCCGACCAACCGACAGCGCATCGGCATGCTGATCAAGCGTGATCTACCCGACCGGGCCGGCGCGTCCGAATGGTGCGGCAAGCACCCGAAAGACCGCACCCGCCTGATCGCAAGAGCACGCTGGGTCTGCCTCGACTGCCTACGCGAGACCGCGCAGCAGTAGCGCAAGGCCCCGCCCGTCGTCCGCATGACGGTCGGGCGGGGCCCGCCCCCTGAATCAGGGCGGGCACACGGTGAAGCGAACCGAAGAAGACAGGGAGAAGCACATGAGCGCCGTCCCCGATTTCGAGTTCCGTACGTCCAGCGCATGTCAGTACAACAACAACGACCCCCGGTGCGTGGAGGTCGCGACCAACGTCCCCGGCACCGTGGTCGTTCGTAGCTCCGTGACCGGCCGGGCGGTCGAGTTCACCGCGGAGGAGTGGGCCGACTTCCTCAGCGGTGCCAAGCTGGGAGAGTTCGACGTAGCGGCGTAGGGAGTCGTCATGCAGGAGTGCCCCCGGTGCAGTGGCAGCGTGGAGAGCGACCCGGAGCACCCCGGGGTGCTGCGCTGCATGACGTGCTGGAAGGTCGCGGCACTCCCCGCTGAACGTCCCTGCCCCGGCCACCGGCCGACGCTCAACGCAGCGTTGCGGAAGCTGAACGAGTCCCGGAACCTGCGGCGCTAGAGCCGGAACGGCCCCGCCCGAGATTCATGGGCGGGGCCGTGCACGTTGTCCGGGCGGGCCCGGCGTTCCGTCGCCCCGACGAGCGTCACGCACTCATCCGAAGCTGACGCTCCCCGCGCTGCGGGGATGTATCGAACTACGCGTATTACACGCGGGTCGAAGTCGCGACCACCCCGCCGTCGCGGGGATGTCCCGGAATCGCGGGGGTTCACCATGACTACCCGTACATGGCCCCGCGCTGGCGGGGATGGTCCCTTCACCGACGCCGCTAAAGGCCGCATGGTCTTGTCCACCCCGCGTTGCGGGGATGTTCCCGGGGCCACATCCGGATTTTCGGAAGTGACCGTCCGGGCCCGCTTCCGGGCAGCCGAGCCCTAGTCGTCGTCCGCGCCGGCCCGTTCCTTAACGAAGGTCCCGCGCTGGGGGACAGTGAAGACCCAGCCTTCTTCCCGGAGATGCGCGACCGCATGGCGCGCCGTAGTCCGGGCCACGCCGAAGCGCTGAGTCAAGGCAGACTCAGAAGGGATCTTCCGGTTTACCGGAAGGGCGCCACTCTCGATCTCCTTGACGATCAAAGCGGCGATCTGCCGGTACACCGGCGTGGGCGACTCGTGGTCGATCTCGGGCATGACCGCAAGCCTAGGCAAGAACAGATGTCTAGGTTCTCACATGCGTGTCTCCATGCGTCTTAATACGCATGTAGACGTAGGTATACAAGTTCGTCTAACGTCGCTCACGAAACCCCGGCGACGGAGGCGGCTGGTACCCGCCTTTATCCATCCCGGGGCATGGCCAACAGCTAAAACACAAGGAGCTGTAGACATGCGGAACCTTATCGCGCACGCACTGAAGCGGGCCGCCTCTCTGCTCAGCAGGACGCCGGGACGGCACACGGAGAGGCACCTCCGCACCCAGGAGCCCCCGCTCGCCCCCGCCTCCGACGCCCCCGCGAACCCCTGGTCCCGCCCCTGGACGGGGCCCAGTAGCGCGCAGGTCCGTGCGATCTTCCGCCCGGAAGGGGAAGAGGAGACCACGCTCACCCTGTCGCCCATCCAGCGTGAGCGCAGGTACGCCGCCGCTTTCGCCCTCATCGGCATCGACTACGACTACCCCGGAGCACCACACCCCACGTACGCCCCCGTGATTAGCGGAGCGGCGGCATGACGCGCGAAGGACTCACCCTGCCTTCTGGCTTCGGCCACGTCGCCCTGTGCGTGAAGTGCCGCACGGTGACCACTGCCCCTGTCCCCGTCCGGCGAATCGAGAGCGCCAGCGGTTCCGGAGCGACCCTGTGGGCGTGCCCGACCCACGCGGCAGACCTCACCCCCGGCCCGATGCCCGGAGAGCTGGAGCGGGGCATGTAGCCCCTTCTGGCGCCCCTTCTAGCCAACCCAGCCCCGCTCAGCCGCTACATACAGCTGAGCGGGGCTTCGCGCGTTCCGTGTCAGCCCCGGACCGTAGGCTGTACGCCATGGTGAGCCGACGGTCAGAAACTCCGCTGGCGCTCAAGCGCCGCGCGTTCAAGATCAACCGCGCCCTGGCGGAGATCTACCCCTACGCACATTGCGAACTCGACTTCCGCAACGCCTGGGAACTTCTCGTCGCGACGGTGCTCTCCGCGCAGACCACGGACCTTCGCGTAAACCAGACGACCCCTGCACTCTTCGCGAGGTATCCGAAGCCCGTGGACCTGGCCGGGGCGGACCCGGCGGAGGTTGAGGAGCTGATCCGGCCCACGGGATTCTTCAGGGCGAAGACGCGAAGCATCACGAAATTGGCCGCTGTCATCGTCCACGACCACGGCGGGCGCGTGCCGGGGACGCTTGAGGAGATGGTCAAGCTACCAGGGGTTGGGCGGAAGACCGCCTTTGTGGTCCTTGGTAACGCGTGTGCCTGCGAGAAGAGCGTAACCGCAGGTCAGAGCCATGGTGCTAAAGTGTGCACCCCGTTCGGCGTCCCCGGCATCACCGTCGACACCCACTTCGGACGGCTGGCGCGCCGCTTCGGCTGGACCACCCAGGAGGACCCGGAGAAGGTCGAGGCGGATGTCGCCGCGCTCTTCCCCAAGAGTGAGTGGACGATGCTGTCGCACCGCGTCGTCTTCCACGGCCGCCGCGTCTGCCACTCCCGCAAGCCCGCCTGCGGCGCCTGCGGCATCGCCCCGCTCTGCCCGTCGTACGGCGAGGGCGAGACCGACCCGGAGAAGGCGAAGAAGCTGCTCAAGTACGAGTTGGGCGGGCAGCCGGGGCAGCGGCTCAACCCGCCCGCCGGTTTTCCCGGTCGGCCCGCGCCCCCGCTGGGGGCCCCGGCCTCATGACACCGGCCACCGCCGCACCGGCGGTACGGGCCGCACCCGCGGCCCCGGCGGCGGGCCGCGTGGCCCACCGCCGGGCGCCGCACACCGAACCAGGGCCTTGAGGGGGCGCGTATGACGAGTGCACGGGAGCAGTACGGCGAACGGACCGGCGACCGGGCCGGGGAGGGGCGGCCCGCCGCCCCGGAGAGCGGCCGGACCCTGCCCGGCGACGGCCCGGCGGCCCCGCCCGGCCCCGGCACACCGCCCGCCGCGCCCGAGGCCCCCGGTGCCGGGCGGCTCCCGCAGGCGCGGGTGTCCACCGAGGGGTTGCCGGAGTGGCTGGACCCGGTCGTCCGGGCGGCGCAGACCGTCGAGCCGCACCAGCTCAGCCGCTTCCTGCCGCCCGAGAACGGCGGTCGCCAGTCCGCGGTCCTGGTCCTCTTCGGGCAGGGCGCCCGCGGGCCCGAGCTGCTGCTGATGGAGCGCGCCGGGACGCTGCGCTCGCACGCCGGGCAGCCCTCGTTCCCCGGGGGCGCGCTCGACCCGGAGGACGGCGACCCGGAGGGCAGCGGTCCGGTGCGGGCCGCGCTGCGGGAGGCGCAGGAGGAGACCGGGCTCGACCCGGCGGGCGTGCAGGTCTTCGGTGTGCTGCCGCGGCTCTACATCCCGGTCAGCGGCTTCGTGGTGACGCCGGTGCTCGGCTGGTGGCGCGAGCCCAGCCCGGTCGGCGCGGTCGATCAGGCGGAGACGGCCCGGGTGTTCACGGTTCCCGTGGCGGATCTCACGGACCCGGCCCACCGGGTGACGGCCCGCCATCCGCTGGGGCACACCGGTCCGGCGTTCCGCGTCGAGTCGGCCCTGGTCTGGGGTTTCACCGCCGGGGTCATCGACCGCCTGCTGCACTTCGCCGGGTGGGAGATTCCGTGGGACCGCACGAAGCAGGTCCCGCTGGACCGGAGCGCGTGAGACGGTGTCCGGCGTGAACGTCCTGGACATCCTGTTGCTGGTCGCCGCCGTGTGGTTCGCGATCGTCGGCTATCGGCAAGGCTTTGTCGTCGGCATCCTGTCCGTGCTCGGCTTCCTCGGCGGTGGCCTGATCGCGGTCTACGTACTCCCCGTCATCTGGAACGAGGTCACCGACGACGCCACCCCCGGCACCTTCGCGGCCATCGCCGCCGTCGCCATCGTCATCATCTGCGCCTCGGTCGGCCAGGCGCTCACCACCCATCTGGGCAACAAGCTGCGCCGCCACATCACCTGGTCACCGGCGCGGGCGCTGGACGCCACCGGCGGCGCGCTCGTCAACGTCGTGGCGATGCTGCTGGTGGCCTGGCTGATCGGTTCCGCGCTGGCCGGTACGTCGCTGCCGACGCTCGGCAAGGAGGTCCGCAACTCCAAGGTGCTGCTGGGCGTCTCGCGGGTGATGCCGCAGCAGGCCACGACGTGGTTCACGGACTTCTCCGCGGTGCTCGCGCAGAACGGCTTCCCGCAGGTCTTCACGCCGTTCTCCAACGAGCCGATCACCTCCGTCCCGGCGCCCGACCCGAAGCTGGCGCACAGCCCCGTCGCGGGGCGCGCCCGGCAGAGCATCGTCAAGGTCGTCGGCACGGCGCCCAGCTGCGGCAAGGTCCTGGAGGGCAGCGGCTTCGTCTTCGCGCCGCACCGCGTGATGACCAACGCCCACGTCGTCGGCGGCGTCTCCGAACCGACCGTGCAGATCGGCGGCGAGGGCACCACGTACGACGCCAAGGTCGTGCTCTACGACTGGGAGCGGGACATCGCGGTCCTCGACGTCCCGGCGCTGCGGGCGCCCGCGCTGAAGTTCACCGGCACCGACGCGCAGAGCGGCCACAGCGCCATCGTCGCGGGCTTCCCGGAGAACGGCGGCTACGACGTCCGCTCGGCCCGTATCCGCGGCCGTATCCAGGCCAACGGCCCGGACATCTACCACCGGGGCACGGTCGCCCGCGATGTGTACTCGCTGTACGCGACGGTGCGGCAGGGCAACTCCGGCGGTCCGCTGCTCACCCCGCGGGGCGAGGTCTACGGCGTGGTCTTCGCCAAGTCGTTGGACGATGCGCAGACCGGCTACGCGCTCACCGCCGACGAGGTCCGTCAGGACGTCACCAAGGGGCGGCAGGCCACCCGGCCCGTCGACACCCAGGGGTGCGCGATCTGAACCACCCGGAAGGCGGCGGGTACCGGCACGGACTCCGTGTGGTGCCCGCCGTCGGCGGGTCAGCCGCGGGGATGGCGCAGCCGGGCGGACATCCACCGCGCTCTGCGGCGCAGGATGCGGGGGATGCCCATCGGGTGCGCGGAGTCCGGGTGCGGGGGACCCGCGGGCCCGCCGCCCCGGAGGTCGGGAGTGCCCCTGTCCCGCGTACCCACGGCAGCGGCACTGCTGCGGCGGTTGCGTGCCACGTCACGGTAGTCGTGCGTCCAGCCCATACCCTCGACTCTGCCCGTGGCCCGAGGTCCGTAACCGCCGGGCGGCCCGCCAATCGGCCTATGCGGCGGGCAATTGGCCACCCGTCACCGCCGTGTTCGTCCCCGGTTCGCCGGGCCGCTTCCGGGGTGCCGGGCGGGCTCCGTCAGCGGTCCGGCTCGGGGTCCCGGAGCCAGTTGACCAGCTCCGTGGAGAACGCCACCGGGTCCTCCTCGTGGGGGAAGTGGCCGAGCCCGTCGAAGAGCCGCCAGCGGTACGGCGCCTCGACGTACGCGCCGGAGCCCGCGGCGGTGCGGGTGCGCATCACCGGGTCGAGCGAGCCGTGCAGATGGAGCGTCGGAACGCGTACCGGCAGCTTCATCCGGCGGTTGAACTGCAGACCGTCGGGGCGGGCCAGCGAGCGGACCATCCAGCGGTACGGCTCGATGGAGCAGTGGGCCGTGGAGGGGATGCCCATGGCCCGCCGGTAGACGGTGACGGCGTCCTCGTCCGGGGGCTGCGGGCCCGACCAGTCGTGGAGCATCTCGCCGACCCGGGCGGCGTCGTCGGCGACCAGCGCCCGCTCGGGCAGCCAGGGCCGCTGGAAGCTCCAGATGTGGGCGCTGCGCCGGGTCTGCCGGGCGTCGGCGAGCATCGCGCGGCGCCACAGCCGTGGGTGCGGCATCGAGGCGACGGCGAGGCGGCGCACCAGCTTCGGCCGCATCGCCGCCGCCGTCCAGGCGAGGTAGCCGCCCAGGTCGTGGCCGACGAGCGCGGCGTCGGGCTCGCCCAGGGAGCGGATGACGCCGGTGACGTCGAGGGCGAGGTTGGCCGGGTCGTAGCCGCGCGGGGTGCGGTCGCTGCCGCCGACGCCGCGCAGGTCCATCGCGACGGCGCGGTAGCCCGCCTCGGCGAGCGCCGGCAGCTGGTGCCGCCAGGCCCACCAGAACTGCGGGAAGCCGTGCAGCAGCAGCACCAGCGGGCCGTCGCCCATCTCCGCGATGTGGAAACGGGCGCCGTTCGCCGCGACGTCCCGGTGCGTCCAGGGACCGTCGGGGCGTACGACCGGTGCGGTGCTGTCGGGGACCGTCATGCCGAGGTGCGTGTCACGGACTCCAGGACCGGGTGGTCCGCGGGCTCCGGGCGGGGGTGCGGCTTGGCGTTCTGGAGGACGGCCGCGGTCTGCTTGGCGGAGGCGATCGACTTCTCCGGCTTCTTGATCTTCTTGATCTTGGCCAGGGCGATCAGGGCCAGCAGCAGCGCGATGACGATGAACGCGCCGCCGACGATCAGGAAGGACCAGGCCAGACCGAGGCCGAGGTTGTGGATGCCGTACGCCGCCGCGAAGCTCAGCACCGGCAGCGCGAAGAGGATCAGCACACCGGCGACGATGAACCCGGCGCCGCCGATGCCCGCCCGCTTCGCGTCCAGTCGCAGTTCGGCCTTGGCCAGTGCGATCTCGTCGTGCACGAGTGCGGACAACTCGGCGGTGGCCGTCGCCACCAACTGGCCGAGGCTGCGGTCTGCGCCGTCGTCGGCTGAACTCATCGCCGTCTCCCTTATGTCTGCTGCGTAGGCAAAGCCTCTCAGATCATGCCGGACCATCGTCCCCGGGCTCGGCGCCGGAGGCCACTTCGGCAAGCCGCCGGTGTTCCGCGGCCTTCGCCTCCAGCATCGCCGCCATCCGCAGGTGGTACGCCGGGTCGCCCTCCTCGTAGACGTCGGGGATGCCGTCCCGGTCCTCGTCGCGCTCCTCCTCGGCGAGGAGGGCACGGTACTTGTTGTTGCGGAGTTTGAGCAGGATGGTGGCGCAACCGGCCGCGATCAGCGAGCCGAGCAGGACGGACGCCTTGATCTCCTCGGCGAGCGCCGGGTTGTCGCCGAAGGCCAGTTCGCCGATGAGCAGCGAGACCGTGAAGCCGATACCGGCGAGAGTGGCGACGGCGAAGAGGTCGGGCCACTTGAGGTCGGGGTTGAGCCGGGCGCGGGTGAAGCGGGCGGTCAGCCAGGTACCGCCGAAGATGCCGAGGGTCTTGCCGACGACGAGACCGAGGACCACGCCGAGGGTCTCGGGGCGGGTGAAGACCTCGCGGACGGCGTCGCCGGAGACGGCCACCCCGGCGGAGAAGAGCGCGAAGAGCGGCACGGCCAGACCTGCGGAGAGCGGGCGGACCAGGTGCTCGATGTGCTCACCGGGGGAGTGGGTCTCGCCCTCGCGGGGGGCGCAGCGCAGCATCAGGCCCATCGCGACGCCCGCGATCGTGGCGTGCACACCGCTGTTCTCCATCAGCGCCCAGATGACGACGCCCAGCGGCACGTAGACGTACCAGCCGCGGACGCCCTTGCGGAGCAGGAGGTAGAAGACGCCCAGACCGACGACGGCGAGGCCGAGCGCCAGGAAGTTGATCTGCGAGGTGAAGAAGACCGCGATGATCAGGATGGCGAAGAGGTCGTCGACGACGGCGAGGGTGAGCAGGAAGGCGCGCAGCGCGGACGGCAGGGAGGTGCCGATGACGGCGAGGACGGCCAGCGCGAAGGCGATGTCGGTGGCGGTGGGGACCGCCCAGCCGTCGAGCGAGCCGTGGCCTATGCCGTTGACGACGAGGTCGACGAGGGCGGGCATCGCCATACCGCAGAGCGCGGCGATCACCGGGAGCGCGGCGGCCTTGGGGTCGCGCAGCTCACCGGCGACGAGTTCGCGTTTCAGCTCGATACCGGCGACGAAGAAGAAGATCGCGAGCAGGCCGTTGGCCGCCCAGTGCTCCAGCGAGAGGTTGAGGCCGAGCGAGGCGGGGCCGAGGTGGAAGCCGCGGACCGCCTCGTAGCTGTCGCCGAAGGCGTTTGCCCAGATCAGCGCGGCGATGGCGGCGATGAGAAGGAGGACGCCGCCGACCGTCTCGGTGCGGAGCGCGTTGGTGAGGAAATTCCGTTCCGGCAGCGGCAGCCGACCGAGGAAGAGGGAACGGCGATTCTGGGGTGCGCTCACGGGGGCTGACCTCCGGCGTTTTCGGCAACGGCTGTGGCAGTTGCCGACCAGACTTCCCGGCGCACCCTGAGATCTTGGCGTTTTCTTGACGCCGCTCCCACTGTACCGGGCGGGTGCAAGGTGCCGCGGGGCGTTCTTCACTTTACGGACATGACGGAGGGCTCGCGCCGCCCGCCGGGGCCGGGAACGCGGCAGGGGCACCGGCCGTCTCGCCGGTGCCCCCACGGGCCGGATGCGGCGGTCGCCGCGCCGGGATCAGTCGTCGCTGGCCGCGCCGGGCAGCTTCGCCTGGATCAGGTCCATGACGGAGGAGTCGGTGAGCGTGCTCACGTCACCGAGGTCGCGGTTCTCGGCGACGTCCCGCAGCAGACGGCGCATGATCTTGCCGGAGCGGGTCTTGGGCAGCTCCGCGACCGGCATGATCCGCTTCGGCTTGGCGATCGGCCCGAGGTGCTGCGCGACATGCGCCCGCAACTCCTCGACCAGCGACTCGTCCTCCGCGTCCGCTGAACCGCGCAGGATCACGAAGGCGCAGATCGCCTGGGTGGTCTGCGGGTCGGTGGCGCCGACCACCGCGGCTTCGGCGACCTTCGGGTGCGAGACCAGCGCCGACTCCACCTCGGTGGTGGAGATGTTGTGGCCCGAGACGAGCATGACGTCGTCGACCCGGCCCAGCAGCCAGATGTCGCCGTCCTCGTCCTTCTTGGCACCGTCGCCCGCGAAGTACTTGCCCTCGAAGCGCGACCAGTACGTGTCGAGGTAGCGCTGGTCGTCGCCCCAGATGGTGCGGAGCATCGACGGCCACGGCTCGGTCAGTACGAGGTAGCCGCCGGCGCCGTCGGGCACCTCGCGTCCGTCGTCGTCCACGACGGTCGCGGCGATGCCGGGCAGTGGCCGCTGCGCCGAGCCGGGCTTGGTGGTGGTGACGCCCGGCAGCGGGCTGAGCATCATCGCGCCGGTCTCGGTCTGCCACCAGGTGTCGACGATCGGAGCCTTGTCGGCGCCGATGTGCTTGCGATACCACATCCACGCCTCGGGGTTGATCGGCTCACCGACCGACCCCAGGACGCGCAGCGACGACAGGTCGAACTTGGCGGGGATGTCGTCGCCCCACTTCATGCAGGCGCGGATCGCGGTGGGCGCGGTGTAGAGGATCGTGACGCCGTACTTCTGGACGATCTCCCACCAGCGGCCCTGGTGCGGGGTGTCCGGCGTGCCCTCGTACAGCACCTCCGTCGCACCGTTGGCCAGCGGACCGTAGGTGATGTACGAGTGGCCCGTCACCCAGCCGACGTCGGCGGTGCACCAGTAGACGTCGGTCTCCGGCTTGAGGTCGAAGACGGCGTGGTGGGTGTAGGCCACCTGGGTGAGGTAGCCGCCGGTGGTGTGCAGGATGCCCTTGGGCTTACCGGTGGTGCCGGAGGTGTAGAGGATGAACAGCGGGTGCTCGGCGTCGAACGCCTCGGGCGTGTGCCGGTCGCTCTGGCGGCCGACGGTCTCGTCCCACCACAGGTCGCGCCCCTCGGTCCAGGCGGTGTCCTGGCCGGTGCGGCGGACGACGAGGACGTTGCGGACGTTCTCGGTGCCGGGCCTGGTCAGCGCCTCGTCGACGGCGGGCTTGAGGGCGGAGGGCTTGCCGCGGCGGTAGCCGCCGTCGGCGGTGATCACGACGCGGGCGTCGGCGTCCTGGATACGGGTGGCCAGCGCGTCCGCGGAGAAGCCGCCGAAGACGACGGAGTGCGGGGCGCCCAGGCGGGCGCAGGCCAGCATCGCGATGACCGTCTCCGGGATCATCGGCATGTACAGCGCGACCCGGTCACCTGCCGCGACGCCCAGCTCGGTCAGGGCGTTGGCCGCCTTGGAGACCTCGCGCTGCAGCTCGGCGTAGGTGATGGCGCGGCTGTCGCCGGGCTCGCCCTCGAAGTGCAGCGCGACGCGGTCGCCCAGACCGTTCTCCACGTGCCGGTCCACGCAGTTGTACGCGACGTTGAGCTTGCCGTCGGTGAACCACTTGGCGAAGGGCGCGTTCGACCAGTCGAGCGTCTGGGTGGGCGGCGTCTGCCAGCTCAGGCGCTTGGCCTGCTCCGCCCAGAAGGCCAGCCGGTCCGACGCCGCCTGCTCGTACGCCGCTGCCGTGACGTTGGCGTGCGCGGCCAGCTCGGCGGGGGGTGCGAACCGCCGTTCCTCCTTGAGAAGATTGGCCAGACTGCTCTCGTTGCTCACGACATCTCCCATTCCCAGGGCGTGCGGTGTGTCCCGGGTCATAGCTCATCAGCCCGCGGTACGCCCTGACAAGGGTTGCCGGGAAAAATTGGTGTAGACCTGTAAAGCTTGCAGGTCAGGCCGGTATCGGAGCGGCTTCGGCGCGTACGGCGCAGAACCGCCCGCCGACCTCGTCCAGGACGTACGCCTGGGCCTCGCCGACATGGAAATACATGCCGTGGAGGGTGAGCGAGCCGTCCGCCACCCGGCGGGCCACACATGGGTACGCCCGCAGATGGTCCAGCTGCTGACGGATGTTGACCAGCGCGAGCCGTTCGTGCGCGTCGGCCACCGGGCGACCGCTCAGCGCGGTGTCGTCGGCGGGGCGGCCGGGCGCCCCGGTCATCCGGGCCAGGCTCGGGGCGCCGTGCCGCAGCCAGCGCTCCAGCGCGGTCGGGTCGAGGGGCTTCCCGGGGACCTCGGCGGGCCCGCCCCGCTCGGCGGAGGTGAGCAGCGCCTTCATCGCGCCGCACCCGGAGTGCCCGCAGACGGTGAGGGAGTCGACCCGCAGGACCTCGACCGCGTACTCGACGGCCGCGGCCACGGAGTCGCAGGCGGCGTCCGCGCCGGGCGGCGGCATGAGGTTGCCGACGTTGCGGACGGTGAAGAGGTCGCCCGGGCCGCTGGACGTGATCATGCTCGTGACCAGCCGGGAGTCCGAGCAGGTCAGGAAGAGTTGGGTGGGGCGCTGACCCTCGCGCGCCAGCCGGGACAGCTCCTCGCGCACCAGCGGCGCGGTGTGCCGCTGGAAGGCGCTCACCCCGCCCCACAACCGGCTCCCGGCGACCCCGGACCCGGCTTCCTCGGGCCCCGGGCGGGTGCAGTGGTGGTTGCGCCAGGGCGTCCAGGGGCGGCAGGTGTGGGCGCCCGCCGGATCCAGGAGCGGCATCCCGGACCGGCCGACCGGGGTGACCCGGCTGCCGCGCGCCCGATGCCCCGCCGACCAGGACCGCAGCGCCTCGTACGCCGCATGGTCCATGAACGAACCGCCCAACTCGACGACGGCGTCGGAGCGCTCCGGCACCCGCGCGAGCGCCCGCGTCAGCCGGGGCACCGCCAGGAACGTCAACTGGCCGCTGACCCGGACCCGTTGGCACCCCTCCTCCTCGGTGACCGTGACGCGGGTGCGCGCCAGGCGGCGCAGCGCCAGGAAGGCGGCGAGGTCCGCGCGCAGGGCGGTGCGCCGTCCGGTGCCGGGTGGCGGATCGTGCGGATGGTGGGTGGCGTGCGGGCGGGGGGATTGCTGCTCGGTCTGCGACATGTGCGGCTCCTCGGGGCGGTGCGGCGTGCGGGCCGCGGTGGCGCTGTGGAGGCGCGAGCCGGTCGGTGGAGCGTCGCGTACGGCGGGGCTCGGTCACTCTCCGTGTTCAGTAAATGGAGCGTAATGTCGCGTAAAGAGCAAGAGAAGTATTTTCGCGCAAGTGAACTACATATTCGCTCTGACGGGTGAACGAAAGAGGCGCCGCCTTGCTTTTCTCTCACCTGTTTCGGTGAGTTCTGGCCCTGAAGGGTTTCTTCCGGTAAAGCGGTATGCGTTGGACGGCAGCCGGAAAAGGCGGGATCGGGTGCGGCCGGCGGTGGCGTGGTCGCCACCGCCGGTGGTGGATCAGACGGGCTGCGGCGTCGCCGCTCCCTCGGAGAGCAGGAATGCCGGGTCGACCTGCGCGGCGAGATCCGCACCGGTCTTCGCGTTTCCCCAGCTCTCCGCGTTCCGCAGATGGAAGTGGACCATCTGACGGGTGTAGCGCTGCCAGTCGCGCTGCGCGTACGTGGCGTCGGCGGCACTGTGCAAAGTCTCCAGGGCGCGGCGGTTGACGTCCTCCAGTTCGGCGAAGGGCGCCGGGCGGCCCTTCTCCATGGCGCGCACCCAGTCCGAGTGGCCGACTGTCACCAGCAGGTCGTCGCCCACCTCCGCGCGCAGGAACGCCAGGTCGTCGGGGCCCTGCACCTTGTTGCCCACCACCTTCAGGCTGACGTCGAAGTCCCGCGCGTACTCCTTGTACTGGCGGTAGACGGCGATGCCCTTACGGGTCGGCTCGGCGACCAGGAAGGTCATGTCGAAGCGGGTGAACATCCCGGAGGCGAAGGAGTCCGAACCGGCGGTCATGTCGACGACGACATACTCCTCGCGGCCGTCCACGAGGTGGTTCAGGCACAGCTCGACCGCGCCGACCTTGGAGTGGTAGCAGGCGACGCCCAGGTCGGACTCGGTGAACGGGCCGGTGGCCATCAGCCGTACCGAGGAGTCGTCGAGCGGCACCGTGCGGGCGCAGGCGTCGTAGACGGGGTTGTCGCCGCCGACGCGTAGCAGCTGCGAGCCGTCACCGGGAGGCGTCGTCTTGATCATCGTCTCGGCGGAGGCGATACGCGGATTGCTGCCGCGCAGATACTCCTTGATCAGCGGCAGCTGGGCGCCCATCGCGGGCAGCGCGGCGGCGGCCGCGTCGTCCAGGCCCAGCGCGGCTCCCAGGTGCTGGTTGATGTCGGCGTCCACCGCGATCACGGGGACGCGGGCGGCCGCGAGATGGCGGATGAACAGGGAGGACAGGGTGGTCTTGCCGCTGCCGCCCTTTCCTACGAAAGCGATCTTCATGTTCACCAACAGTAATCTGCTTATCGCGCTCAGTGAGAAGCCCACGTGAAGAAGACCACTCCATCGGGGGGCGTGGCCCCTTGGTGCGTAGGGTCGTGCCCATGGCTGCAGACACCCGGGGTACGGCCCCGAAAACCCCGCAGGCGGGCGCCGATCCGCTGGCGGCCCTCGCATCGCTCCCGGGCGTCGTCGACGCGGTGGACTCCGTACGCAAGGGCGTGGACCGGCTCTACGGGCACCGGATCATGCGCCGCCGCAGCGTGGAGGTCACCTCCGAGGCGGCGCTGCGCGGAGCGCGTGGCTCCGCCGCGCTCGCCGGGGCCGACTGGGCGCTGGAGGAGGTCCGGCGGCGCACCGACTTCAGCGCGGACGGCGAACCGGCGACGGTCGGCGCCGCGCTGCGGCTGATCGCCGAGGCGGGCCAACTGCTCAGCGTGTGGCGGCAGTCGCCGCTGCGGGTGCTGGCGCGGCTGCACCTGGTGGCGGCCGGTGGCGGCGGCGCGGACGACACCGTCGGGCGGCCCCGGCTGGCCGGGGAGGGCGTCGACGAGCCGCTGATCGAACTGCCGCTGCCCGGCGCGGACGAGGTCGCGGGGCGGCTGGACGGCCTGGCGCGGCTGCTGCTCGCGGGCAGCGAGGCGCCCGCGCTGGTGACCGCCGCCGTGGTCCACGGCGAACTGCTGGCGCTGCGCCCCTTCGGCTCGCACAACGGCCTGGTCGCGCGCGCCGCGGAGCGCATCGTGCTGATCGGCAGCGGTCTCGACCCCAAGTCCATCTGCCCGGCCGAGGTCGGCCACGCGGAACAGGGCCGGGCGGCCTACGCGGCGGCGTTGGAGGGGTACGTCTCCGGTACGCCCGACGGGGTGGCCGCCTGGATCGCGCACTGCGGGCGCGCGGTGGAGCTGGGTGTCCGGGAGTCCACGGCGGTCTGCGAGGCGTTGCAGCGCGGCGCCGCCTGAATCACGCGGGCGGTCCTGCCGGTGCCGGGATTCCCGGCGCCGGTGGTCGGGCCCGGACAGGAGTTGCGGCGGTACGTGGTGCTGATACGTACCGCCGCTGGCACGTCCGCCGCGTGACCATGCGTGCACATTCTTTGCCCATCAGGCCGGAGAACTCTGTCCGTCGCCTGGTGCGGCTGGCCCGTAATCGACGGGTCGGCGTCGCGTGGGTGCGCGGCATTCATGCATCGGTCCGTGGGCCTTGCTGCGTTTCAGGTGATCCTCTCGGACGTCCTTGGTCTCGCGGGCCGTGATTCCTTTGTACCCCAGCCCCCGGACAAGGGGAACCCTTCACCTCAGATCTTTACTTTTGCCTTCAATAACGGGCAACAAGGGTAAAGCGGATGGCGGTCCGTCGGATATACGATGCCCCGCCGCCGGGGGATTCCACCGGCTCGGCGCCGCCTTTCCGGGAGATCTCCGGGGTTCGGCCGCGAAGGCGTCAGGGGATATTCCGGGCCGGGACCGGGGCGCCTCGGGGTTTCCGCCCTCGGTGCCCCGCCGCTCAGGCCGGGTGGCTCCGGCGCCGCCGCGCCGCGTATCGCACCAGGCTCGCGCCGACCATCGCCGCGCCCACCGCCGCGACCAGGGTGAGCACCGGGCGGGAGGGCAGCGCGGGCAGCGGCCGGGTGAGCGGCACCGGGCGGCTGAAGGACAGCACCGGCCACTCTCGGGCGGCCGCCTCCCGGCGCAGCGCCCGGTCCGGGTTGACGGCGAAGGGCCGCCCGACGGCCTCCAGCATGGGCACGTCCGTCGCCGAATCGCTGTACGCGAACGACCGCGTGAGGTCGTACCCCTCGGTCGCGGCCAACTCCCGCACCGCCTCCGCCTTGGTGGGCCCGTAGGCGTAGTAGTCGATCTCGCCGGTGAACCGGCCGTCCTCGCCGACGGCCATCCGCGTCGCCACCACCCGGTCGGCGCCCAGCAGTTCGCCGATCGGCTCGACGACCTCCGCGCCCGAGGTGGACACGATCACGACGTCACGACCGGCCGCATGGTGCTCCTGGATCAGGGAGACCGCCTCGTCGTAGATGATCGGGTCGATCAGATCGTGGAGCGTCTCGGCGACGATCTCGCGGACCTGCGCGACGTCCCAGCCGCGGCACAGCGACGAGAGATAGGCGCGCAGCCGCTCCATCTGATCGTGGTCCGCGCCGCCCGCGAGGAACAGGAACTGCGCATATGCGGTACGCAGCGCGGCCCGGCGATTGATCAGGCCACCACGGTAGAAGGACTTGCTGAACGTCAGCGTGCTGGACTTTGCAATGACCGTCTTGTCGAGGTCGAAGAAGGCGGCGGTACGGGGCATCGAGTGGCGCACGGAGGGGTTTTCCACAGGCCGAGCATAGGCTCCCTCCATTCGGGGGTAAGGACTGCGCGTGGGTTTGCTTGAGAAGGCTCTCGGGTACACCATGGAAGTCACGGATCGTTCGCGACCGTGCTAACCCGGTCCGGCTCCTCCCCCCCCCGAGTCGGCCGAGGAAGACGACCCCCGCTCTCCCCCCCGGCGGGGGTCGTCGCATGTCCGGATGCATTTCTCGACATCCGGCCGGGGCGCGGCTCTCCTTTCCCCCTCTTCTTCGCGCCGCCGTGCCCGCGCGGCCGACGCACCTCGCCGGTCACTCTTCGTATCCGTCGGGCTGCTCTGTGGATGCTCACCAATCCGCCGCGCGGCAGGCGCCTGCTCGCCGGAATAGGTGACGGGAATATTCACAACGCGGAGTTGTCCACAGGTTTTGACCAAGATCCCCGCGGATTTCCCGATCGCCCCACGCTAAAAGTCCGCGACAGCGCGGAAGAGCGGTACGCGAGGCGACAAGGGGGATGGCACATGTCTGGATCCAGGGTGACCGGCGAGGTCGGCGTAACGGACGAGGAGCGTCCGGGACCGCTTCTCGTCACCGAGGACGAGCAGTTGCTGGACGACCTCGTGCGGCTCTGCGCCGCGGCGGGTGCGGTGCCGCAGTCCCGGCCGGATCTGCCCTCGCGCGGGGCATGGCCGCAGGCGCCGCTGGTGGTCGTCGGGGAGGACTGCGCGGCGCGGCTGCGCGGGGCGGGACGCCGCGACGGCGTCGTCCTCGTCGCACGGGACGCCGACCGGGCCGAGGTGTGGCGGCTCGCCGTGGACCTGGGCGCGGAGCGGGTGATCACGCTGCCCGAGGGGGAGCGGTGGCTCGCCGACCGGATCGCCGACGCGGTCGAGGGCACCGGACCCGCCGCGCTCACCGTCGGCGTCCTCGGCGGTCGCGGCGGCGCCGGGGCGTCCACCCTGGCCTGCGCCCTCGCGGTGACGGCGGCGCGCAAGGGGCTGCGGACGATGCTGGTGGACGCCGATCCGCTGGGCGGCGGTCTCGACGTCCTCCTCGGGTGCGAGCGGGAGGAGGGGCTGCGCTGGCCGGCGTTCCGGGAGTCCCGTGGCCGGGTCGCCTCTGGGGCGTTGGCCGGTTCGCTGCCCCGGGCGCACTCCTTACGGGTGCTCAGCTGGGACCGCGGCGCCGAGGTGGCGATCGCGCCCGCGGCGATGCGGGCGGTGCTGGCGGCGGCCCGCCGACGTGGCGGGGTCGTGGTGGTGGACCTGCCGCGCCGGGTCGACGACGCGGTGGCGGAGGCGCTCGACCAGCTGGATCTGGGGCTGTTGGTGGTGCCCGCGGAGCTGCGCGCGGTGGCCGCCGCCCGCCGGGTGGTGGCCGGTACGGCAGGGATGCCGCGGGATCTGCGGGTCGTCGTCCGGGGCGTACCCGGCGCGGCGACCGGGCTGGGCGACGAGGAGATCGCCGCCCTTGTGGACCTGCCGCTGCTGGGCGAACTGCCGTGGGATCCCGAGCCCGTTGACGGCACGGCCAGGGGTGTCCCGCCCGGGGCCCGCGCCCGCGGACCGCTCGCCCGGTTCTGCGCCGCGTTCTGGGAGCGCGCGTTGCCCGAGGCGGGCGGGGCACCGGGACCGCTGCGGGACGCGGGGAGGGACGGCGATGAGTGACGTCCTGCTGGACGCGGTGCGGCGGCGGCTCGCGGAGGCGGGGGCGGAGCCCACGGCGGCACGGGTGGCGCTCGCCCTGCGGGAGGAGGGCCGGGTACTGGGGGACGCGGAGGTGCTGGGCGTGGTGGCGGCGCTGCGGTCCGAGATGGTGGGCAGCGGCCCGCTGGAGCCGCTGCTGGCCGCGCCCGAGGTGACGGATGTCCTGGTCACCGGCCCTGACGAGGTGTGGGTGGACTGCGGCGGCGGGCTGGAGCGGACATCGGTGCGCTTCCGGGACGCGTCCGAGGTGCGGCGGCTCGCCCAGCGGCTGGCGGCGGTGGCCGGACGGCGCCTCGACGACGCCCGGCCCTGGGTGGACGCCCGGCTGCCGGACGGCACCCGGCTGCACGCGGTGCTGCCCCCGGTGGCGGTGGGCGGGCCCTGTCTGTCGCTCCGGGTCCTGCGGCCGCGGGTCTTCGGCCTGGCGGAGCTGGTGGCGGCCGGGACGGTGCCGCCGGGCGGCGACGCACTGCTGCGGGCGCTGCTCGCGGCCCGGGTGTCCTTCCTGATCAGCGGCGGTACGGGCTCGGGCAAGACGACGCTGCTGTGCGCGCTGCTCGGGCTGGTCGGACCGGCCGAGCGGATCGTGCTGGCCGAGGACTCCGCGGAGCTGCGGCCGGTCCACCCCCATGTGGTGCGGCTGGAGACCCGCCCGGCGAACCAGGAGGGCGTCGGCCGGGTGACGCTGCGGGACCTCGTCCGCCAGGCGCTGCGGATGCGGCCGGACCGGCTGGTCGTCGGCGAGGTGCGCGGTGCGGAGGTGACCGACCTGCTGGCGGCCCTCAACACCGGCCACGAGGGCGGCTCGTGCACGATCCACGCCAATGCCGCCTGCGACGTCCCCGCCCGGTTGGAGGCGCTCGGCTCCACCGCCGGACTGGACCGCGCCGCCCTCCACAGTCAGTTGGCCGCCGCGCTGTCGGTGGTGCTGCATCTCGTACGGGACCGGGAAGGGCGGCGGCGGATCGCCGAGATCCACGTCCTGGAACGGGACCGCGACGGCTTCGTGGTGACCGGACCGGCCGCCCTGTGGAGCCCGGACGGCTTCGTCGCGGCGGACGGTTGGGGCCGGTTGGCGCGGCTCTGCGAACGGGGCGGGCAGCGCATCCGGCCGGTCGGGGGCCCGGTGGGAGCACGGACGGAGGGGGCGCGATGACGGGGGACGAGGTGCTGGCTTCCGTGGTGGTGGCAGCGGTGGTGTGGTGGGCCTGCACGGCCGGGTGGCCGACGGTGGCCCGGTGGCGGGAGGGGCGGCGCAGGGTCCGGTGGCTGGCCGCGGAGGCCGGAACGGGCGCTTCGTCGACGGCCACCCGTAGGCGGCTCGGGGGCGCGTGGCCGCTCCCGGTGCGCCCGCGGGAGACGGACGCCCCATGGTGGAGCGGTGGGCCCTGGGCGAGGTCGGGGCTGTCGTGGCCGGGCGTGGGGCGGGAGTTGTGGTGTCTGCCGGGCGGGCTGTTGCTCGCGGTGGTGGGCGGATCGGTGCTGCCGGTGCTCGCCTCCCTGGGGGCGGTGTTCGTGGTGCGCCGGGTCCTGGCGGCGCGGCAGGCGGCGCGGGCGCGGGACCGGCGCGCGGCAGCGGTGATCACGCTCTGCGCGACCGTCGCGACCGAACTGCGTGCCGGACGCCAGCCGAACCGCGCGCTCCTCGCCGCCGGGGTGCCGGAGCTGGGCGACGCGGGCTCCGCGATCCTGGCCGCCGCCCGGTACGGAGGCGATGTGCCCCGGGCGCTCCGCGCCGCCGCGGTCCTGCCGGGCGCCGACGGGTTGAACGGTGTCGCGGCGTGCTGGCGGGTCGCGGTCGAGGGCGGCGCCGGTCTGGCCGCCGGGCTGGAACGCATCGCCGCGGCGCTCCGCTCGGGGCGCGATCAACGGGACGAGCTGAACGCCCAGTTGGCGGGCCCACGCGCCACGGCGCTGATGCTCGCGCTGCTCCCCGCCTGCGGACTGCTGATGGGGACGGCCCTCGGCGCCGACCCCCTGCGGGTCCTGCTGCACACCCCGTTCGGCTGGGTCTGCCTGGCCATCGGCGGGCTCCTGGAGTGGGCCGGTGTCGCCTGGACGGCCCGCATCGTCGCCGGAGCGCTGCCGCCCACCGGGGAACGGCAGGGAGGCGGTCGGCGGCGCGTGGCGTCGGCGGACCGGCCCACCGGGCGGCGGGCCGGGGCCCGATGCGGCCTGACACCGGAGGGCGCGGCGCCGTCGGCCCGGCGTACGGAAGGGGTGCCGGTGTGAGCGCGGAAGTTGTCCACAGGGTGTGGATGGTTGTTGCGGTGGCGCTCGCGGCCCTCGCCGGGGAGCTGCTGTGGGCCTGCGCCCGGCACACCCGCCGGAGGCGGATCGTACGCAGACGGGCGGGTGACCTGGGGCACCGGCTCCCCGGAGGGCGGGGTGCCGCGGGGCGCGGTCGCCGGTGGAAGCCCGGGGCCGGGCGGCTCAGGGAGTGGCCGATGCCGTTGGGCGTGGCGTGCTTCGTGCTCCTGCTCGTCGACGGGGCGCCCGGGATGGTGATGGGCGTGGCCGCCGGGTACGCGGCCCACCGCTGGCAGTTGCGGCAACGCGCTGCGGACGCCGACCGGGCGGCCCGGTACGCGGTACGGGCCGAACTGGCCCCGGCGGGAGACCTGCTGGCCGCCTGCCTCGCCGCGGGCGCCGGGCCACGGGAGGCGGCGGAGGCGGTCGGCCGTGCGCTGGACGGCGCGGTCGGCAAGCGGCTGCGCAGCGTCGCGGCCGAGCTGCGGCTGGGCGGCGAACCGGCCCTCGTATGGCAGCGGTTGGCGGAGCTGCCCGGCGCCGAGGGGTTGGCGCGGTGCATGGCGCGCGCCGGGATATCCGGGGCGCCCGCCGTGGACACGGTCGCCCGGCTCGCCGCCGAACTGCGGGCGGAGGCGGCCCGGTCCACGGCCGCACGGGCCCGACGGGCGGGAGTCCTGGTGACGTTGCCGCTGGCTGCGTGCTTCCTCCCGGCGTTCCTGACGCTCGGGGTGGCACCGGTGCTGATGGGGCTCGCCGGGGGCCTGCTGGGACAGCGATGAGGTCCCCGGGAGGGGCCGCGGCGGGCCCGGCACGGCCGGGCGCGCGGCGACGAGCCGATGCGGGGGCGCGCGGACCGCCCTCACTGCCCCTCATCAATTGCGCTCTTCGGCAAGCGGTCTTTTCCGCAACTGGTTCTTTCGACCGGTTCTTCGACCGGTTCTTTCGACAAGGCATGGATGCAAGGAGGAAACGGAGATGTTCCGACGGTGGCGAGCGGCGGTACGCGGGTGCCGCGACCGGGGGATGACCACGGCCGAGTACGCGGTGGGCACCCTGGCCGCGTGCGCACTGGCCGCGGTGCTCTACAAGGTGGTGACGAGCGGAGCGGTGCAGTCGGCGCTCCGGTCGCTGATCGAGAGGGCGCTCGATGTCCAGTTCTGAGGGCCGCCGGGGTACGTGGCGACGCCCGGCGGCGGGAATGCGACGCACCGCGAGAGGAACGCGGCGCGCGGCGAACGACCCACGAGCGGCGGCGACCGGACGCCGTGCCCCTGGCCGCCACCGGGCGGCCCGGGGCGAACGGGGATGGCGAGGGCGAGGACGGGCGAACGCCACCAGGCAGGCGGGGAGCGGCATCCGCCCGCCGCGAAGGGCGGTCCCCGACCGGCCGGACGGCCGCGCCCGCGCTCCGGAGACAGGTACGCCAAGAGACACCGCCCGACGGGCTCGGGAGCCGGGACCGGACGCCCGCACCGGCCCCGGTACGGCCGCCCGCGGTCGTACGGCTCCCGGGGACGCGGGCAGGGCGCCCGGGAGAACCGGTGCCGGGCCGAAGGGCGGCGCGCGGTGGGAGGCCGGTGGGCGGGACGCCGACGGCAGGTCAGGCGCCGAGGAGACCGTGCAGTTCCGGTACGCCGCGGGCGCGGAACGTGCGTGGCGTACCGGGGAAGCGGGCTCCGGGGGCGTCCCGCCCTTCCCGTACAGGCCGTACAAGGCGTTCCGGGTCCGGCGCCCGCCGGGGAAGGACGCGGGGTTCGTCACGGCGGAGGCGGCGCTGGTGATGCCGGTGCTGGTGGCCGTCGTGGCGGCGCTCATCTGGGGGCTGCTGGCGGTCTGTGCCCGTATCGAGTGCGTGGACGCCGCACGGGCCGGAGCGCGGGCCGCCGCGCGGTCGGAGCCGCACGGCGCGGTGCTCCGGGCGGCCCGCGGCGCCGCGCCGTCGGACGCGCGGGTGGCGGTCTCGCGCGAAGGCGATCTGGTGCGGGTGCGGGTCGCGGCGGAGTTACCGGGCCTCGGGCACCTGACGGTCCACGTCGGCGGAGAGGCGGTGGCCCTTGCGGAGGACACGGTGCGATGACCGGGGCTCGGCAACGGTCTGGACGGTCTTCGCCGCGGCGGCGCTCTGCGCGGTGTTCGCCGCCCTGCTCGCCCTGGGCCAGGCCGTCGTGGCCCGGCACCGGGCGGGCGGCGCCGCGGACCTGGCGGCGCTCGCCGCGGCCGACCGGGCCGGGCAGGGACCGGCGGTGGCCTGTGCCGGGGCCCGGAAGGTGGCGGCGGCGCAACGCGCCCGCCTGGTGCGCTGCGCGTTGCACGCCGCCGTCGCCGATGTGTCCGCCGAGGCGGGGGACGCCCCCTTCACATCCCGCGTCCGCTCCCGGGCCGGGCCTCCGGAGGCCGCCCCGCCGACGGAGGAACGGCCGAACGCCGACCCGCCCGGCGCCGACCCGCCCGGCGCCGACCCGCCCGGCGCCGACCCGCCCGGCGCCGACCCGCCCGGGGGCGGCCCGCCGGAGGCCGACGCGGCGCCGGTCCCGGCGGCGCGGGCCCGGTGGCACAAGGCCCCCGCCGCGCCGTGGCTCCGCGTCGGCTATCCGCCGCCGTCGGTCCGCTCGGCCTGCTCCGCCGCCTCCGGTGCCCCGCGCAGCAGCTCCGTCAGGAGGCGGATCGCCCCGCGCTTGTGCAGCGGTTCGTTGCCGTTGCCGCACTTGGGGGACTGGATACAGGACGGGCACCCGGCCTCGCATTCGCAGGCGGCGATGGCGTCGCGGGTGGCCGTGAGCCAGTCGGCGGCCGTGTGGAAGGCGCGTTCGGCGAAGCCGGCGCCGCCCGGATGGCCGTCGTAGACGAAGACCGTGGGAAGGAGGGTGTCGGGATGCAGCGGTACGGAGACGCCGCCGATGTCCCAGCGGTCGCAGGTCGCGAAGAGCGGCAGCAGACCGATCGAGGCGTGTTCGGCGGCGTGCAGCGCGCCCCCGAGCTGCTCGGGATTGATGCGGGCGGCGTCGAGCTGGTCCTCGGTCACCGTCCACCACACCGCACGGGTCCGCAGCGTCCGCGGCGGCAGATCCAGCTTGCTCTCGCCCAGGACCTCACCGGTGATGAGCTTGCGCCGCAGGAAGGAGACCACCTGATTGGTGACCTCGACCGAGCCGAAGCACAACCTGCCCGCACCCCAGGGCACTTCGGTCTCCGTTTCGAGGACGGAGATGGCCGTGGTGTCCCGGGCGGTCGTGGAGTACGGCGGATTGGCCTCCGATACGAGCGCGACGTCGTCCGCCAGATCGAGGTGCTCGACCACATATGTACGGCCCTGATGGAGGTGGACGGCGCCGTCGTGGACCGTCGTATGGGCCGCGGCCGCGTCCACCGTGCCCAGCAGCCGACCCGTGCCGGTCTCGACGATCTGCACCGGGGAGCCGCCCTGACCGCGGATGTCGGTCAGATCGCAGGCCCGCTCGCGGCGCGTCCAGTGCCAGGCCCGGGCGCGCCGCCGCAGCAGGTTCGCCGCCTCCAACTGCGGCAGCAGCCCGGCCGCGGTGGGCCCGAAGAGCGTGAAATCCGCCTCGGTGAGCGGGATCTCCGCCGCCGCGGCGCACAGATGCGGGGTGAGGACGTACGGGTTGTCGGGGTCCAGCACCGTCGACTCGACCGGCTGGTCGAACAGCGCCTCGGGGTGGTGGACGAGATAGGTGTCCAGCGGATCGTCGCGGGCCACCAGCACCGCCAGCGCCCCCTGCCCCGACCGCCCGGCGCGGCCCGCCTGCTGCCACAGGGAGGCGCGGGTGCCGGGATAGCCCGCGATCAGTACGGCGTCCAGACCGGAGACGTCCACGCCCAGCTCCAGCGCGGTGGTGGCGGCGAGCCCGAGCAGTTCGCCGCCGTGCAGCGCCCGCTCCAGGGCGCGCCGCTCCTCGGGCAGATATCCGCCGCGGTACGCCGCGATCCGGCCGGGCAGCGTCCGGTCCACCTCGGCGAGCCGCTCCTGCGCGATCAGCGCGATCAGCTCGGCGCCCCGCCGGGACCGTACGAAGGCGACGGTGCGGACGCCCTGGACCGCCAGATCGGTGAGGAGGTCGGCGGTCTCGGCGGTGGCGGTACGGCGGACGGGGGCGCCCTGTTCGCCGTGGAGTTCGGTCAGCGGCGGCTCCCACAGCGCGAAGACCGTCTCCCCGCGCGGCGAGGAATCGTCCGTGATCTCCACCACGGGCAGTCCGGTGAGCCGACCGGCGGCCTCGGCCGGTTCGGCGGCGGTCGCGGAGGCGAGGAGGAAGACCGGCTCGGAGCCGTAGCGGGCGCACAGCCGCCGCAGCCGACGGATCACCTGGGCGACGTGCGAGCCGAACACACCGCGGTAGGTGTGGCACTCGTCGATGACGACATAGCGCAGCGCGCGCAGGAAGGAGGCCCAGCGCGGGTGCCCGGGGAGGATGCCGCGGTGCAGCATGTCCGGGTTGGTGAGCACGTAGTTCGCGTACTGGCGCACCCATTCGCGCTCCTCCACGGGGGTGTCGCCGTCGTAGACCGCCGGGCGGATCGCGTCGCCGAGCGGGGCGGCCAGCTCCCGTACGGCGCGCCGCTGATCGGCCGCGAGCGCCTTCGTGGGGGCGAGATAGAGCGCCGTGGCGCCGCGCCCGCCCACCGGTGCCGCCCCGTGTTCGCGCGGCAGCCGCCCCGTCGCGGGGGGCCGGGCGCCGTCCAGGAGGGTGGACAGCACCGGCGCCAGATAGGCGAGCGACTTGCCCGAGGCGGTGCCGGTCGCGAGGACGACGGAGGTGCCGTTCAGCGCGTGCTCGGCGGTGATGGCCTGATGGGTCCAGGGACGGTCGATCCCGGCGTCCCGGAGGGCCGCGCTCACTTCCGGCCTGATCCGTTCCGGCCAGTCGGCATGGCTGCCCGGACGCGGGGGCAGGTGCTCCGTATGAGTGATGCGTGCAGCGCGGGTCGCACCCCTGGCGAGACGGTCGAGAATGATGCCGGGGGAGGGGTTTGCGCCCGCATCCGTCGGGAGTCGATTGGAGGCCATCGGCACCGAGTCTGTCACCGGTGTGACGGACAATGCTGAAAGGGCGTCGTGCACGCCTGCTGGTAAGTGATTGAATGCCATCGCGGCTGCCGATCCGTCCCCTACCTTCGGTGGGGAGGCCCCAGGGGGGCGACCGCTCGATAGCAAGGTGCTGGAGGATCCGTGGACCTGTCCCTGTCGACCCGGACCGTTGGCGACCGTACGGTCGTCGAGGTCGGTGGCGAGATTGATGTATACACCGCGCCCAAGCTGCGCGAGCAGCTGGTCGAGCTTGTGAACGACGGCAGCTACCACCTCGTGGTGGACATGGAGCGTGTCGACTTCCTGGACTCCACCGGGCTCGGCGTCCTGGTGGGTGGGCTCAAGCGTGTGCGTGCCCACGAGGGCTCGCTGCGCCTGGTCTGCAACCAGGAGCGCATTCTCAAGATCTTCCGTATCACCGGACTGACCAAGGTGTTCCCGATTCACACCTCGGTCGACGAGGCCGTCGCAGCGACCGACTGACGGCTCCGCGGTGCCCGTGCGCAGGCGCGGGTGAGGAAGAAGTGTGGGGGGTACCGGGCGAAGTCGTCCGGCCCCCTGCGTTGCACGTCCGCAAATCGAGGGGGATGGCATGGCCACCGTCGAACTCCGCTTCAGCGCCCTGCCCGAGCACGTCCGGACCGCGCGTCTGGTCGCGGCTGCGGTGGCGAGGCGCGCCGGGGTGGACGAGGCTGTGCTGGACGAGGTGCGGCTCGCCGTCGGAGAGGCGTGCAGCCGGGCCGTCGGTCTGCATCTGGCGCACGGCATCGAGGCGCCCGTCCATGTCGCCCTGATCGAGGACGAGAAGAAGTTCGCGATCGAGGTCGGCGACGATGTGCCGAGCGGTCCCGGGGAGCACACGTCCGACGACGGCTCCGAGGCGGACGGCGAGGACGAGATGGGCCTCGCGGTCATCAGCGGGCTGGTCGACGACGTTGAGGTCACCTCGGGTGCCGACGGCGGTCGCATCCGGATGAGCTGGCCGACCGCCGCCGCCACGGCCACTTCGTAGCGTTTCCGCCGGGCCGTTCGCCCGGCGCTTCAGAAGCTTCCCGACGTCCGCCCAGGGCTTTGAGCGTGGCTCGGCCCGGGGCCTCTGGCGTTCCCCCCCCCGTACTCCACGTTCCGTGCGCCGTCAGGCCCGGTGTGGCCTCTGCCGTGCGTTCTGTCGTGTGCCGTGCGTTTCTGTCGCGTCGTCGCGCCGTTCTGCCGTCTGTGCGCCTCCTACGGGGCCAGGCTCGGGGCGTCCGTGTCACCCGAGCGGACCTCCGCCACCCGCCGCGTCGATTCAGCCGCAATCTGACGTGACGTCAGGCTGATTCCCGGGGGCCGGGCGGCGTCCGTATCCCCGTCCGGAGAAACGTTCCTCAGGGCCGTCGCGTTGGGAACGTAATCGTCTTCCGGGGCGCAAGTGGCGGCTTTGAGCAGCGGTGATCAGTAGGAAACTGAGATCATCGTTCAGTGGTCAGCTAATTAGCCGCTTTCCATCGTCCGGGCGAATTCGGCGGGCGCGGTCCTTTTGATCTTCCCGGCTGCGGCCGAATTGCGTTTCCGGCGCACTGTTTTGATGCCGTGCGGCTCCCTACAATCCGTCCACATCTTGCTCAGTTCGCCTGAGCGTGCTCGCGCGCGCCCATGTGCCAAACGTCAAGGAGGACGAATGGCGGGGCCATACACCCCTCAGTCGCTGAACTCCCCCTCCCTTCTCGCCGGACCGTCGCTGACGGCGGGCAACCGCGACATCGTGCTGGTGATCGCCGTCGTCGCGCTGGCGGCGCTGGTCGTCGCCGCGGTGCTGGTACGTCAGGTGCTCGCCGCCGGCGAGGGAACCGACAGTATGAAGAAGATCGCCGCCGCGGTGCAGGAAGGCGCGAAAGCGTACCTGGCCCGGCAGTTGCGGACCCTCGGCGTATTCGCCGTGGTGGTCTTCTTCCTGCTCATGCTGTTGCCCGCGGACAATTGGACGCAGCGGGCGGGCCGCAGTGTGTTTTTCTTGATCGGCGCCGGATTCTCCGCGGCCACCGGCTATATCGGCATGTGGCTCGCCGTACGCAGCAATGTGCGGGTGGCGGCCGCGGCCCGGGAAGCCACTCCGGCCGCGGGCGAGAACGAGGGGATCGGGAAAAAGGATCTTACGGCGGTCTCGCACAAGGCGATGAAGATCGCTTTCCGTACGGGCGGCGTCGTCGGCATGTTCACCGTCGGCCTCGGGCTGCTCGGCGCGTCCTGCGTGGTGCTGGTCTACGCGGTCGACGCGCCCAAGGTGCTGGAGGGCTTCGGGCTGGGTGCCGCGCTGATCGCGATGTTCATGCGGGTCGGCGGCGGCATCTTCACCAAAGCCGCGGACGTCGGCGCGGACCTCGTCGGCAAGGTCGAGCAGGGCATCCCGGAGGACGACCCGCGCAACGCCGCGACCATCGCCGACAACGTGGGCGACAACGTCGGCGACTGCGCCGGGATGGCCGCCGACCTCTTCGAGTCGTACGCGGTGACGCTGGTCGCCGCGCTCATCCTGGGCATGGCGGCGTTCGGCGACGCCGGGCTCGCCTTCCCGCTGCTGGTGCCCGCGATCGGGGTCGTCACCGCGATGGTCGGCATCTTCGTCGTGGCGCCGCGCCGCGCGGACCGCAGCGGGATGACCGCCATCAACCGCGGCTTCTTCGTCTCCGCGACGATCTCGCTGGTCCTGGTGGCGGCCGCGGCGTTCACCTATCTGCCGTCGACGTACCAGGGGCTGGCGGGCGTCACCGACCCGGAGATCCTGGGGCGGCCCGGTGACCCGCGGATCCTCGCGCTGGTCGCCGTCGCCATCGGCATCGTGCTCGCGGCGCTGATCCAGCAGCTCACCGGCTACTTCACCGAGACCGGCCGCCGTCCCGTCCAGGACATCGGCAAGACCTCGCTGACCGGGCCCGCCACCGTCGTGCTCTCCGGCATCTCGATCGGCCTGGAGTCGGCGGTCTACTCGGCGGTCCTCATCGGCCTCGCGGTCTACGGGGCGTTCCTGCTCGGCGGCGCCTCGATCATGCTGGCGCTGTTCGCCGTGGCGCTGGCCGGTACCGGGCTGCTCACCACCGTCGGCGTCATCGTCGCGATGGACACCTTCGGGCCGGTGTCGGACAACGCGCAGGGCATCGCCGAGATGTCCGGCGACGTCACCGGCGACGGCGCGCAGGTCCTCACCGATCTCGACGCCGTCGGCAACACCACCAAGGCGATCACCAAGGGCATCGCCATCGCGACGGCGGTGCTGGCCGCCGCCGCACTGTTCGGTTCGTACCGCGACGCCCTGGCGACGGCGAAGCAGGCCGTCGGCAAGGCGGCGAGCGGGATGGGGCTGAGTCTGGACATCTCGCAGCCGAACAACCTGGTCGGGCTGGTCCTCGGCGCCTCCGTGGTCTTCCTCTTCTCCGGGCTGGCCATCAACGCGGTGTCCCGGTCGGCCGGTGCGGTCGTCTTCGAGGTGCGGCGGCAGTTCCGCGAGCACCCGGGGATCATGGACCACACCGAACAGCCCGAGTACGGGCGCGTCGTCGACATCTGCACCAAGGACGCGCTGCGCGAACTGGCCACCCCGGGGCTGCTCGCCGTGCTCACCCCGATCGCGGTCGGCTTCGCCCTCGGCGTCGGCGCGCTCGGCTCGTTCCTCGCCGGCGCGATCGGCACCGGCACGCTGATGGCGGTCTTCCTGTCGAACTCCGGCGGCGCCTGGGACAACGCCAAGAAGCTCGTCGAGGACGGCCACTTCGGCGGTAAGGGCAGCGAGGCGCACGAGGCGACGGTCATCGGTGACACCGTGGGCGACCCCTTCAAGGACACCGCGGGACCGGCGATCAACCCGCTGCTGAAGGTGATGAACCTGGTGGCGCTGCTGATCGCCCCGGCGGTCGTGAAGTTCAGCTTCGGCGCCGACAAGAACACCCCGGTGCGTATCGGCGCCGCGGTGCTCGCCCTGCTGATCATCGTCGGCGCGGTGTACCTCTCCAAGCGGCGCGGAATCGCCGTGGGTGACGAAGACAACTCCCAGAAATCCGCGAAGGCCGCCGAGACTGCGAAGACGGTCGCCGCGTCCTGACGGGAACGCGTCTTTGACGACGTGACAGATGGTGGCGGGCGCTCGGGGTGGGCGCCCGCCACCTGTCCTCGACCGAGTGCGGAAGACCTCACCTTCCTTGGTGCAAATGGCTTCATTGCGGTACGTAGCGGATGGCCCGCTCGTGGGCCAGGCCCTTTGGCCGTGTATGTTCCGGGGCCGAGAGCCATGGAAGGGACCGATCCGGTGAACAAGAAGCTTGTGGCCGCGCTGTCCGGCGGTGCGGCACTGATGCTCGCGCTGACCGGGTGCAGCGACGACAGCAGCAAGAAGCTCGACGACTGGGCCAAGACGTTCTGCGACCCCGCGCAGGCACAGTTCAAGAAGATCCAGGACGCCAACGCCGCGATGCAGACGGCCGATGAGGGCACCACGGACTCCAAGAAGGTCCAGCAGACCGACTCGGCGGCCTTCCAGAAGATCTCCGACGCCTACAAGTCCCTCGCCTCCTCCCTGAACAAGGCGGGCCCCCCGCCGAGCGACAACGGCGAGACGGCCCACAAGGACGCGGTCAAGGAACTCAACGCCCTCTCCAAGGGGTACGCGGACCTCAAGAAGCAGGTCGACGGTCTGGACACCGGCGACAAGCTGAAGTTCGCCGACGGGCTGCGCGACCTCTCCAACGGCATCAACAAGCTCAACAAGCAGAGCGAGGCCGCCTTCAAGAAGCTGGAGTCCGGCGACGTCGGCAAGGCGATGGCCGGTCAGAAGGGCTGCCAGAGCCAGAACGCGCCCGCCTCCCCCTCGGGCGGCGAGTCCAAGAAGTCGTAACCGGCGGCCCGTACCCGGAACCGGTCCACGGCCCGGCGCCGCGCCCGTGAGGCGCGCGGCGCCGGGCCGTCGCCGATTGTCGGTGGTGGGGTCGACAATGGACCGCGTGAGTACGCACCTCCCCACCACAGATGTCCGCGACCCCGCGAGCCGCGCCCGCACCGACCGGATGCGCGCCGCGCTGCTCGCCGCCGACTTCACCGCCGACGGCCTGCTGGAGCTGCTGGGCGCGCCCGCCTACGCGGCGCTGGCCCGCAGCGAGACGGTGCCCGCGCTGCGCGCCACCCGGGGCGAGAGCCCGCTGGAGACGCTGGTGCGGCTCTTCCTCCTCCAGCGCCCGGTGGCCCGCGCCCGTGCCGAGGCGGCGCTGCCGGTGGCGGACTGCCTCGCCGACGGCTGGCTCACCGAGGACGGCGCCGAGGTGCGCGCCCGGGTGGACGTCCGCCCGTACGGCGGCCCCGAGGGGCAGGACTGGTGGGTCGTCTCCGATCTGGGCTGTGCGGTCGGCGGCGCGGGCGGCATCCGCGGCGCCGGGCAGGTGGACCGCTCCGAGCTGGTGCTCGGCGTCGGCGGCGCCTCCACGACGCTCGCCGGGATCACCGTCCCGACGCCCGTCGGCCGGGCGCTCGACCTCGGCACCGGCTCCGGCATCCAGGCGCTGCACGCCTCCCGGCACGCCACCCACGTCACGGCGACGGACCTCAACCCCCGGGCGCTGCGGATCGCCGCGCTGACGCTGGCGCTCTCCGGGGCGGCCCCCGCCGAGCTGCGCGAGGGCTCGCTCTTCGCGCCGGTGGGCGAGGAGACGTACGACCTCATCGTCTCCAACCCGCCGTTCGTGATCTCGCCCGGCGCCCGGCTGACGTACCGCGACGGCGGGATGGGCGGCGACGACCTGTGCCGCACCCTGGTGCAGCAGTCCGCGGCGCATCTCAACGACGGCGGGTACTGCCAGTTGCTGGCCAACTGGCAGCACGTCGAGGGCGAGGAGTGGACCGACCGGCTCCGCTCGTGGGTGCCGCGCGGCTGCGACGCCTGGGTGGTCCAGCGCGAGGTGCAGGACATCACCCAGTACGCCGAGCTGTGGCTGCGGGACGGCGGCGATCACCGCACCGCCCCCGAGGAGTACGCCGCGCGGTACGACGCCTGGCTGGACGAGTTCGAGGCGCGCGGCACCAAGGCGGTCGGCTTCGGCTGGATCACACTGCGCAAGTCCGGTGCGGAGACCCCGTCGATCACCGTCGAGGAGTGGCCGCACCCGGTGGAGCAGCCGCTGGGCGAGACCGTCGTCGGGCACTTCGCGCGCCAGGACTATCTGCGCCGGACGGACGACGCGGCGCTGCTGGCCGGGCACTTCAAGCTGGCCGGTGAGGTGGTGCAGGAGCAGGTCGGGCTGCCGGGCGCGGAGGACCCGGAGCATGTGGTGCTGCGGCAGCACCGGGGGATGCGCCGGGCCACCAAGGTGGACACGGTCGGCGCCGGGTTCGCCGGGGTCTGCGACGGCTCGCTCCCGGCGGGCCGGATCCTGGATGCCATCGCCCAACTGATGGGTGAGGACCCGGTGTTGCTGCGCGATCGGACGCCGGAGGCGATCCGGATGCTGGTGGAGCAGGGCTTCCTGGAGCCGGTCGGGACGGAGGGCTGAGGGGGATACGGGGCTGACGGGCGCGGGCGCGCGGTGGTGCGGGCGTGCCTGGCGGTGCGGTGTGCCCGGTGTCCGGGGCGGCGCCGCCGTCGGGCCGGGCGCCGTGCCGCCGTCCCCGTGGTCCCGTGGGCCGGCGCCGTCCGCTCAGGGGCCGGATCCGGCCATATCGGATGAGACGCCGAATTCGGGAGGCGTCGGCGGAACCGGGCTGCCGCTCCCGACCCTCACTGGGGATGAGGACGGGCGGGGTGCCGGGCAGGTGACGGGCCCCCGCCGTGGGTCCGGTTGTCAGATCCATCAGCCCAGCCAGTGAGGACTGTCATGAACCGAGCACTCCGTTTGACCGCCGTCAGTGTGATCACCGCCTCCCTGCTCCTCGGGGGAGGGGCCGCCGCATTCGCCGCGCCCACCCAACCGCACACGCCCGCCCCCGTCGCGGCGACGGCACCGGCCCCCGCGTCGCTCACCGCCAAGGCGAGCGTCTCCGCGGTCGGCGCGTGGGAGGAGTTCCGCATCACGGGCACCTCGCACGGCATCCCGGCGGGCACCAGGGTCACCGTCCAGCAGAAGCAGGGCACCCGCTGGGTCTCGCTCCCCGCGCAGACCCCGGTGAACTCCACCGGCGCCTACTCGGTGCGGGTGAAGCTCGGCATCAAGGGCCTCAACCACCTGCGGATGGCCGTGAACACCACCGTCTCGCCCGAGTTCACGGTCACGGTGCGCTGACGCAGCCGCCGTACGCGTACGGCGCCACCGCGGAGGCCCGCCCCCGGGCCCGGTCTCCGCGGCGGCGGCCGTACCGGGTCCGGCGGGGGCGCGTCCGGAGGCGGCGTGCGCCCCGGCCGGGCGGCCCGCCCGGGTCAGCCCACGAGGTTGCGGACGAGCATCCACGCCATCGCGACGCCCAGGACCGCGGCGCCCGCGCGGCCCGACAGGCGCAGACGGTAGTGGCGGCCGCGCAGCCCGGTGAGCAGCCAGCGCCCGACGGCGTAGGCGGCGGCCGGTACGCCCAGGACGAGCAGGGCGGCGTTGTCGTGGAACGCCGCCACGACGTCGGCGTGCAGCAGGTCGTACGCGAGGCGGGTGCCGCCGCACAGCGGGCAGAGCAGACCGGTCGCCCACCGCAGCGGGCAGCCGGGGAGCAGGTGGCCCGGCTCGTGCGGGTTGGTGTTCCAGAGGTAGACCGCCCCCGCCGCGCCGACGCCGAGACCCAGTGCGGCCCGGCGGAGCGTGGCGGCGCGGATGCCGGGCCCGTCCGGCGGCCCGGTCGGCGCACCCGGTACGGACGCTCCCGTCGCCGACCCGCCGGTCACAGGCTCAGCGACCTGGCGTGGTTGACCTGGTTGAGCACGTACATGACCTGCTCCCGGGACTGCACGGGGACCATCGTGGCGTGGTGGCGTCCGCCGCCGGCCACCGTGACCTGCACGAAGCCGGTGGTCACCCGCTCCTTCATGAGCAGGAAGAGCAGTCCGAGCAGGCAGAAAAAGAAGAAGACGATGCCGAGGACGATCGCGTGGGTGGGGATCTTCTCCTCGGTGCGCGACATGTCCGTGGCGGTCCAGACGGCGCCCTTCAGCGGCAGCGGACCGGACGGCGTCATGATCGTGTCGCCGCTGATCGCGATGTCCCCGATCGAGAAGCCGACCCCGGCGGCGCCCGGCTGCGGCCCCGGCGCGAAACCGCCGCCCGGCGGCGGGAAACCCGGCGCGCCCTGTGGCTGCGGGGGAGCGGCGGGCGGAGGCGTGGCGCCGCCCGGGTAGCCGTACCCGGCCCCCGGCGCGGCCTGCGGGTACCCGTAACCGGGCGCCCCGGGGTGGCCACCCTGCGGATATCCGTACGGGGAACCGGCCGGTGCGGCGGGCGCGGCACCGGGCTGCGGCGGAAGCCCCGGCTGCGGCGGAAGCCCCGCATCCGGCTGAGCCGCGGCCCCCGGCACACCCGGCGCCCCGGCCGCTCCCGGCACACCCGGCGCCCCGGCCGCCGCATCCCCCTGCGGCTTCGCCAGCGGATCCGGCTTCGCCAACGGATCCGGCTGTGCCGCGGAGTCCGGCGCGCCCGGCGGGACCGGCGGTACGGGCGGGGTCGGTGCGGCGTACGGGTTGGATCCGTCCTGGGGAGGGCCGGGATGCTGGTTCGCCATGAGTGTTCTGTCCCCCGAGTGTGCGTGCTGGCGGCGGCGGGCGGTCCGTGAGAGGAGCCGTACCCGGCCATCCTGCCAGTAGGCCACCTCACGGAGACCGGGGAGCGGACAACGTGACCGAACAGCGGCGGTGCCCCCGGGCGACGAGGTCCGGGCGGCAGGAAGGCATGTAGTCGGGTTACCGTTCGAGTGGCGTTGCGGGGATTTTCCGTTTGACACGGGGGCGGGAGGTACCGTCACACTCCGCAGCGTCAAGCGACACCGCAGTGTCCGCCTCCAGCGCTATCGCCTGGAGGTATCCAGGCGTCGACCGGAGAGAAGAGCCAAGTTGTCCCCGACCAGCGAGACCGCAGAGGGCGGCGGCCGCCGCCTCGTCATCGTCGAGTCGCCCGCCAAGGCGAAGACGATCAAGGGCTATCTCGGCCCCGGATACGTGGTCGAGGCCAGTGTCGGGCACATCCGTGACCTCCCCAACGGCGCCGCGGAGGTGCCGACGAAGTACAAGGGTGAGCCGTGGGCCCGCCTCGGGGTGAACGTCGACGCCGACTTCCAGCCCATCTACGTCGTCAACAGCGACAAGAAGGACCAGGTCAAGAAGCTCAAGCAGCTGCTGGCCGAGTCCGACGAACTCTTCCTCGCCACCGATGAGGACCGCGAGGGCGAGGCCATCGCCTGGCATCTCCAGGAGATCCTCAAGCCCAAGGTCCCCGTCCACCGCATGGTCTTCCACGAGATCACCAAGGACGCCATCCGCGACGCCGTGGCGCACCCCCGCGAGCTGAACAAGAAGCTCGTCGACGCCCAGGAGACCCGCCGCATCCTCGACCGCCTCTACGGCTACGAGGTCTCGCCGGTCCTGTGGAAGAAGGTCATGCCGCGGCTGTCGGCCGGCCGGGTGCAGTCCGTCGCGACCCGTCTCGTCGTCGAGCGGGAGCGCGAGCGCATCGCCTTCCGCTCCGCCGAGTACTGGGACCTGACCGGCACCTTCACCACCGGACGGGCCGGGGACAGCTCCGACCCGTCGACGCTGACCGCCCGCCTGGCCACCGTCGACGGGCGCCGGGTCGCCCAGGGCCGTGACTTCGGCGCCGACGGCCGTCTCAAGAACGACGCGGTGCTCCACCTCGACGAGGCGAACGCCCGCGCGCTGGCCGCCGCCCTCGCCGAGACCGCCTTCGCGGTGCGCTCCGTCGAGTCCAAGCCGTACCGCCGCTCCCCGTACGCGCCGTTCAGGACGACCACCCTCCAGCAGGAGGCGAGCCGCAAGCTCGGGTTCGGCGCCAAGTCCACGATGCAGGTGGCCCAGAAGCTGTACGAGAACGGCTTCATCACCTATATGCGTACGGACTCCACGACGCTCTCCGACACCGCGATCTCCGCCGCCCGTGCGCAGGTCACGCAGCTCTACGGCGCCGACTACCTGCCTCAGAAGCCGCGCAGCTACGCCGGGAAGGTCAAGAACGCGCAGGAGGCGCACGAGGCGATCCGCCCCTCCGGCGACCGCTTCCGCACCCCCGCCGAGACGGGTCTGACCGGCGACCAGTTCCGGCTGTACGAGCTGATCTGGAAGCGGACCGTCGCCTCCCAGATGAAGGACGCGACCGGTAACTCCGTCACCGTCAAGATCGGTGGCCGCGCCGCCGACGGCCGGGACGCCGAGTTCACCGCGTCCGGCAAGACCATCACCTTCCACGGCTTCCTCAAGGCGTACGTCGAGGGCGCCGACGACCCCAACGCCGAGCTGGACGACCGCGAGCGGCGGCTGCCGCAGGTCGCCGAGGGCGACGCGCTGGGCGCCCGGGAGATCACCGCCGACGGCCACGCCACCAAGCCCCCGGCCCGCTACACCGAGGCGACGCTGGTCAAGGAGTTGGAGGAGCGGGAGATCGGCCGCCCGTCGACGTACGCGTCGATCATCGGCACGATCCTGGACCGCGGCTACGTCTTCAAGAAGGGCACCGCGCTCGTCCCGTCCTTCCTCTCCTTCGCCGTGGTCAACCTGCTGGAGAAGCACTTCGGGCGGCTCGTCGACTACGACTTCACCGCCCGGATGGAGGGCGACCTCGACCGCATCGCCCGCGGTGAGGCGCAGTCCGTGCCGTGGCTGCGGCGCTTCTACTTCGGCGAGGGCGGCGAGGACAGTGCCTCCGGTGCGGCCTCGGACGCCGGAAACGGCGACGGCGACCACCTCGGTGGCCTGAAGGAGCTGGTCACCGACCTCGGCGCGATCGACGCCCGGGAGATCTCGTCCTTCCCGGTCAGCGACGACATCAAGCTGCGCGTCGGCCGCTACGGTCCGTACGTCGAGCGCGGGGAGAAGGACGCCGAGGGGCACCAGCGCGCCGATGTGCCGGACGACCTCGCGCCCGACGAGCTGACCGTCGAGCTGGCCGAGGAACTGCTGGCCAAGCCCAGCGGCGACTTCGAGCTGGGCACCGACCCGGACAGCGGCCACCAGATCGTCGCCAAGGACGGCCGGTACGGCCCGTACGTCACCGAGATCCTGCCCGAGGGCACCCCGAAGACCGGCAAGAACGCGGTGAAGCCGCGGACCGCGTCGCTCTTCAAGTCGATGTCGCTGGACACCGTGACCCTCGCCGACGCGCTGAAGCTGATGTCGCTGCCGCGGGTCGTCGGCGCGGACGCCGAGGGCGTGGAGATCACCGCGCAGAACGGCCGCTACGGCCCGTATCTGAAGAAGGGCACCGACTCGCGTTCCCTGGAGAGCGAGGAGCAGCTCTTCACGATCACGCTGGAGGAGGCGCTGGCGATCTACGCCCAGCCCAAGCAGCGTGGCCGGGCCGCCGCCAAGCCGCCGCTGAAGGAGCTGGGCACCGACCCGGTCAGCGGTAAGCCGGTGGTGGTCAAGGACGGCCGGTTCGGCGCGTACGTCACCGACGGGGAGACCAACGCGACGCTCCGCCGCGACGACGACGTCGAGACGATCACCGCGGAGCGCGGCTATGAGCTGCTGGCCGAGAAGCGCGCCAAGGGCCCGGCGAAGAAGAAGACCGCCAAGAAGGCTCCGGCGAAGAAGGCGGCCAAGAAGGCGCCCGCGAAGAAGACGGCGGCGAAGAAGACCGCGGCCAAGAAGACCACGGCGGCGAAGAAGACCACCGCCAAGAAGACGGCGGCAGCCAAGACGACCGCGGCGAAGAAGTCCGCGGAGGCGTCCGGCGAGGAGTGAGCGGACGGGCGGCGGGCACGGTCCGCCGCCCGTTCCGTACCCCGGCGCGCGGCCGTATCCCGCGCGCCCCGCGGCGGCCACCGCGCCGTACGCGGACAAGGGCGGGCAAGGCGGGCGGTGGCCTGCCGGGCCCGCCCCTTTGTTCGGGCGGGGCCCGCGCGAACGCGGCCTGCCGATAGGCTGGGCGGATGACGCGTGCCGAGCAGCCAACGGCCCAGACCCCCACTTCAGGCGCCCTTGCCGCGGATTCCCGCGAGCGCGCCGTACGAGCCCTGTTGCGCTTCCCCCCACTGAAGCGACTGTGGAGCGCCCAGTTCGTCGGGGCCATCGGTGATGCCCTGTCGATGCTGGTCCTCGTCCTCCTCGCCCTCCAGGCGGCGCTGTACGTGCCCCTGGGCGGCCAAGCCGTCTTCGGCGGCGGCTACCGGGGCGCGGCCCTCGCGGTCACCGTGGTCTTCGCGGCGAGGATGCTGGCGACCCTGCTCTTCGGAGCGGTCCTGCTGGGCCCGCTGTCGGCGCTGACGGCGCCGTCCGGGCCGCTCGACCGCCGCTGGACGATGATCGTCGCCGATGTCGTCCGGGTCGCCCTGCTGGTCGTCGCGCCGCTCTGGCTGGACTGGACGCGGGCGAACGCGCTCGCCTGGCTGCTGGTCACGGTGTTCCTGACCGGTGTCGCCGAGCGCTTTTGGACCGTCGCGCGGGAGAGCGCGGCGCCGGGGCTGCTGCCCGCGCCGCCGCCCGAGGGCGACAGCGTCCGGCCGCTGCCCGACAACCTGACCGCGCTGCGGCGGCTGTCGCTGCGCACCACCTTCGTCTCGCTGCCGCTCGCCGCCGCCGCGCTCGTCGTCGTCACGCTCGTCGGGAAGCTGCTGGGCGCCGGGGTGGCGTGGTTCGACAGCCACCAGGCGGCGCTGGGCTCCTACGTGGCCGCGGGTCTCTTCGCCGCGTCCGTGTCCGTCCTCTACTTCATCGAGCTGCCCGGCGGCGCCACGCCGCGACCGCGCTCCCCGCTGGAGGGGCTGCGCCGCCCGAAGGCCGCCGGTACGGACAGGGGCCGCACCGGCGCCGCCCCGCTGCTGGTGCTCGCCTGCGCCTCGGTCGCCGCCGCCGTCGCCGCCGCGGTCTCCCTCGCCGTACTGCACTCCGCCGACCTCGGCGGCGGTCCGGTCCTCTTCGCGCTCCTGGTGCTGGTGCTCACCGGCGGCCCGGTCCTCGGCATCCGCGGCGCCCGCCGGGTGCTGCCCGCGCTCTCCCGCCGCCGTCTGCTGGCCCTCGCGGTCGCCGCGACCGGCCTGGCGCTGCTGGTCATGGGCCTGGTGACGGACGCGACGACGGCGGTGCTGCTGGCGCTGGTCGCCGGGGTGGGCGCCGGGATCGCCGCCAACACCGGCCATGTCCTGCTGGAGCACGAGGCCGAGGAGGCCGACCACGCCCGGGTCACCGGGCAGCTGCACGCCGTCGTCCGCCTGTCGGTCGCGGTGGCCGCGATCGTCGCGCCGCTGCTGGCCGCGGTCATCGGCCCGCACCGGGTCGGGAGCGGCGCGTTCGTCTTCGACCACGGCGGCGCCGCGTTCGCGCTGATGCTGGTCGGCGCGTTGCTGCTGCCGGTCGCCGCCTGGGTGCTCGGCAAGGTCGACGACCGGAACGGGGTGCCGCTCCGGCGCGATCTGCGGGAGGCGCTGCGCGGCGGCGACCCGGAGCAGGCGCCCGCGGCCACCGGCTTCTTCATCGCCCTGGAGGGCGGCGACGGCGCGGGCAAGTCCACGCAGGTCGAGGCGCTCGCGGAGTGGATCCGCGGCAAGGGCCACGAGGTCGTGGTGACCCGCGAGCCGGGCGCGACGGCCATCGGCAAGCGGCTGCGCTCGATCATCCTGGACGTCTCCACCTCCGGCCTCTCGGACCGCGCCGAGGCGCTGATGTTCGCCGCCGACCGCGCCGAGCACGTCAACAGCGTCATCCGCCCCGCCCTGGAGCGCGGCGCCGTCGTCATCACCGACCGCTACATCGACTCGTCCGTCGCCTACCAGGGCGCCGGCCGCAACCTCGCGCCCACCGAGATCGCCCGGATCTCCCGCTGGGCCACCGACGGCCTGGTGCCGCATCTGACGGTGCTGCTGGACGTCACCCCGCAGACCGCGCGGGAACGGTTCACCGAGGCGCCGGACCGGATGGAGTCGGAGCCCGCGGAGTTCCACGAGCGGGTCCGCGCCGGGTTCCTGACCCTGGCCGCCGCCGACCCGGCCCGCTACCTCGTCGTCGACGCGGGCCAGGAGCCCGAGGCCGTCACCACCGTCGTACGCCACCGCCTTGACCAGGTGCTGCCGCTGTCGGCGGCCGAGGTCAAGGCGCAGGAGGAGGCGCGCAGGGCGGCCGAGGAGGAGGCCCGGCGCAAGGCCGAGGAAGAGGCCGCGCGCAAGGCCGAGGAGGAGCGCCTGGAGCGCGAGCGCCAGGAACAGCTGGCGAAGCTGCGCGCCGAGGAGGAGGAGCGCAAGCGCCGCGAGGCCGAGGAGGCCAAGGCCCGCGAGGAGGCCCGGCTCGCCGAGGAGGCCCGGCAGCGCGCCGAGGAGGCCCGGCTCGCGGCGGAGGCCGAGCGCAAGCGCCGCGAGGCCGAGGAGCGGGCCCGCGCCGAGGAGCAGGAGCGGCTGCGCAAGCGCGCCGCGGAGGAGGCGCGGCTGCGCGCCGAGGCGGAGGAGCGCCGCAAGGAGAAGCAGCGCAAGGCCGAGGAGGCGCTGCTCCGCGCCGAGCAGGCCCGGATCGCGGCGGCCGAGGCGGCTGCCGCGGCGGAGGCGAAGGCGGCCGAGGAGGCCCGGACGGCGGCTGCCGCGGCCGAGGCGCCGACGACCGAGACGCCGGTCGCCGATCTGCGCAAGCAGACCGCGCGGGAGGGCGGTACGTCTACGGGTTCGTCGGCCGAGCGGCCCGGCGGTGCCTCCGGTTCCGGCCCGGAGCGGGGCGCGCGTCCCGACTCCGGCGACGGCTCCGCCACGGACTCCGCCGAGGGCTCCGACAACGAGCGGACCGCCGCCCTGCCGCTGCCCGGCGCGGGTTCCGTGCCCGGTGCGGCGGACGAGACGGCGGTGCTGCCGCGCGCCTCGTACGACCCGGACGCCGAGGAGACCAGCGTGCTCCCGGCGGTCCGCCCCGAGGAGCGCGACGCGGCCCCCGAGGACCGGGTGCCGTCCTGGCTCTTCCGCGACGAGGAGCGGGGCGGGGCGCACCCCACCCCGCGCGAGCACCCGGCGGCCGCCGAGTCCGGCGCCGAGCGCACCCGCGAGCTGCCGCAGCTCGACCCGGAGACCGGCCGCCCGGCCGAGCCCCCGCAGCGCACCCGCCGCCGCCCGGAGTGGGCGGAGGAGACCCCGCTGGACGATCTGCCGACCCTCTCCGACGAGCTGTTCGGCCGTCGCTCCGAGGACGGCGACGAGCGTCGGGGCCGCCGCGGCTGACCCCGCCGACGCCGGAACGCCCGTGGCCCGCAGCCTCTCCGCCGCGGGCCACGGGCGTTCCTGCGTACCGGGGCGGTCGGCGGCCGGACCGGATTGTCGGTGGGGTGCACCACAATGGAACGAGCGCGAGCCGCGGCGGCGCGTGCGGTGCCCCCGCACCCCGCCGCGGTGGCGCACGACCAGCAGAAACCCAGGCCGCGACCGGCGGCCCCGGGCGCGGAGCGGGAGAGGGACGGCGGTCAGCGATGGCGGTATGGGACGACGTGGTCGGCCAGGAGCGGGTGACGCAGGAACTCGCCGCGGCCGCACGGGACGCGGACGCCCTCGTCTCCGCCGGTCAGGCCCCCGACGCCGCCGGTGAGCCGGAGCCCGGGGAGCCCGGCGGCGCCTCCCGGATGACGCACGCCTGGCTCTTCACCGGCCCGCCCGGCTCGGGCCGCTCCACCGCCGCCCGCGCCTTCGCCGCCGCCCTCCAATGCATCTCCCCGGACCGCGCGCTCGGCGGCGCCCCCGGCTGCGGTTTCTGCGACGGCTGCCACACCACCCTCGTCGGCACCCACGCCGACGTCGAGATCGTCCGTACGGACCTGCTCTCCATCGGCGTGAAGGAGACCCGCGACCTGGTCCGCCGGGCGTCGCTCTCCCCGGCGGGCGGCCGCTGGCAGGTGATCGTCCTGGAGGACGCCGACCGCCTCACCGAAGGCGCCGGAAACGTCCTGCTCAAGGCCGTAGAGGAGCCCGCGCCCCGCACCGTCTGGCTGCTCTGCGCCCCCTCCATCGAGGACGTCCTGCCGACCATCCGCTCCCGCTGCCGCCACCTCTCGCTCCGGATGCCGCCGGTCGACGCGGTCGCCGATGTGCTGGTGCGCCGGGACAGCATCGACCCGGCGGCCGCCGCGACCGCCGCCCGCGCCACCCAGGGGCACATCGGCCGCGCCCGCCGCCTCGCCACCGACGAGCGGGCCCGCGCCCGCCGGGCCGCGGTCCTGAAGCTGCCGCTCCGCATCGACGACATCGGCGGCTGCCTCAAGGCCGCGCAGGAGCTGATCGACGCGGCGGGGGAGGACGCCAAGCAGGTCGCGGAGGAGGTCGACACCAAGGAGACCGAGGAGCTGCGGGCCGCCCTGGGCGCCGCCGCGGGCACCGGCGGCCGTCTCCCCCGTGGCACCGCGGGCGTGATGAAGGAGCTCCAGGACCGCCAGAAGCGCCGCGCCACCCGCACCCAGCGCGACAGCCTCGACCTCGCCCTGGTCGACCTCACCGGCTTCTACCGCGACGTCCTCACCCTCCAGCTCGGCGCCCCGGTCCCACTCGCCAACGACGAGGTCCGCGACAGCCTCGACCGCGTCGCCCGCGCCTCGACACCGGTCCGCACCCTGCGCCGGATAGAGGCGATCATCGCGTGCCGCGAAGCACTGGACCGCAACGTCGCCCCGCTGCTGGCCGTCGAGGCGATGACGGCGGCGCTACGGGCGGGGTGACGTGCGCAGCCCCGCGAAGGCGGTACGGACGACAGCTGCCGAGGCGATGACGGCGGCGCTACGGGCGGGGTGACGGCGGGGGCGGCGGTTTCCGGCCGGGCTCCCGGGACGCCCCGGCACGGATGGCCCGCGGCCGGCGCGGGCTCCGGCGCGCGTGCGGCCGGTCGGCGCGGGCCGGTCATGGGGTGCGGTCATGCTTCTGGCCTGCGGCGTCGTTTCGTTCCTGGGCCCTGAACTGCTCGGGTGTCGGGTGGCCTGAGCACGGATCCGGTGCGCGTGCGTCCGGTCGGCGCGGGCCGGTCATGGGCCGCTGTCATGCTTCTGATCTGCGGCGTCGTTCTGCTCCCGGGCCCGGGACTGCTCGGGCGTCGGGCGGCCCGAGCCCGGCCCCAACTCCGTACGCCCGCCCGACGCAGCCCGGCCCCGGCCCGCCGCCACGCTTCTGACCTGCGGCATCGTCCCGCTCCCGGGCCCCGAGCCGGTCGGGCCCCAGACGGCCCGACCCCGGCCCCAACTCCGTACGCCCGCCCGACGCAGCCCGGCCCCG
>NZ_JODY01000021.1 GCF_000718015.1 Streptomyces catenulae | reverse complement strand
CCACCACCCCGCGCGGCGGCACCCCCGGCCCCCGCCCCGACAACCACCGGCGCCGCCGCCACCGCGGCCAACAACCGCCGCCGCGAGACAAACCCCCGCGGACCGTCCCCGTACACCCGGTCACCATTCCTCACTTCATCGCCTTTCATGACGGGATGAAATCATGACGTAGCGGGTGAAAGGGGGCATTGGGGTGGGGGTGTCCGGGGGAGGGGGCGAGGCGCCCCGTCCACTCACCCTCGGGCGACCGGGCTCCCCCACAGCCACAGGAAGGCCACTGCCCTCACGGAGAAATCGGCGGGAGCCCGGCCTTCCAGGGCATTGCGAGGGGGGAATCTCCATTCCGAGGACCGCCGTCACCATCTCCTCCCCGAGTCATCACCTCGGAATCCCGGGAATGGGATTTCCGACACCTGACGCCCGGTAACGCATAAACCGCCCCTACGGCCCGCGGTGGAAATGGACGGTCGAGCCCGGCCGACGCCGCACGAGCCGCCTCACAACCCGCTCCTGGCGCCCACCCCGCCCTGTCCTAGAATTGGCGCGACCATCTCAGCGGCCCGACGGGCTTCCGCTCCGCACCCGCGGAACAGAAGGACATGCCCCCACCCGCACGAGCCACTTCGTGCTGCCTGGGGGCAAACTCTTGTTGTTCCGTGAGTCCGTGGCGTCACTGGCCCGCCGCACCCACGTCGAAGGACGGCTGGCGGAACTCCTGGCCGAGAACTTCGTCCACCGGCACGGTCACCGCCCCCGGTCCTCGGAGATCCGCTCCTGGAACCGCAGCATCCCCGTACTCGTCAATTCACTGCTCGAAGCCGGTCTCGGCGAAGTGGAGATGTTGCTCGAGTACGGCCTTCCCCTGACCAGCAAGCGCGCGGACGTGATACTGGCCGGTGTGCACCCGGGCACCGGTGGCCCTTCCTACGTGGTCGTGGAGCTCAAGCAGTGGAGCGAGGCATACCCGGAGGAAAGCGACCCCCTGCAATGCCGTATTGACGCGTATCCGGCTCCTGTCCTCAACCCGATCGAACAGGTACGTGGCTACTGTGACTATCTGGCGTCGTTCAACGGCGCCCTGGAACAGAGCCCGGAATCGATCTCCGGGGTGGCTTTTCTGCACAACGCCACCGAATTCGGCGTGGCCGGGCTGCGGCAGGTCACGGAGGACCACCGGGGCCGGATGTTCACCGGAGAGCAGCGCGGCGCATTTCTCGACTACCTGCGCGCAAGGCTGGCGCCCAAGCCCGGTGCCAGGGTGGCTGATGACCTGCTGCAGGGCAAAGTGCGGCCCTCCCGGCAATTGCTGGATGTCGCCGCCGACGAAGTCCGCAGCCGCGAGCAGTTCGTGTTGCTGGACGAGCAGCGGTTGGCCTACGAGACCGTGATGTCGGCGGTCGGGGCGGCCCGGCGGTCCCACCACAAGCAGGTGATCGTGGTGGCAGGCGGCCCTGGATCCGGAAAGAGCGTGATCGCCCTCTCCCTGCTCGGTGAGTTGTACCGGCGGGGAATTCCGGCCCTGCACGCCACCGGCTCGCAGTCGTTCACCAAGACCATGCGCAAGGTGGCCGGGTCCCGGAAAACCGAAGTCCAGCGGCTCTTCCGCTACTTCAACAGCTTCATGGAAGCCGAACCCAACGATCTCGACGTACTGCTCTGCGACGAGGCACACCGGCTCCGCAAGACCTCGGCCAACCGCTACACCAAGGCGGAGCTGCGCACCGGACGCCCGCAGGTGGCCGAGTTGATCGACGCTGCCCGTGTTCCCGTGTTCCTCCTCGATCAACACCAAGTGGTGCGTCCGGGCGAGATGGGGACGGTGGACCAGATCCGCCATGCGGCGGCTGCGCAAGATCTGCAGTGCACAGTCGTGGAGTTGGACGGCCAGTTCCGGTGTGGCGGCAGCGACGCGTATCTGCGGTGGGTGACCAGCCTGCTGGGGCTGGAGGGGGACAGCGCCATCGACTGGGAGCCGGACGGCAAAGTCCGGTTGCTGACCGCGGACAGCCCGCAGGAACTCGAGGACTTCCTGAATTCCCGGCGGGATCAGGGCTACAGCGCGCGGATGTCGGCGGGCTACTGCTGGCGGTGGACGAAGAAGATCACTCCGGCCATGACCGCTCTCCCCGCCGACGTCGTCATCGGCGACTGGGCGAGACCGTGGAACCTCTTCGGGGACCGTTCCCTGCTGGGCGCGCCGCCGGCGTCGCTCTGGGCCACCGATCCTGCGGGCTTCGGGCAGGTGGGGTGTGTGTACACGGCGCAGGGCTTCGAATACGACTGGTCCGGCGTGATCATGGGCCCCGACCTCGTCTGGCGGACCGACCACTGGGTGGTCGACCGGTCCGCCTCCAAGGATCCCGCGTTCACCAGAGCGACCCCGGACACCGATATCGACCGTCTGATCCGCAACACCTACAAGGTTCTGCTGACCAGGGGAATGATCGGGACGGTCATCTACTCCACCGACCGGGAAACCCGCGAGAAGCTCCGGTCCTTGATCCCACCCTCCGAAGGGGCGTAGCGGCTCCGTTCCACGGCCCCCCACGGTCGGCGCCCGCCGGACCCGGCGCGCTCCGTCGGCCGTAGGAGCCGCTGCACACCCGACGGGGTCGATCACCCCCAACACGTGATGCATTAGTGTGGTTCGCGCTGCGCACCTTCCCGGAGGGTACGTCGGCGGCTGTTCACCACCGGTCCCCGGATATGACTGGTAAGTGGTTTCCCCGCGTCTTGTGCGTGGGTGAGTGCGGATGCCCGGAAGGGCAGATCCCTGCTGCTTCCCAGTTCCTACCGAGGAGTGGTGACGCATGAACCCCGTTGCGTACAAGCCTGCACGTCGTAACTGGCTTCGCGAGATTCTGGTCGACGTCGCCGTGGGTGTCATCGCCAATGTGGTGCTGACGGGCCTGACAGCGGCAGCGCGCCTGTTCTTCTGACGGGCAGGTGGCGGGCCCGGAGAGCCCGCCACTCCGCTTTCCCCGAGCGGTGTCAGACCCGATCGGTGTCAGAACAGCCGGAGATCCGGCTCCTGCGTTTTCCCCTTGTTCCGGTTCCTCTGCCGCTTTCCCCTTGTCCTCTTCGGGCGGGGAAGATGCGGCACACGTGCTTCCGGCGGAAGGTTCTCCCAGGTGGGGCGCAGCCCGTGGATCTGAAGCTCACCGACGAGTCCCTTCAGATAGGTCCGGGTCTCCTCGTCCGTGGAGTACAGCACGGTCGCACGGCTGGCCCGCGTCATCAGCACGTGGTACGCGTGGCGGATGAGCCGGGCGAATTCCGCGTCGTCAACGCTGCCGGGTTTCACCTTCGGGTCGAACGACCCGGGCACCGCGACGCGCTTGACGCCCGTCTCCGGGTCCTTGCGCTCCTTTCCCCGGCGGAACACCCACCGGTCACCGCGGCGGACCATGTCCTCTCCCATGATCACGCCGCACCAGTCCCATTCGAGACCTTGCGCCGTGTAGACACAGCCGATCTGGTCGAGTCCCTTCTCGTGCACGGACCAGATCTTCGAGGGCGGCGCACCGTCCTCGCAGAAGGCTTCGCTGTCCGCGTTCCACGCCCGGTGCCAGTCGCCGATACGGACGTCGGCTTCCAGGCGCTTCTCCTTGCCCAGTGGCTTGGTCCACGGCCAGCAGTAGCCCGCGACCATCCGCGCGGATGCGCCGGCCAGGGCTTCGGTGCGGATGACGCGTTCCAGTTCCTCCGGGGTGTCCGCCACCTCGATGTGCATCAGCCCGTCCGGGGTCCACGGCTCGGGCTCCTCGTCCGTCACTCCCAGGGCGGCGCGTACCCAGCGGATGTAGCCTTCGCTGCCACCGCACCGGAACTGCTCCTGCAGGTCGTACTGGAGGAGTTGGGCGCCGTAGCGCCCGGCCGCGCCCTTGATCAGATCGGTGGTGCCCACCTCGTTCGGCCGTACGGACTGCCCTTCGTCCAGGAAGAACACGGTCAGGCGGGAGGCGTCGAGCAGTTCGTCCACCTGAGGCTGTGTGCCCTGTTGTTCGGGTTTCCAGAAGCGGTTGGTCGAGCGGTCCCGCAGGCGGTGGGCCTCGTCGCAGATCAGCACGTCCAGGGGCGGATCCGGTGGGGTGACGAAGCTGCTGAAGTAGGTGAAGGATTCCCGGAATTCCCGGTCGCCGTAGCCGACATGTTCTTGGAGCGCACCGTTGAACGCCCGGCTCCCGCTGGCGTACTTGACCGTCCGGCCCGCCGCTTCCAACTCCGCCTTGACCTGGAGCCCGATGGCGCTCTTGCCGGTGCCCGCACCCCCTCTCACCAGGAAGACCACGCGTCGGTCGTCCGGCACGAGGGCGGGGCGCCGTTCGTCGGGGAGGACCTTGGCAGCCGCCTCCAGGATCTGGTCGGCAACCGTCTTCTGGCGCCCGCGCAGGGTGAAGACCGTGTCGTCCCCGCGGGAGCGGATCATGGCGTCGAGGAGCGGGGTGTTGCGCAGTCCCATGCTCCGAAGCAGGATTTCGGCCCCGGAGGCACCGCCTTCGGCGGCGAAGTTCCGTCGGAAGTCGGAGAGCAGTTCTTCGCGCTGATCTCCCGTGTACACACGGGAATAGACTCCGTTGGGTGCGTCCAGATCGGTCAGCGCCCGCACGGATTCCTGAGTGGCGTTGTGGAGATAGGCAAAGCCTCCACACTCGAATTCGATTCCGTTGAGGGGACCGCGCGCTCCGGTGAATGCGTCGTAGTATTCGCGCAATTGAAGGGCGGGGTGCTTTTTCGGCTCCTCGATGCCCGGCACGCGGACCTGCGTCATCTTCCCGAAGGCCCGTTCCACCCTGGTCACCCTCGACCAGCGCTTCAGCTCGACGAGTTGGACGGAGATCCGGTGCTCCTGCGGGTGTCGGCCGATGAGCACGACGTCGATGAGCCGAGGGTCCCGCCGACCGTCCTCGTCGAGCGTGGCGGCGCACTCGACGATCATCTCCACGTTTCCGCGGCCGGACATCACCAGATCGTTCGCGAGGCTCACCAGGCTCTCCGCCCAGGCGGAGCGTTCGGACTCCGAGGCGTTCCCCTCCCGGAAGTACCGCCATCGAGCGGCGAGATGCGGCACCATGCGATCTCTGGAGTTCAGTTCGAGGAGATCTTGGGCCGCCAGCTTCAGCAGGAGCATGGACACGAGGTGGTTCCCCCTGGGCACGAGTGACTCGTGCGGGTGGGGGCATGTCCGCGTGGGAAGCCCGGCGGGCCGCAACCGGTACCGGTGAGTTTAAAAGCCCCACCGGCCCGGCCGTCGTCGGGGCGGCTCCCGGCCCCGGAGCGGCCCCCCGGTCGCCGCCACCTGCCCGTCTCTCCCTACCTGTCGGCTTGCGCCTCACCCCCCTCCCGCCGCGCCACCCGCAGGCCCGCCGTGCCGACCAGGAGTAGTGCGGCGACCGTGCCGAGGGTGAAGGTTTCGAAGGTGGTGCGGGAGACGCCCCAGGTGGTGTCGAAGGTGTAGGGGAGGCCGGCGAGGGATTCGAGGGTGCCGGGGAAGAGGGCGCACCAGGAGCCGAGGAGGATCCAGGCGTAGACCAGGGCGGCGCAGGTCAGGAAGCCGCGGTGGCCGAAGGGGACGCGGTAGGGGCGGATGACGTCGGGGCGGCGCAGGCGGAGGAGGACGAGGGAGGGGACGATGATCAGGTAGGAGAGGAGCAGCGTGGTGACCGCCACGGTGAGGACGACGGCGAAGACGGCGCCCGCGTCGCCGCCCGCGAGTTGCATCGCCGCGAGCATGAACACGGTGGCCACGATGCCGGAGAGCAGGTTGGTGCGGACGGGCGTGCCGAGCCGGGGGTGGAAGGCGCCGAGGGAGCGGCTGAAGGAGCCGCCGTCGGCGGCGGCCATCGCCTGCATCCGGTCGCTGACGATCATCCAGGCGCTGCCCTGGGTGAGCAGGGCGAAGACGAACATGACGGCGGTGAGCGTCAGCAGCGGTCCGGCCGCGGGTCCGTAGATGCCGAAGACCAGGCGGGCGCCCTCCATGAAGCCGCCGATGCCGGTGACCTGGCGGGCGGGGACGACGGCGAGGAGGGCGAGGACGGGCAGCAGGTAGCAGCAGACCGCGACGGTCGCGGAGCGGCCGAGGGCGGCGGGTACGTCGCGCTGCGGGTCGTGCATCTCCTCACCGGCGGCGTTGGGCGCCTCGAATCCGACGTACGCGAAGAGCAGGATCGGCACCAGGGCGAGGAATCCGGCGGTCGAGGGGGTGAAGTGGGTGTCGGCGAGGCCCTGGAAGCCGTGTTCCAGGCCGTAGAGCACGGCGGTGAGGGTGAACAGGGCGATGGTGAGGACCTTCATCGCGGCGCCGATGGTGGTGATCCACTTGCCGCGGCGGAGCGAGACGACGGCGGTGAGGATGGCGGTCCACACGAAGAGCAGTTTGAAGGTGTAGTCGGCGACGGTGCCCGAGCCGAGGTGGAAGACGAAGCCGTCCCAGGTCTGCGCGGCGAGGAAGACCAGCGAGCCGCCGAGCCAGATCGGGTTGGTCACCCAGTAGAAGAGGGTGGTGAGCGCGGCGGCGGAGCGGCCGAGGGCGAGCCGGACCCAGACGTACGGGCCGCCCTCCTGCGGGAACGCGGCGCCGGTCTCGGCGAACAGCAGGGCGTAGGGCACGAGGAAGAGCAGGGCGAGGGCCGCGGTCCAGGTGACGGCCTCGCCGCCGCCGGTGGCGATCTGGCCGACGGTGTCGAACGAGATGACCGCGGCGATGGCCATGGCGGTGATGTCGAGGCGCTTCAGGCTGCGCCGCAGGCCGGTCGTCGTGGTGTCGGGGGCGCGCGAGGCGGTGGACGGGAGAAGAGAGGACACGGGCAGTTCCTTGGGGGTGTCTTTCGGTCTTCGTGGATGCGGCGGTGGCGTGCGGTGCCGGGCCTCGCGAGGGCGGGGGCTCGCCCTCGGGCCGGGTGTCCGTGGGTGGGGCGGTGGCGCGGCGGGGTGCGGTGCCGGGCGTCACGGCCCCACGAAGACCGGAGGGACACCCATGAGGGGGAAGGGCCGCTGCGAGTGGGCACGCGGGCGCGCGGCGACGGGTGTGGCGTCCGGGTCGGGGAGGCCCGGCGGGGCACCGGGCCTCCCGGGAGGGGTCAGGCGGTGCGGATCTCGCCGGTGGGCGCGGTGCGTTCGAGGACGCCGCGCAGCGCGGTGGCCACTTCCTTGGCCTCGGACTCGGTCATCACCAGCGGCGGGGACATGACCAGGCTGTGGGCGGAGTCGCGGACGATCACGCCGGTCTCGCGGCGGATGACGTCGTGCGGCATCCGGTCGGGGTGGAGCGGCAGGGGGGTGCGGGTGGTGCGGTCCTGGACCAGTTCGACGGCGAGCATCATGCCGACGGAGCGGATCTCGCCGACGATCGGCAGGTCGCCGAGGTGTGCCTCCAGTTCGGCGTGGAGGAAGGCGCCCCTCTCCGTGGCGCGGGCGAGCATGCCCTCCTTCTCGATGATGTCGAGGTTGGCGGTGGCGACGGCGGTGGCGACGGGGTGGCCGTTGTAGGTGTAGCCCATGGGGAACCCGTGGTCGCGCAGGAGGGTTTCGGCGACGTGGTCGCCGACCAGCAGCGCGCCGAGCGGGACGTAGCCGGAGGTGATGCCCTTGGCGGTGACGATGATGTCGGGGGTGACGCCGAAGTGCTGGGCGGCGAACCACTCCCCCATGCGGCCGTAGGCGGTGACGACCTCGTCGAAGATGAGCAGGATGCCGTGGCGGTCGAGGACCTCGCGCACGCGGGGCCAGTAGTCGGCCGGGGGGACGAGCATGCCGCCGACGCCCATGATGGGTTCGCCGATCATCGCGGCGATGTTCTCCGGGCCGATCTCCGCGATGCGCTCCTCCAGTTCGCGGATGAGGAAGTCGGTGGGGTCCTCGCCGCCGTAGAGGTCGGTGCGGTACGGCCACGGCGGGGTGAGGTGGGAGACGTGCGGCATCATCGGGGCGAAGCCCTCGTGGTAGAGGGGGAAGCCGGTGGCCGAGCCGCCGCCGTAGCCGATGCCGTGGTACGCCTTGCTGCGGGCGAGGATCCACGTCCGGCTGCTCTCGCCGCGGCGGTGGTGGTGGTAGCGGGCCATCTTGATGGCCGCCTCGTTGCCCTCCGAGCCGCCGGAGGTGAAGTAGACGTGGTTGAGGGGGTCGGGGGCGAGCGCGGCGAGGCGGGCGGCGAGTTCGATGGCCCGCTCGTTGGAGAACTCCCAGAAGCTGGTGAAGTACTCCAGCTTCGACATCTGCGCATGGGCGACGTCGGCGAGTTCGGTGCGGCCGTGGCCCACCTGGGCGAGCCAGAGGCCGCCGGTGGCGTCGAGGTAGCCGCGGCCCTCGGTGTCGGTGAGACGGCAGCCGGAGCCGGAGGCCATGATGACGCGCTCGGCGGCGTCGCCCGGCAGGTAGGGGTGGATCAGGTGGGCCCGGTCGAGGCGGGTGAGTTCCGCGGTGTCCATGGTCATCGTGGGTGTCCCTTGTTCGGTGCGGTGGGGTGCGGTGGCGGGGCGTGTCGGGTGCCCGCGCGGTCAGCCGTGGGAGATCCAGGTCGTCTTCAGGCCGGTGTACTTGTCGAAGGAGTGCAGGGAGAGGTCGCGGCCGTGGCCGGACTGCTTGAAGCCGCCGAACGGGGTGAACGGGGAGAGCGCGTCCACGGTGTTGACGGAGACGGTGCCCGCGCGCAGGGCGTCGGCGACGCGGTGGGCGCGGCCGAGGTCCGATGTCCACAGGGAGGCGGCGAGCCCGTAGGCGGAGTCGTTGGCGAGGCGGACCGCCTCGGTCTCGTCCGCGAAGGGCAGCACCGTCAGGACGGGGCCGAAGAGTTCGTCCCGGACGAGCGGGGCGTCGGGGCCGAGGCCGGTGGCGACGGTGGGGTCGAGGTAGGCGCCGTCCCGGTCGGGCCGGGTGCCGCCGCAGGCGAGGGTGGCGCCGGATGACGTCACGGCGGCGAGGACCCGCTCCGCCTGTGCCTCGTCGACGAGCGGGCCGAGGCGGGTGGCGGGGTCGAGCGGGTCGCCCGGCCGCCATGCGGCAGCGTGGGCGGCGACGCGGGCGGTGAACTCCTCGGCGACGGACGCCTCGACCAGCAGCCGGGTGGTGGCGGAGCAGACCTGCCCGGCGTTGTAGACGAAGCCCCAGGCGGCGCGCTCCGCGGCGGTCTCCAGGTCGGCGTCGGCGAAGACCACGTCGGGGCTCTTGCCGCCGGCCTCGGGCCAGACCTGCTTCATGTTCGACTCGGCGGAGTAGGCGAGGAACCGCTTGGCGACGGCGGTGGAGCCGGTGAAGACGAGGGTGTCCACGTCCGGGTGGCGGCCGAGCGCCTGCCCCGTCGTCTCCCCCGGGCCGGGGACGACGTTGAGCACACCGTCGGGCAGTCCGGCCTCCGCGGCGAGTTCGGCGAGGAGGAGGGCGGAGAGCGGGGACTGTTCGGCCGGTTTCAGCACCACGCTGTTGCCCGCGGCCAGTGCGGGTGCCAGCTTCCAACCGGCGATGTCGAGCGGGAAGTTCCAGGGCACCACGGCGCCCACGACGCCCAGCGGGGCGCGGCGTACGAGCGCGAGGTTGCCGGGCGGGGCCGGGGCGATCTCGTCGTAGAGCTTGTCGACGGCCTCGGCGTACCAGGCGAAGACTCCGGCCGCGCCGGGGACGTCGGTGCCGTAGGACTCGGCGATCGGCTTGCCCATGTCGAGGGTGTCGCAGAGTGCCAGGTCCGCGGCGTGCTCCTCGATGAGGCGGGCGAGGGCGAGGAGCACCCGCTTGCGCTCGGCGGGGGCGGTGCGCGACCAGCGGCCGTCCTCGAAGGAGGCGCGGGCGGCGGCCACGGCCCGGTCGACGTCGGCGGCGGTGGCGGCCGCCACGTGGGTGGTGACCTTGCCGGTGGCGGGGTTGACGGTCGGCAGCCACCGGTCGTCGGTGGGGTCGGACCAGGTCCCGTCGATGAACAGGCGGGTGCGGGGGGTGAATGCGGCGGCGCGCTGCCGCCAGTCGGCGTACGTCTGCATGGTGTGGCCTTCGATTGCGTCGTGGGACGTGGGCGAAGCGGTGGGCCGGGGTGGCCCCGACCGGGACGGAGATGCCGTTCGAGACGGTGGGGTGCGGCAGGGGGAAGGGCTCGGAAGGGAGCGTCCGCACCGGTTTCTTTGAGTCGGAATTCAAACAATGGATGAACCGGCCGTCAATGCTCCGGACGGGAACTTCTTGCACAACCTGAGACGGGGGTCAGAGAATGAGCGGTATGAGGAAAGCCGGTAGACCACGCAACCAGACGGCACGTAGGCAGGCCCTCGTCTCCGCCGCGGGGCGGGCCATCGCGGAGCGCGGGCTCGAAGCCCTGCGCATCAAGGACATCGCGGATGCCGCGGGCGTCTCCCAGGGCTCGGTCCTGTACTACTACCCGGAGCTGAACGACCTCGTCCTGGAGGTGCACCGGGGCGCCGTGGAGGGCTATCTGGCCTCCCGTCAGCGGGCCTACGAGGAGGCACCGGCCGACGATCCCGCCGCCCGCCTCCGGGCCCTGCTGCACAGCGGGCTGCCGACCATGACCGACGATCCGGCCCACGGACTCCTCTACGAGCTGCACCGGCGCGCCGGGCGCAGCCCCGGCCACGCCGAGCTGATGGCCTCACTCTTCGCCCGGGAGGTCGCGCTCTACACCACCGCGCTGGAGGTGGGCGCGGCGAGCGGCGGCTTCACGCTCGCGGCGTCCGCGCAGGATCTGGCGCACGGACTGGTGGCCCTGGAGGACGGTTACGGGCTGCACATCGTCAGCCGCAACGCCGCGCTCCACCCCGACCGGGCCCAGGAGTTGATCCTCGCCCACGCCCGGGCGGTGACGGGGCGCGCCGACCTCTGAGCGCGCCCGTTCAGGTCCCGGCGGGCCGGGGCGCGGTGTCCCGCAGGACGTCCATGGCCGCCCGGGCGCGGGCGGACTGGGTCACGCCGCCCACGGAGGCGATCTGGACGGCGAGCGGCGGTCCGGCGTCGCGGAGCGGGAGCGCGGCGATCTCCCCGCCGCCGTAGGTCTGGCGGGTCGCCGGGCGCTGGTTGAGCACGGAGTAGCCGAGTCCGCGGGCCACCAGGGAGCGCACGGTCTCGTAGCTCCGGGTGCGGTAGCGGACGTCGGGGGCGCCGCCGGTGGCGGCCACCAGCGAGCGGAAGTAGTCGCGGCTGTGCGGCAGGTCGAGGAGGACCAGCGGCTCCGCGGAGAGTTCGGCCAGCTCCACGCCGTCCCGGTCGGCCAGCGGGTGGTCGGCGGGGACGATGACGTACGCCGGGGCGTGGGCGATCGTCTCGCAGTGCAGGTCGGGTTCGGCCGACAGCCCGAGGTCGTAGGTGAGGGCGAAGTCGATCCGGCCCGCCGTCAGCGCCTGGACGAGTTGGTCCGTCTCCGCCTCCACGACATCGATCTCGATGCCCGGATGGCGCCGGGTGCACTCGCTGAACAGCGGCGGCAGATAGTAGGGGGCCAGCGTCACGAAGCAGCCGACGGTCACCGGTCCGGACAGCGATTCGCCGCTGCCCTGGGCCTCCCGTTCGACCTCGTGGGCGCGGCCCAGCAACTCCCGCGCCTGCTGCCGGAGCCGCTCCCCCGCCGGGGTGAGCGTCAGGCTGCGGCCCCGGCGGCGGATGAACAGCTGCACCCGCAGGTCCCGTTCGAGGTTGTGGACGGCGGTGGAGACGGCGGACTGCGCGATGTGCAGCTCCGCCGACGCCTCCGTCATCGACCCGCGCTCGGCGGCCACCAGGAAGTAGCGGAGCTGAACGAGCGTGAAACCCACTGGTGACATCATCTGCGGCCCTCGGCTCCTGGTGATCCGGTCGGTGCCGACCTTATTGCGCGGCGGGCGCACGGCTCGCGACGGGCGCCGCCTCGGCCACGTCCCCGGGGTGCAGCAGGGCGGATCCGGCGGTCTCCCGCAGGGACAGGGCGGCGACGAGACCGCCGACCGCGAAGACCATCAGGTACGGGCCGGGCACCAGGGTGCTGCCGGTCGCCGAGATGAGCACGGTCATCAGGTACGGCACCGTCCCGGCGAAGAGCGCCGCGGTGATGTTGTAGGCGACGGACAGCCCGCTCTGCCGGGTGCGGGTGGGGAAGACCTCCGCCGACCAGACCGCGTACGTCCCGAGGATCGCGGCCAGGATCACGCCGAGTCCCAGACCGGCGATCCAGGTCCCGACGAGTCCGGTGCGCATCAGCCAGAACGCCGGGGTGGCGAGGACCAGCAGGGCGGCGGTGGCCCCGACGAACACCGGCTTGCGGCCCACCCGGTCGGAGAGCAGCCCGAAGAGCGGCACCAGCACCAGGCCGAGCAGCGAGATCGCGGTGGCCAGCAGGGCGGCGCTGTCGGCCGGGTGCCCGAGGTGGTCGGTCTCGTAGGTGACGAGGTAGGTCAACACCGCGTAGAACGGCACATGCATCGCCGCCATCAGCCCCGCCGCCTGGAGCAGTTCCCGCTTGTGGTGGCGGAGGAGTTCGCGGGCGGGGCTGCGCGGGACGGTGCCGCTGGCCTCCAGCGTCCGGTACTCCGGGGTGTCCTCGATCTTGTTGCGGATGAAGTAGCCGATGACGCCCAGCGGCGCGGAGACGAGGAAGGGGACCCGCCAGCCCCAGGCGGTCAGCTGGTCGGCGTCGAGCCCGGTGGACAGCAGCAGGAAGACGAACGACCCGGCGAGGAAGCCGAGCAGCGAGCCGACCTCCAGCCAGCTCACCCCGAAGCCGCGGCGCCCGCGCGGCGCGCTCTCGGCGAGGAAGCTGGCCGCGCTGCCGAACTCGCCGCCCGCCGCGAACCCCTGGACCAGCCGCAGCCCCACCAGGAGCAGCGGCGCGGCGATCCCGATCGAGGCGTAGCCGGGCAGCAGCCCGATACAGAGGGTGGCACCGGACATCAGGAAGATGACCAACGACAGGGTGCGCTTGCGGCCGATCCGGTCGCCGAGCGGCCCGAACACCAGGGCGCCGACCGGCCGGATGCCGAACGACACGGCGAACACCCCGAACACGGCGAGCAGCCCGGTGGTGCTGTCCTCCGCCGGGAAGAACACGGTCGCGACGGTACCGGCGAGATAGGCGTAGGCGGCCCAGTCGAACCAGTGCACGAAGACGCCGATGGCTCCCGCGGCGACGCTCCTGCGCAGGTCGGCCACGTCGGTGGGCACCACGGCTTCGTTCTCTACGGTGCCGCTGTTACGGGTGCGCATGTGCGCCTCCTTGTGGGACGGGGGAAAGGGGCCGGAGCGGTGCGGGGCCGGCGGCGCGGTGTGCTCAGTGCGCCGCCGGAAGGCCGGTGAGGGCGGCGGGGCCGGTCAGCTCGTGGAGCTCCGCGGCGGTCAGCAGTCCCCGCTCGCGGATGAGGTCGAGGGCGGGCCTGCCGCTGTGGTGCGCCTCCAGCGCGAGGGCGCAGGCGGTCTCGTAGCCGAGGGCCGGGCCGAGCGCGGTGACCAGTCCGGTGGAGGCGGCGACGGAGGCGGCGAGCCGTTCCCGGTCGGCGGTGATGCCCCGCACACAGTGCTCGGTGAGGACGCCGATGCCCGCGGCGAGGTGGCCGAGTCCGGCGCTCAGGCTCCGGTAGATGACCGGTTCGAAGGCGTTGAGCTGGAGCTGACCGCCCTCGGCGGCGAGGGTGACGGTGACGTCGGCGCCGATGACCTCGAAGGCGATCTGGTTGACCGCCTCCGGGATCACCGGGTTGACCTTGCCGGGCATGATCGACGAACCGGCCTGCCGCGGCGGGAGGCGGATCTCTCCGAGCCCGGTCTGCGGCCCCGAGGAGAGCAGCCGCAGATCGTTGCAGATCTTGGAGAGCTTCACGGCGATGCGCTTGAGCACGCCGGAGAGCTGGACGAAGACCCCGGTGTCCTGGGTGGCCTCGATGAGGTCGGGGGCGGAGACCAGCGTCGGGATGCCGGTCAGGCGGCGCAGGTGTGCCACTGCGCGCTCCCGGTAGCCGGGCCGGGCGTTGAGTCCGGTGCCGATCGCGGTGCCGCCGAGGTTGAGTTCGTGCAGCAGCGGCCGGACCTCGGCGAGCCGCTGTTCGTCCTCGGCGAGGGTGGCGGCGAACGCCCCGAACTCCTGGCCCAGCGTCATCGGCACCGCGTCCTGGAGCTGGGTGCGGCCCATCTTCAGCACCTCGGCGAACTCGTCGGCCTTCGCCGCGAAGGCGCCGCGCAGCGCGGCCAGCGCCGTGAGCAGGTCGGCGATCTGCGGGTCGAGGGCGAGCTTCACGGCGGTCGGGTAGACGTCGTTGGTGCTCTGGCCGAGGTTGACGTGGTCGAGGGGGTGCAGCTCCGTGTACCGGCCGCGGGGGTGTCCGAGCAGTTCCAGGGCGCGGTTGGCGATCACCTCGTTGGCGTTCATATGGGTCGAGGTGCCCGCGCCGCCCTGGAGGAGGTCGACCACGAACTGGTCGTGGAGCGCGCCGCCGCGGATCTCGGCGCAGGCGTCCGCGACGGCCGTGGCGCGGACCTCGTCCAACGCGCCGACCTCGGCGTTGGCGCGGGCCGCGGCGCACTTCACGGCCGCCAGCGCGCCGATCAGCCGCGGCCGGGTGGCGAGGGTCTCCCCGGTGAGCGGGAAGTTGGCCACCGCGCGGACGGTGTGCGCGCCGTAGTAGGCGTCCGCGGGCACCTCGACGTCGCCGAGCATGTCGTGCTCCGTGCGGTAGCCGCGCTCCGGCGGGGCGGTGCTCGGGGAACCTGCGGTCAGGGACATCGGTGTCCTCCGGATCGTGCGGTCGGTGGGTTCCGGTGGGCGGCGTCGGGGTGGCGGTGACGGGGCGGCCGCCGGGAGCGCCGTCGGTCCCGGCGGCCACCCCGTCACCCCGCCGCTCCCCCGTCGGAGGCGGCCCGGTCCACGCCGGTCCAGGCCAGTGCGAGCGCCCCGTCGAGCAGGGCGCGCTGCGCGGTCGGCCCCACGCAGTACGCGGCGAACTCGTGCTGGTGGTTGGTGGCGGGCAGCGAGCCGATGCCGATGTAGGGGTGGATGGCCGGGACCACCTGCGAGACGTTGCCCATGTCGGTGGAGGCGCGGTTCATCCGCGCGGCCTGACCGGGCGGTGCGAACTCCCGCCCCAGGGCGACGGCGTTGGCGCGGTAGTGGGCGAGCGCCCTCTCGTCCGCGCGGAACTCCGCGTACGGCTTGCTCTCCGGCTCGACGGTCAGCTCGCAGCCGGTCGCCAGCGCTCCGGCCTCGAAGGCGCGCATGACGCGCGGCTCCAGTTCGGCGAGTTCGGCGAGCGTCTCGGCCCGGACGTACCACCGGCCGCTGGCCCGCTCCGGGATGGCGTTCGGGGCGTCCCCGGCGTGCGTCACCACGCCGTGCACCCGGGCGGAGGCGGGGAGTTGCTGGCGGAGCAGGCCGATCGCGACCTGCGCCACGGTGAAGGCGTCGGCCGCGTTCACCCCGGCCTCCGGGTAGGCCGCGGCGTGCGCGGACTTCCCGGTGTACGCGACCTTGGAGTGGCTGACGGCGAACGGCCGGGCCTCGGCGACGTCGACCGGCGCCGGGTGCACCATCATCGCGAGGTCCACCCCGGTGAAGGCGCCGCGGTCCAGCATCTCGATCTTGCCGCCGCCGCCCTCCTCGGCCGGGGTGCCGTAGACCTCGACGGTGAGGCCCGCGTCGTCGGCGACGGCGGCCAGTCCGAGCGCGGCCCCCACCGAACTCGCCGCGATGAGGTTGTGCCCGCACGCATGGCCGAGGCCGGGCAGCGCGTCGTACTCGGCGCACAGCGCGACCCGGACCGGCCCGCTGCCGAACGTCGCGTGGAACGCGGTCTCCAGGCCCAGGTACGACGAGGTGACGTCGAAGCCCACCCGGTCGAGCAGTTCCGGCACGGTGGCCGCGGCCCGGTGCTCCTCCCAGGCGGTCTCCGGGTCGGCGTGCAGCCGCTCGGAGAGCCCGATCAGCTCCTCCGCCCGCCGCTCGACCGCCCGCCGGGCCGCCTCCTTCAACGCACTCATCGCCGATCGCCCGGGACGCCGTACGAGGGGGAGGTGGCGGGGTCGAGGCCGCGGGTGACGTAGTCGTCGCGCTGCGGGAGCCACACGTCGAGGAGGTCACCGAGCCGGTCCATGGGGTCGTCGGCCCAGTCGACCCGCAGGTCGGTGACGCGCCAGCCGACGTCCGCGACGACCGCCAGCCCGGCCGAGTGCACCGGCCCCGCCTCGCCGCCCGCGGCGACCGCGGCCCGCATGGCGGCGAGCAGCCGCTCCTCCAGCTCCCCGGTGGCGGCGGCGTACGCGTCGACGAGCACGCCGGGGATGTGGGTACCGGAGAGCATGTTCCCGGCCGCGACCGCGCCGTCCGCGGTGGCCGTGGCGTGGGTGCCCAGGGTCTGCGGACCGCTGAAGGCGTACCCGGGTCCGGAGCGGCCCAGGACGGTCAACTGCCGGTAGGCGATGGTCTTCTCGCTGCGTGCCGCGCCGGTCACCTCGGCGAGCGCGCGCTCGGCGTCACCGTGCTCGGCGAGCGCGTCGAGCAGATCGGTGCCGAGGGTGGGGTCGGTGATGTTCTGCGAGGTCGCGGCGCCGACGCCGGGCCGCAGATGGACGACGCGGGCGGCGACGGCCGGGCTGGACGAGCTGGCCGCGATGCCGAACCGCTCGCCGTCCCGGACCACCAGGGAGAACGTCATGCCTGCGCCTCCTTCGGGAGCACGGCGATCGCGTCGATCTCGCACAGCCACTCCGGGCGGGCGAGGGCGGAGACGACCAGCCCGGTGGAGATGGGGTGCACGCCCTTGGTCCAGCGGCCGACGGTGCGGTAGACGGCCTCGCGGTAGCGCGGGTCGACGAGGTAGATCGTCAGCTTGACCAGGTGCTCCATACGGGCACCGGCCTCTTCGAGCAGCATCTTGATGTTGGCCATGGCCTGCTCGGCCTGTGCCTCGGCGTCGCCGATGCCCACCGACTCGCTCGTGTCGAGGTCCTGGCCGATCTGCCCCCGTACATACACCGTGTCTCCGGCGACGACCGCCTGGCAGAGGTCATTGTCGAGGTTCTGCTCGGGATAGGTGTCGCGGGTGTTGAACGGACGGATCCGGGTGTGCCCGCCGGTCACGATCGGGGCGTTCACCCGGCGGCCCCCGCCGGTCGAGGTCGTGGAGGTCATCGTCTGCTCCTCAGTGCTGTCCGGTCGCCGTCGCGGCGCCGGTCCGGTCGGTGGGTTCGTAGGCGAAGTAGCCCCGCTGGATCGCGATGTGGTCGGCGACGTAGCGCGCGTCGTGCCAGACGCCCCAGATGAAGCTCGATCCGCGGCGGGAGAGCCAGGGCAGGCCCAGGAAGTAGACGCCGGGTTCGGACGAGATGCCCCGCCGCTGGTCCGGGCGGCCCTTCTCGTCGAACGCGTCCACGTCGAGCCAGCTGTAGTCGGTGGCGAAGCCCGTCGCCCACACGATCGAGGTGACGCCCGCCGCGGCCAGGTCCAGCTCCAGCCGGGGGCTGGTCACGCACTCCGGGTCGGCGCCGAGGACATGGGCCTCCGGCTCCTCGGGGAGGTCGAGCCCGTTCCGTTCGATGTACGCGTCGGCGGCGCGGAGGAACTCCAGGTACTTGGTGTCGCCGACGGCGATGTTCGCCGCGAGGTCCGGCGCGAAGCGGAGCACCCCCTCGTTGTAGGACGCGGTGAGGCCGACGAGTTCCACACCGGTACCGGCCAGTTCCCGGAAGTCCACGGTGTGCCCACCGCGGGCGCCGCTGACCGCGATGGTGACGTGCTCCGCCCCCTGCGGCGGCGTCTGCGCGTCCCAGATCCCGAGCACCCCCAGCCACCAGCAGAAGTCCCGGCCCCGGTACGAGCGGGGCGGCCGGTCGTGCGGCCCGACGGAGAGGAGGACCCGGCGCCCGGACCGGCGCAGCTCATCGGCGATCTGCACCCCCGAGGAACCGGCCCCGACCACGAGCACCCCGCCCTCCGGCAGCTGCTCCGGATTCCGGTACCCACTGGAGTGGATCTGCACGGGGACGGCGCCGTCGGGCACGATCGGCGGGATCACCGGCCGCTGGAACGGCCCGGTCGCGGCCACGACGAACCGCGCGTCGATGGCCCCCTCCGACGTCTCCACCCGGAAGCCCGGCCGGTCGGCCCGCTTCCGCACCGAGGTCACCTCGACCCCGCACCGGACCGGCGCGTCGATCTTCTCGGCGTACGCGGCGAGGTACTCCGCGACCTGCTCCTTCGACGCGAAGCCGTCCGGGGCGACGTCCGGGAACTCCAGCCCCGGGAAGCGGTCGTGCCACGCGGGCCCGTTGGCGACCAGGGAGTCCCACCGCTCGGACCGCCACCGCTCGGCGATCCGCTCCCGCTCCAGCACCAGGTGCGGAATGCCCTGCGCCCCCAGATGCTCACTCATCGCCACGCCCGCCTGGCCCGCCCCGACGACGACGACTTCGGTCTCTTCACTCGGCATGTGTGCCTCCACTCACGCGGTGCTCCATCCCGGTGTCGGATGGACTGCGCTGCTGCAGGAGACATCCTTGGACGCACCCAACTACCTGTCCAACAGATGTTTTTGTTGAGAGGGATCTGTTTCACAGATGCTGCGGGTGACGTGCGACACGACCCCGGGGCACGCCCTGCGCCCGCTCACGGGCAGAACGGCCGGACGAGCACGTACTCCGCCCACACCGTCTTGCCCGGACCGCCCACGCGCGGCTGCCAGCCCCAGCGGGCGGCCAGCCGCGAGACGAGCAGCAACCCCCGGCCGCTCTCCGCGTCCCCCGGCTCGCGGACGGCGTCCGGGCGCGGCGGCACCCGTTCGGTACGGGTGTCACCGACCTCGACGCGGACCGTCGCCCGGCCCGGCGCACCCGCCACGAGCCCCAGCCGCAGCACGAAGTCCCGACCGGGCACCCGGCCGTGCCGTACCGCGTTCGCGCTCAGCTCCCCCGCGATCAGCACGATCGCGTCGTGCGGATCCGTGCCGTACGGCACGCCCCACTCGTCCAGCCGGACCGCGACCAGCCGCCGCGCGAGGCGGGCACCACGGGCGGTGGCGGTGAACCGCATCACGAAGACACCCGGATCCGGGACCCGCTCGGCATTCAACTGCGGTACGGACAGGGCTGGTTGGTCGGCGCGGACGGCGTGGCCGCGGTTGCTCGTCATGCCGTCCACGTTCCGCTCGGCGCCCCGACGTGACCAGTGGCGACGCTCGGACGCCCCCCGGTTGTACGCGCGGCCCCGGAACCCGTACGAGGCGTACGGCGTCACCCCAAAGGCGGCTCAACGTTGGGCAGGTGACCGGCGGTTCGGGGAGGCAGAGGTGTGATGACGGAACACGCGCAGACGGAATGCGGATCCGCTCCGGCGGACGGCGAGGCGGCGGTGGCGCTCGGGGGCGGCTGGGAGGACGACGGCGGCGGCGCCCGCGCCGCGGACAAGTCCGCGCAGGGCGTGGTCCTCGCGTTCGGCCAGAGCATGAAGACGCTACGGCTACGGGCCGGAATGGAACGCGAGGAGTTCGGGCGGAAGATCGGCTACTCGGCGTCCACGGTCGCCTCGTTCGAGCAGGGACGCCGGATCCCGTCACCGGGAACGATCGACCAGGCGGACAGCATCCTCCGGGCGGACGGCCTGTTGAAGGTGTGGAAGGAACAGGTGGAACGGGCGCAGTACCCGGTGTTCTTCCAGGGGATGGCCCAGTTGGAGAAGGAAGCCGTTGAACTGCTCGCCTACGACACCCTCGTCTTCAAGGGGCTGCTCCAGACCGAGGAGTACATGCGGGCACTGCTGGGGATGCGACGCCCCGTCCTGGATCAGGAGACCATCGAACAGCGTGTGGCGGCACGACTGGCGCGGCAGACCATCTTCGATCGCTGGCCCGCCCCGTTGCTGAGCTTCGTGCTCGACGAGTCGATCCTGCGACGCCCCTACGGCGGAACAGACGTGCTGCGGAGGCAGTTGGAACACCTGCTCCTGATCGGCCAGAAGAAGAACGTAGCGCTCCAGGTCATGCCACTCGACCGGGAGGAAAGCGCGGGCGTGGACGGACCGTTCACGGTCGTCACGCGCACCGGAGACGGCAAGAAGTTCGTGTACGCCGAAGCACAAGGCTCTGCCACCCTTGAGACCGACCCGCAGCAGGCAGCCCTGACTGCCGCACGCTATGGGATTATCCGCTCGCAGGCTCTCCCCACGCGGGAGTCACTGGAGTTCATCGAAAGGTTGCTGGAGTCGCCATGAACAACATCGAGTCCTCCACCACCGCAGCCGACCTCGCCTGGTTCAAGAGCAGCTACAGCGGGGCCGAAGGTGGAGACTGCGTAGAGGTCGCCTGGCTCAAAAGCAGCTACAGCGGAACCGAAGGCGGCCAGTGCGTAGAGGTCGCGGCCGGTACCGAATCGGTGCTCATCCGGGACTCCAAAGCCGTGGCCGGGCCGGTCGTCACCGTCTCGCGCCGGGCGTGGACGGGGTTCATCGGACTGGCCACGTCGACGTCGGCGCAGAGCGGGATCTGACGTCCGTTCACCACTCCACGTGAGCCCTGCCGTCCGTCGGGCGGCAGGGCTTCCGCGGGTAAGGGCACGGGTCAGATCCGGGTGGCGAGCGGGACGGAGAGCTGCTTCAGCCAGGTGCCGGTCGCGAAGTCACGCGCCTTGAGGACGACACGGTCGCGGTACACGTCCACCTGAAGCCCCTGGTTGAAGCGGCCGGGGACGGTGACCTCGCCGCCCTGCCCGTTGTCGGCGAAACCGGTCTGCACCGCACCGGTGTTGACGACCGAGAAGCCGTCGAGGTTGGCGGTGCCGGGGACGACGCGGCGCACGTACCAGTCGGAGAGCGTCAGGTCCCAGTGGGTGTGGCCGCTGAAGAGGAACACATCGCGGTGGCGCCCGAGGAGACCGAGCAGCCGGTCCGGCTGGAGGTAGTCGCTCATGTAGAGCTTGTTGCGGGTGCCGGAGACGGTGTTGGGCAGCGGGTGGTGGCTGATCACCATGACCGGCCTGCGGCGCCGCGCCCAGTACCGCAGACGCTCCTCCAGCCACCGGAACTGCGCCTCACTGATCCACACCTCGTCCCACAGCGAGCTGTCGTGGTACTTCATGTACCGCTCGGTGCCCAGCGTCAGGACCGGGATGCCGCCGAACGTCGTCTCCGCGAAGATCCGGGAGCGCCCGGCGAAGCGGTAGAAGCTGCGGAAGAGGGAGTCCTCCGTGGTGCCGTTGGGCCAGCTGTCCTGGGCGAGGGTGTCCGGGTCGGCCCACTTGGGGACGTAGAACTCGTGGTTGCCGATGGCCCAGGCGAGCTGCCGCGGCTTCGGGCCCCGGTCCAGCGCCTTCCGCACCTCGGCGTACTCGAAGTCGTAGCCGCGCGGGGTGATGTCCCCGGCGACGGCCAGCCCCGAGGAGTGCGGGTTGACGTCCCGGATGTCCCGGAGCGCCTGGGAGAAGTCGTCGAGGTCGCCCTGGATGTCGCTGATGACGTTGAACGAGGTGACCGGTCGGCCACCGCCGCCACCGGCGACCGGCGCCGCCGCGGCGGGCGCCTGGGCGAGGCCACCGAGGGCCAGGGCTCCGGCCGTCGCACTGAGCAGGGATCTGCGTTCCACGGGTCTTTCCTTCCGGATACCGCGCGGAAGCCGGAAGAGCGGCCTCCGCGCGTGGGACGGGACCCGTTACAGGTAAGCGATCAAGCGGGCGGGCAGGTGAACGCACCTCGACGTCCGGGCGGAACGCTCACCGCCCGGCCCCCGCGGCGGGTGCCGCGACCGGTCTCCCGGGGCGTGCGGACGAACGTATGCGAGATATTCGCCGGAACCGTACCGTGACAAGGGGGATGAACCGGCCGAGATCCACAGACGGCCGTGGGGGACGAGAACCGCTTCGCACCCGCGGTCGTGGCCGGAGCGACAGGCGAGACAGGTGCGGCGCACCCACCGTGCGGACCGGCACCACGCCCGGGGTCACCCGTCGTCCGACCGCGTACCGCGCAACGGGAGCGCCACGCACGGAAGGTACGCAACGTTGACCGCACAGTATGACGATGTCGCCGGTCGGATGGCCGAGGTCGACCGGACGATCCGGCCGTACCGCAACAGTGCCGAGATTCCGGCCGTGTTGGGAGCCGTCGGTGGTCTGGCAGGGGCCGCGGTGCTGGACGCCGGATGCGGATCGGGGGCCTACACCCGGCTGCTGCGCCGGAGCGGGGCGGCCGAAGTGGTCGGAGTGGACGCGAGTCCGGCCATGGTGGCCGTCGCCCGCGCCGCGGAGGAACGCGAACCGCTCGGCATCACGTACGAGGCGGCCGACCTCGTCGACCTGGTGGCCGGACGCGCCTTCGACCTCGCCACGGCGGTCAGCGTCCTGCACTACGCCGACACGGGACGCGCCCTGTGCCGCATGTGCGAGCGCCTCTTCGCCCACCTCAGACCCGGTGGACACCTGGTCACCGTGGTGGGCAACGCCGATCTGCCCTCCGGTGCGGTCCGCGACGTCTTCTCCATCGACCGGCCCGAGCCCGTCCACGACGGCGACAGTTGCACCCTGAGCATCCACGCCACCCCGCCGATCCACCTCGCGGTACGCCACTGGAGCCGCGGGGCGTACCACACGGCCCTCCACACCGGCGGCTTCACCGACATCACCTTCACCCCCATCGGCCCTTGGAAAGCCACCCCCGGAACCGAACCCCTCGCCCTCCTCCTGTGCGCCCGTCGGCCAGAACCGTAGGGGGCTCCCTACGGCTCTCTACGGCTCCCTACGAGGTGGGCGCCCGCGCCTTCAGAGGGGCAGAGGGAACGACTCGCTGAACCGGGCACCGGGGCGGTTGCGTACCGTCGCCCGGTCCGGGCCATCGCACGGCGGCTTCGCGCAGCCCGTGCAACCATCGGGCGCCGGTCGGTGTTTTGGTGAGTGATGGACACGACAGCCGAGCCACTCTGCGAACGCCTGGCGACGGATCTGGACGACGGTTTCACGGAACTGGTCCGGGTCCACGCCTCGACGGTCCATGCCTTCCTGCTCCGGGTGACGGGAAACGCCGAGGAAGCGGACGACCTGGGCCAGGAGGCATTCCTGCGCGCCTACACGGCGCTACAGGGGTACTCCGCGGACCGGCGCCGTGCGCTGCGTCCCCGTGCGTGGCTGATGACGATCGCCGCGAACGTGTGGCGCAACCATGTGCGCACCTGCGTCCGCAGGCCCGTCGCCGGCACCCGCGTGGAGGATTCCTGCGAGAGCTGGCCGGCCGCGGGTCCGGGGCCGCAGGAGCGGGCGGACACGGCCGCCGACCGGGCCGTGCTGGTCGCGGCGCTCGCTCGATTACCCGAGCGGGCCAGAGTGGCGGTGGTCCTGCGCCATGTGGTCGGCATGAGCTACGCCGAGGTGGCCGGGGTGCAGGGCTGCTCGGTCGGTACGGTCAAGGCTCAGGTGTCGAGAGGGCTCGGCACCCTGCGTGAACTGCTGGAACCAGAAGTCGCGTTGCTGAGGGAGGTGACGAGGTGAACCGAGGTGGGGAATGGGCCTCGCAGCCGGAGGGCCGGGTGGAGACAGCACTGGCGGGACTTGCGGGCCCCGCCCCCGGGGACTTCGCGGCCCGGGTGCTCCAGCGGGTGGGAATCCCGAGGGACCGTTACGACACCTATCTGCACCTCGACGCGCCCGTCGGCGGGCTGTACGTCGCATTCGGGGCGGAGTCCGTGACCGGATCCGCGTTGGGGGAAACGCTGCCCGGCCCCCGGGCATTCGAAGAGGCGCACCTCGCCCGCACGGGGCGGAGCGCGATTCCCACGACACGGCCCCTGCCGGGTCTGCGGACCGCGTTGCGCACCGGTCGGACCAAGAATGTGCCGATGGATCTCCCGCAGCTCACCGAGGCGGAGCGGGCCGCGCTCGATGCGGTACGCACCATTCCCCGCGGGCAGTTGCGACCGCTCGCCTGGATCGTGCGGGAGTCCGGGCTCACCGACTCCGCCGCCGTCACCGAGGCGCTGATGGCCAATCCGGTGCCGCTGCTGATCCCCTGCCACCGGGTCACGTTCGACGACGGCGGTCCCTGCGATCTGCGGTACGGGCCCGCCGTGGGCGTGGCCCTGCGGGACGCCGAAGGGATCGACGACGATCTGGTGGGGCTGTCCCGCTCGGGGACGGTGTTCCTCGGCAGCGACACCACACGGATCTACTGCCATCCCACCTGCGCCCATGCCCGCCGGATCGCCCGGCCCCACCAGGTGCCGTTCCGCTCGGCACGGGCCGCCCGCGAAGCGGGTTACCGCGCCTGCAAGAGCTGCCGTCCGATAGCGGCGTAAGGCCCACGGCGGAGTGAGGTCCGCCGTGCAGGGAGACCGGTCCCGGCGTGCGGTCCCGCGCGCCGGGCGGAGAACAGCCGCGTACCGAACGCCACAGCCACGGAACCGCCCTTCACATCATCCAGCGGGGAGGAAGACGTCACGGTGCCGCTGTGCACCCGTGACCTCGTCGAGGTCACGGGCGGCGGGGCGCTGCGGCTGCTGGGGCGGCTCGATCCGCTGGCCGACCGGCGCGGCCTGACCGCCGGTGCGACCCGGCGCCAGGTCGCCGACCGCGCCGTCGTCAGGCTTCTCGTCCGCGACGGCACCCTCGCCCTCTGCCCCCGACGCCGCATCCCGGGCCGTCCGCCGACCCGCGATGCAACCGTTTCCGAACCGGCGGTGTTTCCCCTATACGTGCCACCGAACCGGACGCCGGACGAGCCGCTCCGCCGGATCCGTGGGCGTCCCGCTGCCGGTTGTGCTGGTGGTCACGCGCTCACTCTCTTCCCTGGGGCGCCCCGACCGGGCGCCCTCACGACGCGCCGTCCCCGGCCTTCCATCGCGCGTACTGCCGGGGCAGGCACACCGCGCACGGCCGGTACCCCGCGGCGACGGCGGTGACTTCGTCGGCGAAGAAGACCCGGTGGCGTGCGTAGTGCCCACAGGCGATGGCGCGCAACGCGGAGGGGCAGTCGAGCCGCCCGTACAGCTTTCCCGGCCGGTGGCCGCCGAGGGTGCCGGGTGTGGCGCTCACGTAGGGGCTGCCGTCACGCCCGACGAGCGTGTAGGTCGCGTCCCCCGTGAATCCGTCCATGACGAAGCCGAGTGTGCATCCCGCGAGCCGATGGTTCCGGCGGTATTCGGACATCGCGCTGAGGGTGCCGTCACGCCCTCGCCGCCCACCGACGCAGCTCTACGGTTCGACGGTGTTGCCGTCAGTCGTGGGCAAGATCGCCCTCAGACACTCCTGCGGGGGACCGCTCTCTCAACGCCGACAAACAACCTCGCCCCGTCCACCAGGGACGAGATGGAGAACGTTCATACAGCGGCAGTAAGCGACGCTTCCCTGTGCTCCCAGGCGCCGAGGACGGCCTTGTGCGCGTCCGGCTGGAGGTGGGCGTAGCGCTGGGTGGCCTGGAAGCTCGTGACCGAGGAGGTGCTGGACCTCGTAGAGCGAGAGGCCCTTTCCTGTGCCCACCCGCGGCCGTTCGGTTCCGATGCTCGTCTGGCTCTGTCTCATCAAGGAGCGGCGTATATCAGGGGCATCCCTGATGCGGCGAACCCCCAACATCGAGTGCACTTGGTACCGGCATACCTTCCGAGCAGAAAGCAGGCATTGTCTTGCACACGACGACGGTCGAATGGATTCGTGCCGACGAACGTCTCCCCCGCAACAGCGATTGCGTCATCGCCGCCGTGACCGGCCGCTACCCAAGCGACCCAGGAGAAGACCCGGAACCGTTCTCCGGGCAGGAGTTCTGGCTGGTGCTCCCCATGCACTTCAGCAGCATCCACCCGGTGGAGGAGACCGGGGAGATCATCGAGAACTGCTTCCACGACCCGGACGGCGTGATCCGATTTCCCCTCGGCGGACCGAGCAGCGACGAAGTGGTCACACACTGGGCCGAGTTGCCCAACCTCCCCGGAGCCGACGTCCAGAGCATCCTCGGTGACGGTGTAGGCCCTGCCCTTCGCCACGTGTCCGATTAGACGTCGTCTCCTTGGCGAGCTGGCGACAGTCGGCGAGCCGGGCCATGCTGCCGACAATCAGCCTCTGACCGGGCCGCCCCAGCATGCCCAGCTCGCTCAACGCATCGGCGCCGCGCAGCCGCAGCTGCCGCCGCAACCCCCCCCGGCACCCCGCCGCGCGCACGCGGCCGATGCCCGTAACACCCACACCGCACCTCACGCACACGCGGAACCCCCAGCTCAGGCGCCCTTCCCCGCCTTCTCCAGGATCGCCACGCACTCCACGTGGTGGGTCATCGGGAACAGGTCGAACGCCTGCGTCCGCCGGGGCACGTAGCCCGCCTCGCGGAAGTACGCCAGGTCGCGGGCGAGGGCGGCGGGGTCGCAGGCCACGTAGGCGATGCGGCGGGGGGTGAGGGAGGCGAGATGGGTGACGGTTTTGCGGCCGGCGCCGGCGCGGGGCGGGTCGAGGACGATGAGGTCGGCGGAGGTGATGCCGGTCCGGGGGAGGATCTGCTCGACCTTGCCGTGTTCGATGCGGACGCGGTCGAGGTCCTGGAGGTTGTGGCGGGCGTCCTCGGCGGCGCGCTTGCCGGATTCGATGCCGAGGACCGCGCCCTTCTCGCCGACGCGTTCGGCGAGCGCACCGGCGAAGAGACCGACACCGCAGTAGAGGTCGAGGGCGGTGTCGCCCTTCTTCGGCATCAGACCGCGCATCACGGCTTCCACGAGGACGTCGGCGGCCATCGGGTGGACCTGCCAGAAGCCGCCGTTGCCGACGCGCCAGGTGCGGTCGGCGGCGCGCTCGCGGACGAAGGGGCGGCCGTGGACGCGGTGGACGCCGCCGTCCTTCTCGTTGATCCGCAGCACCGAGACCGGCTTGTCCAGCTCGACGATCGGCAGACGGCCGCCGGGGCGCGGGGTGAGGACGACCTGACGGTCGTGGGAGCCGGTGGCGGCGATGGCCTCGACGGTGGCGATCTGCGGCCACTCGCGCTTCTCGATGCCCAGCTCGGTGACGCCGGGGGCGGCGATCAGGCAGCGGTCGACGGGCTGCACCTCGTGGGAGCGGTGCTTGCGCAGACCGGCGTGGCCGTCGGCGTCGACGGCGTACTGGACGCGGGTGCGCCACGCCGGGACCTCGCCCTTGGCGACCTTGTCACCGGGGGCGGGGGCGACGGTGCCGTCCCAGCGGGCCTCCTCGGGGGTGAGACCGGCCAGCCGCTCCAGCTGTTCGGTGATGACGGCGCCCTTGAGGCGGCGCTGCGCGCCGGGCGCGGCGTGCTGCCAGTCGCAGCCGCCGCACCTGCCGGGGCCGGAGAACGGGCAGGGCGCCTCGACGCGGTCCTTGGAGGGGGTGTGGATCTCCACGGCGTCGGCGCGCAGGAAGCGGGCGCCCTCGGCGCCCTCCGTGACGCGGGCGGTGACGCGCTCGCCGGGCAGCGCGTGGCGGACGAAGAGGACCTGGCCCTCGTCGGTGCGGGCGATGCAGTGGCCGCCGTGGGCGACGGGGCCGACCTCGACCTCGTACTCCTCGCCGACCAGCGACTTCTCGGGTTCTGTCTGCATGGCGGGCGAAGCTCCAAAGGGTGGGACCGGCGCGGCGGGGCCGCGGCCGGGTACGGCGGACGACAGCCTTCGAGTCTACGTGCCGCGGCCCCGTGCCCCGTGCCGGGCGCAGCTCGCGCGCCCGGCACGGTCCCCGTCACTTGCGGGGTGCGGCCTTGTCCTTCTTCGGCTGGCTGACCGGACCGCGGCGGACGGCGCCCGGCGCGTTCCACTCGGCGCGGCGGCGGGCCCGCTTCTTGGCCGCCTCGGAGGAGTCCAGCTGCCAGGGGACGGAGGTGACCATGACGCCGGGGGTGAACAGCAGCCGCCCCTTGAGGCGCAGCGCGGACTGGTTGTGGAGCAGGTGCTCGTACCAGTGGCCGACGACGTACTCCGGGATGTAGACCGAGACGACGTCGCGCGGCGATTCGCGGCGCAGCGACTTGACGTGGTCGACGACGGGGCGGGTGATCTCGCGGTAGGGCGAGGCGAGGACCTTGAGGGGGACCTCGATGCCGCGGCGTTCCCACTCGGCGCGCAGCGCCTTCGTGTCGGCCTGGTCGACGTCGACGCTGACCGCCTCCAGGGTGTCCGAGCGCATCAGCTTGGCGTAGTTCAGGGCCCGCAGGGTCGGCTTGTGGACCTTGGAGACGAGGACGAGGGAGTGCACCCGGGAGGGGCGGACGATGTCGTCGTCGGGGGTGTCCTCGGCGGCGATCTCCTCGGAGACCCGGTCGTAGTGGCGGCGGATCGCGGTCATCGTGACGAAGAAGATGACCATGCCGAGGAGGGCCACCCACGCGCCGTGGGTGAACTTCGTCAGCAGTACGACGACGAGGACCAGACCGGTGAGGGTGGCGCCGAAGGCGTTGATCGCCCGGGAGCGGTGCATCCGGTTGCGGGCCGCCGGGGACTTCTCGGTGCGCAGATGGCGGTTCCAGTGCCGGACCATGCCGATCTGGCTGAGCGTGAAGGAGACGAAGACACCGACGATGTAGAGCTGGATCAGCCGGGTGGAGTCCGCGCCGTAAATGTAGACGAGGACGGCGGCGGCTCCGGCGAGCAGCACGATGCCGTTGGAGAACGCGAGGCGGTCGCCGCGGGTGTGCAGCTGGCGGGGGAGGTAGCGGTCCTGGGCGAGGATCGAGCCGAGCAGCGGGAAGCCGTTGTAGGCGGTGTTCGCGGCCAGGAAGAGGACCAGTGCGGTCGCCGCCGCGAGGATCACGAAGAGGAACGATCCCTTGCCGAAGACCGCCTCGGCGACCTGCGAGATGACCGGGTTCTGGGTGTATCCGGAACCGACCGGATGGCCGTGGTCGAGCAGGTCGGTGGCGGGCTTCTCCGCCATCTTCACGCCGGTGGTCATCGCCAGCGCGATGATGCCGCAGAACATCGTGACGGCCAGACCGCCCATGAGGGCGAGGGTGGCGGCGGCGTTCTTCGACTTGGGCTTGCGGAACGCCGGGACGCCGTTGGAGATCGCCTCGACGCCGGTGAGCGCGGCGCAGCCGGAGGAGAAGGCGCGCAGCAGCAGGAAGATCAGCGCGAAGCCGGCCAGTCCGCCCTGTTCGGCGTGGATGGTGTAACCGGCGGTGGGTGCCTTCATGTCGTGGCCGAGGATCAGCCCGCGGAAGGCGCCCCAGAGGATCATGAGGAAGACACCGGCGACGAAGACGTACGTCGGGATGGCGAAGAGCTTGCCGGACTCCTTGACGCCGCGCAGGTTCATCAAGGTCAGCAGGACGATGATGCCGATCGCGCAGAACGTCTTGTGTTCCACGACGAAGGGGATCGCCGAGCCGAGGTTCTCGACGCCGGAGGCGATGGAGACGGCGACGGTCAGGACGTAGTCGACCAGCAGGGCGCTGGCGACGGTCAGGCCCGCCTTGGGGCCGAGGTTGGTGGTGGCGACCTCGTAGTCGCCACCGCCGCTCGGGTAGGCGTGCACGTTCTGCCGGTACGACGCGACGACGGTGAACATCAGCACCACGACGGCGAGCGCGATCCACGGGCTGAAGTGGTAGGCGGAGACGCCTGCCACGGACAGCACCAGCAGCACCTCGCCCGGGGCGTAGGCCACGGACGAGAGCGGGTCGGAGGCGAAGACGGGGAGGGCGATGCGCTTGGGGAGAAGGGTCTCGCCGAGCTTGTCGCTGCGGAGTGCGCGCCCGATCAGGATGCGTTTGGGCACGTCGGTCAGTTTGGACACGCAGAGGATGCTAAGCCTTCATCCTCGGCGCGGCCCACCCGCCACCCGGCTCGTAGGAACGGCAGGTGGCGGGCGGCACGGCGCCCTTCCCGCACCCTTCACGGGACGCGCACACCTCCCTCACGGTGCCCGTCCGGGGTCAGCCGGTGCGCCAGGTCCGCTTGATCTCGGCCCAGCGACGGGCCTGGTCAGGGGTGAGGCGGCCGCGGAGCTCGGCGAGCTTGAGGAGGTTGGCCTCGGCGCCGCCGGTGAGCGTCTGGGCCTCGGCGCGGTAGTGGTCGTCGAGCAGCGCCTCGGTCTCCGTGTCGTTCATCACGGGCACCAGCCGCGCGGCGATCTTGTTGGTGTTGCGGTACGAGCCCTGGAGCAGGAACGGCGGCTCGGTGCGGGTGGCGTCGGCCTGTGCGGCGGAGTCGATGTAGGCGCGGTTGACGGCGAGGACGGTCTCCTGGACGCGCAGCAGGGTGCGCAGCACGGCGAGGATCTGCTCCAGCTCGGCGGGGGCGTAGGGGTGGCCGAGCCGGTCGGCGTGGGCGGTGGGGTCGCGGCGGGCGAGGCGGACGAGCAGGTCGGTGTCGGCGCGGTCGCGGGTGGCGAGCGGCGCCAGGTGCGGGTTGGCGGTCAGCGCGTTCTCGATGTGGGAGAGGGCGAACAGCTCCTCCTTCCCGGCGAGGACGTCGCCGAGGTTCCGTACGTCGGCGCGGTTGGCGAGCATGTCGGGCAGCCGGAAGCGGCGGCCGGACTCGGTGTACGGGTTGCCCGCCATGCAGACCGCGAACCGCTTGCCGCGCAGGTCGTAGCTGCGGGCCTCGCCGTTCCAGACGCCCTCCATGCGGCGCTGGGCATCGCAGAGCGGGATGAACTTCTGGAGGAGTTCGGGCGAGGTGTGCTGGATGTCGTCGAGGTGGAGGAGGACGTTGCTGCCCATCTCCAGGGCGAAGGAGATCTTCTCGACCTCGCGGCGGGCGGCGGCGTCGGGCGCGGCGGCCGGGTCGAGGGAGGTGGTGCCCTGCCCGAGGGCGGGGCCGTCGACCTTGACGAGGACGAGTCCGAGGCGGGCGGCGACGTACTCCAGCAGGGTCGTCTTGCCGTAGCCGGGCGGCGAGAGCAGGAGCAGCAGGCCCTGGCTGTCGGTGCGGCGGTCTGCGCCCGCGGTGCCGAGCTGGGTGGCGAGGTTGTCGCCGATGAGCGGCAGATAGACCTCGTCGATCAGGCGGTTGCGGACGAAGGCGGGCATGACCTGGGGGCGGTAGGCGTCCAGGCGCAGGCGGCGGCGTTCGGCGTCGAGGAGCGCGGTGCGGTGGCGGGTGTAGGCGCGGTGCGCGGGGACGCGGTGGGTGCGGAAGGCGCGGGTGCGGTCGAGGAGTTCGTCCAGGCGCAGCGGGAGGGTGCCGTCGGTGAGCGTCGGATGGCTGCCGAGGAGGCCGTCGACGGTGCAGGTGACCGGGGCGTCGACGGGGCGGCGGGGCAGGTCGGGGCCGCAGAGTTCGATGGCGGCGGCCTCGGGGAGGTCGGCGGGCGGGGCGCCGCGGTCGTCGGCGTAGCCGCCGAGCCAGGCGGTGACGAGTTGGTGGCGGGCGGCGAGGTCGTCGCCGAGGGCGGTGAGGTCGTCGGCGTACTCCTTGACGGCGGCGGAGCCGGGGCCGCCGAGGGCCTGGTGGAAGCCGGTGAGGAGGTCGCGGGCGGCGGCGCCGGTGGCGAAGCGGGGGCTGCCGTCGGCCAGCTCCTCGAAGAGGTACGTGCCGGTCTCCCCGGCCGTGGCTCCGTCGGCGGGGCCGCTCAGCCCGGAGGCGGTGAGGAAGGCGGTGGCGGCGCCGGTCAGTTCCGCGGCGAGGTCGGCGGGGCCGGTGGTGCGGCCGAAGCGGGCGCGGGCCCGGGCCAGGGAGTGGGCGCGGGTGGCCCAGGCGGTGCGGGCGGCGGGGTCGGTGCCGTGGTGCCAGAAGAGCTGGGCGGCGGCGCGGACCCGCGGGGTGAAGCGGAGCAGTCCGGCGTCGGCGCGCAGCCGCAGCAGGGCGTCGAGGACGGCGGTGGCGTCCAGGTCGTGGACGCCGCGGTCGTACCCCTCGTCGTACCGGGCCTGGGCGGCGGCGCGGACCAGGTCGGGGAGGGTGCCGTCGGCGCGCGCCGCGTGGAGTGCGTCCAGGGTCAGGCCGTCGTGACCGGTCTCGGCGTGGTCGAGGAGGAGGGCGGCGAGGTGTTCGGCGCGGTAGACGGCCGGGGACTCGGAGGCGAGGGGCTGGTCGCGGAATTCCCGGAAGGCGCGGTCGGCGGTGAGGCGGGCGTCGTCGGCCGGGGCGCGGTAGTCGGTGCCGGTGACGGCGAAGGCGAGGCCGTCGCCGTGCGGGACGAGGGTGAGGTCGAGCGGCTGGGTGTTGACGGCGAAGCGGTGGCGGCCCAGCCGCAGGGTGCCCTCGGGGTCGTAGAGGTCGGCGCGGTCGCGGAGCGCGCGGACGGCCTCCTGGCGGGCGGCGGTGAGGCGGCCCTCCAGCTCACCGGCGCGTACCGGGTCGGCGAGGGTGCGCAGTTCGGCGGCGGTGGCGCGGACCTTGGCGACGAGCGGGTCGGTGGCGAAGTAGGCGTGGATGTCGTCGGCGGCGGCCAGGGCGCGGGCGCGGCGGGTGACGGTGGCGAGGACCCGGTCGGCGGATTCGGCGAGCCGGTCGGTGTGGCGGGCGCGGGCGTCGAGCTGGGCCTGCTTGCGGGCGGCGAACGCCTCGTGGATCTCGTCGCGCCGTTCCGCGATCCGGGCGAGGCGGGCGTCCTGCACGTCGTCGGCGCCGCCGTCGGGTCCGCCGAAGCGGGCTTCGAGGTCCTCGACCTGGAGGAGCAGCGCGGCGAGTTGGGTGTCGCACTCCTCGGGGGTGGCGGCGTCGGCGAGCGCACCGGCGACGGACTGGCCGAGGAGGGCGAGCCGGGCGGCGAACTCCTCCTTGCCCTCGGCCTCGGCGAGGGTGCGGCGGCGGGCGTCGAGGGTGGCGCGGGCGCGGTTGACGGCGCCGAGGGCGTCGCCGATGCGGCCGAGGACAGCGGTGCGGACGGTGGTGTCGTCGAGGTCGAGGGTGGCGACGATCTCGGTGACGGTGCGCAGACCGTCGGCGACCTCGTCGATCCGGGCGGTGAGGGCGGCGGCGTCGGCGACGGTGGCGAGCGCGGACGCCTCGTCGGTGAGCGCGGCGACGGTGCGGTGGGTGGTGGCGAAGGCGTCGTCGGCGGCGAGGAAGGCGACGGCGCGGCGGGCGGTGGCGGCGAGGTCGTCGGCGAGCGTGGCGGAGAGCGCGTCCAGCGCGGTGCGGTCGACGTAACGGACCTCGCGCAGGGATTCCAGCCGGCCCTGGGCGCGGCGCAGCGCGGTGAGATGGCCGACCCAGGCGGCGGCCTCGTCGGGCTGCTCGCCGCGGACCCGGCGGACCAGCGCGGTGGTCTCGGTGGTGGCGCGCTCCAGTTGCCCGGCGGCGCCGTCGCGGAGTGCGGTGACCCGGGCGAACTCCTCGACGACCCGGGCGGCTGCCGCGCCGACGGCGGCGAGGGGTTCGGCGGGGGCGCCGAGGTCGGGGTCGGTGAGCCAGTGGTGGGTGTCGGCGGCGCGGGTGGCGGCCGTCGCGAGGGCGTCGAAGACGGCGGCGGACGGCTCGGTGCCGGTGGCCATCCGGGCCACGCCGAGCAGATCGGCGATGCCGGAGACCAGTTCGGCGTTGCCGATGCGGGCGAGCGGTCCGTCGCCCTGCGGGCGGGCGGCGGCGTACGCGTCGGAGGTGAAGGGGGTGTGCCAGATCTGCAGCGGGTGGACACGGGCCGCCTCGGCGCCCGCGTCCCGCAGCACGGCGAGGGTGCCGTCGTCGAAGAGGGCGTGGCCGCGCCCGGTGAGCGGGGCGGCGGCCTCCTCGCGGATGACGTTGTACGGCAGCAGCAGGGTGTGGCCGTCGGCGGGGCGGCGGAAGACGTAGAGGACGTCCTCACCGTTGGGCGAGCGCACCGCGCGGGCGAACTCCAGCCCGTCGGCGGCGGTGCCGAAGAGTTTGGTGCCGCCGGTGGCGAGGTGGTAGCCGCCGGGGAAGACGAGGCCCTGTCCGTCGGGAAGGGCGCGGCAGGCCCGGCCCGCGGCGTCGATGCGGGTGACGGTGCGGGTGCGGGTGTGGAAGACGAGGCAGCGGACGGTCTCCTCGTTGTACGGGCGGATGCGCAGCAGGATCAGCGGGCCGGTGCGGGCGTGTTCGACCTCGGCGTCGGCGAGCGACTGGAGCGGTTCGTCGACGGGTTCGCTGTGGATGCCGTCCGGGGTGGTGGTGTCGTTCTCCGCCTTGAGGGTGAGTTGGCCGCCGGAGAGGGAGACGTAGACGGCGCCCCGGACGTCGATGTGCGGATGGCGTCCGGCGACATGGTCCTCGCGGGTGGCGGCGGTGAAGGTGACGTCGTGGGCGGGCGGGTCGGTGAGGTCGCGTTCGCCCTGGTCGTCGAGGTAGGCGGGGGTGCCGTCGGCGGCCAGGCGCCAGCGCAGCACCCGTAGGTCGCCGGGGCGCTCCCCGGTGCGGAAGACGGCGAGCAACAGCGCCTCGGTGCGGCGCAGTTCCCGGAGCCGGGCCTGACGGTAGTAACGGTGCAGCTCGGAGAGGTCGCGGCGGAAGCGCGGGTCCGCCAGGAGGCCGGGCAGCGCGCCGGGGGCGGCCGGGGCGAGGGTGTCGCCGTCGCGGCGGTACAGCGCGAAGACGTCGTCGGGTCCGGGCTCGGTGACGGTGGCCGACGGGTGGTGGCCGAAGAGCAGATGGCCGCCGACCTCGACGACATCGCCGGGCAGACAGGGCGCGGCGCTCTCCAGCCGCCCGGTGGCCGCCAGTTCCAGGCCCGCGCCGCCGAACTCCTCGGTGCGGCGGGCGTTGAGGGCGCGGGCCCGCTCGGCCAGCTCCCCCGCGGCGGCCCGCAGCCGGTCGCGCAGCACCTCGTACGTGCCGTCGCCGGGCGAGGCGTCCGGCGTACGGTCCGCGGCGTCCGTGGTCTGCTGCGCGCTGTCGGTGTTCACGTTCTGGCTCTCCCGGTTCTCTCCCGGTGGCCCGGCACCTGCCGGGCCACCGGGCGGCTGACGTCGTACGGGGCGGACGGGGCGGCCCGGCGGCGCGCCCCGTCCCTGCGGCGTACGGGCTACGCGACCGGTGCCGCGGAGCCGTTGACGGCGGCGGGGCCGTCGGGGGCGGCGGCCGGTGCGGCGGCGAGAGCGCCGAGGTCACCGAGGCGCAGACCGTCCAGACCCTGGGCGCGGACCGCGTCCAGCAGGCCCTGGAGCGGCGCTGCCTGCGGGCCGCCGCCCGCGATCAACCGGCCGAGCGCCGCGGCGAGGGTGAGGTCCCGCAGCCCGGAGGCGCCGAGTCCGCCGAGCATCGCGCCGAGGTCGCCGGTGAACGTCGAGTGCTCCTTGTCGAGCCAGGGCGCCGCGACGGTGCGGACCGTCTCGGACCGGTCGACGAGGGCGTCGAGCCCCTTGGCGGTGCCGATCGAGCCGACGACCTTGTCGAAGAAGGCGCTCTCGCCGCCGACGATGTCGATGCGGGCGTTCTCCAGACCGGTGGCGAGCACCGTCGCCTGCGCCTCGGCGACCTGCCGCCGCACATCGAGGTCGGCCATCCGGATCTCCTTCTCGGCGGCGAGCCGCAGCCGGTACTCCTCGTGCTCCCGGCTCGCGGCGTCCAGCGCCGCCATCGCCGCGGCCTTCTCGGTGAGCCCCGCGGCCTCCGCCTTCAGCTTCTCGCCGATGGCGACCGCGTCGGCGTGCGCCTGCGCGGTGGTGCCCTCGGCCTCGGCGAGCGCCTTGGCGCGGGCGCCGTCCGCCTCGGCCCGCAGCAGCGCCGCGGCGGCCTCGGCCTCGGCGCGCCCGGACCGCTCGATGACCTCGGCGTTCCGCTCGCGGACCTGCACCTCGGCGAGGCCGGCGGCCGCCGCCTGGGCCTGCTCCCCCTCGGCGAGCCGGATCTTGGCCTGGGCGTCCAGCTCGGCGGTCTTGTGCCGGGTCTCGGCGAGGGTGATCTCCTCGGCGGCGCGGTGGGTGGCCGCCGCTTCCGCCGCCTCGGCCGCCTTGATGTCCTTGACCAACCGCTCCTGCGCCTCGGCCTCGGCCCGGATGATCAGCGACTGCCGCTCGCGCTCCGCCTCCTCGACGGTGCGCAGCTTCTTGATCTCCTCCTCCTGCGCGGCGACGGTCTTCTCGACGGCGATGCGCTCGCGGATGACGTCGGCGATCTCCCGCTTCTCCGCCTCGACCTCCTTGTCGGCGGCGATGCGGGTCAGCTGCGTCTCCCGCTCCCGGGCGATCACCTCCAGGAGGCGGTCCTTCTCGATGCGCTCGTTCTCGATGGCGACGATCCGCTCACGGTTCTTGACCGCGACCACGATCTCCCGCTCGCGGTTCTCGTTCTGGATGCCGAGCGCCTCCTCGGTCTTGAGGTGCGCGGACTGCGACCGCAGCCGCTCCTCGGCCTGCACCCGCGCCGTCTCGGCCTCCTCCCGCGCCCGGACGATCTCGATCTCCCGCTGCTGCTTGATCTCCGCGTCGGCCTGCCGCCGCTGGAGTTCGAGGACCGCCTCGCGGGCGTCGACGTTCTGCCGGGTGATCTCCTTCTCCTCGTTGCGCTGGTACTCGTTGGTGCGGACGTGCTCGATCGCCGTCAGCTCGGTGATCTTGCGGATGCCCTGCGCGTCGAGGATGTTGGCGGAGTCCAGTTGCGCCAGCGGCGTCTGCTCCAGGTAGTCGATGGCCGCGTCCTCCAGGCTGTAGCCGTTGAGGTCGGTGCCGATGACCGCGATGATCCGGTCCCGGAACTCGTCCCGCATCGTGTACAGGTCCTGGAAGTCCAGCTGCTTGCCGACGGTCTTGAGCGCCTCGGAGAACTTCGCGGCGAACAGCGCCTGGAGGGTGCTGTCGTGGCTGGCGCGCTCGGTGCCGATGGCCTGGGCGACCTTGACGACGTCCTCCTTCGTCTTGTTGACGCGGACGAAGAAGGCGATCCGGATGTCGGCGCGGATGTTGTCCTTGCAGATCAGCCCCTCGTGCCCGGTGCGGCCGATCTCGATGGTCTTCACCGAGATGTCCATCACCTCGGCCTTGTGCAACACCGGCAGCACCACCGCGCCGGTGAACGTCACCTCCACCTTGCGGTACTTGGAGACGATCAGCGCCTGACCCTGGTGGACCTTGCGGTAGAGGCGGGTCACGGCGAAGACCGCGACCAGCACGATGAGGACGGCTACGGCGACTGCTACGCCGATTCCTATGGTGAGGGCATCCATCGATAAATCCCTGTGTCGATTCGGGAGGGTGACGACGCGCGGGGCCCGGTGCGCGGCATGCGGCGGCGCACCCATGGGCGGGCGGGGAGCGGGTGCGGCCGGTCGGCCGCGGCTCAGACGACGGGTTTGTGCGGGTCCAGCGCGCCGTCGTAGGGCGCGACCCGGAAGAACTCGCCGTCGGCGTCGTAGGCGTAGATGAGGGCGGTGCTGCCCGCGACGAGTCCGCTCTCGTCGGTGCGGACCTGGACGACGGCGGTGGAGCCGTCGTCGGCGCGGACCTCCGCCTGACCGAAGTCGGCGGCGACGCGGCCGGTGCGTACGGTGCAGACGCGGCCGATGAAGTCGTCGCGGGAGGCGACCTTCTCGGGCGGCAGCAGGCGGCGGGCGAGGCGCCCGGCGAGGCGGACCCCGGCCCACGCCACCGCGAGGGCGGCGACCAGCGTGGCGGTGCGCGCGGGCCCCTCGGGCACCAGCGCCGCACCGGCCAGGCACACCAGCCAGGCCAGGAGCAGTCCGAGCGACAGCGATACCGTCACCGGCAGTCCGGCGCCGGTCGAACCGTCGGTGTCGGCGTGGCCACCCTCACCCCCGTCGAGGATGTGCACGCCGACGCCGCCGATCAGGACCAGCAGCCAGTACACGGCGACCACGACCAGGGCGAAACTGAAGAGCGCTGCCGGAAAGGCCAGCGCGGCTCTCAGGAAATCGGCCATGATCGTTCCCCCGTTGTGCTGCCGATGGCGGTACCGCTGTCGATGTCCGCATCGTGGCAGCAGAAGGCCGCCGGGCACATTGCCGGTTTCCGGCAATCTTTATGCGTTCTTGATGGCCTGTTATCGCCATACGACGTGCCGGGCACGCGGCGCGGCCCGGCACACCGTCACAGCGGCGTCCCCGGCCAGCCCAGCGCCCGGGCGCCCAACGCCGCGGTCTCCAGGGTGAATCGCTGCAACCCGTCGGCCGGGTCGTAGCCGGTCAGGAACTTGATGCGCTCCAGGCGGTACGAGAGGGTGCGCACGCTCACCGACAGCCGCCGGGCCGCCTCGGCGTTGACATATCCGGCCGCGGCACACGCCGACAACGTCTCCAGCAGCGGTTCGGCGCCGCCGCGCGCCTCGGTCAGCGGGCCCAGGACGCTGCGGACGAGATCGGCCATGGCGGCCCGGTCGCGGAGCAGCACCGGGAAGACCAGCAGGTCGGCGGCGCGCAGCACCGGTGCGGACAGCTCCAGCTGCTCCCCCAGCTCCAGGGTGCCGAGCGCCTCCTCGTAGGAGCGGACCACGCCCTGGGCGCCGGAGTGCGGGCGGCCGATGGCGACCCGCCGGGCGCCCTCGCGTCCGGCCACCTCGCCGCGGGCGGTGGCCGCGAAGGCTTCCAGCAGGGCCGGTTCGGCACTTGCCGCGATGCAGATCAGCCGTCCGCCCTTGGTGGTGATCAGCGCGTCCCGGTCGCCGAAGCGGCCGATCAGCTCGCGCTCCACGCGCCCGGCGACGGGGTGGACATCGTCGTACGGGCCGCTGCCCTCGGCGACCGCGACGGCGTGCGCGCGGGCCAGCCGCAGCCCGAACCGCTCCGCGCGCTCGGCCAGCCGTCCCAGGTCGCTGCGCCCGTAGAGCAGGTCGTCGATGAACTCGCGGCGGGCGGCCTCCTCCTCCCGCACCGCCAGCCGGGTCGCCCGCTCGTGGCCCTCGCCGAGCGCGGAGACCGCCGTCTCCACGGCGCCGAGCAACGCATCGCCGGTACGGGCGCGTTCGCCGATCCCGGCAGCGCGGGCGACCCCGGGGAGGGAGCCCCAGAGTCTGCGGGTCTCACCGAGGTAGAGGCCGACCAGCTCCCGCAGGCCGTACCCCGCCTCGGCGGCCCGCTCGCCCAGTTCGCGCAGGGCCTCCCGCTCGGGGCGGGCGAGCGCCCGGCCGGTGGCCGAGACCTCGCCGAGCAGGGCGGCGTAGCCGTCGAGGAAGGAGTCGGGTATCGCGACGGGCGTACGGCGGCTCACCGGGTGCCGCCGCGCCGTGCGCCGGTGGCACCGCCCCGTCCCCGGCGGCCCGTCGGCCGCTCTCCCCCGTACCGCTCCACCACGTCGCGCACTTCCCCGCACCTTCCTTGCCGGATCCCGGACATCTTTGTGCCCTCAATCTTGCCGGATCCCGGAAGCGGCCGGGCGCCGGCCCAGCAGATCGCCGAGTCCTTCGCGGGTGGCGGCGAGAAGGACCCGGTCCTGGGGGCGCAGCACGTAGGTGTCGCCGAGTTCGTGGACGAGGCGGGCGGGTTCCCGCTCCGTGCCGTCCGGTTCGGCCGCCGCGGCGTCCGGTCCGGCGTCGTCGGGCGCGGAGGTGTCCACCGCCAGCACCCGCAACCGGCCGGGGCGCAGCACCTCGGCGACGGTGCGGCCGGACAGCTCCGGATGGCCGCGCGCCTCGACCCGCGCCACCAGCAGCACCCGCCGCTCGACCGGGATGGCGCCGATGATCTGACGGCCCATGAGCGCACCGGCGAAGGCGGGCGCCGCGAGGAAGGTGACGCTGCGGCTGCGGGTCAGCGCCCGCGGATGGGCGGCGCGCAGGGTGCGGTAGACGGCGGTGGCGAACCGGTCGTCGAACAGCCGCAGCGTCACCCGCAGCCGCGGGGTGAGCGAACGGGCGTAGAGCGCCGCCTCCAGATTGGTGGAGTCCACGCTGGTCAGGGCGAGCAGCGTACGGGCCCGTTCGATCTTGGCGGCCTCCAGGACGCCCTCGTCGGTGACGTCACCCAGAACGACGGGGACCCGCAGCCGACGGGCGAGCGGAATGCCCCGCGCCTCCGGGTCCGCCTCGACGCACACCACGGGGATGCCCAGTTCGTGCAGCCGGGTCAGCACCCGGGTGCCGACCTTGCCCAGGCCCAGCAGGACGACATGGCCGGACAGTCCGCGCGGCGGGCGGCGCAGGGTGGCGGCGCTGCGGAACGTGCCGAGCGCCTCCAGCACCGCCGCGATCAGCACCGGCAGCAGCAACAACCCGGTGAGCCCGGACAGCAGTTGGAGGACCTTGCGGGCGAGCGGTTCGTCGACGGCCGGGTCGTTGATGGCGAACAGGTCCAGGAGCGAGAGGTAGACGGCGTGCAGCGGCGGTTCGCCGGTGGTGAGGGTGGAGGCGACGGCCAGCGCCAGCACCGCGCCGACGATCCCGGCGATCGACCAGCGCAGCCGGGCGGAGAAGAGCGAGCCGAGCGGGGCGCCCCGGCCGCGCAGCGCACGGGGCCGCACCTGACGGCCCCCGTAGGTGACGGTCTCCAGGACGACGCGGCTGCCGCCCGCCTCCCGCGCCACCGCGACGGCGCCCGCGCCGGGCAGCATCACCGGCCCGTCGTCGTCGCCCCGGGACGCGCTCCGGTGACGCCCCGCGAGATGGTCCGGGCGGTGGCCGTCGTCCGGGTCGTCGGCGGAGGGTGACAGCAGCGCGAGGGTGCACAACTGGGTGCCGGTGCCCCGGCCCGGTGCGTCGGGGCCGCGCTCCACGGCGCGCAGCAGCAACCCGTCCGCCTCGATGACCTTGCTGGTCCCGGCGACGGCGGTGGCCGCGAGGGCGGGCGCGACGGTGTCGGCGTCGGAGAGCACGGTGGTCGAGGCGTCGATCCACTCCGCGTCCGCCGGATCGGTGTCCGTGGCGACCGCCGCCGCCTGGTCGAGCAGCGCCTCCACATGCTGGCCGAGCTTGCGGTTGTAGAGCCGGATGACCAGCCGCAGCCGGGGGTTGAGGCGGCGGGCGCGCAGCGCCGCGTGGATGTTGGTCTCGTCGTCGTCGTAGACGAGCGCCAGCGCCTCCGCCCCGGGGACCCCCGCCTCGATCAGCGTCGCGTCGTCCGCCTCGGCCGACTCCAGGATCCGTACGGTCTCCTCGGGCGGCGCGCCGCCGTCCGCGCCCGGTGCGTCCGACGGCAGCAGCGAGGTGCGGGCCACCGCGGCGGTGACCCGGCCGAGCAGTGCGGAGGCCCGGCCCAGTCCGCGCAGCGACGGCGGGATCCGGGGCCGGTGCGGCTCGCGGGCGGACGGCATGACGAGGGTGACGCGTTCGCGGTAGACGTCGCGGAGTTCGGCGGCGATGCGGTGCGCGAGGGCGTCGTCGCCGCAGACCACCATGGCGGGTTGCGCCGGGGGCGGCGGGAACGACGGTGCGGACGGGCTCTGGTGCGGCAGGTTGGGCACCCGCGTAGCGTGCCTCATGATCACCGGGCGGCGCACCCGGTCGCACGGGCTCCGGATCGGGCCCGCACGGGGCGCCCCGGTACCGCACGGGGCGGGCCGCACGGGGCGCGCCCGGCCGTCGCGGGCCGACGGTCCGTACCCGCCGCGCCGTACGGACCGGGGCGCCGGTCCATCCGTAGAGGGCACCCCCGGGCCGCACGGCGCGAGGTTCGGGCCGTAAGGTGCCGCCTCGGCGTACGTCCGCGAGCGCCGCCAGGCATCCGGAATCCCGTATCCCGCTTCGCTCGGTGGCGGTCGCCTCACCCACCGCGCACACCACCCCTCCGGGGCGCCGCGAGGCCCCCGGGGATGCGGGCGGCACCGGCGTTGACGCTTAAGCTCGTCCCCGGGCGGCGCCGTACGCGGTGCGGCCCCTTGTTGCCCGGAAAGCGGAGAGAGAAGAGTGAGCAGGGTGTTCGTGCGGGTCGGCGGAGTGACCAGGACTGCGGGGTAGGTGGACGTGCACATCGTCATCATGGGATGCGGGCGGGTCGGTTCCGCGCTCGCCCAGACCCTGGAGAGCCAGGGCCACACCATCGCCGTCGTCGACCAGGACCCGACCGCGTTCCGCCGTCTCGGCTCGTCGTTCGGCGGCCGCCGGGTGACCGGCGTCGGCTTCGACCAGGACACGCTGCGCGAGGCCGGTATCGAGGAGGCGGGCGCCTTCGCCGCGGTCTCCAGCGGCGACAACTCCAACATCATCGCCGCCCGGGTGGCCCGCGAGATGTTCGGCGTCGAGAACGTCGCGGCCCGGATCTACGACCCGCGCCGCGCCGAGGTCTACCAGCGCCTGGGCATCCCCACCGTCGCCACGGTCCGCTGGACCGCCGACCAGATGCTGCGGCGGCTGCTGCCGTCCGGCGCCGAACCGCTGTGGCGCGATCCGAGCGGCGGGGTGCAGCTCGCCGAGGTGCACACCTCCCCGTCCTGGGTCGGCCACAAGATCAGCAAGCTCCAGGAGGAGACCGGCGTCCGCGTCGCCTTCCTCACCCGTTTGGGCGAGGCGATGCTGCCGACCTCCCAGACCGTGCTGCAGGAAGGCGATCTGGTGCACGTCATGATGCGCACCGACGACGTCGAAGCCGTCGAGGCGGCATTCGCCGAAGGCCCCGAGGAGGCCCACGCATGAGGGTCGCGATTGCCGGAGCCGGCGCGGTGGGCCGTTCCATCGCGGGTGAGCTGCTGGAGAACGGTCACGAGATCCTGCTCATCGACAAGGCGCCGACCGCCATCTCCGTCGAGCGGGTGCCACTCGCCGAATGGCTGCTGGCCGACGCCTGCGAGATCACCTCGCTCGACGAGGCGGCGCTGCAACGCTGCAACGTCGTCATCGCGGCGACCGGCGACGACAAGGTCAACCTCGTCGTGTCGCTGCTCGCCAAGACCGAGTACGGCGTGCCGCGCGTCGTCGCCCGGGTCAACAACCCGAAGAACGAGTGGCTGTTCAACGAGGCATGGGGCGTGGACGTCGCCGTCTCCACGCCGCGCCTGATGTCCGCCCTCGTCGAGGAGGCGGTGAGCGTCGGCGACCTCGTCCGGCTGCTGCGCTTCAGCCACGGCGACGCCAACCTCGTCGAGCTGACGCTGCCCCCGGAGGCGGCGCTGGCCGGTACCCGGGTCGGCGACGTCGACTGGCCCGAGGACACCTCGCTGGTCACCATCATCCGCGGCACCCGCGTCCTGACGCCCAACAAGGAGGACGCGCTGGAAGCCGGTGACGAGCTGCTGTTCGTCGCCGCGCAGTCGCGCGAGGAGCAGCTGGAGGACCTGCTGTCGGTCCGCCGCAAGGACGCCTGAGCCGGGCGCCCGCACCGACCGCGAAGGGCCCGGGAACCGTGGTGGTTCCCGGGCCCTTCGGTGTCACGGGGCGGCCCCCGTACGGCGCGCCTGCCGGGTCAGCGGCGGTGGCGCGGGCCGCTCGACGGCTCCGGCCGCCCGGTGGCCGCCGCACGCTCGGCCTCCGCCGCCTTCTCCGCCTCCTCGGCCGCCTCCATCTCCGCGAACACATCGATGGGCGGCGGCGCCTTCGCCAGGAAGACCCAGGTCAGATAGACCGCCAGCAGGAACGGCGGGATCTTCAGCGCGATCAGGATCCAGCCGAGCTGTGTGGTGTCCGCCCACCAGTACAGCGGGAAGAGGATCGCGCACTTGGCGAAGAGGATCAGCCCCCACGCCCAGCTCGCCTTGGCGTACGCGGTCTTACGGCCGGGGTTACGGGTGCGCCAGGAGAGGTTCTCCTTGAACACCGGGCCCAGGATCAGACCGATCAGCGGCACCCCCGCCACCGTCGTGATCATGTACGCCAGCGACAGGCCCAGGGTGTAGAGCATGCCGGGCAGATAGAAGTCCTTGGCGTTGCCGGTCATCATCGCGAAGACGACGCCGAACGCGACGCCGAAGACGCCGCCGAGGGCGTGCTTGAGGGTGTCCTTGCGCGCCAGCCGCACCACGGCCAGCACCAGCGACACCGCCAGCGCCGCGAGCGCCGAGGACTTCAGGTCCTTGTTGACCGTGAAGATCGCGACGAACAGCAGGCCCGGCAGCACGGTCTCCACCATGCCCCGCACCCCGCCGAACGCCTCGAACAGCGCCGCCTCGGTGACGGCCCGGCTGTCCGCCTCCGGGCCCGTCGGCACACCGGGCGCCGGGCCGTCGGACGGCTCGGCGGTGTGCACCGCGGCGGGCGGGTGGTTCGGGGATGCGTCAGTGGTCGGTCGATCGGTCGACGTCACCGGCTACTCCTGTCCGAGCGGTCGGAGTTCGTACTTCGGATTGAAGAGCACCCGGCGCCCGTGACTCATCGAGACACGGCCCGAGGCGATCAGCTTGCGGCCCGGTTCTATACCGACGATGGAGCGGCGGCCCAGCCACACCACGTCGAGGGCGGCCGAGCCGTCGAACAGCTCCGCCTCCAGCGCAGGCACCCCGGCGCGCGGCCGCAGCGTCACATGGCGCAACGTGCCGGTGACCTTCACGATCTGCCGGTCGTCGCAGTCGGATATCCGGGTGCAGCCCGTCGCCTGTGTGTCCTCCCGCAGCTCGGCGGACTGCAGCTCCTCCTCGGAGGAGGACAGTCTGTCGAGCATCCGGCGGAAGCGGCCGGCCGGCTTCTCGGATCGGGTCCCAGCACTCATGAACCCAGCGTACCGGTGCCCACCGACACCGCTCACGGCATGCACACACCCGTTCCCGCCGCCCCGCCCGGGACCACGCCACCCGCACGGGGCGCCCCGGACCGGCTACGGCTCGAAGCGGTACCCCATGCCCGGCTCCGTGACGAAGTGCCGCGGATGCGACGGGTCCGCCTCCAGCTTGCGGCGCAGCTGCGCCATGTAGACCCGCAGATAGTTGGTCTCCTTGCCGTACGACGGCCCCCAGACCTCCTGGAGCAGCTGTTTCTGGCTCACCAACCGGCCCGCGTTGCGCACCAGCACCTCCAGCAGATGCCACTCGGTGGGCGTCAGCCGGATGTCGCGGCCCCCGCGGTTGACCTTCTTCGCCGCGAGATCGACGGTGAACCCCGGCGTCTCGACGACCACGTCCGCCTCCGCGGGCCCCGTCGGCTCCGCCCGGCGCACCGCCGCCCGCAGCCGCGCCAGCAGCTCGTCCATCCCGAACGGCTTGGTGACGTAGTCGTCGGCGCCCGCGTCCAGCGCCTCGACCTTCTCGTCCGACGTCTGCCGGGCGGAGAGCACCAGGATCGGCACCCGCGTCCAGCCCCGCAGCCCCTTGATCACCTCGACGCCGTCCATGTCCGGCAGGCCCAGGTCCAGCACCACGACATCGGGATGGCGGGCCGCGGCCAGCTTGAGGGCCGTGGCCCCGTCGGGGGCCGCGTCGACCTCGTACTTGCGCGCCTTCAGGTTGATCACGAGGGCCCGCACGATCTGCGGCTCGTCATCCACCACGAGCACCCGGTTCACTGACGTTCTCCTCGCGATGTCGGGACCCCGGGCACGTGGCCCGGGAAAAGGATGGGGATACCGGCGGCGACGGCGCCGACCGGACGGTGCGGAACGGGGACGGCTTCCCCGGGCGAGCCACGTCCCTCGGGCCACCCGCCTCTCCCGCTCATGTGAAGGCCCCGGCCGTCGAGGACCGGGGCCCGGCGGCGGGCGGCCGGTCCTCCGCCGCCCGCAGCGTGAGCACCATCGTCATCCCGCCACCCGGGGTGTCCTCCGCGGCGAGCGTGCCGCCCATCGCCTCGGTGAAGCCGCGCGCCACGGCCAGCCCCAGGCCCACGCCCGCACCGCGCGGCGCGTCGCCGTACCGCTGGAACGGCTCGAAGATCCGGTCCTTCGCCTCGTCCGGGACGCCCGGCCCCCGGTCGACGATGCGCAGCTCCACCCGGTCGCCCAGCGCACTCGCCGCCACCAGCGCCTGCGCCCCCTCGGGGCTGTACTTCACGGCGTTCTCCACCAGATTGGCGACCGCCCGCTCCAGCAGCCCCGGATCGACCGCGACGATCGGCAGCGCCTCCGGGATGTCCAGCGTCACACTGCCGTCCGGCACCCCGCCCAGCGCCATCGGCACCACCTCGTCCAGGTCGATCTCCCGGATCAGCGGGGTGACGGTGCCGGTCTGCAGCCGCGACATGTCCAGCAGATTGCCCACCAGGTGGTCGAGGCGGTCGGCGCCCGCCTCGATGCCCGCCAGCAGCTCCGCCTCGTCCTCCGGCGACCACGCCACGTCATCCGAGCGCAGCGACGTCACCGACGCCTTGATACCGGCCAGCGGGGTGCGCAGATCGTGGCTGACCGCGGCCAGCAGCGCCGTCCGGATGCGGTTGCCCTCCGCCAGTTCCCGGGCCCGCGCCGCCTCGCCCATCAGCCGCTGCCGGTCCAGGACGACGGCCGCCTGCGCGGCGAACGCCGCCAGCACCCGGCGGTCCTCGGCCGGCAACACCCGGCCGCTCAGCGCCAGCGCCATGTGGTCACCGACCGGCATGTCGACATCCGCGTCCTCCGGGCGACGCAGCGGCGCACCCTTGGCCGGTTCGCCGACCTGCCCCGCGCACGTCCACGGATCGACGTCGCTGTGCCGCTCCAGCAGCGCCACCGCGTCCATCGCGAACGTCTCCCGCACCCGCTCCAGCAGCGCGTCCAGACTGGTCTCGCCGCGCAGCACGCTCCCGGCCAGGAACGACAGGATCTCCGACTCGGCCCGCAACCGCGCCGCCTGCTGCGTACGGCGCGCCGCCAGGTCCACCACGGACGCCACCGACACGGCCACCGCGAAGAAGATCACGATGGCGACGATGTTCTGCGGATCGCTGACCGTCAGGGTGTGCGTCGGTGGCGTGAAATAGAAGTTCAGCAGCAGCGACGCGACCGCCGCCGACGCCAGCGCCGGCAGCCGCCCGCCCAGCAGCGCGGCCATCACCGTCAGGAAGAGGAACAGCAGCACGTCGTTGGCGAGCCCCGGCCCGTCGTTGGCGATGCCCGGCCCGTTGTCTACGCGGTACAGCAGCAGCGACAGCAGCATCGGCGCCACCACCCCGACCAGCCACCCGGCCACGATCCGCGCCCGTCCCAGCCGCGCACCACGCGCCACCGGCAGCCCACGGCCCTTCGCGACCTCGTCGTGCGTGACGATGTGGACATCGAGGTCCGGCCCCGACTCCCGGGCGACCGTCGCCCCCACCCCCGGCCCGAACACGTACTGCCAGCTCTTGCGGCGGCTGGAGCCCAACACGATCTGCGTGGCGTTCACCCCTCGCGCGAACTCCAGCAGCGCCGCCGGGATGTCGTCCCCGATGACGTGGTGAAACGTCCCCCCGAGGTCCTCCACCAGGGTGCGCTGCACGGCCAGTTCCTTCGGCGACGCGGACGTCAGCCCGTCGCTGCGCGCGATGTAGACGGCGAGCACCTCGCTGCCCGAGCCCTTGGCCGCCATCCGGGCGGCGCGGCGGATCAGCGTACGGCCCTCGGGACCGCCGGTGAGACCGACGACGATCCGCTCCCGTGCCTGCCAGGTGCTCCGGATGGAGTGCTCGGCGCGGTACTGCTGCAGATACTCGTCCACCCGGTCGGCGACCCACAGCAGCGCCAGTTCACGCAGCGCCGTCAGGTTGCCGGGGCGGAAGTAGTTCGACAGCGCGGCATCGACCTTGTCCGGCTGGTAGATGTTGCCGTGCGCCATGCGGCGACGCAGCGCCTGTGGCGACATGTCGACAAGCTCCAGCTGCCCGGCGCGCCGCACCACCTCGTCCGGAACGGTCTCCTGCTGCCGGACGCCGGTTATCGACTCGACGACATCCCCGAGTGACTCCAGATGCTGGATGTTGACGGTCGAGATCACCTCGATGCCCGCCTCCAGCAGCTCCTCGATGTCCTGCCAGCGCTTCTCGTTACGCGAACCGGGCACATTGGTGTGCGCCATCTCGTCGACCAGCGCGACCGCGGGACGCCGTTCGAGCACCGCGTCGACGTCCATCTCAGTGAAGGTGGCGCCGCGGTACTCCATCTCGCGGCGCGGCACCTGCTCCAGACCGTGCAGCATCACCTCGGTGCGCGGGCGACCGTGCGCCTCCACGAACGCCACGACGACATCCGTGCCGCGCTCCACACGCCGGTGCGCCTCGGACAACATGGCGTAGGTCTTGCCGACGCCGGGCGCCGCACCGAGATATATCCGTAGCTTGCCGCGTGCCATGGCCCCATTGTCTTACGTCAAGCCCGCCCCCACCGGGCTGAGCCTGCTCCCGACAGTACCCACCACCCACCCCCCGACGGCCCCGGGAACGGGCCCGGGCGCCGGTTTTGACGGGACCCTGATGGGCGAGACGGGCGTGTCGGACGTGACGGGGCACGGGCACGGTTCAGCTGCGGACGTCGGCGGGAGCGCCGGGGTACCGGCCCGGTCCCGGGACAGCCCCACGACCGCGATCCGGCACCGGACACGCTTCAGCAGCCTGCGCCGGGCGAACCGGGGTCACGCGCTCGGCGGCGTGCATGCCCTCCTTCCCGGCAGCTGGACACTGCGCCGCGGCTACGGGGAAGCCATGGCCATCCGTACTGACCGAAGCAGCCGGGACCACGGCGCGGCGGCGGGCGGAGGACGTGGCACCGATGCCTGGATCTCCCGGCGATCGCCTCGGAGCAACGTGCCCCTCGTCAGCGGCGGGGAAATCACCTCTCCGCTTCACCAAAAAGCGACAAAGCGATACGGCACTCAGCTCAGCCAATGCCCAGGGCGCAGCAACGTCGACGGAATCCGGGTCATGGCATTCCCTTTCGCGGCATCGAGCTGCGCCTGCGTGAGGAACAGACAATCGGTGAGGTCCGCGTCCCGTATATCGGCATCGCGGAAGTCCGCCCCGATCACATCCGCCATCCGCAGATCGGCACCCGAAAGATCGGCGGCGATGAGATACGCGCCTCTGAGGCTGGCGCCCCGCAACCGTGCCCCACGCAGCCGCGCGCCGATCAGGTCGGCACCACGGTGATCCTTCTTCCGCCCGGGCACCTCGGCTCGTACCAGCTCGCTCGTCCGTAGCAGCAGGCCGTTCGCCCGCTGCCGAATCGCCGCCACATCGGCCCGGGTGATCTCCTCCGCGCTGCCACGCGTGAGCCCGTCGATGTCGTCGAACGCCCGGCGCAACTCGCCCCGCATCGTTCGTGCCTGCGGCCGGGCCAGCGCCTCGGTCAGATACCGCAGCACCTCATGGAGCTGCCGCATGACGGGGAACACCGCGAACATCCGGCGAGCCGTCTCCGGACTCTCCCGCCAGTCCCGACCCGCGAAGGTCACCTGCGAGACCTTCTGCCCCGCACCGAAACAGTCGAAGACCGTGCATCCGGCGAAGCCACGCTCACGGAGCTGATGGTGGATGCCGCAACGGAAGTCCTCCCGCAGGTTGGCGCAGGGTGTGCCCGCTGCCTTGCCGACCGCGAAGTCGGACGAGGTCTCGAACGGCAGGGCGACACAGCACAGCCCGAAACAGTTCGCACAGTCCGGCTTCAGCCCTGCGGCATCCGCGTCCAGCACCGGCAGTTCACGCTTCTCGGACACCGTCCGCCATCTCCCACCACAAGAAGGCGTCACCGATCGCCACGCCGAGGAGCGGGCATTGTTTCCGAACCGAGGGGTGGCACGCCTCTGCTTTTCCTTCGGGGCCCTCCCCCTCCCCCTCGCCCACCCACCACCACCGCCACGAAAGCGCAAAGACGAAGCGCCACCACAGTTCACAAGACCAAGCTCAGCAGGTCACGAGGCACCACCCACGAACACAACCCGCACATCACCGACGCGGATACCGCCCCCCCCCGACCCACCAACTCACGCCCCGCCCTCACACGCGCACCTCAACTCACGCCCGCTGCCCGCCACTCCCCATCACCCGGCATTCCACGGCCAGGCCGACCCCTCGACGTCCTTCGACGCCCCACCGACTTCCCGGGTCCGCCCTGGTCGGACGCCGCCTACTGCTCGGCCCCCTGGCCGCCCGCCTTGATCACCCCATCACTCAGCTCAAGCACCCGATCCGCCAGACCGACGAGGTGCGGGTCATGGGTCGCGACCAGCGCCGTCACGCCCTCGCTGCGGACCACGGCCCGTAGCAGCTCCATCACCTCTCGCCCGGTCTCGGCGTCCAGTTGCCCGGTGGGTTCGTCCGCGATGAGGAGAGACGGCTGGTTGGCGAGCGCCCGGGCGATGGCGACGCGCTGCTGCTGCCCGCCGGAGAGCTCACCGGGACGCTGCTTCATGTGATCGGCGAGCCCGACGAGGGACAGCAGCAGCTCCACCCGCTCCTCCCGCTCCCGCGACGCCATACGCCGCAGACGCAGCGGCACTCCGACGTTCTCGGCCGCGCTGAGGATCGGTATCAGCCCGAACGTCTGGAAGACAAAACCGATCCGGTCGCGCCGCATCTCCAGCAGTCCGCTCTCGTCCAGGTCGGCCAGGGCCGTCCCGTCCACGGTGACCTGCCCCGCGTCAGGGGTGTCGAGCCCGCCGATGAGGTTGAGGAGCGTCGTCTTCCCCGAACCTGACCGGCCGCGCAGGGCGACGAGTTCACCCCTCGGCACCTCGCAGGACACCCCACGCAGTGCGTGCACCGCTCCCGCGGCCCGCCCGTAACTCCGGTGCAGGTCCCGCACCACGACCATGGGCCGATCCGACACCTCGACCGCGGTCCCCGTCCCACCGACCGTCACCGCACCGGTGCCCGGCCCCGCATCACCGCTCCGCGCCAGGCCCTTGCGGAACTTCCCTCTCCCACTTCCGACCACCATCTCCACTCCCCCGTCCCCTCCACGCACTCCCTGCGCGCACGCCACTCGCCCTAAGCACCACCCGGGCCTTCCCCCAACAGGCCCCGGGCATCGGAACCTTCCCCGTCCGCAGCTCATCTCGCGACCCACGTCGCGGGGAGGCGGCCACCGACGGCGTCAGTATGCGTAGAGCGCGATCGGCAGGGCAACGCCTGTGGACAACTCACGCAACAGCCCGGACGAGGCACCCGAGTAGCGGCCACACGGACGAACCGCCCGACACGCCACCACGGAGTCACCCCGTCCTCACCGAGCCGAGAACAGCCCAGCCCAGGCCACCGCGCCTCCCCTCCTACCCTTGACCCTGACACCGTGTGAGGCCATGCACTGAGGGGCGTCATGTTCACCATCGGAGACTTCGCCCGGCACGGCCGCGTGTCCATCCGCATGCTGCGCCATTACGACGCACTCGGACTGCTGCGCCCCGCCCATGTCGACCCCGTCAACGGCTACCGCTTCTACGAGGCGGCCCAACTCGCCCGCCTCAACCGTGTCCTCGCACTGAAGGACCTCGGCTTCACGCTCCACCAGGTCCAGGAAATCCTCGACGAGACCGTGAGACCCGAGCAGTTGCGCGGGATGCTGCGGCTACGGCAGGCAGAGCTGGAGGCAGCCATGACGGCGGCAGCGGCACGGCTGGTACGCGTCGAGACGAGGCTCCGGTCGATCGAAAGCGAAGGACATATGAGCCCCGACGAGGTAGTGGTCAAGCGCACTCCGCCGGTACGCGTCGCCGAACTCAGCGCCACGGCCGACAGCTTCGCCCCGGAAGCCATCAGTCCCGTCGTAGGACCGCTCTTCGACGAGCTGTGCCAACGACTCGACCACGCAGCCGTGACACCCGCCGGCCCGCCGATCGCCTACTACGAAGCGGCCCCCGGTTCCGGTGAGGCGGTACTCGTACACGCCGCGATCCCCGTCACGGTTGCACCCGGCGGCCCGCACGGGTTGACCGTCGTGGACCTGCCCGCGATCGAGAACGCGGCCACCGTCGTGCACCGCGGATCCATGGACGCCGTCCTGCCCACGGCCCAGACACTGGCCCACTGGATCGACGCCAACGGCTACCGCTCCACCGGATACGCCCGCGAGCTCTATCTCGCATGCGACGACGACCCCGCCCACTGGGTCACCGAACTCCAGGAACCCATCACCCGTCGCTGACAGCCGCCCGTCGCTGACAGCGGCAGCAACGGTGACAGTCACCTCACCGCCGACCGACATCAGGACACCACCCACCGACAGTGACTGCACCAGCAACAGCCACACGTCGCACACACGCAGTGACGCAGTAACACCAAGCCGATATATCGACTCTGCGCCCCGCGCCCCTCCCCAAGCCGCGCTCCCTCCGAACGCACGGATGCCCGTGCCCGCACCCTCTCGGGTGCGCTCACGGGCATCCGTCTCTCCGCGCTCAGTCGCAGCGACCACGCAGCCGGGGCGCAGGCAGCCCCCCGGCCCGGTCGGCCTCGCGGTCAGCGGATCTCGGTGATCTCCGGGCCGCGCTCCAGGCGCTCCACCCCGCCGCCGAAGCGGGAGCCCTCGGCCGGCTCCTGCTGTACGCCGTCCGGCACCATCTGGGCGTCGTCCGGAAGCTTCAGGACGATGGGGTCACGGGGCGCCATGGGGGCGTCACCGCGGATGACGACGGTGTCCTGGAAGATGTGCTCCAGCACGCTGGCGGCCTCCGGCTGCACCGCGCCCTGGCCGGAGATGACACCGCGCAGGAACCACCGCGGGCCGTCGACGCCGACGAAGCGCACGACCTGCACACCGTTGGTGCCGTCGGGCAGCTGCACCGGAACCTGGGCGCGCAGTTCCCAGCCGAGGGGACCCTCGACCTCGTCGATGACGCCGCCCTGCTGCGTGATGCCGGAGGCGATCTCCTCGCGGACCTCGCCCCAGATGCCTTCGTTCCGGGGTGCGGCGAACGCCTGCACCTGCACGGCGCTGTCCTGGAGGACGACGGTCGCGGCGACGATCGCGTCACCGGCGACCTCCACCCGCAGCTCCATGCCGTCGACCCCGGGGACGAAGAGTCCTCCCAGGTCGACGCGGCCCTCGCCGGGGTTCTTGACCTCGGAGACGTCCCAGGGGCCGTCGGGACGGGGCGCGGGCGGCAGGGCGACTCGCTCGTCGTCCGCGTCCGCGTCGGTCTCGCTCACCGCGGTCTCGTCGGCGAGTTCCGTGTCCTCCGCCGGCTCGTGCGCGCTCTCGTTCTTCTTGCGACGTCCGAACACGTCACTGTCCTTCCCAGTCGGCACCGACCGATGCGTATTCATTCCCGCCCGTGGAGCCGCCCACCGCCGCGTGACCGCCGGTGGAACCGAATCCCCCCTCGGCCCGCGCCGAGCCGGGAAGTTCCGCCACCTCGTGGAAGCGCACCTTCTCGACCTGCTGGACGACCAATTGGGCGATCCGGTCGAACCTCTCGAACCGCACGCTCTCGCGCGGATCCAGATTGACCACGATCACCTTGATCTCTCCACGGTACCCGGCATCGACCGTCCCAGGGGCATTCACCAGCGCCAGTCCGCACCGGGCGGCGAGACCGGACCGGGGGTGCACGAAGGCGGCGTACCCGTCGGGCAGGGCGAGGGAGATGCCGGTGGGCAGAACGGCGCGCTCACCCGGGGCGAGGTCGGCGGCCTCGGTGGTCACCAGGTCGAGGCCCGCGTCGCCGGGGTGCCCGTACGAGGGGACGGGGACCTCGGGGTCGAGACGGCGCAGCAGCACGTCGACGGGGTTGCGGCGTTCGCTCACGGGTTCACCTCGAAGGCGCGGGCGCGCCTGATCTGGTCCGGGTCCTCCATGGCGGCCCGGATCTCCTCGCTGCGGCCGTTGTCGATGAAGTGGTCGACCTTGACCTCGATGAAAACGGCGTCGGCGCGTACGGCGACGGGGCCGTCGGGGCCGCCTATCCGGCCGACGGCGGTGGAGTAGATCTTGCGGCCGTGGACGGCGGTGACGCGCGCGTCCAGGTGCAGGACGGTGCCCAGGGGCACGGGGCGCAGGAAGTCGGTCTCCAGGCGGCCGGTCACCGCGATCACGCGCAGCAACCAGTTCAGCGAGCCCAGGGTCTCGTCGAGCGCGGTGGCCAGCACGCCGCCGTGGGCCAGGCCGGGAGCGCCCTGGTGGGCCTCCTTGACGGTGAACTCGGCGCGGACGCTCACGCCCTCGCCGGCGCGGGCTTCCAGGTGGAGGCCGTGCGGCTGCCCCTCGCCGCAGCCGAAGCAGCGGTCGTAATGGGCGCCGAGGAGTTCGCCGGGGGCCGGTGCGTCGGGGTGCCGGACCGGGGCGGCGGCGCCTTCCGGGGGCGTCAGCCGCGTCCTGGGTTCGTCAGTTCCACTCACGAGGGGAGACCCTACCCGCGCGCGCCGAGGGCCTGCGCCGCCGTGCCAAGCTTGGTGCATGCAGTCGTACGAAGAACGTCTCACCGCGCCCCGTTCCTGGTGGCTTGTCGCCGCGCTGATCGGTGTGGCCTGTGCCCTGATGCTGCTCCCGGTGGGGACGCTGCCGATGCTCGGCGGGCTGATCGGCGGGGGTGCGCTGTCCGCCGTGGTGGTGAGCGCGTACGGGTCGGTGCGGATCCGGGTGGTCGGTGACGCGCTGATCGCGGGGGACGCGAAGATCCCGGTGGCGGCGCTGGGTGAGGCGCAGGCGCTGGACGCCGAGGAGGCGTTGGCCTGGCGGATGCACAAGGCCGATGCGCGGGCGTTCATGCTGCTGCGCAGCTACATCCGGACCGCGGTGCGGGTGGAGATCGTCGATCCGTCGGATCCGACGCCGTACGCGTATCTGTCGACGCGGGATCCGGAGCGCCTGATGGCGGCGTTGGCGGCCGCGCGCGTCTGACGAGCGGCGGAAGGCTACGCGGCGTCCTGCGGCCCGGGGAGCGGGCCGGGGGCCGCGGCGCCGGGGAGGGCGTCCCAGGAGATCTGGTGGGCGCGCAGGTCCTTGCGGACGGTGTCGGCGAGCTTGCCCGTCTCGCGGCGGTTGAGGAACGCGCCGACCGCGGCGCCGACCATGAACGGTGTGAGGTTGGGCAGATTGCGCAGCGTGCGCTTCATGATCTGCTGCCGCAGCTCGCGTTTGGCCTGGCCACCGAGGGCGAGGTTGAGCGTGGCGGGCCGGGCGACGTCGATGCCGCGCTCCTCGGTCCAGGAGGTCAGGTAGGCGAAGCCGCGCTGCCGGGCGGTGCCCTGGGCGCGTCGGCCGTAGACCTCGTGGAGCTCGGCGATGAGTTTGATCTCGATCGAGGCGACGCCGACGATCTCGGCGGCCAGCTGGGTCGGCATCGCCGGTGGTACGGGCAGCACGGCGGCCGCCCCGACACCGGCGCCGACGGCAGCGGTGGCCCTGGTGGCGCCCGCGACGAGTTTGTCGGCGAGTTCCTCGGGGGTCAGGCCGGGGAACTGGGTGCGCAGGGTGGCGAGGTCGCGGACGGGGATCCGCGGGGCGATGGCGATGAGCCGGTCGGCGAGTGCGGCGAGCTGGGCCCGGGCGCTGCCGCCACCGCGTACGGCGCCTTTGCCGATCGTGGCGGCGAGCGAGGCCACCCGGCCCCGCTCCTGCGATGAGCCGGCCGTCCGCTCCGTGGGGAGGGCGGTGGGGTCGGCGGGCACGGGCGCGTGTTCTCCACGTGGTCGTGCGCCGGCCGCCGGTCCTTTCCCGCCCTTGAGGCCCTTACGGAACGGGTTCACGCCTGCCACGGCGCCGACCGGACTCAGGCCGCGCAGTCGCGGCAGATCGGGTTGCCGTTCTTGTCCTCCGCCGCGAGCTGGCTGCGGTGGTGAACCAGGAAGCAGCTCATGCACGTGAACTCGTCCTGCTGCTTGGGCAGGACCCGTACGGCGAGCTCCTCGTTGGACAGGTCGGCGCCGGGGAGTTCCAGGCCCTCGGCCTGCTCGAACTCGTCGACGTCGACGGCCGAGGCGGACTTGTCGTTCCGCCGCGACTTCAGTTCTTCGATGCTGTCCTCGTTGAGGTCGTCATCGGTCTTGCGTGGGGTGTCGTAATCCGTAGCCATGTCGCTCTCCCCCTCTGGGTGTCTGCGGTGTCTCAGCGCTCGTAACGCGTGAGAGGCCGGACTTGTGCCCGACCTGAGGCGGAGATTTTGCCTCACATCAAGGTCTGTTACTCAATCGACACCCAACCGCACCCGGAAGGGGTGATCGGTTTGGATGGCGAACTGGACCGTACACGGTCCGAATGCCGCATCGCGCGGATGCCAACCCGTGTACTTCCCGTGATCAGGGCTCCGGGAAACCCGGATTTTCCCGGCTTTTTGCCGGGCATTTCGATCACGGAGAGTGGAGGGACGGAATGCGACCGCTGTGAGCGATCACACATGGAAAGGGCGGCAGGCAGGCCGTCCGAATTCCGCGCAAAGCGAACTCGGCGAAGGATGACCGCCCCGCCCTCGTTCCGTCAAACCGCGCTTCGCCCTTATGGCGCTGTACGGCCGCCCAGCGGGCGTTCGTACACGCATACGCCCGATGAGGTACGGGAGCCCCCGTCCGCGCCCCAGCGGGCCGCACAGGCCGCCCGCGCCGCCCCGCAGGTCCACCGGGGCGGCGGTCACCTCACAGCGGGAGTACGACCCGCATCGTCAGGCCGCCGCCCTCACGCGGCTCCGCCGTGATGGTGCCGTCGTGCGCACGGGCCACCGAGCGCACGATGGACAGCCCCAGACCGACACCCTTGTCACTGCCGGTCCGCTCCGTACGGAGCCGCCGGAACGGTTCGAAGAGGTTCTCCACCTCATAGGCGGGGACCACCGGGCCCGTATTGGAGACGATCAGTACCGCACAGCCCGGCTGCGGCTCGGTGGCGACCTCCACCCAGCCGCCCTCGGGGATGTTGTAGCGCACGGCGTTCTGTACGAGGTTGAGCGCGATCCGCTCCAGAAGGACGCCGTTGCCCTGGACGAACACCTGATGGCGCGCCCCACGGAACTCGATGCCCTTCTCCTGCGCCTCACCACGGGCCTGGTCGACGGCCTGGGAGGCGACCTCGGCGAGGTCGACGGGCTTTTTGTCGACAATCTTGTTCTCACTGCGGGCGAGCAGCAGCAGTCCCTCCACGAGCTGCTCACTGCGCTCGTTGGTGGCCAGCAGCGTCTTGCCGAGCTGGGTCAGCTCCGGTGACGCGTCCGGGTCGGCGAGCTGCACCTCCAGGAGGGTGCGGTTGATCGCCAACGGGGTGCGCAGCTCGTGCGAGGCATTGGCGACAAAGCGCCTTTGTGACTCGAAGGCCCGGTCGAGACGGTCCAGCATCTCGTCGAAGGTGTCCGACAGCTCCTTCAGCTCGTCGTCGGGCCCGCCCAGCTCGATCCGGCGGTGCAGATCGGAACCGGCCACCCGCTGCGCGGTGCGGGTGATCCGCCCCAGGGGCGACAGGACCCGCCCCGCCATGGCGTACCCGAAGGCGAACGCGACGACCGTCAGGCCGAGCAGCGCCAGCAGCGAGCGGTTGAGGAGGGTGTTGAGCGCGAAGGCGCGCTGGTGCTGGATGCACTCGCCGACCGCGCGGTTGAGCTGCTCGACATCGGCCACCGACGACAGACCGCTACAGGTGCTGCTGGAGATCCGCAGGCTCTGCGCGTCGATGATCTTGAACGGCAGTTGGTTGCCCGCGCCCAGGGCGTCGGCCGCGAGGATGTAGATGATCGTCAGCAGCACGATCCCGGCCATCAGGAACATGCCGCCGTACAGCAGCGTGAGCCGTATCCGGATGGTCGGCCGCAGCCAGGGGAAAGGCCGGACGTTGACCGGTTTCGGGTCCCAGGTCGGCTTGGGCGGGGTGGGGGGTGGCGTGGGGGTCGCCTTGGAGAAGGGAGGCATCTGCTCAGATCCGGTATCCGGAACCGGGGACAGTGACGATCACGGCTGGTTCACCCAGCTTGCGGCGCAGCGTCATGACCGTGACGCGGACGACGTTGGTGAACGGGTCGGTGTTCTCGTCCCACGCCTTCTCCAGCAGCTGCTCCGCCGAGACCACCGTCCCCTCGCTGCGCATCAGCACCTCCAGGACCGCGAACTCCTTGGGCGCGAGCTGCACCTCCCGGCCGTCCCGGAAGACCTCGCGGCGATTGGGGTCGAGCTTGATCCCGGCCCGCTCCAGGACGGGCGGCAGGGCGACGGTCGTACGGCGCCCCAGGGCGCGCACCCGGGCGGTCAGCTCGGTGAAGGCGAACGGCTTCGGAAGGTAGTCGTCGGCGCCGATCTCCAGGCCCTCCACCCGGTCGCTGACGTCACCGGAGGCGGTGAGCATCAGGACGCGGGTGGCGATGCCCAGCTCCACGACGCGGCGGCAGACGTCGTCACCGTGCACGAGCGGCAGGTCACGGTCGAGGACGACGACGTCGTAGTCGTTCAGCTCGATCCGCTCCAGGGCGGCTGCGCCGTCGTAGACCACGTCGACGGCCATGGCCTCCCGGCGCAGTCCGGTGGCCACCGCATCGGCGAGCAGTTGCTCGTCCTCGACGACGAGAACACGCACGTCGCAATCCCTTCCGCAAAGCCCCGCCAGGCAGGGCACAACAATGTCTCAGAGCCCTTCCATCCTGCCCCGAAGAGCCATAAACCGGCGGTAAGGGGGGCTCGCGGGGCGCGCGGACCCGGATTCGCCGGATTCGCGGGCGGGTTGAGGTTTCCCTGAGGTGGGGCGGGGGGAGGACGACTGCACACCCTCGATCACGCCCCGCCGGGCCTCTCTTGACGACCCTCCGCAGGGACATGTCGTGATCGACCCACCCGTCGGCACATCAGTGCCAACCCGGACCCACGACGAGGGGGCGCACCATGGACGCGTTCACCGCAGGCATTCTGCAGCGCATACGGAACACCGAAGCCGTTCTGGACCGGGCTCGTGCGTCGGGCGACGACTACCTCGTCGACGTCGAGCAGGCGGAGCTCGAGGACCTGCAGCGCCTGGCCAGCGAGTACGGAGTGGAGGTCGGCGCGGTCCGCGCCTGACGTCCACCGCACGCCACCGCGCCCCGGTCACCGCAAGGTGCCGGGGCGCAGTCGTGCGCGGCGCCGTCAGTCGTGCCAGGCGCCCAGTTCCTCCAGCAGCGGCTGCAGCACGCCGAAGACCTCGGGCGACGCGGCGACGGTCAGCTCCTGGGAGGCGGGCTCGCCGGGGCGGCCGCCGGTGAGCGCCCCGGCCTCGCGGGCGATGAGTACTCCGGCCGCCAGGTCCCACGGGTTCAGGCCACGCTCGTAGTAGGCGTCGAGGCGGCCGCACGCCACATCGCACAGGTCGATGGCGGCCGAGCCTCCGCGCCGGATGTCGCGGACCTGCGGCACCAGCGCGCGCACCACCTCGGCCTGCCCGATACGGCGCTCGGTGAGATAGCCGAAGCCCGTTCCGACCAGGGCCTGGGAGAGCGGGGGCGCGGGCCGGTGGCGCACGCGCTCCCCGTTGTTGAACGCGCCGCCTCCCAGGACGGCGTGGTAGGTCTCCCCGCGCATCGGGGCGGCCACCACGCCGACGACGGTCTCGCCGTCCTTCTCCGCGGCGATGGACACCGCCCAGGAGGGCAGTCCGTAGAGGTAGTTGACGGTGCCGTCGACGGGGTCGATCACCCAGCGCACCCCGCTGGACCCGGTGACGCTGGCGCCCTCCTCGCCGAGGAAGCCGTCGTGCGGCCGGTGCTCGGTGAGGAAACCGGTGATCAGCTTCTCGGAGGCGATGTCCATCTCGGTGACGACATCGATGGGGCTGGTCTTCGTGGCGGCCACACCGAGGTCGGCGGGGCGACCGTCGCGCAGCAGTCGGCCGGCCCGGTCGGCGGCCTCCAGGGCCAGCTGGAGAAGTTCGTCGTACAGCGGATCGGACACGGGGCTCCTTGCTCGGTCGAGCGGCAGGCGGGGGCGGACGGCGGCGTGGCGGCGCCCTTGTGGGGCGCTGCGCCGCACGGAGGGCTGGCCGTGGCGGGGCGGGCGTGCCCTAGGGGGCGACGGCGCCGGTCCAGTCGGCACCGGCGGCCGCCGGGCGGGGGGCGCGGGCCGGGCAGCAGCCGACGGGGCACAGGTCGTGGGAGGCGCCCAGCGCGCCCAGGGCGCAGCGCCGGGGGTCCTGGCCGCGTTCGGTCGCGGCGCGCTCCAGGACGAGGTCGCGGACGGCGGCGGCGAAGCGGGGGTCGGCCCCGACGGTCGCCGACCGGGTGACGGGCAGGCCCAGCTCAGCGGCCTTGGCGGTGGCCTCGGTGTCGAGGTCGTACTTGACCTCCATGTGGTCGGAGACGAACCCGATGGGCGCCATCACGACGGCCGGAACGCCCTGCCGGTGCTGTTCCTCCAGGTGATCGCAGATGTCGGGTTCCAGCCACGGGATGTGGGGGGCGCCGCTGCGCGACTGGTAGACGAGGCGCCAGGGGTGGTCGATACCGGTCTCCGCACGCACCGCGTCGGCGATCACCCGCGCCACGTCCAGGTGCTGGGCGACGTACGCGCCGCCCGCCCCGTCGGAGGTGTGGTCGGCCGGGGTGCCCGAGGTGTCGGCGGCGGCGGTGGGGATGGAGTGGGTGGTGAAGGCGAGGTGCGCGCCGTCCCGGACCTCCTCGGGGAGCGCTGCGAGAGAGGCGAGCACGCCGTCGATCATCGGGCGGACGAAGCCGGGGTGGTTGAAGTAGTGCCGGAGCTTGTCGACCTGCGGGACGGCCAGCCCCTCGGCCTTCAGGGTGGCGAGCGCGTCGGCGAGGTTCTCGCGGTACTGGCGGCAGCCCGAGTACGAGGCGTACGCGCTGGTGGCGAGGACGGCGATACGGCGGTGGCCGTCGCGGACCATGGCGCGCAGGGTGTCGGTCGTGTGCGGCGCCCAGTTGCGGTTGCCCCAGTAGACGGGCAAGGCCAGGCCGTGATCGGCGAAGTCCTTGCGCAGCGCGTCCAGCAGGCCGCGGTTCTGGGCGTTGATGGGGCTGACGCCGCCGAACAGGAAGTAGTGCCGGCCCACCTCCTTGAGACGCTCACGGGGGATGCCGCGGCCGCGGGTGACGTTCTCCAGGAACGGGACGACGTCGTCGGGGCCCTCGGGACCACCGAAGGAGAGCAGCAGCAGGGCGTCGTAGGGAAGGGGATCGCACTGTTCGGGCATGCCTCGATCCTGCCACCCTTCGCCGCGACACGACGGGCAGGTCCCGTGGCCCCGGGTGCGGCACGGGGCCGCGTGGCCCCGTGGGTGACGCGGCGCTCTCCGCCCGGTACGGCGGGGCGTCACAGCGGCGTGTCCCGGGGGTGCCGCACGGAGGTCGCCCCTCCCATGGGACGGACGGAATCGGGGCCGCACCGGGCGGCGTCGGTCGGGGCGAAGGGCCGGAAATACGGAGGCGACCGCTCCTCCGGCCCCCGTAAGCTGTATCGGCCACATACATCCCTTACCGATCTTCGGTCCTCACCCGGCGGAGCACCCTCGTTGCCCAGTCCCTACCGCGCCATCTTCGGCCCGCCCGGCACCAAGTCCTTCTCCGCCGCCGGACTCCTGGGGCGGATGCCGCTGTCGATGCTGGGCATCGGCGTGGTGACCATGGTTTCGCAGCTGACCGGCCGCTACGGCCTCGCCGGGGCACTGTCGGCGACCCTCGCCCTGTCCGCGGCGCTCCTGGGGCCGCAGATCTCCCGGCTCGTCGACCGCCACGGACAACGCCGGGTGCTGCGCCCGGCGACGCTGGTGTCGGTGACCGCCGTCGCCGGACTGCTGCTCAGCGCGCAGCAGCGGTGGGCCGACTGGACCCTCTTCGTCTTCGCGGCGTGCGCGGGGTGTGTGCCGAGCGTCGGCTCGATGGTGCGGGCACGGTGGGCGGCGCTCTACCGCGGTTCACCGCGCGAGCTGCACACCGCGTACTCGTGGGAGTCGATCGTCGACGAGTGCTGCTTCATCTTCGGTCCGATCCTCTCGATCGGGCTGTGCACGGCCTGGTTCCCGGAGTCGGGACCGCTGCTGGCGGCTGTCTTCCTGGTGGCCGGTGTCTTCTGGCTGACGGCGCAGCGCGCCACGGAGCCGGTGCCGCATCCGCGCGTCGCCCACACCGCGGGATCGGCGCTGCGGTCGCCGGGGTTGCGGGTGCTGGTGGTGACCTTCGTGGCGACGGGTGCGATCTTCGGCTCGATCGACGTGGTGACCGTCGCCTTCGCCGAGGCGGACGGCCGCAAGGGCGCGGCCAGCCTCGTCCTCGCCGTCTACGCACTGGGCTCCTGCGTGGCGGGCGCCGTGTTCGGACTGCTGCACCTGAAGGGGCACGCATCCCGCCGGTGGGTGGTGGGCGTGTGCGTCATGGCGCTGAGCATGGTGCCGCTGCAACTGGCGGGAACGCTGCCGCTACTGGCCGTCGCACTGTTCATCGCGGGCCTGTCGGTCGCACCGACGATGGTGACGACGATGGCACTGGTCGAGGAGCACGTCCCCCGGGAGAAGCTGACCGAAGGCATGACGTGGACGAGCACCGGCCTCGCGGTGGGTGTCGCCCTCGGCTCGTCCGCCGCCGGCTGGGTGGTGGACGCCGCGGGCGCGAGCCACGGCTACCTCGTACCGTGCGCGGCCGGACTCCTCGGCGCCGCGGTGGCCCTACTCGGCTACCGCCGCCTCCGCCCGACGGCCCCAGCGGCTCACCCTGCCGGGTCTGCCGGGGTGGTGCAGCAGGGCGGGGCTGAGGGGGGCGCGGAGCAGTCGGATTCGGGTGGGGAGCGGGTGTTGTAGGGGGTGGGACCTCGGGATGGGGTGCTCGGGGGCAGGAGTTTGCTTCGGGGCGTTGTGGGTGTGACTGGGTGACGGGTGGCTGGCGGTCGGGCGACTGTCACTTTCGCGTAAGTCGCTTTGTCGATAGCGATGCGCAGCGGCCTGACTGGCACACCTGACACCCATGCAATGCCGTGCACGTACAGCGGCGCGCAGCGTACGGAGGCAGGTCAGCGACAGCGACAGCGACAGCGACAGCGACAGCGACAAAAGGCAACCCTCACCGGAAGGCCGTGTCGACAATCCCCCACCACCAGTGAGACGGCGGCGACAGTCGCTCACCTAGGGAAGCCACACACAACGCCGCCCCAGGAAAGCCCACCTCCGCCGACACATCGACACAGTCACCACGCCACCTCATGACGCACAAGCCGACGCAACATGTCCGGGAGGCGACAGCTTCCACCCATTCCACATCATGTGATTCCCGTCACCTCCCCTGAGCTGACCAGTAACGACTGGCATCATGCGCTCAACTCAGACCGACGGCGGCCCCGTTGAGGGACTGCCCGCGCAGGGGAGGGGACGTCACCATGGCAGGCAGCAACACCCTCAGCGGCTCAGGAGGACGCGGCAGCGGAACGCCGTGGCGGAACTGGGCGGGGAACGTCACCGCCCGGCCCGCCCGCACTGTGGCACCGGCGAGTTCCCAGGAGTTGGCGGCCGCCATTCGGTCCGCCGCCGAGGACGGGCTGACCGTCAAGGCCGTCGGCACCGGCCACTCCTTCACCTCGGCAGCCGCCACCGACGGACTACTGATACGCCCGGAGCGCCTGTGCGGGATACGCGACGTCGACCGCCAGGCCGGGACGGTCACGGTGGGGGCCGGTACCCCTCTGCATCAGCTGAACCGCACGCTGGCCGCGCACGGACTGTCGCTGACCAACATGGGCGACATCATGGAGCAGACCGTCTCCGGGGCGACCGCCACCGGTACACACGGCACCGGTCGCGACTCCGCCTCTCTCGCCGCGCAGATCACCGCGCTGGAACTGGTCACCGCCGACGGGTCGGTGCTGCAGTGCTCGGCCGAACAGAACCCTGATGTCTTCGCCGCGGCCCGGCTCGGTCTGGGGGCGCTCGGCGTCGTCACCGAGCTGACCTTCGCGGTGGAGCCGGAATTCCTGCTGACCGCCCGCGAGGAACCGATGCCGTTCGACGAGGTGACCGACCGCTTCGAGGAGTTGACCACCGAGAACGAGCACTTCGAGTTCTACTGGTTCCCGCACACCGGCAACTGCAACACCAAGCGCAACAACCGCAGCCAGGGGCCGGCCGCACCGCCCGGGAAGGTCAGCGGCTGGATCGACGACGAGTTGCTGTCCAACGGCGTCTTCCAGGCCGCCTGCACTCTGGGCCGCGCCGCGCCGGTCACCATCCCCACCGTCGCCAAGCTCGCCAGCCGCGCCCTGTCGGCGCGGACGTACACCGACATCCCGTACAAGGTGTTCACCTCACCGCGCCGGGTGCGGTTCGTGGAGATGGAGTACGCGCTGCCCCGTGCGGCCGCCATCGATGCGCTGCGCGAGCTGAAGACTCTCGTGGACCGGTCGGACTTCAAGGTGTCGTTCCCGGTGGAGGTGCGGTGTGCACCGGCCGACGACATCGCTTTGTCGACTGCGTCCGGGCGCGACACCGTGTACATCGCGGTGCACATGTACCGGGGCACCTCGTACGGCGCGTACTTCGCGGCCACCGAGCGGATCATGACGGCGCACGGCGGCCGTCCGCATTGGGGCAAGCTGCACACCCGGGACGCGGCGTATCTGTCCGGCGTCTATCCGCGGTTCGGTGAGTTCACCGCGGTACGTGACCGTCTCGACCCGGAGCGACTGTTCGGCAACGCCTACCTGCGGCGGGTACTGGGCGAGTGACAACGCGGCCGCGGCTGCTCACCGGGGAGGGAGAGCAGGCCGCGGCCGCGTCGGGTGGGTGCTGTCAGGAGGGGTTCGGGTCAGGCTCCTGGGCGGCGGGCTTACCTCCGGCGTCCTGGCCGGTGCTGCCCGCGTCTCCGGCGCCGCTCTTGTCCCCGGCCGGCCCCGTCGGGTCGGGTGTGGTGGGCTCGGTCGAAGGGGTGGCGCCGTCGGACGGCGTGGGCGCGGGGGTGGTCGCGGACGATCCGTCGTTCGCGTCGCCGCCCGGGCTCGGCGTGCTGCCGTCACCGGGGCCGGTGGTGGCATCCGGCGCACCGGTAGGCGTACCGCTGTCGCGCTCCGTGCCGTGGGAGTGATCCGGACGGGGCGAAGCCGGGGCGTTGTCGGGAGCCGTACCGTGCTGGCTGCCACCGGTGTAGGTGAGGCGGCCCAGGGTGGTACCGGAGCCGCCGCTCGCGGTCTCCCCCGTGAGCAGTTCGACGCCGGTGACCACACCCATGGCGAGCACGAAGACACCGACCGCGCCGAGGACCGGCCGACGCCAGCCGCGCAGCCGGGTCCCGTACGTGGCGGTGACGGTCTCGTCACCGGGGAACGGCTCCGCCTCGGCGCCGTCGGCAGGGCCGTCGGGTGAGGTCGCCGCCCTCAGGGCAACGGTGCGCTCGTCGAGACGCGGCACCAACTGTGTACGGTCCGTGGCACCCGCCGGGCGCCCCGTGCACAGGGCGCGGGTCGCCTCGTCGGGCGGAGTGGCCGCTCCGGGGTGGAGCAGACGGGTCGCCGCGTCGTCCCCGGTGGGTGGTGTGGCATCCACCCGGGGCAGCAGTTGGGTGCGGGCCCCGTCCACCGGGGCAGCGGGTTCCGCGGAGACGGCAGTGACCGCGTCCGGTGCCCCGTCCCGGTCGAAGGTCGGCAGCACCATGGTGGCCGCGGCATGCGGGCCGTCCTTCCGGCCGGTGCGGGTGCCACGGGGCCGGGGGCGAGTGGTGATCGTCGCCTCCTTGATCTGCTCCCCCGTGCGCCGGAACAGATGCTGGAAGATCGAGCCACCGGTGGTGGCCACGACACTGACCACACCGGCACCGATGATCGTTCCGTAAACGCCGAGCTGACCCGCGAGGAAGGCGGCGACGGCCGCTGCGAGAGCACTGCCCGCGACCTGAGGAACGCTCAGGTCGATCCGTTTCTCCTTACCCTTCGGGTCGGTTTTGGTTTCTTCGTCCATCTCCAGCCCTTGATCGGTATTTCGATCCGTCTTGCACTCCAAAGATACTTTTGTGCGAAGTGAATGGTTCCGGATCTGGCGATTCTGTGAACCTTGCCACCTGTCGCTGTGGTAGAGAGGTCGACAAGGCGACTCAACTCCGTTGTCGCACCACAACTTCAGCGGCGCGGCGGTGCACTTCAGTGGCCCGAATGGAGTACTGTGGCGAGCCCTGGCCCCGGGATCCCGTCCGGCTGCCCGGACTCACGGGGAGAGGGGCCCAACTGGTGGCACCCGCCCTGGAGCGCCGCCGCTCGGCACGGGTGATCGGTCCCAGGGCAGGCGATACGGACACCGGCGTTGCGAACAGGTAACCGTCTCGCTTCGGCGTTTACGGACTCCGGTCCGATCCGCCGGGCAACTCGACAATGTTGTGGCAGGCTGCACCCCGGGCAGGCCACACTCGACCAGCGGAAGCAGCGACGCACGTGACGTCGGCAGGCACCACCCGGGAGGTCCCCATGCCCGAACTGCGTGTCGTGGCCGTCTCCAACGACGGCACACGGCTGGTGCTCAAAGCTGCGGACAGCACCGAGTACACACTGCCGATCGACGAGCGGCTGCGCGCCGCGGTCCGCAACGACCGCGCGCGCCTGGGCCAGATCGAGATCGAGGTCGAGAGCCATCTGCGGCCACGGGACATCCAGGCGCGGATAAGAGCAGGTGCGTCCGCCGAGGAGGTCGCCCAGCTCGCCGGGATCCCCGTCGAACGCGTCCGCCGCTTCGAGGGGCCGGTTCTGGCCGAGCGCGCCTTCATGGCCGAGCGGGCCCGTAAAACTCCCGTCCGGCGCCCCGGGGAGAACGCCGGGCCGCAGCTCGGTGAGGCGGTGGCGGAGCGGCTGCTGCTGCGCGGTGCCGACAAGGACAGCGTGCAGTGGGACTCCTGGCGCCGCGACGACGGCACCTGGGAGGTGCTGCTGGTCTACCGCGTCGCCGGTGAGCCGTTCTCCGCGGCATGGACGTACGACCCGCCCCGGCGGCTCGTCCAGGCCGTCGGCGAGGACGCGCGGGCGCTGATCGGCGAGGCCGACGACACGCCCGAGCCCAGCTTCCCGTTCGTCCCCAGGATCGCGCGGCTGCCGCGTGACCGGCCGCTGGACCGCGCCCTGGACCGGCAGACGCCGGACCGCGGCGAGCGTGCGGAGCGCGTCACCCCCGCCGAGGAGGAGACCGAACCGCAGGTCGCCGAGGAGGCCACCGCTGAGCGAGAGCGGGATTCGCTGACCAGCCTGCTGGAGGCGGTGCCGAGCTTCCGGGGCGACATGGTCGTACCGGACAGCGTCACGGCGCCGGTCGACGAGCCGATGGACGACGAGGTCGAGGAACCGGCCGCACCGGCGGCCAGTGCGGGCGCCGGGTCCGCGTACGCCGATGTGCTCATGCCACGTGCGGTCGCCGGGCACCGTGACCGGCTGACCGGCACCACCGACCGGCAGGCCGAGGCCGACGGTGTCCGCCCCGGGCGCCGGGCCGCCGTGCCGAGCTGGGACGAGATCGTCTTCGGCACCCGGCGCAAGAAGCAGGAGTAGCGCCACCACGCCCCACGATCCGCCCGCCCCGTGCACACGACGGGGCGGGCGGATCGCTACGTGGTGGCTCAGCCGGGCTGTGCGCCGGTGGCGACGGGGCGGGACGAGTCCGCGGTCCAGCCGCTCCACGAGCCGATGTACAGCGCCGCCGGGACGCCCGCGAGCGACAGGGCCAGTACCTCCTGGGCGCCGGAGACGCCGGAACCGCAGTAGACGCCGACCTCCGCGTCGCTCTTGGCACCGAGTGCCGCGAACCGCTTGGCGAGTGCGGCGGCCGGGCGGAAGGTGTGGTCCTCGGTGACGTTCTCCGTCGTCGGGGCGGAGACGGCGCCGGGGATGTGGCCGCCGACGCGGTCGACGGAGGCCGCCTCGCCCCGGTAGCGCTCGGCGGACCGCGCATCCAGCAGGACGCCGCGACGGGCCAGGGCGGCCGCCTCGTCCGCCGTCAGCTGCGGCAGGCCGCCGGGCTCGGGCGTGAAGTCGCCTTCCTGCGGCTGCGGGATCTCCGTCGTGACCGCCCCGCCGGACGCCGTCCACGCCGCCAGTCCGCCGTCGAGCACCCGCACATCGCGGTGCCCGGCCCAGCGCAGCAGCCACCAGGCCCGCGCCGCGGCCCAGCCCAGTCCGGCGTCGTAGGTGACGACGGGGCGGTCGTCCCGTACCCCGGCGCGGCGCATGGCGGCGGTGAAGACGGCGACGTCGGGCAGGGGGTGGCGGCCCTCGTCGCCCGCCGGGCCGGCGAGGTCGGCGTCGAGATCGATGAAGACGGCGCCGGGCAGGTGCCCCGCCTCGTAGTCGGGGCGGCCGTGCGGTCCCTGGAGCTGCCAGCGGACATCCAGGAGGACGGGCGGGTTGTCGCCCGCCGACTCGCTCGCGAGTTCGGTAGCGGTGATGATGTCATTCATGGCACTCATCCTTGCGTAGGGACGGCTACGTACGGAAGGCGGACGCACACCCTCCGTATGACGGAGGAGGCCCCGCCCGCTCCCGCCACGGTATCGGGGTAACACCGCCGAAATCGGGCGTTCTCCGGAACGGAACGGCCAGTCACGGCGCGGTCGGAGGGGCCCCCGGGGCGCCTGGTGCGAGCATCTGCCTCGGGTCCCGCGCCCGTCCCATGGCCACCACCGCGATGGACCGAGGAGTGAGTGACGATGACGACCGAGGCAGCGACCCGGCGGTTGACCGGTGCGCCCTGCTGGGTGAGCCTGCTGACACACCGCCTGGCCGCGACGCAGGAGTTCTACGGGGCACTGTTCGGCTGGGAGTTCCGCCCGGGACCGCAGCACCTCGGACCGTACCGTCACGCCGTTCTGGACGGGCGGGAAGTGGCCGGGCTCGGCGAGCCCGCGGCCGACCGCCGGTTGCCCGTCTCCTGGACCACCTATCTGGCCACCGAGGACGTGGACGCGACCGCGGAGCGGATCCGGTACTGCGGCGGGACGGTGGGCGTGGGGCCGCTGGACACCGGGGGCGCCGGGCGGATGGCTCTCGCCTGTGACCCGCAGGGCGCGGTCTTCGGCATCTGGCAGGGCCGTGCGGCGACCGCCACCGCGGCCGCCGGAGAACCGGGCACCCCGGTGTGGAACGAGCTGATCACCCGCGAGACCCACTCCGCCGGACCGTTCTACGAGCATGTCTTCGGCTACGAGTCCCAGGCAGTGGTCTCGGCCGACTTCGACTATCTGACGCTGCGCCTGAAGGGCCACCCCGTGGCCGGCCTCCACGGGGTGGGCAACGCGCTGCCGCGTGAGGCGGGCCCACGGTGGATGACGTACTTCGCGGTGTCGGACACCGACGCCGCGGTCCGACGGGTCGAGGGGCTCGGCGGCCATGTGGTCCGGCCGCCTCGCGACTCCCCCCATGGCCGGTTGGCCACGGTGACCGACCCCGGGGGCGCCGCCTTCACCGTCATCCGGCCCGCACCCGAGGGTATTGGGGCGGATACCTACGAGTGAGGCGTGGGTTCGGGGTTGGCCATGCCTCCGGGGCTCGCGCCCTGCGTTCGTCGACTATCCGTCGGTCAGTGGTCAGCGATCAGCGACAGGCAGGAACCATTGCGGCCGGAACCGCCCCGGGCTGGGTCGGGGCCATACCTTCCTGGGCGCGTCGCATGGGGCGGGGCGGTCACCAGGCGGCGTTGCGCAGGAGCGCCAGGGGCGACGGCAGGGGCATGATGCGGATGATGAAGGCGTAGAGCACTGCCGCCGAGCAGAACAGCGACCGCGAGGCTGAAGCCGATCTACTTCATCTTCGTCTGGTGCAGCAGCATGAAGCTGGCGATGACAGTGACCATCACGACGGCGGCGCTGGTGACCGCATTTGCCGATTTGTCGACCCCGTCGAGAACCGCCCACCCAGCGAGTACGGCGTCCATCGCCGTCTCCTTGATGCGACTGACGACGAAGACCTGGTAGCCCATCGACAGGCCGGAGAGGATCGGGAAGAGGAACAGTCGCCCCCGGGAGCCGACCGCGTAGCTGGCGCCCTCCCCGAAGCCGAACACCGTGGAGGCCCAGCCCCACGGGGCGGAGACGACCGGCAGCTTGCCGTTCTGGTGGGCAAGGTAATCGGCGCCCTGCGCGACGAGGCCGGTGGCAGCGTCGGAGACCGTCAGATCAACTGCGGCATGGCGGAAGGCCCCGTCCCCCTCCAGGCGACGCCCCCAGAGGTCCCGCGGACCGGCAGACTCCGGCAGTACGGTCAGGCCGGGTCCACCGGCAAGACGTCCGGGGAGAGGGCGTCCGCGTGTGCGGCGGCGCTGGTCACCCGGCGCAGGTGGTGGCGGCGGCAGAGCACCTCGTAGCCGATGTCGCCCGCGTGCTGGTTCACGTCGCCGACGACGACCTGCTCGCCCTCGACGACCATCTCGCCGCCCACCGTGCGGGCGTTGTGGGTGGCACGCGCGCCGCACCAGCACATCGCCTCGACCTGGAGCGCCTCGATCCGGTCGGCCAGTTCGATCAGCCGCTGGGATCCGGGGAAGAGCCGGGTGCGGAAGTCGGTGGTGATGCCGAAGGCGAAGACGTCCAGCCCCAGGTCGTCGACGACACGGGCGAGTTGGTCGATCTGCTCGGGGTGGAGGAACTGCGCCTCGTCCACGATCACGTAGTCGACCTTGCCGCCCTTCGACATCTCACCGACGAGATGGGCGTAGAGGTCCATGTCCGGGGCCGCCTCGACGGCGTCGGTCACCAGCCCGAGCCGGGAGGAGAGTTTGCCCGCGCCCGCCCGGTCGTCGCGGGTGAAGATCACGCCCTGCAGGCCGCGCGCCGAGCGGTTGTGGCCCATCTGGAGCGCCAGGGTGCTCTTCCCGCAATCCATGGTGCCGGAGAAGAAGACCAGTTCGGACATGGGGAGAGGGGGACCTTTCGGACGGGCGGGGTGCGGTGGGCGGCAGGCCGGAACGGGGCGCCGCGCCGGTCCGCCCGGCGCCCCGGAGGGACACCGGCCCGGGCACGCCTGAGTGCGGGCCCCTCGGGCTCGCGACGGCAGGGCGGGGACGGGAGCGGCGCGGCGGAACGTCGCGGATCGGACGGGGACTTCGCAGGTCAGGTGCGGACTTCCAGCAGCGGGACGAGCTGCTCCACGGGCGTCATCGACCCGTGCATACCGACCATCCTCGACTCACCGGGCTCACGCTCACTCGCGATGATCACCATGTCGGCGTGGGCGGCGGCGACGACATCGCCGATACGGCCGCGTACCCGGTCGTCGATGTGCGGCCCGAACCAGCCCGCCGCGATGGCCTCGTCGCGGCTCGCCACCCACATCTGCTCGCCGACGACCTCCCGCCACACGGCGAGAACGTCGCCCGCGGCGCCCGGGTGGGCGTAGACGTGGCGGGCGCGGCCCTCGCCGCCCAACAGGCGGACACCGGCGCTCAGTTCCCAGTCCTCGTCGAAGTCGATACGCGACTCCGGGTCGAAGGGGATGTCGATCATGCCGTGGTCGGCGGTGATGTAGAGGGCGCTGCGCGGCGGGAGTTGTTCGGCGAGGCGCTGGGCGAGCCGGTCGACGTACATCAGCTGACCGCGCCAGGCGTCGGAGTCCACGCCGTAGCGGTGGCCGTTGCCGTCGACCTCGGCGTAGTACGTGTAGACCAGCGCGCGGTCGGCCGCGGCGAGTTGGGCGGCGGCGAGGTCCATGCGCTCCTCGCCGCTGAGGCGGCCGTGGAAGGTGCCGCCGCTCAGCGCGATCTTGGTCAGCGGGGTCTGCGCGAAGTGCGGCGCGGAGACCTGGCAGGTGTGCACGCCCGCGGCGTCGGCCAGCTGGAACACCGTCGGATACGGCTGCCAGGCGTACGGGTCGGTCCACGGCTGCCAGCGCAGCTGGTTCATCAGCGCGCCGGAGGACGGGTCCTCGCAGGTGTAGCCGGGCAGACCGTGGGCGCCCGGCGGCAGGCCGGTGCCGACGGAGGCGAGCGAGGTGGCGGTGGTGGAGGGGAAACCGGCGGTGAGCGGGCGGCCGGTGCCGTTGCAGGAGGTGTCCAGGAGGGACGTCAGGAACGGCGCCTCGTCCGGGTGGGCGCGCAGCAGCTCCCAGCCGAGACCGTCGATGAGGAAGACGCAGGCCCGGTCGGCGGGCGCCAGCTCCATCGACGTCGGCGGGCCGGACACGCCCTGACCTGCGACGACAGCGGGCAGCAGATCGGCGAGCGAGCCGGTGCCGTAACGGGGCAGCGGGGCGGTCAGCGGGTCGAGCGGCTCGGGCTCCGGCCAGGCGGGGGCGGTGTACCCCATCAGCGGGCGCTCGTGGTGGCCGCGGTGGCCTCGGAGAGCGCCTGCGCGAAGGTCAGCGTCTCGCGGACGGAGTCGGGGCCGTCACCGGCCTCGCTGACCCGCAGCGAGAGATCGTCGGCGGTGGAGGAGCCGGTGTAGCCGTGGTCGGCCTCGCAGTTGGGGTCGCCGCAGGTGGCGGGCTCCAGGTCGAGGCGGGCGACGGCGCCCCAGCCGATGGTGAGCACGACCTCGCGGGGCAGCTGGCCCGGGGTGTACGACTCCGGGTTGGCCACCACGCGGCTGAGCACCACCGAGGAGATCCGCCCCAGCTTCACGGACTCGGTGGAGGTCGTGGCGTACGGGGACGGGGAGGTGGCGTCGGCGGCCTGCTCATCGGTGTGGCTGACGATGAAGCGGGTGTCGGTGAGGACGAGGACGGTCACATGGCGGCGGACCTCGTTGGCGTCGAAGGTCGTCTCCTGGTGCACCAGGTACGCCGCGACCGGCTCACCGCCGACGGCGGCCTGCACCGCCTCGGCCACGAGGGCCGGGTAGTAGCCGCTGCGCTCGATCGCCGCGCGCAGCCCCTGGGTCGTCGTACCGGTCTTAGCCATGTCCTCCATCTTACGGGCCCCCAAGGGGGCAGCAGGACGCCCGGGACGAGCCGGTCCGCGCCCGCGCGGAGCGGACCCGGCGCGGGCGGTCAGTAGACGGGCAGGCGGCGGGGGCCGAGGTCGGTGGTGGCGGGCGGACGGGCGAGGCGGACGGAGGCCCCGAGGACGGACAGGCCGTGCGGGGCGACGACGACCGGCTCCAGATCGACGCCCACCACCTCGGGGTGGTCGTCGACCAGCCGGGAGACCCGCAGCAGCACATCGGCCAGCGCGGCGGTGTCGACCGGCTGCGAGCCGCGCCAGCCGAAGAGGAGCGGGGCGGCGCGGATCGACCGGATCTGGGCGTCGACGTCGCGGTCGGTCACGGGGATGAGGCGGTGCGCGATGTCGCCCAGCAGCTGGGAGGGGGCGCCCGCCAGGCCGAACGAGAGGACGGCACCGGCCGCCGGGTCGATGGCGGCGCGCACCACGGTGTCGACACCGCGCGGCACCATCTTCTGCACCACGGGCGCCAGCTCCTCCGGGGTGCCGAGGGCCGCGGTCAGCTCGCCGTAGGTGCGGCGCAGGTCCTCCTCGTCGGCGATGTCCAGACGGATGCCGCCCAGGTCGCTGCGGTGGCGGAGGTGGGGGGCGGTGGTCTTGAGGGCGACGGGGTAGCCGAGCCGGGCGGCGGCGCGGACTGCGGCGTCCGGGCCGGGGGCGGGCAGGGACGGTTCGGTGGGGATGCCGTAACGGGCGAGCAGGGCGGCGGCGTCCTCGGTGGGCAGCGGGACGGAGCGCCCGGCGGGCGGGTCGAGGTGGTCGAGCAGCCGCGCGATGTCGGCTCCGGCCGCGGCCTCCTGTATGTCGTCGTACGCGGGGACCCGGCCCGGCTCGGCGGCCTCCCGGCGCCAGGCGGCGTACCGCACGGCCTCGGCGAGGGCCCGCACGGCGCGCTCGGCAGCGGGGTACGCCGGGAGCGGGACGCGGGCGGAGGGGTACGGGGTGGCGGGATCCGTGGCGGGCGCCGGGTCCGCAGGGTGGGCGCCCGGGGGCGCGTCCTCGGCCGGGGGCGCCGCTTCGGCCGTCCCCGGGGCGGCCAGGGCCATGGCGAGCGCGTCCATGGCCAGGTGGGCGACGGCAACCGGCTTGGCGGGGCCCGCGGCGGCCGCCGAGCGCAGCGCCGTCGCCAACTCCTCGACCTCCCCCTGGGTGGCCGCCTCGCCCTCGGCGACCCAGGGGATCGCGGTGACGACGACCGCGTCGCAGCTCTCGCGTGCCAGTTCCTCGGCGAGGGCGGTGTGGAAGTCGTGCGCGGTCGCCGCGGAGGGCAACACCCGGGGGCGGCGCGGGCGCAGGCCCTCGGTCAGACAGGCGTCGTAGGCGAGGAGGGAGAGCGCCTCGGAGTTGCCGAGGACGGCGACGCGGGCGCCCGCGGGGAGCGGCTGGGAGGCGAGCAGCAGTCCGGCGTCGAGGAGTTCGGTGACCGTGTCGACGCGGATGACCCCGGCCTGCCGCATCAGGGCGGCGACGGTGCTGTCCGGGATGCGGACGGTGGGGACGGTGTGCCCCAGGGGCGCGGTGCCGTGGTGGCGGGCGCCCTTGGCGACGACGACCGGTTTGACGGCGGCGGTGCGGCGGGCGAGGCGGGTGAACTTGCGGGGGTTGCCGATGGATTCGAGGTAGAGGATCGCGACGTCGGTGTCCGGATCGTCGTACCAGTACTGGAGCAGGTCGTTGCCGGAGGCGTCGGCGCGGTTACCGGCCGAGACGAAGGTGGAGATCCCGGCGGGCGAGCCGTCCCCGGGGCCGCGCTCGTGCAACCCGCTGAGCAGGGCGATGCCGATCGCGCCGGACTGGGTGAAGAGCCCGATGCGGCCGGTGGCGGGCATCTGCGGGGCGAAGGAGGCGTTCAGCCGGACGTCGGGGGCGGTGTTGATCAAGCCGAAGGCATTCGGGCCGATCAGCCGCATGCCGTACGAGCGGGTGCGGCGCAGCAGGGCGCGCTGGCGCTCGCGCCCCTCGGTACCGGCCTCGGCGTACCCGGAGGAGAGGACCAGGACGCCCTGGACGCCGTGTTCCCCGCAGTCGTCGATCACCTCGGGGACGTGGTCGGCGGGGACGGCGATGACCGCGAGGTCGACCGGGCCGTCGATCTCCCGCAGGGAGCGGACGGCGGGCACGCCCTCGGGGTCGAGGCGGTCCGTCCCCTCGGGGAAGGCGTGGTTGACGGCGTGGACGCGGCCGGTGAAGCCGGAGTCGAGGAGATGGCGCAGCGCGGTACGGCCGACGCCGCCGGGGGTGCGGCCGGTGCCGATGACGGCGACCGAGCCGGGGGCGAGGAGGCGCTGCATGGAGCGGGCCTCGGCGCGCTGCTCGCGGCCGCGCATCACGGCCATGGACTGCTCGGTCGGTTCGAGATCGAATTCCAACCGGACGACGCCGTCCTCGAAGGTCCGTTGCTGGGTGTACCCGGCGTCCGTGAACACCTTGATCATCTTGGTGTTGGCGGGGAGCACCTCGGCGGCGAACCGGCGGATGCCGCGCTCACGGGCGACGGCGGCGATGTGCTCCAGCAGCGCGGAGGCGACGCCGCGGCCCTGGTGGGCGTCCTGCACCAGGAAGGCGACCTCCGCCTGGTCGTCCCCCGGGTCCTTGGCCGGCAACCCCCGGTGGTCGATCCGGTCGTAGCGGACGGTGGCGATGAACTCGCCGCCCACGGTGGCGGCGAGGCCGACCCGGTCGACGTAGTCGTGGTGGGTGAAGCGGTGCACGTCGCGGTCGGAGAGACGCGGGTAGGGCGCGAAGAAGCGGTAGTACTTCGACTCGTCCGAGACCTGTTCGTAGAAGGCGACCAGGCGCTCGGCGTCGTCCGGGGTGATCGGGCGGATCCGGGCGGTGCCGCCGTCGCGCAGCACCACATCGGCTTCCCAGTGGCTCGGGTACGCATGATCGGGCGGCTGCTGCATGCGGACAGCGTACGACCGGCCACCGACAACCGGCCCGGTGCGCGCGGGGCCGGGCGCACGGCGGGCCACGGGCGGGCGAACGGCGGCACCGGCGGACCCGCCCGGACGTGGTGCGGAACACCGGAGGTGGGGCTTCCGGAGCACCGGGGACCGCGTGAGAGACTGGTCTAGACAACCGTTACGACTTGAAGGGCAACACCATGGCTGAGCGCCGCGTCAATGTCGGTTGGGCCGAGGGGCTGCACGCCCGTCCCGCCTCGATCTTCGTCCGTGCGGCCACCGCCGCCGGCGTTCCCGTGACGATCGCCAAGGCCGACGGCAACCCCGTGAACGCGGCCTCGATGCTCGCGGTGCTGGGCCTGGGCGCCCAGGGCGGCGAGGAGATCGTGCTCGCCTCGGACGCCGAGGGTGCCGAGGCCGCGCTGGAGCGTCTGGCGAAGCTGGTCGCCGAGGGGCTCGACGAGCTGCCGGAGACCGTCTGAACCGGGACGCCCCCGCCTCCCCGTATCCGGGGAAAGGCCCCGCCGCCACGACCGGAACCGGTCACCGCGGCGGGGCCTTTCGCGTACCCGGCGACGCAATGCCGCCCACCGCGCGCCGCGGCGGCGCCACTCCCCCACCCGTAATTCCCCGGCCCCATCGGCGCCCCACGGCCGAATAGTTGAATACGCCGCCACGCGGTGCGGGCAATTCCCGGATGGCGTGTTTTATCGGAACCCGATTCCGTGATTTCCCGTACGGGCCGAAAGGATTCCGCCATACGTCGGCCGCGCCCCTCACGCGCCCTGGGCGGAGCGCACGCGCCCGCTGCCGACGGGGCGCGGCCCGGGGCGCGCCGCGGTCTGCCGGTGCCGTGGGCGGTAGGCCGGGAGGGACCGCGCCACGTGCGAGGCCATCAGGGCGCGTGCCGCCTCCGCGTCGCCCCGGGCCACCGCGTCGAGCACCGCGCCGTGGTCGTCCCAGGTCTCCGCGTACCGCGCCGGACGCTCGACGACATACATCCAGTCGATCTTCCGCCGCACCTGGGTCAGCAGCGCGGTCAGCCCCGGATTGCCCGCCGCGCGGGCCAGCGTCTCGTGGAACCAGCCGTCGAGCCGGGGCAGGTCACCCGGGCAGTCACGGTGGGCGCGCTCCCTGCCGAGCCGCACCACGCCCCGGAGGACCTTCAGCTGCGCGTCGGTGCGGCGGGCCGCCGCGCGGGCGGCACCCATCGGCTCCAGGAGTGCCCGCAGGTCCAGCAGATCGGCCGCCTCCTGGGCGGTGGGCGCGGCGACGCAGGCGCCCGCGTGCCGCCGCGCGGTGACGAATCCCTCCGACTGCAGGGTCCGTAACGCCTCACGGACCGGCACCCGGGAGACGCCGTACCGGGTGGCCAGAATGTCCTCGACGAGTCGGCTTCCGGGGATCAGCGTGCCGGAAACGATGTCGTCGCGAATCGCCGTGGAGATACGCTGCACGGAAATCTCGCCTTGCGTCATCGTGGGCACCTCCACCGTCCTCCCCGGAAAACGCCGGTGCACGGCGCCTTTTCCGCGACTCTATTCGACGGTGGCGGCTCCTTTACCGCCTTCACACATTCATGGAAATCTTTTGGTGAGTGCGTTCCCCTGCCCCGGGAAATCCGGCCATCCGCCGTACGGCACCGGACACGACGGAGCCCCGGACACCCTGTCAGGGCGGTCCGGGGCTCCGGGAAGTGCGGGGTCAGACGTTGACGCCGTGCGCGCGCAGATAGGCGATCGGGTCGATGTCCGAGCCGTAGTCGGGGCCGGTGCGGGCCTCGAAGTGCAGGTGCGGGCCGGTGACGTTGCCGGTCGCGCCGGACAGCGCGATCTGCTGATTGGGCATCACCTGCTGGCCGACCGAGACACCGATCTGCGACAGGTGGCCGTACTGGGTGTACGTACCGTCGTTCATCTTGATGACGATGTTGTTGCCGTACGCACCGCCCCAACCGGCCTCGACGACGGTGCCCGCGCCGACAGCGTGCACGGTGGTGCCGGTGGCGGCGTGGAAGTCGATACCGGTGTGGGTGCCGGAGGACCACAGGCCGCTGGACGCCTTGTAGGCGGTGGAGACGTACGAACCGGTGATCGGGGCGACGAAGGCGTTGAGGCGCTTGCGCTCCTCCTCGCGGGCGGCGCGGACCTCGGCGTCGTGCCGCTTGTCGGCCGCCGCCTTGGCCGCCTGCGCCTGCTTCACCGCGTCGGCCTCGGCCTTCGCCTTGGCCTCGGCCGTCTCGGCGACGGCCTGCTGCGCATCGGCCTGCGCCTGGACGCGCTCGGCGACCTCGTCACCGAGGACGACGGCGCGCTGCAGACCGGTGTCGTGCGCGGCGCCGGAGGTGGCGGCCATCGCGGGAGAGGAGACGGAGGCGACGACGCCGGTGGCGGCGAGACCGGCGATGCCGGCGATGTTGCGGGTCGTCCGGGCGCTGCGGCTCGGACGGCGGTGCTTCCCGGTGGCACGGGTGAACGCCATGTGCTGGCTGGTCCTTTCCTTCCTTCTCGCCTACCGGGTTAGCTGACGGGTTCGGAGCAGGAAGGTCTCCTACGGGTTCCTCCGGAGAGGTACCCGATTCACCCCAGGGGACGTGTGGGTCCCCGGCTCCCCTGGCTCGCGCCGTACGGGGACTCGGCGATGACTGTCCGGTGCCGCGGTTGCGGCGTGCTGCTGACGGACAGCGCGCTCGACGCTAATCGCGGAAACTTTCAATCGGCAAACAGAATCGCCATATTGTGCGTTACACCACACCGGATCCACGGAACCGGAAGTGGACATTCCGCAGCACAAAGGGGATTCTGAGGACGCTTCCACGCCCTCGGAATCCCCTTTTGCCCCGCTGTGCCGGGTTACTGCGACGGCCGGACCACGCCGCCGCCCCACGGTCCGTCAGCCGCTGACGACCGTCACCTCGCCGATGCCCAGCGCCCGGACCGGCTCGGCGATCTGCGCCGCGTCACCGACCAGCACCGTCACCAGCCGGTCGGCCGGGAAGGCGTTGACCACGGCGGCGGTCGCCTCGACCGTGCCGGTCTCGGCCAGCCGCGCGTACAGCTGCGCCTGGTAGTCGTCCGGCAGATGCTGCTCGACCTGGTCGGCGAGGGTGCCCGCGACCGCCGCCGCCGTCTCGTACTTCAGCGGCGCGACGCCGACAAGGTTCTGCACCGCGACGTCCCGCTCGGCGTCGGTCAGCCCCTCCGCCGCCAGGGTGCGCAGCACCTTCCACAGGTCGTCGAGGGCCGGGCCGGTGGACTCGGTGTCGACCGAACCGCTGATCGCCAGCATCGAGGCGCCCGTGGAACCGCCGGGCGCGTCCGGCGCCGACGACCGCAGCACCTGACCGAAGGCCCGCACCCCGTAGGTGTAGCCCTTCTCCTCGCGCAGCACCCGGTCCAGACGCGACGTCAGCGTGCCGCCCAGGCAGTACGTGCCGAGAACCTGCGCGGGCCACTGGCGGTCGTGGCGGTCGGCGCCGATCCGCCCGATGAGCAGCTGCGTCTGCACCGCGCCGGGGCGGTCGACGATCACGACACGGCCGGTGCCGTCCGCGGTGATCGGCGTGACGGCGACCGGCTCGGCGGCCGAGCCCTGCCAGGCGCCCAGCGTGTCGGCGAGCGCCGCGTCCACGTCGACGCCGGTGAAGTCACCGACGATCACGGCGGTGGCCGCCGCGGGCCGCACATGCGCGTCGTAGAACGCCCGGACGGCCGCCGCGTCGATGCGCCCGACGGTCTCCTCGGTGCCCTGCCGGGGCCGCGACATCCGGGACGACGCGGGGAACAGCTCCTTGGAGAGCGCCATCGCGGCGCGGCGCCCCGGGTTGGCCAGCTCGTGCGGGATCTCGTCGAGGCGGTTGCGCACCAGGCGCTCCACCTCGCTCTCGGGGAAGGCGGGGGCGCGCAGCGCGTCGGCGAGCAGCCCCAGGGCGCGCGGCAGCCGGGAGGCGGGGACCTCCAGGGAGACGCGGACACCGGGGTGGTCGGCGTGTGCGTCCAACGTGGCGCCGCAGCGCTCCAGTTCGGCGGCGAACTCCTCGGCGTCGTGCCGGTCGGTGCCCTCCGACAGCGCCCGCGCCATGATCGTGGCGACGCCGTCCAGGCCCGCCGGCTCGGTCTCCAGCGGCGCGACGATGTCGACCTCGACGGCGACGACCTGCTGGCCGGGGCGGTGGCTGCGCAGCACCGTCAGGCCGTTGGGCAGCGCACCGCGCTCGGGCGCCGGGAAGGCCCACGGCCTGGGCGCCCCGCCCCGGGGCTGCGGGTGGAAGGTCATCTCGCTCATGGCCAGGTCCTCGCGGGTGGTGGCGTCGCTCACCGGTCCGCCTCCTCGTCGTTGTCGGCGCTGTCGTCGGCGGCGGTCGGCTCGTACACCAGCACCGCGCGGTTGTCGGGGCGCAGCCGGGCCTGGGCGACGGCCTGCACCTCCTCTGGCGTGATGTCCAGAACACGCCCCACGGCGGTCAGCGCCAGCTGCGGGTCACCGAACAGGACGGCGTAGCGGCACAGTTCGTCGGCGCGGCCGCTGACCGTCGCGAGGCGGTCCAGCCACTCGCGCTCCAGCTGGGCCTGCGCCCGCTCCATCTCCTCCGGGGTCGGCCCCTCGGCGGCGAACCGGGCCAGTTCCTCGTCGACGGCGCTCTCGATGTCCGCGACCTCCACGCCACCGGACGTCTTGACGTCCAGCCAGCCCAGGGACGGCGCACCGGCCAGCCGCAGCAGGCCGAACCCGGCGGCGACGGCGGAGCGGTCGCGGCGCACCAGGCGGTTGTAGAGGCGCGAGGACTCGCCGCCGCCCAGGACGGTCAGCGCGAGATCGGCGGCGTCCGCCTCCCGGGTGCCGTCGTGCGGCAGCCGGTAGGCCGCCATCAGGGCACGCGAGGGCACCTCCTCCTCGACGACCTCCCGCAGCTGGCCGCCCATCGTCACCGGCAGCTCACCGCTGCGCGGCGGCCGCTTGCCGTCGTGCGAGGGGATCGACCCGAAGTACTTCTCGATCCAGGCGAGCGTCTGCTCGGGATCGATGTCGCCGACCACCGACAGGACGGCGTTGTTCGGCGCGTAATAGGTACGGAAGAACGCCCGCGCGTCCTCCAGGGACGCCGCGTCCAGATCGGCCATCGACCCGATCGGCGTGTGGTGGTACGGGTGACCCTCCGGATACGCCATGGCCGTCAGCTTCTCGAAGGCCGTGCCGTAGGGGACGTTGTCGTACCGCTGACGGCGCTCGTTCTTGACGACGTCGCGCTGGTTCTCCAGCGACTCGTCGTCGAGCGCGGTCAGGAGGGAGCCCATGCGGTCCGCCTCCAGCCAGAGCGCCAGCTCCAGCTCATGGGCGGGCATGGTCTCGAAGTAGTTGGTGCGCTCGAAGCTCGTGGTGCCGTTCAGCGACCCGCCGGCGCCCTGCACCAGCTCGAAGTGACCGTTCCCCTTGACCTGCGCGGACCCCTGGAACATCAGGTGCTCGAAGAGGTGAGCCAGGCCCGTACGGCCCTTGACCTCGTGACGGGAGCCGACGTCGTACCAGAGGCAGACCGCTGCCACCGGTGTCAGAGGGTCTACCGAGAGCACCACGCGCAGGCCGTTGGCCAGCCGGTGCTCGGTCGCTGTCAGGCCGCCGGAGCCGGCTTTTTCTGTGGCCGTGTGACCCATGGGCATGTACGTCCCTTCGATCCGCTTGCGAAGAAGTCCTGTCACTGTATGCAACCGCGTCGGCATCTGGCGAAGTTCCCGTCCGACCGCCCCCGTACGAGCGTCGGGCGGCGCGCCACGGCCCCTGGGAGGGGAGTCGCGTCCGGCGTTGTCGGTGGGGCGGTCCACAATGGTCCGCGTCGGAGTCAGCAGACTCACCGGTCGATCCCCCACCGGTCGGACCGGCAGCTGTTCACCAACGGCTGGTCGACCCACACATCGGTAGTAGACGCAGCAGAAGGAGCCGCAGCCGCGATGGCCCGCCGCAGCACGAAGACCCCGCCGCCGGACGACTTCGAGGAGAGGATCCTCGACATCGACGTCGTCGACGAGATGCAGGGTTCCTTCCTCGAGTACGCGTATTCGGTCATCTACTCCCGCGCCCTGCCGGACGCCCGGGACGGCATGAAGCCCGTACAGCGCCGCATCCTCTACCAGATGAACGAGATGGGGCTGCGCCCCGACCGCGGCTACGTCAAGTGCGCCCGCGTCGTCGGCGAGGTCATGGGTAAGCTCCACCCCCACGGCGACGCCTCCATCTACGACGCCCTGGTGCGCATGGCGCAGCCCTTCTCGATGCGGCTGCCCCTGGTGGACGGCCACGGCAACTTCGGCTCGCTCGGCAACGACGACCCGCCCGCCGCGATGCGGTACACCGAGTGCCGGATGGCGTCCCCGTCGTCCCTGATGACGGAGTCGATCGACGAGGACACCGTCGACTTCGCGCCGAACTACGACGGCCAGGAGCAGGAGCCGGTCACCCTCCCGGCCGCGTACCCGAACCTCCTGGTCAACGGCGCGTCCGGGATCGCCGTCGGGATGGCGACGAACATGCCGCCGCACAACCTCGGCGAGGTCATCGCCGCCGCGCGCCACCTCATCAAGCACCCCAACGCCGACCTCGAGACGCTGATGCGGTTCGTACCGGGTCCCGATCTGCCCACCGGTGGCCGGATCGTGGGGCTGGGCGGGGTGCGTGACGCGTACGAGAAGGGCCGCGGCACCTTCAAGATCCGCGCCACGGTCGCGGTCGAGAACGTCACCGCGCGCCGCAAGGGCCTGGTCGTCACCGAACTGCCCTTCAGCGTCGGCCCCGAGAAGGTCATCTCGAAGATCAAGGACCTGGTCGGCTCGAAGAAGCTCCAGGGCATCGCCGACGTCAAGGACCTCACCGACCGCGAACACGGTCTGCGTCTGGTCATCGAGATCAAGAACGGCTTCAACCCGGAAGCCGTCCTGGAGCAGCTCTACAAGCTGACGCCGATGGAGGAGTCCTTCGGCATCAACAACGTCGCCCTCGTCGACGGCCAGCCGCTCACCCTGGGCCTCAAGGAGCTGCTGGAGGTCTACGTCGACCACCGCTTCGAGGTCGTACGGCGGCGCAGCGAGTTCCGCCGCGGCAAGCGCCGCGACCGGCTCCACCTGGTGGAGGGCCTGCTCACCGCCCTTGTCGACATCGACGAGGTCATCCGTCTGATCCGCTCCAGCGAGAACAGCGCCCAGGCCAAGGAGCGGCTGATCGAACGCTTCTCGCTGAGCGACATCCAGACGCAGTACATCCTGGACACGCCGCTGCGTCGGCTCACCAAGTTCGACCGCATCGAGCTGGAGTCGGAGCGCGACACGCTGCGCAACGAGATCGAGCAGCTGACCCGCATCCTGGATTCGGACGCCGAGCTGCGCAAGCTGGTCTCCGGCGAACTCGCCGCCGTCGCCAAGAAGTACGGCACCGAGCGCCGCACGGTGCTGCTGGAGTCCGCCGGTACGTCGGTGGCCGCGGTGCCGCTGGAGGTCTCCGACGACCCGTGCCGGGTGCTGCTGTCGTCGACGGGGCTGCTGGCCCGGACGGTCGGCGGGGACACCCCGTTCGACGCCGACGCCAAGCGCGTCAAGCACGACGTCATCGTCTCCGCCGTGCCCGCGACCGCGCGCGGTGAGGTCGGCGCGGTGACCTCGACGGGACGGCTGCTGCGGCTGCCGGTGATCGATCTGCCGCAACTGCCGGAGACGGCGGCCGCCCCCAGCCTCGCCGGTGGCGCGCAGCTGTCGGAGTTCCTGACGCTGCAGGACGGCGAGACGCTGATCTGCCTGACCACGCTCGACGAGTCCTCACCGGGCCTCGCGCTCGGTACGGAACAGGGCATCGTCAAACGTGTGGTGCCCGACTACCCGGCGCACAAGGACGAGTTGGAGGTCATCTCCCTCAAGGAGGGTGACCGCATCGTCGGCGCCGTCGAACTGCGCACCGGTGAGGAGGACCTGGTCTTCATCACCGACGAGGCGCAACTGCTGCGGTACCCGGCCTCGCAGGTCCGCCCGCAGGGCCGCCCGGCGGGCGGTATGGCGGGCGTCAAGCTCGGCGCGGGGGCCAAGGTGCTCTCCTTCGCCGCCGTCGACCCGGCGGCCGACGCGGTGGTCTTCACCGTCGCCGGATCCCACGGCATGCTCGACGACTCGCTGACGACGGCCAAGCTCACACCGTTCGACCAGTACCCGCGCAAGGGCCGCGCCACCGGCGGCGTCCGCTGCCAGCGCTTCCTGAAGGGCGAGGACTGTCTCACTCTCGCCTGGGTCGGCGCGGCCCCCGCCCGCGCCGCCGACGCCAAGGGCGCCCCGGTCCCCCTCCCGGAACCGGACCCCCGCCGCGACGGCTCCGGCGTACCACTGGCGAAGAAGGTGACGGCATTGGCGGGCCCCGCGTAGGGGCGCCCGGCACAGCCGGTGGCTCGGCTGCTGGCTGCTGGCTGCTGGCTGCTGGCTGCTGGCTGCTGGCTGCTGGCTGCTGGCTGCTGGCTGCTGGCTGCTGCATAGGGTCGGCGGCGTTGCTGAGCCGCTGAGGCGACAGTCACGTTGAAGGGGCGCTCCCACTCCGTGCGGGTGGGGGCGCCCCTTGTGCTGTACGGGTGAGGTGGCTGTGCGGAGGCGAGGGGCGGGGCGGGCGAGTCGTCGCTGCTGCTGTTGCGCTTGGGGGTTGTTGGTTCTTCTTCGTGGCGGTCGTTACGCCTCTTGGCCGTCCTGGTCATCGCGATCGGCTACGTAACGCAGGACGCCCCACATGGCGCGTTCCAGGAGGTCGTCGTGGGCGGAGGTCGCGGACGCGGGTGGTGTGGAGGCGGGTGGTGTGGTGTGAGGCGGCGGTGCGGTGACAGTCACTGCTTCCGTCATCCTGCACGCACTCAACTCACCCTGCAGTGACTCCGCGTCGATACCGCTGCCGATGAGAACAAGCTGTGTGCAGCGTTCCTCACCACGCTCCCAGGACGTCGGGTAGAAGCGGAGAAAGTCCCCCACCGCGTGCACCCCGAACTTCTGCCTGCTCCCCGGGACATCGAAGTGCACGAACCCCTTGATGCGGTACAGACCTGCCGGGCGACTGTCGAGGAAGTCCATCAGCCGACGCGGGTGCATGGCGACGGACGAGGTGAACTCCACACTCTGGTAGCCACTGTGCAGATGCTGCCCGTGGCAGTCACCCGAGCAAGGTTCACCGTCGACGTGGCCATGCACCTCATGGGACTGCGACTGTCGCTGGCCCTCGGACAACTCGTCATACGCACGCGCGCTGCTGTCTCCCGCCGCCACCAAGTCATGCGGAGGTTCAGGAAGGTGGCTGTCACGGGACGCTGCGCCCGGCTGGTAGTCACTCTGCGAACCACTACGCGTCACTGCTTCCCCGCCACGTTGCTGCGCAGCGCGGTAGTCGGCCGTTTCGCGCAACAGGTCTTCGAACGACAGCTGCTTCACCGCGGGGTCACAGTCATCTCCCGGACCACGGTCGAAGAACATCTCCGGGGAAATACGTCCGTACGCCGCACAGATCACGGGCCGCCCCGGTGCCAGCTCGCCCAAGGTGGTGGTGAGCCGTCGGCGCTGCTCGTCACCGATGCGGTCAGCCTTGTTGAGGACGACGAGGTCGGCGATGCCTACATGCCGGTCGAGTTCGGGATGGCGGCTGCGTGTTGCATCGAACTCGGCGGCATCGACGACCTCGACCAGGCCGCCGTAGACGATCCGGGTGTTCTCGCTGGCGAGGATCATGCGAATGAGTTCCTGGGGCTCGGCCAGGCCGCTGGCCTCGATGACGATGACGTCGATACGGGCTGCGGGCCGTGCGAGACGCTCCAGGTACTCATCCAGCTCACTGGTATCGACCGCGCAGCAGAGGCATCCGTTGCCGAGCGAAACCATCGAGTCCACCTGGCCGGCGACCGTCATCGCATCGATCTCGATGCTCCCGAAATCGTTGACGATCGCGCCGATGCGCGTGCCGTCCCCTGCCGCCAGGAGATGGTTGAGCAACGTGGTCTTGCCCGATCCCAGAAAACCGGCGAGGACGACAACCGGAATCTGCTGCGTGGCCAAGGGGGCGCCTCCATGGTTCGGAGGCCGGACCGCGACACGGTGGCGGACCGAGCGGACCGGCGGAAATCAGGCTGCCGATCGTAACGGACCCCAGCACTGCACCCAGGCGACGCATCTCGACCGACGACGCGAAGACACCGCATCCGCCGTCATCAGCTGAACCCTCTGCGGCCCGTGTTTTCTCTCCACGGCCAGCGACAAGGCAAGCGGGCCGATGCTCCCAGCTCTCAGCGGAAACCAAACCCGCAGGTCAAGCCAGACCACAGCTCCCATGGCCGCGGTTGCCCGCAGCCTGAAGCTGGGTGTTCCCGTCCTGGGAAGTACCGCCCCGGTCACCGCTGGCGGAAGTAGACGGCACTCCCCTGCCCGTAGAACTGCCGCTGAGTCTCTGGGCCTGCCGCCGGGCTCCCAGATCGCTCTGGGCACTGTGCCGCCCAGAGACCAACCGGCGCCCTCCCAGTCCTATCGCCGCCCCGTCCGGCGAGACCGCCCGCTGCCCTTCCGCCCCGGTCCGCCGGCAGGCCGCGCTGCGCCGCGTGGCCCCATCGTGGCGGCCGACTTCCTGTGATGCCTCCGAGCATCGCTCTTCGTCCGGTGGGGACGGCCGTCGCTCACCTGCCCGTCGAGCGGCCCACCATCTTCGTCCGCTCCTCCCGCATCTGCTTCCCGTTCTCCCGCCAGCACGTTGTCCGGATCACCCTCTACCTCAGACAGGTTAGGCTTACCTTCGTGAGCACCTGCACTCTTGCTTCCCGCGAAGGCGCCGAGCCCCTCGCCGGAACCGCGGCCGCCGCCCGAACCTGGCTGCTCATCGAGCAGCCGGGCCCCTGGGGAGCCGAGGCGCTGACGAACAGCCACCTCGACCCGGACCTCGGAAGAGCCTTGAAGGCCGCTACCGACGGGACCGACGTCCGCGTTGCGCTGATCCGCCGCCCCGGCCCGTACAGCAGAAGAGGCACCATGCTCCGGCGCCGAGTGTTCCTCGCCCATACCGCACCCGGACGCTCCTGGATCCGCACCACCACGCTCGCCGACCCGAAGAGCCTGCTTCGACTGGACTTCACCGCCGCGGGCGCCGGTCATCACGATGGGCTCTGGGATGCCTACACCGGCTCCCCTCTCGCCCTGGTCTGCACGAACGGCAAACGGGACCGGTGCTGCGCCGTCCTCGGGCGCCCCCTCGCCGCCGACCTCGCCAAGAGCGGCACCGAGGCTTGGGAGGTCACCCACATCGGTGGCCACCGCTTCGCGCCGACCCTTGTCGTACTGCCCTACGGGTACGCCTACGGTCGTGCCTCGGCCGACCTGGTCAGGCACGCCGTCGAGGCGGCCGACAACGGCCAGATCCTGCTCGACCACTGCCGGGGACGCTCCACCTGGGACCGCCCCGCCCAAGCCGCCGATCTCGCCGTCCGGGACATGCTCGGTGAGCACCGCACGGACGCACTCGACGTCGTACGGGCCGACGCGGTGCGGTCCGAAACGGTGCGGGCCGACCATCCGGCCGCCCCCCGAGCCGCTGCCGCGGAGCCCCTCCCTGCGTGGTCCGTTACTGTCGCCCATTCCGACGGCCGTATGTGGCAGGTGCTGGTCGAACAGCGGACCGATGGTGCTCCTGCGCCCGCGAGCTGTGGCTCGTTGCTCGGCCCACCTGCGCGTATGGCCGTTACGGCCATTACTCGGCTCAGCTACGACTCGCCCATGAGCCTGGAGAGCGGTCGCCTCGTCGCGACGTCCTGACGTACTTGCGGCAGGACCCCGGTCCTGCCGACGAGGAGTTCCCCTCACTTCCCGATCCGGAACTGCCTCCTGCTGGCCCCCCTTTGCGGAAGGCCCCGCCCGAAAGGTCAAAGCCACCGCGACGGCGATGCCGATTCCGAGGATGGGCCACGCCAGACACGCCCCTCGCCCACCGCACGGCTTGGGCGGTGTCCCCTGCCCAGTACGGCCTCGCGTTACTGCATTCATCCCTTGTCTCCCCCCGCTCGCTGCGTCACGCGGTCACGCGCAAGACTTCAGGCACTCACGGCCTTCTCCGTCCAGGCCCAGCGGTTCCGGCACCGCCGCCTGCCTCTCTTCGCGAGGTTAGGACCGCACAATCCACGACCGAAAGCCCTGTGGATAACTCTGCAGTCGCAGCTCCTGACCACCCCGTAGTCCCCTCCGCTATCGCGCGAGCACAAGCTCTACGAAGGTCCGCTTCGCGCTACAAGGGATTACCGAGGTGGCAGCGACCGCCCTTAATGTTCGTCCACATGGGTGATCCGGAAAGACCAAGGTTTCCGACTCCGAGTGCTGAAAAGCCCTCGGGGCCCACCACTCTGCCCAGAGCACCAAGCACCGAAGACGGCCACGGCACACCCCTGCCCGGGGCCGATACGCACCGCAAGCCGACGCCACACCGGACAAGACGAATCACCACCACTGACGTCTCAGCCACCCGCCACTGGTGGCAACGACCCCGTCTCCACTGGCCGCGTCGCGTCTTCGCTCAAGTCCTGCTGGTGCAGTTGGCCATCGCCACCGGTGTGACAGCACTCGCCACCGGCCTCTTCCTCGCCCCGCTCAGCGTGGAACTCGACAACCAGGCGATGCACCGTGCCCTGTCCATCGCCCAGACCACCGCTGCCGAGCCCCGGCTGGACAACGCGCTGGAGAACTCACGCCCCACCCGTCACGGCCCCGTCCAGCGAGCAGCCGAGCGAATCCGCAATGCCACCGGCGCCGAATACGTAGTGGTCATGAACAGCCACGGCGTGCGCTGGTCCCACACCGACCCGAACGAGATCGGACGGCGCGTCTCCACCGACCCCAGCCTGGCCCTCGCCGGTCACGAGGTCATGGAGATCGATGACGGCACCCTCGGTCGATCGGCCCGCGGCAAGGTGCCGCTGCGTAATGACGACAAGGAGATCATCGGCGCCGTCTCCGTGGGCATCGCTTACGAGAGCGTGCACGAGCGACTTCTCTCCACCGTCCCGCAACTGCTCGCTTACGCGGGCGGCGCTCTGGCCGTAGGAGCCCTCGCCGCCTATCTGGTAGCCCGCCGCTTGCAACGTCGTACGCATGACCTCGCGTTCTCTGACATTTCCGCCCTGCTCAGCGAGCGGGAAGCAATGCTGCACGGCATCCGGGAAGGCGTCCTCGCCCTCGACGAAAGCGGGCGGATCCGTTTGCTGAACGACGAGGCGCAACGCCTGCTGGACCTGCCGTCCGAGGCAACCGGGAAGGTGGTGGACGCTGCTCTTCCTCCTGGCCGCACAGCGGACGTACTGGCCGGCCGCGTGTCAGGAGCGGATCTCCTGACCGTCAGCGGTCAGCGCGTCCTCGTGGTCAACCGGATGCCCACCCACGACGGCGGGGCGGTGGTCACGCTGCGGGACCGCACAGAACTGGAGCGGTTGGGGCGGGAACTGGACGGCACCCGCGGACTCATCGACGCACTGCGCGCCCAGGACCACGAGCATGCCAACCAGCTCCACACGCTCCTCGGCCTACTGGAGCTAGGACTTCACGAGGAGGCCAGCTCCTTCATCACCCATACAGTCGGTGCCCATCGAGCAACGGCTGAGCAAGTCACGGAGCGCATTCACGATCCGCTCGTGGCATCTCTTCTTGTCGGTAAAGCGACTAAGGCCACCGAACGCGGTGCTTCACTCACCATTTCTTCCGGCACTCACCTCCCTGACCGCCTCATCGATCCCCATAGCCTGCTCACCATTCTCGGCAACCTGGTGGACAACGCCCTGGACGCCACAGCCTCGGTTCCCGACGCGCAATTGGAGGTGCAACTCCACACGGACGGCCGGACAGCGATCATCCGCGTCAGCGACAACGGCCCCGGGGTCCTCACGAGTCACCGCACCTCGGTCTTCACCGACGGGTGGACAACAAAGGAACCACCGCCCCACGGGCGGCGTGGCATCGGCTTGGCGCTGGTGCGGAGGCTGACCGAACGCTGCGGCGGCACCGCAGTGGTCGACGAACGCCCCGGAGGTGGTGCTGTATTCACCGTCACGCTCCCTGATGCGTTGTCCGATGAGTTGCCCGAAGAACGCTCAGCTGTGCTAAGGGAAGTAGCGCCAACCGGTGCCCCAGCGCGCGACGACACCGCCGCGAATGTGTTCCCCGGCGAGGCGACAGGAGTCAATCAGTGATCAATGTCGTAGTGGTGGACGATGACATTCACGTAGCGAAAATCAATGCTGCCTACGTCGACAAAGTGCCAGGATTCCAGGCCAGTTGCCTCGCCCACACGGCAGCCCAGGCGCACGAGGCGCTGCGCACCCACACCGTCGACCTGATCCTCCTGGACCACTACCTTCCCGATGGCACGGGGCTACAACTGGTGAGCAGCCTGCGGAGTCGCGGCATACCGACAGACGTCATCATGGTGACCGCGGCACGTGACATCGCGACGGTTCAAGCAGCGATGCGCCACGGCGCTCTGCAGTACCTCGTCAAACCGTTCACGTTTGCCGGTCTGCGCTCCAAGTTGGAGGGGTACGCCGCCTTGCGCCGCACTTTCGAGGATGGCGGACAAGCCGAACAGTCGGAGTTGGACCGGATCTTCGGAGCGCTGGGCTCAGCAGGCAACACTGCGGCAGAGCTTCCCAAGGGCCACTCCGCCGCCACAGCCGACTGCGTGCGCTCCGTCCTCCGTACCGCCGAGGGACCTTTGTCCGCTCAGGATGTTGCTATACGGGCCGGGCTCAGCCGCCAAACGGCACAACGTTATCTGAAGCTCCTGGAGCGGGCGGGACGTGTTCGCCTCACTCTCCGCTACGGCGAGACGGGGCGCCCCGAGCATCGCTATGCATGGGTATGAGCACCTGGGCCAACGCCGGGGAGGCGCGCGCCGGGGCTACCGGAGACCGCCGGGGAGAGGACCGTCAGGGTCACAGCCAGGATTCAGGCCTCCGTAGCGGACCGCACCGGCTCCACGGGTCGTGAACTGTCGGCAGAAGAGCGTGTAGAGCAGCATCGGCAGGTTGGCCGAGGCGGCGACGGTGAAGGCCGGGCCAATGAGAAGGCGACGTTCATTTCCTGCGCGAGGAGCGAGAGGGCGATGGCTCTTACGCCGACAGCGCCACTCGAGCAACGACCGCGTCGCATTGTCGACTCCGTGCCGTGATGTGGCCACGGCTGCGTCGCAGCGAGGCATCGGGGTCGTGTGTGACCGCGGCGGATGGACAAGAGAGACACCAGTCGCCACGGCAAGGACCGTGGCGAACTCGACAGCGACCCCCATTTTCTCCAGAGGGGAGAAGAAGCGGCCACCCGTCTAGGACTCCCAACCACAGACGTGCATGACGGGCATACCCCCAGTGAGGAAGGCCCCGAGTACTGCCCCAGGGCCGCCAGCAGAGCAATGTTGAGCGAGCGAGCCGACAACAGGGGAAGCCACAGATCGGAGGCGACAGTCGCGGTAATGACGTAGGCGAGGTACCAGCGGAGGAAGAGCAGGGTGACGGGGGAAGACGAAGCCGCGGTAGCAGCGGCGCACCTTTTGGAAGGCGGCGCTGTGCTGAACGGTGCAGTACGCCACGTCGCGACCAGCAACTCGCGAGCTCGGCAGTTGATCACGTGGGTTGGATAGTCGCCTTGTCGACTCCTCGATATCCCAAGAGGTTCAAGGCGGTGAGCGTCTCCCCCACGCACTGTCGCTTCACCCGAACCACCCCGCCCAGGGTCGGTTGCCCCGCTCCAGGCAGCGGGCATAGGGAACTGCCTTCACACGGTGCGGCCGTACCGCTGGTCCACCGAACACTCCCTGTTGCACCGACCCGTTGGCCGGTCGCGTCAAGGAAGAGTGGACAGGCGCGACACCTGGTCTTGCCTACGCCCCGTCCACTCCATCAGGTGGGATTACCACCAGGCGGCTGCGCCAAGCCATGCCGGTACGCGTAGTGGATCGCCTGCGCACGGTCACGCAGTCCCGCCTTGCCGAAGAGATTGTTGATATGTGTCTTTACCGTCGCGGTGGAGACATGCAGCGTGCGCGCGATCTCCGGGTTGGAGAGCCCTTCGGCGACGAGTTGCAACACCTCGACCTCGCGGGCGGTCAGTCCGTCCGGCGGTTCCGCAGGCCCCTTGTGTGACGGCGGCGCGGGCGCGGCGACGCGTTCCAGCAACCGCCGCTGGATTCTGGGGGACAGCCCGGCTTCGCCGGAGAGGACTCCGTCGATGGCACGGACGATCTCGTCGCCGTCCGCGTCCTTGGTCAGATAGCCGCGGGCGCCGGCTTGGAGGGCGGGGAAGAGCGAGTCGTCATCGGCGTAGGTGGTGAGGACCACCACCTGGGTGCCCGGGTGGTCGGCCCGGATGCGCCGGGTGGCCTCGACACCGTCGCAGCGCGGCATACGCAGGTCCATCAGGACGACATCCGGGGCAAGTTCGGCGACGAGGCGGACGGCTTCCTCGCCGTCCGGTGCGGAGCCGACGACTTCGATACCGGGCAGGAGGCCCAGCAGCATCACGATGCCTTCGCGCACCACGGTCTGGTCGTCGGCGACGACCACCCGCTTCGCCGGTCCGTCCGTCATGCCGGCACCTGCAACCGCACCACGAAACTCTGCCCTTCAGGTCCTGACTCCAGCGTGCCGCCGAGGAGTTCGGCGCGCTCGCGCATGCCCACCAGACCGTATCCGGAGCCGCTGGACGCCAGTGCTCCGGGCTCGGTGTGCCCCAGCGTGTTGCGTACCTCCAGCCCGATCGTCTCCTCCGTGTAGGTGAGGTGGACGTCGGTGCGGGCCCCGGGGGCGTGTTTGCGGACGTTGGTCAGTGACTCCTGCGCCACGCGGCGTACCGCCAGCGCAGCCTCCGGGATGAGCCCGCGCCGCTCCCCCGTGATCTCCAAGCGGGCGCCTTCGGCAGCCGCCAGTTCCCGCAGGTACTCCTCGACGGGGCGCATCTCGCCGCGCAGCGCCGACAGCGCCTCGCGGGTGCCGTCGAGCCCCTCGCGCGCCATGCCGCGGCAGGCCGTCACCCGTTCGAGAAGCTGGGCGCGATCGGCTTCGAGGTCGGTGCTGCGTTGGATGAGCAGCCGGGCCGCCTCCAGGTGGACGAGTTGGGCGCTCAGGCTGTGGGCGAGGACGTCGTGGATCTCGCGGGCGATGCGGCCCCGTTCCGCCAGCGCGGCGCTCTCCGCCTCGGCGTTGCGGGCGGCGCGTTCCTGGGCGAGCAGCCGTTGCACGGTGCCGCGCGCCTCCGCGTCGAGCCGCACCACGTAACCGGCGAGGGCGAGTCCCGCCGCGGTCGTCGCCGTCGTCAGCCAGTTGTCGTCGTTCACGAGGGCGAAAGCGCCGAGCGCGGCGGCCGCGCAGGGCAGGGCGGCGGCGAGTGGCAGCCGTTCCAGGGCGACGACGGCGCAGCCGCACCAGAGCACGACCGCGGGGAGCGACGCACCGACCGCGTGGAAGGCGAACGCGCCACCTTCCATGGCCAGAAACAGTCCGATGGAAAGCCACAGTCGCTGTTGCAGCGTGATCCGGAAGAAGCTGTGGAAGGCCACCACGGTGAGGAGCACCGCGGCGGCTCCGGCCACGCGCCACCAGCCGTGGAATGGTGACCGGGTGAGTGTGGCCCACAGCAGCAGCCCCAGGAGGAGGGTGCGGACGGCTCTGCCGATCCACCGCCGGGTCTCGTTCATCCCCTCGTGGGCGAGCGCCTCCCGCAGGGGCCAGCGCGTCCAGACGTTCTGCGGCACTCGGTGTCCTTCCCTGTGCGGCGGTGTTTCTCAGCCACCCACGGGGACACGGTACGCGGGCTGTACGGACCGGGCCCTCCAGAGGGTGACGCCGCTGCGCGACAGCAGCATCGCGGCGATCGACAGCATCATGGTGCCCGTCCCCTGGTGAACGCCCCAGAGGTGCCCCACGCCGCCGAGCCCGAGGCGTACCGCCATGCCGCAGAGCCAGACCACCGCGGTCCGCAGGCCGCCCTTCGTCCAGACGGTGCCGTCCGCTTCCGTCCACATCGTGGTGGTCCAGGCCCATCCGGCGCCGCTCGCGAGCCCCAGCAGGGTCCCGGCGGCCAGCAGTACGGCCGCCGCCGTCGGGTGGGCGGCGTCCAGGAGGTGCGGTTCGCGCAGCGCCATTCCGCCCAGAATCGCCGGAACCAACCAGATGTTGCTGCCGCGTGACGACAGCGGCTGCGCGCTGAACTGGCGGATGAACACGTACGCGACCACCGCGATGATCACAACGGTGTTGAGCAGGCCGCTCATGGCCCTGGCCTCCTGCGACGACGGGAACGTTGACGTCTTCGACGCTACGGAGCGGGCGCCGACGGCGGATCGGCCGACGGGTGGGGGCCGGGTGGAAAGACGAGGGGGTGTTCCTCCACCCCTGGGTGGAGGAACACCCCCTCGGTGCGCCCGGTGGGGCTCAGGTGTCGATGCGCGAACGGTCCAGCGTGGAGGCGGAGTTGGTGATGAACTCCTTGCGCGGGGCGACCTCGTTGCCCATCAGGAGGTCGAAGGCGCGCTCCGCCGCTTCGAGATCGCTGATGTTGATCCGGCGCAGGGTGCGGTGGCGCGGATCCATGGTGGTCTCGGCGAGCTGGTCGGCGTCCATCTCACCGAGGCCCTTGTAGCGCTGGATGCTGTCCTTGTAGCGGACCTTCTTCCGCTCCAGTTCGAGCAGCGTCTGGCGCAGTTCGTTGTCGGAGTAGGTGTAGAGGTACTTCTCCTGCCCCTTCTTGGGGTTGATCAGCTCGATGCGGTGCAGGGGCGGCACGGCGGAGAAGACCCGGCCTTGCTCGACCATGGGCCGCATGTAGCGCTGGAAGAGCGTGAGCAGCAGGCACCGGATGTGCGCGCCGTCGACATCGGCGTCGGCGAGGAAGATGACCTTGCCGTACCGGGCGGTGTCGATGTCGAAGGTGCGGCCGGAGCCTGCTCCTATGACCTGGATGATGGCGCCGCACTCGGCGTTCTTGAGCATGTCCGAGACGGACGACTTCTGTACGTTGAGGATCTTGCCGCGGATCGGCAGCAGCGCCTGGAACTCGGAGTTCCGGGCGAGCTTGGCGGTGCCGAGCGCCGAGTCACCCTCGACGATGAAGAGTTCGCTGCGCTCGGCGTCGTCGCTGCGGCAGTCGGCGAGCTTGGCCGGCAGCGAGGAGGACTCCAGAGCCGTCTTCCGGCGCTGCGCCTCCTTGTGCTGACGTGCGGCGATACGGGTACGGGCGGCGGCGACGACCTTCTCCAGGACGGCGCGGGCCTGCTGCTTCGCGTCACGCTTGGTGGACGTCAGGAACGCCTTGAGTTCCCGGCCGACCACCTGGGCGACGATACGGGAGGCGGCGGAGGTGCCGAGCACCTCCTTGGTCTGGCCCTCGAACTGGGGCTCCGCGAGCCGCACGGTGACGACGGCGGTGAGCCCCTCCATGGCGTCGTCCTTGACGACGTCGTCCTCGGCGACCCGGAGGAGCTTGCTCGATCGCAGCACCTCGTTGACGGTCTTGGCGACCGACCGCTCGAACCCGGAGACGTGGGTGCCGCCCTTGGGGGTCGCGATGATGTTGACGAACGACCTGACCGTCGAGTCGTAGCCGGTGCCCCAGCGGAGGGCGATGTCCACGCCCAGCTCGCGGGTGACCTCGGTGGGGGTCATGTGGCCGCGGTCGTCCAGGACGGGGACGGTCTCCTTGAAGGTGCCCTGTCCGCTCAGCCGCAGGACGTCGCAGACCGCCTTGTCCTGGGCGAGGTACTCGCAGAATTCGCTGATGCCGCCGTCGTAATGGAAGGTCTCTTCCGTGGCGGCGGCACCGTCGATGCCGCGTTCGTCGCGGACGACGAGGGTGAGGCCGGGGACCAGGAAGGCGGTCTGCCGGGCTCGGGCGTACAGCGTCTCCAGGGAGAGCCGGGCGTCCTTGAGGAAGATCTGGCGGTCGGCCCAGTAGCGGACCCGGGTGCCGGTCTTCGTCTTGGCTACGCGCTTGCCCTTGACCAGGCCGTTGCCCGGCTCGAAGGAGGCGTCCGGGCCGGACGCGGTGAAGGTCCCTGGGACGCCGCGGCGGAAGCTGATCGAGTGCGTCTTGCTGTTCCGGTCGACCTCGACGTCGAGGCGGGCGGAGAGGGCGTTGACGACGGAGGCGCCGACGCCGTGCAGACCGCCGGAGGCGGCGTAGGAGCCGCCGCCGAACTTTCCGCCGGCGTGCAGCTTGGTCATGACGACCTCGACGCCGCTGAGGCCGGTCTTGGGCTCGACGTCTACGGGGATGCCGCGGCCGTTGTCCCGGACCTCGACGGAGCCGTCGGCGTGGAGGAGCACCTCGATGCGGTCGCAGTAGCCGCCGAGCGCCTCGTCGACGGAGTTGTCGATGATCTCCCACAGGCAGTGCATCAGGCCGCGACTGTCCGTGGAGCCGATGTACATGCCGGGGCGTTTGCGGACGGCCTCGAGTCCCTCCAGGACGAGCAGGTGCCGCGCGGTGTAGTTGGAACCGTCCCGGTCAGCCCCGGTCAGCACTGCGGTGGACGGCACGGACATCTCGGCGGTCACGCGGTTCGCTCCTCGCTGAATTTCTGGCAGTCCGCATTCCGCGGACTCGGTTGTGGCGGTAACGCCGGTCAAGAGCGTACCGAGGCCAGGTAGAGCCGATGTGACGCCACCCGTCAGCACGCTCATGGTAGTAGAATTTCGATCGCCAGTTCGATCCCTCGAAGGGGTGAGGCGGACGTGACGCGAACATCACGTTCCCTTCGAGGCATGAACCATTTAGGCTCCGGGCACGTCCTCATCAACGACCGGCAAGCCAGCCGGGAGGACACACCCAGCAACCGTGAATCGAACCACCAAGCAATACGGCTCATTCGCCGCCACCCGGCAGCACCCGGCCAACCTCTCGAAGATTTTTTTCGAGGAAAAGGCACGAGCGGGAACGTTTTCGGCCTGGTTGGATGTTGACCCTGGTACGACAGCTCGTCGAGCTAGAGAAGAGGCGACGTGACTACTGTTCTGACACCCGCGAGCCCGCTGACGGCCGCTGACCGCTGCGACCGCTGCGGCGCCCAGGCATACCTGCGCGTCGTCCTGATGTCCGGCGGAGAACTGCTCTTCTGCGCCCACCACGGTCGCAAGTTCGAGCCAGAACTCAAGAAGATCGCCGCGGAAATACAGGACGAGACGGAGCGGCTGACCGCCTCTCCGGCGTCTGCGCCCGAAGAGGAACGCTGACACATCGCATCCACGACGACGAGCGAGTAGCGGCCCAGGCCGTGCGGCGGGCGGTCTCCCCGGGTACCACCGGGGAGACCGCCCGCACTCGTGTTTTCCGGCCCCTGGCCGCGCCCAGCCGCCCTCAGCCCGCGCCGTGCAGCTCGACGGCCGGGATCAGCGCGGACGCCCGCGTGTAGACCCCGGGGCTCCCCGGCTCCCCGCAGCCGGCACCCCACGACACCAGCCCCACCAGGCGCCCCTCGACGACCAGCGGGCCGCCGGAGTCCCCCTGACAGGCGTCCCGACCCCCTTGCGGTTCACCCGCACAGAGCATCGTGGCGGCGTGGTACGCGCCGTCGGCCGTGCCCGGGTACGCGCGGGCGCATGTGTCGTCGGACAGGATGTTCACCGCCGCCGACCGCAGTCGCGTCGCGTAGGCGCCCCGGCCCGTGGTGTCGCCCCAGCCGTACACCACGGCCGAGGTGCCCTCGTCGTACGCCCCCGAGCCCTCGGGGGCGATCGGGATGGCCCGGTTGGTGACGGGCATCGGCAGGGTGATGACCGCCATGTCCCCGGCGTTCGTCCGGCTGTCGTAGCGCGGATTGACCCATACCTTGGCCGGTTTCAGCGCCTGTCCCCCGGTACCGGCGAGATCTTCGCGCCCGACGAGCACGCGCAGGTCACGGACCTGCTGCCAGGGCACCCCCAGCACCTGGGTGCTCAGGCAGTGCGCGGCGGTCACCACCGTTCTGCGGCCGACCAGGACGCCGCCGCAGAACTGACCGGACCGTTGCCTGCCGAAGCGGTTCTGGGAGGCGAGGGCCACCACCCAGGGACTCTCCACGACCTGTACGGGCTGTCCCCCGACCACCGATGCGTCAGCCACGGCCACGGACGGTGCGGCGAGGGCCATGGCGAGGGCTCCGGGTACGGCGCGGAAGATCGGGCGCATACGGACTCCTGACTCCGAGGCAGTGATCGCCCACCCAGCGTGACCCAAACGGATGCGTTGCGCACCCGGACGGCCGCGGGCCCGGTCCCCCGAAGGGGGCCGGGCCCGCTGAAACCGTGTTGCCGTGTCCGCTAGTCGAGGTAGTCGCGCAGCACCTGGGAGCGCGACGGGTGACGCAGCTTCGACATGGTCTTGGACTCGATCTGACGGATCCGCTCACGCGTGACGCCGTAGACCTTGCCGATCTCGTCCAGCGTCTTCGGCTGGCCGTCGGTGAGACCGAAGCGCATCGAGACGACACCGGCCTCGCGCTCGGAGAGGGTGTCCAGCACCGAGTGCAGCTGCTCCTGCAGGAGCGTGAAGCTGACCGCGTCGGCCGGGACGACCGCCTCGGAGTCCTCGATCAGGTCACCGAACTCGCTGTCGCCGTCCTCGCCCAGCGGGGTGTGCAGCGAGATCGGCTCACGGCCGTACTTCTGGACCTCGATGACCTTCTCGGGGGTCATGTCGAGTTCCTTGGCCAGCTCCTCCGGGGTGGGCTCGCGGCCCAGGTCCTGGAGCATCTGGCGCTGAACGCGCGCGAGCTTGTTGATGACCTCGACCATGTGGACGGGGATACGGATCGTCCGGGCCTGGTCGGCCATGGCGCGGGTGATGGCCTGGCGGATCCACCACGTCGCGTAGGTCGAGAACTTGTAGCCCTTGGTGTAGTCGAACTTCTCGACCGCACGGATCAGACCGAGGTTGCCCTCCTGGATGAGGTCCAGGAAGAGCATGCCGCGGCCGGTGTACCGCTTGGCCAGGGAGACGACCAGACGGAGGTTGGCCTCCAGCAGGTGGTTCTTGGCGCGGCGACCGTCCTGGGCGATGATCTCCAGCTCACGCTTGAGCTTGGGGGCGATCTTCTCCTCGGTGGCCAGCTTGTCCTCGGCGAACAGACCGGCCTCGATGCGCTTGGCGAGCTCGACCTCCTGCTCGGCGTTGAGGAGCGGGACCTTGCCGATCTGCTTGAGGTAGTCCTTGACCGGGTCGGCGGTGGCGCCGGCCGCGGCGACCTGCTGCGCGGGCGCGTCGTCCTCGTCGTCGTCGGACAGGACGAAACCGGCGGCCTCGGCGCCTTCGGTGGCCTCGGGCGCATCGCCCTTGCCGGGCGCCGCGGTCTCCTCGGTCACCTCGTCGTCGAGCAGTTCGTCGACGTCCTTCTTGGCCGCCGTCTTCTTGGCGGTGGTCTTCTTGGCCGCGGTCTTCTTCGCGACCGTCTTCTTGGCCGTGGCCTTCTTGGCCGCCGCCTTCTTGACGGGCGCGGACTCCGCCTCGGCGGACGCATCGCCCAGGGAGGCGGCCGTGGTCTTCTTCACCGCGGCGGTCTTGGCCGCGACGGTCTTGGTGGCGGTGCGCTTCGCCGGACTCTTCGCTGCGACGCTCTTGCGGGTGCGCTTGGGCGCCTCTGCGGCACTGACCATCAGCGTCACACCCTCCTCGTCGAGGATCTGGTTGAGGCTGCGCAGAACGTTCTTCCACTGGGTTGGCGGAATCTGGTCAGCCTCGAAGGCCCGACGCACGTCATCGCCGGCGATCTGCCCATCAGCCTTTCCCCGCTCGATGAGCGCCATCACAGACTCGGACTCGGCGATCTCCGGCGGGAGCGTACGGGATGTGCTGGCCGACACGAACAACCTCTCGGAACGATGGAAACGGCTTCCGACCCCGTCCTGTGTGGATCGGAGCCGACGACCGCCGGAGGGGATGGCCGGCGGCGCAGGGGTAACCGGGGAGTTGAACAGCGTCGTCGACGCCGTCCGTATTCCCTCCTCGGCTATCACCTCTTAAGTCATCGCGCTTCCCCGACGAGCGTTACGCCCAATCCGCGTGGCCCGAGTCACACCTCATAACGAGACATTCCCCGTCATATGACATGCAACCCTGCCGAAGCCCGCCGCCGGATCCGGATGACGCCCGGATCCGGCGGGCTGCGGTCACGCTGCCGTGCGGCGCCCCGGCCTTCGGGGTACGCGCCGCCGGACCGACCGCCTCAGGGCCTGTGGCGGGTGCGCGGGAGGTGGCGCCGTCAGTGCTCGCGAGGGGCGGGCACGACGTGGTCCGCGGGCGCCCCGGGGGTCTGGCCGCCGCTCTCGCCGTGGGCGGCGAGGAGCTGGCGCATGGCGCTCTCGGCGGCCCCGGCGTCCCCGGCGGTGATCGCGTCGACGATCCGCATGTGCTGCCCGACGGACGTTTCGGCAGGCCGCTCACAGCCGCCCGACGTACCGCCGGAGACATGGAGGGCGGAGGAGACGATGCCGGAGAGGTGGTCGAGCATGCGGTTGCCGGCGAGCTGGAGCAGCAGGGCGTGGAACTCGGTGTCGGCGCGGGCGAAGTTCATGGTGTCGCCCTGGGCCGCGGCGTGCCCCATGACGTCGACCATGTCCGCGAGGCGCTGCTGGACGTCCTCGCGCCCCTGCCCGGCGGCGAGGCGGGCGGCGAGCGGTTCGATGGTCCAGCGCAGCTCGCACAGCTCGCGGCGCTGGGCGTCGCGCTGCGGCCCGTAGGCGCGCCATTCGATGATGTCGGGGTCGAGGAGGTTCCAGTCGCTCACGGGGCGCACCCGGGTGCCCACGTTGGGTCGCGCGCTGACGAGACCCTTGGCCTCCAGCACCCGCAGCGACTCACGGACGACGGTGCGGGAGACCTCGAATCGCTGTCCGATCTCCTCGGGGACGAGTGGGCGGTCGGCGCCGAGGTCGCCGGAAACGATCATCTGGCCGAGCTGTTGGACGAGTTGGCCGTGCAGGCCCCGGCCACGGCTGCTGGCGGTGCGGCGGCCGGCGCGGGCGATATCGGACTCGGCTCCGTCCCACGCCGGTGCGACGCGGTCCGGGGCGCTGTTGACGGCGGCGCCGTAGGGGTAGCGGTCGAGCTCGCCCGGGCCTGCGTGGCCGGCATCGGCGGGGCGAGCCGCGGTCATCATGGTGTGCGCAAGGGTACTCACGCATCCTTTGTCGGCGGCGTTCCGAACACCCTTGAGGTCTTTGGTGAAAAGCACACGAAAGGGTGATCGCCCGGTACCTCATAATTGACGCTTTATCGGAAAGAAATGCGCGCTCCAGGGCGAGTTGTGGACAGCGAGCGCCCCAGGGGCACACGCCACACCCGTACGCGACGGTCAGCGCACCCGGCTCCGGAGCGCCGTCAGGCCATAAGCGCAGACCAGCGCGGCGACGGACAACGCCAGTGCGCCACCTACGGGTTGAGTCACCCAGCGCACGACAACGGAGGCGCCGTGATCGATTCCGGACGGCCACCGAACGGGACCCGACGCCCGCAGCCTCGCGGTGAGCCCTGCCAGCGAACGGCCCGCCTGTTCGGCCAGTACGTACCGCAGGGCCGGGACGACGAGCACCGGGACGGCGAGGACCGCCGCCAACCCCATTGCCGTGGAACGGAACAGCCCGGCGGCCAGCACGCCCGCCCAGGCACAGCCGATCAGGAGCCCCGCCCAACCGACCACGAAAACCGGGACGTCGGGGAGCCCGGCCAGTCCGTCGACCCCGAACACCAGCCGGACGGCCGCCTCGTCGGCCAACAGAACGACCGCGCCGAGCAGTAACGCGCAGGCTCCACTGACCACCAGTTTCGCGACCAGTAGTCCCAGTCGGCGGGGAACGGCGCCACGTTCATGCCCCAGTGCGGGAAAGCGGAACTCCTGCCCGAACGCCAGCGATCCGACCAATCCCGCGCCGAGTGCGGCGGGCGGGAAGGGGAGTTGGCGCGGCCATCCGCTCAACACACGCGACAGCGGAGCGGCACCGTGACGCGCCAGGAGGAGCGCAGGCACCAGCGACACCAGGAGCGAGATGACGGCGACCAGGACGACGGTGCGGTCGCCCACCGTGCGGCGGACCTCGTAACGCAGTGGCCAGGCGGGGCCGGGGCCCGGTAGGCGGGGGATGTGCAGTTGGGGGGAGGGGGCCGCCCTAGGGGGGTGTGCGGCTGTCTCTTATAC
>NZ_JODY01000020.1 GCF_000718015.1 Streptomyces catenulae | reverse complement strand
ACTGGGTTGATAGGCCAGATATGGAAGCGCCGTAAGGTGTGGAGTTGACTGGTACTAATAGGCCGAGGGCTTGTCCTCAGTTGCTCGCGTCCACTGTGTGGTTCCCGGGTTGCGAACAGTCGCAATCGCTCGCCCGGTTACATTCCGAACCCGGAAGCTAAGCCTTTCAGCGCCGATGGTACTGCAGAGGGGACTCTGTGGGAGAGTAGGACGCCGCCGAACAATTTTTCAGGACCCCTGGTCCCAGCGTTCATGCTGGGACCAGGGGTCCTTTTTGTTTTGCCGAAGCGCGCCGAAGTGGTCGGTGCGTGAGAATGAATGCAGTGCCGAAGACAGGAGTCACGTCGATGTCCCCCAACTCTTCCGACGATCGTTCGGAGCGTCGCCCGCAGCGGCGTGACGACGGCGACCGCGGTGGTTTCCGGCGTGACGACCGGGGCCCGCGACGTGACTTCGACCGTGGCGGGCGCCCGTCCGGCGGCGGTTACGGCCGACGGGATGACCGCTCGTCCGGTGGTGAGCGTGGCGGGTTCCGTCGCGATGACCGCCGGGACGACCGCGGTGGCTTCCGCCGCGATGACCGTGGTGGCGAGCGCCGTGACGACCGTGGTGGCTTCCGCCGCGATGACCGTCCGTCCGGTGGTGACCGGGGCGGCTTCCGCCGGGACGACCGTCGCGATGACCGTGGTGGCGACCGCGGGGGCTTCCGCCGCGACGACCGCGGTGGCGAGCGTGGCGGTTTCCGCCGCGATGACCGTGGTGGCGAGCGCCGTGACGACCGTGGTGGCTTCCGCCGGGACGACCGCCGTGATGACCGTGGCGGTGACCGCGGTGGCTTCCGTCGCGACGACCGTCCGTCCGGTGGTGACCGGGGCGGCTTCCGCCGCGATGACCGCCGGGACGACCGGGGCGGCGACCGGGGCGGCTTCCGTCGGGACGACCGGCCGTCGTTCCGTCGGGATGACCGTCCGTCCGGTGGTGACCGGGGTGGCTTCCGCCGGGACGAGCGCCGCGATGACCGCGGTGGCGACCGCGGGGGCTTCCGCCGCGATGAGCGTCGGGACGACCGTGGTGGTGACCGCGGGGGGTTCCGTCGCGATGACCGGCCGTCGTTCCGTCGGGATGACCGTCCGTCCGGTGGTGACCGGGGTGGCTTCCGCCGCGATGACCGTCGCGATGACCGCGGTGGCGACCGCGGGGGCTTCCGCCGCGACGACCGTCGCGATGAGCGTCGGGACGACCGCGGTGGTGACCGCGGCGGGTTCCGTCGCGATGACCGCCGTGACGATCGTGGTGGCGACCGGGGCGGCTTCCGCCGTGACGAGCGCCGCGATGACCGTGGTGGTGACCGCGGGGGCTTCCGCCGGGACGAGCGTCGTGATGACCGTGGCGGTGACCGCGGTGGGTTCCGTCGTGATGATCGCGGTGGTGACGGGGGTGGCTTCCGCCGGGATGACCGTCGCGATGACCGTGGTGGCTTCCGGCGGGACGATGAGCGTGGGCGGCGGCCTTATGGGGCCGGGCGGGGGCGTGAGGAGCGGCGGGATGACCGGCGGGACGAGCGTCGGGAGCCGATCAAGCGGCTGCCGATTCCCGAGGACGTCACCGGTGACGAGATCGACAAGGATGTGCGGCAGGAGCTGCTGAGCCTGCCGAAGACGCTGGCCGAGGATGTCGCCAAGAACCTCGTCATGGTGGCGAAGCTGCTGGACGAGGACCCGGAGCGGGCGTACGGGTACTCGCGGGTCGCGCTGCGGCTGGCGTCCCGGGTCGCCGCGGTGCGGGAGGCGGCGGGCTTCGCCGCGTACGCCGTCGGCAAGTACAGCGAGGCGCTGGCGGAGTTCCGGGCGTCGCGGCGGATGACCGGCAGCGTGGAGCTGTGGCCCGTCATGGCGGACTGCGAGCGCGGTCTGGGGCGCCCGGAGAAGGCGATGGCGATGGCCGGTGAGCCCGAGGTGGCGAAGCTGGACAAGGCCGGTCAGGTCGAGATGCGGCTGGTCGCCGCGGGTGCCCGCCGGGACATGGGTCAGGCGGAGGCCGCGGTGGTGACGCTGCAGAGCCCCGAGCTGGCGTCGAGCGCGGTGCACCCGTGGACGGCGCGGCTGCGCTACGCGTACGCCGACGCGCTGCTGGCCGTCGGCCGGGAGGGCGAGGCGCGCGACTGGTTCGCCAAGGCGCTGGAGGCCGATCAGGGCGGGACGACCGACGCGTCGGACCGGCTGGCCGAGCTGGACGGCGTGGAGTTCACCGACGCGCTGGACGAGTCGGCGGACGACGAGGAGCCCGCGGCCGACAAGCCCGCGGCGGACCGGGATGTGGCCGAGGCCGGTGCCGGGGTCGTCGACGCGGCGGTCGATGTGGCCGACGAGGACGCCGTCGAGGACGGTGCGGACCGTGCGGACGACGTCCGCCGGGACGGTGCCGAGGGCGGGGCGCCCGAGAAGGGCTGAGCCGGTGGCGCGTCGCGGATGACGTGAAGGACGGAGGGCGGGATCCCGTGGGGATCCCGCCCTCCGTGCGTTTCCGGACCGGTGCCTCCGGTCAGTCCATCGGCGCGTCCAGTGTGCGCAGGACCAGGCCGGTGGCCGGTTTGGGGCCGAAGGAGGTGGACTTGCGGGGCATCGTCACGCCCTGGCGGGCCAGGGCGCGGACGGTCTCCTCGGTGGCGGCGCGCATCAGGACGGCGGTGCCGCCGTGGCGGGCGGCCTGGGCGAGGGCGGCCTCGGTGTGGTGCAGATAGCTGATGTGTGTGGGGTGGTCGGGGATCTGCCAGACCGTGTCGAGGAGGACGGAGTGCAGGACCGTGGCGTCGAGGGTGCGCCACAGCTCCGGGCGGTCGGCGCGTACCGCCTCCGCCAGCAGCTGCGGGTCGGGGCGGTCCAGGAGGTGGTAGGTGCCGGTGCCGTCGGTGAGGACGAAGGCGCTGCCCGGGGTCTTCTCCAGGGTGGCGAGGGCGGCGGCCGCGTCGCCGGGCAGCCGGCGGGCCCGGAAGGCGCCGCCGAGCCGGTCGAGCGCCTCGGCGGGCGGCAGATGCGGCAGCACCCGGTGGATGGCGCGGACCTGGAGCGGATGGCGGGCGGAGTCGACGAGCAGCACCAGACCGGAGGCCCAGGGGGAGTCGGCACCGGCGTCGGGCGTCTGCTCCAGGAGGCGCTGGTAGGTGGCCCAGCGGTGGTGGCCGTCGGCGATCAGCGCCTGATGGCCGGAGAGGTCCGCGTCGATGGTGGCGAGTTCGCCGGGGTCGGTGACGGCCCAGAGGCGGTGGGTGAAGCCGTCCTCGGTGGTGGTGGCGAGCAGCGGGGCGCGCCGGACGGCGGTTTCGATGACGGCGGCGGCGCCGGTGACCGAGCCGTCGCCGCGGTAGGCGAGGAGCAGTGGCTCGAAGTTGGCGGCGGCGGCGCGCATCAGGGCGGCGCGGTCCTCGACGACCTCGGGGATGACGTCCTCGTGTGGCAGTACCGGGCCGTCCAGCCGGAGTGCGCCGATCAGCCCGCGCTGGAGGATGTCGCCGCTGCGCTGCTCGTAGACGTAGAGCGCGGGGCGCGGGTCGGTCACCAGGACGCCTTCGGCGCGCCAGCGGGTCAGGGTGGTGGCGGCCTGCCGGTGCCGGGTGGCCGGGTCGGCGGCCTGGGGCAGGATCAGCCGCACGATGTTGTACGGGTCGGCGGTCTCCAGGAGTCGGACGCCGTCGGGCCGGACCACGACGTCGTACGGGGGAGAGGTGACCGCGGTGAGACTGCTGATCCGGTCCGGGGCGTAGCGCAGCCCACGGAACGGGAGGAGGCGGAGGCCGTCGGTATCGGTCATTGGGGAATGCTACGGCGCCGATCGGGTGCGGGATGATCGGGGGAGAGCCAGGACATGGCTGGATGTATCGGTGGCCCGTGGCCGCACCGGGCGTGGTGCGGCGGGGCCGGTGAAGGAGCGGAACGGCATGACGGAGCGGATGCGCGGACGGCCCGGCGGGTGTGACCGTGCGCTGTGTGCGGAGTACGACACGGCGCTGCTGGATCTGGACGGGGTCGTCTACGCCGGGGGCGTGGCCCTGCCGCACGCCGTGGACGCGCTCACCGCGGCGCGGGAGGGCGGGATGCATCTGGCGTATGTGACCAACAACGCCGCCCGGACGCCGCAGACGGTCGCCGCCCAACTGACCGGATTCGGCCTGCCGACCGGCGCCGAGGACGTGATCACCTCGGCGCAGGCGGTGGCCCGGCTGATCGCCGAGCAGGTCCCGGCGGGCTCCCGGGTGCTGACCGTCGGCGGTGAGGGGCTCCGGGTGGCGTTGCGTGAACGCGGGCTGGAGCCGGTGGAGTCGGCCGACGACGGCCCGGCGGCGGTGGTGCAGGGGTACGACGCGGGGATCGACTGGGGGCGGCTGGCGGAGGCGGCGTACGCGGTGCAGCGCGGGGTGCCGTGGTTCGCGTCCAACACGGATCTGACGATTCCGCGGGAGCGGGGGATCGCGCCGGGCAACGGTGCGTTGGTCGAGGTGGTGCGGATCGCGGCGGGCGGGGAGCCGCAGGTGGCGGGGAAGCCGCAGCCGCCGATGCACCGCGAGACGGTGCTGCGGACCGGTGCGCGCCGTCCGCTGGTCATCGGGGACCGCCTCGACACGGACATCGAGGGTGCCTTCAACGGCGGGGTCGAGTCGCTGCTGGTGCTCACGGGGGTGACCACGCCCGCCGATCTGCTGATCGCGCCGCCGCCGCACCGGCCCACCTATGTCGATGCCGACCTGCGGGGACTGCTGGTGCCGCAGCCCGCGGTGGTGCCGGACGGGGACGGGTTCCGGTGCGGCGCTCTGCGGGCGGTGGACCGCGGCGACCGGCTGGACGTCGAGGGCGACGGTGCGCCGCTGGACGGGCTGCGGGCGCTCTGCGCGGCGGCGTGGACGGCGGCGGGCGACGGTGCGTACGCGGGGGACACCGGGAAGGCGCTGCGGGCGCTGGGGCTGTGAGCGCGGGCGGCGGGCCGCCGGGGTGACGGGCCTTCGGGCCGGGCGGGCCTTCGGGTCCGGGCGGGCCCGCCGCGCGCCCGGACCGGCTTCCGGCCACGGTCCGGCGGGCCGCCCGGACCCGAAGGCCTGTCACCTCTGTCAGCGAAGGGGTGGCACCTCCGCTCAGCGCACCTTCTTCGCGCCCTGGATGGCCCGGGTGAGCTGTTCGATGAGCGGGGTGGCGCCCGCGTAGGAGAAGCGGGGCTCGCTGGACCAGGGGGTGATCTGGTCGGCCTTGACGGCGGGGAGCTGGGCCCAGGACGGCTTGCTCGCCAGGTCCTTGGGCTGGAGGGTGGCCGTGCGGCTGTCGAGCAGCAGCACATCGGCGCGGTACTTGTCGGCGTTCTCCCAGCTCAGGCTCTCGAAGTAGCCGCCCTTGTCGAGGTGGTCGGGGACGATCAGGTCGACGCCGAGGGACTTGTAGTACATGAGGTCGGCGTTGATGCCGGGGTTGGACGCGTAGAAGAGGTCGGCGCTGCCGGAGCAGGCGAGGACCTTGACGGGGTTGGCCTTGGCGGCGGCGCGCAGCTCCGCGCTCGCCTTCTCGAAGCGGGCCTTGGCGTCGGTGACGCGCTTGGCCTTGAGGTCGGCGCCGAGCGCCCCGGCCAGCTCGGCGTACCGCTCGATGATCTTCACCAGCGGGGTGCGGGAGGCGGTCAGCGCGACGGTCGGGGCGAGCTGGGTGATCTTGCTCTTGCGGTCGTCCGGTACGAACCAGAGGGCGCCGGGCTCGTACATGTTGGTGATGAGCAGGTCGGGGCCCAGGCTCGCGTACTTCTCTACGTTGAACTGGTTGTAGGCATTGCCGATGACGGTGACCTTGTCGACGTCGAGGCCGCCGGCCTGCGGGTCGGGCTTGCCGTTCGGCAGCGTGGTCGGGCCGAAGACGCCGACGATGTGGGTGTCCGCGCCGAAGTCGTGCAGGGCGGCGGCGGTGCCGGTGAAGGCGACGACGCGCTGCGGGGGGTGGGCGAGCGACACCTTCTTCTTGCGGTCGTCGGTGAACGCCCAGGCGCCGCCGCCCGCCGACCCGGAGCCCTTGCCGCCGCTGCCGCCGCCGCACGCGGCGAGGAGCGCGCCGATGCCGACGGCGCCGCCGGTGGCGAGGAGGCCGCGTCTGGAGGGGGTGAAGGTGCGGGAGGTGCGCATGGGGAGGTGCTTCTTCCTGGGAGGGGCGGGGGAGTCAAGAAGTATGAGGGTAGGCTAACCTAACTCTTCGTGTTGGTAGACAGTCCCCCCGAAACCCCCACGGTCCCGGCGCCGGTGACACCGTCGCGGCGTCACCTCGTGCGCCCCGCGGGGCTGGTCGCCGCCGTCTGCGCGCTCGCCGTCCTCACCGCGCTGGGCCTCGCCGTCGGCGCCAAGCAGATCCCGCTCGACCAGGTCTGGCACGGCCTCGTCCACTACTCCGGGACCGACACCGACGTCATCGTCCACGACGTCCGGGTGCCGCGCACCCTCCTCGGGCTCGCCGTCGGCGCCGCCCTCGGCCTCGGTGGCGCCGTGATGCAGGCGCTGACCCGCAACCCGCTCGCCGATCCGGGACTGCTCGGCATCAACGCCGGTGCCGCGGCCGCCGTCGTCACCGCGATCAGCGTCTTCGGGATCACCTCGCTCACCGGCTACGTCTGGTTCGCCTTCCTGGGCGCCGCGGTGGTCTCCGCCGCGGTGTACGTCCTCGGCGGGACCCGCGGCGCCACGCCCGTACGGCTCGCCCTCGCCGGTACCGCGCTGACCGCGGTCCTCACCGGCTACACCAACGCCGTCAACCTCCTGGACTCCGCGGCGCTGGACAAGATGCGCTTCTGGACGGTCGGTTCGCTGGCCACCGCCACCATGCCGACGTTCCGGCACATCGCGCCGTTCCTCGCGGTGGGGGCGGTCGTCGCGCTGCTGCTGGCCCGGCCGCTCAACGCCGTCGCGCTCGGTGACGACCAGGCGCGGGCGCTCGGCGCCCGGCTGACCCGGACCCGGATCCTGGCGATGTGCGCGGTGACCCTGCTGTGCGGCGGCGCCACCGCCGCCTGCGGCCCGATCGTCTACGTCGGACTGATGGTGCCGCACGCGGTCCGCGCGCTGACCGGCCCCGATCTGCGGTGGATCCTGCCGTACTCCGCGGTCCTCTCGCCGGTGCTGCTGCTCGGCGCGGACATCCTCGGGCGGATCGCCGCCCGGCCCGGCGAACTCCAGGTCGGCATCGTCACCGCCGTCCTCGGCGGCCCGGTCTTCATCCACCTCGTACGGCGCCGGAGGATGGCCCAGCTGTGAACACCCCCGTGACCACCGCGCCGGACGCCCGGCGCACCCGGCGTACCACCACCCTCCGCACGCCCGGCGGCCTGTCGCTGCGGCTCGATGCCCGGGCGGTCGCCGCCGGGGCGGCGCTGCTCGTCCTCGCCCTCGCCGCCGCCGTCGCGCTCATCGGCTCCGGCGACTTCCCGCTGACACCCGGTGAGGTGCTGCGGGCGCTGACCGGCGGCGGCGAGCCGGGGCAGCGGTTCATCGTCCGGGAGCTGCGGCTGCCGCGTGTCCTGGTGGGGCTGCTGGTCGGCGCCGCCTTCGGCATCGCCGGGGCCGTCTTCCAGACCGTCTCGCGCAACCCGCTCGGCAGCCCGGACGTCCTCGGCTTCGGCCAGGGCGCCTCCGTCGGCGCGCTCTTCGTCATCGTCTACCTGCACGGCGGCACCTTCGCGGTCGCCGCCGGGGCGGTCACCGGCGGTGTCGTCACCGGCCTGCTGATCTTCCTGCTGGCCTGGCAGCGCGGCATCCACGGCTACCGCTTCGTCCTCGTCGGCATCGGCGCCGCCGCGATGCTCTACGCCCTCGTCCTCTACCTCCTGACCAAGGCGAACATCGTCGAGGCGACCGGCGCCACCACCTGGATGACCGGTTCCCTCAGCGGCCGCGACTGGGGCCAGGTGTGGCCGCTCGCCGCCGTCTGCGCCGTCCTGATCCCGCTGACCCTCGCGTACGGGCGGCCGCTGCGGATGCTGGAGATGGGCGACGACGCGGCCAGTGCGCTCGGCGTCCGCACCGGGCGGGTGCGCGCCGTGACCCTGCTCGCCGCCGTCGTGCTGGTCGCCGCCGCCACCGCGGCAGCCGGGCCGATCGCCTTCGTCGCGCTCACCGCGCCGCAGCTCGCCCGGCGGCTGACCCGGGCGCCCGGCCCCAATCTGCTGCCGTCCGCCGCGATGGGCGCCGCGCTGCTGGTCGGCGCGGACTGGGCCGGACAGCGGCTCTTCGGCGCGGACCAGCTGCCGGTCGGCGTCCTCACCGGCGCCCTCGGCGGCGGCTACCTCGTCTGGCTGCTGGTCACCGAGCGCCGCGCCGGACGGATATGAGCGCCCCGCGCCCGGCCCCCGACCCGACGACAACCCCCAGGAGCCCCCAAGTGAGCCGTCTCGCGGCCGAGCACCTCACCCTCGCCTACGACCGCCGGGTCATCGCCGACGACCTCTCGGTCCGCATCCCCGACCACTCCTTCACCGTCATCGTCGGCCCCAACGGCTGCGGCAAGTCGACCCTGCTGCGCGCCCTGTCGCGGATGCTCAAGCCGACCGGCGGCCAGATCCTGCTGGACGGCGCGGCGCTCTCCTCGTACCCGGCGAAGAAGGTCGCCCGGACCCTCGGGCTGCTGCCGCAGTCGTCCGTCGCACCCGACGGCATCACCGTCGCCGACCTCGTCGCCCGGGGCCGCTACCCGCACCAGGGCGTGCTGCGGCAGTGGTCGCGCGAGGACGAGCGGATCGTGCGGGAGTCGATGGCGGACACCGGCATCGGTGACCTCGCCGAGCGGTACGTCGACGAACTCTCCGGCGGGCAGCGGCAGCGGGTGTGGATCGCGATGGCGCTCGCCCAGCAGACGCCGCTGCTCCTCCTCGACGAGCCCACCACCTACCTCGACATCCAGCACCAGATCGAGGTCCTCGACCTCTGCGCCGGACTCCACGAGGAACAGGGCCGCACCCTCGTCGCCGTCCTCCACGACCTCAACCACGCCGCCCGCTACGCCACCCACCTGATCGCGCTGAAGGACGGCCGGGTCGTCGCCGAGGGCGCGCCGTGCGACATCGTCACCGCCGAACTGGTCGAGTCGGTCTTCGGGCTGCGCTGCCAGATCATCGACGACCCGCAGACCGGCACCCCGCTGATCGTCCCGGCGGCCCGCGCGGCCCGCCGCCCCGCGGTGGCTACAGCAGCTTCCTGAGCCGCAGCAGATCGAGCACCCCGGCCTCCAGCCGCACCCGGCCCCGGCCCCAGGCCCGCGCGAAGTCCAGCTCCCCGTCGACCAGCGCGACCAGATCGTCCCCGGACATCGTCAGCCGGATCTCGGCCTTGTACGGCGGCGGTCCCGGCACGCTCGACACGTCCTCGACGGTGCCGTGGGCCAGCCGCCCCAGGAACGTGACGTCGAGATCGGTGAGGCGGCAGCTGAGCGAGCGGTCGAGCGCGGCGGCGGCGCGTGCCTCGCCCTCGGCGCCGGACATGTTGCGGGCCAGCCGGTCGAGCGCCGCGCGGCACTGGTCGAGAGTTGCCATCGCCGCCGACGATAGCCCGCCGCCCCGCCACCGCCCGGCCCGCCCGGCGGCGTGGCGGGCCCGCCCACCGGCCTTACGGTCCCGCCCGGCGGTACGCGGTAGCGTCGGGGACATGCACCAGCCGACGCCGGACCCGCCGCCGCACCGCCCGCACCAGCCCCCGACCGCGGGGACCGGCCGGAGCACGGAGCCGGAGCCCGGGCCCGCCGCCCCGGATCCCGCCGTCGCGGCGGACCCCGCACCGGAGCCCGGCGGCCCCGAGGCGCGGGACGCGGCCGACGGCGGCGCCGCGCCCGCCGCCCCGCAGCCGCTCGGCGTCGCCCTCACCCCCACCGGCGAGCCCGCCGTCGACACCCCGCTGCGCCGCCTCGCCGACGCCGACCACCTCGCCGTCGGCGCGCACCTCGCGGTGTACGAGGATGTTCACCGTGGGCTGCGTGACGCGCTGGCCGCCCTCGACGGGCAGCCCGGGCCGCCCGCCCCCACGCCGGCCGGACACGGCCCGGCGACGAACGATCTCAGGAGCTGAACCACAGGTGGCAGGAGTGGCACGACGCCGACTCGACGCGGAGCTGGTGCGCCGCAAGCTGGCCCGCTCGCGGGAGCACGCCGGTCAGCTGATCGCCGCGGGACGGGTGACCGTCGGCGGCACGACCGCGACCAAGTCCGCCACCCAGGTCGCCACCGGCGCCGCCGTGGTCGTCCACGAGGACGCGGACGACCCGGACTACGTCTCGCGCGGCGGACACAAGCTCGCCGGGGCGTTCGCCGCGTTCGTCCCGCTCGGACTGCGCGTCGAGGGGCGCCGCGCGCTCGACGCCGGGGCGTCCACCGGCGGCTTCACCGACGTCCTGCTGCGCGCCGGGGCCGCCCATGTCGTCGCCGTCGACGTCGGCTACGGCCAGCTCGCCTGGTCGCTCCAGAGCGACGAGCGGGTCACCGTCAAGGACCGCACCAACGTCCGTGAGCTGACCCTCGACCAGGTCGACGGCGTCCCCGTCGACCTGGTCGTCGGCGATCTCTCCTTCATCCCGCTGGGCCTGGTGCTGCCCGCCCTGACCGCCTGCACCGCGCCCGGCGCCGACCTCGTCCTGATGGTCAAGCCGCAGTTCGAGGTCGGCAAGGAGCGGCTGGGCAGCGGCGGGGTGGTCCGCAGCCCGGAGCTGCGCGCCGAGGCGGTCCGCGCCGTCGCCGCCCGCGCCGCCGAACTGGGCCTGGGCGTCCTCGGCGTGACCGCGAGCCCGCTGCCCGGCCCCTCCGGCAACGTCGAGTACTTTCTGTGGCTCCGCGCCGGGGCGCCCGCACTCGACCCGGCGGATGTCGACCGTGCAGTGGCGGAGGGGCCGCGTTGACCACCACACAGGCAGTTCCACAGAGCGCACCGCAGCCGGGCGGAGAGCCGGTCCGGACGGTGTTCCTGCTCGCCCACACCGGCCGTCCGGCCGCGATCCGCAGCGCCGAACGCGTCGTCCAGGGCCTGCTGCGCCACCGCATCGGCGTCCGCGTCCTCGCCGAGGAGGCGGCGGATCTGCCGCTGCCCGACGCCGTCGAACGCGTCGCCTCCCGGCAGAGCGCCGCCGAGGGCTGCGAACTCCTCGTCGTCCTCGGCGGCGACGGCACCCTGCTGCGCGGCGCCGACTTCGCCCGCACCTCCGGGGTGCCGATGCTCGGCGTCAACCTCGGCCGGGTCGGCTTCCTCGCCGAGGCCGAACGCGACGACCTCGACAAGGTCGTCGACCGCGTCGTCACCCGCTCCTACGAGGTCGAGGAGCGGATGACCATCGATGTGCTGGTGCGCAACAACGGCAGCATCGTGCACACCGACTGGGCGCTCAACGAGGCGTCCGTCGAGAAGGCGGCCCGGGAGCGGATGCTGGAGGTCGTCACCGAGGTCGACGGCCGCCCGGTCTCCCGCTTCGGCGGCGACGGCGTCGTCTGCGCCACCCCGACCGGCTCCACCGCGTACGCGTTCTCGGCGGGCGGGCCGGTCGTCTGGCCCGAGGTGGAGGCGCTGCTGATGGTGCCGATCAGCGCCCACGCCCTCTTCGCGAAGCCGCTGGTCACCTCGCCGAAGTCGGTGCTCGCGGTCGAGGTGCAGCCCAAGACGCCGCACGGGGTGCTCTGGTGCGACGGGCGCCGCAGCGTCGAGCTGCCCGCCGGGGCGCGGGTCGAGGTCCGCCGGGGCGCGGTCCCGGTCCGGCTGGCCCGGCTGCACCACGCCTCCTTCACCGACCGCCTCGTCGCGAAGTTCGCGCTGCCGGTGGCCGGGTGGCGCGGCGCCCCGCACTGACCGGTCCGGTACCGGGGTGTACCGGGACGATCCCGGGCGCCCCGGGGAGCGGGCGGCCACCCCGGCGGGTGGCGGGGACGGGAGTCCGTCGCGAGGGGGCCGGTGGACCTCGTAAGGTCGTATCCGTGTTGGAGGAGATGCGGATCCGGTCCCTGGGCGTCATTGACGACGCCGTAGTCGAGCTGTCCCCGGGCTTCACGGCGGTGACGGGTGAGACGGGCGCGGGCAAGACCATGGTCGTCACCAGCCTCGGCCTGCTGCTCGGCGGGCGCGCCGATGCCGCGCTGGTGCGGATCGGCGCCAAGGCGGCGGTCGTCGAGGGCCGCCTCACGATGGACGCCGCGGCGCCCGCGGCGGTCCGCGCCCAGGAGGCGGGCGCCGAACTGGACGACGGGGCGCTGCTGATCAGCCGCACCGTCTCCGCCGAGGGCCGCTCCCGCGCCCATGTCGGCGGCCGGTCCGTCCCGGTCGGCCTGCTGACGGAGCTGTCCGACGAACTGGTCGCGGTGCACGGCCAGACCGACCAGCAGGGTCTGCTCCGCCCGGCCCGCCAGCGCGAGGCCCTGGACCGTTACGCCGGGGACGCCGTCGCCGCGCCCCTGGCCCGCTACGCCACCGCCCACCGGCGGCTGCGCGCGGTCGCCACCGAGCTGGAGACCCTGACGACGCGGGCCCGCGAACGCGCCCAGGAAGCCGATCTGCTCCGCTTCGGGCTGGACGAGATCGCCGCCGTCGAACCGCAGCCCGGCGAGGACACCGCGCTCGCCGCGGAGGCCGAACGCCTGGGCCACGCCGAGGCGCTGGCCGCCGCCGCCGGTGCCGCGCACGCCGCGCTGGCCGGTGATCCGGAGGACCCCGAGGGCGTCGACGCCGCCACCCTCGTCGCCGGGGCGCGGCGGGCGCTCGACGCCGTCCGCGGCCACGACGCGCAGCTGGCCGCGCTGGCCGAGCGGGTCGGCGAGATCGCCATCCTGATGGCGGACGCCGCGGGCGATCTCGCCGGGTACGCCGACGGGCTGGACGCCGACCCGCTGCGGCTCGCCGCCGTCGAGGAGCGCCGCGCCGCGCTGACCCATCTGACCCGCAAGTACGGCGAGGACATCGACGCGGTGCTGGCCTGGTCGCAGGAGAGCGCGGCGCGCCTGGCCGAACTGGACGGCGACGACGACCGGATCACCGAGCTGACCGAGGAGCGCGACGCCCTCCGCGGCGAACTGGGCGCCCTGGCCCAGGAGCTGACCGACGCCCGGACCGCCGCCGCCGCCCGCTTCGCCGCCGATGTCACCGCGGAGCTGGCCGAACTCGCCATGCCGCACGCCCGGGTGAGTGTCGACATCCGCCAGACCGAGGCGGTCGAGGAGAGCGACGGCGTCGAGGTCGGCGGCCGGTCCGTGGTCTACGGGCCGAGCGGCGCCGACGAGGTCGAGCTGCTGCTCGCCCCGCACCCGGGCGCCCCGCCCCGCCCGATCTCCAAGGGCGCCTCCGGCGGTGAACTCTCCCGCGTGATGCTCGCCGTGGAGGTCGTCTTCGCCGGTTCCGACCCCGTCCCGACGTACCTCTTCGACGAGGTCGACGCGGGTGTCGGCGGCAAGGCGGCGGTGGAGGTCGGCCGCCGCCTCGCCCGCCTCGCGCAGTCCGCGCAGGTCGTCGTCGTCACCCACCTCCCGCAGGTCGCGGCCTTCGCCGACCGGCAGCTGCTGGTCGCCAAGACCCACGACGGTTCGGTCACCCGCAGCGGTGTCACCGTCCTGGAGGGCGAGGAGCGCATCCGGGAGCTGTCGCGGATGCTGGCCGGTCAGGAGGATTCGCAGACGGCCCGGGCGCACGCCGAGGAGCTGCTGGAGACGGCCCGTACGGGACGGTGACGGCGGGCGCCGCCGGGACACGGAGGGGAGCGGGACGATCGGAGCACGTGGGGTGATGACGGACGGCCGGGCGGCGGTCCTGGCGGGCGCGGCGGTCGCCACCCGCGCCATGTACGCGGCGCTGCGCCGCCGACCGCCCGGGGGCGCCGCCCGCTGGCGGCGGACCAACCACGCCGGACGCCCGGTCACGCTCCACGCCGGGCCCGCCACCGCCCTCGGCGCCGCCTGCGCGGTGGCCGCCGCCCCGGGGACGCCGCGCGCCCGCACCGCCGCGGCGCTCACCGTCCTCGCCGCGGGCGCCTGCGGTGCCTACGACGACCTACGCGGCGCGGGCGACCCGCGCCGCGGCTTCCGGGCCCACCTGACGGCGCTCGCGCACGGCGAGGTGACCTCCGGCGCGGTCAAGCTGTTCGGCATCGGCGGCGCCGGGCTCGCCGCCGGGGCGGTGCTGCGGCGGCGGCCGGTCGACGCACTGCTGGCGGGCGTCGTCGTCGCCGGGTCCGCCCATCTGGTCAACCTGCTCGACCTCCGGCCGGGCCGCGCCGTCGGCGCCGTCCTGGTGCTGGGCGCGCCGGGGCTGGTCGGCGGCGGCCCCGCGGGGTGTGCGGCGGCGGCTCCGGTGGGCGCCGCGGTCGCCGTCCTCGCCGACGACGCCGCCGCCCGCACGATGCTCGGCGACACCGGTGCGCATGCGCTCGGCGCGGCGCTGGGGCTCTCCGTCGTGGCCCGGTACGGCCGGGCGGGGCTCGCCGCGCACGCCGCCGCGCTGGTGGCGGCGGCGGTGATCGGCGACGTCCGGGGCCGGTCGCCGCGACCGGCCCCGACCGGGTGTCGGGGAACGGGTGTTCTGTCCCCCATGGGGGTGGTCCAGCGGTCGGGCGGGTGAGACATCCCACCTGAACGGCGGGCGAACGGTGCGGAATTGACGCCCGCGGCCTGGCATCCTGGTGCGCGGTGCCGCGGCGGACACCGCACACACTCCCCGCGTACGCCCCCGGCGCCCGCAGGCGCTCCGCGCGCCCCTCGGTGGGCAACTCCCCGCGACCCGCCGGTGTGCGACCGCCCGACCGTCCCGCCGCACGGACCCAACCCGCCGACCCAGGAGCCCCCCGCCGTGACCCGCATGCCGCCCCCGCCGCACGGCCAGGCGCCACTGCGCACGGTCCAGGTGCTCGGCCACGGCGCCACGGGCAGCGCCGCCCACGTCCGTTCGCTCACCGCCGGGCTGATCGCCCGCGGCGTGCAGGTCACGGTCTGCGCCCCGGCACCGGCCGAGGAGACACACGGCTTCACCGCGGCCGGGGCCCGGTTCGTCCCGGTGGCGGCCCGCCCGGACCCGGCCGCCCTCGCTGCGCTGCGCGGCGCCTTCCGCGACGCGGACGTGGTCCACGCCCACGGTGTACGGGCCGGGCTGAGCGCCCTGCCGGTGCTCCGCACGGTGCGCGGCCCGCGCGGTGGCCGTCTCCCGCTCGTCGTCACCTGGCACACCGCGGCCCGGACGGCGGGGGCGCTGGTGCGGCTGCGGGAGCGGCAGTTGGCGCGCGCCGCCGCCGTCGTCCTCGGTGTCTGCGCCGGGCTCGTCGACCGCGCCCGGGAGCGCGGCGCCCGCGACGCCCGGCTGGCCCCGCTCGCCCCGCCGGGCCCCCGGGCCGCCGGCGACGGCGACGCCGACCGCACCCGCCACAAGGTCCGGGCCGAACTGGGCGCGGTGGACCGCCCGTTGGTGCTCGCCGCGGGCCCGCTGGAGGAGCGGCAGGAGCACGATCTGCTGCTGGACGCCGCGCACGCCTGGGCCGCGCGTGAGCCGCGCCCGCTGCTGGTCGTCGTCGGCGAGGGCGGTCGCCGGGCCGCGCTCCAGCGCCGGATCGAGACCGAGGAGCTGCCGGTCCTCCTCGCCGGGCACCGCGCCGATCTGCCCGAACTCCTCGCCGCCGCCGATGTGGTGGCCGTCCCGGGGCGCTGGGACGCCCGCCCGCCGCTCGCCCAGCAGGCGCTGGCGGCCGGGGCGCCGCTGGTCGCCGCCGCCACCGGTGAGCTGCGCGAACTCCTCGGCCCCGCCGCCGAACTGACCCGCCCCGGCGACGCGGTCGCCCTCGCCCGCGCGGTCCTGGGCCTGCTCGCCGACCCGGACCGGCGCGCCGCCCTCGCCGCCGCCGGTCCGCTCCGGGCCGCCGACTGGCCGACCGAGGACGCCACGGTCGCCCAGGTGCTGAGCGTCTACGACGAGGTGGCCCGGCCCGTCGGCGCCCACGCCCCGGGCTGAGCCCGCGCCGCCCGGGGCCGCTACGGTGACCCGGACGGAACGGTGCGGACGGCGGGCCCGGAGGCGGACGGTATGACGGCGGCGCTGGCGGGCTTCGCGCTCTTCGCCCTGATGATGACGGTGGTGCCCGGCCCGGACACGCTGCTGGTGCTGCGGAACTGTCTGCGCGGTGGCCGCCGGTCCGGCGCGGCCACCGCCCTCGGCGCCGCCGCGGGCTCACTGGCCTGGGCGGTGGCGGCCGCCTTCGGCCTCGCCGCGGCCCTCCAGCGCTGGGACGCCGCGTTCACCGCCGTACGCCTTCTGGGCGCCGGGTATCTGGCGGTGCTGGGCCTCCAGGCGCTGTGGGCGTGCCGCCGCTCCGCCGCGCCGGGGCCGGAGGCTTCCCCGGAGGCGGCGCCCGAGGCGGCGGCCACCGCGCTGCGCGGCTTCCGGCAGGGGCTGCTGAGCTGTCTGCTCAACCCCAAGGTCGGGATCTTCTTCGTCGCCGTGGTCCCGCAGTTCCTGCCGCCGGGCCGTCCGGTGCTCGGCGCGACGCTGCTGCTCGGCGCCGTCGACGCGGTGATCGCCGCCGGGTGGCTGCTGCTGATCGCGCTCGGCGCCGGGCGCCTCTCCACCTGGCTGCGCCGCCCCCGGGTGCTCCGCGGTCTGGAGGGCACGACCGGCGGCGTCCTCGTCGCGCTCGGGGTGGGGACGGCGCTGGAGACGGCCCGGGGGTGAGCCGACCGGCCGCCCCGGGGCCGCCGGTCACGACGGGCGCCCGCCGAACCGCCGCCGGTACACCTCGACGGCGGCGCAGCGGTCCCGGGTGAGCAGGGCGCGGGCCGCCTCCATGCCGGGCGCCCGCACCGGCGCCGCGGTGCCCAGCCGGGCGGCGCCGTCGTCGGAGAGCAGCGGCCCGTAGACGAGCAGCTCGTCCCGCCCGCGGGGGAGCGCGAGGTCGGCGGGGCGTCCCGCGCCGAGGCCGGGCACCAGGAAGTGGTCGCCGCCCTCCCGACCGCCGAGGAACTCCCACACCGTGCGCCCCGGCGTGCTCCGCCACCGCCGCACCGGCACGTCCCGGTGGACCCCGGCTCGCCGGTTCGGCCCGTCGAAGGCGAACGCGGTCGGCGAACCGGGCCGGTCGTGGTGCTGGCAGAGGAACCCCGTCCCCGCAGGATCCCCGGAAGGCGACGGCCGGGGCGTGCGGATTTCCCGGGCGGTGGCCCGTCCGCCGCCCTACCCCTTCTCCGCGTGGCGCCGCGCCCGCAGTGCCAGCCGCAGCCCCAGCACCGTCTGCGGATCGTCCAGATCGGTGCCGAGGAGATGGGCGATACGGGCCAGCCGGTCGTAGAGGGTCTGGCGGTTGACGTTGAGGGCGCGGGCCGTCTCCGCCTTGCGCCCGGCGCTCGCCAGATACGCCTCCAGCGTCGGCAGCAGCGGCTGGCGCGCCGCCCGGTCGTGGCGGAGCAGCGGGCCGATGGCGCGGGTCACGAAGTCCGCGAGGACCTCCTCCCCGCCCTGCTCCCGCAGCCGCCACAGCAGCAGTTCGATGTCGAGGCGCCGCGCGTCGTACCACGGCTGGTGCGGCAACCCCTGCGCGGCGGCCGCCGCCTGGGCCGCGTGGCGCAGCCCGGACCCGGCGGCGGCCCACTCGCCCGCCGCCCCGACCACCACCACCGGCCGCGCCGCCGCCGGACGGTCGAGCCCGGCCCGCGCCACCCCGGTGTGCAGCGCCTGCGCCACCCGCTCGGCCAGCGCCTCCCGGGCCCGCCCCGCCCGCAGCGCCACCAGCAGCGGCACCCGCCCCTCCACCGGCCGCACGCCCAGCAGCACCGGGACGCCCAGCGCCGTCAACTCCTCGCGCAGCACCTGGGCCAGCACCGCCCAACCGCCGTCCGACACCAGCCCCGACGGCAGCCGCATCACCACCGGCACCACCGGGTCGCCGCCCGGCCGGAACCCCAGCAGCCGCGCCTGGCCAGGCGCCTCGGTGGCCGACACCCGGCCCTCGGCGAGATCGGCCAGGAAGTCGCCCCGGCCACGCGCCGCCAGCACCTCCTCCTGACGGGACTGGAGCATCACCACCGCCAGCAGATCGGCCGCCCGCGCCGCGGCGATCCGGTGCACCGGCGCCGCCGGGGAGTTGACCGGCAGCAGCACCAGCCGCGCCCGTACGGCGTCCGGCCCCGGCCCGCCGCCGGGCACGTCCACGCGGACGCCGGTGTCCCGCAGCCCCTCCCAGGCCAGCAGCGGATCGGCGTCCGCGGGCCCGTCGTCGTCGCCCTGCGGGCCCGCCGCGTACAGCGGACTGCCGTCGGCCGACTCCAGGCAGAGCGGGTTGCCGGTGAAGTCGGCCAGCAGCCGCAGCACCTCGGGGGCGCCGCCGCCGCGCAGCAGCGCGTCCGTGCAGCGCCGGATGAGCGCGTCGGCGCGGCGCAGCAGCGTGTAGTGGCTGTTGACGATCTCGGTGTGGATCTCCTCGGTGACCGTGACGTACGGGACCTCGCGGTGCAGCTGGATCAGGGTCAGTCCGCACTCGCGGGCCGCGTCGACCAGCGCCGCGGGCAGCGTGGTGAAGCGTGCGCCCAGCTCCACCACGAGCGCGGCGATCCGCCGGTCGGCGAGATCGCGGACGAAGGCGCGCAGCTCGGTGGGGCGGGCGCCGAGCCCCAGGCCCGTGGTGAGCAGCAGCTCACCGCCCTTGAGCAGCGAGGCGATGTTCGGCACCTCCCCGGCGTGCACCCAGCGCACCGGGCCGTCCAGCCCGGCGGCACCCGCCACCACCTCCGGCAGACCGCGCCGCAGCGCGGGCAGCTCCAGCGCCCTGCGTACGGTGATCTCCGCTTCGATCGTCGTCTCCGGCCCCATGGCACCGACGGTACCCGCAGCGCGTCGTCCCACGTCACAGCGGTCGCGGCGCCCTCCGCTCAGCCCGACGAGGCGCGGACCACCAGGGTGGCCGGGGTGACGACGGCCGCCGGGCCCGCGTCCCCGGGGTCGGCGATCTCCCGCAGCAGCATCCGCGCCATCAGCCGCCCCAGCTCCGTCACGTCCTGCCGCACCGTGGTCAGCGGCGGATCGGCCCACGCGGCGGGCGCCAGATCGTCGTAGCCGACCACCGCCACGTCCTCCGGCACCCGCCGCCCCCGCTCCCGCAGGGTCCGCAGCGCGCCCGAGGCCATCAGGTCCGAGCAGACGAACACCGCGTCCAGCTCCGGCGCCGCATCCAGCAGCCGGGCCATCGCCGCCTCCCCGCCGTCCGCGGTGAACCGGCCGTCCGCGACCAGCCGGGGATCGTACGCCCCCGGCGCCAGCGCCTCCCGGTAGCCCGCCAGCCGGTCGGCGGCCGACGTCTGGTCGAGCGGCCCGGTGACGCAGGCGACCGTCCGCCGCCTCCGCTCCCGCAGATGCCGTACGGCCTGCCGGGCGCCGTCGCGGTTGTCGGTGTCGACGTACCGCACCGCCGGGTCGTCCGCGGCGCCCGCCCAGCCGGGCCGTCCGCCGTAGACCACCGGCAGCCCGGCGCGCGCCGCGACCGACGGCAGCGGGGCGTCGTGGTGGAGCGAGAAGAGCAGCGCGCCGTCGACGTGTCCGGCGGCCAGGTACCGGCCGATCCGCGGCCAGTCGGCCCGGTTCTCCACCAGGAGCAGCAGCAACTGGGTGTCGGCCGCGGTCAGTTCCCGTCCGATGCCGCGCAGCTGCCGCCCGAAGAACGGGTCGCTGAAGACCCGCTCCTCCGGTTCGCCGATGACCACCGCGACCGCGCCGGTGCGCCGGGTGACCAGGGAGCGGGCCGCGCTGTTGGGGACGTACCCCAGCTCGGCCACGGCCCGCGCCACCCGCTCCCGCACCGCGGGCCGCACCCCGGCGCCGCCGTTGACCACCCGTGAGACCGTCGCCCGTGAGACCCCGGCGCGTGCGGCGACCGCCTCCAGTGTCGGCCGTCGGCCGTTCCGTCCCGTCACCGTCCAACTCCTTTTTCCCAGGGCGGGTTGACGCCGCTCCGCCGAGTCGGCAGGGTGCCCCCAACGCATGAGAGCGCTCTCATGCGCACCCCCGAAGACTCCTCCCGTACCCCCCACCGTGTCGAGGAGAATGACATGATCATGGAATTCAGGGCGCAGGCGGTGGCGATCGCCTGCGCCCTGGCGACGGCGGTCCCCTTGTGGGCCGCCCCGTTCGCGGTCCCCGACGACCGGGCGGCCCCCGCCTTCCAGGAGGTCTGGCGCACCGACTTCGACGGCGCCGCCGGATCCCGCCCCGCCGCCGACGACTGGATCACCGACACCGGCACCGGCTACCCCGGCGGCCCCGCCAACTGGGGCACCGGCGAGGTGCAGAGGTACACCGACGCCCCCGAGAACCTCCAGCTCGACGGCGCCGGACACCTCAAGATCACCGCGCTGAAGAAGGACGGCGGCTGGACCTCCGGCCGTATCGAGAGCAGGCGGACCGACTTCGCCGCACCCGAGGGCGGCGCCCTCCGTATCGAGGCGCAGGTCAAGCTGCCGCAGGTCACCGGCGACAAGGCCCTCGGCTACTGGCCCGCCTTCTGGACGCTCGGCGCCGACTTCCGCGGTACGTACACCAACTGGCCCGGCATCGGCGAGTTCGACATCCTGGAGAACGTCAACGGCGCCGACACCCTCTGGGGCACCCTGCACTGCGGCGTCAACCCCGGCGGGCCCTGCAACGAGACGCAGGGCAAGGGGAGTTCCCGGCCCTGCGTCGGCTGCCGGGACGGCTTCCACACCTACGCCCTCGAACTCGACCGCACCGACCCCGCCCACGAGAAGCTGACGTGGTACCTCGACGGCGCCGCGTTCCACACCGTCGCCGCCTCCGAGATGGACGCCGACACCTGGGCCCGCGCCACCCACCACGGCCACTTCCTGCTGCTGAACCTCGCGATGGGCGGCGGCTTCCCGGACGGTGTCGCCGGTCGCGCCACCCCCACCGACACCACGGAACCCGGCGCCTCCCTGCTCGTCGACAACGTTGCCATCTCCGTCGCCCGGCCCGCCGCCTCCTCCACCCCGTAAGGAGTCACCCGTGATCAGCCGCCGTACCCTCCTCGGCTCCCTCGCCGCCACCACCGCCGGACTCGCCCTCGCCCCCCGGGCGTTCGCCCGGCCCGCGCCCCTGCTCGGGAACACCGCCGCCGGGATGCCGCTGCACGTCGTCAACCACACCGGCGCGTACGACAACGCCGCCGTCCGCGTCTACATCGTCGGCAACGACGGCACCCAGCAGGTCCGGGTCACCCCCGACGGCCAACTGGCGCCCGTCGCCCTCGCCGACAACGGACCGGACGGCTTCACCGACTACGCCATCCCGCTCGCCGCCGACGGCACCACCACGCTGAACCTGCCGCAGATGTCCGGCCGGATCTATGTCGCGCTCGGCGACCCGCTGAAGTTCAAGGCGGTCGAGGACGGCAACGGCAAGGCGGCGCTCGCCTACCCGGCGGGCTGGGTCGAGGGCGACCCCAACTACCCGGTGCTGCACGACTGCGCGGAGTTCACCTACAACTCCGGCGGGATGTACTGCAACACCACCATGGTCGACATGTTCAGCGTGCCGCTGGAGATCAAGCTCAACGGCGCGAAGGAACAGACCACCGGCACCCTCAAGGACGGCGCCCGCGCCAAGGTCTTCGCCGACGTCAAGGCGGCCGACGGCTTCGGCAAGCTGGTCGTCGACGACAAGCGTGTCATCGCCCCCGGACACGGCCTGGACAGCGGACTCTTCGCCGCCGACTACCTCGCGCCCGCCATCGACGAGGCATGGTCCACGTACGAGAAGAAGGACCTCAAGGTGACCACCAACGCCGGGACCTTCACCGGCCGGGTCTCCGGCGGCAAGTTCGCCTTCACCGGCCCCGGCGACGTCTCCTTCGACAAGCCGTCCACCCGCGACGTCCTCTTCTGCGACGGCACCCTCGCCGCCCCCAACGACGGCACCCTCGGCCCGGTCGCCGCGATCCTCGGCGCCGCCCTCAACCGCTCCATCCTCACCACCGCCGACGCCCAGCCCGGCACCGACCCGGCCACCTTCTACCAGCAGCAGCTCACCAACCACTACGCCAAGGCCATGCACGAGGCGACCCGCGACGGCAAGGCGTACGGCTTCGCCTTCGACGACGTCGCCGGGTTCGCCTCGTACATCGAGGACGGCGCCCCGAAGGAGGTCACCCTGACCCTCACCGCCTTCTGACGGCCCGGCGGCGGCCGCCCCCTCCCCGGCACCGGGCGGCCGCCGCACCCGGGACGGCGTTCCGGACGGCCGCCCGGTCCTGGCCGGAATTGGGTGGGGCCGCGCCGCGCCCGGCTCCTACGCTGTGCCGCATGTCAGGTACCGCACACACGTCCGACGGCCCGGCCGACCGCACCTTCGACGGCCCGTTACCGTCCGGCCCGGACCCCACCACCGTCGCCACCGCCCAGCGACGTACCGTCCGGGTCCTGATGTCCGCCCAGGTCGTGGCCGGCATCGGCATCGGCTCGACACTCTCGGCGGGGGCGCTGCTGATCGGGCGGCTCAGCGGCTCGGAGGCGCTCGCCGGACTGTCCACCACCTCCGCCACGCTCGGCGCCGCCCTCCTCGGCATCCCGCTCGCCGCGCTCTCCCGCTCCCGGGGGCGCCGCGTCGGCCTCGGCACCGGCTGGCTGATCGCCGCCGTCGGCGCCGTGATCGTCCTGCTCGGCGCCCGCCTCGGCCGCCCCGAACCGGTCCTCCTCGGCACCCTCCTGCTCGGCGCGGGCACCGCCACCAACCTCCAGTCCCGGTACGCCGCCGCCGACCTCGCCGACGACGGCAACCGCGCCCGCTCGCTCTCCCTCGTCGTCTGGTCGACCACCGTCGGCAGCGTCATCGGCCCCAACCTCACCGGTCCGGGCGAGCCCGTCGCCCGCGCGCTGGGCCTGCCCGAGGAGGCCGGGACGTTCCTCTTCTCCACCGTCGCCTTCCTCGGCGGCTGGGCCCTCAACCACTTCCTGCTCCGCCCCGACCCGCTCCACCTCGCCGCCGCCCTGGCCCGCGCCGGGACCGGCGGGACACCCGGGGCGGCGCCCGCCCCGGACACGCCCGCCGCCCCGCGCTTCACCGCCCGCTTCGCCGAGGCGCTCCGGGTGGTCCGCGCCGTGCCCGCCGCCCGCCTCGGCCTGGTCACCGTCGTCCTGGGGCACGCCGTCATGGTCTCCGTGATGACGATGACCCCGATCCACCTCGCCCACCACGGCGCCGACCTCAGCGTCGTCGGCTTCAGCGTCAGCCTCCACATCGCCGGGATGTACGCGCTGTCGCCGCTGGTCGGACGGCTCGCCGACTGCCTCGGCCGGATCCCGGTGATCCTGCTGGGCCAGGCGCTCTATCTGCTCACCGCCGCGGTCGCCGGGCTCGCCGGGACCAGCCATGTCGCCGCCGTCGGCGCGCTGTTCACCCTCGGGCTGGGCTGGTCCTTCGTCACCATCGGCGGCTCCACCCTGCTCACCGAGTCGCTCCCGGCCGCCCAGCGCTCCGAGATCCAGGGCCTCGCCGACACGTTGATGAACCTCGCGGGCGCGGCGGGTGGCGCCGCCGCCGGTGGCCTCGTCGCCCTCCTCGGCTACGGCGGGCTCAACGGCGTCGCCGCCCTCCTCACCCTGCCGGTCCTCGCCCTCGCCCTGGCCCCCCGCACCCGCGCCTGACCGCACACGCCGAAGGGGCCGCCCCACCGGGAGCGGCCCCTTCGGTACGTCCACGCCGACCGGTTCAGCCGCCGCCGTACGCGCCGCTCGCGGTCAGCCGCAGCGCGGTGTCGATCAGCGGGACATGGCTGAACGCCTGCGGGAAGTTCCCCACCTGCCGCTGGTTCGCGGAGTCCCACTCCTCGGCCAGCAGCCCCAGGTCGTTGCGGAGCGAGAGCAGCCGCTCGAAGAGCGAGCGCGCCTCCGCCACCCGCCCGATCATCGCCAGATCGTCCGCCATCCAGAACGAGCAGGCCAGGAACGCGCCCTCGTCGCCCTCCAGACCGTCCACGCCCGCCTCGTCACCGGAGGTCGGGTAGCGCAGGATGAAACCGTCCTCGGTGGACAGCTCCCGCTGGATCGCCTCGATGGTGCCGATGACGCGTTTGTCGTCCGGCGGCAGGAAACCCATCTGCGGGATCAGCAGCAGCGAGGCGTCCAGCTCCTGGGAGCCGTAGGACTGCGTGAAGGTGTTGCGCTCCTTGTCGTACCCCTTCTCGCAGACGTCCCGGTGGATCCGCTCGCGCAGCTCCTTCCAGCGCTCCAGCGGCCCCTCGACGTCGCCCGCCTCGATCAGCTTGATCGTCCGGTCCACCGCGACCCACGTCATGACCTTGGAGTGGACGAAGTGGCGGCGCGGCCCGCGGACCTCCCAGATGCCCTCGTCCGGCTCGTGCCAGTGGTTCTCCACCCAGTCGATCAGCTTCAGCTGGAGCAGCGAGGCGTAGTCGTTACGCGCCAGCCCCGTCATGTGCGCCAGGTGCAGCGCCTCGATGACCTCGCCGTAGACATCGAGCTGGACCTGGCCCGCGGCGCCGTTGCCGACCCGCACCGGCCGGGAGTTCTCGTACCCCGGCAGCCAGCTCAGCTCGTTCTCGCCCAGCTCCCGCTCACCGGCGATGCCGTACATGATCTGGAGGTTCTCCGGGTCCCCGGCGACCGCCCGCAGCAGCCACTCGCGCCATGCCCGCGCCTCCTCGCGGTAGCCGGTACGGAGCAGCGAGGAGAGGGTGATGGCGGCGTCCCGCAGCCAGGTGAAGCGGTAGTCCCAGTTGCGGGAGCCGCCGAGGTCCTCCGGCAGCGAGGTGGTCGGCGCGGCCACGATCCCGCCGGTCGGCGCGTACGTCAGCGCCTTCAGCGTGATCAGCGACCGGACCACCGCGTCCCGGTAGGGCCCGTGGTACGTGCAGTGCTCGACCCACTCGCGCCAGAAGTCCTCGGTGGCGACGAGCGCGTTCTCCGGCTCGGCCAGCGCCGGGGGCTGGTGGTGCGAGGGCTGCCAGCTGATGGTGAAGGCGATCCGCTCGCCCGGCGCGACGGTGAAGTCGGAGTAGGTGGTCAGCTCCTCGCCGTACGTCTGCGCCGTGGTGTCCAGCCACACCGAGTCAGGACCGGCGACCGCGACCGTCCGCCCGTCGACCTTGTGCACCCACGGCACCACCCAGCCGTACGCGAACCGCATCCGCAGCTCGGAGCGGACCGGGACGGTGCCGCTGACGCCCTCGACGATGCGGATCAGCTGCGGTGCGCCGTCGCGCGGCGGCATGAAGTCGATCACCCGGACGGTGCCCTGCGGGGTGTCCCACTCCGACTCCAGCACCAGCGAGTCGCCGCGGTAGCGCCGCCGGTCGGCGGGGAGCGGGCGGGTGCCCTCGGAGTGGGCGGGGCCCATCCGCCAGAAGCCGTGTTCCTCGGTGCCCAACAGCCCGGCGAAGACCGCCGGGGAGTCGAAACGCGGCAGGCAGAGCCAGTCCACCATGCCGTCCCTGCACACGAGAGCGGCGGTTTGCATATCGCCGATGAGTGCGTAGTCCTCGATGCGCCCGGCCACGTGCATCTCCTGTCGAACTGGAGTCACGCCCCCTCGGGACGTGATAGCTGTCCGTCCTGCCCATTGAAACGTTGTCGAGCAGCGGGACCGGAAATCGGGCGGGGGTGGTGCCTCACCGGACGGCTCGTAACGAGTGTCCGAGCAGGATACGACGGCCCGAGGGACCCCGCGCGACGCCCACGGACGGGGGCGTCACTCGTTCGGGTGACGTGCGGCGGAGAGGCCGCGGCGGGCGCCGACGGGCGCGACCATCCCCGGTCGCTGATAGCCTGGTATCCCGTGGACCGGTGGGCCCCACAAATGTCACGGCAGATGTCACGGCACCCCCGAGCCGCAGCGAAGGCACCCCTCGTACCCCGGGGACGGCGCCGCATCGCACCTCTCCACTCGCGACCACGGGAGCCCCCTCTTGGCCATGCCGCCCTCTGCTTCTCGACAGAACGCAGCCACGACGACCAAGCACATCTTCGTCACCGGGGGCGTCGCCTCCTCGCTCGGCAAGGGCCTCACGGCCTCCAGCCTCGGCGCGCTCCTCAAGGCGCGGGGTCTGCGGGTCACCATGCAGAAGCTCGACCCGTACCTGAACGTCGACCCCGGCACGATGAACCCCTTCCAGCACGGTGAGGTCTTCGTCACCAACGACGGGGCCGAGACCGACCTGGACATCGGTCACTACGAGCGCTTCCTCGACGTCGACCTCGACGGCAGCGCCAACGTCACCACCGGCCAGGTCTACTCCACCGTGATCGCCAAGGAGCGCCGCGGCGAGTACCTGGGCGACACCGTGCAGGTCATCCCGCACATCACCAACGAGATCAAGCACCGCATCCGCCGGATGGCGACCGACGACGTCGACGTCGTCATCACCGAGGTCGGCGGCACGGTCGGCGACATCGAGTCGCTGCCGTTCCTGGAGACCGTCCGCCAGGTCCGCCACGAGGTCGGCCGGGACAACGTCTTCGTCGTGCACATCTCGCTGCTGCCCTACATCGGCCCGTCCGGTGAGCTGAAGACCAAGCCGACCCAGCACTCCGTCGCCGCGCTGCGCAACATCGGCATCCAGCCCGACGCGATCGTGCTCCGCGCCGACCGCGAGGTCCCCACCGCCATCAAGCGCAAGATCTCGCTGATGTGCGACGTGGACGACCAGGCCGTGGTCGCCGCGATCGACGCCCCGTCGATCTACGACATCCCCAAGGTGCTGCACGCCGAGGGCCTGGACGCCTATGTCGTCCGCAAGCTGGACCTGCCGTTCCGCGACGTCGACTGGACCCAGTGGGCCGACCTGCTGGAGCGCGTCCACAACCCCGACCACGAGGTCAAGGTCGCGCTGGTCGGCAAGTACATCGACCTGCCGGACGCCTACCTCTCGGTCACCGAGGCGCTGCGCGCGGGCGGCTTCGCCAACAAGACCCGCGTGAAGATCAAGTGGGTCACCTCCGACGACTGCACGACCCCGGCGGGCGCCGCCGAACAGCTCGGCGACTGCGACGCGGTCTGCATCCCCGGCGGCTTCGGCGACCGTGGCGTGGACGGCAAGGTCGGCGCGATCACCTACGCCCGTGAGCAGAAGCTGCCGCTGCTCGGCCTCTGCCTGGGCCTGCAGTGCGTGGTCATCGAGGCGGCCCGCAACCTCGCCGGTATCGAGGGCGCCAACTCCACCGAGTTCGACCCGGCCGCCGCCCACCCGGTCATCTCCACGATGGCCGAGCAGATGGACATCGTCGCCGGTGAGGGCGACATGGGCGGCACCATGCGGCTCGGTATGTACCCGGCGAAGCTCGCCGAGGGCTCCATCGTCCGCGAGACCTACGACGACCAGCCGTACGTCGAGGAGCGCCACCGCCACCGCTACGAGGTCAACAACGCCTACCGCGGTGAGCTGGAGAAGAAGGCCGGTCTGCTCTTCTCCGGCACCTCCCCGGACAACAAGCTCGTCGAGTACGTCGAGTACCCGCGCGAGGTGCACCCCTACCTCGTCGCCACCCAGGCCCACCCGGAGCTGCGCTCCCGCCCGACCCGCCCGCACCCGCTCTTCGCGGGTCTGGTGAAGGCAGCCGTTGCGCAGCAGACCGCGCAGCAAAAGCCCGCGGCCCCGGAGAAGGGCGCCGGTAAGTAGGCGGTACCCGGCCGTTACGGTGGACCGGGGCAGGGATCTCGTACGGGATCGCTGCCCCGGTTTCTGCGTTGACCAGGACAAACAGGAGGACGTAATGGCGATCGAGGACACCCCCGAGGAGTGGACGGTCACCGCGACCGCGACGCCGTTCACCGGCAACAAGACGAGCGTGCGCACCGACGACGTCGTCATGCCGGACGGCTCCACGGCCCGCCGCGACTACCAGGTCCACCCCGGTTCGGTGGCCGTCCTCGCCCTCGACGACGACGGCCGGGTCCTGGTGCTGCGCCAGTACCGCCACCCCGTGCGCCACAAGCTGTGGGAGATCCCCGCCGGACTGCTGGACGTCCCCGGCGAGAACCCGCTGCACGCCGCCCAGCGGGAGCTGTACGAGGAGGCGCACGTCAAGGCCGACGACTGGCGGGTGCTGACCGACGTCTACACCACGCCGGGCGGCTGCGACGAGGCGGTCCGGATCTTCCTGGCGCGCGGTCTGGCCGAGGCGGAGGGCGAGCGGTTCGCGGTCTCCGAGGAGGAGACCGACATGGAGCTGGCACGCGTCGGGCTCGACGAGCTGGTGCGCGGGGTGCTCGCCGGGGAGCTGCACAACAACTGTCTGGTCGTCGGCGTGCTGTCGCTCGTCGCGGCGCAGCAGGGGCCGGGTCTGGAGTCGCTGCGCCCGGCCGACGCGCCCTGGCCGGCGCGCCCCTTCGGCGCCTGAGCCACCGCCGGTCCGCCGCCGGTCCACCGTGCCGACACGCCGTCCCGGTCGGATGATCCGCTGATCCGGCGGAGTGACCCGAACGCCAAGGTCCGCGCGGGGCGCGGGGCATGACGGGGCGTGAACTACGCTCGGCAACGTTCCCGTCCGCGACCGGCGGCGGGCTCGTATGCGCAGGTGGACGGGAGAGTGGCCCGTGACGGACCAGGCGGTGGGCACAGGGCACCTCCCCCCGGAGGCGGCGGGACGCGCCGCACCGGCGGGGAGCGGACGGGTGCCGGTGGACGGCGCGGACACGGTGGCCGACCGGCCGTCCTCCACCGTGCCCGCGAAGCCCCGGACACCGCCGGTCGCCGGGGCACCGGGGGAGGGGCCCGACCCTTCCGGGGCCGACGGGCCCGAGCTGTCCGAAGCCGAGCTGTCCGAGGCGGAGGGGCGTGAGCTGCCCGGGGCCGACGGGCCCGAGCCGTCCGAGGCGCCGGAAGCCGGGGGAGAGCAGGGGACGGGGGCCTCCGCGCCACCGGTTCCCGGATCCCCGGGCCCCGCGCTCCCGGCCACCGTCTCTCCGGCCGCCGCGCCGCCTGCCTCCGTGTTCACGGACTCTGCGCCGTCCGCCTCCGTGTCCACGGACTCCGCTCCGCCCACCTCCGTGCCCCCGGCCTCCGTACCGTCCGCCTCCGGCGCGCCGCACGAGACGCTTCCGGTCGCCGGGCCCGCGCCTGCCGGGCCGCCGGTCACCGCTCCCGCGGCCGCCGTGCCGGAGCCCTCCGCTCCGCCGCCGTCCCCGTCGCCGGTCTCCGTCCCCGCGCCTCCGGTCGAGGCCCCGTCCCGCTCCGGGCCCTGCGACGCGCCCTCCTCCGAGGCGTCGCCCGCCGCCCGTTCCGTCACCCCGCCGCGCCCCACCGCCCCGCCGTCGGTCGCCCCGCCCCGGCCCGCCGACCACGCGCTGCCGACCCGGGGGCTGCTGGGCCGGTCCCGGGAGCTGAAGGCGCTGCGGGCCGACATCGAGCGGGCCGGGCTGGACACCCTCTCCGGCCGGAAGAGCCCCCGCAGCCGGGTGCTGCTGATCGCCGGGCGGCCGGGCTGCGGCCGTACCGCGCTCGCCGAGGAACTGCTGCGGACGCTCTCCGGCACCTACCCGGACGGGGTGTTCCGGGCCCGGCTGTCCGGGCCGGACGGTACGCCCGTCCCCACCGGCGACGTCGCCCGCGGGCTGCTCACCGCGCTCGGCGCCGCCGTCCCGGCGGGCTCGGACGACGACGAACCGGCCGAGGCGCTCCGCGCGGAGTTGGCCGCCCGCCGCGCGGTCCTCCTCCTCGACGACGCACCCGGCGCCGACCACGTCGAACCGCTGCTGCCCGACGCACCGGACTGCCTGGTCGTCGTGGTCTCCGAGGGCCCGCTCACCGGTATCCCCGATGTCCGGCCGTGCACCCTGGGCGGGCTGGACGGCGCCGCCGCGGTCGCGCTGCTGGCCCGGTTCGCCGGGCCGGTGCGGATCACCGTCGACCCGCGGTCGGCCGACTCCGTCATCGAGGAGTGCGGCGGGCAGCCCGCCGCGCTGGTGCTGGCGGGCGGCTGGCTCGCCGCCCGCCCCAAGGCCTCCGTCTCGGATCTGCGCACGGCGCTGCGCGCGGTGGAGATCCCGGACGAACTCCCGCTCGGGGAACGCCCGTTGTACCGCGCCTTCCACCTCGCCCACGACGGGCTGCCGCCGTCCACGGCCCGGACGCTGCGGCTCCTCTCCCTCGCCCCGCCCGGTCTCGTCGACGCCCACACCACGTCCGCGCTGGCCGGTTGCACGGTGGAGACCGCCAAGGCGACCCTCGCCGATCTGGCCGCGCTGGGACTGCTGCACCGGGAGGCGGACGAGGCGGACGACGGGGCGTCCTCCCCGGGCACCGCCACCGGCCCCCGCCACCGGCTCCCCGGCTGTCTCGCCGTCCGCGCCGCCGAGTTGCTGCGGACGCACGAGCGCCCGGCCGAGGTCCAGTTGGCCCGTGCGCGGATGCTGGAGCGCACCGTCCGGCTGCTCCAGTCCTGCCGGGGGAGCGGCGAGCCGCCCGGGTCACCGGCGTGGGAGCGGGCCGAGGCGCTGCCGTTCGCACTGCGCTTCCCCTCCCGCGCGGCGGCCGCCGCCTGGCTGCACCGCCGCCGCGCCGCCCTGCTGGACGCGGCCCGCCTCGCGGTCTCCGACGGTGAACTCGACACGCTGGACCGGCGGTTGATCGCCACCCTGGTCCGCGCGCTGATGGCGCACGAGGGCCCGACGGCGGCCGCCGGTGACCTCTACGCCCTGCACGAATTGGTCCTGGAGGTCGCCGAACGCCGGGGGCTGGGGCGGGAGAAGGCGGCGGCGCTGCTCAACCTCGCCGATCTGGACGGCGGCGCCGGACGCACCGAGGCGGCGCTGACCCGTTACCGCGGCGCCCTGGAGGCGGCCCGGTCGGCGGGCGACGCGGTGGCGACCGGCCGCGCGCTGGAGTCGCTCGGCGGTACGTACAGCGAGCTGGGGGACTGGCAGCGCGCCGCCGACTGGTACGGCCGGGCGCTGGAGCTGCGGCTGAGCCGGGGCGAGACGGCGGACGCGGCGCGGCTGCACGGCCGGATCGGCGGGGCGCACGGCCGGGCCGGGCGGTGGCCGGAGGCGCTCAAGGAGTGGCGGGCGGCGGCGCGCACCTCCCGCAGGCTCGGTGATCTCGCAGGTCAGGCGCGTGCGACCGCCGAGGTGGCCCGTGTCCAGGAGCGGGCCGGGCGGCCCGAGGAGGCGCTGCGGACCTCCCTGGAGGCCCTGCACACCGCACGGGGCGCGGGGGAGGCGGGGCTGGAGGCGGGGCTCCAGCTACGGATTGCGGACCTCCTCGACGGGCTCGGCGACCCGGCAGCGGCACGGCTGCACCGTGCCGCGGGGGAACAACTCCTCCAAGATCACCCGAAGTGACCTACGAAATCGGTGGTGGTCATCGAAACATTTAATGCTTTGCAAGGCTAGACAAGAGGGGATCCTTCAATAGACTGGGTTCGCCGCGTCGCTCGCGGTCAGTTCCGTCATGTGTCACATGAGGGATAATTCTCCTGTAAGCACTCATTCAAGGACCGTGATCGACGTGAAGGTCGGCATCCCCCGCGAGGTCAAGAACAACGAGTTCCGGGTGGCGATCACGCCCGCCGGTGTCAACGAGCTGGTCCGCAACGGCCACCAGGTCGTCATCGAGAAGGACGCCGGTGTCGGCTCCTCCATCCCCGACCAGGAGTACGTGGCCGCGGGCGCGACCATCCTCGACACCGCCGACGAGGTCTGGGCCACCGCCGACCTGCTCCTGAAGGTCAAGGAGCCGATCGCGGAGGAGTACCACCGCCTCCGCAAGGACCAGACCCTCTTCACGTACCTGCACCTCGCCGCCTCCCGTGAGTGCACCGACGCGCTGCTGGAGTCCGGCACCACCGCCATCGCCTACGAGACCGTCGAGACCGCGACCCGCGCGCTGCCGCTGCTCGCCCCGATGTCCGAGGTCGCGGGCCGGATCGCCCCGCAGGTCGGCGCCTACCACCTGATGCGTCAGGCCGGTGGCCGCGGTGTGCTGCCCGGCGGTGTCCCCGGTGTCCAGGCGGGCAAGGCGGTCGTCATCGGCGGCGGCGTCTCCGGCTGGAACGCCGTGCAGATCGCCGTGGGCCTCGGCTTCCACGTCACCCTGCTCGACAAGGACATCAACAAGCTCCGCGAGGCCGACCGGATCTTCGGCACCAAGGTGCAGACGATCGTCTCCAACGCCTTCGAGCTGGAGAAGGCCGTCGTCGAGGCCGACCTCGTCGTCGGCGCGGTCCTGATCCCCGGCGCCAAGGCCCCCAAGCTCGTCACCAACGAGCTGGTCGCCAAGATGAAGCCCGGAAGTGTCCTTGTCGACATTGCGATCGACCAGGGCGGCTGCTTCGAGGACTCGCACCCCACCACGCACGCCGACCCGACCTTCCAGGTCCACAACTCGGTGTTCTACTGCGTCGCCAACATGCCCGGCGCGGTGCCCAACACCTCCACCTACGCGCTGACCAACGCGACCCTGCCGTACATCGTCTCGCTCGCCAACAACGGCTGGGTCGAGGCGCTGCGCCGCGATGCCGCGCTGGCCAAGGGCCTCAACACCCATGACGGCAAGGTCGTCTACCGCGAGGTCGCCGAGGCCCACGGTCTGGACTCCGTGGAGCTGGCCGACCTGCTGGGCTGAGCGTCAACTCCGCGCGGGTGCGCGGAAGTAACCGGCCGGGTCCCCTCGACGGGACCCGGCCGGTCGCGTGTGGTGGACACGCCCGTACCACGCCTCCACCGCGGCCTGGGCGTGGGGGCGCGCAACTCGCGCCGTACGTAACCCTTGAGGTGATTCGCGTACCCCCGAAGCCTCATGTGCGCGCGCCTTGCACCCTTGACATCGGCGGGTTTCTTCTCCGTCACATCGCGCCGGGTCGGGTGGATTGTGTTGCTGCGGACGCCCGACACGCCATAGAGTCGCCAACCGTCGGCATGGTGTCACGCTGACCTATCGATAAGTTTCCTGGTTCCATCCAAGGAGGTACGACGACTTGTGAATGAGTCGACAATTACTCCCGGAGGTACTCAGCCAGGAGCAGTTGCGCGGGGCCAGGCCCCCTCGGGGCACGAGGCTGTCGGCTCCGTAGCGGTCCACACCTCCGCAGCCCACCCGAGCACGACCTCGACAGCCCACCAGAGCATGGACGGCCATTACGTGAACGCCACGGCCGGCGACCGGGGCAGTGGAGATCCCACCCGTCTCGCCGACTACGAAGACCTGCCCCAGGGGCATTTCTACGATCCGGACGCGGAGTACGAGCCGGACCCCGAGTACGCGGCCACGCTCGCGCCGGACGCTGCCCGCCAGCGCCGCGAGCGCGTCGGCCCGACCGGCCGTCCGCTGCCGTACTTCCCGATCCCGGGACCGCTGTCGGAGCACGGCCCCGCCAAGATCATCGCGATGTGCAACCAGAAGGGCGGGGTCGGCAAGACCACCTCGACCATCAACCTGGGCGCCGCACTCGCCGAATACGGGCGCCGGGTGCTGCTCGTCGACTTCGACCCGCAGGGCGCCCTGTCGGTCGGCCTCGGCGTCAACCCCATGGAGCTGGACCTGACGGTCTACAACCTGCTCATGGAGCGGGGCATGTCGGCCGACGAGGTGCTGCTCAAGACGGCGGTCCCCAACATGGACCTGCTGCCCAGCAACATCGACCTCTCCGCCGCCGAGGTGCAGCTGGTCAGCGAGGTGGCCCGCGAGTCGACGCTCCAGCGCGCACTGAAGCCGCTGATGAACGACTACGACTACATCGTCATCGACTGCCAGCCCTCGCTCGGTCTGCTCACCGTCAACGCGCTGACCGCGGCTCACAAGGTCATCGTGCCGCTGGAGTGCGAGTTCTTCGCGCTGCGCGGTGTCGCGCTGCTCACCGAGACGATCGAGAAGGTCCAGGAGCGGCTCAACCCCGACCTGGAGCTGGACGGCATCCTCGCGACGATGTACGACTCCCGCACCGTGCACAGCCGTGAGGTGCTGGCGCGCGTCGTGGAGGCGTTCGACGAGCACGTCTACCACACCGTCATCGGCCGTACGGTCCGCTTCCCCGAGACGACCGTCGCGGGCGAGCCGATCACCACGTACGCCTCCAACTCCGTGGGGGCCGCCGCCTATCGTCAGCTCGCCAGGGAGGTGCTCGCCCGGTGTCACGCCGAGTGAGTCTGCCGGGCGCCGACGAGTTGTTCCGCACCACCGGGGGCACGGGCCTGCAGTCCTCACCGCCCCGCCGCACGGGCGAATCCGGCGACGAGGCGCCCCGGGTGCCGTCGCCCGGCGGTGAGCTGGAGGTGGCGCCCGCCGGTGCGGCGGACGCCACCGCGGCGCGTACCGCCCCCGCCGAGCACGGCGGGCGCGGCGCGGACCAGGAGGCCGCGGGCGGGCACCGCCGCCCGGAGAACCGCGCGGTGCCGGAGGCGGCGGCCGCGGCCGGGCCGTCGGGCGGCGCCACCCGCCGCCGCGGGGGCCGGGGCGCCAACCGCCGCCCCAGTGGCCGCGAGCGCCACGACGAGAAGATCACCGTCTATGTCTCCGCCGAGGAGCTGATGGATCTGGAACACGCCCGGCTGGTGCTGCGCGGTGAGCACGGGCTCGCCGTCGACCGCGGCCGGATCGTCCGCGAGGCGGTCGCCGTCGTCCTCGCCGACCTGGAGTCCCGCGGCGACGCCAGCATCCTGGTACGGCGGCTGCGCGGCCGGTAGCCGCCCCGGGCCCCGATAGCCTGCCTCCGCGGGCCCGCAGCCCGCGCGCCAGCCCGCCCGCGCGCGGGGCCCGCAGCACCCTGGACCACGATGCCGACGACCCAGCACGACACCGCCTCCCCGCGGCCCCCGCGCCGTACCCTCGGCCGGGGCCCGGAGGACGGCACCGCGGAACCGGCCGGGGCCGCCGCGGATCCGGGCGGAGCCCCGGCGGCCGAGGAGCCGCCCGCGGCCGGAGCGCCCGAGCCCGCCGCGTCCGGGGGCCCGCCGGAGCCCGGCGCACCGGAGCCCGGCGACGACCCCGGGTCCGACGCCCCCGCCGACGGCCGTTTCACCGTCCGGCTGGACAACTTCGAGGGCCCCTTCGATCTGCTCCTCCAGCTGATCTCCAAGCACAAGATGGATGTCACCGAGGTCGCGCTCTCGCAGGTCACCGACGAGTTCATGGCGCACATCCGGGCGATGGGCGCGGACTGGGACCTCGATCAGACCACCGAGTTCCTGGTCGTCGCGGCCACCTTGCTGGACCTCAAGGCCGCCCGGCTGCTGCCGGTCGCCGCCGTCGAGGACGAGGCGGATCTGGCGCTGCTGGAGGCCCGTGACCTGCTCTTCGCCCGGCTGCTGCAGTACCGCGCGTACAAGCGGATCGCGGACATCTTCGGCGACCGGCTGGCGGACGAGGCGCGCCGCCACCCCCGCACCGTCGGCCTGGAGCCCGAGCACGCCGAGCTGCTGCCGGAGGTGGTGCTGGGCATCGGCCCCGAGGGGTTCGCCCGGCTCGCCGTCAAGGCGATGCAGCCCCGGGCCCGGCCGCAGGTCTACGTCGACCACATCCACGCACCGCTGGTCAGCGTCGCCGAACAGGCCGAGGTGGTGGCGGCGCTGCTGCGGGAGGCGGGGGTGCGCACCTTCGCCGAGCTGGTGGCCGACGCCCCCGACACCCTCACCGTCGTGGCGCGCTTCCTGGCGCTGCTGGAGCTGTACCGGGAGCGGGCGGTGGCCCTGGACCAGCCGGAGGCGCTGGGCACCCTCACGGTCCGCTGGACGGGCCCCGAGGACGCGACCCCGCAGGTCACCGACGGATACGAAGGACGGCCCGAGGCCGCGGACGGGCCGGACGGCGCGTCCGCCCCGGGCGACGACGAGAGCGACGACGAAGGAGAGCGCGCGTGAGCGGGGCCGGTGAGGCGTACGACGTCACGGAGCAGGGGAGGCCCGCCGGGGAGCCGGTCGGGGCGCCCGCCACGGCGGAGCTGGCGCTGAAACCCGCGCTGGAGGCCGTCCTCATGGTCGTCGACGCCCCGGCGACCGAGGAGCACCTGGCCCGGGTCGTGGGGCGGCCCCGCCGCGCGGTCGCGTCGGCGCTGCGGGAGCTGGCCGACGAGTACACCCGCCAGGGCCGCGGCTTCGACCTGCGGCTGGTCGCCGGGGGCTGGCGGTTCTACGCCCGCGCCGCCTACGCCGACGCAGTGGAGGGCTTCGTCCTGGACGGGCAGACGGCCCGGCTGACCCAGGCCGCGTTGGAGACTCTGGCCGTGGTCGCGTACCGTCAGCCGGTCAGCCGTTCCCGGGTCTCCGCCGTACGCGGGGTCAACTGCGACGGCGTGATGCGCACCCTCCTGCAGCGCGGGCTGGTGGAGGAGGCGGGGACGGAACCCGAAACAGGTGCGATCCTGTACAGGACGACGACGTACTTTCTGGAGCGGTTGGGCCTGCGTGGCCTGGACGAGCTCCCGGAGCTCGCACCGTTCCTCCCGGAGGCGGAGGCGGTCGAGCGCGACTCCCCGGAAGGTATCCCGTCGTTCGAAGTGGACGACAGCGGCGACTCTCAGACGGATCATTGATGCGAAGCAGCGGCAGGAACAGCACGGGCAGCGGCGGCGGTAGGGGCAACTACCGTGGCGCCGGGAACAAGCGCGACGAGAAGCAGCAGCGCGCGGGTCGGCCCCGTCCCGAGGAGCGCCGCTACGACGTGGGCGAGTCCGGTGACGGCCGCGGGTCCGCCCCGAAGAGCGGCGGCGCCCGGGGTGCCGCGGCCCGGGGCGGCGCCAAGGGCGGCCCCCGTACCGGCGCGAAGCAGGGCGGGCCCAAGGGCGGCCCGCAGCGCGGCCGGGGCCAGGCGCCGTCGCGCCCCCGCGAGCTGGACGCCAAGATCGAGGAGCGCAACCGCGCCCGCCACAACAAGCCGCAGGTCAAGACCCCGAAGACGTTCGGCGAGCAGGAGGGCGAGCGGCTCCAGAAGGTGCTGGCCCGGGCCGGTATGGGCTCGCGGCGCGCCTGTGAGGAGCTGATCGAGCAGGCACGCGTCGAGGTCAACGGCGAGATCGTCCTGGAGCAGGGCGTCCGCGTCGATCCGGAGAAGGACGAGATCAAGGTGGACGGCCTGACCGTCGCCACCCAGTCGTACCTCTTCTTCGCGCTGAACAAGCCCGCCGGGGTCGTCTCCACGATGGAGGACCCGGACGGCCGTCAGTGCCTCGGCGACTACGTCACCAACCGGGAGACGCGCCTCTTCCACGTCGGGCGGCTGGACACCGAGACCGAGGGCATCATCCTGCTCACCAACCACGGTGAGCTGGCCCACCGGCTGACGCACCCGCGCTACGGCGTCCAGAAGACCTACCTCGCCGCGATCCAGGGCCCGCTGCCGCGCGAGATCGGCCGGATGCTCAAGGACGGCATCCAGCTGGAGGACGGCTACGCCCGCGCGGACCACTTCCGCGTCGTGCAGCAGACCGGCAAGAACTACCTCGTCGAGGTCACCCTGCACGAGGGCCGTAAGCACATCGTGCGGCGGATGCTGGCCGAGGCGGGCTTCCCCGTCGACAAGCTGGTGCGCACCGCGTTCGGTCCGATCGCGCTGGGCGACCAGAAGTCCGGCTGGCTGCGCCGTCTGACCAACACCGAGGTCGGCATGTTGATGCGCGAGGTCGACCTGTAACGGGGACCGCTTGCCGTAGTGATCACCACCCCTTATTGTCACTGTGACGATTAAGGGGTGGTTTTCATGGGGTCCGCAGCGACCGGCGCACTGATGGGGCTCGCACTGGGGGACGCGCTCGGCTATCCGACCGAGTTCCTGGGCGTACCGGAGATCCGGGCGAGGTACGGCGACTGGCGCGATCTCCCGCTGCCGGAGCCCGCGCTCATCACCGACGACACCCAGATGACGCTGGCCCTGGGCCGGGCGCTGGAGAGCGCGCGCCCCGCCGGGCCGCTCACCGTCCGGACCCTGGAGCCCCCGGCCCGCGCCGAGTACATCGCCTGGTGGCGCTCCCCGGAGAACAACCGCGCCCCCGGCACCACCTGCCTCACCGCCTGCGCCCGGCTCGCCGAACCGGGCACCCACTGGACCGAGGCCGCACCGATGCGCTCCAAGGGGTGCGGCGCCAACATGCGGGTCGCGCCCATCGGCCTCATGCCGGGCCTCACACCGGAGCAGCGCTCCGGCGCCGCGCAGTTCCAGGCCGCCCTCACCCACGGCCACCCCACCGCGCTCGCCGCCTCCGACCTCACCGCGTACGCCGTACGGGTCCTCGCCGACGGCGCGCAGCCGCGCGAGCTGACCGCCCTGCTGCGCGGGTACGCCCGGGCCTCCCGCACCGTCTACCGGGAGGAGTGGCTCGGCGACCTGTGGCGCCGCTCCGGGGACGACGGACCGCAGAAGTACGCCGCCCGCGGCTGGGACGACTGCCTGGGCGTCCTGGACCGGCTGGACGCCGCGCTGCGCGCCCCGGACCGCGAGGCCGACCCCTGCGACGCCACCGGCGCCGGCTGGATCGCCGAGGAGGCGCTGGCCACCGCCCTGTACTGCTTCCTGCTCTTCCCCGACGAGCCGGTCACCGCGCTGCGCCGGGCCGCCGTCAGCTCCGGCGACTCCGACTCCCTCGCCTGCCTCGCCGGGGCGTTCGCCGGGGCCCGCCTCGGCGCCGGGGCCTGGCCCCGGGAGTGGACCGACCGCATCGAGCACCGCGCCGTCCTGCTCGCCCTGGGCGTCGCCTGGGACGCCTGACCCGGCGGCCGCCGTCCGGTGGGCGGTCGCCGCGGACGGCTGTCGGTGGTGCTGGCTACGCTTGATCGTGTGCGTGCGGGGTGTGCGTACGAGGCAGGGAGCAGGACGCGAGCGCAGGGGCGTCCGGCGGCGCCGGGACCACCGGCTCCGCCGGGTCCGGTGGCGCGCCTGTGCATCCCGGCGCCACCGCGGCGCCGCGAAAGGACATCGCCCAGTGAGATCCGCACTCGTCATCGGCACGGGCCTGATCGGCACCTCCGTCGCGCTCGCCCTCCAGGCCCGCGGCGTGCAGGTGTACCTGGAGGACCACGACCCGACGCAGGCGCGCACCGCCGAGGCGCTCGGTGCGGGCACCGCCGAGGAGCCGCCGGGCCCGGTCGACCTCGCCGTCGTCGCGGTCCCGCCCGCGTACGTCGCGCAGACCCTCGCCGGGCTGCTCCGCCGCGGCGCCGCCCGCGCCTGCATAGACGTCGCCAGCGTCAAGGGCGGCCCGCGCCGCCAGCTCCAGGAACTGGGCTGCGACCTCTCCGCCTACCTCGGTACGCACCCGATGGCCGGTCGGGAACGCTCCGGTCCGCTCGCCGCCACCGCCGACCTCTTCGAGGGGCGGCCCTGGGTGCTGACCCCGTCCCCGGACGGCGACACCGAGGTCCTCAACCTCGCGCTGGAGCTGGTCGCGCTCTGCCGCGCCGTCCCGGTGGTCATGGACGCCGATGCGCACGACCGCGCCGTCGCCCTCGTCTCGCACACCCCGCAGCTGGTCTCCAGTCTCGTCGCCGCCCGCCTCAAGGACGCCGACGAGACCGCGGTGCGCCTGTGCGGCCAGGGCATCCGGGACGTCACCCGTATCGCCGCCTCCGACCCGGCGATGTGGCTCGACATCCTCTCCGCCAACCCCGGCCCGGTCGCCGACATCCTCGCCGAGGTCGCCGCCGACCTGGACGGCACGGTCCGGGCGCTGCGCGTCCTGGAGTCCGCGGACGAGCGGCGGCGGGCCGACGGCGCGGAGGACATCGGGGACGTGCTGCGCCGCGGCAACGCCGGGCGCGAGCGGGTCCCGGGCAAGCACGGCTCCGCCCCCGCCGCGTACGAGGTCGTCGCCGTCCACATCGGTGACCAGCCCGGCGAGCTGGCCCGGATCTTCGCCGACGCGGACCGCGCCGGGGTCAACATCGAGGACGTCCGCATCGAGCACGCCACCGGTCAGCAGGCCGGTTTCATCCAGCTCACGGTGGAGCCGGGCGCGGTGGCGCAGCTCACCGCGGAGCTGAAGGAACGGGGCTGGTCGATCCGGCGCTGACACCGTGGACCACGGGCCGCAGGGGAGCCAGTAACCTTGACGGAGGCCATTCGGCCCGTGGACCCCCGCCCCGTGTAACCAGAAAGGTGTTCACCACCGTGGAAACCGCCGCCCGGACCGCCCCGGCTGCAGTGATTGTCGCCATCGACGGCCCCGCTGGCACGGGCAAGTCCAGCACGTCCAAGGCCGTCGCCGCCAAGCTCGGCCTCGGCTACCTCGACACCGGCGCCCAGTACCGCGCGATCACCTGGTGGATGCTGAACAACGGCATCGACGTGAACGACGCCACCGCCGTCGCCGAGGCCAGCGGCAAGCCCGCCATCGTCTCCGGCATCGACCCGGCCGCCCCGACCATCTCCGTCGACGGCCTCGACGCGGCCGGTCCGATCCGCACCCAGGAGGTCACCTCCGCGGTCAGCGCGGTCAGCGCCGTGCCCGAGGTGCGTACCCGGATCACCGAGCTGCAGCGCTCCATCGCCGCCGGGGCGCCGCACGGCATCGTCGTCGAGGGCCGGGACATCGGCATCACGGTGCTGCCCGACGCCGACCTCAAGGTCTTCCTCACCGCCTCCGCCGAGGCGCGCGCCGCCCGCCGCAGCGGTGAGCTGAAGGGCAAGGAGGCCGGTGACCTGGCCGCCACCCGCGAGGCCCTGATCAAGCGCGACGCCGCCGACTCCTCCCGTAAGACCTCCCCGCTGGCCAAGGCCGACGACGCGGTCGAGGTGGACACCACCGAGCTGACGCTGGAGCAGGTCATCGAGTGCGTCGTCACCCTCATCGAGGGCGCGGGCGCCGCGAAGGCGGGGCGGGACGCCCGGTGACCACCAGCGACGTGGCCCCGAGCGAGTCGGGCGCCGCGGTCGGTCGGCGGATCGGCATCGGCCTGATGTACGGCCTGTGGCGGCCGCGGGTGCTCGGCGCCTGGCGGGTGCCGTCGGCCGGTCCGGTGATCCTCGCGGTCAACCACGCGGACGGCCTCGACGGCCCGATGCTGATGGGTACGGCGCCCCGGCCGGTGCACTTCCTGATCAAGAAGGAAGCGTTCGTCGGCCCGCTGGACCCGTTCCTGCGGGGCATCGGCCAGCTGAAGGTGGACCGCGCCGCCACCGACCGCAAGGCGATCACCGACGCCCTCGCGGTGCTGGAGCACGGCGGTGTGCTGGGCATCTTCCCGGAGGGCACCCGGGGCGAGGGCGACTTCGCCTCGCTGCGGGCCGGGCTCGCGTACTTCGCGGTGCGCTCCGGCGCGCCGGTCGTCCCGGTGGCGGTGCTCGGCTCCGCGGAGCGCAAGAGCCGCCTCACCCCGGCGGTGCCGCCGCTGCGCTCCCGCGTCGACGTCGTCTTCGGTGACGCCTTCGAGGCGGGGGACGGCTCGGGGCGGCGCACCCGCAAGGCGCTGGACGAGGCGACCGTGCGGATCCAGGGGCGGCTCTCCGCCCACCTGGAAAACGCCAGGCGCCTGACCGGGCGCTGACCGACACTTGAGCGGCGGACCGATGCGGTCCGCCGATGACGAAGCCACGCGGCCGACGCCGCACAGTGAGCAGGACGAGGAACGGACTTCATGAACGACCAGATCGACACCGGCGACGAGCACGGTGCGCTTGGCGATGCCGAGTACGCGGAGTTCATGGAGCTCGCCGCGCAGGAGGGCTTCGACCCCGAGGAGGTCGGCGGGGACATCGCGGCGGCCGGGCACGGCCCGCTCCCCGTCCTCGCCGTCGTCGGCCGCCCCAACGTCGGCAAGTCGACGCTGGTGAACCGCATCATCGGCCGCCGTGAGGCGGTCGTCGAGGACCGCCCCGGCGTCACCCGCGACCGCGTCACCTACGAGGCCGACTGGAACGGCCGCCGCTTCAAGGTCGTCGACACCGGCGGCTGGGAGCAGGACGTCCTCGGCATCGACGCCTCCGTCGCGATGCAGGCCGAGTTCGCCATCGAGGCGGCCGACGCGGTCATCTTCGTCGTCGACTCCAAGGTCGGCGCGACCGACACCGACGAGGCCGTCGTCAAGCTGCTGCGCCGCGCCGGCAAGCCCGTCGTGCTCGTCGCCAACAAGGTCGACGGCCCCTCCGGCGAGGCGGACGCCGCGATGCTCTGGTCGCTGGGCCTGGGCGAGCCGCACCCCGTCTCCGCGCTGCACGGCCGTGGCACCGGCGACATGCTGGACGCCGCCCTCGACGCGCTGCCCGAGGCGCCCGCGCAGACCTTCGGCACCGCCCTCGGCGGCCCCCGCCGCATCGCCCTGATCGGCCGCCCCAACGTCGGCAAGTCCTCGCTGCTCAACAAGGTCGCGGGCGAGGAGCGCGTGGTCGTCAACGAGCTGGCCGGTACCACCCGTGACCCGGTCGACGAGCTGATCGAGCTGGGCGGCACCACCTGGAAGTTCGTCGACACCGCCGGTATCCGCCGCCGGGTCCACCTCCAGGAGGGCGCCGACTACTACGCCTCGCTGCGTACCGCCGCCGCCGTCGAGAAGGCCGAGGTCGCCGTCGTCCTGATCGACGCCAGCGAGTCGATCAGCGTGCAGGACCAGCGGATCGTCACCATGGCCGTGGAGGCCGGGCGCGCCCTGGTCATCGCGTACAACAAGTGGGACACCCTTGACGAGGAGCGCCGCTTCTACCTGGAGCGGGAGATCGAGCGGGACCTCGTGCAGGTGCCGTGGGCGATGCGGGTCAACGTCTCCGCGCGCACCGGCCGCCACATGGAGAAGCTGGTCCCGGCGATCGAGACGGCGCTCGACGGCTGGGAGACCCGTATCCCCACCGGGCGGCTGAACGCCTTCCTCGGTGAGATCGTGGCCGCCCACCCGCACCCGATCCGCGGCGGCAAGCAGCCCCGCATCCTCTTCGGTACGCAGGCGGGCACGAAGCCCCCGCGGTTCGTGCTCTTCGCCTCCGGCTTCCTGGAGGCGGGCTACCGCCGCTTCGTCGAGCGGCGGCTGCGCGAGGAGTTCGGCTTCGAGGGCACCCCGATCCACATCTCCGTCCGGGTGCGCGAGAAGCGCAACCAGAAGAAGAAGTGACGGCCAGGGCCGGTCCGCACCGCGGTCCGGCCCCGGTCCGGGCCCGCGCCCGGTCGTACCGATCAGTGATCGTGCGGCCGGGCGCCGCGCGTTCCCGGCGGCAGCGCGGGCAGCGCGCCACGCGGCCGGTACGGCTGGCGGGCCACGCGCTCCCACTGGCCGGGCGAGGCCGCGGCCCGGCTCCAGCTGCTGGAGCCGTGGCCCGGGCCCGGCCCCTCCTCCTCACCGGTCCGGTCGCCGGGCAACGCCCGGAACGCCCGCCGGTACTCGGCGTAGAGCGCGTCGTAGATCGGGGTGGCCGAACGGCCGGTCGGGGCGGCCCCGGGGTCCTGCGAGGGACGCATTCCGGGGATCTGCTGCGGCGGGCGGGAGCGCGAGAAGGGGTCATATGGGTGCACGTCTGCACCAACGAACCCGAATCGCCGGGGATGCGGCTTGGGTCCGGAAATGACGGATCGCGGGGGCGTTCCCGTACGGTTCGGCGGGAACGCCCCCGCGATCTGCGGGCTCCGGAGGCTCAGGTGCCGGCCAGCGGCATCTCCCCGGCGACCAGCACACCCTGGGCCGCGGCCTTCTCCATCGCCTGACGCATCAGGTCCTCCCGCGGCTGGTGGCCGATGGAGCCGGACGGCGCGGCGTACATCAGCACCGACTGGGCCTTGGTGGCGGCGGCCCGCCAGCCGTCGGACACGGCGAGCGGCTGGTGCGCCTGCCACCAGGCGGCCTGACTGCCGGTGCTGCCGGGCTGCAGCACGGCGTGCAGCTTGCCCATGGCCAGCAGCGCCGACCAGCCCGGGTTGGGCGCGGGCAGCACGTCCACATCGGTGACCGGGTGGAAGCCCTGCTCCAACAGGAGCGGCAGGAAGTCGTCGTCCAGGCTGACCGAACCGGGGCGGGCGATCGGGCCGTCGGGCTCGACGACCAGCGCCGCCCGCAGCTCGCCCGCGACCAGCACCAGCCCGCAGGTGATCCCGAGCGTCGCCTGACGCTCGGCCACCGGGACCGGGCGGGTGGGCGCCGTCCCGGACTGCTGGGCGGCGGTGATGGACTGGACGGCGCCCTTGAGCTGCTCCTCCGAGACCGATACGACCTGCGAGGGGATGCAGGTGGCGTGGGCGAAGGCGAGCACCGCGGTCTCCTCGCCGACGAACAGGACGGTGCTGGTGCGCTCCTGCTCGCTGTCGCCCGGAGTGCGGCAGGAGGTGCAGTCGTAACTGCCGGGGGCGTCTCCACCGGCCAGCAGGCGGTCGGCTTCTTCGTCGCCGATCTCGGCGCGAACGTCGTCGCTGACGTCGAGCATGCGCGGCACGGGTGGCTCCTCGATCTGTGCGTGGGTGCCGGGGGACCCCGGCTGGTACGGGGCCGGGTGTCGTCCCCGGCTCGCCGACATGGACAACGGGTGAGCGGCGGCCGGAGTCACGCGCGGACCGGCACGGAATCGAACCGATCACCGCACACGGGAATGGAGTACCGAAAACGGTCGCCGGACGCCACCCCTCCGCCCGCCATCCGGGACGACCGGGGCGGGATTCGGCCGCGGGGAGCACGGCGGGGCGGGCCTGGCGCGCCCCTCGGGGCCCGCCCCGGGCGGCCCGCGCGCGCCCCTTCGTACGGGCCGGGTCGCTGGTCGGCGGCTGGGTGCCCGCCGCCGACCGGGTGGGCCCCGTCCCGTCACGGGCGCGGCGCTGGGTGGTCCCCGGGGCGACCGCCTACGGTGCGGCGATGCCCGCCACGCCCCGCCGTCGCCCGGTGCGCCCCGGCCCGCTCGCCGCCGTCGCCGCGCTGCTGCTCGCCCTCGCCGCCCCGTCGTCCGCCGCGGCGGATCCGGTGCCCGTCCCCGGGGCCGGGCCGGTGCCCGCCTGTGCCGCCGACGGCTGGCCCTGGGACTGCGTCGCCGCGTGCGAGAGCGGCGGGAACTGGCGGCTCAACACCGGCAACGGCTACTTCGGCGGGCTCCAGTTCCGGCAGTCCACCTGGGAGGCGCACGGCGGCCTCGCGCACGCCCCGCGCGCCGACCTCGCGCCCCGGGCGGCACAGATCGCGGTCGCCGAGAAGGTCCTCGCCGCCCAGGGCTGGGACGCCTGGCCGGTCTGCTCCCGCCGGTACGGGCTCAGCGGCCACGGCTACGGCGGACCGCCGACCGCGCCCCCCGACACCGGGGAGGGCGGGCCGCTGCCGGACCTCCGTACCCCCTGGCCGCTCCCGGGCGTCCCCGCCGTCGCCCCGGCGGGACGGCCGCGCGGCTGATGCGGAATACGCACCGCAGGTTCCGTCATATCGCTACCGATGGCCTAACTTTCTCGGAACAACTTGGCATAAGGCCTCAACCCGGAACCGTTTCGCTCGGTCCAACCGTTCAGGAGTCGGATGAACGACGACCTCCTGAAGCATGTGCGGGCCCGTCGCCCGGGCGGAGCGCGCTGCCGACCGCCCGGCGCGGCGGCACCGCACACCGCCTCGACGACACGAGCAGGCGCAAGGGCGACCGGGAAGCCAGGGGATACGGGACGGATGCAGATCTCATTCCTGATTCACAACGCGTACGGCATCGGCGGCACGATCCGCACGACGTTCAACCTCGCCCACGCCCTCTCCGCACGCCATGACGTCGAGATCGTCTCCGTGCTCCGCCACCGCGACACCCCCGTCCTCGACCTCGGTCCCGGCGTCCGGCTGCGCCATCTCGTCGACCTCCGCGAGGACAGCCCCGCCTACGACGGCGACGACCCGGCCTTCGCCCGGGCGGCCAAGGTCTTCCCCGCCGCCGAGGGCCGCTCCGGGCAGTACAGCGAGCTGACCGACCGGCGTATCGCCCGCCATCTGCGCCGCGTCGAGGCGGACCTCGTCGTCGGCACCCGCCCCGGTCTCAACGTCCACATCGCCCGGCAGACCCGCCGCGGCGTGGTCCGCGTCGGTCAGGAACACCTCACCCTCGACTCCCACAGCCGGGCGCTGCGGCTGGCGCTGCGCGGCGTCTACCCGCGCCTGGACGCGCTCACCACCGTCACCGAGGCGGACGCCACCGCCTACCGCCGCCTGCGGCTGCCCGGCGTCCGCGTCGAGGCGGTGCCCAACAGCGTGCCCGCACCCGGCCTCGCCCCGGCCGACGCCACCGGCAAGTGGGTCGTGGCGGCCGGGCGGCTGGCCCGGGTCAAGCGGTACGACGTGCTGATCCGCGCGTTCGCCCAGGTCGCTGCCGCCCGCCCGGACTGGCGGCTGCGGATCTACGGCGGCGGCTCCGAGAAGGCCGCCCTGCGCGCCCTCATCGACGAACTCGGCCTCTACAACCACGTCTTCCTGATGGGCCCGGCCAACCCCCTGGAGACGGAGTGGGCCAAGGGCTCGATCGCCGCGGTCTCCTCCAGCCTGGAGTCCTTCGGCATGACGATCGTCGAGGCGATGCGGTGCGGTCTGCCCGTCGTCGCCACCGACTGCCCGCACGGTCCCGGCGAGATCATCGACGACGGCGTGGACGGCAGACTCGTCCCGGTGGGCGACCCCGGCGCGCTGGCCGGGGCGCTGCTCTCCCTGATCGACGACGACGCGGAGCGCCGCCGGATGGGCCGCGCGGCGCTCACCGCCGCCGCCCGGTTCGACCCCGCCCGGATCGCCGCGCGGTACGAAACCCTCTTCGGGCAGCTGCTGGACGAGAAGCGGAGCAACCGCCTGCGCGGCGCGCTGCACCGGACCCGCGGCGCCCTGCTGAGCGGTGCCTACACCACCAAGGACGCGGCGAGCGCCGCGCTGAGAGGGGTGCGGACGGTATGAACACCTCGACACGACCGCCCGCCGCGGGCTCCGGCCCTCCGCCGCCGACGACCGGTACCGACGGCGCCCCGCCCGGGCTGACCGCCGACACCATCGCGGACTCCGCGGGCGGCCTCACCTTCGACCTCGCCGCCCCGCCCGGCGTCCGGACCACCTGGAGCGCGGCGCTGGTGCTGCGGCTGCGCGGCGCGGACGCCGAGGAGGTCCGGCTGCCGCTCGGGCCGAACGGCGCGGGCGGGCTGCGCGCCGTCCTGCCCAGCACCGTCGCGCTCGCCGAGGGCCGCTGGCAGGTCTACGCCGACCTCGGCGACGGCCACGCCCCGCACCGGCTGCTGCCCGGCCTCAACGACCTGCGCTCCCTGGTGGACCGCCGCCCGCTCGCCGGTATCGGCCGCCTCGGCGTCCGTATCCCGTACACCACCAAGCTCGGCAATCTGGCGCTCCGCAGCTGGCTGCGCGGCCCGCACGCCGAGGCCGGGGACATCCTGGTGGAGCCCGCGGGCATGACCGTCGAGGGACGGCTCTACGGTGCGCTGCCCGGGGAGGGCGCCCATGTCGAGGCCCGGGCCCGCCGGACCGCGGGCGGCGGCGCCACCGTCACCGTCCCGCTCACCGCCGACGGCGCCCGCTTCTCCTTCACGCTGCCCTACGCCGGTCCGGTCGGGCACTGGCGTGGCGGCGGCGAGCCGTGGGACCTGTGGCTGGTGCCCGCCGAGGGCGCGCCGCCGGTGCGGATCGGCCGGCTGCTGGACGACGTCGCGGACAAGAAGCAGATCTTCGCCTACCCCGCGATGCCGGTCCCGGCGGCCGGGGCGGAGGTCCGGGTCGGTCCGTACTACACGCTCGACAACGATCTGGCGCTGCGGGTCGCGGGCCCGGAGACCACCGACTGACGGGGCGTCAGGCCCCGGTGCCCTCCGGCCGGGGCGCGGTCGGCCGGGCGGCACCGGCGGCCACCTCCGGGTGGTGCAGGTCGAAGGCGGGCGACTCGGAGCGGATGCGCGGCAGCGTGGTGAAGTTGTGCCGCGGCGGCGGGCAGGACGTCGCCCACTCCAGCGAGCGCCCGAAGCCCCACGGGTCGTCCAGCGCGGTGCGGGCGCCGTGGTGGGCGGTGCGCCAGACGTTGTAGAGGAACGGCAGCGTGGAGGCGCCGAGCAGGAACGCGCCGATGCTGGAGAGGGTGTTGAGGGCGGTGAAGCCGTCGGCCGCGAGGTAGTCGGCGTAGCGGCGCGGCATCCCCTCGACGCCCAGCCAGTGCTGCACGAGGAAGGTCAGGTGGAAGCCGGTGAAGAGCGTCCAGAAGTGGATCTTCCCGAGCCGTTCGTCCAGCAGCCTGCCGGTGAACTTCGGCCACCAGAAGTAGAACCCGGCGAACGTCGCGAACGTCACCGTTCCGAAGACCACGTAGTGGAAGTGGGCGACGACGAAGTAGGTGTCGGTGACGTGGAAGTCCAGCGGCGGCGAGGCGAGGATGACGCCGGTCAGCCCGCCGAAGAGGAAGCTCACCAGGAAGCCGACCGACCAGAGCATCGGCGTCTCGAACGACAGCGAGCCGTGCCACATGGTGCCGATCCAGTTGAAGAACTTCACCCCGGTCGGCGCCGCGATCAGGAACGACATCAGCGAGAAGAACGGCAGCAGCACCGCCCCGGTGGCGAACATGTGGTGCGCCCAGACCATCACCGACAGCGCGGTGATCGCCATGGTGGCGCCGATCAGCATCACGTAACCGAAGACCGGCTTGCGGGAGAAGACCGGGATGATCTCGGTGATGATGCCGAAGAACGGCAGCGCGATGATGTAGACCTCCGGGTGGCCGAAGAACCAGAAGAGGTGCTGCCACAGCAGCGCCCCGCCCCACTGCGGCTCGAAGACGACGGCCCCGAAGCGCCGGTCCGCCTCCAGCACCAGCAGCGCCGCCGCCAGCACCGGGAACGCCATCAGCACCAGCACCGAGGTGAAGAGGGTGTTCCAGGTGAAGACCGGCATCCGGAACATCGTCATGCCCGGCGCCCGCAGGGTGATGATCGTGGTGATGAAGTTGACCGCCCCCAGGATCGTCCCGAACCCGGCCAGCGCCAGGCCCATCACCCACAGGTCCGGACCGACGCCGGGGGAGTGGAACGCGGAGTTCAGCGGCGCGTACGCGGTCCAGCCGAAGGACGGGCCGCCGTCCGGTGTGAGGAAGGCGCCCAGGACCATCAGCCCGCCGAAGAGGTAGAACCAGTACGACAGCGCGTTCAGCCGGGGGAAGGCGACGTCCGGTGCCCCGATCTGGAGCGGCATGATCTCGTTGGCGAAGCCCGCGAACGCCGGGGTGGCGAAGAGCAGCAGCATGATCGTGCCGTGCATGGTGAACGCCTGGTTGTACTGCTCGGCGCTGATCAGCTGGAGCCCCGGGCGGGCCAGCTCGGCGCGCATCACCAGCGCCAGCACCCCGCCGACCAGGAAGAACCCGAACGACGTGATCAGGTAGAGATGCCCGATCTTCTTGTGGTCCGTCGTCGACAGCCAGTCGGCCAGCACCCGCCCGCGGCGCCGCACCCGGACCGGCGGGCGGGCTGCGGCGGTGTCGGTTCCCATGCGCGGCACCTCGTTCGTCGGGGCGGTCCGGTGCCGGGGGTGGCCGGACCGGGAGACCCGCCACATGATGCGCGCGGCGTCCGGGCGGAGCGAGGGGGCGCTCCGGTCCGTTCCGGGCGATTCACCCGCTTCCCCGCGCCGGTGCCGCCGGGGCGCCGCGGGGAAGCGGCGGACGCCCGTCGGCCGCCGGGAGGACCGATGTGCGAAAACTGTGTGTGGAATGTGTCTCATTTCGCGGCCGGACGCCGCCGGTGAATTCCCCCGGCGGCCGGGAATCCACGGGGTGGACCAGGGGTAATTCCGGCCGCGCTCACCCGTCCGGGTAAAGCGTACGCACGGGGTGTCCGGAATTCGCGCCCGGCGCAATGGTGGCCGCTTTGTTTTCCACCCGGATGCGCCGGTGTACGGCGCGTAAGAGTGACGGAAGTTACCGCAAACGCCGAGACCTTGGCCGTGACACAAGTGTGACCAATGAAAGACCGTGAAGAGACCGGAGCGCGGAACCGAACGCCCTTCCGCGTGTCGCCGCGGGCGCCTACCGTGGCACCCATGGCACCCGAACCACAGCTTCCGAACGAACCCGACGACGACCCCGAGACCTATGTCGGCCTCGCCCGGCAGGAGGCCGAGGAGCGCGCCGGTGGCCGCGGCTGGAGCACCGTCCGCGCGCTGCCGCCGGGCGCGCTGATCACCATGGAGTACCGCGCCGGACGGCTCAATTTCGAGGTCGAGGACGGCCGGGTACGCCGCAGCTGGCGGGGGTGAGGAGCCTCCCGCGCACGACGAAGGCCCCGGCCGCTCTCAGGAGCGGCCGGGGCCTTGCGGTGCGGGGCTGCGGGCTGTGCGTACCTGCCCCGCCGGTGGGCGGCGGTCTCAGCCGCCCGGGCCGCGCCCGGTGACCGGGCTCAGCGGTGGGGTGCGCGGCAGCCGGTCGGCGTGCGGCGGTCGGCGGCTGCCCGCCGGGGTGACCGGCGCGCGCTCCGCACGGGAGATGTGCGGCCGCGCCGGGTGGTGCGGGCGTCCGTCCGGTGCGCGGGTGGCGCCGGAGCGGGCCGTCGGGCCGGTGGGGACGGTGTCGTGCCGTACCACCTCGCCCTCGGGGGTGACGCGCTGCGGCGAGAGCCCGGCGGGGGCGGCGGCCGGGAGCGGGCCGCGCAGCGAATCGGGGCGCAGCCGCAGCCACAGCCGCAGGATGATCCCCATCAGGCGGTCCTCCACCCAGATGATCCCCGGCTCGATCCACGGCAGCGCCAGCAGCACCAGCAGTCCGGCGGCCCAGCCCAGCAGCACGTCGCTGACCCAGTGCGTCCCGAGGTAGACGGTCGTCATACCGACGCCCAGCGCGCCCAGCGCGGCGATCACCGAGAGGGTCCGGCGGCGCAGCGACGTGGTCGCCAGATACGCCAGCACACCCCAGGTGACCACGGCGTTCGCGGTGTGGCCGGACGGAAATATATCGCCGCCGAGCCACATCTCGTTGGAGCCGACGGCCGTCGCGTAGTGCGGGCCCAGGCGGCCCATGCCGAGCTTGGCGGCGCCCACCGTCATGTTCAGCAGCAGCAGCGAGGCGCCGAGGACCAGCAGCGGGTGGAGGTTGCGCTGACGCCAGCAGCGCCAGCCCAGCCACGCCGCCACGGCCACCGCCGTGGGGCCGCGCTGGCCCAGCACGACGAAGTAGTCGAGGAAGGCATGGATCGACGGCCACTGCTTGTAGGGCCGGAAGAACATGACCTGCCAGTCGAAGGTGACCAGCCATGTGGAGGCCAGCACCCCGGCCACGATCACGAGATACACCGCCAGCGTGCCCCAGAACAGCCATAGGCGGGTCGGGGTCATGCGTGGTCGGGCGCGATCGGGCGGGTGCCCCTCCCTCTGGTCCAGCTTGTCATCGGTACGCACTCAATCGACGTTACCGCGTGTGATGTAGGCACCTGGTCAGACCGTGCGCTTTGTAATGACGATGTGATGTGGAATGTGCGCGGTAAGTCGCCGGGCGGCGGCGAATCGGAACCGAATTAACGGAGAATCGGATTCCCGTCCGATCCACTTCGCCGCACTCCGTCCAGATCTTTATCTGCTTTTCGCCACGGCTGCTTATCCTCGCGCGGCACGGGCGTCGCCCGCCGTTTCCCGGCGCCGGTCCGGTCACGGAGCGGGTCCGTCCGGTCACGGAGGGCCGGTGTGGACGGCCAGGGATCCCGCGGGCCGGATCTACGGAGGGCCGGTGCCGTTGAGCCAGAACGCCCCGTACAGCGCCGAGCCGACGGCCACCGCGCCGATCAGCAGTCCGGCCCGCAGCGGACGCCACCGGGCCAGCCCCGCGGCGAGCGGCAGCAGCAGCGGGTACGCCGGGAGCATCAGCCGCGGCTTGGAGCCGAAGAAGCCCTTCGCGGTCAGCGCCAGGAAGACCACGACCCCGCAGTAGGTGAGCAGCGGCAGCGGCTGCCCCCGGCGTACGCCCGCCGCGTAGAGGACGAGGACCAGCGCCACCCCGGCGGTCAGCCCCAGGCCACCGGCCCAGCCCGGGCCGGACAGCAGGCCCCACAGGAAGCGGCCGAAGGCGAGACCGCCGTCGAAGCCGTTGCCCCAGGCGCCCTGGACGTCGAGGTAGCCGGTGAGGCTGTGCCGCTGGGCGCCGACCCAGAGGAAGTAGCCGCACCAGCCGAGCGGCGCCAGCAGTACGCCGGTCACCAGTCCGCGGCGCCGCGCCAGGCTCGACCGGAGCGTGGCGCCGCCCGCCCGGTCGGCGAGGAGCGCCGCCCCGGCGGTCAGCCACACGGCTGCGACCACGGCGACGCCGACCGGCCGGGTCAGCCCGGCCAGCGACGCCAGCGCCCCGGCCCACACCCACCGTCCGGTCCACGCCGCGTACACGCCCCACGCCGCGAGGGCGGTGAACAGCGACTCGGAGTACGCCATCGACTGCACGATGCCGATCGGCAGCGCACCCCACAGCGCGGCCAGCGCGACCCCGGCCCGCGGTCCGTACAGCCGCTCGCCGGTGGCGTACAGCGCCCAGGCGGCGGCGAGGGAGGAGAGCCAGGAGACGGTCATCCCGGCGTCGGCGGGGGAGAGCGGGGTGAGGGCGGAGCCCAGCCGCTCCAGCCACGGCAGCAGCGGGAAGAAGGCGAGGTTGGGGTGGGAGCCGCCGTCGGGGAGCGCCACGGTGTAGCCGTAGCCCGCCTCCGCGATGCGGGTGTACCAGAGCGAGTCCCAGCGGGCGCTGAGCAGTGTGTGCCAGCTCGCGCCCCGCGCGGTGGACCAGACGGCGAGGACCGCCCAGCCCAGCAACCGGATCGCCGCGAAGGCCGCGAGCCCCGGCAGCGCGCGGCGCAGCGCGGCCCGGACGGCGGGGCGGCACAGCGTCCGACCGGGGGCGGCGGCCGAGGCGAGATCGTTCATCCGGACGATTATCCAGGTGCCCGGAGGGCGTCGTACCGGCCCCGGGGAGGCAACTGCGGGCCCTGCGATACGCGTCTCATCAGGAGGTGAGCCTCACGGCCCCGTTCCTCACTCGCGTAGTCTGACGTCTCAACTCGCCTGTGCCGCCGGTTCGACCCGGGGCTTTTTCGTGCCCCGGTCCGCGGTCGCGAGTGCCTGACAGGGAGGTACGTGCATGACCGGGACGAGCCCGTCCGGCACGGGACGGACGGCCGGCGTTCCCCGGCTCCCCGGTGGGGGCGCGAACCGCTGGACCGTGCTGATCGTGCTCTGCGTCAGCCTGCTGTTCGTCGCGCTGGACACCACGATCCTGTACGTGGCCGTGCCCTCCGTCACCGAGGATCTGCGTCCCGGGCCGGTGGAGCTGCTGTGGATCGTCGACGTCTATCCGCTGATCGCGGCGTCGCTGCTGATCCTCTTCGGCACGCTCGGCGACCGGGTGGGCAGACGCCGGATTCTGCTGCTGGGCTACGGCCTGTTCGGTGCGGCCTCGGCGCTCGCGGCGCTGGCGCCCAATCCGCAGGTGCTGATGACGGCCCGGGCGCTGCTCGGCATCGGCGGCGCGATGATCATGCCGGCCACGCTGTCGATCCTGCGGCAGGTCTTTCCCGACCGGCGGGAGCGGGCCGTCGCCATCGGGGTGTGGAGCGCGGTCGCCGCGGTGGGCGCGGCGGTCGGACCGGTCCTCGGCGGTTTCCTCGTCGAGAACTTCTGGTGGGGCTCGGTCTTCCTGATCAACGTCCCGATGATGCTGGTCATGCTGTTGATCGGCCGCTGGCTGCTGCCCGAGTCGCGGGGTGAGCGCAACGGCCCGTGGGACGTGGTCGGCGCGGTGATCGCGGCGCTCGGCGTCCTTGGTGTGGTGCTCGGCGTCAAGCGGATGGGCGGCGGCACCGCCGTCCTGGGGCTGACCACCCTCGGCCCGATCGTGGTCGGTCTGGTGCTGCTGGTGCTCTTCGTCCGGCGGCAGCACCGCCGGGAGCATCCGCTGATCGACATGCGGCTCTTCGCCCGGTCGGCGTTCGGCACCTCCGTGGGCTGCATCGTGCTGGCGATGCTGGCGCTGGTCGGCCTCCAGCTGATAGCGGTGCAGTACCTCCAGCTGGTCCTCGGCCTCTCGCCGCTGCAGACCGGGCTGCGGATGCTCCCGCTGGTCTTCGCGGCGATGGCGGCGGGCCTGACCGGCTCCCGGATCCTCCAGGTCCTCGGCCCGCGCACCATGGTCTCCTGCGGTTTCGTGCTGACCGCCGGTGCGGTGCTCTGCCTGACCGCGATGAACTCCCAGGACCGTTTCTGGCTGCTCTCCGCCTGCTTCGTCCTCCTCGGCTTCGGCTTCCAGGCGACGCTGTTCGGCGCGTACGAGTCGATGCTCAGCGAGGCGCCCCCGGAGCAGGCGGGCGGCGCGGCGGCCATCGGGGAGACGTCCTACCAGCTCGGCGCGGGTATCGGTGTCGCGCTCCTGGGCAGCGTCATGAACGCCGCGTACGCGCCCGGCATCGGGCACATCGCCGGGGTGCCCGCCCGCGAGGCGGCCTCCGCGTCGCACTCGCTCGGTGAGGCGTACAAGGTGGCGGCGGCGCTCGACGGTCCGGCCGGGGCGGCGCTGCGGGTGGTGGCCCGTGACGCCTTCGTCCGCGGATTGCACATCACGCTCGTCGCCAGCGCGGTGCTGCTGCTGGCCGGTGCGGCCATCGCGCTGCGGCTGCCGCGCCGTGCCGCGGACTCCGCCGAGCGCGCCGAGGGCGACAACGCCACCGGCCTGGACAGCGAGCCCGCCGCGGCCCGCTCCCACGGCTGACGGCCGCGCCCCTTCCCCTACCTCTCTCTCCCGGACTGTCCGACACCCCGCCGCCCGGTGGCTCTTGCCCGCGCGGCGGGGTGCGCCGTACCGTCGGAGCGCGCTGTAACTACCACTGCTAGTTTTTCGCCGATCTGCCGGAGGCCCCGCCATGTCCGCCACGCCTTCCTCGCCGCTCCCGCCGTTCGACGCGGCCGACCCGCTGGGCCTCGACGACCTCCTCACCGACGAGGACCGCGCGGTACGCGACACCGTCCGCCGCTGGGCGGCCGACCGCGTCCTGCCGCACATCGCCGGGTGGTACGAGCGCGGTGAGCTGCCCGGCATCCGCGACCTCGCCCGCGAACTGGGCTCCCTCGGCGCCCTCGGCATGTCCCTGACCGGCTACGGCTGCGCCGGTGCCTCCGCCGTCCAGTACGGCCTGGCCTGCCTGGAACTGGAGGCCGCCGACTCCGGCATCCGCTCCCTCGTCTCCGTCCAGGGCTCGCTCGCCATGTACGCGATCCACCGCTTCGGCTCCGAGGAGCAGAAGCAGCACTGGCTGCCGCGGATGGCGACCGGCGAGGTCATCGGCTGTTTCGGTCTCACCGAACCGGACCACGGCTCCGACCCCGCCGGGATGCGCACCCACGCCCGCCGCGACGGCTCCGACTGGGTCCTGAGCGGCCGCAAGATGTGGATCACCAACGGTTCGGTCGCCGGGGTCGCGGTCGTCTGGGCCGCCACCGACGACGGCGTCCGCGGCTTCGTCGTCCCCACCGACACCCCCGGCTTCGCCGCCCCCGAGATCCACCACAAGTGGTCGCTGCGCGCCTCGGTCACCAGCGAACTCGTCCTGGACGACGTCCGCCTCCCGGCCGACGCGGCGCTGCCCGAGGTCCGCGGACTGCGCGGCCCGCTGAGCTGTCTGAGCCACGCCCGCTACGGCATCGTCTGGGGCTCCATGGGCGCCGCCCGCGCCAGCTTCGAGGCGGCGCTGGAGTACGCCCGCACCCGCGAGCAGTTCGGCAAGCCCATCGGCGGCTTCCAGCTCACCCAGGCCAAGCTCGCCGACATGGCCGTCGAGCTGCACAAGGGCATCCTCCTCGCCCACCACCTCGGGCTCCGGATGGACGCCGGACGGCTCCGCCCGGAGCAGGTCAGCTTCGGCAAGCTCAACAACGTCCGCGAGGCCATCGAGATCTGCCGCACCTCCCGCACGATCCTGGGCGCCAACGGCATCTCCCTGGAGTACCCGGTCATGCGGCACGCCACCAACCTGGAGTCGGTGCTCACCTACGAGGGCACCGTCGAGATGCACCAGCTGGTGCTGGGCAAGGCGCTCACCGGGCTGGACGCCTTCCGCTGAGCGGGTCGGCCGCCGGGCGGCCGGGAGCCGGACAGCAAGAAGCGGAGGGTGAGGCGGTCCTGCCGCCTTCCCCTCCGCCGGACGGAACCGGGCCCACGCCCGGTCAGCTCTGGTTGAAGAACCCGCCGTTGCGGTCCCGGCTCTCCCCGCTGACGACGCGGTAGTCGGCCGGGGTGAGCAGGAAGACCCGGGTGGCGACCCGCTCGATCGAGCCACGCAGCCCGAAGGCGAGACCGGCGGCGAAGTCCACCACGCGCTTGGCGTCGGACGACTCCATCGCCGTGAGGTTGACGATCACCGGGACGCCGCCGCGGAACAGCTCACCGATGCCGCGGGCGTCGCCGAAGCCGTCGGGGGTGACCGTGGCGATGCGGGTGCTGTGGTCCTCGGCCGGGCTCTCGGCCACCCGCAGACCCGGGTCGGTCACCCAGGAGCCGGTCCCCTGGGCCCCGTGCTCCGGTCCCTCGGCATAGTCGTCGTCGTAGTAACGCTCGTCATCGTTGTCGTCGACGAGGCCAAGCCAGGCACTCGCCTTGCGCACCGATCCCATGGACGCCTCCTCTCACCCGCGGTGTCTGTATGTCCGCCCCCCTATGGTCCTTCATGAGGCGGAGGGTGTGCCAAGTGGATAGCCGCCGCACGGGGGGTTCGTGACAGATCTGGTGCAGAGCGGGTGGCAGCTGGTCAGCTTCCGCGGGCGGCACGGGAACTGACGTCGTGACGGAAGTCACGATAGGCCCGGGCGCCGGACGGTGTCGACACACGGTCCCCGGGAAGCCTCTTCGACCGCCGGGTAGGTTCCGGCGGGGGACCAGGGCATATGTCCCCGGCCCGGGAAAACGCCGCGGAGCCGGGCAGATGATCGGGTGACCGACACAACGGAAGGTCGTTGACACGGCAGCAGATTCCGTCTGCTGTCCGAACCACACACCTTCGAAAGTCACCCAGTGGAAACACAGACCACGGAAGCCCGGTCCGCGCGCTTCCGGCGGGCGTTCACGGCAGGCGTCGTGGCGCCGCGCACCATCCGCGCCAAGCTCATCCGCATCCTCTGCGTCGCACTCGCGATACTCCTGGCCCTGCTCGGCTTCTCCGCCGCCCACCAGATCGGCGACTACGAGAACGCCGCCGCCACCGCGTCGGACGCCCATCTCGCCGACGCCCTCCAGGGATTCCTCCACGAACACCAGAAGGAACGCGGCCTGACCACCGGCTACGTCGGCGGGATCACCGAGTTCCGCACCGGCATGCTGGCGCAGCGCAAGCTCACCGACGCCGCGCGCGCCGAGGTCGACGACGAGTTGGCCGACCGCGACGACCCGGCCGCCGACTCCGTCCGCACCGCACTCCACCGCGCCGACGCCCTCAAGGACATCCGCGCCGCCGCCGACAACGGCACCGGCGTCGTCGCCCGTACCTACGACTACTTCACCGGCACCGACGAGGCCCTCGGCCGCCTCGACCTCGGTCTCGTCCACGTCCGCGACGCCCGGCTGCGCGCCGACTACCAGGCGCTCCAGGTGTTGGGCTCGATGAAGGAGCTGCTGGGCCAGGAGCGCGCCGTCGTGCTCGGCTCGCTGCACCGCGGGGCGTTCCGCGGCGACGACTACACCCGCTTCCTGACCGCCCGCGCCGGACGCCTGTCGGCCGCCGCCGCCTTCCCCGAGTGGGCCACCGGGCCGCAGCGGCAACAGCTGAAGGAGGCGCTGGAGACCCCCGCCGCACAGCAGCTGCTCGGCTACGTCCAGCAGATCGTCGCCGGTCACGGCCGGCTGCCCGCCCGGATCCCGGCCACCGCCTGGTACGAGTCGGCGACCTCCACCATCAACGGGCTGCGCACCGTCCAGATCTCGCTGGGCCGGGACATCACCGCCCGCGCCGGTGAGCTGGAGTCCGACGCCACCCGCACGCTGGTCTTCTTCGGGGTGCTGGCGCTCGGCTCGATCGCCGCGCTCGCCGCCCTCGCGATCGGCGCCGCCCGCTCGGTCTCCGGGCCGCTCGGCGCGCTGACCCGGCAGGCCCGCGACGTCTCCGGGAACCGGCTGCCCGCCGCCGTCGCCCGCGTCCAGAAGGAGTCCGGCGCCCCCGAACCGCTCGGCCCGCTCTCCGTACCGACCGGCTCGGGCACCGAGATCCGGCAGCTGGCCGACGCCTTCGACCAGATGCAGAAGGTCGCCTACGACCTCGCCACCGAGCAGGCCGTGCTGCGCCGCAACGCCACCGAGTCGCTGGTCAACCTCGGCCGCCGGAACCAGAACCTGGTCCGCCGTCAGATCAGCTTCATCAACAAGCTGGAGCACGAGGACGCCGACCCCGCGACCCTCGCCAACCTCTTCGAGCTGGACCACCTCGCGACCCGGATGCGCCGTAACGCCGAGAGCCTGCTGGTGCTCGCCGGGGAGGCCAGCCCGCGGACCTGGGCCACCCCGCTGTCGGTGACCGACGTGATCCGCGCGGCCCTGTCCGAGGTGGAGGAGTACCGCCGGGTCAATCTGCGCCGGGTGGACGCCGCGTTCGTCAGCGGCACCGTCGTCTCCGAGATCGCGCATCTGCTGGCCGAACTGGTCGAGAACGCGCTCAGCTTCTCCCCGCCGGACACCGACGTCGAGGTCGAGGGCCGCCGCACCAGCGCCGGATACCTCGTCGCCATCGTCGACCACGGCACCGGGATGCCCGCCCCGGCGATGGCCGAGGCGAACGTCCGGCTCTCCGGGGCCGCCAGCTTCATGGCCGAACCCACCCGGTTCCTGGGCCACTTCGTCGTCGGCGCCCTGGCCCGCAAGTGCGGGATCGAGGTCCGCCTCGGCGAGGCACCGGCCGCCGGAACCGTCGCCCGGGTGCTCATCCCGGCGACCTTGCTGACCGACTCCGCGACCGCGCCGACCGTCCCCGACGTCCCGGCCGTGCGCGGGGAGAAGGAGCGGACGGTGCCCGACGAGCAGACCACCCCGGCGGAGGCGGCGGAGCGGCGCCCGGCCCGCCCGGAGGCCGCGACCACGGCGACCCCGGATGCCCCGGACCGCGACGCGGCGCCCGCGCCCCGTCCGGCCGGTGGCGCCGATGCGGCGCTGCCCCGGCCGCGCGCCGCCCGGGACGACGGGGAGGGCGCGGCGGCTCCGGCCGGGCCGCGCGGCTCCTCCGCGGCCCGTACCCGTAACGGCCTGGTCAAGCGGGCCCGGCGCAGCGCCATCCGGTCCGCGGTGGACGAGGCGGTGGCGCCGCGCTGGCAGCAGGAGGCCGCGCCGACGCCGGAGCGCTCGCCGGACGAGGTCTCCGGGATGCTCGCCGGGCTGCGCAGCGCCCATATGCGCGGCGCCATCAGCGTCGAGAAGGAGAAGGAGCGGCAGGCGCAGCGGGAGCGGAACGAGGAGCGGGCGCGCGAGCGGGCGGCCCGGGACGCGGAGTCCGCCGCACCCGGGACGGACGCGTCCCCCGGGTCGCAGCCCGGGTCGCGGTCCGAGTCGCAGCCGAAGGAGCCGGAGCCGACGGCCACCGTCGAGAAGGGTGACCACGCGTGAGCGTCGACCTGCACCACGATTCCCAGACGTTCAATTGGCTGCTGGCCAATTTCGTCCGCCGCACCGACGGGGTCCGCGATGCCGTCGCGGTCTCCTCGGACGGTCTGCTGATCGCCGTCTCCGACGGGCTGGGCCGCACCGACGCGGACCATCTCGCGGCGGTCGTCTCGGGCCTGTCCAGCCTGGCGCGGAGCGCCTCGCGCCGCTACGAGTTCGACGGCGTCAAGCTCATCATGATCGAGATGGGCCGCGGCTTCCTGCTGGTCTCCGCGATCCGCGACGGCAGCTGTCTGGGCGTGCTCGCCGACAGCAGTGGCGAACTCGGGCTGGTCGGCTACGAGATGGCGGTGCTCGCCGAGCGCGCCGGTGATCTGCTGACCCCGGCGCTCATCGCCGATCTGCGGCAGGTTCTGCCCCGATGAGCGAGGAGCTGGAGGACGCGCTGTTCGTCCGGCCGTTCATCATGACCGGCGGGCGCGTCGAGCCGACCCATGCCGATCTGCGGCTGGAGACGCTGGTCGTGGCGGTGCCCGAGGCGTCGCCGGGCTCGTTGGAGTTCGAGCGGCGCCGGATCGTGGCGCTCTGTGCGCAGCCGACGATGGTCGCCGAGGTGGCCGAGAAGATCGGTGTGCCGCTGGGGGTGGCCAAGGTGCTCATCTCCGATCTGGTCGTCGGTGGCCTGCTGGTCTGTCAACAACCCACGGAGCTGCCGCTCCATGTCCTGGAGAGGATCAGGGACCATGTCCGGGCGCTCTGACAAAGCCGCACCGCTCGCCGTGAAGATCGTGATCAGCGGGGGGCTGGGGGTGGGCAAGACGACGTTCATCGGCGCGGTCTCGGAGATCGAACCGCTGGACACCGAAGCCGCGATCACCCAGGTCTCGGTCGGGGTGGACTCGCTGGTCGGAGTGGAGAACAAGACCACCACGACCGTGGCGCTGGACTTCGGCCGGATCACCCTCGACCCGTCGATCGTGCTCTATCTCTTCGGCACGCCGGGCCAGGACCGGTTCTCGTTCCTCTGGGACGACCTGGTGGAGGGCGCGCTGGGCTCGATCGTGCTGGTGGACACCCGGCGGATCGAGGACTCCTTCCCCGCGCTCGACTACTTCGAGGAGCGCGGCACACCGTTCGTCCTGGCGGTCAACCGCTTCGACGGGGCGCAGCTCTTCGCGCTGGACGAGGTCCGCGAGGCGCTGGGCATCGGGCCGGAGGTGCCGGTCCTCACCTGCGACGCCCGTGACCGGTCCTCGGTCCGCGATGTGCTGGCCGCGCTGATGGACCGGGTCGTGCACCAGCACGTCACCGGCGGACCGGCGAAGGCGGGTGCGGCGGCGCGGTAGGCGGCGGCGCACCCGGTGCGGGGCGCGGGCGGTCCGGGAGGGCGGCCCGTGCCCCGCAGCCGTGTCAGCGGATCTCCGGGGGGCTGATCCGCGAGGTGGTGAGCGCCGAGTCGGCGGTGCCCCACTTCTTGAGGATCTTGTGGTAACTCCCGTTCTCGATCAGATGGTTGACGGCGGCCCGGAAGGCGGGGGCCAGCGGGCTGTGCTTCTTGAGGGCGAAGCCGACGTCCAGCCGTTTGTAGGCGTTGAGGAAGCGCAGCCCGGGCTGGCGGTCGACGGCGTAGCGCAGCCCGTTGACGGTGCTCATCACCACATCGGTGCGGCCCTGCTGGAGCGAGGCGTAGAGCGCGGAGATCTCGGCGTACGTCTTGACGTCGTACGGCTTCTTCCCGGCGGCGGCGCAGCGGGGGCGTTCCTGCTCCAGCGTCGCCTCGAAGGTGGTTCCGGCGCCGGTGGCGACGGTCAGTCCGCACAGCTGCGTCAGCGTGGTGACCTTCTTCAGCGTGCTGTCCTCGCGGACGGCGAAGCCCTGGCCGTCGTTGACGTAGGTGACGAAGTCGAGGGTTTTGCGGCGGGCGTCGGTGACGCCGAAGTTGCCGGTGCCGACGTCGTACCGGCCGCTGCCGAGGGCGGGGAGGATCGCCTCGAAGCTCGCCGGTTCCCGTTTCAGCCGCAGGCCCAGGGCCTTGCCGACGGCGTCCGCGAGGTCGATGTCCTCACCGGCGACGGTCCTGCCGTCCGGCAGATAGACCGCGCCGGGCAGCGAGCTGATGCTGGCGGCGAGGGCGAGCGTGCCGCGGGCGCGGACGTCGGCGGGCAGCAGCGCGGCGGCGGCCGGGTCCTCGGCGATACCGGAGACGACATCGGCGGTGGGGACGGCGGTGGCGCCGCCGCCCGGCGCGTCCGCACCGGTGGCCGCCGGTTCCGCGCACCCGGCGAGGGGCAGCGCGGCGGCGGCGAGGAGGGCGGCGGTGCGCACCGCGGCGGTGCGGGCGGTCCGTCTCGGGGAGCGGGGGCGGGTCATGGGCGGCGGGTCTCCAGGGGTTTCTCGAACGGCAGCGGGCCGATCGACTCCGGCGGTGCGGTCAGGTCGAAGAGCGGGCGGTAGCCCGCCGCGAGGTACAGGCCCCGGGCCTCCGGCTGCCGGGGTCCGGTCGTCAGGTAGAGACGGGTGTAGCCGTGGGCGGTGGCCTCCCGCTCCAGCGCCCGGAGCACCCGGCGGGCCAGTCCGCGGCGGCGGTGGGCGGAGTGCGTCCAGATGCGTTTCAGCTCGGCGGTGCGGGCGTCGCGGCGGCGGTAGGCGCCCCCGGCGACCGGTTCGCCGCCCTCCAGGAGCAGCAGGAACGCGCCGTGCGGCGGGGCGAACGCGGACGGCGGGTACTCCCGGTCGAGGTCGACGGGTGCGCCGTAGCGCGCGGTGTACTCGTGGGTGAGTTCGTCGAGGAGCGGGCGGGCGAGCGGGTCGGTGACGGTGGTGTGCAGCACGGTGGGGCCGTCGGCGCGGCGGACGGCGGTCACCGGACCGGCTCCGCGGCGGGCGCCGCGTCCGCGTCCGGCGCCGTCGGGTCCGGCCAGGTCAGCGGGTCGGGCAGGGCGTGGCGGAGCTGCGGCAGCACCTCGGCGGCGGTCAGGTGCAGCACCTCGGCGCGGTGGGCGTAGGGCAGTCCGGCGGTGTCGACGGAGAAGAACTGGAGGGCGTGGCCGTACGCCCGGTGCTGGGCGGCGATCTTGTCGGCGATCCGGGCGGGGGAGCCGATGAACGCCGGTCCCAGATCGGCGGCTTCGTCGACGGTACGGAACGGCGTGTTGTTGCCGGGCACGTTCCGGGCGGCGACGGCCGACTCGTAGTACGGCGCGAACCGCCGGCGGGCGGTGCGGTCGTCGGGCGCGGCGAAGAGGGTGCCGCCGGAGCCGACGAGGGCGGCGGCCGGATCGTGGCCGTACGCCGCCCAGCGGGTGCGGTAGCGGTCGACGAGGGCGGCGTAATCGGCCACCGGTTGGATGGCGTTGGCGGCGAAGAGGGGGTCGCCCCAGAGGGCGGCCAGCTCCACGGAGCGGGTGCTGGTGGCGCTGCCGTGCCAGACGGTGGGCGGCTGCCGGTATGGGCGCGGCAGGGTGGTCGCCCCGGTCAGCGGCGGGCGGTAGGAGCCGGACCAGGTGACCTTCTCCTCGCGCCACAGCCGCCGCAGCAGTTCGTAGTTCTCCTCCTGGAGGGCGTACTGCGCCCGGCTGTCGCGGCCGAAGAGCGCCCAGGGTTCGGGGGCGTTGCCCTTGCCGATGGTGAGTTCCAGACGGCCGCCGGAGAGCTGGTCGACGGTGGCGTAGTCCTCGGCGACGCGGACCGGGTCGAGGGTGGAGAGCACGGTGACGGTGGTGAAGAGCCGGATGCGGTGGGTGCGGGCGGCGATCGCGCCGAGCACCGCGGGCGGGGAGCTGGAGAGGAACGGCGGGCCGTGCCGTTCGCCCACCCCGAAGGCATCGAAGCCCAACTCTTCGGCCAGTACCGCGAGGTCGACGACTTCGCGGAACCGTTCGGTGGGGGAGACGAGGTGTCCGGAGCGGGCGTCCGGGACGTGGTCGATGAGTGTCATGACGCCGAAGCGCATATCGGCCCTTCTTCGCGCGTGCCGAAGGAACGGGAGGTCGGAGCGGGTGCACCGGGCGGGCCCGGGCACGCCGGAAGGCGGCGCGCACGGGCGGGCACGGGCGACGGGTGGAGCGGCGGAGCCGGGGCGGCGGGCGCCCGGGATCCGGGAGACGCGAGGGGGAGGTGTGCCGCCGGGCGGCACGGTGTGAAGGCGCGGTGGCAAGAAGGCGGAACCGCGGATCGGCCCGTCCGGCGAAGGCGGCGGGCCTCAGGGCAGGGCGTCAGCTCAACAGGACGCCGACCACACACGACCGAAGTCGATGTGGTCGCGGGTGACCAGCCGCTGCCATGCGTTCATGCGGCCCAGTGGAACAGGCATCCGGTGGCGCGTCAACCGCGTCCTGCCGCACCGCTCACAGTGTGGACAGCCTTGACAGCACGCCGTGTTGACCCCATAGCCTCGCTCCACGGCCGTGCTGAGGGGCGCGACCGTTCTGCCTGTGAAGGCGCATCTCCCGTGTTCGATCACCGCATCCACGGAGCCTTCGCATGCCCTCCGGCACCCTCCGCACCCCCGCCGTCCCCTCGTCCGCCCCACCGCCCGCCGACGGGCCTCCCACGGGTGCGGCGCCGCCCCGTGTCGTCGCCCGCCGCCCGCTCGGCCAGTGGGCGGCCGCCGCCGTCGTCCTCGTCCTGCTGGGGCTCGTCCTCCGCTCCGTCGCCGGGAACGACGCCTTCCGGTGGGACCTCGTCGCCGCCTACTTCCTCACCACCCCGGTCCTGAACGGGCTGCTGCTCACGCTCGGGCTGACCGCCGCCGTGCTGGTCCTCGGCTTCGCGCTGGGTACCCTGCTCGCCACCATGCGGCTCGCCGCCAACCCCGTGCTGCGCGGCGTCAGCGCGGGCTACATCTGGCTCTTCCGGTCGGTGCCGATCCTGGTCCAGCTGCTGTTCTGGTTCAACATCGGCGCGCTCTACCCGACGCTCCTCGGCGTCCGGACGGTCCATCTGCTGGCGCCGCCCGTCATCGCCGTCCTCGGTCTGACGCTCCACGAGGCCGCCTACGCCGCCGAGGTGGTGCGGGCCGGGATCCTCTCCGTGGACCGGGGGCAGACGGAGGCGGCCCAGTCGCTGGGGCTCGGCCGGTGGCGCCGACTGCGCCGGATCGTGCTGCCGCAGGCCATGCGGTCGATCGTGCCGCCCGCCGGGAACATGCTGATCGGCACCCTCAAGGGCACCTCCGTCGTCTCCATGATCGCCGTCAACGACCTGCTCTACTCGGTGCAGTTGATCTACCACCGCACCTACCAGGTCATCCCGATGCTGATGGTCGCCACCGTCTGGTACGTGATCATCACCTCGCTGCTCTCCGTCGGCCAGCACTACGTCGAGCGGCGCTACGCCCGCGGAACGGCCGGTGCCCGGTGAGCGCCGCGCGGCGCCGGACCGGGCGCCCCGCCGTGGTGATCGTCGGCGCCGGACCCCGCGCCACCGGCATCGTCGAACGGATCGCCGCCAACGCCCCCGAGCTGTACGGCGACGCCCCGCTCGACCTGCACCTCGTCGACCCGTACCCGCCGGGCGGCGGCCGGATCTGGCGCCGGGACCAGTCGCCGCTGCTCTGGATGAACTCGCTGCCCGACGACTCCACCCTCTTCACCGACGACACCGTGGAGATGGCCGGTCCGGTGCGCCCGGGGCCGTCGCTCGCCCGGTGGTGCGCCGCGGTCCGCTCCGGCGGCATCCGCGTCACCCCGGACGTCGCCGCCGCCGTCGCCGCCCTCGGCCCGCGCGACTTCCCCGGCCGCCGCCTCCAGAGCGCCTATCTGACCTGGGCGTACGAGCGTGCGGTGGCCGCGCTGCCGCCGCATGTCGCCGTCCATGAGCACCGCCGCCGCGCGGTCCGCCTCGCCGGGCCCGCCGACGGCCGCCAGCAGGTGTGGCTGGAGGGCTGCCCGGCGCCGCTCACCGCCGACGCCGTGGTGCTCGCCCTCGGGCACCTGGACGCCGAACCGGACGCGGAGCAGCGGGAGTTGACGGACTTCGCGGCGCGGCACGGGCTGACGTACCTGCCGCCGGGCTTCACCGCCGACGCCGCTCTCGACGGGCTGCGGCCCGGCGAGCCGGTACTGGTCCGCGGGTTCGGCCTCGCCTTCGTCGATCTGATGGTGCTGGTCACCGAGGGCCGCGGCGGCCGGTACACCGAGGGGTCCGACGGGCGGCTGACGTACCACCCGTCGGGCCGCGAACCGGTGCTGCACGTCGGCTCGCGCCGCGGCGTCCCCTACCGCTCCAAGATCGGCTACGAACCGGACGCGCCCCGCCCGCCGCTGCCGCGCTTCCTCGGCCCCGCCGAGGTCGACGCGGTGCTCGCCCGGCCCGGCGGCTTCTCCTTCGACGCCGACATCCGCCCGCTGATCGAGGCGGAGCTGGGCTTCGCCCACTACCACCGCCTCTTCACCGCCCACCCCGAACGCACCCGGCTGCCCTGGTCCGCCTTCGAGCGCCGGTACGCCGCCGGGGACGCCGCCGCCCGCCGCGCACTGGCCGAGGAGGCGGTGCCCGATCCGGCCGACCGCCTCGACCTCACCGCCCTCGACCACCCGCTGGCCGGGCTGCGCCTCCCGGACACCGACACCCTCCAGGACACCCTGCGCGCCCACATCGAGGCCGATCTGACCCGCCGCCACGACCCGGCGTACAGCCCCGACCAGGCCGTCTTCCTGGCGCTGCTCTCCGTCTACGGGCAGTTGGTGCGGATCGGCGACCGCGGCCCCTGGTGGCACGGGTTCTTCAGCTACCTCGCCTCCGGGCCGCCCGGCCCCCGGCTGCGGCAGCTGCTCGCCCTCTCCCGCGCCGGACTGGTCCGCTTCCTCGGCGCCGGTACCACCGTCACCGCCGACCCGGCCACCGGACGGTTCACCGCCCGGTCGGCGACCGTGCCCGGCGCCGCGACCGACGCCCGCGCGCTGGTCGAGGCGCGGCTGCCGGAGCCGACCGTGGTCCGCTCCGCCGACGCGCTGCTGCGCGCCCTGCACGCCGACGGCGCCGCCGCCACGCCCACCGGACTGCTCGCCGTGGACCCCGCCGACGGCCGCGTCCTGGACCGCGCGGGCCGCCCGCATCCCCGCCGCTTCGCCCTCGGCCCGCACACCGACGCCCGCTCCGGCGGCGCCTTCACCCGGCCCCGTACCAACGCGCCCGCCTTCCGGCAGAACGACGCGAGCGCGCGGGCGCTGCTCACCTTCCTGACGGAGCGCGCGGCGCCGCCCGCCGCGCGGCCCCGCACCGCCCGTACCGCCACCCGCGAGGACCGCCGTGCCGCTGACCGCTGAACCCCCCGCCGCCACCTCGGCACCGCCCGGCGCGGACGGCCCGGAGACGCTACGGGTGGTGCCCGTGCGCCACCCCTGGCGCTGGGCCGCCGTCGCGGTGACCGCCGTACTCCTCGCCCAGTTCGTCCACGGTCTGGCCACCAACCCGGCCTGGGAATGGGCGGTGTTCGCGCAGTACGTCACCGCGCCCGCGGTACTGCACGCCGTCGGCACCACCCTCCGGCTCACCGCCTACGGCACCGCGCTCGGCTTCGCCCTCGGCATCGTGCTGGCCTTCCTGCGGCTGTCCGCCAGCCCCTTCCTGCGCGCCGTCGCCCACGGCTACGTCTGGGTCTTCCGCTCCGTCCCGCTCATCGTCCAGCTGCTGTTCTGGTTCAACCTCGCCTACCTCTACCGCCGTATCGACCTCGGCGTCCCCTTCGGCCCCGGCTTCTTCTCCTTCCCCACGACGGACCTGGTCGGCGCCATGGGCGCGGCGGTCCTCGGCCTCGCCCTGCACCAGGCCGCGTACGCCGCCGAGATCGTCCGCGGCGGTGTCCTCGCCGTCGACGCCGGGCAGCGGGAGGCGGCCGCCGCCCTCGGCATCCCGCGCCTGCGCCAACTGCGCCGCATCGTGCTGCCGCAGGCCATGCGCGCCATCGCGCCGAACGCCGCCAACGAGGTCATCTCGCTCTTCAAGGGCACCTCGATCGTCTCCGTCATGGCGATCGGCGAACTCTTCTACCAGGTCCAGGTCATCTACGGCCGCACCGGCCGCGTCGTCCCGCTGCTGATGGTCGCCACCGTCTGGTACCTGCTGCTGACCGGCGCGCTCTCCGTCCTCCAGCACCACGTCGAACGTCACTTCGCCAAGGGAGCCACCCGATGAGTCCACAGCCCGCGATGGTCGAGGTCCGCGCCGTCCACAAGAGCTTCGGCCCGCTCGACGTCCTCAAGGGGGTGGATCTGCGGGTCGCCGCCGGTGAGGTCACCGTCGTCATCGGCCCGTCCGGCTCCGGCAAGTCCACGCTGCTGCGCACCCTCAACCACCTGGAGAAGGTCGACAGCGGCACGGTCGCCGTCGACGGCACGCTCATCGGCTACCGCCGCTCCGGCGACAGGCTGTACGAGCTGCGCGAACGGGAGATCCTGCGGCAGCGCACCCGGATCGGCTTCGTCTTCCAGGACTTCCACCTCTTCCCGCATCTGACGGTGGTGGAGAACCTCACCGAGGCGCCCGTGTCGGCGCTGGGCCGCTCCCGCAAGGCGGCCACCGCCACCGCGCTCGCACTGCTCGACCGCGTCGGGCTCGCCGACAAGGCGGACGCCTACCCGCGTCAGCTCTCCGGCGGCCAGCAACAGCGCGTCGCTATCGCCCGCGCCCTCGCCCTGGAGCCGAAACTCCTCCTCTTCGACGAGCCGACCTCCGCGCTCGACCCGGAGCTGGTGGGGGAGGTCCTCGACGTCATCAAGGACCTGGCCCGCCGGGGCACCACGATGATCGTCGTCACCCATGAGATCGGCTTCGCGCGGGAGGTCGCCGACACCGTCGTCTTCATGGCGGACGGCCGGATCGTCGAACAGGGCCCGCCCGGCCAGCTGCTCGACGCACCCCGCGAGGCCCGCACCCGCGCCTTCCTCGCCAAGGTCCTCTGACATGCCCGGACCCCGCGCGACCGCCCCGAGGAGCCCCGCCGTGAACCGCCGCCGCGCCCTGACCGCCGCCCTCGCCCTCGCCGCCGGACCGGCGCTGGCCGCCTGCGGCTCCGGCGCCGCCGTGGAGCCCGCCGTACCCGTCGGCGCGGCGGGCGGCCCGAAGATCGACATCGGGCCGGACCAGCACCGCGTCCGCGCCGCGAAGAACGCCCGCGCGGCGGCGCTGGTCCCGGCGCGCGTCCGCGCCACCGGCGAACTGCGGGTCGGCGTCGCCGCCGAGAGCTCCCCGCCGCTGACCTTCTACGCCACCGACGACCGCACCCTCATCGGTGTGGAGACCGACCTCGCCACCCTGGTCGCCGACGCCCTCGGGCTGCGGCTGCGCCTGGAACCGCTCTCCTGGGAGAACCTCTTCGTCGGTCTGGACAGCGGCAAGCTCGACGCCGTCTTCTCCAACGTCACGGTGACCGAGGAGCGCAAGGAGAAGTACGACTTCGCCACCTACCGCCGCGACGAACTGGCGGTGGAGGCGCGCAAGGGCACCCGCTGGCGGGTCCGTGGCCCCGCGGACGTCGCCGGGCGGACCCTCGCCGTCGGCACCGCCACCAACCAGGAGAAGATCCTCCTGGAGTGGAGCGAGCAGAACGTGCGGGCGGGCCGGAAACCCGTCGACATCCGCTACTACCCGAAGACCTCCGACACCTATCTGGCCCTCCAATCGGGCCGGATCGACGGCTACTTCGGCCCCAACCCGTCCGTCGCGTACCACGTGAACACGGCGGGGCAGACGGAGAGCGTCGGGCGGTTCTCCGGGGGCGGCGACGCCGTCCAGGGGAAGATCGCCGCCACCACGAAGAAGGGCGGCGGACTGGTCGGCGCGTACGCCGCCGCGCTGCGCGCCGTCATCGCCGACGGCAGCTACCGCACGGTCCTCGACCGCTGGGGACTGGGCGCCGAAGCCCTCACCACCTCGCAGATCAACCCGCCCGGCCTGCCCCGGACGCCCTGACCACCCCCTCCCGGAAGGCACCCCCCATGGCCTCACCCGCACCGCGCCCGATCCCGCTGGCCGTCGCCCTCGACGGGCCCCCGGCCGCCCCGCGGCGCTTCGACGCCGCCGGCCACCTCCGGCTGGTCCGCCTCGCCGAGCGCGGCACCCTCGACTTCGTCACCCTCGGCGACACCTTCGGCCGCCCGGGGCCCGACGCCCTCGCCGTGCTGTCCCGGGTCGCCCCGGCCACCACCCGTATCGGCCTGGTCCCCACCGTCACCACCACCCACACCGAGCCCTTCCACGTCGCCACCTCGATCGCCACCCTCGACTGGGTCAGCGGCGGCCGGGCGGGCTGGCAGCCGGACGTCTCGCTCACCGCCGCCGAGGCGGCGCTCTTCGGCCGCCGCCCGGCGCCCGCGCCCGAGGCGGCGTGGCGGGAGGCGGGCGAGGTCGCGGAGGTCGCCGCCCGGCTCTGGGACAGCTGGGAGGACGACGCCGAGATCCGCGACCGGGCGAGCGGCCGCTTCATCGACCGCGACAAGCTCCACTACGCCGACTACTCCGGGGAGTTCTTCGCGGTCCGCGGCCCCTCCACCGTGCCCCGGCCCCCGCAGGGCCGCCCGCCCGTCGTCCTCGACGCCACCGGCACCGGGCCCGGCGGCGCGACCGTACGGCAGGTGGCCGCCGCACACGCCGATGTCGCACTCGTCCGCGCCCAGGACCCGGCCACCGCCTCCGCCGCCCGCGACGACCTGCGCGCCCGCGCCCGCGCACTGGGCCGCGACCCGGACCGGTTGCTGGTCCTCGCCTCGGTGGCGATCGAGCTGTACGCCTCCGGGGACGCCGTCGCCCTCGCCGAGCTGATCGGCGACTGGTACACGGACGGCGCGGCCGACGGCTTCCATCTGCGGCCCGCCGACCCCGCCCGTGACCTGGGGCTGCTGGTCGACGGCACCGTCCCGGTCCTCCAGCACCGCTGCCTGCTCCGCCGCTTCTACCCGGGCGCCACGCTCCGCGAGCACCTGGGCCTGCCCCGCCCCGCCAACCGCCACGCCCGCGCCCGAGAGGTCCAGCGATGACCGCCGCCCCGCACCCGTCCGACCCGTCCACGCCCCGGCAGCTCCATCTGGCCGCGCACTTCCCGGGCGTCAACAACACCACCGTCTGGGACGGTGCCCCGCCCGCCACCGGCCGGGGCGCGGGCCGCCGTCCCTCGCTCGGCAGCCAGATCCGGTTCGACTCCTTCGTCCACCTCGCCCGGACCGCCGAACGCGGACTCTTCGACTTCTTCTTCCTCGCCGAAGGGCTGCGGCTGCGCGAGCACAAGGGCCGCATCCACGATCTCGACGTCGTCGGGCGCCCGGAGTCGCTGACCGTGCTGACCGCGCTCGCCGCCGTCACCGACCGGCTGGGCCTGGCCGCCACCGTCAACGCGACCTTCAACGAACCGTACGAACTGGCCCGCCGCCTCTCCTCGCTCGACCACCTCAGCGACGGCCGGGCCGCCTGGAACGTCGTCACCACCTCCGACGCCTTCACCGGCGAGAACTTCCGCCGCGGCGGCTACCTCGACCGCGCCGACCGCTACACCCGCGCCGCCGAATTCGTCGCCGCGGCCCGGCGGTTGTGGGACTCCTGGGACGGCCCGGCGCCCGATCCGGTCCGCCACCGCGGCCCCCACTTCGACCTCGCCGGGCCGTTCACCCTGCCGCGCTCCCCGCAGGGCCACCCGGTGATCATCCAGGCGGGGGACTCGCCCGAGGGCCGGGACTTCGCCGCCGCCACCGCCGATGTGATCTTCACCCGGCACAGCGGACTCGCGGCGGGCCAGGCGTTCTACGCCGACGTCAAGGGACGGCTCGCGGCCCACGGGCGGCGGCCCGACGACCTCAAGATCATGCCGGGGGTGACCTTCGTCCTCGGCGACACCGCCGCCGAGGCCCAGGAACACGCCGCCGAGATCCGCCGCCGCCAGATCTCCCCGCAGAACGCCCTGCTCGCCGCCGAACAGATCTGGGGCGTCGACCTCTCCTCCTACGACCCGGACGGCCCGCTGCCGGACATCGACCCGGACCCGCACGCGGAGCTGGCGCAGGGCCGGGTCAGGATCGCCGACCCGGCGGCGGTGGTCGCCGGGTGGCGGGAGGTGTCGCGGGCCAAGGGGTTGTCGCTGCGCGAGACGGTGATCGAGACCACCGGTCGGCAGTCGTTCGTCGGCACCCCGCAGGCGGTCGCCGCCGAGATGGCCGCGTTCGTCCGCGCCCGGGCGGCCGACGGTTTCATCCTCGTCCCGCATCTGACGCCCGACGGGCTCGACCCGTTCGTCGACCGGGTCGTCCCGCTGCTCCAGGAGCGCGGCGTCTTCCGCACCGAGTACACCGGCAGCACCCTCCGTTCCCACCTCGGTCTTCCGGAAGCAGTGACTCCGGTATGGCAGGGTGAGGCGTCATGAGCACCGGTACGGACGCCCGCGCGGCGTGGCGGGCCTGGCGTGAGCGCCGCACCGCCGACCTCTCCCGCCCCTACGGGCCACTGGCCCTGACCGGCACCTTCTGGCTCGCCGACCACGCCGACGGCCGGATCCCGGGGCTGGTGGGCCGCTGGACGGAGGACGGCGACGCGGTCGTGCTGCACGCCACCGCGGCCGACGGCCTCACCGCCGACGGCGCCCCGCTCGACGGGGAGATCCGCCTCGCGCCGGACGCCGGACCGGAGACCGCCCGGATCGCCCACGGCGCGCGACGGCTGCCGGTGCTGCGCCGCGAGGGCCTCTGGGTGGTCCGCGACTTCGACCCCGCCGCCCCCGCCCGCCGCGACTTCACCGGTATCGACGCCTACGACCACGACCCGCGCTGGACGGTGCCGGGCCGCTTCCGCCCGTACGGCGCGAGCCGCGCGGTGCGGGTGCCCAACGCCGACGGCGTCCACCGGGAGCTGGGGCTCGCCGGGGAGCTGGCGTTCACCGTGGCGGGCGCCGAGCGGACGCTCCAGGTCGCGGTCGAGGACGACGGTTCGCTCTGGGCGGTCCTCGCGGACGCCACCAGCGGCACCGAGAGCTACCGCTTCCGCTTCCTGCGGACCCCGGCGCCCGCCGCGGACGGCACCGTCACCGTCGACCTCAACCGGACGCTGCTGCCGCCGTGCGCCCTCGTCGACCACTTCATCTGTCCGTTCCCGCCGCCCGGCAACACCCTCCCGTTCGCCCTGCGGGCGGGGGAGCGGAACCGTTCCGGCACCTGATCCGTCCCACCCCCGACCGAGGGGGTCAACCGCCGTCCCGGCGCACCCGAGAGGGTCTGCTGGGGCGGCGAACTCCGCGCTGCCCGGAGGCGGTTGACCCCGGTCCGTCACCCACTGCCGCCGCGCGGCCCCCTTGCGCGACGGCTGGATCCGTCCGAGACTCCGGTCAGCGCTTGTCAGGGGCACGCAAAAACGATCGTGCGGAAGATGCGGATCTCCGTGTGCGGAATCCGCGGCGCGCCCCTCGACTGCGCCTCACGGGCCGCCACGGGCGGCCCACCGATCCCCTCGGAGGAATCACGTGAGGAACGAGCGCACCATTCCCCGCAGCGGCGTCGCGAGACGCACCCGACTGCTCGCCGTGGCCACCGGACTGCTGGCCGTGGGGGCCATCGCGGTCCCGACCGCCACCGCACAGAACTCCGCGGCCGCCCCGAAGTACAGCGCCGCCCAGCTCTCCGCGGCCAGTTCCGCCGTCCGCTCCGCCGATGTCGCGGGCACTGCCTGGGCGGTCGACCCGGCCACCAACGAGGTGGTCGTCACCGCCGACAGCACCGTCTCCCGCGCCGACCTCGCCAAGGTCGAGCGCGCGGCGGGCAGCAACGCCGGTGCGGTACGCGTCGAGCGGACGCCCGGCACCCTGCGCAAGCTGATCTCCGGCGGCGACGCCATCTACGCGCCGAGCTGGCGCTGCTCGCTCGGCTTCAACGTCCGCAGCGGCAGCACGTACTACTTCCTGACGGCCGGTCACTGCACCGACGGCAACCCGCCCTGGTACAGCAACTCCTCGGGCTCCACCAGCATCGGGCCGACCGCCGGGTCCAGCTTCCCCGGCAACGACTACGGCATCGTGAAGTACACCGGGTCGGTCAGTCACGAGGGCACCGTCGGCAGCCAGGACATCACCAGCGCCGGTACCCCGACGGTCGGCCAGACCGTCACCCGCCGCGGCTCCACCACCGGCGTCCACAGCGGCAAGGTCACCGGCCTGAACGCGACGGTGAACTACGGCAACGGCGAGATCGTCTCCGGTCTCATCCAGACCACCGTCTGCGCCGAGCCCGGCGACAGCGGTGGCCCGCTCTACTCCGGGACCACGGCCCTCGGCCTGACCTCCGGCGGCAGCGGCGACTGCACCTCGGGCGGTACGACGTTCTTCCAGCCCGTCACCGAGGCGCTCAGCGCCTACGGCGTGAGCGTCTACTGATCCCCTCGGGGCGGCCTTGCTCCCCGCCCCCGATCTTCCTGATCCGCTGATATCGGCGTACGGCCGGACGACGGTCCGGTCCGGGCCGGGCCCCCGCCTGCCGGCGGGCGGGGGCCCGGCCTCCCGTGTTCCCCGGCCCCTGGTGCCGGGCCCTGCCCACCGATCCGGGCATACCATGGTAAAGAACGCAAACCGGTCGGAGCGGCAGAGGCCAGTCAGGGGGCCGTGATGCTGGAAGAGCTGGTGACCGGCGGGGTCGCCCTCGCCTCGGCGGGCGTCGTCTATCTCCTCGCGGCGGCGCGCGTGGTCAAGCAGTACGAACGCGGCGTGGTCCTGCGGCTGGGTCGGCTGAAGTCCGCGGTCCGCGGCCCCGGCTTCACCATGATCGTCCCGGGTGTGGACCGGATGCGTAAGGTCAACATGCAGATCGTGACGATGCCGGTGCCCGCGCAGGAGGGCATCACCCGCGACAACGTCACGGTCCGCGTCGACGCCGTCGTCTACTTCAAGGTCGTGGACGCCGCCGACGCCGTCATCGCCGTCGAGGACTACCGCTTCGCGGTCTCCCAGGTCGCCCAGACCTCGCTCCGCTCGATCATCGGCAAGAGCGATCTCGACGATCTGCTCTCCAACCGCGAGAAGCTCAACCAGGGCCTCGCCGTGATGATCGACAGCCCCGCGCTGGGCTGGGGCGTCCAGATCGACCGGGTGGAGATCAAGGACGTGTCGCTGCCGGAGACCATGAAACGGTCGATGGCCCGCCAGGCGGAGGCCACCCGTGACCGCCGCGCCCGCGTCATCAACGCCGACGCGGAACTCCAGGCGTCGAAGAAGCTGGCCGAGGCCGCCCAGGCGATGTCCGACCAGCCCGCCGCCCTCCAACTGCGGCTGCTGCAGACCGTGGTGGCCGTCGCCGCCGAGAAGAACTCCACGCTGGTGCTGCCCTTCCCCGTGGAGCTGCTGCGCTTCCTGGAGCGCTCCGGCCTCCAGGCCCAGGCCGAAACGGCCCGCGCGGAGGCCGAGACCGGTACGTCCGGCCAGCCGCACCCGTCCGGCGCGAGCGCCGACGGCTCCCCGCCGGACCTCGGCCCGGACCCGGCGCACCGGCCCGGTCACTACCTGGACGCGGCGGGGGAGCCGGAGCCCGTCGCCCCCGTCGAGGACGTGGGCGGCATCGAGGACGTGGACGGTGTCATCGAGGACATCGGACGGCTCCACGACGACGAGGCCGACGGCGGCAGCCGGGGCGCCGGAGCCTGAGCGGTCCGACCGGAACACTCCGGCCACGGTGGCCGGAGCGGCGGAATACGCCCCCTCCCCGGCGCGCCCGGCGGCGGATCCGACCGGCCCCGCCGGACCACGGGACCGGCCCACCGGGAATACCGGACCGTCCCGCCGGTAACACCGAACCGGCCCACCGGACCGCCGTCGCGGGCCGGACCGTTCACCGCCCCCACGGATGACACCCCCTCACGCGGGCCCCGCGGCACATCCGCCGCGGGGCCCGCGCGGGTGTCGGTGCGCGGGCGGCTCCGGCGGTGTCGGGAGGGTGCGGGGCGAAGATTTTCGGCCAGGGGGCGGCGCGCTCCGGCCGGGGACGCGCCGGGGGCGTGGGGCGGGCGGCAGTGTCCGTACTCGGGACGGACGTGCGCGGATATCGGTGTGACCGACGGATGGGGAAGCGGTGAACTCCCGGCGGCGAGACCGGAACTCGGTCTTGTGCACGGGTGAGACAGGTGGGAATACTCGGCGGCGCACGTTGGCATGGACGCGACTTCCCGGGTGTGTTGCGGGGAGCCGTCCGTCCGTGACCTGTTCCCCCACACTCTCGGGTCCGTGTCCCCCCTCGCGGGCCCTTCCCCCCACGGGAGGTACCGAGTTGAAGCACCGTCGCATACCCCAGCGCCGCGCGGTCCTGGCCGGCGCGGGAGCCCTGGCTCTCGCCGCCACCGCCACGCTCACTCTGAACAGCGCCAACGCAGCATCCGTCCCGCAGCCGACGAAGCTCTCCCCGGCCGCGGCGACCACCCTCGCCTCGCAGGTCAACTCGGCGGGCACCGCCGGTTCGTACTACGACGCCCAGGCCAAGAAGCTCGTGGTCAACGTCGTGAACGACGCGGCGGCCAAGACCGTACGGGCCAAGGGTGCCGAGGCCAGAATGGTCAAGTACTCGATGGCCCAGCTGGACTCGGCCCGTCGGACGCTGAAGGCCGACGCCACCATCCCCGGTACCTCCTGGGGCGTGGACCCGCGGACCAACAAGGTCGTCGTGTCCGCCGACCGCACGGTCAAGGGTGACGCCCTCGCCAAGATCACCAAGGTCACCAAGGGCCTCGGCGACAAGGTGACGTTCCGTCGGACGCAGGGCGAGCTGAAGCCGCTGATCGCCGGTGGCGACGCGATCTGGGGCAGCAGCGCCCGCTGCTCGCTCGGCTTCAACGTCGTCAAGGGCGGCCAGCCGTACTTCCTGACCGCCGGTCACTGCGGCAACGCGGTCAAGAGCTGGTCCGACCAGCAGGGCGGCCAGGAGATCGCCACCACCGAGGACTCGACCTTCCCGGGCAACGACTTCGCGATCGTCAAGTACACGGGCGACACCGAGCACCCCAGCGAGGTGGACCTCTACAGCGGCAGCCCGCAGAAGATCACCAAGGCCGCGGACGCGACCGTCGGTGAGAAGGTCAAGCGCAGTGGCAGCACCACCCAGGTGCACGACGGCACGGTCAAGGCGCTCAACGCGACCGTCAACTACCAGGAGGGCTCGGTCGAGGGGCTGATCCAGACCGACGTCTGCGCCGAGCCCGGCGACAGCGGCGGCGCCCTCTTCGACGGTGAGTCCGCCCTCGGCCTCACCTCCGGCGGCAGCGGCGACTGCTCGCAGGGCGGTGAGACCTTCTTCCAGCCGGTCCCCGCGGCCCTGCAGAAGTTCGGCGCCGAGATCGGCTGACGCTCCACCGGACCGTACGCCCGCCGGATCCCCGGCGCGGTGGGACGGTGACCCCGGCCCCCGGACGTGTACGGCGTCCGGGGGCCGGGGCGTGTCCGGGCCCGGTCAGAAGGCGAAGACGGTGTTCGCCGCGGAGCGCAGCTCACAGGAGTTGGCGAAGGTGTGCGTGTACGCGATGCGCCTGCCCTGCCAGACCCCGTCCGCCGTGACCACGACCGGGTTCCACTCGCGGGTGCACACCTTGGTGTCGTCGGTGCGGGTCACCCGCTCGAACTCGCCGTCGACCGCGCGCAGCCGGGTGCAGGCCGTGCCGGGCAGCGGGTGGGTGCCGGACGCCGTCGGCGCACAGCTCAGGGTCACGGCGCGCTGCACCGCGGCGTCCGCGCGGTCCTCCCCCTGGCCGACCGTCAGCACGAGGGCGGTCGGTGCGTAGAGCCCGGCGGACCGGGCCTGGGCGTGGTCGGCGGCCGGGGCGACGACCGCGGCCGGGGCGGCGGTGGTGACCGGCGGGGTGGTGGCCTGCGCGGTGGTGGCGAGCGAGCCGGTGACCACAGCCGTGCCGAGCGCGACGACCCCAACGATGTACCGCATTGCGAACACTCCTTTGCCCGTAGGTTCAGATACCGGACGGGAGTCTGGCCCAGCCGCCGGGCGTCCGCATCTCCGTCGCTCACTTCGAGTCGATGGATGAAAGCCGTGGGTAGTGGCGCGAAGGATGTGGTGGAGATGTGGAGATCCGGCGGCGGAGCGGTGCCTTCGCTGCTGGCACGGGGTGCCCGCCCGGAGCCGGTCCGCCCCGGCCGTGCGGATCCGGCCGCGGCCCCCGGCGGCGGGCGCCGCCCGACGCTCCCCGAATGGCCCGAAGGCGGTGCGTACAGGGAGGTGAGGCGGCCCGGACGCGGTGCTTCCGGGGCCGTGCGGCCGCCGCGTCCGGTCAGGTACGCGGGGCCACCGGCGCCAGCGAGTTGTTCCGGCGGTCCCGGTCACGGAGTGCCGCGAGGACGACGCTGAGCAGCACCCCGCCCACGGCCCAGGCGCCGAGGATCCACAGCGCCGAGGTCATGCCGTTGCCGCCGAAGTACGCGATCGAGCGCGATGCCCAGGTGCCCGCGCCCGGCGGCAGCGCGGGACCGATCGCCCGCCAGAACGGCGGCAGCAGCGGATACGGATACGCACCGCCCGCGCTCGGGTTGCCGAACACCACGATCACCAGGATCGCCAGCCCGATGCCGATGACCCCCAGCAGCGTCTGGAACGCCAGCGTGGTCGCCCCCACCGCGAAGACGACCAGCGCGCCCAGCCCCCACAGCCCGAACAGGCTGCCGGGCAGCGCGTTCAGCACCGGTCCGATCACCACCGCCCCGGCCAGCCCGGCGACGATCGAGTAGACCGCGAGGGCGCCCAGCCGGATCACCGCACGATGGGTGTTGGCCGGGCGCGCGCCCGCACTGATCGCCAGGATTGCGGCACAGAGATACCCGCCCACACACCACCCGACGACCAGGTAGAACGACGACAGGCTGCGCGAGTCGCCGTCCGCCGCGGGCCGTACGTCCTCGGTCCGCACGGTGCGCCCCTCGGCCTTCAGCGCCGCCCCGACGACCGCCTCCGTCGCCTGCGACAGCGCCGCCCCGCCGCCGCTCGCGACCAGCAACCGGTCGGTGGTCGAGCGGGGGTCGACGACCAGCACCGCATCGATCTTCCGGTCCCGCAACTGCTGGAGCGCCGCCGCCCGGGACGGCACCGCACGCGGATCCAGGGGCGAGCCGGGCAGCCCGTCGAGTTTGGTCACCAGCTGACCGCGGGCCTGCTCGGGCGCGACCACACCGAGCGCGACATCGGTCGGCTTCGGCGAGTGGAAGGCACCGGCGTAGGAGGTGATGAACGCGACCATCAGCCCCAGTACGCCGATGACCAGCAGCGCGGCCCGGGCGCTCACCGCGCTCCGCACCTCCTGGAGGAAGGTCGTCCGGGTGGGGTCGTCGGTCGTGGCCATGGGCCGCTCCTCGCCGTGTCGCGCCGGTGCCCGTCCCCGGCGGTGCTCCCACATCCTCCGGTCGGAGCAGCGATCGCGCAGAGCGGACAGGGCCGAATGACGGAGCGACGGGCCCCGGGCGGGTCGGACGGCGACAGCCGGGCCCGGGCCCCGCCCCGCTCAGGACCGCGACCGGCGCACCGTCAGGAAGAGGAACGACGCCACCGCCAGGGCCAGCGGCAGGAGCAGCAGCGCACCGGAGAACGCCAGCACCCCCAGGGTGAGAACGGCGGAGCCGAGGACGCCCCACCACAGCCAGGTGCGCCGCTCCAGCAGCACCAGCGCCGCGCCGAGCCCGGCCAGCGTCACCGCCGCCAGACAGGTGGCGGTCGCCCGCATCAGCAGATCCAGATCGGCGCCGCCGAACCCGGCGGCCACGCCCAGCAGCACACAGGCGCCGCCCAGCACCGCCAGCGACCGGCGCGGCACCTCGCCCGGCCCGCAGCCCTTGGCCAGCGCCCGCGGCGCCGCCCCGTCCCGGCCGAGCGCCGCACCGAGCCGGGAGGCGCCCGCCAGATACGAGTTGACCGCCCCGAAGGTGAGGAAGAGCGCCGCCACCGCGGCGACCGGCCGCGCCGCGGTGCCCACGCTCCGCGTGAGCAGCACCGTCAGCGGGGTGTCGGTCTCCGCCGCCGCCGGGCCCAGCACGCCGAGGGTGACGACCGCGAGGCCCAGGTAGAGCACGGTGATGGTCAGCAGGGTGTTACGGGTGACCTTCGGCAGGTCGCGGGCCGGGTCGGCGAACTCCCCGGACAGATGGCTCGCCGCCTCCCACCCGGCGAACGCGAAGAACAGCACCGACGCCGCCGACCCCACCGACGACCAGCCGCCCGGCAGGAACGGGGTGAAGTGCGCGGCGCTCACCCGCGGCGCCGACACCAGCACCGTGCCCAGCAGCACCGCGGCGAGCCCCGCGCCGAGCAGCAGCTGCACCCGGCCCGACATCCGCAGCCCGACCGCGTTGGAGGCCAGCGCCCCGGCGACGACCAGCCCGCCGACGACGGCGGCGCCCGTCTGGCCCCAGCCCGCCGCGTCCGCCACGTACTTGCCGCCGATCCAGGCGGCCGAGACCACCCCGATCGGTACCGCGCCGTAGAACCACCAGCCCACCGTGGCCGCGGCGCGCGGCCCCATCGCGCGGTGCACATAGGTGGCGACCCCGCCGCCGTCCGGATGGCGCGCGCCGAGCGCCGCGAAGGACGCGGCCACCGGTACGCACAGGGCGAGCAGCAGGATCCAGGCGAGGAGCGAGGCGGGCCCGGCGGCCGCCGCGGCCAGCGACGGCAGGGTCAGCACCCCGGGCCCGAGCACGGCACCGGCGCACAGCGCGGTGCCGCCACCGACGCCCAGCCGCCGTACAGGCGACGGTCGGACGGCGGAAAGCGATGTCTGTTGTACGGTCACGGACGGGGAAGCTATCCGGCTGAATGATCCAAAGAAGGGCCGACCGAAGGAAATTCGGTACAGGGCCCATCATGGGGTGCCATGGACGACATTGATTCGGCGATTGTCCGGGAACTGCAGCGCGATGCGCGGCAGACCAACCGCGACCTCGCCCGCACCCTGCGCATCGCCCCCTCCACCTGCCTGGAGCGGGTCCGCGCGCTCCGCGCCCGCGGCGTGATCACCGGCTACCGCGCCACCGTCGACCTGCGCGCCCTGGGCCGCCCCGTCCAGGCGCTGCTGACGGTCCGTATCCGGCCGATGAACCGCGAGGTCATCGAGCGGTTCAAGGCGTTCCTGACCGGGCTGCCCGAGGTCTTGAGCGTCTATGTGGTCGCGGGCGGCGACGACTTCCTGGTGCATGTGGCGGTCCCGGACGTCGACCGGCTGCACGCCCTCCTGATGGACCAGGTCTTCAAGCGCCGCGAGGTCGTCGACTGCCGCAGCTCGGTGATCTACCAGCACGTCACCAACGGCGTCGTCGAGGCGCTGCCACCCGCCGCACCCTGACCCGTACGGGCCCGGGCAGGACGCCCGGGCCCCGCGCCTCACACGGTCAGGACGATCTTCCCCGCGGTGCGGCCGGTCTCGCCCAGCTCATGGGCCTTGGCGGCGTCCGCGAGCGGGAACGTCGCGGCGATCTCCGCGCGCAGCCGCCCGGCCGCCGCCAGCTCGGCGAGCGCCCGCATGCCCTGCTGATCGTGCTCGACGACCATGCCCGCCGCCCGGACACCCAGCCGATCGGCCTCGGCGCGCACCGTGTCGTCGGTGCCCAGGATGCTCACGTACACCCCGCCGGGGCGCAGCGTGCGCAGCGACCGCGGACCGTACTCCCCGGCGATCGTGTCCAGGACGACGTCCACGTCCCGCACCGCCTCGGCGAAGTCTTCCGTGCGGTAGTCGATCATCTCGTCGGCGCCCAGCCCGCGGACGAAGGCATGCTTCGGCGCGCTCGCGGTGCCGATCACATACGCCCCGCGCGCCTTGGCGAGCTGCACCGCCAGATGCCCGACACCGCCCGCCGCCGCATGGATCAGCACCCGCTGCCCCTCGCGGAGACCGGCGGTGTCCACCAGCGCCTGCCAGGCGGTGAGCGCCGCCAGCGGCAGCGCACCGGCCTGGACGTGGTCGATCTCCGTCGGCTTGGTCACCAGCGCCCGCGCGGGGGCGAGCACGTACTCGGCGAAGGCGCCGACGCCGTCCGGGTAGGGCAGCATCCCGAACACCTCGTCGCCCACCTCGTGCAGCGCCACGCCCCAGCCGACCTGCTCGACCACGCCGGACACGTCCCAGCCGAGCACCAGCGGCAGCGGCCGGGAGACGGTGGTCCGGCGTTGCCGGTTCTTCCAGTCGGTCGGGTTCACCCCGGCGGCGCGCACCCGCACCAGCACCTGGCCGACGCCCGGCACCGGCCGCTCCCGTTCGGTCTCCGTCAGCACCTCGGGGCCGCCGAAGGTGTCCTGGCTGATCACTCGCATCGTCTTCGTCATGGCTCCACGGTGCCCGCCGGGGCGGATCAGGAAAATGGCAGGATTGCCATCCTCCGCTAGGATCGTGCCATGTCCGTTTCCGAGCCCGCCCCGGTCGCCGCCCCGCACCGCGTCGTCGTCCTCGCGCTCGACGGCGTCTACCCCTTCGAACTCGGCATCCCCGCCCGGATCTTCGGCTCCCTCCCCGCCCGGTACACCGTCGTGACCTGTAGCGCGGACGGCCGCCCGGTCCGCACCCGCGCCGATTTCACGATCACCGCGGACCACGGACCCGAGGCCCTCGAATCCGCCGATACGGTGATCATTCCGCCGTCCGCGGTCACCGAGGCGCCGGACGCGCTGGCCCGGGTCCGCCCCGGCGCCCGCCTCGTCTCCATCTGCACCGGCGCCCACGTCCTGGCCGCCGCCGGACTGCTCGACGGCCGCCCGGCCACCACCCACTGGTTCGACGCGGCGGAGTTCGCCCGCCGCCACCCGCGCGTCCGCGTCGACCCGGACGTGCTCTTCGTCGACGACGGCGACGTGCTGACCTCGGCGGGCGCCGCCTCCGGGGTCGATCTCTGCCTGCACCTCGTCCGCCGGGACCACGGCAGCGAGATCGCCAACCGGGTGGCGCGCGCCTGCGTCGTCCCCGCCTGGCGTGACGGCGGGCAGGCGCAGTACATCGAGCGCCCGGTGCCCTCGCCCGCCGCGGAGAGCACCGCGGCGGCCCGCGCCTGGGCCCTCGACCACCTCCATCTGCCACTCACCCTGGCCGATCTGGCGGGCCGGGCACGGATGAGCGGACGGACCTTCGCCCGCCGCTTCCAGCAGGAGCTGGGGATGAGCCCCGGCCGCTGGCTGATCCGGCAGCGGGTGGAGCGCGCCCGCCATCTTCTGGAGGCCAGCGACCTCTCCGTCGACCGGATCGCGGGCGAGGTCGGCTTCGCCACCGCGGCGTCCCTGCGCCAGCACCTCCAGGCGGCGGTCGGCGTCTCCCCGCTCGCCTACCGCCGCACCTTCCGCGGCGGCGCGGCGGGCCCCTCCGCCGCGGGCGCCGACCGCCCCGCCGCCCGGACCTGAGCCGCCGGGCGCCCGCCGCGGCGGCCGGGCACACTGGCACCGTGGCCGCGAGACGCAGCGCCGGATTGCTGCTCTTCCGCCGCGGCGGCACCGGCGCCCGTGGCCTCGAAGTCCTGCTGGCGCACATGGGCGGCCCGCTGTGGGCGCGGCGCGAGGCGGGCGCCTGGACGGTGCCGAAGGGCGAGTACGTCCCGCCGGAGGAGCCCCGGGAGGCGGCCGCGCGGGAGTTCACCGAGGAACTGGGCCTGCCGCCGCCGGAAGGGCCGCACCTCCCGCTGGGCGAGGTCCGGCAGGCGGGCGGCAAGACCGTGACCGTCTGGGCGGTCGAGGCGGACCTCGACCCCGGTGCGGTCACGCCCGGAACCTTCACGATGGTCTGGCCGCCGCGCTCCGGCACCGTCCGCACCTTCCCGGAGATCGACCGGGTCGCCTGGTGCACCCCCGACGAGGCCCGCACCCGCCTGGTGACGGCCCAGCGCGCCTTTGTCGACCGGCTCGCGGAGCGGCTGACGGCGGGGGAGTGAACCGGGCGGGGAGCCACCCGGGAGCCGTTCGACGGCTCCCCGAGCGGCTCCCCGGAGCCCTCGCGGCGGTCCGGGCTCAGACCCGGCCGCGTACCGCCCTGTGGTGCTGGCGGGCGAAGAGGAAGGCGGCGCCGGTGGCCAGCAGCGCCATACCGCCGAGGGCCGGCGGCCCCGCCTCCCCCTTGCCGTCCGTCCCGTGCCCGGCATCCCGCCCGTGCGCCGCCTCGCGCGCGGCGCCGTGCGGGAGAGCGGCATCCCGTACGGCGGCGCGCGGCCCCGAGGCGTCCCGTGCGGCAGCGGGGCGCGGCTGCGGGGTGTGTGCGGCGGCGGGCGTGGTGCAGGCGAGGGTCCCGGCGAGCGCGGCCAGTGCGGCGAGCGCGAGCGGGACCGGCCGGACGGAGGTCACCGGCGTGCGGGAGGCCGTGCGGAGTACGGGCATGGGATCTCCTTGTCGCGCCGGTGGCGAGGCGGGTGCGGTGGGGGACCGGGTGGTGAACGGCAGTACCCTCCCCGGCATGCCGGTCGCCGACCCGCGCACCCGCCTCGTCACCGGAACGCTAGCCAACCCGCGCCCCCGATCGGACGCCGAAGCGGCCTCCGGAGTGATCCATAAGGCTCTCTTAAGGTCCAACTAAGCGCGGGCTCAGGTTCCGTGGGCGGTGCCGGACGGAGCGGCGGAGGGCTCCGGGGAAACCCGCTTCCAGGGCCCTGTCGAGAAGGGGCCCGCCACGAGATATCTTGATGTCGAGCAATGTTGCAGACGTGGAGCGGAGCACCGGTGACTGACTCGACCATCATCTACACCCACACCGACGAGGCGCCGGCACTGGCGACCTACTCGTTCCTGCCGGTCGTGGAGGCGTACGCCTCGACCGCGGGCGTCGCCGTGGAGACCCGTGACATCTCCCTCGCGGGCCGGATCATCGCGAGCTTCCCCGAGCGCCTGCGGGAGGACCAGCGCATCGACGACGCCCTCGCCGAGCTGGGCGAGCTGGCGAAGACGCCGGGCGCCAACATCATCAAGCTGCCGAACATCTCGGCGTCCATCCCGCAGCTCAAGGCCGCCATCGCCGAGCTGCAGGAGCAGGGCTACGCGCTGCCGGACTACCCGGACGACCCGAAGTCCGACGAGGACAAGGACGTCCGCGCCCGCTACGACAAGGTCAAGGGCAGCGCCGTCAACCCGGTCCTGCGCGAGGGCAACTCCGACCGCCGCGCCCCCGCGTCGGTCAAGAACTACGCCAAGGCCCACCCGCACCGCATGGGCAAGTGGACCGCCGACTCGAAGACCAACGTCGCCACCATGGGCGTGGACGACTTCCGGTCCACCGAGAAGTCCGCGGTCATCGCCGCGGACGGTGCCCTGCGCATCGAGCTGACCGGCGACGACGGCTCCACCACCGTGCTGCGTGAGTCGGTACCGGTGCTCAAGGGCGAGGTCGTCGACGCCTCCGTGATGCGCGTCGCCGCGCTGCGCGAGTTCTTCACCGCGCAGGTCGCCCGCGCCAAGGCCGAGGGCGTCCTCTTCTCGGTGCACCTCAAGGCCACGATGATGAAGGTCTCCGACCCGATCATCTTCGGTCACGCCGTGCGCGCCTTCTTCCCCAAGACCTTCGCCGAGTACGGCGACGTCCTGGCCGCCGCGGGCCTGACCCCGAACGACGGCCTCGGCGGCATCCTCAAGGGCGTCGAGGCGCTGCCCGAGGGCGCGGCCGTCAAGGCGTCCTTCGAGGCGGAGCTGGCCGAGGGCCCCGAGATGGCGATGGTCGACTCCGACCGCGGCATCACCAACCTGCACGTGCCGTCCGACGTCATCGTCGACGCGTCCATGCCGGCCATGATCCGCACCTCCGGCCACATGTGGGGCCCCGACGGCCAGGAGCACGACACCCTCGCCGTCCTCCCCGACAGCAGCTACGCCGGTGTCTACCAGGTCGTCATCGACGACTGCCGCGCCAACGGCGCCTTCGACCCGGCCACCATGGGCTCGGTGCCCAACGTCGGTCTGATGGCGCAGAAGGCCGAGGAGTACGGCAGCCACGACAAGACCTTCGAGATCCCCGCCACCGGCACGGTCCGCGTCCTCGACGGCAACGGTGACGCCGTCCTGGAGCAGGCCGTCGGCGCGGGCGACATCTTCCGCATGTGCCAGACCAAGGACCTGCCGATCCAGGACTGGGTCAAGCTCGCCGTCACCCGCGCCCGCGCCACCGGCGACCCGGCCGTCTTCTGGCTCGACGAGGGCCGCGCCCACGACGCGCAGCTGATCGCCAAGGTCAAGACGTACCTCGCCGACCACGACACCGACGGTCTGCAGATCGAGATCATGACCCCGGAGGCGGCGACCGCATTCTCGCTGGAGCGCATCCGCCGCGGCGAGGACACCATCTCCGTCACCGGCAACGTCCTGCGTGACTACCTGACGGACCTCTTCCCCATCCTGGAGCTGGGCACCAGCGCCAAGATGCTCTCCGTCGTCCCGCTGATGAGCGGCGGTGGCCTCTTCGAGACCGGCGCCGGCGGCTCCGCGCCGAAGCACGTCCAGCAGCTGGTCAAGGAGAACTACCTGCGCTGGGACAGCCTGGGCGAGTTCCTCGCGCTGGCCGTCAGCTTCGAGCACCTCGCGCAGACCACCGGCAACGCCCGCGCCCAGATCCTGGCCGACACCCTCGACCGTGCGACGGGCACCTTCCTCAACGAGGACAAGTCCCCGAGCCGCAAGCTCGGCGGCATCGACAACCGCGGCAGCCACTTCTACCTCGCCCTCTACTGGGCCCAGGAGCTGGCCAAGCAGACCGACGACGCCCAGCTCGCCGAGGCGTTCGCGGCGCTCGCCAAGACGCTGACCGAGCAGGAGCGGACGATCGTCGACGAGCTGATCGCGGTCCAGGGCTCCCCGGTCGACCTCGGCGGCTACTACCAGCCGGTCACCGCCAAGGCGTCCGCCGTGATGCGCCCGTCGGCCACGCTCAACCAGGCGCTCGCCCACCTCGGCTGATCCACGGCCCGGGGCGTGCCCGACGCCTCACCCTCCGCCCCGCCCGGCACCCGCCGGGCGGGGCGGTCGCGTTCCCGGACCCTCCGGCCCTCACCCCTGCTCCAGCTCCCGCACGCAGCGCCATTCGGAGCCGTACGGGCGGTACCCCAGGGCGCGGTTGACCGCGAGCATCGGGGCGTTGGCGGCGTCGTTGCCGGTGAACGCCTCGGTGCAGCCCGCCTCCCGGGCCCGCTGCAGGGACGCCGCCTTGGCGAGCCGCGCCAGACCGCGGCCACGGTGGGCGCGCCGCGTTCCGGTCATGGCGGAGGAGTAGCGGCCCAGCCCGTCGGTGGCCGCCAGGGTGAAGGCCGCGACCTCGCCGCCGACCGTCACCACCGTCGTGAGCCGCGGATCGTGGTCGGGGTGCCCCCAGATCTGCCGCAGCCAGTCCGGGTACGTCATCGCGTCGCACGGTACGTCGCCCGGCTCGTCCGCCGCCGTCTCGGCGTCCGCGGCGAACACCCCCGCCGGGTCCCCGGCGAGGTCGGCGCCGGTGTGCAGCGCCACGCCCGGCGGCAGCGGACCGGGCGGCGGCGCCGCGTCCGCCAGATCGAGCCGGAGGAAGTGGGCCGGGCGGGTGGGGCGGTAGCCGCGCCGCTCCGCGAAGGCGAGCGGGCCCGGTGCGTCGTCCACCCAGGCGAAGATCCGCTCCGCGCCGACCGCCGCGAGGTGCTCCTCGGCGGCGGTCAGCAGCGCGCCGCCCGCCCCGTACCACCGGTGGTCGGGGTGGACATGGGGCGTCGCCGAGCCCGTCCCCGGGACGCTGCTGTCGTGCACCAGATGGGCGGTGACGGCGCCGATCACCCGTCCCTCACGCTCCGCGACCAGACACCGCATCCGCTGTTCCGGGGCGGCGTCGGCGAGCTGCCGGACGAGGCCCCGCGGAGTGGCGAGGACCGCGGGCAGGGCGGCGCGCCGCAGGACGGCGACGGCCAGGGCGTCCGAGGGCCGGAAGTCACGCACAGTAGGACTCATGGCCGCGGACGGTACGCCAGAGGCGGCGGGGGCCGCCTCCGGTTTTCGCGCGTCGGCGACCGGTCCGGAGCGGTCCGGGCCCTTCCCGAACGCGCTCCGGGTGCGCCCGTTCCGCCTCCCCCCACCCGTCCCGGTGACGCCACCCCAGGGCGGGCGGCCGTGCCGCGCCCGCCGGGCGGTCGCCGCGGCGCCGTTGTCAGTGGCCGCCGTCACCATGGGGGCATGACCACCGACGCCGCACCGTCCGCCGACGACCGCTCCGCCGCGTACTGGCAGGCCGCCGCGGCCACCTTCGACGACGCCCCCGACCACGGCCTGCGGGACCCGGTGGTTCGCGCCGCCTGGGCCGCCCGGCTGCGCGGCTGGCTGCCCACGCCACCCGCCGCCCTTCTCGACCTCGGCTGCGGCACGGGCAGCCTGTCCCTGCTCGCGGCCGAGGCGGGCCACCGCGTCCTGGGCGTCGACCACGCGCCCGCCATGATCGAGCGCGCCCGCGCAAAGCTCGCCGGGCACGGCGCCCGCTTCCTGACCGGTGATGCGGCACGCCCGCCGGTGGGGGAGGAGCGGTTCGCCGCCGTCGTGGTGCGCCATGTCCTGTGGGCGCTGCCCGACCCGCGGGCCGCACTGCGGCGCTGGAGGGGGTTGCTGGCCCCTGGCGGCAGGCTGGTCCTGGTCGAGGGCCGCTGGGGCGAGTCCGACCCGACGGGGATCGCCGCCACTGAACTCCGGGCGCACCTGCGGGAGGTGGACTGCGGGCTCCGCGTCCGCGTGGAGGATCTTTCCGGCGATCCGCTGCTGTGGGGGAGGGAGGTGTCCGATGAGCGGTACGCCCTGATCGCCGGGCTGCCCGGGGACGCCTGACCGCGTCGGGGTGCGGCGCGGGGCCGCAGGCGAGACCGTCGGGAGGGACCGGTCCGGGCCGTGCGCGGGGCCTCCGGCGCACGCTTCCGACCAGGCGTTCTCCCGCTTCCCGCCCGCCCCGCACCGCTCGCCGGAGCCGCCCTGGCTCGTTCCGGACAGTCCGGAATCTGCATAGGTGGTAGCTACAGCTATCCCGGCGTACCGTGATCAACGGGGGTCGCTGCCGGGATGCGGCGGCCCGCCGCCGACGAAGGAGCCGAGATGTGTGGAATCACCGGATGGATCTCCTACGACCGTAACCTCACCACCGAGCGTCCCACCCTTGAGGCGATGACCGAGACCATGGCCTGCCGTGGTCCGGACGCCGCCGGGATCTGGCTCGACACCCACGCCGCGTTCGGCCACCGCCGCCTCGCCGTCATCGACCTCGACGGCGGCAAGCAGCCCATGGCCGTCGAGCGCGACGGCCGCACCCTGCTCGTCACCACCTACAGCGGCGAGGTCTACAACTACCGCGAGCTGAAGGCAGAGCTGGAGGGCCTGGGGCACACCTTCCGTACGCAGAGCGACACCGAGGTCGTACTCCACGCCTACCTGGAGTGGGGCGAGGCGTTCACCGAGCGCCTCAACGGGATGTACGCCTTCGCGCTCTGGGACCCGCGGACCGAGGAACTCCTGCTGGTCCGCGACCGGATGGGCATCAAGCCGCTCTACTACCAGCCCACCCCGAACGGTGTGCTCTTCGGCTCCGAGCCCAAGGCGATCAACGCCCACCCCGAGATACGGCCCGCCGTCGACGCCGAGGGCCTGGCCGAGCTGATCACCTTCACCAAGACCCCCGGTCACGGCGTCTTCAAGGGCATGCGCGAGGTCCGCCCCGGCCACACCGTCCGCGTCACCCGCGACGGGCTCACCACCCGCTGCTACTGGGCGCTCCAGGCGCGTGAGCACACCGACGACCTCGACACCACCGTCGGCCACATCCGCGGGCTGCTCGACGACATCGTCGCCCGCCAGCTCATCGCCGACGTCCCGCTGTGCACCCTGCTCTCCGGCGGCCTCGACTCGTCCGCGATCACCGCGCTCTCCGCCGGTGCGCTGGCCGCCCAGGGCAGCGGCCCGGTCCGCTCGTTCGCCGTCGACTTCACCGGCTACACCGAGAACTTCACCCCCGACGACCTGCGCGGCACCCCCGACGGCCCGTACGCCCACGCCCTCGCCGAGCACGTCGCCTCCGACCACCACGACATCGTGCTGGACACCGCCGCCCTGATGGACCCGGCGCACCGCGCCGCCGTCCTCGCCGCCCGCGACCTGCCCAACGGCTTCGGCGACGGCGACACCTCCCTCTACCTCCTCTTCAAGGCGGTACGCGAACAGTCGACGGTCGCGCTCTCCGGCGAATCGGCCGACGAGATCTTCGGCGGCTACCGCTGGTTCCACGACCCCGAGGCCGTGCACGCCGACACCTTCCCCTGGATAGCCGCCGGTGTCTCGGGCCGCTTCTCCGGCGGCAACGCCGTCCGCGAGGCGCTCCTCGACCGCGGGCTCCTCAAACGCCTCGACCTCAAGGGCTACGAGGACCGCCGCTACCGCGAGGCGCTGGCCGAGGTCCCCTACCTGGACAGCGACACCGGGCTCCAGCGCCGGATGCGCGAGGTCAGCTATCTGCACCTGACCCGCTTCGTGCAGATCCTCCTCGACCGCAAGGACCGCGCCTCGATGGCCGTCGGCCTGGAGGTCCGAGTCCCGTTCTGCGACCACCGCCTCGTCGAGTACGTCTTCAACACCCCCTGGTCGATGAAGACGTTCGACGGCCGCGAGAAGTCGCTGCTGCGCGCCGCCGTCCGCGACGTACTGCCCGCCTCCGTCGCCGACCGGGTCAAGAGCCCGTACCCCAGCACCCAGGACCCGGGGTACAACGAGGCGCTCCGCAGCGAGCTGCGCGGCGTCGCCGCCGACCGGAACGCCCCCGTCCAGCCGCTGCTGGACTCCGCCGTCGCCAAGGAGGTCACCGCCGACGGCGCCACCGGAGACATCCGCCCCGGCGCCGAACTCATCCTCGGCCTCGACGCCTGGCTCCGCACCACGGGCACCAGCCTGGAGCTGTGAACCGCGCCGCCCCGGGGAGCCGACCACCGCTCCCCGGGGCGCCCGCCCACCCACCTGACGCACAATGGGCGCGACCACCCGCTCCCGGCCCGCCCGCGGGCCGGTACCCGCCGCACCCCAGGAGCGCCCGCCGTGTCCTCGCCGCACCTCCGGATCACCCTCGACCCCCGGTCCGCCGACGCCCCGTTCGAGCAGGTCCGCGCCCGGATCGCCGACCAGGCCAGGTCCGGGGCGCTACCGGTGGGATTCCGGCTGCCCACCGTCCGCGGTCTCGCCGACGAACTGGGCGTCGCCGCCAACACCGTCGCCAAGGCGTACCGCGCCCTGGAGGCCGACGGGGTGATCGAGACCCGCGGCCGCAACGGCAGCTTCGTCGCCGCGGCGGGCGAGGCCGCCGACAAGGAGGCCGCCACCGCCGCCGCCGACTACGCCCGCCGCGCCCACCGCCTCGGTCTGGACCACGACGCCGCCCTCGCCGCCGTCCACGACGCGCTCCGCGCCACGTACGGCACCGGCTGACCGGCCGTCGGACCCGCCCGGCAGGACATGCCCATCCGCACGGCTGCCCGAATCGCGCGCCGCGCCCGGCCTATCGTGACGCCATGAGCAACCTCGACATCCGCCCGCTCGCCAAACCCTGCGGAGGCAACGGCCGCACCGGACCGGTCCGCGACGTCCAGCCCGGCAAGCAGGTGCCGCTGGGGGAGAGCACCCTCGTCCGCCGCCTGCTGCCCAACCTCGGCCGCCGGATGGTCGGCGCCTGGTGCTTCGTCGACCACTACGGTCCCGACGACATCGCCGACGAGCCCGGTATGCAGGTGCCGCCGCATCCGCACATGGGCCTGCAGACCGTCAGCTGGCTGCACGACGGCGAGGTGCTGCACCGCGACAGCCTCGGCAGCCTGCAGACCGTCCGCCCGCGCGAACTGGGCCTGATGACCTCGGGACGGGCCATCGCGCACTCCGAGGAGTCGCCGCGCGACCATGCCCGGCTGCTGCACGGCGCCCAGCTGTGGGTCGCGCTGCCCGGCGAACACCGCCACACCGAGCCGTCGTTCGAGCACCACGACGACCTGCCCGTCGTCACCGGCGCCGGTGGCCTGTCCGCCACCGTCATCCTCGGCGAACTGGCCGGAGCCACCTCACCCGGCACCACGTACTCCCCGCTCGTCGGCGCCGACCTCACGCTCACCGCCGGGACCGACACCCGGCTGCCGATCGACCCGGACTTCGAGTACGCGGCCCTGACCATCTCCGGCGAGAGCGAGATCGACGGCGTCCCCCTCACCCCCGGCTCCCTCCTCTACCTCGGCTGCGGCCGCACCGAACTCCCGCTCCGCGCCCCCACCGACTGCGCCCTGCTCCTCCTCGGCGGCGAACCCTTCGAGGAGCACCTCATCATGTGGTGGAACTTCATCGGGCGGTCGCACGAGGATATCGCACAGGCCCGCGCCGACTGGGTGAACGGCGACCGCTTCGGCACCGTCCACGGCTACGACAGCCCCCCGCTGCCCGCGCCGACACTGCCGGGCGTACCGCTGAAGCCGCGGGGGAGGGTGCGCTGAGCTGCGAATTCACCTCTCGGGGAGCAGACAGATGACAGAGGAACGACGCGAGCGTCACCCACCGTCGTGCCAGAGATGGGATGGCCCCCGAGGCGGCGCATCGATCCCTTGCGGCTCTCCAGAGTGTGCTCATGTGTAATTGTCTGTGCCAGTCCTGATGCTGACCCCACGCTGACTTTATTGACTCTGTGTCAGATTTCTGTGGGGCGAGCCGACCAAGCGGAGAAGGGGCGTGGCACGGCGGTCGGGAGGAGGTACTGAGGGTGCAGAGGTGAGGAGGTGATCTGCGTCCTCAGTAGCGCGGCCGTAGCGTGTGCCGTGGGACACGGCGGTACGCAGTTGACTGTGGGCTTTCCACAGTCGTCACGTTGTCGCTCAAGGAACACCTTTTGTGGCTGCCTTCAGCGGTGTTGCCGTTCTGTGGAGCGGCAACGTGGCACTACCAGCTCATCTTCCGGGGACTTCACTCTTCGTCTCCTCGTGCTAGTGGTGGTTATCCCCAGGTCGTCAGCGCCCCGATATTTCGTTTACCGCGCGCTCGGTTCGGGTTGCGGCTGAGTCTGTGGTGCTGATCGGTTTGACCGGCACGCGTGTCCTCGCCTCCTTCGGCAGCCGATCGGGCTGCTGAATGCTTCCGTGTCGCAGAGACTCCAGTGTGTCGAGCTAGTCCCGTACTCCGCAGGTCACTGATTCAGGTCTGTGGCATCCGCCGCTGTGCGATCAAGCGTTCGTTGCATCAGCAAGGTGTCGATCCAGCGGTCATGCTTGTAGCCGACGGTGGCCAGTCGGCCCACGTCGGTGAAGCCATAACGGCGGTGCAGCGCGACCGAGGCGTCGGTGTCGGCGTCGGCGATGACGGCGATCATCTATCGTACGTGAGTTCGGGCACAGGCGGCCAGCAGGGCTTCCAGCAGCGCTCCGCCCAGACCTCGGCCTGTCCGGCCGGGGGCGAGGTAGATCGAGTTCTCGACGGTGTGCCGATAGGCGGGCTTGGGACGCCAAGGGGCCGCGTACGCATAGCCCACGACTTCGCTGGACAACTCAGCGACCAGAAAGGGCAGCTTCCGGGCGGCAAGGTCGTCGAGGCGCTGGCGCCAGGCGGCTACCGGTGGAGGGGCCTCCTCGAAGGTGATCACGGTGTGGCAGACGTAGTGCGTGAAGATCTCGGCCACGGCGTTCAGGTCGGCCGGGACCGCCGGGCGGATCACTGACTCCATGGCTGTCACACCGGGGAGTGTAGGCCGTGCTGGACAGGTCACTGATTCAGGTCTGTGGCCAGCGGGTTTGGGTGATTTCGATGCCGAGGAGGTCGAGGAGGTGGAGTTGGACTCCTCGGGTGATCTGGGCGGTGGGCAGGGCGGTGACGTTGCCGATCCGCAGGGTGAGTTCGCTCAGGTGGTAGAGGATCATGCGGCCGGTGGGCCGGACCCGGCGGTTGTCCGGGTAGAGGCCGGCCATCGCCTGCTCGGGGCCCAGGGCTTGTCTGACCTGGCGCTCGATCAGGCAGAAGACCAGCAGGGCCAGGCAGATGACCTGGATCAGGGCGGCGACGCGGTGGTTGTGCTGGACGAACAGCGGGGTGACCGCCAAGGGGCCCTTGAAGTCTGCATAACGGCGCTCGACCGATCCCTGCCCCTTGTACTGGATCAGGACCTGGCCCGGGTCGGCCTGCTCGGGGGCAGTGCCGTCAGCAGCGCGTACCAGCCGTCGGCTGCCGCCTCCCGGTCCAGGACCTGCTGGTCGAAGTGCCAGGTCAGGGTGGGCCTACCGGTCTCGTCTTCGCCGATCTCGGTGCGCAGGCAGGAGGCGACCCGCCGGGTCCTGGTAATCACGCCGATACGGGCCGCGATCTTCTCGGCGGTGTTGTAGTACCTGCCGCCGGCTCCGCGCTGGACCTTGTCCAGGTCCTCGGCTGCGCGGGTGAGGCGTTTGGTGCGGGCGGCCTGCTGGCCCGCGGCGTTGCCGGTGGAGTGGACCAGGATGCGGCGAACGCTCAGGACCGGGTCGCGCTTGCGCGGACCGTTCAGGGTGTGGACGTCCTCCAGCACCCGGTAGACCTCGCGCTGGGCGGGGTCCTTGCCCGCGTCCCGGTCGGGCAGCCAGTCCACGACGGTTGCCGCCTCCAGGTCCAAGGCGGCATAGAAACCGTCCTTGACCTGGGCTGCCGGGACCGGGGCGATGAACACCGTCCGGGCTGCCAGCAGTGCGGCGACGTTCGCGTAGGACACCAGCTTGGAGTCGGCGACCAGCAGGAACTCCTGCTCGCCAGCCAGCTTCTGCAGGTCCTTCATCGTCCCGACGACCTGGGAGACCTCGCCGCACCGCCGCCGAAGACCCTGGCGTGGACCGGGATCCCGCCGTCGCCGGTGACTGCGAGCCCGGCCTGGACCTGCTTCAGGTCCAGGCCGGCGGTCCTTGGGATGCCCGTGCTTGATCACCGGGAACGCGTCGTCCTGGTCCTCCAGTGGGTAAGCCCCGTGGACGGACATGGACGTCATGTCCCAGTGCAACCGCGACACGTCGATGTCGAACTCGGTGATCGCCCGCGCGCCAACCGTGCCCGCGAGTTGCTCCAGCTTCGGGGCGATCGCGTCCAGCGCCCGCGCGAGACGGTCGTCGTTGAGCAGGCCCGCCTCGATGCCGAAGACTTCCTCCACCGCCCAGGTCCGGGCCCAGTCGCCGACCCGGAAGAGCGGCATCGGCGAGGTCAGCCGGTTCGCGACCAGCGCCTCGATCACCTGCCCGTGCGTCAAATGCGCACTCGGCGCGGACGGGCACAACCCGTCGATGATCCCCGCCACGTCCAGCCGGCGCAGAAACTCGGCAGCGACAGGCAGAGCGCCCAGGCGCTTCTCCACCACAGACGTCACCACGCACTCAAGGCGCTGACGCTGGGACCGAGGCCGCGGAGACCGGGAAGTCATCGACACACCCGGCTAACGCCCACAGCCCCACTTCGGACACCGCCAAGCCCTCTACGCCAACCGATTCAACGACCCGCGAAGTACAGGGCTAGTGCAGGCCGCCTGGCCTCCCGACGAGATCGACGATGGTGCGGTGCCCGGGGACGGGTAAGCAGCGTTGATCGTTGCCACCCACGCTGCTTATCGGATAAGCGGTGTGGGCTTGGGGGATTCCACCCTTCCGAGGGACTTCGGTGATCGACTCGTCTGCCTACCATTTGCATTGGCGCTCGCCATGCAATTTCATATGCGAAAGCTCTGTGAGCTGCAGGGCGCGCGGATGGTCTGACGCGGAGTGAGAGGAAGAAGAGTGGAACTTGGTAACGGGGTATCGGCCAGCAAGATCGCTGACGCTCGGTGGTTCAAGAGTGCGGCGAGCAAGACGGAGAACTGTGTGGAGGTGACGGGTCTGCCCAGTGGCGATGTGGCGTTCCGCAACTCCCGTTTCCCTTCGGGTCCGGCCCTTCTTTTCACGGCAGACGAGATGAAGGCGTTCATCAACGGAGTTAAGTGCGCAGAATTCGACCACTTGGTCGATTCTTCGATGTGATCATCTGGCTGAATCGAGAGGTGTAGCCTGACTGGCGGACACGCGGGTCTCTTTCTGGGATACTGCCCAGGTAACTGGTCGGTCCCCAACTGGAGCCTGCGTGTCCGCTGTTCGTAAACTGGAGCAAGAAGAGGCGGCGAGCATCATGCCCGCAGCTCGTGAATGCACGAACGCTGCGGCGGCCCGTCTGCTGGGTGAGAAGCTGCGGGCCTTGCGCGCGAGGCGTGGCCTTGGCTTGAAGGATGTTGCGCCGATCATCGGTGCTTCAGTTTCGAAGATCAGTCGGCTTGAATTGGCCAGGAGCCCGGCGAAATACCAAGACGTCATGGCTTTGGCCTCGCACTACGCTGCAACGTCGGCCGAGAAGGCCGAGCTTGAAGTGCTGTACCAGCAGTCACAGAACAGTGATTGGTACGAGCAGTACGCCGACGTGACAACCGACTATTTCCGTCGCCTGATCGCGCTGGAGGGGCAGGCGAACCGGATCATGACCTACGAGAACATGGTTGTGCCCGGCCTTCTCCAGATACGCCCCTATGCAAAGGCATTGCTGCGTGCAGGGCTTCCCACCCACAGTGCTGCCGACATCGATCGCCTTGCCGATCTGCGCGAGAAGCGCCAGGTAATTCTCCGGGACCCGGCCCCGGAGGTGGTGGCACTTATCGACGAGGGCGTGCTGCGGCGGCCGGTCGGCGGTGTTCGTGCGATGTACGACCAGCTGAACCACCTTCTGGAACTTGGGGACGATGAAGAGCTGAATATCAGCATCGGAATTGTTCCTTTCCTTGCCGGAGCCCTGGCGAGCCCCCCTTATCCAATCACTCATCTGCGCTTTGCAGACGGTGGGCCGGCGGAACTGGTTTACGTGGAGATTCTAAAGAGCGCTAATTACGTCACCAGGGCTTCAGAGATCAAGGAGCACATGTTGGTGCTGGAGAATTTGATGTCGACCCAGACCGGTTGGGCGGCGAGCCGCTCGCGAATTGAAGCGATGCGTGACGAGTACGCGAAGCACCTCTAGAGCTTCTTCATTCCCCATTCCTTGCGGTCAGAGGATTTCGGCGACGCCTCCCCACTCGACCCAGTCGGTGGGGCGAAGGTGCTGCGGTGGCGGTGCGGCGGTAGGTCGCCAGTCGACGACATCGCACAGGCCGGGCGGTAGGATTTTCAGTCCGTCGAAGTAGGCGCGCACTTCGCCTCGTTCCCGGACGCGGCCCCATTGGCCACCGGTCGCCTGCCGCATCAGTTCGGTCACGCCGTCACGAACCTCATCGTGGTCGCTGACGAGCTGGCAGATCACGATGATGCTGCCGGGGGCGAGGGCCTGGGTGATCTTGCGGATGAGGGCTGCCGGGGCGCGGTCGTCGTTGGTGTCGGGTAGGCAGTGCAGAACGGAAACGAAAAGGACCGCGACCTTCTTACCGAAGTTAAGGAAGTTGCCGTCGGCTGCCGCGGCGAGGATCTCCTCGGTGTCGCGCATGTCGGCCTGCAGTACCCGGGTGTTGCTGTTGCGCAGGAGCCGGGTACGAGCGTGAGCGAGAACGGCGGGGTCGTTGTCGACGTAGACGACCTTGGCGTCAGGGTTGATGCGCTGTGCGATCTGGTGGACGTTGTCCTGCGTCGGTAGACCGGACCCGTGGTCGAGGAACTGGTCTATCCCGAAGTCGTCGGCCAGGATGCGGATGACGCGCTGCAGGAAACTCCGGTTGTTGCGGGCGAGTAACTGGCTGCTGGGCGCGATGTCCAGCAGCCGATGGCAAGCCTCCTTGTCAACGTCATAGTTGTCGATGCCGCCTAGCAGCCAGTCGTACATCCTGGCTGCTGTTGGCATGTTCATGTTGATGGACGGTGTTCGGGGTTTCTCTCCCTCGAACATGTGCCCTCCTGCCCCAGGTGGAGGTACTACAACTCTGAAGAGGCCAGTGTAGAAGGGCAGTTGAGGGTGTGTTATCCCACGGTCGGGTGTAATTCAGGGGGTGGTGCAACGTATCGGCTAGAGGGAGAGAAACGGCGAGGTCCGCATCTTGGGTCGGCGTCGGCGGAGAGCGGCTTCGGCGGCACGGAGGCGGATGCGTACGGCGGAGGGGTCGGCGCCCATGAGGGTGGCCATCTGCCCTACGTTCAGGTTCACCCCGTGACGCAGGACGATCACATCGGCCTGCTCGTCGGGCAGGAGGTCATACGCGGTGGTGCACCAACGGCGTTCCTGCCGACACGGGTCGTGCACGGCGGCGGCCTCGGAAAGCAGTTCCCACGCCCGCGCGGGCAGGCACGGACTCTGCAGAGCGGTGCGCCAGCGGAGGGACAACTCGTCCAGGGCGCGTTCCACCGTCGAGCGGGCGCACCCCTCACTGCCGGAGCGGGCTTGTGCGTAGAGAAGGTAGGGACGCTGATGGAGTTGGCAGAACGCCTCGAACTCCAGCGGCGGACGACGTGGCGGGGTGATGGCCATGCGTGGCCGGGGACGCGTCACGAGCCGGCCCGGTCGTTGCGGAGGGCCTCGCCGTCGGCGAGGGCCCGTTGGAGGTCGTCCCAGTGCGGGCGAATCCAGCTGTGATGTACCGCCATGCCGACGGTCGCCGCGGCCAGTTGCTCCCAGTTCTCCGGCCGGCCGCCGTTCAGGAGGTGGTGGACCAGGGCGGTGGGTAGCGCGCACCGGCGGCTGATCTCGGTGTCGGAAGGGCCGCCGACGGTGAGACGTAGGCCCCTCAACGCATCATGAAGGCGCCTTTGGGCGGCGTCGACGGTCTCCGGTACCGACCGTGGATGACCGGTCACGGCCTCCCAGATGTACCGGACCGCACGGGCATCGTGCGGCTCGCTGAGGAGGATCTCGGTGAGCATGCGTGTGACCGCCCAGCTCGCGGTGCGTTCCCCCTTCAGAAGGGACTCGACGTCGTCGTCTGCCAGCTCGGCCTCGGCGGCGATGTCGGCCAGCGGAAGATCCTGGCGGATCTGCAGCGTCGTCAGGGCGTTGCCCAGCGCTTCGGGCGCCAGTTGGGGAGCCGGTGACGCCGCCGGGACCGGTCCGATCGCATACTCGGGGCCGGTGGCCTCGGGAGGTGGCGTGAGGGCCGGAGGCTTGCGCAGGGCGAGCAATTTTTCCAGCTTGAGGGCCGTCCAGCGGGTCCGTGCCGACGCCACGCTGGTGCCCGCGTCCGTGGCGATTGCCTCCCACGGGACCCCCTCGTTTCTTTCATCGCGTACCGCGGCAGCGACGAAGGTGGCAAGTTCCGTCTTCACAAGCTCCGCCTGTTCGAGCAGTAACCCCAGCGAGGCCTTGCGCTGCGCCGTCGCGGCGAGGATGCCGGCGGCGACATAGACGGATTCAGCAATCGGCGGGCTGAGACGCTGCTGCCCCGCCTCCGCGGACGTTGTCAGCTTCTGGCGGTCGCGGAGGCGTTGTGCTCGCCGCCGGCATGTCGGGTCGCAGTAATCCCTCGGCCGCCCGGAGCGGCCGGGCTCCGGCGGAATCTCGTTTCCGCAGCAGGCGCATCGATCGCGCGCGAGCTTGGACATCATGATCTATCCCCTTAATGAGTGCGTCCTGGTGGAAAGCCCGGGGGGCGGAGGCTCCGCCCCCCGGGCCACGGTCAACGGCGGCAGTGACGCCGGTAGCTGAACCAGGAACATCCGCACAGCACGGGCAGTGCAGCGGAGAGGAGATCAGCCGTGTGCGTTGGCACAGAGGTGCCGGTGATCACGCACACGGTGAGAATCAAGATCACGATCAGGGCTGAAACGCGGGAGCCGATGGTTTCTGCCTGCGGTGCAGTAGGCATACTGCACCTGTGGATTGCCGCGGTGCCGGTTCGATGTGTGCCGCGGTCCTTCCTCATGGCCATAGCTGCTTCCAATCTTGGTAGTGGCCGGTCCACGCGGCCCCGGGGCCCTACCCCCGGGGCCGCGCCATGACCCACACGCCGTGGCCTTCTGGGACGTGTGGCCCATGAGCCTACAGCCAGTTGGTACGCCTTTACGGTGCGTTCGCACCTACTTGCACGGGTGCCCCTGGTGCGAATGAGGCTGGCGTGCCCCTCACGCGTCCCGCCGCCCGCCCGATACTGGGCAATGAATGCATGACGTTTGAATTCCCCTCAGATTAAAGCGATTCTGAACAACTGGGCGCGAATGTGACTGTCGGGAATCGACTACCGAGCACATTCCACTACCAAGGCGGCCAATCGGAAAAGTGGGGCGATCGGGAGTGATCGCTCACGCTGTTCGCATAATCGTTCAGTGGACAACCCGCGCGAGTGATTTTGAGTGCGCGCACCATGCAAAATATGCAAATTAACTATAGCGAATAATGGGTGAGTTGGGTGTTGGAGGTGAACGTCCAGCGGGCGGTAGCCGAGGCGTCCTCCGCTTCATAGCGCCGTCTTTTCGGGGAACCCTTGAGTGCTGGCGAGGGCTTCTGGCCCTCTGGACGAGTCCTTCGCAGTGGTCAACCCCTCGCAGGAGCGCGACGTCGGTCTGGTCAACCCACCCGCACGATTGCCCCCCCGCCATGCGAGTGAACGGAGCGTCGTGGAGAACGGCAGTGATGATGGGGATTCTTGGCGGCGCTCACCGGGGCGATGTATCGAGGCGGTCACCACCGTGATGGTGCCGGTGGTGACCGCCGAGGCTGTCGACGCCGACGAAGCCGCACTCCGGGCGGCGCGCCTGCGGGCGTTGGAGAACACCTCGGCGGTGGCCTGCCCGCCGCCGGTACGTATCCGCACGTCCCACGAAGCCCGGTACTGCCCGGTGATGACGTTCGGGCCGGGACGGCCGCTGGCGTTGCGCTGGATGCGGACGCGCAGCAGCATCGCGTGATGCCGACGGTGGCTCGGGTGCGGGTGCGGGTGCGGGTGCGGGTGCGGGTGCGGGCGCGGACCGCCGGGCCCATCCGGGCCAGGGCGGCGGCCAGCGCGATCGGATCGCGGAACGCGGGGGCGTCCGGGTGGGCGTTGGGGTGCGGGTTCTGGCTCTCCGACGGCATCAGTCGATCACCTGCACCCGGACGATCCGCACCACCGTGAAGGTGCCCACCGTCTCGTCGGCGACCCGGAACCGGCGGCCGACCAAAGCCGCATCCCGGGGCCCGCCGGGGCGGACCGACCCGGCGACGCGGACCACGTCGTCACGGCGCAGCGGCGGCGCGGCGATGGGGAGGACGGCTTGGTGGTCGGTGGTCGGTGGCTGGGCGACGGTGGCTCCGGCGAGGGGCGGGGTGAGGGCGGGGCGGCCGAGCGGCATCACCGCGCCGAGCCCGGCCCACACCAGCACCTCGTCCCCCGCGGGCGGCACCAGCCGGCCGGTGCTCTCGTCCAGCACGTCGTCCGCCCGGCCCGCGCCGTCCCGCCACACCTCCAACTCGTCGTCCAGCAGGCGGCCGACGACCCGGCGAGCGCCTTCGACGTCAAAGGCCACGGGCCCACTCCCCGAGCTGGGCGAGCATCGCCCGCGTCACCGCGTGCGGCTCGGCGCCGAGGTCCGGACGGGCGAGCGCGGCCCGTTCCAGAAGTTCGGGGTCGATGGCGTCGAGGAACACCGCCGCCTCCGGCCCCGGACCGGCAGCCTCAGCCACCGCGACCCGGGCGACCCCCGACCACTGGGCATCCTGCTGCTCGGTGACGTGAAGGACGATATGCGCGGGTGAGCCCGCGACCTGGGTGACGGTGTACGCCTCGACGGCGCCCGGAGCGACCTGGGCGCCGTCGATCTCGATGTCGGCGTGCTCATGACGAGCACCGATCCTGACATGGTGCAATGCGCTGGTGGTATCCATCTGACCGACCATAGAGACGGCGTCGGGCACAAGCCCCGTCACCTCGTCCAGCACACTCCCGCGTAAGCAGAGGTAGCGTGTTCTGCCGAACTGTTCCGCGATCCGGGCGCGGCCTATCGGACATCGCCTGCAGGCAGGCTTCCGTACGGTCTTCGTTGTCGGACAACCGATGAACACGCGGCGGCTGTATCCGTTCCTGGCCAGATTCGCAGCGATTCGCGGAGTCAGGCTGGAGTGCTAGGGGCAGAGGACGTTGACACCGGTGACGAGGTTGTTGGGGTCCAGCGGGCGGCTGGTCCCGCGTTCAACACGGTCCCATCTGCCGTCCGCGTAGAGGACGTCGAAGGAGTAACCGTTGGCGTCGCCGTAGTCGTAATGGTCCTTGATCGGACCGTGGCCCCCACGGCCGTGGCCAGGGCCGTGGCCCATGCGGTGAGTCGGCGGTTGGTCTTCCGCATCTCAGATCCCCCATCTCTCCGAGGCCAGGTGTCCCGACCTCGTCCTGATCAACAGCCGTAGACGTCCCGCTCGCGAAATCACGGCAGTCTCATGTCACGCACCCGGTCAGCAAGCGGTCCGCAGAGAACAGCATCGCTCAGCAGAGCACATCGACACCCGTAACGCGCTTACGAGAGTCCAGTGCGCGTTGATCCCAGGCCTGCACGCGGTCCCACGTGCTGTCCGCGTAGAGGACGTCGAAAGCGTTGCCCTTGGCGGAGCCGATTTGGTAGTAGTCGTTGATCGTGTGGTAACCGCATCCGACCACGTTCCACGCATACCCGTTTGGTGACCGTGGCCCCCACGGCCGTGGCCAGGGCCGTGGCCCATGCGGTGAGTCGGCGGTTGGTCTTCCGCATCTCAGATCCCCCATCTCTCCGAGGCCAGGTATCTTCCAACCTCGGCCCGATAAACGCTCAACAGCGGTAGACGTCCCGCCCGCGAAACTCACGACGGTCCCACGCCATCGCGTCAAGCGTTTGCGCCCAGGATCTAAGCGCCCCGGAAGAAGAGCCGTCAAGGTTTCGAACAGTTCCGGAACACAATTGACTCAACCGGCCCCGGTCTCGGATCCAACCGGATTCCGTGCTCGTAGCTCTCACGCAGTGCGGAACACCTCCGCGTACGCGGAGCAAACCTTCGCGACCTGCGCATCTCTCGGCCTTCCTGATTCCCCACGCTTCCGCTTCCGTACCCCTCGCTGCGCGCCACCGCTGCGTCCTGGGGCATCTCGGTCTTCAGCAGCGGCTGTCAGGTCATTCGGTGCGCGGTCACCAGCAAGGTGTCCGCGGTGCGAGGGCCCGCAGTGGCCGACGGCAGGGTGGTAACGCTGATGTCGGTGAATCCCGCCTGGTCGAGCGCCTTCGTCCAGACCTGCTCTTGGAGAACCCACCGAGGCATGGTCGTCGCCTTCCCGGCCGCGGTCTTCGCCGGGATGTCGGCGGGCACGATGTCCGGTTCTGCGGGGGCACCGTTCAGGTAGTGGGCGAGGGTGGCGAACACGAGCCGGCCGCCGGGTCGCAGGGCGACTGCCGCAGCGGGTAGGAGTTCGCGGGGGTCGGTGAAGCAGGTCGCGCCGAAGACGCTGTAGAGCACGTCGTACTCCCTGCTGGACGCGTGCAGGTGCCGTACGACGTCGGCGTGAACGAGGCGGAGGCGAGGTGTGAGGTGGCCGAAGAGGGCGGTGGCCAGTGTGTGTGGCGCCGGTGAGGAGTCGATCGCGTCGACGCGGGCCGGGGCGTGGCGGGTTGCCAGGTGGGCGGCATCACGGGCGGCTCCGGCCCCGAGGTCCCCGATGGTCTGTCCGGCGAGGTCGCCGAGGGCCTCGGGGCCGGGGCCGGACTGCTGGTCCCAGGGTCAGTGAAAGGCCGGTGGGACGCTGCGGTCGTGGCCAGCGCGAGCGCGGCCGTAGTGGTGCCAGAGGTCTGCGGTGCTGGCCTCACCATCTTGGCGAGCCCGGCCCGGAGGCGGGTGAGTTCCGGCGAATCTCACCCGGACGCCTGGGCCCGGTCAGGAGCTGGCCGGACCCAGGCTACGGTTCAGCGCGAGCCGTTGCGGCGCAGCCCGTGGCCTGACGGGAATTCAGTAGACCACGTCAACCGACATCGCCAACGCGCCCAAGCACAGAGAGAGCTATTGGCTGGCGAATGGCACAGCACCGCCGTAGGCAATTCATGAAGAGAGGAGCCTACTGGTGAAACCCTTGTCGGTAAGGGAAATGTACGCGGCGTGCACGTCTTCCGGGACGTCCTGCTCAATAGCAAATCCGAGCGATGGATATTCGATTACCCGTTGCAGATCCCCAACAAGCATGTCAACCACGAGCTTTTCATCGCCGATGCTCTTAACGTATTTGTCGAACTCCAAGGGCTCTGAAGCGCAGATCACCTGCACCTCGGGCCATACCTTGCGCACGGTGGCATACGAGCGCCGCTCCATGTATGGCTTCGAGACGATCATTACCGATTTCGGTGCAATGTCAGCAGTAACCAGAACTTCACGGGAGAACAAGATGTTCTGACCAGTGTTGCCAGCGTTGGGCTCCAGCAGGATCGCACTATCCGGAACGCCGAGGTCAAGAGCGTGTTCGCGGTAGTGGACAGCTTCACCACGCGGGAAACGGGCCGCTGTCGTGGGACTATTTCCGCCTGTGAATACCAGGGTGGGGAAAAGGCCAGCGTGGTACAGCTCAGCAGAGAAGGCCGCCACTCCAAGATCGTGGCTGCCCAGCCCGATAGCAACGTCAGTCTCGCGCACTTCGTGGCGCATCTGGTGGAAATCCCAGATCAACTTCGCCTCACGCCACTGTTCCTCACTGATTTTTTGCTGGTTTTCCGTCACTCGCCTATCTCCCTGATCATGGTCACAGGGGGCCTGCTGCCCCTTGGCTCGTCTTCCGGATGTCCTCGATGCTGCGGAGCTGATGGCTCAGCCGGAACTCGGCAGCCAACTTCTGAGCCTTATCGAGGACGTGGAACCCATCATCCAGGGTCACAGGGTCGGATAGCAGGATGTGGCCATACGCGGTGTCCAGGCGCACTCGCTGCATCGGGGAGTCAACCACCCCGGTACTACGGGCGACATCGATCAACCGGAGGGCGGAGTCCAGGTCGCCCGCGCCCCGACGAGCGAGGGCGAGCTTCTGATGTGCCACCGACCAGTCATCCGGCTCGGAAAGATCTTCAAACTCGCGGATTGCTCCCTGCATGACTCGGGCGGCGTAGTCGTGGTTGCCGTCCTTACTCAAGGCGGTACCCACCCACAGACGCGCCCTTGCTCGATCGCGGCGGGCGAGCCGATCATCAACGGCCAGTTCCTCGTACCGGTGCGCGGCCGTGTCCAGCTCCCCGACCATCTCAGCCACCACGGCCAGGGAGAGGTCGAGTTGGGCGACCCGACGGGGAATCTCCAGTTGCGCGAAGACCGAACGGGCCCCGGCATAGGACCGGCTAGCGGACAGGGGGCCTAGGATCTCGCCTTGATCACGCCGCAGGTCGCCTAGCAGCGTGGTTGATCGCGCGAGGAGATAGAGCCCCCGGTCGTCCAGGTCAGCGGGTTGAAAGCGAGCAGTCCAGCGGCGCAGAAGGTCGTCTGCGAAGTGGAACTTCTGGCGGGAGAGGGAGACAACAGCTCGATCGAGGTCGTCGGCCCACTCCTCGTACTCCCACGCTCTCGGGCGAGGGATCGTGACGCGCCGCATCGCTGCTGCCGACCCTTGCCTCGTCTCCGAGAGGTAAGTCTCGAACCGCAGGTGAGCCGCCACGTCAGCCCGAGCGAGACAAGTGTCCAGAATGGCCTGGCTATCGGTGTTGGGTTTGGTCCCAGCCAGATGTTTCTCCCATTTCGAGACCGTGTTGACTGCCACGCCGAGGTGCTCGGCGAACCCTCTGACGCTCATACGGAGGGCATGCCGGAGAGCACGAGCCTCCAGGCCAGTCCATTCATGCACGGTCGCCATGCGTCGCTCCCTTCCGTGTGCCATGGAATCACGGTAGGTGCAGCTTGAAGGACAGGAGTGGAACACAAGTGGGACAGTCGTTGCTTCCCTGCTCTGCCTTTTCGCGGAAGTCTCGAACTACCAGTCTTCCGACGCATTGGACGGACCCGCACCCATGGAGCCTCTCACCGAACAGCGCGCAGTAACTGGTCCCGTCGTCTACGGTTTCCTGTGCCTGGTAGGAATGTCTTCAGCCCGGCAGCAGGCACTGACCAGAGCTGTCGCCGAATATTGCAGCACCCACGAGTTGACGCTCGGTGGGGTGTTCACTGAACGCTGTTCGTCATCATCATCCGCTTTCGCTGGGCTTCTGCAAGCTCTTAGAGTGCCCGGCGCATATGGGGTTGTTCTGCCCGCGCCGTCCCATCTGGGTCCCAAGGAGATAGCCCGAGACCGCGAACGGCGTCTCAACGTGTCAGGAGCCCGCGTGCTCTTGATGCGCGGCAGTCAGCGAAATCAGCCCGCCCACCCCTTCTCACCCGAGCCGCCTGCTTCCGCTGCCCCCTCGAAAGGGGCCGCATCATGAACTCGGTGTTCCCGCCCGGTGCGGCAGGAGAAGTGCCTTGTCCTGCTTATGCTGCCAGCAGGACAGATCGTTTCCTGCGGCTCATCAACAGGCTGCATGACGAGTACCTGGCCGAGTACGACGAAGACCTCAACCAGGTTCTCGGCGCGCCAGCTGGGCCGGAGGGCGTCGCTGGGATCCGCCGGGCGCCGGGGCTGATACGCCGTCGCCCCGGGCGTCTTCCCGTACGGGACCTGGTCGCCCCCTCCGAGCTGCCGCTCCTCGCGGAGCGGTTGGACCGTCTGCTGGGGCAGCTCGTGAACATGGCTCGCGCCGCGTCCGTCCGCTGCTCGTCGCCCGAGTTCGGCGTGGCGCTCGTCCGTGCCGACCGGCTGCGCACCGGTCCGGCCGCGGCCGGACGCGCGGATGCGGTGCAGGTGCGTCGGATGGCGATGGCGGCCCAGGAGCTGATCGACCGGCTCGATCCGGGCGACACCGGGCCGTTGCCGACGTTCGAACCGCAGCCCCCGGAGCAGCGGGAGTTGTGGTGTGCGTGACCCCGCCGTCCGCGTACTGGGCGCACCTGGACCGCACCGATAAGACGGGGCTGCCGGTCGGCCTCGACGTTGAAGGTCGGCCGGTGGCACAGAACTTCGTCGCGGCGAGCCCCGAGGTGGCGATGGAGTGGTTGCGGGACTCCGTCCGTGATTCCCTCCTCGACCTGGACACCGACGGGTTCGGGGTCGCGTGGGCGTGGCTGGGTGATCACCGTGCCGCCCACCGGGTCACAGCCAGCCTCCGGCAAGGGCGTCCCGTGATCTTCACCGTGACGACGCCGTCGGGTCGCTGGTCCTGGAGTGCCGCTCCCGTCAGGGCCCTCCTGCCCCTGACCTGCCGATGCCCCGCCCCCGCACCCCTACCGCGGCCGCACCTCGGCAGCACCGAGGCCGCGCCCTCTCTTCTCCTCTTCCACCCGTGACCAACTGCACTGCTCTGAAAGGGCTTTGACCATGTCCGAAAACCGCGACGAGATGTACCCGCCCTTCACCGCGAAAGCCCTGATGGCCGGGCTGCGGGCCGCGGGCATCGATCCGCAGGAGGTGTCCATCACCCCGTCCGGCGTCCTCACCGTGCGCCACCTCTCCGGAGGCCAGATCGAGGCGATCACGGAGCGGCTGCACCCCGACCTCCTCCCGCTCGTCACCGGACTGCGGGAGGCCCTGGCGGCCCACGGCATCCATGTGATGCCCACCGCCGAGCATGGCCGGATCCTCCTGGGCTCCTACTCCATCCCGCAGGTCGACGCGCTGACCGCCGCCCTGGGCGGCACGCCGCTGCCGGAGCTGTCCGGGACCGAAACGCCGGGCTGGGAGGGGAGCGACAAGGTCTGTCGCGCCCTCGAAGCCGCGAGCCGGTCCGCGATCGGGCACCGCCTCCACGGCGATCTCCACCCGTACTGCGTCGCCTGCGACCGGGATGCCCGGCTCCAGTTCCTCCCGGTGCCTCCCGACGTCGCCCACCAGCTGACCGACGTCCTGAACCGCCGTTCGCCGCAGTCCTGCACCCGCCCCTGACCACCTCGCCTACACGGAGTTGTCGATGTTGAAGGTCGAGCTGTCGGAGCCAGAGGTCCGAGCCATCCTGGGCACCGCACACGGCATGGCGGTCGAGGAGATCGCGACGATGACGCGGATGCGGGTCGAGTCGGTCCGGAGCCTGCTGACCTGCGCCAAGGGCAAACTCGGCAACCGAGACCTGACGGATCCCGCAGCCGTCCAGCGCACCTACGCCTCCGGTGTCCTAACCGCGCCGCCGCCGGAGCCGCTCTCGTGCCGGCCGAAGTGCAGCTGTCCGTCACACAGATCGCCCTCATACGGCTGCTGGCCCAGGGGGCGACCACCTGGGACCTCTCCCTCCGCAGCGCCAAGCCCGTGACCGCCATCGAGCGCGACATCCGCGCGGTGTGCGAGGCCACCGGCGCCACGACGGCCGCGCACCTGATCACCCGCGCCCGCCAGCTCGGCGTCCCCTACCTCCGCCGCGCTGCCCGCCCCGCCCCGCGTCCCGCCGCCCTCTCACTGACCCCGGAAAGGACCTGCCGCTATGTGCGCCCATACTCCGCCGTGCCCCGCGGCCGACGCCGCCGACCGCGACGCCGCGCACCCTGTCGCCGCCCGCCCCGAGCAGGGCTGGAGCCTGTTGTGCAACGGCGTCCTTCTCTTCGAGGACACCGGTGAACTGGCCCCGGACGGTGAGGTCATCGGGCCGCGCCGCCCGCCGGCCGGAATGACGGTCGCCGCATGACCACTACCACCAACCTCCTCCTCGCCCCCACGCCCGGGGAGCACAACGGGCCGCCGCTGTGCGTCCGCCGCGGCGGACCCGCGGGCCACTTCCGTCTCAGCTACACCGCCGAGCAGCCCGGCGACCGGGACCTGCGCGACGTCCTGTGGGACCGCACGGCCCCGGACGGCCAGCGCCAGCCCATGCTCTACCTGAACTGCGCGCTGTGCGAGGCGCCGGTCCGGCCCGTCCGCAGTACCAGCCGCCCCCGGCTGGGGGGCGGGATGTTGTTTCTCGTCCCCGCTGGTGTGGACGTGCGGGGGCAGGTGCGGACGGTGCTGCCGCCGGTGTGCCTGGCCCACGCCACCATCGCCGCACGGGAGTCCGCCGCCCTCCAGCACGGCCACACCGCGCTCCTCGTCACCCGCCACCGCCTCCACGGCGTCATCGGCACCCGCTACCGCTGGGCCGGACACCGCATCCAGCAGCTTCCCCCGAACGACGAGCCTGTGGCCTACGGCACCTACGAAGCCCGCTGGACCCTTGCCCGCCTCCTCGTCCGCGAACTGACCCAGTACAGCGTCGTCGACCTGGACGGCAACACCAGCCTCGCGGAGGCGTGGTGACCACGATCCCGGTGATCTACTGCTCACAGGCCGGGCCACCCGCCGAAGCCGTGGACGACGAGCTGTACCTCACCCACCCCGGCGTCACGACGGCCACGGCCTGGACCAATGGGTTCTGCCTCCTGGCCGCCGACCACCCGCCCGACACCGCCCACGCGTACTGCGTGACCGAACTACCTGACGCCGTCGACGGCCTCTGGCTGCGGTGGGTTGGCGACGGGCGCGAGCAGACCTGCTGGCTCGAACCCCACGACGACTGCCCCACCACCAGCAACGGTGACCACCCGTGCCTGCTGTTCCTCGACCACCCCGGCGGCCACGTAGAGGCCGCCGAGCACCCGACGAGCTTCTGATGATCCGCCGCATCCCTTCCTCGCCGCCCGCGCCTCCCGGACCGCAGCAGAAGATCATGTCGCCCGCCCCGCACCTGCTGCCGCCCGAGGTCCTGCTCCCGCCCCGCCGCCCGGTGGCCGACCTGTGCGCACGGTGCAAGAGCCTCGACCGCGAACGGGCCGCCGCCCACGCCAGCGGCGATGTCTCCCGAGGGTCCGACCTCACCGTCGCGATCAACCGCTGCTGCCCCGCCCGCTAACTCCCGCACTTCAGGAGAAGACTTCGTGCCCGCCCCCGCCCCTGCACCATCCCTCGGCGGCGCCCCGCCACCCGGCCGAATCGTCGCCACCGTCGCACTCCGCAACCACCGCCGCGCATACGGGACACAGAAGGACGCCGCCGCGACCGCGCCGTCCACCCTCCACGCCGCGAGCCCGACTCCACTGCGCCCCCGCAGCCAACCCCACGGGGCCCCGCCCCCAGGGCGGCGGCCGAGTGGTTCCTCGGTGTCCCGGCTGGAGCGTGCGCAGTACCCCCTGGAACCGCGCACCATCAAGCAGCTGCTGACCTCCTACGGCGTCGACCCGGACGAAGCCCGCGAGATCACCCACCTCGCCGGTGACGAGAACGGCGGCGAGTGGAGGAGCATGGTGGTCACCGACTTCGGCCCCAGGTGGCACCAGCGACTGGCCTGGTGTGAGCAGGCCGCCACCTGCATCCGTACCTATGCCTCCTGGCTCCTGCCCGCCGTCGCCCGGACCCCCGCCTACGCCGACCGGGTCTCGATCGGGCCGAGGACCGTCATCCGGGCGCCGCGCGGCCTTCCTCTCCGTCGCGCGGCCTCCCTCACCGCGCTGCTCGACCACCAGACCCTCACCCGCCCCGTCGGCGACGCTGCGGTCATGGCGGAGCAGATGCGCCACCTGCTGGCCCTCATCGACCACGGCGCCCAGGTGCGCGTCCTGCCGCACGGCGGCCCGCCCATCTGGGAATGGGGCGGCACCAGTGAACTCGTGATCTACGGACACAGGCTGTTCGTCGAGGAGACCTACGGCGCCGTCTACCACACCGGCGAGGCCGAGGGCAGCCCGTTCGCCGAGGTCTTGGGCGAGGCCGAGGCCGCAGCCCTCCCCGCGGAAGAGAGCCGCCAGCTCATCGCCGCGGCGGCGGACCGCTTCCGCGACGAGGCCGCCCGCGCCGGCACCGGGGAGGCGGGAGCATGACCCGCCGCCCACCGCCGCCGCCCTGGATTTCCCAGCGTCGACCGACGGCCGACGCGCGGCTGCGGACCGCCGTCGCCCGGGTCACCGGGCGCCACGGCCATCGGCCCGCCCGAAGGCTCGTGGACCACAGCATTCCCCGGATCGCTGACCTGGTCGGGAGGCCGGGCTGCCACACCGTCCCCGCCGACCTGGTGACCGCGGCCCAGGCCGTAGAGGGCGGTCCCGGCTCCGACCTTGCCGTCTGCGACACCTGGTGCCTGCGATGGCCCCACCACGACGGCGACCACTACTCCCTCCTGCACTACCTCGACGCCACCCGCAGCGTGTGGCTGCGGTGGAACGCCACCGGCCAGCACGGCCTCTTCGCCGCGCCTGACTGCCTCCATGGCGAATGCGGCCTTTTCGCCGGGCGCGACGGTGCATGCCGATGACCCCGCCCTCCGAGCCCCGATGCGCATGCGGCGAGCTGGCCATCGAGGACTACTACGTCGACTCCGCCTCCGGCCCGGTACGCGCGGTCTCGCGCTGCCGCCTGTGCCGCTACGCCCCCGACGACGGCCCCTCTCCGCGGCTGCGGGCCATCGCCCGCCGCGGCGCCTCCACCTTCCGTAACTGGATCATCCCTCGCTAACTCACCATCAGTCACTACGACTTACAGGAGAGATCATGCCGACGACCACGCCCGAGCTGCTGCGCGTGGGCACGTACAACATCCGCGACGGCGGCGCCCTCGACCCCCAGGACTTCGAGCGGCAGCTCGATCTCATCGCCGGCCTGGCCATCCTGGGCGTCCAGGAGGCGAAGCACTGGGACCGCGACCGCCAGCGCCGACTGCGCCGCGCGGCCCACATCCTGGGGATGGAGCCCCTGCTCACCCCTTCGGCCAACCACGGCTGCCACCTAGTCCTCTTCATCCGGACGCCGCGTGTCCAGGTCATCGAGCACACCCCGGACATCGCCGACGGCGCCCTCCACCACGCCGCCAGCCGCACCCTCGTGGAAATCGACGGCCACCGCATCACCGTCCTGCACACCCACCTCAACCCGTTCAGCCCCGAAATGCGGCTGGCCGAGACCGGGTGGCTGACGGAGTATGCAGAAGAAGGCCGCCGCACCCTGCTCCTGGGCGACCTCAACACCATCGGGGCGGACGACCCCGACGACGACTGGTCCACCATCCCCCGGCACCTGTACTCCCGGCACCGCGAGATCCGGCCCGATGGCATGTACGACGGTGCGGACCGCCGCGCGATCCGTGCCCTGTCGGTAGCGGGATATGCCGACCCCTCCACCCACCTCGGGGTACCCGCCGCGCCGACCACCGGACACTGGCCCGGCGCCGAGGAATGGATGCGCCGGAGCGACTACGTGCTCCTCTCCGAAGCCCTCACCCCGGCCCTGACCGACTGGACCGTCATCGACACCCCGGCCGCCCGTGCATTGAGCGACCACCTCCCCGGCATCGCGACCCTCGACCTGGGGGCCCTCGTCCCGTGACGGTCCCCGAGATCCCGTACACGGCGGCGTGGCCCCAGGAGACCGACGTCACGCCGCCCGTCACCGTCCGTGTGAGCCGGAGCGGCTACCCGGCCCTCGCCTTCCGGGGCGAGATGCCTCACGATCGCGACCACCACGACGTCCTGTGGCGCCGCCAGATCATCGCCCCGGGACGCGGGCGCCCTGTTGCGGGGCGCGTGCACTCTCACCGGCAGCGCACCGCGATGACCGACCTGCTGTGCCATGTGTCCGCCGACCCCGCCCTCGGCGGACATGCACTCCATGACACCCCGTCCTCCGGTGAACACTCTGAAAACAGGACACTGTTCCTCCTCACCGCCGAAGTGCGCGAAGGGCATGTGACAGCCACACCACCGTTGTGTCACCGCTGCGCGCCGCGCGTGGCGCGCGCCCGCGGCAGCCGCAAGCGCAGCTACACCGCCGTCCTCGTCGACGAGGTCCGCCCCTGGGGCGTCGCCGGTGTTCTCTACGACCCGACAACTCTCCGCCCCGCCGCGGACGGCGGCCTCACCGCCGTCCGCTACCGCAGCCCCCGGGCTCCGTGGGTCGTCGCCCACCAAGCCCTCATATCCCTCCACGGCATCACCTCCGTGCGCCTGAGACTCCGCAGCTCAGCCGCCTGATGGCCCCCGACGGCCCGATGTCCCCGTTCCTGGCTGCGCTGTGCCCGCACAACGACAGGAGAGTTCATGCTCACCGCACCGACGTACCGCAGTGTGGAGGGGGCCTACCTGGCCCTTCTCCGCCTGGCGTCCACCAACTTCGAGCAGCGCATCGATGCGCGGGGCAACGCGGCGCGGGAGGTGACCGGTGTCAGCTTCCGGTTGCTCGACCCGCGTCAGCGTCTCCCGTACCTGAAGGCGCGCAAGGCGAATCCGGTGTTCCAGTACGCCGAGGCGCTCTGGTACCTCGCGGGGCGCCGGGACCTGGAGATGATCGGCTACTACGCCCCGTCGATGCGCGCCGGTTCGGCCGACGGCGTCACCCTCGGCGGCTCCGCCTACGGCCACACGCTCTTCACCCCGGCCGACGGCGACACCGTCGCCCCGTTCGACCGTGCCCTGGATCTGCTGCGCACGGGGCTGGACAGCAAACGGGCGTACGTTCCCGTCTTCTCCGCCCGTGAACTGGAGGACCGCGACAACCTGGACGTGGCGTGCCTGGCCGGCCTCCACCTCATGGAACGCGGCGGGCGCCTGCACATGGTGTGCCACATGCGGGCGAACGACCTCGACTGCGGTCTGCTGTCCGACGTCTTCTCCTTCACGATGATCCAGGAGTACGCCTCCATCCAACTCGGCCTGGAGTTGGGCCCGTACACCCACACCATCGGCTCCGCGCACGTCAACGACCGCAACGCGGAGCGGGTCAAGACGGTGCTGCACGAGGCGGACGTCCGACCGAACCCGCTCAGCTTTCCCGTCACTTCGATGCCGGCGTCGACCGGCCCCGAAGTCCTCGAACGCGTCCTGGAGCACGAGGAAGCACTGCGCACGAACACGGAGTCGTACTCGGCGAAGGACATCGCCGACCTCGGCATCGAGCCGTACTGGCAGCAGGTGATCGTGTTGTTCGAGATCTACCGGCAGATCGTGCACGACCAGACCGACGCCGTCAGCCCCGACATCCTCGATGCCCTGGACCCGGGGCTGCGGTGGCTCGTCGAACACCGCTGGGTCGCCTGCGCACCGACCGGGGGAGTGGGGCGGTGAGGGGCAGCGTGGACTTCAGCCGCTGGGCGGTGGTCCTGTGCAAGCCCGACGCGGTCGAGCGTGGGCTCGTCGATGCCGTGCTGGCGCGGATCGAGGATGCGGGCGTCGTCGTGCGCGCCCGCACGGATCTGGTCGCCGAGGCATGGCAGGCCCACGTCGCCTTCCGCGACATGCTGGCCGACCCGGGGCGCTTCCCGCCGGACCTTCCCGCGCGCCTCGACGAGACGTATGCCGGACAGCCGGTCACCGTCGCCCTCGCGCACGGCGGCCCCGACATCCACGCCCGCCTGCGCCAGTTGATTGGGCACACCGATCCGGCCGAGGCCGCCGCCGGCACCATCCGCGGCGACCTGGGTGCCGACAGCCTCGCCGCGGCCAGCCGGGAGAAGCGCCTCGTGCGGAACCTCGTGCACACCTCCGACGATCCGCCCGCCGCGCGCCGCGACTTCGGCACCTGGTACGGGCCCGGCCGGGCTCTTCAGGTCTCCGACTTCTCGCGCTGCTCGGTCATCCTGTGCAAGCCCGACGCGACCGAGCGCGGAATGGTCGACGCCGTGCTGGAGCGGATCGCCGACGCGGGCGCCACGGTCACGAACCGGTGCGAGATCACCGTGCAGCCCTGGCAGATCCACGTCCACTACTGGGACCTGCTCGTCGACGCCGACCGGTTCCCCGACCGGGACATCCCCGCATGCCTGGAGCAGGAGTACGCGGGACGCCCGGTCACCGTCGCCCTCGCCCACGGCGAGCCGGGCATCCACGCCCGGCTGCGTGACCTGCTGGGTCACTTCGACCCCACCCACGCCGCGCCCGGAACGATCCGCGGCGACCTCGGCATCGACAGCCTCGACGCCGCGCTCGCCGAGCGACGCCTCGTCCGCAACCTTGTGCACACCTCCGACGACCCGGATGCGGCCCGCCGCGACATCGGCACCTGGTTCGGAACGGCCCGCCGCGAACTGCTGACACCGCCCGTCCCCGCACAGGCCGCCCGACCGATACCCGACCCGCTTCGCCAGCCCAGGAGGACCCCGTGAACGTCCCCGCCGACCGGCCCCGCCGTGCCCTGCCGATCCTGCCCGCCGACCAGATCGGCAGCCTCAAGCCCGCACTCGCCGACGTGATCGAATACCGCAAGTCCGGGTTATCGCTGAACTGGATCGTCGGCTGCCCGCTCGACTGCGGCTACTGCGTCCGGCACCTCTTCGACAACTTCGAGATGAAGGTGCCCCGCCGCCTCATGGACGACGAGGCCGCCGTCGAAGCCCTCGTCGGCCACCGTTACTTCCGCCCGCACCGCACGCCCATCCAGTTGCTGAACCGGGCGACCGACCCCATGCTCCCGGCCGTCAAACCGCACCTGTTCGCCGTGCTGCGGAACCTCGACCAGCGGGGGCTGACCAACCACGTGCTGGTCATCACCCGCTGGCGCGTCACCGAAGAGGACTGCGCCGTCCTCAACTCCTTCGACAACCTGCGCCTGACCGTCCTGGTGACGCACTCCGGCATCACCGACGAGCGGATCGAACCGGTCGACTCCGCCATCGCCGCCCGCAGCCTGCGCACCCTGTACGAGAACGCCGAGCGGTACCGCACCGTCCTGTACTGGCGACCGATCGTGCCCGGCCTCAACGACAGCGACGCCCACCTGGCCCGCGCCCGCGAACTGTCCGCCCACGCCCACGCCACGGTCTTCACCGGCCTGTTCTTCCGCAACGAGATCGCCGCCTACTACCAGGCCCACAGCCTGCCGGTGCCCTACGCGGACACGGCCCGCCGCAAGATCATGCCCGAGGCCGCCGAACAGCGAATTCTCGACCACTTCCGCACCCCGGACGATGCCTCGGCGCCCTGGGGTGCGCTGTTCCGCAAGACCAGCTGCGCCGTGGCCTACGCGCACGGCGAGGCCGACTACAACGGCCACTACGGCATCCGGGAGTTGTGCGACATCTGCCCCGCGGAGCAGATCGCGCGGTGCAAGTCCGCGTGGGTCGAGCCGGGCCTCGCCGAAGTGACGAGGGACGCCCGCGTGTTGGGCGCGACCGGCGCGGTGGAGATCGACGACCGGGCCATCATCGTCGAGGGACTGGACGAGCCGCCGCGCTACTTCCTCCAGCACGGATACGGCTACCAGTGCCACGACCGCGACAAGCCCCACCACTACCGCCGGCACGGCCGCGCCCCGATCGGCTGGACGGCGGAGAACGGAACGACCGCACCATGAACTTCTCCTCCTGGCCCCCACTGCTCGTCGTCGACGTCGAGGGCAACGGCACCACGCCGCCCGACCTCGTCGAGGTCGCCGCCCTTCCGGTACGCGATGGCCGCCCGGACACCACCACGGCGGGCGCGTGGCTGACCAGGCCCAAGCGGCCCGTCACGCCGTTCGCCGCGCGCGTCCACGGTCTGACGAACGAACGGCTGGCGACCGCGCCGGGCTGGGAGGAGATCTCCGGCCAGGTCCACGCGCTGCTGGACGGCGCGTGGATCTGCGCCCACCACGCCCACGTCGACTACCGCGTCCTGCGGGCGCACCTGCCGCAATGGCAGCCCGCCGGGGTCCTCGACACGCTCCGGCTCGCCAAGGCCGTCCACCCCGGCCTGCCCAAGTACTCCCTCGACGCCCTGCTCGACCACATCCGGCCGGACTTGACGCAGGCCCCCGCCGCCGGACGGCACCGGGCCACCTACGACGCCTACGCCACCGCGCAGCTCCTGCTCGTGCTGGCCGCGCACTTCGACACCTGGGACCAGCTCGTCGCTGCGGCCGTGCCGCCCGGCCTGCCCGGCGCCCCCGAACCAGAAACGGACCCCACCCTGTGGTGAACACCCCCTTCCGCATCGGCGTGCTCGGCGCGCCGTCCACCGGCGCGACCCAACTGCTGCGCCGCATCGAGATGGAGCTGCGCGGGCACGGCGTCGCCGTCGCCCGCACCGGCGGCATCGCCAAGCGGGCCGCTGCCGCCGGCCTGCCGAAGATGCAGCACCACACCGATACGTCCACCGAGTGGATCATCGGGCAGACCATCGCCGACGAAGCCCTCGCCGCCCGCACGGCGCAGGTCGTCCTCGCCGACCGCGCCGTGCTCGACGCCATCCCCTACTACACCGCGGCGCTCGAATACCGCGACGACGACCGGGTCGCCACCGAGACCTGCCTGATCGCCCGCCGCTACACCACCGTGAAGTACCACGTCCTGCTCGCCACAGTCCTCGACCCCGAGATACCCGTCGATGCTGCCCACCCCATCGACCCGCGCTACCGCGCCCTGGTCGACAGCCACCTCCACGACGAGCTGGGCACCTCCTTCCTCGCCCACTCCACGCGCCGCGTCACCAGCACCGCCGACAGCAAGGACGCCGCCGTCCAGCACGCCGTCGACGCAGCCCTGCGGGCGGTGGCCGCATGACCGCCACACCACCCGGCGGCACCCTCCACCTCGCCGGAAAAACCGTCTCCCGCCTGGGCCTTGGCACCATGCGCCTGACCGGCCCCGGCACCTGGGGATACCCCGACGACTGCGCCGGCGCCGTCCACCTGCTCCGGCACGCCGTCCACACCCACGGCATCACCCACCTCGACACCGCCGACGCCTACGGCCCGCACACCGTCGAACACCTCATCCGCGAAGCCCTCTTCCCCTACCCGGAGTCGGTGCTGATCGCCACGAAGGTCGGTATGCTCCGCACCGGCCCCAACCTCTGGACCCCACACGGCCACCCCGCCTACCTCTGCGCCTGCGTCGAAGCGAGCCTGCGCCGCCTCGGCGTCGACCAGCTCGACCTGTGCTACCTCCACCGCATCGACCCGAACATCCCGCTGGCGGACCAGGTAGGCGTGCTGCGCGCGCTCCAGGACGAGGGGAAGATCGCCCACATCGGCCTGTCGAAGGTCACCCCCGAACAGATCAAGAGCGTCGGCCGCGACATCGAGATCGCCGCCGTGCAGAACGCCCTGAACATCAACGAGCGCCACGATCCCGCCCTCGACCTGTGCCGCGACCTCAAGATCCCCTACGTGCCCTACCGGCCGCTCAACGCCGGAACCCTCGCCCCGAACGCGTACCTCGGCGCCGCCCTCCGCTGGCTGCTCGACCTCGGCCCGCACGTCGCCCCGATCCCCGGCACCAGCTCCCGCACCCACCTGACGGAACTGGTGAACTCCCTCGCCGAGGAGCCCTTGGCCCCCACCGAAGGGGCGCCGGAGTGAGCCCCGGCCCCCGTACCGCGCGTGCACCCCGGCGTCCTTACGAGAACTGGCGTCCCGCCATCGACTGGGCTGTGGTCGTGATCCCCGTGGAGAATCACCGCCTCGTCGTCATCGACACCAGCGGATACGGGCACCTCGGCCTGCCGGGCACCGTGGTGCCTTCCGGCACCGACCCGGCCGAGGCCGCACGGTCCACGCTGCTCGGCCGCGAGGCCGGCCTGCCGATCACCGACTGCGTCACCGTCGAGCGCACGCAGACGCGCCGACGCCAGGTCAACGCGCACCTCTTCCGCACCGCCACCCTCACCCACCACGAAGCCGCGGCGCTCCGCACACGCGACGGGACCCTCACCCGGATACTCGCCCAAAGGGACGCCCTGCCCCTTCTCTCCACCCGGGCCCGCGAACGCGCGCTGAAGATCCTCAACCCCTGAATCGCGCCCGTGGTGAGGCCGACCGAACCGGCCGGCCTCACCACGCACAGTGCACCGGAAGTCCCTGGCACGCCACCGACCCGCGAAGCGCGGCACACCTCACATAAGCTCCATATGCGCAAAAGGGCCCATTCGCTCATGATGTTCGTATGTCTGGGCGAATACGTGACCTGGAGGACTCAGTGGCGGCTGCCTGCCGCCGTCTCACCGAGTCCGGCACCAGCACCCCGTCCGAGCAGATACCCGACGGGCCCGACGTGGTTCGCGCCACCATCGCAGCGGTGCGCCGCCGTATCGGTGCCCCCGCCCTCTATGGCGGCGCCGCCTGCGGACCGTACGTCCGCTGGAGCATGGAGGGCCGCATCCTCCTCCTGTCGCGGAGCACCGCGGGCGCCTTGGATCTAGCGGTCTGGGAACCGTACGACCTGGCGGAGGTCGAGCGGGCACGCTTCGCCCTCAACCTTCGCGACATCGACTTCGCGCGCCTGCCGTACACGTGGCAGCTGCACGTCCGCCCGCCGTGGCCACCGCCCCCACAGCTGCCTGCCGCCCCGGACTGGCTGACGCTGGAGATCTCCCTCGCCGCACTCCTGCGCAGCAGCGCGGTCTACGCACCGCAGGTCCTCCCGCCCCGCGGGCACTTCGGCTTCAACATCGCCACCCGGAGTACCGGGAGCGGCGACCGTACGGGACGGACGGTGGGCGTCGCCCAGAGTGGCCCGGAGTTGACCATCCTGGTGGACGACCGGGCCGGGCCCGAGCCCACGCCTCACGACGAGATGCTGCGGCGGGGATGGGACCATCCGCTGGCCGGCTGGTGGGGGCACGACGTTCTCGACCCCGACGAAACAGCCCACGCGGCCGAACTCCTGATCAAGGAGGTGCGCCTCGAAGCACGCACCCCCGCCGACCTGCGCCTCACCGACCCGTCGGCAGAGCCCGGCCGCCTCGTCATGCCCGGCCTGGCAGTCACCTCCGCCTGACGGGCAGGTGCTATTTCGCCTCGTCGTCGGGCTCCGGGTGCCGCACTCGCCGCTTCAGCGCGGCCTCGACATCGATCCGCCGCTGCCCCGTGGCCGCCGCATGGGCGACCACCAGCTCATGAACCTTCTGAGCCGTCTCCACCGAAAGCGTGCCGGCGTGCATTTCCGACCACGCCTGCGTTTCCCACTCGATCAATTCGTCGGTCAGGTCGATTGCCACCCGGTGAGTGTAGAGCGCGCCCACCGGCTCCCGTCGCACGGCACGCCCACACCTTCGGAGCCCTCGAAGCGCAACCGCTCAGCGGTTCCCCATCCACACAACCCTGCCCGCGAACCCGCCACGCGCGGCTGCTTTGCTCTTGCGGATCGCCTCCAGTTCCTCCGGACCGACTCCGAGGTCTCCGGCGAGGGCATGTACGACTTCCATCACATCCGCCAGCTCATCCGGTGCCGACGACTCGTCGGCGCCCAGGACTTCGCGGACCTCCTCGGAGAGCTTGTGCCGTAGCCTCCTGCGGTACTCCTGCGGCCCTGCGACATGCCAGTGCGGGTCGGCCCCGCTCTCCTGGATGATCCGCGGGATCTCGTCCCGTACCAATTTGCCGTCCACAGGGCAGTTCACGGCTCTCCCTTCGCCACGGAGCGGTTATCGATCACCACTCACCTGCGGGCGCACAGTAAGGAAAAGCCCAGACACCGCGCCACCTCAACTCCCCTTTAACGGGCCTGGCCCGCCGAGGGGGTTCGGCTTCGCCGTCCGCAGACGGCTTCCCCTGGGCGGTGCACCCTCCATCAGGCATCACGCCGCCTGCAGGCTCGTCCCGCCGAGGCCGTCTTCGTCCTCCTCGATCGGCACCAGGATCACCAGCCGGCAGTTCGGAGACGCCGCCGAGAACAACGTCGTGCATTCGAGCAGAACGGACTCGTCGTCGTTAATGCCCGGACGTACCCGGTACCGGAGTGGTCCCCCGCCTTCGGTCACGTCCGCCGACCCGTTCCACAGTCCGACGAGGTACGGGTCGGCGCCGACCACATCGTCGATGATTGCGCGCACTCCGAGATCGCGGGGGTACTGGATCGAGGTGAACCGCAGCATCGCGAGATACGTTCTGGCCTGGTCCTCCCAATCGAGGAGGGCCTCCTGCCCCGCAGAGAGACCCCAGCGCATGAGATTCGCGCCGCGCTCCGTCGCCCAGGGCAACCACCTGGCCAGCACCGCATTGGACGCGAGGACATCCCACGTCGGACCGAGCAGCCACGCGGGGTGGGGCTGCTGATCGAGGACACGCTGCAACGAACGGAGCGTGGGGGTGTCCAGGTCCGGGCCTTCCGGCCGAACGGCACCGCCCATGTTGCAGAGCATGAGCGCGCGCACCTCGTCATGGGAGAGGAGGAAAAGACCAGCGATCCCGAGGCACTGCTCCCGGGTAAGCCGCCCGCCTCGCCCGGCTTCCAGGTCCTGATACCACCGCCCGGAGCGCCCGATCGCCTCGGCAACTTCCGTCTGCGTGATCACCCGGCTGCGCCGCCGGCTTGCCTCCGTACGCAAGGCGCGCAGCAGATTCCCGAGCGTCCACTGATACAGGGGCGGCATCGCTTGCTCCACATCCCGGGGAGTCATTCCTGCCTGTCCTTTCATGCGCTGTGCCGTGCCTGCCGCCTCCCCGAGTGGTAGGTGTCGTAGTGCCCCTACCGAAAGCGGCACTACGACTGTACGTAAAGGGGAATCGATCTTGCCGGACCGCGGGGAGCGAAGATGGGGTCGCATGAAGGTGATTCTGTAAATCGGCAACTCGCTGCCCCGGCGAACGTCTCACAGGGGTGCGATACGGACATTGGAACCGGAAATTTTTTTCGTATCTCCGAATGCGAAAAAAATTTCCGGTCATTGAATTTATTGCTGACTTCCCTTGGTCGTCGAGGTGGCGCCAGCGCTTATGGGTGCGTCCTGTTACCCCAACCCTGTAGGTGGGTTTCCAGGGTGATCTGACGTCAGTTGATCAAGGCTTTTTCGCTCTCGCTTCTACGCGCGTAGCCCGGCCGTTTTGGCGCGTTGACTGTCTGTGCTCGGTGCGCTTTAAATCGTCCTTACCGGTAAGTTCGCCGGAGTGATCGGTCCATGGTCGGTTGGGGAGTTGAAGCCGTGAATCGCGATTGGGTGCGTGGCCGTGCAGTAGTTCCTGAAATCAGGTTCGGGCTGAGACGGATCTCTCACCGCACAGCAGGAGTGTGTCCGGCTGATCTTTCAGGCTGGACTTGGAGGGGCGGTACTCGTATGTTCCTGGTCCCCGCGAAGACGGAAGCGTCATCCGGGCAGGCCAGGGAGGGGTGACGCATGCGCGGATCGTGAAGTCCGCCGGGGTGAAATGAGACCGGCGCCCGGGAGCTACCAACTCCCAGACGCCGGGCCGGTACTCCGAGGAGTACCGATTCACATCTCGCGGGCGACGGGGCTTTTGCACGAGAACCGTCGCGCCGCGTCCTACGAAAAACGGAGTATCGCATGTACACCGCCGACGGCGGAAGCCCGGCCTGCCCGGACGCAGCGCGACAGAATCGTCTCGCGGTTCAGCTCGCCGACATGATCCCCGGCGCGGCCACCATCCGCGTCAGTTTCCACGACCCGAGGCAGCCCTGGCCCCACCCGCACGCCATCGCGAAGGACGCGGCCGGGGAGACGATCGACCTGAACCGCACGACGGCCAAGGTGGCGGCCCGCTGGATTCTGCGGGCCTGGCCCGACCTGGATCGGAGCTGGGTCTACACCTTCGACCTCGCCACGGCAGCCCTCACTGCCGGTGATCTCGCTGCTGACGGGGGCCGCTGACGTGGCGCGGATACGAACCATCAAGCCGGAGGCGTTCACCTCCGAGTCTCTCGCCGAGGTGACCGTCGAGGCCGAGCGGACCTTCTTCGGCCTCCTCACCCAGGCCGATGACCACGGTCGTCACCGCGACAACGCCGCCATCATCGCGGGGCTCCTCTGGCCCCTTCGCGCCGAGCACACCAGCGTTCACGTCGAGGATGACCTCCAGCAGCTCGCCAACGCGGATCTCCTCTGCCGCTACACCGGCTGCGACGGCAGGCGGTACCTGCACATCGTCACCTGGTCCAAGCATCAGAAGATCGACAAGCCCAGCCAGTCCCGGCTGCCTGCTTGCCCGCAGCACCATGCGGCGGACCGGTGCGGCCCCTGCAAGGGGACCTGCACCGAGAGGACCGAGGCGTCGCCCACCCTTCCCCGAGGGTTCGTGGAGGACTCGCCGAACCCTCCACGAACCCTCGATCGGCGCGCACCGGCCTCGCCGACGAGCCCCGAGACCCGAAGCGCGGCTCCGACTGCCCAGCAGGGCGACCTCGTCGAAACCACCGCCTCCCCTGACAGGGGAGAGGTCGAAACCGCAGGTCAAGCGACCTTCGCCGAGGCTTCCCCGAAACCTCGGGGAGGTCTCGGAGAGGGCTCGGGTACTGGATCTAGGATCTTGGATCCTGGATCTTCTTTCCCTACGGGGCGCACGGCGCCCGCCACCCAGGTCTCGGCCAACCAGCTCGTCGGGGAATACGTCAGCGCGTGCGACAAGCGCCCGCCCAGCGACGTGATCGGGCACCTCGGGCGGATCGTCAAGAAGCTCTTGGCCGAGGGCATCGACCCGCAGCACATCCGGGACGGGCTGTCGAAATTCGCTGCCACCCCGAAGCATCCGAGCGTCCTGACCAGCATGGTCAACGAGGCCATGAACGCACGCTCCGGCGGTTTGGCCCGGCCGGGGTTCAGCTCTAACCTGTCCGCCCATCAGGCGTGGACCAACCCGGTCGACGCTGCCGCCGCCTACGCCGAGGAGCTGTGATGGGCACCCGTACCCGCGAACCGCAGACCCTCGGCGAGGGCGCCCTGGACCGGATGGCCCGAATCCTGGCGGCCCGCAGCATCGACCCGACCACCGTCGCCGCGCCGACCGACGAGCCCGAGCCCTTCTCCCGGCTCGATGCCCTGTCCGCCGGGCTGCCTCCGCGCTACCAGGACGCCGTTGCCGACCACCCCCAGGTGCTGGCCTGGACCCGGGACGTCGCCGAAGCAGCCGTCGCCCCGAGCCGGGGAGCCCGGCGACAGGCCACCACCGGCCCCAGCCTGCTGATGGCCGGAGTCGTCGGCGCGGGCAAGACCCACCAGGCGTACGGCGCGCTCCGGAGACTCGTGCAGAGCGGCGTCGGCGTGCGCTGGCGCGCCACCACCGCCGCCGACCTGTACGCCGGCCTCCGCCCGCGGGCCGGGGTGGATAGCGAGCGGGAGCTGGCGGCCGTCAGCCGCTGCCCCGTGCTGATCCTCGACGACCTCGGCGCCGCGAAGGCCACGGAGTGGACCGAGGAAGTGACGTACCGGCTGGTCAACCGCCGGTACAACCACATGCTCCCGACGCTGATCACCACCAACCTGCGCATCAGCGACCTCCGGGCCTACCTCGGCGATCGCGTCGCCTCCCGGCTCGCGCAGATGACCACCCGGGTCGAGTTCGAGCCGGTCGACCGCAGACGCCACCGCACCGCGGACTGACCGCCGCAGACCGCCACGCCGGGCCGTGTCCGCCGCGCGCCCGATGCACTCTCCCGACCCACCGCACCCCTCCGCCGACGCCCTGCGCGCGGAGAGCGATCGGAGCACCTCGCATGACCACCACGACGATCACCCCTGCCCGCCACCGGTCACTCGGCGACCACACCTGGCAGGACGAGGCCGTCTGCCAGCGCACCGAGTACAACCCGGTGAACCCGGACATCTTCTTCCCCGAGCCGGACGAGACCGACAAGATCGCCACCGCGAAGGCGCTGTGCGGGCAGTGCCCGGTCCGCCGCACCTGCTTGGACGTCGCCCTCGAAACCGGTGACACCCACGGCATCCGGGGCGGCATGACCGAGGAAGAGCGCGAGCCGCGGCACGAGAAGCTCGCCAGCCGCCTGGACTACAGCCGCGTCAACGCCACCGTCGCCGGACGTGATGTCCACCTCACCAAGGCCGAGCGCCGCGCCGTCGTCCACGCCGCCTACCGCCACGGCCTGCCCGTACAACGCCTCGCGTGGCTCCTGAAGATCACTGAGGAGCACGCCCAGAAGCTGTACCGCGAAACCCGCCGGGCCCTGCGCAACCGCACCCTGGAACAGACCACGAAGACCGACAGTGGGCTGGACCGCGACGACTTCGGGACGGCGGCGTGAGCACCATGAGCACGCCACGGCCGACACACATCAACACCCTGGACCGCACGGTCGTCGCGATCCTGGGCGGCGCAGGATGCGCCTTGTCCTACGACGCGCTCCAGCAGATGGCCACCGCCATCCACATCCGCGGCTTCTTGACGTACCTCTTCCCGCTGGTGATCGACGGGTTCATCGCCTACGGCGTCCGCGCCCTCCTCGTCCTGCGCGCCGCACCGCTGCGCTCCCGGGCGTACGTATGGACGCTCTTCAGCACGGCCACCGCCGCCAGCATCTGGGCCAACGCGCTTCACGCGGTGCGGCTCAACGAGGAAGCGGCGGCGGGCACCGGGCTCCGGCTCGGGGACACGGTGGTCGCTGTGCTGTCCACCATCGCCCCGTTGGCGCTGGCCGGAGCCGTCCACCTCTACATCCTCATCGCCCGAGGCCCGGTCAAGGACAGCGACCACGACAACCTCGGTCACCACGCCCGTGGCGACGACTCCGGGAACACCCGGACCGACCGAGTCGGCCAGCAACAGCCGGTGGCCGGTCAGGATAAGGCCGATCAACCGGTCACCACTCTGACCGACCGGTCACGGCTGTCCGTGGACAAACCAGTACCCGGCTCCCGGTCACTCCCCGGCGACAGCAAGCCGGTCACCGGTGGCCAGGGCCAGCCGGACAAGGCCGCTGACCTTCCCGGAGGGCCGGACACCACACGGCCGGTCACCGACCGTCCCGGCGGCACCGCCCCGGCGACCGGCGGCCAGGAAGGTCCGACGCAGACCCCCGCCTCACCGGTCACCGACCGGGCCTCCCGGACACCCGGTGACCGGCGGCCGGACCCGGACACCGAGGAACTGCTGAAGATCGCCCGGTCAGCGGCCAGGGCCGAGGACAAGCTGACCCGCAAGGTGGTCGCCCAGGCGATCCGGGGCCAGCAGATCCCGCTGTCCAACGACACGCTGACCGCCCTCATGGTTCAGCTGCGTGAACAGCACGGACAGCCGGTCACCCCTGCCCGGAACTGACCGACCAACACCGGAAGCGGGTGACCAGTCGGAGACCCCGGCCGGTCACCCGCCCCTCCCGGACACGTGTCCCACAACTTTCCGCAGCGAACCGGAGAACCTTGATGCGCACCCGCCCGGCCACCCCCACCGAGGTCGACTCCTGGCTGGCCGTCCTTCACCAGCACGGCCACCTCCACCACACCGAAGCCGGCCCCAACACCACGTGGATCGTGCAGCGAACCCGGGACAGCCGCCCGTGGACCCTGCACCACCCGGTCCTCGCGATGGACTGGATCGAGGAACTCGTCCGCGACCTCCGCCAGCAGAATCCGGAGACACGCCGGTGACCGCCAACGACCCGGCCCCCACCACGGACGGACAGCACCGTGGCCCCACGACGGCTCCTGGCGGAGCAAGTTGTCGCGTACGACGGTCCTACGGCCCGTCGTACGCACTTGCCCCCGCCCAGGGGGGCGAGGGAAACCCGGCCGGTCCCCGAGCGAGGGCGCACGGGGACCAACCAGGCAACCAGCACCAGGGGGCGCCGGCCGGAGGGGGAGAAGCCGACGACAACGACGACCGCGACCAGCCGAGCCCGAGCATGCCCACCTTCCCCGACCGCACCCCGCGCCGCCGCAGCCGCAACCCGAGCGAGCGCACCCGCAAGACGACCACCCGCCTCTCCGACGCCGAGAAAGCCGAGATCACCGCCGCCGCCAAGCAACGCGGCGTCACCGTTGCCCGCTTCCTCGCCGCCGCCAGCCTCAGCGCCGCCCGCGGCACCACCCCCGTACACACCAACGAACAGCTCGACACGGCCATCGACGAACTCGCCGCCCTGCGCACCGCCCTGGCCCGGATCGGCAACAACATCAACCAGATCGCCTACGTCCACAACACCGGCGGCCAGCCTCGCCCCGGCGACCTCGACCACACCCTGACGACCCTGCTCCGCCTCCTGGCCCGCGTCGACGACACGGCCGACACCCTGGTGAAGAAGCGGCTCTGATGGTCCCCAAGATCCGACGCGGCTCCCGTACCCACGGCCTCCTGGTCTACCTGTACGGCCCCGGCAAACGCGACGAACACATCGACCCGCACCTCGTCGGGAGCTGGGACGGCTTCGCCCCCGACCCCGGCCGCGACACCAGCCCCGATCCCGACCCCAGGGCCACCCTCGCCCGCCTTACCGCAGCCCTGGACCTCCGCGTCAAACAGGCCGGTGCAGAAGCCCCGGCCCAGCACGTCTGGCACTGCTCGGTCCGCACCGACCCCGGCGACCGGCACCTGTCCGACGCCGAGTGGAACACCGTCGCCCGACGCCTGGTCCGCGCCGTCAACCTCGCCCCCGAAGACGATCCGGACGGCTGCCGCTGGGTCGCCGTCCGCCACGCGGACGACCACATCCACATCGTCGCCACCATGGTCCGCGGCGACCTGCGCCGCCCCAGGACGAACTACGACTTCAAGAAGGCCCAGGCCGAGTGCCGCCGCATCGAAAGGGAGTGGGGCCTGCGCCGACTCAAACCCGGCGACGGCACCGCAGCCCAGAACCCGACCAGTGCCGAACGCTTCAAGGCCGAGCGCACCGGCCGACCCGAGCCCGCCCGCGAGACGCTCCGCGAAGCCGTCCGCCAAGCCCTCGCCGGAGCCGCCACCGAAGAAGAGTTCTTCACCCGGCTCCACGAGGCCGGCCTGCGCGTGAAGATCCGCAACGCCCCGTCCGGCGACGCCCTCGGTTACAACGTCGCGTTCCCCGGCGACCGCAACCGCGACCGCGAACCGATCTGGTACCCCGGCTCAAAGCTCGCCCCCGACCTCTCCCTGCCGAAAATCCGCCGCCGCCTCGCAGACGAACTTCCCGACCCGACAACGCCCTCCACCCCCAGCAGCCGTCACCACTGGTCGTCGCCCGCCCGCGCCCGCCGCAGCGCCACCGACGTCGCCGAGCACGCCACCCTCCTGCTCGACAACGACGAAGACGATGCCGCCGTGCAGCTCGTCGGGATCGGCGAACTCCTGGACGCGGTCGCCCAGACCTCCCCGGTCGCCACCCGCACCGAACTGGTCGCCGCCGCCCGCGCCTTCGAACGTGCCACCCGCAGCCACGTCCGAGCGGAACACGCCAGCACCCGGGCACTCCGCTCGGCGGCCCGGAACATCATCCAGGCCGGAAGCGCCCTCGGCCGCGGTGAAGACGGCGGCACCACCGCCATGCTCACCTCCACCTTGGTCCTCGTCTCCCTGGCCGCCGCCCGCTGGCACTCCGCCCGCGGCCACGCCCAGCAGGCCCACGCCTCCCGCCAGACCGCCGAGCACCTACGATCCGCCTACCGCCAAGCCGCCGCCACACCCCTACGGGCACTGCGTAAGCAAGGCCGTGCCCTGCCTGAAGCCGAACGCCGAACCCACGAGGCCACCATCCGTACCGCTTTGGGGGAGGACCGGCTACGAACGGGCGGCTCGACGAAGACGGACGCCCTAGTCGCCACTCTCGCCCAGGCTGAGCAAGCAGGCCACGACCCCAAGGCCCTCCTCCAGGAGGCCATCGACCTGCGCGAACTCGACACCGCCGAGGACGTGCACGACGTCCTCGTTTGGCGTCTGCGACGCCTCGCCCGCCTTCCCGCGCACCCGGGCGAAGCGCCCCGCCGCCCGAAGACCGGTACCAGCCAGCCCACGTCCTCGGCCAACCGCACCCTGACGGCACCCGCGGAAACAAACCGCCCCACTGTCTCCGACCCGCGCCGGCGCCCGCCGCGCCGCTGATCGGGGCGTGGCAGAGCGATGATCGCCCTGCCATGTCCCGAGAACCCCCTGGACAACCGATTCCACCGGCTGTTACGGATGGAACAGAAAGCCCCTACCGGGAGATGACGCTCGTGCCCAGAACCACCGCCCGCCCCGTGGCGCCGGGCCCCGCCCCGTCCGTCGTCCCGGAGACCATCGACCCCCTGCTGCAACTCGAACACGAGACGCGGCCCCCCAGCGGCCCTGATACGACGCGCTGCCTGAGCCACCCGCCCGAGCTGGCCCTCCGCGGAATCCCCGTGACGTGCTCGGCCTGCCGCGCCCGACGCGACTGGCTGCTCATCAACCACCGCCGCAACGTCTGGATCGTCTGCCGGTGCAGCAACCAGTGGCTCGAGCCCGAGATCACGCGCGCCGACTTCGACGCCCTGATCGCCATCCCGGACGCAACGACCTACCCCAGCACCGAACAGGCACTCACCGCACTCGGCTTCGACGGAGCTTTCGTCGGCACTTACCTCGACTGAGCGACCGACGACAAAGGCCGGGGTGGGTTGCTGACATGTCGGAAACCCACCCCGGCTCGCACGATCGTCAGCCGCGGGAGCCTTCTTCGGCAGTTCACCCCGGAAGTCGCAACCGGAGCACTCGTCTTCGCCCTGGATGTGACCCTCGTACCAGCCGTGGGCGGCCGCGTGCAGGATCGCCTCCTCCACCGAGGCTTCGCCGTCTCGGAATGAGGCGGTGGCGTTACCGACGATCACCCGGAGCGCAGTGTGGTCAGGCGAAGGGAACGGCGGCGAAGGCATCGGCGAATCGAATGCCATGACGTCAGCCTACGGCTGGGCGCGAGCGCCGGTCAGCCCGATGTCCCGCTACGAAGGTGAGTACAGGTCGCTCCTGGCCCTCGGCCGTCGGTGCTGTAGGGACATCCCTGGGTGGGCACGCAGAAGGCCGCCCCTGCTTGATCGGCAGGGGCGGCCTTCTGCGGCTCGGTCAGGTCTGGGTGAGGCGGTTCGAGAGGTCGAGGGCGGCGGTCGCGACCTTGAGGGCGGCGCACAGGCCGAGTACCTCGTGGAGGGTGGGCCGGACCAGGTGTGGCCAGTTGTCCGGGGCGGCATGCCAGGAGGCGAGATGGACCTCGGTGGTGGCCAGGCCGAGGTGAGCGGTGATGTTCCAGCCTGCGGTCGGGGCGGGCTCCCAGTGAAGGCGGATACGGCCATGAGGGAGTCTCGGTGCGTCGGCGGACAACCAGGTGATGTCGAACGGCCCGTCGGGGTGAGCGGAGACGCGCTGGACCAGCGCACCGCGCACGGTGTTCGGCACGGGGCGTACGGCGAGGACGTGCAGCGGGAGGGCGTGAGAAGGGTGGGGGTGCGACGAGATGGGAGAACTCCAGGGGCAGTGGGATGATCAGGCCCAGGCGAGGGCGTCGCTGACCTCCGCCGGGAGGTAGTCCTCCTGGCCGTCGTCAGCGATGAACGCCTTGCCGTCCCGGACGACGACCTTCGCCGCCAGGTAGTGGGTGAAAGGGAAATCGGGGTTGACGGCGAGGCGGACCGGCAGGTTGGGGTCGAGGGCCTGGAGCTGGCGGAGCAGATGACCGACGGTCAGGTAGTGGGGCACGAGGTCCTCCGGGAGCGGGTCGGCGTCGGGGTGCCGGTACACCGGCACGTGTTGAAGAGAGCGGGGCCGCGCAGCATGGCGGGACGGAGGCGCTGACGGGCTGGTGCCGAGCGAGGGGCCCGGTTCGAATCGCGGGATTCCGCCGGTTGTGGAGAAGCGGTTAACGGTGGGCGATGAGGGTGGCGATGAACCCTGCAACCGCCTCGGCGGGGGTGTCCAGGCCGAACTCCTGGGTCCACGGGGCACCTTCGTCGGGCTGTACCCGGACTTGCCAGACGATCTTGCGCCCCCACGCGGCAGGGTCTTCGGGGAGCCAGCCGATGTAGACGCGGCCGTCGGGGCTCGTCGTGTGGACATTGGCCTCGGGAGTGTCGACGCGGGCCCAGCCGAGGCTGTCGAGGAGACCGAGCACCGGCGTCGCGCTGTGATCGGAAGAGAGCCAGCCTCGGTTTTCCCCGGCAGGGCGGACGATGGCGGGGAGGAGGGTGCTGCAGGCGTTCACGGTTGGACTATCCCTTCGTTGACCTGCGGTTTTTGCGGGCCCCCGTACGTTGACATGCAGTGCGCCGACGTACGTAGTCCTTTCCCGGGAAGCGGCGTCTGCCGTGGGCGAACTGGAGCCGACGGCAGGTAGTTCACCGTCCGGGAATGGACCGGCGGACGTGGTTGTCGTACCCGGGTTGCGGCAACGGGCTGCACGAGGCCGGAGGAGGAGCAGGAGTGGACGAGCCGAGCAGACATTGGGACGGGGCCAGTCTGGAACGCAAGATCCGTGCTGCCGGGCGACCGTGGACGGTAGGCGACATCGCGATGGTCGCCGACGGTCAGTGGGCCGTGGGCGCGCAGTCCGACGAGTGGGGGGACGAGGACGCGGTGGTGGAGGGCCGGGCCGCAGACGGGCGCCGCGCCGAGCTGACGTTGGACGAGCTTGCCCGCGGGGTGGACCCCCACAGCGGGCAGGGCCACCGGGACGAGGACGACGCGGAACTCGACTGATCGCGCAGAGACGTGGCCTCGGGCCGGTCGCCGCCGGGCGGCAGCAGCCGGCGAAGCGGCCTGGCCGGGCACACCTGGCCGAGGCCCGTAGCACGGTCCTGGAACCAGGTCAGCGACTCCGGCGTGGGACGGACGGGTTGACCAGCGGCTTGGACCGGAGGGCAGGTGCGGGGCTGCCCGGCCGGTTCCGTGCTGAGGGTGCTGTACGGCTGCGGGCGGCCATGACCCGAAGGTCAGTGGCCGTCCGCGGGAAGCGTGCGCGTTCGACGGCCCGCGCGACTGCGGTACGGCGTACATCGAGCGGGGTCGGAGCCCGAGGCACAGGGGGAGCTACGGGAGTCAGCGTGACCAGGTCCTCCAACTCCCGGTTGATCTGGTGCCGTTCACGGATGGCCGGGGCCGCGCCGGCCATTTCGGCCGCCGTCGCGGCGATCAGGTGGGACGGGGTGCGGGCGGTGAAGACCGCCTCCGCGCGTGTGCCCCAGCCCGGCGGGCCGGCCCACAGCGTGACGGTTTCGTCGTCCCAGCCGGACAGGCGGTTGTCGATCAGAACGCCCGCTTGCTCGTCAGGGGCGATGATCTCGACGGTTCCGTGCTCGGCCGCGCCGCGGGTCCAGCCGACATCGGTGAGCGGCTGGACGGAGTCGGCCCAGTGCGGTGACGGGTTCGCCAGAAAGCGTCCGTTGCCGTCGTAGGGGTCGGCTTCGGCGTAGTCGCGGGCCAGGGCGGTGGTGAGACCGGCGACGATCTCGGCCGGGGTGACATGGTTGAAGGTTGCCGTCCAGCGGGGTGGGGACACGGCATCCTCGGACGCGGTGATCTTCCACAACTCGAAGTCGTCGCCGAACCAGCCGATCCGGATCCTCTGGTCGGGCGAGGTGACGAGGAGCTGGCAGGGGCCCTCGTCGAGGTAGTGGTGGGGCCACTGGGCGACGGGTGCGAATCCGGCGTCGCCGGTTCCGTTGGAGCCAGCCAGGTACATCGGACTGACCAGTACCTGCTGGTGGGGATCTTGGGCGTGGGAGTGCTGGCTACTCATGATCGAGGCTCCGATGGTGCAGGGGGAGCGCGCGCGGAGCGGGTGGTCTGGCTGACTGCACGCGGGCGCCGCAGAGAAGTTCGAGGGACGTGGTCAGTTCTCGGAGTCACCCGGTTCACCGGCCGCGAGCGGGCTTCGACAGGGCGGTGATCGCTGCCGGTACCCGCGGTTGTGGCTGCGGTGCGTGGCTGAACAGAGCACTCGGCGCGGCAGTGCATCGGCGCAGGGCCGCCGCGGTGCGGGGTCCGTCCGGCCTCTGCGGTACGGACGGCTGGGTCCGAGCAGCTGCCGCGATGGGTGCAGGGGCCGAGTACTTCTGTGCGGCGACGGGACTACTCCAGTGCTCGACGGCTGTGTAAACGGGGCCCAGCGCCCGTCCGGCGTCGGTCAGGGAGTACGGGGCGCCATAACGCGGTCCGGCACGGGTGACCAGGCCATCGGCCTGAAGTCGGTTGAGCCGCTGCTGGGTGGTGACGAGGTCGAGCCCGGTGGCTTCGGCGACGTGGCTCAGCCGCGCGGCGCCCGCATCGAGGGCCTGGACCACGGCGGTCGAGTGCCGCAGGTGCAGGCGTCGCACCGCGTCCTCGACTCGCTCGGCGCCAGCCGTATCGCCGAGCGACAGGTTGCTCTGGGACCAGTCCGAAAGGGCGGCGTGTACCTGGGACAGTGATCCGCCGAAGGCACTGAGCTGGTACGGAGCCCCATGGCGACCGTCGACCCGGGTGACGAGTCCATCCGCGTGCATCTGGGCCAGCCGCTTGCCGACGAGCTGCTCGCGGATGAAGGGGAGCTGGACGGCGACGTCACGTACACGCATGGGGCGGCCCTGCTCCGCCAGGGTCTGAACCGACCAGTTGGTCCACTTCGGCGCTATCAGAGACAGGGCATCCTCGACACGCTGGGCATCGACCGTGCCGATCGAGGCGGGGGAGGGCTGTGAGGGGGTGTACATGGCGACGTTCTTTCTGCGGGGTACAGCGGGAACGGGATTGCTGGTTGACCGTGCTGGTTGCGGGGCGACGGAGGAGCGACGGCGTCACCGGGAACCACCGTGAAGGTGGCGAACAGGCGGGAAGTGCCGCCTTGCGCCGTCGTGGAGCCGGCCGATATCGGGCTGCTGGTCAGCGGCACCGTAGGGGGCTCATTCGGCGGCTTCCATCCGGGCAAGCAGTGAACGGACCAGCGTAGGAAGGCTGTTGGGCTCGTCGCTGACCGCTACGTGGTCGGTGGCCTCACCGCGGATGTGTCCGGCATCTTCGAGGAGGCCGCTGGAGATCTCCCTGCAGGCGTCGGTGATGCGGGAGGCCGCGAGCAGCGAGGCGGAGAGGGCGAAGTCGAACTCGCTGTCCTGCTCCTCATCGACGGGTGGCGTCGAAATCGGGGCCGAGGCGTCCCCAGGGATGCCGAAGTGGGCGCAGATCTGGTCGACCGAGGCGGTCAGCTCGGCGAGGGACTCGGTGAGCCACCCCAGCGCGGAGGCGTACGAAGCCAAGGTGAAGAGGCCCGCCGGTGTGGCGGGGACCAGGTCTTCGGCCACGAAGCTTTCGAGCCGGTCGGTTAGCTCGCCGATGACCCGGGGGCCGGCGGAGAGCGCGCCCAGCACGGGGTGCAGGTAGGAGCGGCTGGCGGCTGGGGACTCGGCAGTGAGCATCCCGGAGACGCTGTGCGCGGCCTCGGTGAGGAGCCCCGCCAGCTCGGCTCGGGTCGGAACAGTGCGGTCGGTGGTCATCGCTGGAGAGCCTTTCGGGGGTCGGTAGTGGGTCGGACTGCTGTTGGCGACGTCGCCGGGATCGCCGTCGGCCGGTCGGCCGCGTGGGGAGAACGAGACCGAGCGGCCCGCAAACGCGCCTCGGTTGCCGGTCCCTTCTCGGCGGCCTGGCGGACGCCGGCGCGTAGCTGGGCCGAGTGGTAGACCTCGTAGTCCTTCCGGCTACCGGCGGCGACGAGGTAGATCTCGCGCTGATGATTCGAGGTGGGTGGGGCCGGCCGGAACTGGATGACCATCCGGTAGGAGACGGACGGGTCGACGTAGATCTTGTGGAACCCCGCCAGACGGCCCTTGAGCGGCAGGCAATCGTCGCTGCCGTGCACCAAGTTCTGCAGCTCCAATAGAGCCAAATCACGGATTCGATCGGGGAGTTGGCGAAGATCCTCGATAGCGTCGGGGTGTGCAGCGAAGGCGAAGCGGGCGCGACTCACATCGACCTCCCAGGGCCCGGTCGCCGCGCCGTTCCCGCCGACGGCGCGTTGCGGGCATCAAGGCCGGCCTGCGGTGTCGCGGAGGCACCAGCTGACCGGGTGAGGGCGGCGCGGGTCCGGAGAGCGACGGCGTCACCGCGGTATTCCGGCGGCTGCGGCAGCGGGCCGCTGCGGTCGTCCAGCCACTGCCCGGCCGCGTCCTCGTCGGCGAAGGCACCCTCGCGCAGCGTGTACGTGTGTGAGTCGAAGTCTCCTTCTTCGAGGAAGACGCGAATCGGCGCCTCAGCAGCGCTGGAGTCGCGGGTCACCGTCCACGTCTCGCACGGGTCGAAGTCCGAGGTGGAACTGTCGAGGACCTCGTACCGGTCGCCGGACGCGCGGATCCTTTCCTCCACCCGCGCCGTGAGGTCGTCGGCGGGCTTCATGAAGTCGCCACCGACCTGAGCCCGCTCGGGTGGGCAACCGCGCTCGATCAGCCAGTTCTGGGCGAAGGGCACGCTGGAGTGGTACGCGGACTCGACTGTGAACGTCTTCTCGTTCACATCCCGCGCGACCACGATCGCCTGAATCTGGGGCGCGCCGGGCGCACCCCAGGTGGCCGAGCCGTCGTGAGCGAGGACGAAGCTGTGGGCCCCCGTGGGGGTGGTGTGGTGCTCGGCCAGGATGGTGAGGTCACCGGCCCAGAACCGCTGCTCCGCGTACTCGGATTCCGCGTCGGCGGGCTCGAAGTCGTCGAGGTTGAAGTCGAGGTCGTTGCTCATGCGGCCAGCCCCAGCTGCTCGGGCGCGGGCGTGGTCAGCACGCGGTGGTTGGGGCGGGTCGGGCTGGTGGTACACGCGGCGAAGGGGCCGTCGGGGGCGCGGAGGTGGGCCAGGGTCTGGTCCAGGTGATCTCGGTGCCACGTCGAAGGGCCGGACAGGCCGGCCTCGATGTCGGTGAGTTGCTGCCAGGCGAGCCAGAGGCCATGGAGCCGGGCGACGGCCTCGGGGTGTTCGTGCCACTGCGCGCACCATGGGCGGTTCGTGCTGATCTCCCGGCCGTACACAGGGAGGAGTACGTAGTTCACCCAGTCGCTGAGAGAGGCGAGTTCGGCGGCGTACGCCTCACCGCCCAGCGCGAGGATGAACACCGAGGCGGGGTCGCCCTCGCCGGCCCCGGGCTCCGGGGCCGGCGAGCTGTCGGTCGGTTCGGTGGCGGTGGTGTCGGGCGCGGGCTCGGAGCCCAGGCGGTCGAGGATGACGCCGTGCTGCCGGACCTCGGCCATGGTCTTGGCGAGGGTGCTGGCGAGGTCGTCGAGATCGCCGTCAGGTACGCGGAACGGTTCTTCGGGGCCGGGCGTGGCCGTGCTGTTGTCGGGCATGGGCGTGCTCCCTCTGCGGTCGGTGGCAGGGAGAGGGTCCGGAAAAACCGCGATTTGGTCCGGCCGGGGAAATCCGGTAGTAGGCGCTGTGCAGCGGGAACATCGGGGGAAAGGTGGTGCGAGCAACTGCACTGCCCGGCTCGCCTGTTGAGGTACGACACCGTTGCCGAGGGCGGTGAGCTGAGCCGGTCGTCCGAGCCCCGGGGTGGCGGTGACCCAGCCGGGGTCCAGGCCCTGCATCCACTCCACGAACTCGGCGTGGAGCCGTCCGGCCGCGTCGGTGGGTGGCGGCACGGGACGGGTGAGCCTCTCCCATCGGGCGATGGCTCCTGCGTACGCTCCCCATCGCTGGGCTGCTCCCCGGTTTCCGGAGCTGATTCCGTCCAGAGCGATAGAACCGCTACGGGCGGAGGGGGCGCCTGCCCGGTCGGTGTTCCGGGGCTTCCGGCCCGCGGCGGGGGAAGGGGCGATGCCGCCGCGCTCGGCAAGGTCAAGTCCCCGTTGCCGTGCCGTTGGTTGGGTGAGCCCTTGGTTCCGTCCGTCGCCTTCGGCGTCGGACGGAACCATTCGATCTCGTCGGCCAGGTTCGGGCCGTGGCCCCCGCTCTTCCTCTTCGCGGGGTGCTGCGATCCGCCGTTCTTCGCGAGGTTGCTGGTCGGTGTCTTGAGGAGGGTGTTCGGAGGGCCAGGCGGCGAGGAAGATCCGCTCGCGGCGGTGCGGGGCTCCGACGTCGGAGGCGCGAAGCACGAGCCACCTTGTGTCGTACCGGAGGTCGGCCAGGGAGCCGAGTACGGCACCGAGTGCCCGCACAGGAGGCTGACCTGGGGTGTTTCCCAGACACCACGGGCAGGGTTCCACGTCGCCAGGGGAACCGGCGGGTGAGGTGAGGAGGCCGCGCACATTCTCGATCACCACCAGGCAGGGGCGGAGGGCTTCGACCGCACGGGCGACGTGCAGCCACAGCCCGGAACGGGTGTCGGGGGAAAGTCCGACCCGGCGGCCGGCGACCGAGACGTCTTTGACAGGGGAAGCCCGCCGTCAGGACGCACACCCGGGGAACGGAGGACCAGTCGACGGTCGTGATGTCGCCGAGGTTGGGGACGCCGGGCCAGTGGCGGGCCAGGATGCGCGAGGTGTTCGGATCGACCTCGGCGTGCCAGGCCACAGTGCCGCCGAGAGCGGCCTGCACCCCCAGGTCGAGGCCGCCGTACCCCGAGCAGAGCGATCCGATCAGCGCAGGACGCGCGAGGGCGGTGTTCATCGTCGGCTCCGAGCGGTTCGGGCTGCGGGATCTGCTGATACCGCGGGGGTGGGCGCGGGAGGTGAAGCGGACGCTGCGATGGTGGATCGGCGTCGGGCGGCCTGGAGACGCGCGGACGAAGGGGAAACCCCTTGTGCTGCGATGTGAAGAGAGGTGGCGGCATCGTGGAGAGCGCGGTCCGCTGTTTCGAGGGACTCGCCCATGACCTGCATGGCTGCTTCTCGCGCATCCCGGGCATCGGGCTGGTCGCGGAGGTGCTCGGTCAGGTCCAGCAAGGAGAGCTGGTGTGCCACCGATCCGAGAGCGGATGCCGCCTCGCCCGCAGGTAGCACGGCGCCGGCGAAGCCGTCGATGACCCGCGATGTGTGCGCCTCCCGGTTGCTTTCGGCGGCGCGAAAGAAGACGTCGTTACCCAAGTCGGTAATGAGCTTGCCGAGTTCAGAAATCTGCCTGGCGACGGAGACGCCATCAGGTGAGCGGTGAGGGTCTCCCTCGACCGGGAGCTTGCCGCGCTGGGCGTCGAAGGCAGAGGCCATGGTACGCAGCGCCAGAGCGTCGGTGACGCGGGTGTTGGTCATGGGGGTTCCTTATGGAGAGGACGAACGGTGGGGACGAAAGGGGGCAGCCTTGGCTGCGAGAGGGCGGTCGTACGGAGGCCGGGCCAGGTGTGAGGCCGAGCCGGGCCCGGGGCCGCGAGACGGGGTGCTGCGCGCGAGGGCGGCGTGCACCTGCGCGGGTGGGGGTGGCCGGTTCGAAGAAGTCGCCTCCGGCGCCGCTGGAGCTGACCGGTTGTTCGCGGATCGCCAGCGGGTACGGACATCGTCGAGCGGCGCGAGCGCGTGCAGGGCGTGATTGATCAGCCGCCCGGGTGCCAGGGCCTCGTTCTCCGCCAAGGCGCGGACGGCGCGTGCGGAGGTGGCTGCCGTGCGGGTGACCGAGGAGCGCATCACCTGTTCCCCGAGCCACTCCGCGCTTCCGGAACTCCCGCTGTCGCAGAGGGTGGTGAGCTGGTCGCCGGAGAGCGTGCCGTCGGCCAGCAGGCCGCGTCGTTGGGCTTCCCAGAGCAGCGTGATGCGGTCGATGGGTTCGCCGCGGTGGTGGAGCGCGCCGAGGCAGCGGTAGAGCTGGCCGTGGGTCGGGTCGGTGAAGTCGCCCGGTCGCAGCCAGTCGACGACCTCGTCCATGGCGTTCGGCTGCTCGACGAGGACAGCTAGAAGGAATCGCTCGTCCTCGGCGGCGCGGTCGGCCCGGACCGGCGGCGCGACCGGGGTGGTGGCCGACGGAGTAGCTGGCGCGACCGGGTGCGGTTCTGTTCCCCACCGCCGTGCGAGATCGCCGAGTACCCCGGTGAGAACGTCGGCGTGGTGCAGGGCTTCCTCGACGTCGCCCCGCAGGGCGTCGGCACGTGCTGCTTGGTGGAGGCGGACCGCGTTTTCGGTGATGGTGCGGTGGATCGCGCCCTCCAGCACCATGCGGCCGTACACCGGAGCGTGTGCGGGGCGCGGGCAGGACTGGATCAGGGTGTGGGCGTACGACGAGGCCAGCCCCCGAACGTGGCGGTCGGCCTCGGCGACCGCATCGGTCACCCACGACAGCGGCACGGGCTGCTCGTCCAGCGCGGGGTGGCCGTCGTCGCGGAGCGTGCGCAGCGCGGCGAACAGTGCGCGGTGGACGGGGCGGGAGAAGTGATCCGGTGCGAGCCAGTCCAGGTACGAGAGCTGGCCCGGATCGAGCAGAACGGCACCGAGTACCGCCTGCTCCGCGGTCACCAGCGGGTTCATCGCCGTCCCCTGGCACTGGGGGTGTCGGCCCCGCTCCGGCGGGCATGGAGGGCGGTGACCGCCCGGTCGGCCGCCGCCATCGCCTGGGAGAACCCGTTCAGCGTGCTGGTGAACGCGGGGTCGGTGACGGGAAACGCTCCGGGACCGCTGACCCACCACCACCGACCGTCGCGCAGGAGGACCGGCGCGTGAGCGAGCCGCTCGGGGCGCGGCGTGAGCGTGCTCATGCCGACAGCCCGAAGTCGTCGCGGCTGTGGGTCTTCACGATGGCTCGTTCGGTGATGGCCTTCGTCGCACGGGCCGAGGCCGGGCCGATCACCTTGGCGCAGGGTTCCTTGTACCAGGGGCGGAGGTTGAGCATGGCGATGCGGATGCCGGTGGCCAGGAGCAACGCCTTGCCCTTGGGCAGGGCCCGGATCGCGTCGGGAGGCAGGACCCGCTCGGTGCGCATGCTCACGGAGGTGGACTTGCCGCTGTCGCTGTCCGAGACGGAGACAGTCTGTACGTCGTGGTCGCCCACCTGCCTGCTGAGACGGTCGGCGAAGTCCGGGTCGTCGATCCCGGAGCCGACGATTTTGATGGTGGCGGCGGACCAGAGGGCGTCCATGCCGGCTTCGCCCCAGCACCGCTGGCCTTGCCGGTAGGACTGCAAGATCGTCATCGGGATGACGCCGCGCGAGCCGAGGTGGCTGTACAGGTCGGGGAGATCGCTGATCCGGCATACGTTGGCGGCCTCGTCGAGGACGCACAGGGCGGGCGGGTCGAGCCGCCCTCCGGAGCGTTCGGCGGCGACGACGGCCGCGCGCATCACCGCGTCGGCTGCCGCGGCGATGATCGCCGAGGCGCTGCCGCCGCCGTCCTTGCTGAGGAGGAACAAGGTGTCGCGGGACGTGGCGAAGGCGGAGGGCTTGAACTCGGGGAGATCCTTGCTCGGCGTGACCCACGCGGCGACATCCGGGTCGAGCAGGCAGCTCGCGTACTGCCGACTCGTCTCATAAATGCCGTCGCGGGTTTCGGTGGCGCCGGAGACGGTGCCCTGGAGCTGGGCGGCGACCGCATGGTGGCCGGCATCGGTGAGCAGGTCCACCGGGGTCCGGTCGGACGGAGTGGCGAGCCAGGCGAGGACGTCGGTGATCGGCCGCCGGTGGCTCGCGGCGGCCAGGAACAGTGCGCCGAGCGTGTTGCTCGCGGCGGTGGACCAGAAGTCCGAGCCGCTCGACTCGTCCACGCTGGCGGTGACGAAGTGCTTGGCCAAACGTTTCGCCCCGGCCAGGTCGCGGGCGTCGGCCAGGATGTCCCACCACATCTGGCGCGGATGGTGGGCGATCTGCTGCGGGTCGAGCGTCCAGACCGTGCCGACCTCGGCGCGGGCGTCGACCGTCGAGGTGAACGCGTCAGCCGCCGCCTTGTTCGAGGTGAGCAATGCCGGCCCGGGGGCGGAGAGGATCGCGGGGATCGCCAGAGCGGAGGTCTTGCCGCTGCGTGGCGCCATGATCGCGACGATCACGTCCTCCCAGGAGGCGCGGATCTCGGCACGGCCCGGCGAGAGCGTCCCGACGAGGACGCCGCGGTCGGCCGGCGCGACCTCTTTTCCACTCCCTGCCGCTCAGGCTCGGCCGCAGGCTCTGGGCCTTGGTGGCGATTTCCTTGCCCGTCAGCGGGGCGAGGTCCGCCTTGCGGGCGAGGCCGGTCTTCGCACCGCCACGCATCCGCATCCACAGAAGGAAGCCGACGACGGCGAGACCGATGGACATCAGAGCGGGAATGATCCGTGTGCCGATCAACAGGGCGGTGGAGCCCAGGTGCGGCCACAGGCCGTCGGGGTGCAGCAGGGCATCGACGACCCTGAAGTCCACCCAATCTCCGCTTCCGAAGAGGGAGTTGGTGATGTTCCCTGATGTCCAGGCCAGGGAGCCGAAGGTGAAGGCGGTGCCGAGGACACCGAAGAGGAGATAGAGGAGCGCGTCGACCCCGGTGGTGGCCGAGGGCGCGCTGGTACGCGGGGCGGGCATGCTGGGTCCTGGGTGAGCGCAGGCGGGTCGGGGGTGGGGCGCGGGGCGCTCTTCTGCTGGTCATCGAGGCGACTCCTGTTCGGGAAGGAAGCTGGTGGTCCGGTTCACCGTGTCCGCGGTCCGGGGGCCTGTGGCGGGTGTACGGCAGGGGCGGCGCCCCCGGCGCCGGGGGTCGGGGAGACCTTGGCCTTGGCCGCTGCCGGTGAGGAGGAGAGGGCGGCACTTCGGGAGTCAGGGGGCGGCGCAGAGCGCGCCCGAGTCTCGACCCGGGCCTGCTGCGCGGAATTGATACGGCCCAACGCGGCCTCGTATTCGACGAGTTCCGATTGTGCTGCGCTGACGAGTTCGGCGGCGACGCCGAATTGGTCGGCGACCCGGTACACGCTGTCGTCGAGATCGTTGATCTGCTCGCCTGCCGCTTCCAGTGCCTCCCGGGCGCGTTCCAGCGCGCCGTGTTCGGGATGCAGGAGGTGGTCGACCGCGTGTCGAAGGTCCTCACCGTTCTCGGCGGACCTGATCTGGTCGGTGATGCGAAGGAGTTCCGCCCCGGCGGTGTACGGCCCGAGCGGACGTGCAGGGGTGGCCATCCGTGTGGCGTCGAGTCGGTGGTCGAGGTCGACGTCGTAGCGGGCGGCGTGGAGCATTTCGGCTGCGTGGGTGGCGATGGCCACGCGTTCAGCGACGGGTGTGGTGGTGGGGAGACGGTGGCGTCGGCCGTACCAGTCCTCGATCTGCTGGAACCCGGCGTGCGTGAGGAGCGTGGCGGAGACGTCGTCATCGGCGCCCTTCGCCGTGACGCTGCCGCTGGGCTCGGCGGTGATGGTGATGGAGGGGCGGGGCACGTGGCTCTCCTGTGTGAGGTGTGCGGGGCGAGGGCTGGTGCCCGGCTGAGGTGGGCACCAGCAGGTCAGAAGTAGGGGTTTTCGGTCGGCCGGTCTGCCGTGGTGGCGGCGTGGAGCAGCTCGGTGAGGTCGTCGGGTTCGGAGAATCGCTGGTCGATCCACCACCCGGCACGGGTGAGGGTGCGGGCGGTCTCCTCGATCTCGGCCCACTCCGTCTCGTCGGTCTCCCCTTCGAGAACCAGGGCGGTGTAGGCGGCGGCCAGGACCTGGTGACGGCAGCGCACGCCCCAGGCGACGGCTCGCCCGGTCCCCTCCAGCGGGGGCATCCGGTACTGCTGCGACCAGGCTTCGGACGCGGCCTGCTCTTCGGCCCGCTTGGCCTTCAACCAGGCCGCCTTTTCCTGTTCGTCGTCTTCCTTGGAGGCCCGCCAGCAGTCGGTGCACTCCTGCTTGGCGAGCCATCCGGCGAAGCCCGCGCGGCGGTCGGCCGCCCGGTCGGACAAGTCGCGCTCGGCCGAGTGGCCGCAGGAGTGGGCGATCTGCCAGATGGTCTTCACGGCCATGGGAACTGCTCCTTACGGAAGAGGTCAGCGGGTGCGGGAGAAGGTGATGCGCGGGTCGACCGGCCCTCCGGCCGCAGCGGAGACGGCGGGGGCGGGAACCGGTGGCTTGCCCGGGAGGCCGGTGCGGGCCGGGCTGGCGGCGAGCGCGGCAGCGCCGAGAGGGGATGCGTGGGCAGTGGATTCCTGACCGCGCTCGTGGCGGGCCGCGGGCGCAGGTGAGCGGCGCGCTGATACGTCCCGGGCGAGAAGAGGCTGTACGGCTACCTGGAGGCCGGACCGGTGCATCGACACCGTGGCATCGGCGACCTTCTCCAGGGCCTCGCTGCGGCCGAGGGCAGCGGGCAGCGTGTAGATGTCCAGATCCGGGCTGTGCCGCCAGCCGTGCTCTTCCAGGACGCGTCGGCCGCCGAGCGCGGAGGAGTGGTCGCCGGTGGCCGCGACGACGCCGAGCTGCGGATGCTCGGCGAACGCGACGTCGGGCTCCGCCCGCGGGGCCCGGTCACGGACGAAGGCCGCGCCGGAGCCCAGGGCGGGCTCGAACGCCGCGTCCGCGTCGACCTGGTAGCCGGCCTTGCGCAGCAGCGCCACGGCCCGGGTGGCACGGGCCTGCCCGTCGTGCTGCTGGTCAGCCAGTGCGTACAGCGTCGGGCGGTCCGGGACGGGGTGGAAGTCGAGCCGTTCCAGCATCCAGGTGCCGGCGGCGAGTTGTTTCGGGTTCGTGGCGACGATGCCGAAGTCGGGGTGGTGGCCGACGGCGATGTCGGGCAGCGGCTCTTGAGCGGGGGTGGGCATGGCAGATCCATCCGGTGCAGGCTCGGGGAAGGGGTGCGGAGGCCGGGGTGGTTCTGCTGGTGCGGGGCATGTCGTGCTCCGAGGCGGGGATGCGGTCGACGACCGGGGCGGGTAGGGAGGTGGTGTTCCACGAGGATGCGGCGATCGGCGGATTTGGCCTCGCCGGAAGTCGGTGCTAGAGCGTCAGCGGGAGCGACGCGGGGAAGCCGGGTGCGCCGTGGGCGGCGCCGGAGGAATCGTGGGCGGCGCCGGGCGGGTGCCGGTCGTGGACCGTGCGCGGGCTGCCTGGGCACGGTCGGGTGACGCGGAGCGATCTTGATCGGCCCGGGTCACCAGATAGTCGGCCGCCTGAGCCAGCGCCGCGCCTTGGTACGACAGCTCGTCGGCGTAGTGCCACCCTTCGCCGTTGCGGACCTGCCGAGCTTCGTCGGCGTAGAGTTCTCGCGAGCCGGGCTGTGAGGCGTCCATGAGGGCCATGACCTGCTCCCACTCCTCGTGGAGCCGACCCGCCTGTTCCAGCGTGGTGTCGATGCCGTGCAGTCGGCGGAGGTCTTTACTGATCGGCCCCTCGGCGTAGTCGGCGTCCCGGGCGGTGGCGCGGACGCTGGCCAGCACCTCGGGGCCGTGGTCGAGGAAGACCTCGACGTGTTTCCACGCTTCGGCGTCGCGTGCGACCTTGCCGGCCTCGTAGCCCTTCTCGTCGATGGGCCAGCCGACGTCGTCGCAGAAGGAGTCCGAGACCGCGTCCCAGGCATCGGATGCTCGCCGGATGCCCGCAGCGGCGGCGGCCAGCGCAGGAACGTGCTGCCGCCACGCCAAGGGGTCTGAAGCCGTCTCCATCTGCTCCTCACGGAACCCGGACGACGACGAGGGGGAATTGATCATGGTTCTCGCTTTTCGGTGTTGCTGCTCACCAGGAACGGGCGGTGAGTGGTGACGGGGAGGGCCTGGACTAGGAGGCCATGCGGGCGTCGGTGTCGAACAGTTCGCGTTCGGCCGGGTGCAGGAGGTGCTGGGTGATGAAGGACCGGCCTGCGACCCTCCACAGGCCCCGGCCCTTGGTGAGGGCGGACACGGCCTGGGTCTCGACGCCGGTCAGGCCGAGCAGGGAAGCGGCGGCGGCGAGCTGGTCGGGTTCTTGGCGGTAGATGATCCGGGTGGAGCAGTCGGCCAGCAGTCCCTCGGCCAGTACCCGGCCGCGGGAGCCGGCATCGCCCGCGCTGAGCAGGTCGGAGAGGCGGTGGATGATCATCAGGTTCGCGATGCCGAGCCCTCGGCTGAGCTTCCACTGCGACTGCATGCGCTCCAGCAGGCCGACGTGCCGCATCACCCGCCAGGCTTCGTCGTAGATCACCCAGCGCCGTCCGCCGTCAGGGTCGGCGAGGGCGCTCTCCATCCACGCCGAGGCGCAGGTCATGGCCAGGACCAGGGCGGTGTCGTCACCGGCGCCGCCGAGGCGGGAGAGGTCGATGGACAGCATCGGGGCGGTCGGGTCGAACGACACCGTCGACGGGGCGTCGAACATCCCGCTCAGGTCGCCGTGCACGAGCCGGCGCAGGGCGTGCGCGAGGTCCTGCGCGGCGGACCCCATACGTCCGGCCTGGCCGCCGAGGGCGCGGTCGAGGCGTTCGGGCGAGCCGAGGGTGTGCGCGATGTTGCCGAGCAGCGGCACCGTGCCGCCGGCTTCGGCTTCGGTGACGACGAGGTCGAGGGCGAGATCCAGTGCGGTGTGCTCCATCGGCTGGAGATCGCGCTTGAGCACGGTGCGTGCCAGGCCGGCCAGGAGCAGCAGGCGCCGCTTGCGGACCTCGGCCGACCAGTCCTCCTCGCTCACCGAGGGGGGCCGGGCCGGAGCGTCCAGGGGGTTCAACCGGCCCGGCAGCCCCGGGCCCAGGGCGATGCTGTGGCCGCCGAGGGCCTGCGCGACGGCCGTCCACTCAGCTTTGGGGTCGGAGGGGACGTAGATCCGGTAGCCGTGGGCGATGGCCCGGGTGGCGATGGACTTGGCGAGCGCGGACTTGCCCATGCCGATGATCCCGGCCAGGACGGCGTTCGGATTGGTGAAGCCCTCGACCCGTCCGCTGCTGTACAGCGAGAACGGGTCGTAGCAGAACGCCGCCTCGGCGTGCACGTCCCGGCCGATGAAGATGCCGTCCGCGCCCAGGCCACCCTCGGCGAGGAACGGGTAGGCCCCGGACACGGTGGCGGTGGTCATCCGGTGGGCGGGCAGGCGCAGCTTGCCGCCGCGGGCGGAGGAAAGGCCAGGGCGCCCAGCCGGCGGGTACGTCGGACGAAGTTCCGGATCCCGGATTTGTCCGGCGCGGTGGCGGGGCGGGGCTCCGGCGAGACGGGCCTGGCGGCGGGCCTCGGCGAAACCGGTACGGGCGGCACGCTGCTGGGCACGGGAGGCCCTGCGGGGGACGAACAGGTGAGAGGCACTGGCGCGGGGGCGGGGCATGAGCGTTTCTCCGGAAAGGGGGGTGGTTCAGCGGCGGGTGAGGCCGGTGAACGGTGCGTGCAGGTCGGCCGGGGTGGTGCGGCGGCGCACCAGGTGCGCGGTGCGCTGGTGGCGCTGGCAGATGGTCAGCTCGGGCGCCCCCTCGGGCAGCCCGGCCCGGCACGCCTCGGGTTCTGGTACCTCGCCGGAGTCCGGCCGCGGCGCCGCGTGGTAGGTGGCGTGGACGTGGTCGGCGGCCTGCCAGATGCGGGTGCGGGCGGTCCGGAGCTGGTCGCCTTCGGCCGGGATGAGCTGTCCGGTACGCCTGGTATGGGCGTCGAGCACGGCGTGCAGCGCGACGAGGTGGGCGTGCAGGGCGTCCAGCTCGGCGCGGGTGGTGACGAGGGGCCCGGCAGGGATGTTGAGGGCGCGGTGGAAGTCGAGCGCGGCGGTCGCGAAGGGGACGAAGTCCTGCGCGGTTGGGCTGGTGGTGCGGGACATGAGGGTGCTCTCTCGGAGGTGTGGGGGCCGAGGTCAGGCGGCGAGGGCGAGCGGCAGGGCGGCGGCGGTGAACGCTTCGGCCTGCTGCCAGGTGAGCGGCCGCAGATCGATCTGGGCGCCGACGGCCGCGGTCTCCACGACCGCGCACGCGGAACGGAGTTCCTCCTCGGAGTCGGCCGAGACGGTCAGCAGACCGGTCAGGGCGACATCCGCGTGGCCCGAGATGAGCTGCCGTTCACGGGACTTGATGTCCTGGTACTCGACCGAGTCCGCCTCGGAATCGACCTGGCCGCGCCGGGCCCGCTCGGCGGCGTCGGCGATCACACTGGCCTTCTTGCGCTGCACATCGCGCAGGGCGGCGTCCAAGTCCTTCGGCTCGTACGACAGTGACAGGGTCCGCCGGACCCCGGCCGTGAACAGGACCTGGTGGAGGAAGCCCGCCGACGTCTCGGTCCGGGGCCAGTTCTCCACCCAGTACGTGGCGTGGACGGCCGAGTCGGTCGCGATGTGGTCCGCCTTCTCGACGACCACGACCGGCCCGGCAGCAGCAGGATCGGCCTCGGGGCGCCCGGTGGGGGACCAACGGTCCAGCGCAGAGAGGGCCTTGGGGTCGTACGCGGTGCGCACGACGGCGGCGATCTCGCGGGCGGTCAGCCATCCGGTGGGGTTGAGTCCGGCGGTCCGGGCGGCCTGGTCGAACGTCGACGTCAACTGCGCCAGCACGCTGAAGCTGCCGTTCAGGCCGCCGCCGGCCTGGTTGATCAGACGTCGCGCGGCCTTGGTGTCCAGCGAGATCGCGACGTACGCCTCGTGGGGAGCCGCCGCAGGCCCCGCGCTCTGGATCAGCTCACCGTAGAGCGCCCCGGCCACCGGGGCGTCGGGGTAGCCGTTCTCCTCCCAGTACCGGCGCAGCGCGTCGCCGGAGTCCGGGACGGTGCGTTCGATCACCTGGATCCGGGCGATCTGGCCGGTGCGGGCGAGCGCGGCCAGCGCGCGGCCCCAGCCGCTGACGTTGGCGTTCTGCGTCCCCGGATCGAGCAGTGCGTAGGCGCGGGAGGACACCTTGACGACGGCGGTCAGCGTACCGGTGTGCGGGTTGTGGACCGCGCCGTACCGGCCGGCGGGGGCGGTGATCACCCGCAGGCTGGCCGCGGTCCCGGGCAGATGAAGAAGTCCTTCGCGGACCGGACGGCGGGAGGGCCGGGTGAGCCAGAGGAGCTGCCCCCGCATCCGGCGAAGGGCATAACGGGCGACGATTGGCGCCCACTCGGCCAGAGCCCGGCCGCGGTAGCGGAAGAAGACGAACAGCGCCGTGGCCGCCCACAGCGGGATGAGCTGGAGAGCACCGGTCACCCCGCGCGTGAGGATCACGGCGAACAGGAGGAGACCAACGGCGCCCACGGTGATCAGCTGCGGGGCGGTCAGGCCGAGCAGGATGCCGCGCCTGCTGCGGTGGGGGAACTTCACGGTGGCCGTGACGGCTTCGGCCGAGGGCTTGTCAGACATGGCGATTCCAGAGGAGGGGAGCGGGTGGAGGTGGGGGAGTAGGGCGCTCTTCTGGAGGGCACAGCGGTCTCCGTTTCCGGTGGTCGGCTGAGGGAGGGGCGGGCTGCGGGGCACAGCCCGCCCCTGTTGTGGTGGTCAGGCGCCCGGAGGCGGCTGCTTGGGGAACACCCAGTTCGTCGGCGTCGGCGAACCGGCCGCCGACGGACCAGCGGAAGCCGGCGGCGGCCCGGCAGGTGACGCCGCACCCACCCGCGTCATGCTGCCGACCGGCGCCGAGGCACCGGCGGGAATACCCGAATCGTCGGCGGGGCCTACATCGGAGACTCCCGCGTCGGCTTCGCCGGGCCGGGTGATCAGTGCGGGGATGCCGGGGCGCTGGATGCGGGCCCGTCCCTTGTCGCCGGAGGCGTTCGGGTCTTCGCCGTAGCGGAAGCTGGTCCGGGCCTTGGGCGGACCGGCGTCGATCCCCTCCTTGCTGAGGCTCCCGCCCGCAGGGCTGATCCCGGAGGCGACCCCGTCGGCACCTGTGCCGGGGACCTGGTTCGGCCCCTGCGGAGCGGGCGTACCGGTCCCGGCCTGCACGGCCAGGGTGCCCGCGGTCTTCGCGGCCCCGGCGGCGACCGCCAGGCCGGCGACTCCGGTGCGGTGCAGATCGTCCTGGCCGCCGCCGTCGCTCGCCCAGTGGACGAACTTGTAGGTGGCGTACGGGCACAGCAGCACCAGGACCATCACGACGAGGCCCGCCATCGCGTCGGACAGGGCGCTCATGCCGTCGTGCGCGTCGGACGCGCCCATGGCGGAGACACCGATCAGGAAGACCACGGTCATCAGGAGTTTCGAGACCACCAAGGTGGCGGTGGCCTCGATCCAGCCGCGCCGCCAACGTTTGGCGACGTCCCAGCCACCGCCGGCCCCGGCGAAGACGGCGAGCGCCACCATGATCAGCACGCCGACCTTCCGGGCGACCATCACGCCCCAGTACAAGAAGGCGCCGATCGCGCAGCCGAAGGCGATCAGGGTGGGCACGCCCCACCCGAAGCCGAACATCGCCCCCAAGGCGTTGACCTTGATCACGCGGCGGATCGCGTCGTCGACAGAGGTGTTGGCGGCGTGGAACAAGCCGTCGGACAGCGCGTCGACCACGGTGATGGCGACGGAGGTGAAGGCGATGGCGCAGAAGGAGAACAGGACACCGGTCATCGTGCCGATTGCGGCCTGGGCGAGGGCGCGTTCGTCCCGTCGCCAGGCCGCGAGCATCAGCTGGATGCAGAACGTGCCGACGGTCAGGGCGAGCCCGATGGGCAGCAGCAGCGCGTAGTTGTCCCGGAACCACCCGGCACCGAGGTTGATGGCGGTGGTCTGGTTGACGGCCTTGCTGGCGAGATCTGAGGCGGTGGCCGCCAGCTCGCCCGCCGACTTCGCGATCCACGCTCCGATGCCGTCGGTGACGGTCCCGGCCGGGTTGGTGGCGAAGTCGACGGCGCCGCACACCGAGTCCATCAGCGGGAGGTCGCAGACTCCCATGGCAATACCTCCTTTCCGGAGGAGAGGTCAGGGCGCGACGGACGGCATGACGCCGGCCAGCGCGCAGGGATGGTTCGGTCGGCACTGGACCGCGAGGGTGGCCACGCGGCTCTCCGCGCCGGCGGCGGGCGAGCCCTTCCAGGCGATCGACTGCTTTCCGGAGACCGTGACGGCGTAGACGGACGTACGAGTGATCGCTCCGGGGTCTGTCTTCAGGGCCTTGGTGAACGCGTCGGGAAAGTGGCCCTCGTGCACCGTGGCCGTGGCGAACTGCCTGTTGGCCGCCATCTCCTTCCACAGCACCGGCGAAGGGATGATCGCGTCGACGGACGCCCGGTCGGCGTACTGGGACTCCGGCGTCAGCCACCCGCGCAGCGCGGACACCAGCTCGCGCCGGGAGTACGCCCGGGTGTCGTAGGACCACAGAGCCGCCGCGGCAGCCTTCCCGAACGCGACCGGGTCACGGGTGGTCGGTGGGGCCGGGAGGGACTTGGGGCGTGTCCCGGGTGAGGAGGCCGTGGACGGTGAGGTGGTCGGAGCGGCTGAACTCGCATGTGCTGCCGCATCCTTGGACGGGCTCCGGCCGTCGCGGGTGAGATACGCGGTCAGTCCGGCGAGGGCGACGAGCACCACCAGGACGACGGCGCCGAGCAGCGCCCGACGGCGCACGCGAGATGCGCCGCCGGGGGCCCCGCTGCGGGAGGCAGAGGCGTGGGAACGTTTCGTCATGCTCAGTGGACCTGTGTTCCCAGCGTGCTGAAGAACGCGACCGTCCCGTTCGCGGCGCCCAGCAACAGCGCACAGCCCGCGCTGACCAGGACGCCCTTCTTGCCGTTGGCCTCGGCCTGGTGACCACCGGAATGGTGGCCCCAGGCCCAGACGCCCGCGCTGACGACGAGCGCCCCGACCACCGCGATGATCGCGAAGAGGGAGACAGAGCCCATCACCTGCTTGAGGACCGGCAGGCCGGGCAACCCGCCGCTGTTCGGCTTGATTCCGGGGTCGTAGGCAAGCTGGATGAGTGTGTCGGCGAGAACCACGACAAGAACTCCAGTTCGAATAAGGGCACGCTGAAGCCCGTGAGGGCGAAGCGGCGGTGAAAGAGGAGAGAGGAAGGGGAGGAGCGCCGGTCAGAGGACTCGGCGGGCCGCGAGGATCTGCGGCTTCCAGGACGCGAGGGTCGCGATGCGGACCACGTCACCGGTGTGCGGGGCGTTGACGATCAGACCCCGGCCGATGAACATCCCGACGTGCTCGGGGACCGCGGCCGTCCCCTCGGTGAAGAGAAGATCACCGGGCTCAAGAGCATCGGCCGAGACCGACTTGCCCTCCTTGACCTGCGTATACGTCGTCCGCGTCAGGGGCACCCCGGCGGCCTTGTACGCCTGCTGCATCAACGAGGAACAGTCGCACCGGCCCATGGGGTCGCCGCCGTGGGAATCGGTGCAACGCCCGCCCCACTGATACGGCGTGCCGAGCTGACCGAGCGCCCAGCGGATCGCCGTCCGGGCCTTTCGCGGAGCATCCGCCGGAATCTTGTACCCGGCCGGCACCGCGCCGGGCGGGATCGTCCCGAATCCGGTCCCGTCCCCGCCGGCAGTACAGCCGCCCGCGGCACCGGGCGCAGCGCTGTTCGCACCGTCCGAGCCGGACGGCGAAGGACTCGGCGCCGCGTCGCCCTTCGACAGCAGGGGGCCGATCGCCTTCTGCAGAGCGGTGGCCAACGGCTCCCACTTCGCGTACGCGTCGGGGAACCCGGACCGCTGCACCGCCTGCGCGGCCTGCGCCACGGAGAGCGACTCCCAGCCCGGCACCTTCTTCAGCCCCTCGTAGAACTTCGTCGAGGCGTGCACCGGGTCGAGGATCTGGTTCGCCGTCCCCCAGCCCTGCGACGGGCGCTGCTGGAACAGGCCCAGGCTGTCGCGGTCGCCGTACGACAGGTTCCGCAGGCCGCTCTCCTGCAGCGCGGTCGCCAGGGCCACAACCTGCCCACGGGCCGGGATACCCATCGCGACCCCGGTGGCCTGGATGGTCTTCGCGTTCGGCACCTGCTCGGACGGACGGCTCAATCCAGGAACGGAGACCGCCCCCTTACCGCCGCCGTCCAGGATCGCCTTCACCTGAGCGGCAACAGCCGAATCATCAACTCCCGGTGAACTACCGGTCGGGCAGGCGGCGGAGGCACTCCCGGCGCCGATGGCGAGGATCGGGACAGCCAGCAACAGCGGTGCGGTGGCGAAGAGCCCGACCGTGGCGGCGACGGTCTTCTTCATCGCCGCCGCCGTTCACCAGGGCGACCGCTCCGGACGGAGAACGGCGCCGGGCCGGGGCGTGGGCGTATCAGGACATGCTGCATCGCAGCGGCTCCTCGGTACTCGTAGGAGGCGCGGTGCCGACTTCTCGTGCAAAGCCGTCGGCACCGCGCCGATGTGAATCCGCCTCTCAGGACGGGCCCAGGTCAGGGGAGTTGGTAGCTCCCGGGCACCGGTATTAGGTCATGCGCGGCAGCCAGCCGCGCTCGTAATCTCAGGCGATACACAAGGTGCTCCTCACGAAGTCGATAACGGGGAGACGGGCTGCCCGAGCTGCGTACGAGACGCGAAAGCCCTGGTCAGCGCAGGTCAGCAGGGGGGAGCGGGGCTCCTTCCCGGTGACGAGGCGAGACAGTAGAACGGAATTCCGGCCGCACCAAACGACCCCCACGGCCGGCCCTGGAGCAGGGCACGGGCCGTTGGGCGCGGCCGGAAAACGCGGCTAACCTCCGGCGCACCCCGCTCGAAGCGACCGTCGTCCGGAGAGCGGGTCTACTTCCGCCATGCTCTGAAAGAGGCCCGCATGAGTTACACGCTGCACCGAGGCGACGCCCTCACCGTGCTGAAGAACCTGCCCGATGAGAGCGTCAACGCCGTCATCACCGACCCGCCGTACAACTCGGGCGGGCGCACCAGCTCGGACCGCACCGGCCGCACCGCACGCGCCAAGTACGTCACCAGCAACAGCGCCCACGACCTGGAGAACTTCCCCGGAGAAAACCGCGACCAGCGCAGCTACCGAAGCTGGCTGACCGCCCTGCTCACCGAGGCATACCGGGCGTCCACCGAGCACGCCGTCGCCGTCATCTTCTCGGACTGGCGCCAGGAGCCGACCACCTCCGACGCCCTGCAGATGGCTGGCTGGACCTGGAGCGGCACCATCCCGTGGATCAAGCCCGCCAGCCGCCCCCGCAAGGGCGGCTTCAAGCAGTCGGCCGAGTTCATCACCTGGGGCGTCAAGGGCACCCTCGACCGGAACCGCGACCTCTACCTCCCCGGCGACTTCACCGCATCCCAGCCCCGCAAGGGCCGCGTCCACATCACCCAGAAGCCCGTCGAGGTCATGCAGCAACTCGTCCAGATCTGCCCCGAAGGCGGCACCGTCCTCGACCCCTTCACCGGAAGCGGCACCACAGGCATCGCCGCACTACGCGAAGGCCGCAACTTCATCGGCGTCGAACTGGCCCCGCACTACGCCGACGTCGCCGAACAGCGCCTCCGTACCGAGCTGACGAAGGACGACTTCACCCTCGCCGGACCGGAGAACTGATCATGAGAACGAAGAACCCGGAACAGACGGGCCGCAGACCAAGAAGGGCGGCTGGAACATCGAGAAACCGATGTTCCAGCCGCCCTTCTGGATGTGTCAGGCCGCCTCGAACGCCCGCCGGATCAACGGAGCCGCCTTCTCAAGGTCCGCCGCCGAGACGAGACGCACCTCCAGGTCTCCCGTCCCGAGATGCCCGATGCCACGCATGTCCCGGGTGAAGCCCTCCTCGAGCACGACCGAGTCCGGGTCGAGTCTGAGATAGACCAGGATCGCCTCGTGCTTCGGACGGAAGATCACCGACGCCACGTTCACCAGCCGGCGGTAGGCGATGTAATGCCGCAGCGGCGCCACCTCGACCTCGCCCCACGCTGTGAGCGCCTCGTCGACCTCCGCGTACAAGTCCCGCAAGCACTCCGGAACGAGACAGACACTCGTCGCCGAAGGATTTTCCGGGGCAGCCGACGCGCTGTCGGCCGCTGCTTCCCGTTCCCGATTCCGGCGAGACGAAGAAGCGCTCGGGGAGCCCGGGGAGGAGTCGACGAGCAGCAGGCTCAGCAGGCTGCCCTCGAAGACGCGGTAAAGCACCAGGTCTATCCGCTCAGGCACCCGCTGCACGGCCACCCGGTCGTGGTGGGAGAAGCCAGCCGCGATGCAGACCATCCGCGGGCGACGCCAGTCGATCGACTCTGCGGCCTCCGCGCCGAGCACCTTCCGCACGAGCGCCTCGAACTCGTGGTGCGCGGAGTCCAGCCAGGACAGGTAGGAGACAGCCTGCGACAGCACCCCGCTGTCGGCACCCCTCTTGTACTCGATCACCACCGGACTACTGTTCTCGTCCAGGCCCAAGGTGTCGATCCGCCCCCGGTGCCACGGCCCGGTCGGGTACTCCGACGCCAGGAACCGGATACCGAGCATCGACTCCATCCCTGCCTCGATCCGACGCTGCAGTTCCACCTCCAACGCCACCGTCGACCCCTGAAGCTCCACGTCGCGGCCATCGACGCCCTGTCGGAACAGCATCAGATCGGTCATGCACATCCCCTCCCGTGACCAGCATCATGGAGGGCAATCGAGATGATCACGGTGGTATTCCCGATCGGGGCATTCACCTGGCCAGGAGCCGCATTCTTCTTCGGGCCAGGTGTGGGTGGAGAACTCGCCGAAGCGGCGGATGCGCTCGGTCAGGCGCGGCGAGATGTGCGCCAGGTCCTCGGGTTCGATGCCGTGGTCCTCGTCCTGGAGCTGGCGCACGATCTCGGCGATGTCCAGGATGTTGTGGAAGGCCACCACGTTTGTGAGCAGAGCGTCGAACTTCGCGGTCTTCTCCTGCTCGACGGGGTCTCGTCGGTGATGACACCGCCACTGCCGAACCCGATCCACTGGAAGAAGCCGTTGAACGCCTCAACGGTGTTCGTGGCAGCGGTCACTCGCCGACGCAGCGGGGCGTCCGAGACGGCTCTTCGAGGCGGCCTCGCTCCGCATCACCGCCTCGGCGATCTTTCGGGCCTTCGCCTTGGCGTATGACAGGCGCGTCCGCTGGCGCGCGGCGGTCCGCCGGCGTTCGCCGTACGGTTCGCAGCCTTCGCCACCGTGCCATCCGGCAACTTCGGGAAAGTACCCCATGCGCTGGTACGACTTCAGCGTGAGAAGCTGCGCCAAGAGGTGCTTGTCACAGTCCGTACGGGCCGCCGCCCATTCGACCTCGTCACGGCTCGGCGAGAAGGGCAGATGTCTCATGCACGGTGAGCGGCCGCTTGAACCGCGGATACGCGGTTCTCTCGATCGAGGTCACAGCCCATCCCACTCTCTCCTTGGCCAAGGACGGCCTCGGCAACGGCACCGGCAAGGCCACCGCGGGTTGACTCGCGGTGGTCGCCGACCCCTCAGTCCGGGACGCCGCGGGTCGTGAACCCGGTGGCGAGAACGTCGAGTCGGGTGAGCAGCGCCTCGGCGAGCGGGAAGCCGCGGTCGCTCTGCAGCCAGCGACTCAGCGCCGTCACGTACCCGTCGAAGAGCAGGTCGGCGATGGTCTGGGCGTCGAGGTCGGCGCGGATCTCGCCGTTGTGTCGGCCCCGGTCGACGGCGGCGACGAAGGCGCGGGGTGTGGCGCCCAGGTCGATCGCGCCGTGCAGCACTCCGCTGTCGTGCAACTCCTTGGCCAGGGCGTAGTCGCGCTCGTTGAGGTCCGCCAGGGTGCGCAGTTCGTCGGCCAGTGTCTCGATGGCGGGCCCCGGCTCGGTCGCGTCCACCGCGTCCGCCGCGTCGCGCCGGTCCAGGAGTTCGTGGCGCCGACGGACCCAGGTGATCACGAAGTCCTCTTTGCGGCGGAAGTGATTGAACGCCGTTTGGCGTCCCACGTCGGCGCGTTCGGCGATGTGGTCGTAGGTCGTGGCCGCGTACCCCTTGGCGGCGAACAGCTCCAGGGCTGCGGTCAGCAGCCGCTCGCGCGTCGCATCGCGGCGGCGCGTGCGCCGGTCGGTCGGCTCGTCCGGTTCCTCTGATGTAGTCGCGCTCACACCCTGAGTGTACTTGGATCCTTCGGCATACTGGAGTACATATTGGTACTGGAATCCAATCACGGCTCACGCGGAGGTCCCACGATGACCACTCCCTTCACCCTCGGTCTGCACGAGATCGGCGCGGACACCTACGCCTACCTGCAGCCCAACGGCACCTGGGGCTACAGCAACGCCGGCCTGGTCGTCTCCGGCGACCAGGCGCTGCTGGTCGACACCCTGTTCGACGTGCCGATGACCCGCACCATGCTCGAGGTGATCGCCCAGGCCCTGCCCGGCGTCACCATCAACACCGTGGTCAACACCCACAGTGACGGCGACCACTGGTGGGGCAACGAGCTGGTCGCCGACGCCACGATCATCGCCTCGGAGGCCGCCGCGAAGGTGATGCGCGAGGAGAACCTCCTCGACCTGCTCAACACGCCCCCGGCCAGCTTCCAGGTGCCGCCGATCGTGAACCACATGAGCGAGACCTTCGACTTCAAGTCGATCACCCCGACCCCGCCGAACCGCAGCTTCAGCGGCGAGCTGGAGGTCGCGGTGGGCGAGCGCACCGTCCGGCTGATCGAGGTCGGCCCGGCCCACACCCCCGGCGACGTCCTGATCCACGTGCCGGACGCCGGCGTGGTCTACACCGGCGACATCCTGTTCATCGGCGGCCACCCGGTTATCCACACCGGCCCGATCGCCCGCTGGATCGACGCGTGCAACCTGATCCTCGACCTGAACGCCGACACGATCGTCCCCGGCCACGGCCCGGTCATCGGCAAGGCCGAGGTCCGCGCCTTCCGCGACTACCTGGAGCGCCTGCGCGACCACGCCGTCCGCTCGCACCGGGCGGGCCTGACCGCCATGCAGGCCGCGCAGACCTTGGACATGGCCGGCTTCGCCAACTGGGACGACCCCGACCGCATCGTCCTCAACATCGGCGCCGTCTACCGCGAGCTGGACAACGAGCCGCACGAAGCGCACAGCGAGATGGCCCTGATGGGCTGCATGCACACCTACACCGCCACCACCACCTACCCCGCCCCGACCGAGCCCCGCATAGCGCCGCGCTCCCGCGCCGAGATGGCCGCCCTGTCCACCCGCCTGGAAGGCATCCCGGCAAAGCTGCTCGCCGACGACGGCGACAGCCCGCTGGCCGGCCGCCCGGTGCTCAACGTCCTGGCCACCATCGGCAACAACCCCGACCTGATGGTCGCACTGGCCCCCCTGCTCGCCCAGCTCGCCATGGGCGAGATCCCGGGCCGGGAACGGGAACTGGCGATCCTGCGGGTCGCGCACCGCACCGGCTCCGCCTACGAGTGGGAGCACCACATCCGCATCGGCGCCGCCGCCGGGCTCACCGAGGCCGAGATCGCCCGCGTCCCGCTCGATGTGAACGAGGCGGACTGGAGCGACGCCGACCGTGCGCTGCTGCGGGCCGTCGACGAGTTGGTCGCCGACCAGATCGTGTCCGCGATCACCTGGCAGGGCCTGGCCGCCCACTACTCCACCGCGCAGCTGATCGAGCTGCTCGCGCTGGTCGGCACCTACACGACGATCGCCGGCATCCTCAAGACCTGCCGTGTCCAGCTCGACGACTGGGTCACCGAGCCCGCGACCGGCAACGCCGCTTGACACCGACAGCTTCCGCTCCGGCCCAGGTCCGGATGGCCGGTCGACTCACAACCAACCAGCGGAGAATCCCTGACCCAGGTCACCGGGGTGACTTGAACCCTTGCCGTGGCGGCCGCTCTTCGGGAAGTCCTTTCCTTGCAGCCTCCTTGTAGTGGTAGAGGGGAGCTGAAATTTCCCTTACCAGGAAATCGCGGCCGCGCCAAACCGTGCGCTCAACTGCATATTGGTACTGCCCAGGGGTTTCCTGGGTGGAAAATACCTCTGTCAGTGGGTTCTCATGGCTGTTCAATTCATGGATGTCAAGCAGACCGCCGAGTTTTTGAGTGTATCCGTTCAGTGGCTGTACCGGGAGGCTCCACGGACCGGTCTGGCATCTTACAAATTCGGAGTGGGGCGTAACGCGAAGATTCGCTTCAAGAGGTCGGAGGTTGAGGTGTGGGTCAGGCAACAAAGGATTTCTAAAACCTGATGCCTCTCGCCGTCGACTGGCACACATAAATGGGGCACCCCGCTTCTGAAGAGGAAGCGGGGTGCCCCATTTGCTGCTAGGCGGTCAGGGCTAGATCCAGAACCTTTGCCGCCCTGGCGATGGATCCCGGCATGAGGTGCCGGTAGATCCTGAAGGTGATGTCGAGGCTCCTGTGGCCCATCCACTCGGCGACATCGGTGATAGGAATCCGATTAGTCAGGCAGTTTGATGCGAAGAAGTGACGGAACCCGTAAGGAGTCATTCCTTCGGGGATTTCCGCCCCCGAGGACTTCACCTTGCGCCACTGGAACTCGAGGTGGTGGTAGAGGTAAGGCCGGGTCGGGTCCTTGGGGTGCCGGAGCAGGTAGCCGTTCACGGTGCCGTACTTGTCTGCGTACCAGAGGATCGTGTTCCGGACGCGTTGGGGGAGGGGAACGTCACGGTATTCATCAGGCTTGCGATGCTTGAGCTTTGCATACTGGCTGGTGGTGTGGTTGACCTGTTCGCAGACCCGGTATACGTCATCGGCGACGATGTTGTTGATGTTGACGGCCGCGGCTTCTCCGTTGCGGAGCCCGCATCCGCTCATCAGGTCGGCTATGAGGAGGAAGGCGTCGTTACCAGCACTCCGTATGCCGTGTAGTTGCTGGACGGACGGTATGACAGCCCGCTTGGGATCATACTGTGGGGGGACGGCACCGTCGAGAGGGCTGTCGGAGTAGATCCCGAGGCGGTTGGCGTCGAGCAGGATCGATTTTAGTTTGTCGAAGGTGTTGGCCTGTGTCGCCTTGCCGACGCCGTTGCGTTCCATGTCCTGGATGAATCGGTCGACGACCTTGTGGTCGAAGGTGTTCATCCGGCGGGAGGCGAACGCTGGGTACAAGTGGTTCGTGAGAAGCGAGTCGAGGTGGCGGACGGAGCTGGCGTCCAGGTGTCGTTGGCCAGCCTTCCATTCTTCGGTGTACTCCTTGAAGCGCATCTGCCCGTACTTCTGGATGCGCTCGGCCTTTGATGGAGGAGTCTTGCGCTTCTCTTTGTAGATTTCCGTCAAACGCTCGATGGCCTGGTCCTGAGTGGGGAACCCGCCCTCCTCTGCCTGTTTGCCTGCCACGTTCCGGTACCTGATCGTGTACGAGTGCGGGCACTTGGACCACCGGGACTCGGGGTGCGCGCAGTTCTTGAAGAAGGTGCCCATGCCGCGGGCCAGTGCTTTGGGTGCCATGGATTGCTGACTCCGGAGTCCGATGCTGACCGTTTGCTGACCGCCAGATGGTCCGGATAGCCCTGACCTGGGCTAAACCGTGATTCCCGTGGTATGTGGTGGAACTTCATCGGCCGCACCCAGGACGACATCGCACAGGCCCGCGCCGACTGGGTGATGGGCGACCGCTTCGGCACCGTCCACGGCTACGACGGCGCACCGCTGCCCGCACCCGAACTGCCGGGTACGCCTTTGAAGCCGCGGGGGCGGGCGCGTTGAGCTGGGGGTTCGCGGGTGCCCCGGAAGGGGGCGGGGCCGCGAGCGACCGGTGTGGCACCCCGTCAGGAGGGGCGGGGGCGGGTAGGACTGCGGGTCTGTGACGGTGGCGGCAGGGAGGATGACAGCCATGACGGTCGAACAGCCCCCGGGGTCGGAGGGGCCGGTCGCGGTCGAGGCGAGGGTCGACCGGTGCCGGGATCGGTACGCGCTGCCCGAGGGGCACATCCCGGAGGGCGCCTCGCCGTGGCTGCCGTTCGTACCGCAGGTGATGATCAAGCATCTGACGTTCGACATCCGCAGCAACTCCGCCGCGAACGTGCTGTGGGTGCAGGCCGGTGCCTCCCTGGGCCGCCACCGCCACCGTGGTCCCGTCTCCGGCTATGTGCTCGACGGGAGTTGGCGCTACCTGGAGTACGACTGGGTCGCCCGGCCCGGTGACTTCATCCGGGAGAGCCCGGGCCGTACCCACACCCTCTTCTCCGACGAGGGCATGAAGACCGTCTTCTGGCTGAACGGCCCGGTGGAGTTCCTCGACGAGCACGGCGGGGTGGCCGAGGTGATGGACGTCTTCCGGCTCATCGACCACTACGAACGCGGCTGCCGGGAGCAGGGCGTCCCGATCAACGAGGCGTTGTACCTGTAGGGGCCGCTGTGCCTGTAGCGGCGTCGTACCTGTAGGGGCGGGGCGCCGGTCGTCGGCGGTTCTCCGGGCCGTCCGCCCGGGGCGGGGTGCTCCGGGGCCCGGTGCGAGGATGGCGATATGGGATCTGAGGACGGATATCTGCTCGACAACCGGCGGCGCGAGGCGGGGCGTCGCTTCGACGCGTTCGCGGAGCTTTTCGACCCGTGGACGTTCACCCACCTCGACCGGTTGGGGCTCGGCGCGGGGTGGCGCTGCTGGGAGGTGGGCGCGGGTGGTGCCTCGGTGCCCGCCGGTCTCGCCGGGCGCGTCGGGCCGACCGGCCGGGTCTGGGCGACCGACCTCGACACCTCGTGGCTGACCGGCCCCGCCACCGCCACGACCGAGGTGCTGCGGCACGACGTGACCCGGGACGCACCGCCCGCCACCGGCCTCGATCTGGTCCACGCCCGGCTCCTGCTGGTCCATCTGCCCGACCGGGCGGCGGTCCTCGAACGGCTCGTCGCGGCGCTGCGGCCCGGCGGCTGGCTGGTGGTGGAGGACGCCGACCCGGCGCTCCAGCCGCTCGCCTGCCCGGCGGAGGAGGGCCCGGAGGGGGAGCGGGCCGAGCGGATCCGCCGCGGCTTCCGTGCCCTGCTCGCCGGGCGGGGCGCGGATCTCTCCTTCGGCCGTTCGCTGCCGAGGCTGCTGCGCGGCGCGGGGCTGGAGGACGTCCATGCCGAGGGGTACTTCCCGGTGACCTCGCCCGCCTGCCGGGAGTTGGAGGCGGCGACGGTCCGGCAGTTGCGCGGGGAGCTGACCGGGTCCGGAGCGGCGACCGACGCGGAGATCGACGCCCATCTGACGTGGCTGGCCGAGGAGGACGTCGCGGTCACCCCGGCGCCCCTGATCACCTGCTGGGGCCGTCGCGGCAATGATGATGACTGACGTGTCGTCAATTCTTCTCGCGGAACGATGAGTTCGGGTGGGGGGAGGGGTGGCCTGCGGTACGTGATCCCGGGGGTGGCCGGTCCCGTCGCCCTCTCGATGCGTCTGTGACCCACTTCACTCCCCGGCGGGTGGATCTTCGGGAAACGTGCGGCAACCGGGGTGCCCGCCGCACGTCTCACGCTATGGAGGCCCCTTTCGGGAGCCCGGTGTCCGTGCGGGAGTCGGTGCGGACAGCGGCCCTCCGTTCACCGTGAGAGAGCGAAGGTTCACATGTCCGCACGCCCTGCCCCGACGTCCGCACGCCCTGCCCCGACGTCCGCGCGCCGTCCCCGGCGGCTGCGCATCCTGCTCGGCGCGTCCGTCCTCGGCGCCGTCCTGGGCGGTGGCGCGGCCGTGACCGCCCACGCCGCCGACGGCGCCCGGGCCACGCGTCCCGCCCCCGCCCCGGCCGCCGTCCCGGCGCAGTCCGGTCCGGCCCCCGCCCGCGACGCCGAGGTGGCCCGGCCGGTCCCGGCGGAGCAGGCCCGCCCCGCGCACCGGGCCGCGCAGCCCGTACCGGCGCGGAAGGGCGAGGAGGCGCGCCCCGCCCCGGCCCGCGGCTCCGTCGCGCGCCCCGTTCCGGCGGAGGAGAGCCGTCCCGCGCACCGTGCGGCGCAGCCCGTACCGGCCGAGCGGAGCCGCCCGGCGCACCACGACGCCGGTGTCCCGGCCCCCGTCCCGGCCTCCGGCGGCGAGGCGGCCCGGCCCGTTCCGGCGCCCGCCGCGATCCCCGGCAGGAACGGCGACGGCGTCCCGGCGCCGGTGGCCCCCAGGCACTGACCGGCCCGTTCACGGGGTGCGCCGCCCGTCCTGCGCGGTGGGCGGCGCACCCCGGACCGCAGGGCCGCGGCCCGGCCCTGCCGCCTGATGACGGTGCACCACGACCCCTCCCGCGGCGCGCGCCCGCCCTCGTATCCGCCGCGCCGCGCCGTTCCGCCCGCACGCGGCGGGCCACCCCTCACGGAAGAAGGACCCATGCGCGACACCCACGCCCGTACCGGCGCACCCCACGCGGCGCGCGCCCCCGAACGCACCCCCGCGCCGCGGCGTCGGGCCCTGGTGCGCCGGGCGGCGGTGACCTCGGCCGTCGCCTGCGCGCTCACCGCGGCGTTCGCGCCGGGGGTGGTGGCCGCCCCGGCGCCGGACGGCGGCCCGGCCGAGGGCAAGGTGCTGACCCATGCGGCGGCGACCACCGCGCAGGACGAGAAGCAGGTGCGCGCGTACTGGACGCCCGCCCGCATCGCCGCGCTGAACACGCAGGTCAAGGACGTTCCGCCGCGCGCCGGGAAGGACGGTGCGCCGTGGGGGAAGGGCGGCGCCGTCGACACCACCGTGGGGCGGCTCTTCTTCACCGACCACGGGGAGGACTCCAGCTGCACCGCGACGGCGGTCCCGAGCGCGAACGGCTCCACCGTCGTGACCGCGGGCCACTGCCTCAACGGCACCGACCTCGCCGGTGAGCACAACCAGTGGCAGACCCACGTCCTGTACGTCCCCGGGTACCGCGACGGCAAGGCGCCCCTGGGGACGTTCGTCGTCCGCTGGTCGGTGGTCAACTCCGTCTGGCTGGAGAACGATCAGATCCACGCCCGGTTCGACGCCCATGACCAGGGCTTCGCCGTCGTCGGCCGCAACGAGCGCGGCCAGACCCTCCGGCAGGCCACCGGCGCGCCCCAGGGCATCTCCTACGACGCGCCCGGTGACCGTCCGGCCGTCCAGTTCGGCTACCCCCGGGCCGCCTCCGACCCGGCCCGCGAGGGGCTGCCCGAGTACACCGGCCGGGAGGCGGCCTACTGCCAGGGCGCGCCCCGGCAGTACCCGGGCACCCCGGACCACGCCGAGCCCGCCGGGATCTGGGGCGCGGCGTGCGTGATGGGCGGCGGCGCGAGCGGCGGCCCCCGGCTGGGCGGCTTCTCCGCCGCCACCGGGCGGGGTGAGGTCGTCGGCGTGAACACCCAGTCCGCCTTCATGGACGCCGCCGGGAAGGCGTGCGAGGAGTCGGCCGGGTCCGGATGCGTACGGCACCTGGTCGGGCCGCAGTTCACCACCGCGCTGACGAAGCCGCTCCACGACAGGGCCGAGCGGCTGAGCTGACCGTTCCGCCCGGGGTGGCGCCCGGCCCCCGCCGGACGCCACCCCTCCCGGCCCCGGCCACCCCGTAGAGCACAAGGAACAGGACCATGAAGAAAACCACCTTCCGCCGCGGTCTCCTTCTGGCGGCGCTGGGCTGCGCCCTGGGCACCGCCGCCGTCGCCGTGCCGGTGCACGCCAGCCCCGCGCTGTCCCTCGCGCCCGCCGCGAGCACCGTGCGCGAGGCCCGCTACAACCTCGGCGACCAGGCGTTCACACCCCCGGCCGCCCTCGGCTACAAGGGGCGCAGCGAACTCGCCGGGACCGTGTACTACCCGGCGCGGCTCGGCACCGGTCGGCACCCGGTGGTCCTGATGCAGCACGGCCACTGGGAGACCTGCGCCGACGCCGGGGCGCAGGACCGCCGTACCGCCGCGGAGCAGGCCCGCGACCGGGCCCTGGAGCGGGGCGACAAGGCCGAGGCCGCCCGGCAGGAAGCCCTCATGGAGAAGGCCGCCGCGGCGCTCTGGGCCTGGCCCTGCGCCCGGGGCACCGCGCCGATCCCCAGCAGTACGGGCTACGACTACCTGGGCCGGGCGCTGGCCGCCCGCGGTTTCGTGGTCGTCTCCGTCGGCGCCAACGGCATCAACGCGACCGACGGCGGCCAGGCCGACACCGTCTACCGGGCGCGGGCCGCCCTCATCGAGCGCCATCTGCGGCTCTGGCAGCAGCTGTCCGCCTCGGGCGGCGGTCCGCTGCGCTCGGCGCTCACCGATGCGCGTGACGGCTCCCCGGTGCGGGCCGACTTCCGCGACCGGCTCGACCTGGGACGGGTCGGGCTCCTCGGGCACTCCATGGGCGGGGGCGGGGTGATGCAGGAGATCGCCGACGCGCACCGGGCCGAGCTGCCCGCCGGGATCGACATCAAGGCCGCCTTCGCCCTCGCGCCCACCGCCACCTGGGACGGCGACCCGGTGACCCGTACACCGTTCGCCGTCATGTGGGGCACCTGCGACGCCGTCAACACCGGCGAGTTCTTCGAGCAGAACCGCGCCGCGACCGAGGTGCCGCTGTTCAAGTACACGCTGACCGGCGGCAACCACGACTTCTACAACCGTCAGTGGTCGCCCTCCAGCGGCCAGGTGGCGGCGCACGACGACGCCGAGCCCGGCAAGCGGCCCGGCACCTGCCGCACCCAGTACCTCGACCGGGACACCCCGCAGCGGGACGACGCCCGGCTGTCGGAGGCGCAGCAGCGGCGGATCGCCGGTGACCGGGTGACCGCCTTCTTCGAGCGGTACCTCCAGGGCCGCACGGACCGGATGCCCTACCTGACCGGCGAACGCCCCTTCCCGGGGGAGCCGGAGCACACCGTCACGACGTCCGTCGCCGGGAAGGGGAAGTAGGGGTCGGCCGCTCTCAGGGCTGCCGGGGCTGGGCGACCCGGTACTCCCGCAGCGGCCCGCCGGCCTCGTCCAGCGCCGTACGGGCGACCGCCGCGAGCGTGGCCGGGTCGCCCGCGGCGGCGGTGAGGGCGGCGGCCAGCTCCGGCCGGGCGGTGCGGAGTTCGCGCAGCAGCCATTTGCCGTTGCCCTGCCAGTGCCGGGCGGTCAGCAGCGCCAGCTGGGCCGTCTTCGTCAGCAGCCGGGCGGCGACGAAGACGGCCTCGCCCGCGTCGTGGGTGCCTGCCAGATCGTCGAGGAGTTCGGTGAGTTCATGGCGGAACGCATCGGTCTCGGCGGCGGTCGCCGGGGCCGGGCCGTCCGCCAGCCGCTGCCGCATCTCGGCCCGGAGCCGGGCGCCGAGCCCGTCCTCGTCCACCAGGAGCACGCCCCGGGCCAGCAGCCGGGGGATGCCCGGCCAGCGGCGGCGGAAGCCGTCGGCGCAGTGGGCGGCGAGCGTCTCCTCGTCGTGGACGAGCAGTTCGACCGGCCACCCCTCCCACCGCAGCGTGCGGTGGTGCGGCGCCGCCACCCGGGGGAACACCGCCACCATGTCGAGGTCGGAGAGCGGGGTGCGGTGGACGGTCAGCACACTGCCGCCGACGACCACCATCCGCGCCCGGGGCAGGAGTTGGCGCGCCACCGCGGCGGCCGCCGTGACCGGTTCCTCACGCGGGGATGTCATGGGGAGGGTCCTACCCCGGCATGGCCGGCAAGTCGCCCGTTCCGCCGCCGTGTTCCCGTCCAGCCTCTAATCTGAGGAAAGGCGGCGGAGGGGGCGGCGGTGTCCGCCCCGCGACCGCGTCCAGCGCCGAAAGAGGCGACAGCGGAAGCAAGTTGAGGTGGGGATCGGACATATGGCGAGATTCAGGATGAGCCGTCGCGGCCGGACCGTCGCGTACACGATGGCGGGCACCGTGCTCGCCCCCCTGCTGGCCGGTCTCGGGGCCGCGCCCGCCCAGGCCGCGTCCGGCTCCTGGTGCGGTGGCGCCCGGGGGCCGTACCAGAAGCAGGCGGAGAAGTTCCTGGGCCGCAAGATCGACGGCAAGCAGTCCCAGGGCGACTGCCGGGCGATCCGCGCGTTCCAGATCAGCCACGCCATCCACCCGCAGTACGGCTACGCGGGCCCGGTGACGTGGAAGATGATGAAGGTCGTCAAGCCGCAGCGGGACGCCCGCAACAACCCCAACCGCGCCGGTCGCTGCCCCACCAACCGGGGCCGCATCGCCTGCGTGGACCTGACCCGGCAGATCAGCTGGATCCAGGACGGCCGACACCTCGTCAAGCGCCCGGTGCCGGTCCGTACCGGCCGCAACGGCAACGAGACCCGTACCGGTCTGCACCGGATCTTCTGGAAGCACAAGAGCCACGTGTCGTCGCTGTACCACGTCGCGATGCCGTACTCGCAGTTCTTCGACGGCGGCGAGGCGTTCCACGCGATCAGCGGCAGCGTCTGGTCCGCCCCCGGCTCGCACGGCTGCGTCAACATGCGCACCGCCGACGCCAAGGCGTACTGGAAGCTCCTCTCCACCGGTGACGACGTCTTCGTCTACGGACGCAAGCCCGGCACCTGAGCCACCGCACGGCACACGACGGCGCCCGGGACCGCGAGGGTCCCGGGCGCCGCTGTGTGCGGTGTCAGCGCCCCGCGGGGGCGGCGGTGACCTCCGCGGAGTCCACCAGGACGTACCGGTGGTTGAACTGCACGGTGTAGTACCGCTTCGCGCCGTGCACGACCTTGCCGTTCGACGGCGAGTAGTCCGTCGCGACCTGCGGCTCCCCGCTGGTCACATACGCCTGACCGGCGCGGATGCCGTAGTTCTTGGCGGCCAGCGGCGTCTGCTTCGACGGCTTCACATCCGCCGGGTACTCCGACTCCTGCGGGTACGCGGTGCCGAAGACGTGCGCCGCGCCCGTACCGGCCGGCCGCACGATCCGCACGTCCTTGGCCGGAGTGGTGTTACGGCCGCCGGGGTTGTGGATCCAGCCCTTCTGGCCGTCGAACCAGATGGCGGTCCAGTCGCCCTGCCGGTCCGCCACCACGAACTGCTGCCCCGCCTGGACGGTGGTGCTCCAGTCCGCGACGCCGTCGGTACCGGCCTTGTCGTCCGCACCCGCGTGTACGACCGGGTCGAGCAGCAGCGGCGCGTCGTCGGCGGGCGCGCTGCGCACGAACAGGGCGCTGGACGGCCCGCTCTGCGGCCCGCACTCCTTCACCTTGCCGGACGGGTCGTCACCCGGGCAGACCGTGTACGTCTGCTGGTTCTCGTCGAAGCCCGGCGTGATGGTCACCGCCGAACCGACCGGACCGACACCCCGCTCACCGTCGTCGACGGGCGCGCCGAGCAGCCGCATGAAGCGCGTCCAGTCCCAGCTGTTGCCCGGGTCCCAGTGCATCCCGGCGAGGGTGTCGTCCGAGGGGCCGGGGACGTTGTCGTGCCCGAGGATGTGACGCCGGTCCAGCGGGACGTCGTACTTGGCCGCCAGCCACTTCACCAGCTCCGCGGTCTTCTCGTACGCGACCGGCGTGTACCACTCCGCACCGTGCGCCGAGAAACCCTCGTGCTCGATCTGGATGGCGTGGAGGTTGCTGTCGTAGTTGCCGTCGCCGAACGCGACGTCCTTGTTCGGCACCATCTGGGTGACCGCGCCGTCGGACGCCCGCATGACGTACTGCGCCGAGGCGCCGCCCGCCTTCTGGAACGTCTCGATGGCGTTGTCGTACGAGCCCTCCGTGGTGTGGAGGACGATCTGCGTGATCTTCACACCGTTGGCCGGGCGGTCGGAGACCTGCCCGTTGGCGGCCGCGGCCGGTACGAACGTGCAGGTCAGCGTCGCGGGGCACTCGGTCTGCGGCGCCGGGGTGTCGGTCAGCCGCAGCTTGGCGAACTGCCCGGCGACCGGCTTGGCGGACGGCACCGCCTGGAGCGAGACCGCACCGCCCTTCCCCGCCTGCCGCTGCGCACCGGAGTGGATCGCGGAGAACACGGAGGTGACGTAGGAGGTGGCCGCCTTCTTGTCCGTCAGACGGCTGTACCTGGCCACCGCCGCGGTCCACTGCGACGGGTCGTCGGACGTCCCGCCCGTCAACTTCTTCTGGTACGAGGCGAGCAGCGCGGCGCCACCGCGGATGTTGTCCGCGGAGCGGTGCCGCAGCCGGTCGGCCGGGATCCCGGTCAGCTTCGCGGCGGAGCTCAGCGTGTGCAGCTCGGGGTGGTCGGCGAACGACGTGAGGTCGGAGCGCCCGGCGGCACCGGCGGCGCCCCGGGAGACCATCTGCGGCGTCACGTCGGTGAGGTTCATCAGACCCCAGCCGCCGGTCTGGTTGTAGCCGGAGTGCTGCTGCCAGCCGGACTCCTGACGGGCGACGCCCAGCAGGACCGGCAGCGGAACATGGAACTCCTTGGCGGCCGCGGTGAATTCGGCCTGCAAGGTGGGGGTCGGGGCATCGTTCTGTGCCTGCGCCAGTGTGGGCAGGAACGCGAAGCCCCCTGCCGCCAGCGTCCCGCCGAGGATCGCGGCGGGGAGCCAGCGTTTCGTTTTGCGCTTGTGCACACCATTCCCTTCGGAGCAACGGCGCACCGGGCGGTACCGGGAGAAAGGCCGTGACATCGCGGACGGCGCACCGAGTGGGGGGCGGCGCGGAACCACGCGGGCACACCACAGGCGGGGAACTCGCCGTGGCGGAGGATGGTTTCGGCGCCGTACACCATGAGATCAGAAAATCGTTCCGGTTCCCAGGGCGGTAGCCGATCGTGACCTCACCTTCAGCGACTCGTTGCCGGGCGTTCGGCCGGGACGGGGGCGATGGCGGACGTGATGGTCACGGTCACGGTGGCGATGGCAACGGCCGTGGTGGCTGCGATGGTTACGGTCACGGCTGCGACGGCGGCGACGGCGGCGACGGCTGCGACGGCGGCCGGGTGGGGGCGGGAGCGGCGCTTCGCTGCTGGTCCGCGGCCGGGGCCCGCGGGCTCCTCGCCGGATTCCGGATCGGATTCCCGGCCTGATTCCCGACCTGATTCCCGGCCGGGATCACGTCCGGATTCCCGGCCCGTGCAACCAACCCGCGTCGCGCGGTGTTTCCCGAACGGAAGACGACACCGCCCCGCGTGAAGACTCAGGAGCCCGGCGGGCTCCACACCCGCACCCACCGACCGAGGACACCCCGAGATGACCGACCCCACCGCCGCCCCGGCACCGCTCCACGCCGCCCTCTTCGACCTCGACGGCACCCTGATCGCCACCGAACACCGCAGCCGCGCCGCCTGGACCCGCCTCTTCCGCGCCCACGGCCTGGAGGCCGACGACGCGCTGCTGGCGACCTTCGTCGGACGGCGCGGCCAGGAGGCGCTGGCCGACCACGCCCACCGGTTCCCCGGCAGCACCGTCGCCGACCTCTTCGACGAAGCCGTCGGCTACCTCGACGACCCGGACATCCCTCCGCCCCACCCCGTACCGGGCGCCGCCGAACTGGTGCGGCGGCTGCACGGGTCGGGCGTCCCGATGGCGGTCGTCACCTCCGGGCTGCGCGAGCACGCCGGGGCGATGCTGGAGCACATCGGCGGCGCCGGACTCTTCACCACGATGATCACCGCCGAGGACGTGACCCGCGGCAAGCCCCATCCCGAAGGGTTCCTCGCCGGATGCGAGGCCCTGGGGGTCGCCCCCGGCCGGGCGGTGGCGTTCGAGGACGCGCCCGCCGGTGTCGCCGCGGCCAAGGCCGCCGGTCTGTTCTGCGTGGCCCTGACCACCACCCACGACGCCGGGGCGCTGCACGCGGCCGACCTCGTCGTCCCCGACCTCGGCGGCATCGACTGGCCGCCGCTGCCCCTGAGCGCGCTCTGACCCCGGACGGAGGGATCCCACCATGCGGCCCCAGCCGCCCGACCCGGGGAGCGCCGCCCCGGAACACCCCACCACGGCCCGGACCGGGGCCGCGGGCGGGTCCCGGCGTCCGGCCGCCCACCGGTGGCGGCTGCTCGCCGTCCTCCTCGCCGCCCAGTTCATGGCCAACGTCGACACCGCCATCGCCAACATCGCCGCCCCCGCCGTCCGGAGCGACCTCGGCGCCTCGGGCGGGGAGGCGGGCCTGGTGGTCTCCGGGTATGTCGTGGCCTACGCCGTCCTGCTCGTCGCGGGCGCCCGGCTCGGCGGCAGCCGCGGCCACCGCCGGATCCTCCTCGCGGGCCTGGCGCTTTTCACCGCGGCGTCCCTCGCCTGCGCCCTCGCCTTCACCCCGGCCGTACTGATCGCCTCCCGAATCGCCCAGGGCGCGGGCGCGGCGCTGATGGTGCCGCAGGTCCTGAGCGGCATCCAGCTCCACTTCACCGGACGGCAGCGCATCAAGGCCCTCGGGTACTACGCCCTCGCCCTCTCCGGCGGCGCCGTGGCGGGCCAGGCCCTGGGCGGCGTACTGATCGCCGCCGACCTCCTCGGCACCGGCTGGCGCCCGATCTTCCTCGTCAACGTCCCGGCCGGACTGCTGCTCCTCTGGGCGGCGCTGCGGGTGATGCCACCCGACCCCGCGGGGGGAACGGCCCGTACCGGACCCGTCGGCGCGGGGAACTCCGCAGGCCGGGCCGGGGGGCTACCGGCTTCCGGCACCGGCCCGGGCCCCGGGGATGGCGCCGGTGCCGGGGCCTGTGCCGGTGCCGACACTGCCGTTCCTCCACCGGACGGGATCGACGTCCGCGGCATGGTGCTGCTGGCCGCCACGGTGCTACTGCTCGTCGTGCCGCTGCTGTTGGGCACCGACGCCGGATGGCCCTGGTGGATGTGGGCCTGCCTGGCGGCCGTGGTGCCGACGGGGGCGGTGTTCCGGCGCAGCCAACGGCGCCGCGCCGCGCGGGGCGGGCGGCCGCTGATCGCCGAGGAGGTGATCCGCGAACCGGCGATCCGCTGGTCCCTGGCCGCACACGGCGCCACCACCATGACCTACTTCGCCCTCCTCTTCGTCCTCGCCCTCTATCTCCAGGAGGGGCTGGGCCGGGGCCCCGCCTATGCGGGAGCGGCCATGATTTCCTGGGTCGCCGCCTTCGGTCTGGCCGGTCCGCTGCTGGCCCGGGTGCCGCCCCGGTACGCCGCCGCGATGCCCGCGGTGGGCTGCGTGGTCCTGGCCGGTGGGTACACCGCGGTGTGGCTCTACCTCGTGACGGGGCATCGCACCGGTCCGGCGCTCTTCCTGCTGCTGGGCATCGGCGGGCTCGGCCTGGGCATCAGCTCCAACGCCCTGATCGCCCGGATGACGTTCGCCCTGCCGGATCGCTACGCCGCCGATCTGTCCGGCGTCATCAGCACCAATGCGCAGCTGTGCGGTGCGCTCGGTGTGGCGACGCTGGGCGGCGGCTATCTCCATCTGACCGACGGCGGTTCGGCCTCCGCCACCACATCGGCCCATGCGCTCGAGGCGGTACTGGCCACCGCCGCAGCCCTGGCGGCCCTCTCCGCACCAGCCTCCCGCCGCGGCACCCGGCCCCAGCCCGCAGGATCCGGTCCCGCAACGCCCGATCCCGCAACGTCCGACCCCAGGGCAGCCGCCCCTGTGGCTCCCGCCGCCCCCGCGCTCCCCGGGGCCGCGTCCCCGGCGACCGCCACGACCAGCCCCGAGGCGGACGACCCATAGCAGCGCGCCGGAACGACGCCCCGTAACAGGGGCGCGGAGACGCGGAGGAGGAGGCGGCGGGGCGCTGTCTCTTATACACATCTCCGAGCCCA
>NZ_JODY01000019.1 GCF_000718015.1 Streptomyces catenulae | reverse complement strand
GTGCGACATCGGCCTCGTCGGCTACGAAATGGCCCTCCTGGTCGACCGCGCAGGCAACGTCCTCACCCCCGACCTACGCGCCGAACTCCAGGGCAGCCTTCTGAACTAGCAGACAAGCAGTGCGTTTCCCGCCTTCGGCCCATTAGGGTGCGAGGGCGCGACCGGCGTCAGACAGGCAAGTTGAGGAGGAGACGTGGCAACGCCCCCTGACGGGTACCCGTACGGTCCCGGACAGCAGTCCGGACCCCAGGGCGAGACCCCTCACAACCGCTTCAACTTCCCGTCCGCGCCGAGCCGTCGGCCGCAGCGGTCCCAGCCGCCGCGGCAGCAGCAGCCCCCGCAGTCCCCACCCCGCCCGTACGACCCCCAGCCGTACGAGCCGTCGGTGTACGAGCCCCCTCGGACGCCCGGCATTCAGCCGGTGCAGCCGCAGCCCCCGGCGCCCCAGGCGCCCGCGGGCGGCGCGCACAATCCGTTGGTGCGCCCGTACGCCATGACCGGGGGCCGGACCCGGCCGCGCTACCAGCTCGCCATCGAGGCGCTGGTCAGCACCACGGCCGACCCGGCCCAGCTGCAGGGACAGCTGCCGGAGCACCAACGCATCTGCCACCTCTGCCGCGAGATCAAATCAGTCGCCGAGATCTCCGCACTTCTCTCCATCCCCCTCGGCGTCGCCCGGATCCTCGTCGCCGACCTGGCGGAGGCCGGGCTCGTCGCCATCCATCAGCCCGGCGGGGACGAGACCGCCGGCGGACAGCCAGATGTGACACTGCTCGAAAGGGTGCTCAGTGGACTTCGCAAGCTCTAGCGGTGCAGCCCGCTCCACCACCTCCGCGAAAATCGTGGTGGCGGGCGGCTTCGGCGTGGGTAAGACCACGTTCGTCGGGGCCGTCTCAGAGATCAACCCGCTGCGCACCGAAGCCGTCATGACCTCAGCGTCTGCGGGGATCGACGATCTCACGCACGCGCCGGACAAGACGACTACGACCGTGGCGATGGACTTCGGCCGCATCACCCTGGACCAGGACCTGATCCTGTACCTCTTCGGTACGCCCGGTCAGGACCGCTTCTGGTTCATGTGGGACGACCTGGTGCGCGGCGCGATCGGCGCGGTCGTCCTCGTGGACACCCGCCGCCTCGCCGACTGCTTTCCCGCCGTCGACTACTTCGAGAACAGCGGACTCCCCTTCGTCATCGCCCTCAACGGCTTCGACGGCCACCAGCCGTACACGCCGGACGAGGTCCGCGAGGCGCTGCAGATCGGGCCGGACGCCCCGATCATCACGACCGACGCCCGCCACCGCAGCGAGGCGAAGAGCGCGCTGATCACGCTCGTGGAGCACGCGCTCATGGCCCGCCTGCGCTGACGACGCGCACGCACCACGCCGAAGGCCCCCGCACCGCTTGGTGTACGGGGGCCTTCGGCATGTGCGGGTCAGTCGGTGAGGGTGTCGCCGACGGCGGTGAGCAGCAGCGCGAGGGAGGTGGCCCCGGCGTCGGGGTGGCCGTGGCCGAGGTCGCCCATGCGGGCGGCGCGGCCGCGGGCCGGGACGAGGTCGGCGGTCGCGGCGGCGGCGTGGGTGGCGGCCTCGGCGGCGGCGCGCCAGGACTTGGCGGGGCCGTCGGCGGTGTGGGCGCGCAGCGTGCGGCGGAACGGTTCGAGGGCGTCGAGCAGGGTCTTCTCGCCGACGCGGGCGCCGCCGAGGTCGGCGACGGCGTGGTGGGCGGCGTCGGCGGCGTCGGCGAACAGGGCGGTGGTGCAGGGGCCGTCGGGTGCCTTGGCGAGGACGGCGCCGGTCTCGGCGAGGAGGGCGCCGTAGAGCGCGCCCGACGCGCCGCCGGAGGCGTCGGCGAGGGCGAGTCCGGCGGCGAGCAGGGCGGCTCCGGCGGTGCGGGGCGCGGCCGGGCCGGTCTCGGTGGCGCGGGCGGCGGCGACGGCGGCGCGCAGTCCGCGGACGATGCCGATGCCGTGGTCGCCGTCCCCGGCGACGGCGTCGAGGCGGCCGAGTTCGTCCTCGTGGGCGGCGACGGCGTCGAGGGCGGCGCGGAGGGCGGCGGTGGCGGGCAGATCGGCCGCGTCGTCCGGGCGGGCGGGCGCGGTGCGGGCGGCCGGGATCCGTGCGGTGTCGGCGTCGGCCGGGCGGTCGTCGGCGGTGGGGGTGTGGTCGCCGGGCAGGGCGCGGAAGGCGGGGGTGTCGCAGGGGGCGTCGTAGAGGGCGGTGAGTTCGTCGTCGAGGGCCATCAGGGAGAGGGAGACCCCGGCCATGTCGAAGGAGGTGACGAACTCCCCCACCTCGGGGCGGTACGGCCTCAGGCCGGCGGCCCGCAGGCGGCGGTTGACCTGGCGGTAGACGACGAACATCTCCTCGTACTTGGTGCGGCCGAGACCGTTGAGGAGGACGGCGACGCGGCCGTCGGCGGGGCGGGGCAGTTCGGCGAGGAGCGGGTCGACGAGCGCATCGGCGAGTTCGGTGGCGGTCAGGCCGTGGGTGGAGCGGAGTCCGGGCTCGCCGTGGATGCCCATGCCGAGTTCGGTGGTGCCGGGGTCGACGGTGAAGAGCGGGGCGGCGGCGCCGGGCAGCGTGCAACCGGCGAAGGCGGCGCCGAAGGTGCGGGTCATGGCGTTGGCGTGGGCGGCGAGGCGGGCGACGGTGTCGAGGTCGTCGCCGCGGTCGGCCGAGGCTCCGGCGATCTTGAAGACGAAGAAGTCCCCGGCGACGCCGCGGCGGTCGTGGGAGGGGTCGATCTCCTGCCCGGCGACGGGCGGCGGGCCGCTGGCGACGTCGTCGGTGACGAGGACGGTGCGGACGTCGGTGCCCTCGGCGGCGAGGCGGCGGGCGGCGAGGCCGAAGTGCATGACGTCGCCCGCGTAGTTGCCGTAGGTCATCAGGACACCGGCGCCGCCGTCGGCGGCGCGGGCGGTGCGGTAGACCTGTTCGGCGCTGGGGCTGGCGAAGACGTCGCCGATGGCGGCGGCGTCGGCGAGCCCGGGGCCGACGAGTCCGGCGAAGGCCGGGTAGTGGCCGGAGCCGCCGCCGATGACGACGGCGACCTTGCCGGAGCGGGGAGCGTGCCGTCCGACGACGCCGAAGGCGTCCGGGACGCGGCGGACGGTGCGTGCGTAGGCGTCGGCCAGCCCTTCCAGCCAGTCCTCGCGGAAGGTCTCGGCGTGGTGTCCGGGGCCGACGGGGGTGGTGGTCATCAGGGGCACACTCCTTTGTTTCGTCCCTGTTTGATTTAACACCTACATCACAGATCTCGTCACCCCTTGCCCCAGAAATCCCGGAGCCACCTGGGAGAACGGCCACGCAAAATCCCTCGCATCACACCTTGCATGTGAAGATCTCAGGATTGATGATGCTCGCACCGCGCCCGCCGACCGGCGGCGCCCGAGCCCGGAGACCCGGCTCCCCTGCCCCGACCCGCCGTCCGCCGTCCTGCGGCGGCACCCGCCCCACGGAGGCGTGACATGGCACCACCCACCCTGTTCGACCGGATCGGCATCCCACGTCCGCTGGTCTTCGGCTACCTCGGCGTCCTGCTGTTCATGGTGGGCGACGGCGTCGAGTCCGGATTCATCGCGCCGTTCATGGCCGACCACGGCGCCGGGACCGAGGTGCACGCCTCCTATGTGATCACCGCGTACGGCGTGACCGTCATGCTCGCCTCCTGGCTCTCCGGGGCGCTGTCGGACCTGTGGGGGCCGCGCCGGGTGATGCAGTTGGGGCTCGCGGTGTGGGTCGTCTTCGACGTGCTCTTCCTCACCCTCGCCATCGGCCCGCAGAACTACCCGCTGATGCTGGTCTTCTACGGTCTGCGCGGCTTCGGGTACCCGCTCTTCGCCTTCGGATTCCTGGTGTGGATCACCGCGACCGCCCCGAAGGCACGGATGGGCACCGCCGTCGGCTGGTTCTACGTCGCCTTCACCGGCGGTCTGCCGACGCTCGGCTCCCTCGTCGCGGGCGTCACCAACCCGCTCTTCGGCCACCTGGGCACGTTGTGGGTGGCGCTGGCGATCATCGCGGTCGGCGGGGCGTTCTGTCTGCTGGGCGTGCGCGAGCGCACCGGTTTCGCGCGGCTGGCGCCGCCGGAGGTGCGTCCGGTGCAGTCGCTGCTCTCCAGCCTCTCGATCGCCTGGACCCATCCGAAGGTCGCCGTCGGCTGTGTGGTGCGCATCATCAACACCGCGCCGGAGTTCGGCTTCCTGGTGTTCCTGCCGACGTTCTTCGCCAAGGAGTTGCACTTCGGCGAGGGCCGCTGGCTGACGCTGCTCGCCGTCATCTACGGCACCAACGTCTTCTGCAACCTCCTCTTCGGTGTGATCGGCGACCGGATCGGCTGGCGGAAGACGATCGCGTCGTTCGGCGGCGTCGGCTGCGCGATCACCACGCTGGCGCTGTACTTCGTCCCGAAGGCGGTCGGCAGCAACTACACCGTCGCGATCGTCGTCGGGATGCTCTACGGCGTGACGCTCGCCGGGTTCGTCTCCATCTCGGCGCTGATCCCGGCGCTCGCCCCGGACAACAAGGGCGGCGCGATGGCCCTGCTCAACCTGGGTGCGGGCGGCGCCGCGTTCGTCGGTCCGGCGATCGTCAGCCTCTTCCTGGGACCGCTGGGTCCGTCCGGCGTGGTCATCATCTTCGCCGCGCTGTACGTCGTCTCGGCGCTGCTGACGCTGTATCTGAAGACGCCGGAGGAGGAGAGGGCGGCGGAGCAGGTGCCGGACGGGCCGGACGCCGCGCCGGAGCCGGTCCGCGCCTGACCCGCCGACCGCACGCACCGGGCCCCGCACCAGTCCGTGGTGCGGGGCCCGGGGTGTGTCCGGCGAGGGTCAGCGCTGCCAGCTGGTCGCGCCGTGGAAGCCGTACTGGCGCTCCAGACGGCGCCAGCGCGCGGCGGTGGCGCGGGGGCGCACCGGGGCGGCGGGGCGGTGGGCGGCGCGGGCCAGGAGCACGGCGGTCAGCGCGGCCAGCTCCTCCTCGCTGGCCTCGCCCTTCTCCACGCGGATGGGGTTGGCGGGTGCTGCGGAATTCATGCGTTCGTCTCCGTCGTCTTCGTCGTCTGTGCTGCCGAGGCCGTTTGCGTCGCCGGTCGGACCGGCGGGGCGGCTACTGCGGCGGGTTGCCGTGCTTGCGGGCGGGCAGGTCCGCGTGCTTGGTGCGGAGCATCTCCAGCGAGCGGATGAGCGTGTGCCGGGTCTCCGCCGGGTCGATGACGTCGTCCACCAGACCGCGCTCGGCGGCGTAGTAGGGGTGCATCAGCTCGGACTTGTACTCCTTGACCATGCGGGCGCGCATCGCCTCGGGGTCCTCGGCGTCGGCGATCTGGCGGCGGAAGATGACGCCCGCCGCGCCCTCGGCGCCCATGACCGCGATCTCGTTGGTCGGCCAGGCGTAGGTGAGGTCCGCGCCGATCGACTGCGAGTCCATGACGATGTACGCGCCGCCGTACGCCTTGCGCAGCACGATCGAGATGCGCGGCACGGTGGCGTTGCAGTAGGCGTAGAGCAGCTTGGCGCCGTGGCGGATGATGCCACCGTGCTCCTGGTCGACGCCGGGCAGGAAGCCGGGGACGTCGAGCAGGGTGACGATCGGGATGTTGAAGGCGTCACACATCTGGACGAAGCGGGCGGCCTTCTCGGACGCCTCGATGTCGAGGACACCGGCGAGCGACTGCGGCTGGTTGGCGATGATGCCGACCACCCGGCCGTCGAGCCGCGCCAGCGCGCAGATGATGTTGGTCGCCCAGCGCTCGTGGACCTCCAGGTACTCGCCGTCGTCGACGATCTCCTCGATGACCTTGTGCATGTCGTACGGGCGGTTGCCGTCCGCGGGGACCAGGTCGAGGAGGGCGTCGCCGCTGCGGTCCGCGGGGTCCTCGCACTCGACGACCGGCGGGTTCTCGCGGTTGTTGGCCGGGAGCAGCGAGAGGAGGTAGCGGACCTCCTCCAGGCAGGTGGCCTCGTCGTCGTAGGCGAAGTGCGCCACGCCGGAGGTCTCGGCGTGGACGTCGGCGCCGCCCAGTCCGTTCTGGGTGATCTCCTCGCCGGTCACCGCGCGGACCACGTCCGGGCCGGTGATGAACATCTGGGAGGTGTCGCGGACCATGAAGACGAAGTCGGTCAGGGCGGGGCTGTAGGCCGCGCCGCCCGCGCAGGGGCCGAGCATCACGGAGATCTGCGGGATGACGCCGGACGCCTTGGTGTTGCGCTGGAAGATGCCGCCGTACCCGGCGAGGGCGGAGACGCCCTCCTGGATACGGGCGCCGGCGCCGTCGTTGAGCGAGACCAGCGGGGCACCGGCCTGGATCGCCATGTCCATGATCTTGTGGATCTTGGTGGCGTGCGCCTCACCGAGGGCGCCGCCGAAGATCCGGAAGTCGTGGGCGTAGACGAAGACCGTCCGGCCGTGGACCTGGCCCCAGCCCGTGATCACACCGTCGGTGTAGGGCTTCTTCGCCTCCAGGCCGAACCCGGTCGCCCGGTGCCGACGCAGCGGCTCCACCTCGTGGAACGAACCCTCGTCGAGCAGCAACTCGATCCGCTCGCGAGCGGTCAGCTTGCCCTTCGCGCGCTGGGCTTCGGTCGCCCGCTCGCTGGGGCCTCGGTACGCCTGCTCGCGGATCGCGTGCAACTCGGCGACGCGCCCACGGGCGTCGGTCGCGCCCGCGGGCACCTCTTCGACAGTGGTCATGCATCGACGGTACGTGGGCGAGGGCCCGGGCGCCGATGTCAGTTTCGTACAACGTCGGATGCGATTTGGTGGGCAAGCAGTACAGAAGCCTCCTGTACGTGAGGTCGCCGCGCTGCTCCGTTCGGGTGGGGTGCGACCCCTGTGCTGTATGGGGCCGACAAAACCGGGGCGGGCGTGCGGTGCCCCGTCCGGTGGCGTCGGCGCCGGTCAGCGCAGTGTGAGGGTGGCGGCGTGGGTGGCGCAGGCGGTCCCCGGGGTGAGCCGCAGGCGCAACGTGCGGCCGGTGGCGAGGACCGTGAGACCGGGGTCGTGGTGCGGGACGGCGGCGACCGGCCGGTGCCAGACGATCTCCAGCGGCTCGCCGGTCCGCTCCGGCGCGGCGGCGTGCAGGGTGGCGGTGCGCGGCCCGGTGCGGCGGACGAGGAGGCTCACCGGGCCGTCGGCGGTGAGCGGTCCGGCGGTGCCGGGGCGGAAGAAGTTGACGGCGGTCAGGCCGAGCGCGGGGACGGTGACGGCGTGCCGGTCGGCGGTGTGGGCGAGGACGGTGAGCCACCGGGGGTCGGCGGCGCGGGCGGCGACGGCGTGGCGGGTGGCGCCGGGCATCAGCAGGTAGCGGTACCGGGCGCCGTCCGGGTCGGTGCCGTGGTCGTGCCAGAGGGTGAGGTAGCGGCGGGTGAGCGGGGTGGGGTCGGAGTCGGCGTTGATGTCGTGCCAGGAGCCGGTGCGGTCCTCACGGCGGGTGTGCAGCGCGGCGCCGCCCGGGAAGACGTAGCCGCCGTGTCCGGCGAGGTGGGCCCAGCGGGCGGCGGGGAAGGTGCGTGCGGTGCCGGGGGCGGTGGGTTGCGGGTGGCCGTCGACGGTGAGGGTGGCGCCTTGGGCGGTGCCGAGGGCGCGGTTGTCGACGACCGTCTCGACGGGCACGCCGTCGTGGGCGGTGATCCCGGCGCCGAGGCAGACGACGGTGTCGTCGAGGAAGAACCACGACTTGTGGGCGGTGAGCGTTACGCCGAGGCCGCGCAGATGCTGGCCGACGGCGGCGTAGGTGCCGTCGGTGGTGCCGCCGACCCAGCGGACGTCGGGGCGGGGCGCGCCGAAGGCGCCGCCCTCGTTGTCGGCGAGGCGCCGGGTGGAGACGGTGGTGCCGGGCATCCGGTAGGGGTCGACGGTGGGCCAGAAGGCGTCGGTGTACTGCGCGCCGCCGGTCTCCCCCGCCCACCAGGAGAGCATCCCGGCGCCGGTGTGCCAGCCGCGCGGGTTCTCGCCGTTGCCGTTCTCGTAGTGGGCGATGCGGTCGGAGGCCATGGCGAGCCCGGCGGTCCAGCCGGGGCGGCGGTGGACGGCGCGGTCCATGGCGGGGAAGAGGCGGTGGCCGTCGGGTTCGGGGGCGGGTGCGGCGGGGCCGTCGGCGACGGCGGTGAGGCGGGCGAGGTCGGCGACGGTGTACTGGCGGTCGGTACGGACCGGCAGCACCCGGTCGCGGACGATGTGGCCCTTGACCAGGGCGTGCCAGCGGGCGCGGGCGGCCGGGTCGGCGCTCTCGGCGAGCAGGGCGACGGCGGCGAGGAGGGCGTGGCCGTGGTAGTGGTCGCTGCGCGGGACGCGGCGGTCGTCGGTGAGCAGCGCGCCACGGCTGACGGCCCGTCCGCTGACCATGTCCATCATCAGCCCGTCGTGGAGCAGCGGTGCGTAGGCGTGGGTGACGCTGTCGAGGACGGTGTGGCGGGCCGGGTCGGTGACGGCCCACTCGGTGGCGGCGAGCAGGGCGAGGAGTCTGCCGATGCCGTCGAGGAGGACGTAGCCGTAGGTGCCGGAGTAGGCGACGGCGGTGTGCTGGACGAAGGAGCCGTCGGCGTAGAGCCCGTCGCCGTGGGTGACGTAGGGGAAGACCGGGGAGAGGGCGTCGCGGGCGAGGGCGATCCTGGCGGGGTTCCGGCCGAGGACGCCGCTGAGGGCGACGACGCGGCAGAGGTCGACGCGGTTGGCGCCGGTGCTGGTGCCGGTGTACGCGCCGAGCATCGAGTCGGGGACGAAGTGGTCGACGGCGGCGAGGTGGCGGGCGCGCTCGGCGTCGGGGAGCGGGCCGCCGGGCAGATGGGTGTCGAGGATCGCGAGGGTGTCGAGGAGCTGCTGCGGGGTGCCGATCTGCCACTCCCACCAGTTGCCGTAGCGCTCCGCCCCGGCGTGGTAGACGGCGGCTTCGAGGTGGTCGAGGCCGGTCAGGACGGCGTCGGCGAGGGCGGCGTCGCCGGTGTGTCCGGTGCCGGGCCGGGCGTACGCCTCGGCCATGGTGTGCAGCCGGGTGTGACTGCGGGTGATCCCGGCGGGCGGGTCGAAGGGCTGGTCGGGCCAGAGCGAGGCGGCGGCGGGCCGCATGGTGGCGGCGAACCGTCCGGCCAGCTCCCCGGTCTCGCGCAGCGCGCGGGCGTACGGCTCGGCGGCGGGGTCGTAGCCGGTGCCGAGGATCAGCTCCGCCCAGCGGCGGCGGAGCGTGGCGAAGACGTCGTCGGGGGCGGCGGGTCTTCGGGCCGGTGCGGCCGGTGCGGCCGAGGTGGCGGGGGTGGCGGCGCCGAGGGCGGCGGCGCCCCCGGCGGCGAGAAAGGCACGGCGGGACCAGGCGGCGGGGTGCGGCACGGTCGTTCCTCTCGGTGACGGCGCGGCGGCCGTGTCCGCCCACGGCGGGCCCGGACCGGCCAACCGGCCTGCGGGGCGGCGCACTTGGCGGGCGGAGCGCCGGTGTAGCACGGGGCGCGCGGCGCGACAAGAACCCCGCGAAAGGGGAGGGAACGGGCGGGACGGACGGGACGGAAGAGGCGCCGCGAGCCCCTCCCCCGCGTCGGCGCACCCGGCCCCCGAGGCCGTCCGGAATCTCCCTCACCCGAAGAAGTTGAAACTTGAACGAGACCCCGCTACAGTCATTCTCGTTGAACGTTAAACAACTTCTTCCGAGGAGGAGCCATGGCTCTGTTCACCCGCAAGCGCGCCGCAGCCCCCGCCGCCCCCGCCCTCGTCGCGGCGGACCCCGCGCTCACCGCGCTGACCGGCGACTACACCATCGACCCGGCCCACAGCAGCATCGGATTCGCGGTGCGCCACGCCATGGTCACCAACGTCCGCGGCTCCTTCGGCGCCTACGAGGGACGGCTGCGCCTCGACGGCTCCCGCCCGGGCGACTCCACCGCCGCGCTGGAGATCCGGACCGAGAGCGTCGACACCGGCATCGGCGACCGCGACGCCCACCTGCGCGGCGGCGACTTCTTCGACGCCGAGACGTTCCCCCTGATGACCTTCGGCTCCACCGCCGTCGAGCAGCTCACCGCCGACCGCTTCCGCGTCACCGGCAACCTGACGATCAAGGACGTCACCCGGCCGCTCACCCTCGACCTGGAACTCCAGGGCGCCGCCACCGACGTCTACGGCTCCGAGCGCGTCGGCTTCGAGGGCAGCACCGAGATCCTGCGCTCCGAGTGGGGCCTGACCTGGAACGCCGCGCTGGAGGCCGGTGGTGTGATGGTCAGCGACAAGGTCAAGCTCACCTTCGACATCTCCGCGGTGAAGAACGCCGCCTGAACCGCCCGAGCGGTCACCACATACCGCGGCCCCGCGCCGGTCCCCTCCCCCGAGGACCGGTCGCGGGGCCGCTTCGCGCGCGGGACCGGCTACTCCTGCGGCTCCACCCCGGCGCGCAGCAGCCCGTACGCGTAGGCGTCGTCGAGCGCCTGCCAGGAGGCGGCGATGACGTTCTCGGCGACGCCGACCGTCGACCACTCGCCGTTGCCGTCGGTGGAGGAGATCAGCACACGGGTGATCGAACCGGTGCCCTGGCGGCCCTCCAGGATGCGGACCTTGTAGTCGACCAGCTCGATCCGGGCGAGCTGCGGGTAGATCCGCTCCAGCCCGACGCGGAGCGCCCGGTCCAGGGCGTTGACCGGGCCGTTGCCCTCGGCGGTGGCGACGATCCGCTCGCCCTTCGCCCACAGCTTCACCGTCGCCTCGTTGGCGTGCGAGCCGTCCGGGCGGTCCTCGACGATCGCCCGCCAGGACTCGGTACGGAAGAACCGCGCGGCCCTCCCCCGCTCGCCCCCGCGCGCCAGCTCGTCGCGGAGCAGCAGCTCGAAGGAGGCGTCGGCGGCTTCGTAGGTGTACCCCGCGAGCTCGCGTTCCTTGACCCGCGCGACGACCCGGCCGACCAGCTCCCGGTCGCCGCCGAGGTCGATGCCCAGCTCCTTGCCCTTCAGCTCGATCGAGGCGCGACCGGCCATGTCGGAGACGAGCATCCGCATGGTGTTGCCGACCAGCGCCGGGTCGATGTGCTGGTACAGGTCCGGGTCGACCTTGATCGCCGAGGCGTGCAGTCCGGCCTTGTGGGCGAAGGCCGAGACCCCGACGTACGGCTGGTGGGTGGCGGGCGTGAGGTTGACGACCTCGGCGATGGCGTGCGAGACGCGGGTGGTCTCGGCGAGCTTGCCGGGCGGCAGCACCGCGCGGCCGTACTTCAGCTCCAGCGCGGCGACCACCGGGAAGAGGTTGGAGTTGCCGACCCGCTCGCCGTAGCCGTTGGCGGTGCACTGGACATGGGTGGCACCGGCGTCCACCGCGGCGAGGGTGTTGGCGACGGCGCAGCCGGTGTCGTCCTGGGCATGGATGCCGAGCCGGGCGCCGGTGTCGGCGAGGACGGTGCGGACGACCGCGGCGACCTGCGCGGGCAGCATCCCGCCGTTGGTGTCGCAGAGGACGACGACATCGGCGCCCGCCTCGCTCGCGGTGCGCACGACCTGCTTGGCGTAGGCGGCGTCCAGCGCGTAGCCGTCGAAGAAGTGCTCGCAGTCGAGGAAGACCCGGCGCCCCTGGTCGCGCAGGTACGCGACGGTGTCCGCGACCATCGCGAGGTTCTCCTCGGGCGTGGTGCGCAGCGCCAACGCGACGTGCCCGACATGGGACTTGGCGACCAGCGTGACGACCGGCGCACCGGACTCCACGAGCGCGGCGACCTGCGGGTCGTCCTCGACCCGGACCCCGGCCTTACGGGTGGCGCCGAACGCGACGAGCTGGGCGTGCCGGAAGTCGATCTCGGCGCGGGCGCGTTGGAAGAACTCGGTGTCGCGGGGGTTGGCGCCGGGCCAGCCGCCCTCGATGAAGCCGACGCCGTAGTCGTCCAGGTGGCGGGCGAGGGTGAGCTTGTCGGCGACGGTGAGGTTGATGCCCTCGCGCTGGGCGCCGTCGCGGAGCGTGGTGTCGAAGACATGGAAGTCGTCGGGGACCGCGCCCGCGGGGCGGGGCTCGGGCGACGCCGGGGCTGCGTGTGCGTCCGTCATGCTGGTCTGGCTCCTGTCGGGATCTCGGTCTACCGGAATGACCGGCTCCACCGCCCCTCCATGTTCCCTCGCGCTCCGTCCTCCGGTGCCGGGTGGGTCCGGAAACGAAAAAACCCCTCGCGGGTGCGAGAGGTCTGCGCGCGGGTCTGGGACGACGAGGGCCGCGCCGTACACGGTAGGTACGGGGCGGTCACTGCGGACCGGCGCGCCTGCTGCCAATAATCATGGCGAACGAGAGCACGGAGGGCAGTCTGGCACGGCTCGGGCGGCGCGAGGTAGCCGGTCTCACGATGCGGGCGGCGCGTCCGGCGTGGAGCCGTCCGCGCAGGTCCGCCACGCGCCGCTCCCCACGGGTGCCGCGGTCCGGCGGCGGCCCGGGGAGAGGGCCGCCGCCGGCCGGCCGACGGCCCGGGCCGGCTCGGGGGGACCGGCCCGGTGCGTCGCGCAGGGCGTCCGCCGGTCAGGGTCCGGGCGGGCGCCGTGGTGCGGGGCGGGCCGGACGGCTGGCGTCCGGCCCGGTGGGTCAGGCGGTGGCCCGCCCGGTGGCCGGGGCGGGTGCGCCCGGCGCGTCGTCCTTGCCGACGCGGTGCAGGTCGATGGTGCGGGTCTCGCGCATCGTCAGGTAGACGACGAGGGAGACGGCGGCGCACCCGGCGACGTACCAGTAGTAGCCGGACTCGATGCCGCCGTTCTTGAACCAGAGCGCGACGTACTCGGCGGTGCCGCCGAAGAGGGCGTTGGCGATGGCGTACGGCAGGGCGACGCCGAGGGCGCGGATGCCGGTGGGGAACAGCTCCGCCTTCACACAGGCGTTGATCGAGGTGTAGCCGGTGACGATGACCAGCGCCAGCAGCGAGAGGCCGAGCGCGGGCCAGAAGGAACCGGCGTGCCGCAGCAGCGTCATGATCGGCACGGTCAGGAACGTCGAGCCGAGCGCGAAGGTGATCAGCAGCGGGCGGCGGCCGATCCGGTCGGAGAGCCGTCCGGCGACCGGCTGGAGGCACATGAAGAGGAAGAGCGCGCAGAAGCTCACCAGCGAGGCGGTGGACTTCTCCATCCCGGCGCTGTTCGACAGGTACTTGGTGAGGTACGTCGTGTACGTGTAGTACGCCACGGTGCCGCCCATGGTCAGCGCGATGACGAGGAACGCCTCGCGCCTGTGGGCCAGCAGCGCCTTGAGGGTGCCGCGGTCGGGGTCGGCGGCGGCGTCCTCGTCGGCGGCGTAGACATCGGCCTCCAGCATGTTGCGGCGCAGGTAGAAGACGACTCCGGCGCCGAGCGCGCCGATGATGAACGGGATCCGCCAGGCCCAGCTGTGCAGCGCCGCGTCGGACATGGTCCGCTGGAGGAGGATCTGCAGGCCGAGGCCGAGGAGCTGGCCCGCGGTCATCGACACGTACTGGAAGCTGGAGGCGAAGCCGCGCCGTCCGGGGGCGGACGCCTCGGTGAGATAGGTGGCGCTGGCCGCGTACTCGCCGCCGACGGAGAGGCCCTGGAGCATCCGGGCGATCAGCAGGACGGCGACGCCGCCGTAGCCCGCCGTGGCGTAGGTGGGCGCGACGGCGATGAGGATCGCCGAGGCGGACATCAGGGTGACGGTGAGGGTGAGCGCCGCCTTGCGGCCCTTGCGGTCACCGACCCGGCCGAGCAGCCAGCCGCCGACGGGACGCAGGAAGAAGCCGACCGCGAAGATCCCCATGGTGTTCATGAGGTTGGCGGTGTCGTTCCCCTTGGGGAAGAACGCGTCCGCGAAGTACACCGCGAAGCTGGCGTACACGAACCAGTCGAACCACTCGACCATGTTCCCGGCCGAGCCGACCCAGATCTTCTTCCACTGTTCTCTCCCCATAGCCGATCACGGTCGCCGACCGGCGGCCGCTCGGCAAGGGCAACGTCCGCAACGATCCCGCGTACTTGAGTGCGTTGCGTTCGCGGACGGGGATTTCTCCGGGCGCGCCCGGGCCGGGCCGGGATCAGGCCGGGGTCAGCGTCTCGTCGAGGAACTCCGCCACCTGACCGCGGACCGTGGCCGGGTCCGTGCCGGGCAGGCCCACGACGAGGTGGGTGGCGAAGCCGTCGAGGAGGGCGCGGATGCGGGTGGCGAGGCGTTCGGCGTCGGCGGCGCGGAAGGTGCCGTCGGAGGCGCCCTCGACGAGGAGGGCGACGAGGTCGCGGTGCCAGGCGAGTTCGAGGTCGAGTTGGCGCTCGCGGGCCGCGTCGTCGGCGGTGCGGGTGCGGTTCCAGACCTCCAGCCAGAGCGTCCAGCGCGGGTCGCCGGGCCCGTCGGGGAGGTAGAGGTCGACGAGCGCGTCGAGGCGTGCGCGGACCGGGACGCGGCGGGCGAGGGCGGTGCGGCGGTCGGCGCCGAGCTGCTCCTCGCTCCAGCGCAGCGTCTGGAGCAGCAGCTCGTCCTTGGTGCCGAAGTAGTACAGGATGTGGCCGCTGCTCATACCGACCTCGCGGCCCAGGCCCGCCATCGTCAGTCCCGCGAGGCCCCGGGCGGCGATGGTCGCCATCGCGGCGGCGAGTACCTGCTCGCGGGGTTGGTCGAGCCGCCGCCGGGGGCGGCGGGCGGGTCCGGACACGGGGGCCTCCGGGGTCGGCGGAAGGGTGACGGAAGGACCCTATGGGACGGCGGCCGGTCCGCCGTCCCCGGCGGGCGTCAGGGGCGCGGCTGCTGCTGGGTGATGCAGTGGATGCCGCCGCCCGCCGCGAAGAGGGTGCGGGCGTCGACGAGGGTGACGGTGCGCTCCGGGAAGAGGCGGCGGAAGAGCGCCGCGGCCTCCTCGTCGCGCGGGTCGTCGAAGGCGCAGAGGACCACACCGTCGTTGCAGAGGTAGTGGTTGAGGTAGGAGTAGTCGACGAACTCGCCGTCCGCCTCGACGACGGTCGGCGCGGGCACCTCCACGACCTCCAGGCGGCGCCCCCGGGCGTCGGTGGCGGCGCGCAGCACCTCGGCGATCTCCTTGCCGACGGCGTGGTCGGGGTGAGCCGGGTCGGGCTGGCTGTGGACGAGGACGGTGCCGGGGCGGGCGAAGGCGGCGACGATGTCGACATGGCCGCGGGTGCCGAACCGGCCGTAGTCGGCGGTGAGTCCGCGCGGCAGCCAGAGGGCCCTGGTGGTGCCGAGGTGGGCGTGGACCTCCGCCTCGACGTCCGCCTTGGTGCGGCCCGGGTTGCGGTCCGGGTCGAGCTGCACGGTCTCGGTGAGCAGCACGGTGCCCTCGCCGTCGACATGGAGCCCGCCGCCCTCGTTGACCAGCGACGACGCATACGTACGGGCCCCGGCCAGGCCCGCGACGTGGGCGCCGATCCGGGCGTCGTGGTCCCAGCGGGCCCAGTCCTGGGCGCCCCAGCCGTTGAAGATCCAGTCGGTGGCGCCGAGCGCGCCCGCGCCGTCGGTGAGGAAGGTGGGGCCGATGTCGCGCATCCAGGCGTCGTCCAGCTCCGCCTCGACGACCTCGATGTCCGGGCCGAGCAGCGTACGGGCGCCCTCGGCGGCGGTGGGCGCGGCGACGACGGTGACCGGTTCGAAGCGGCGCACCGCGCGGGCCACCGCGGCCCAGGCGTGGCGGGCGGCGCGCAGCGTCTCCCCGCCCGCCGGGCCGAAGGTGGCGTTGGGGCCGGGCCAGGCCATCCAGGTGCGGTCGTGCGGCGCCCACTCGGGGGGCATCCGGAAGCCGTCGGCGGCGGGCGTGTTCATACGGGTTTCCTCACGGGTCGGGTGCCGGGCGCGCGCCCGGCGGCTCACAGGAAGTACAGGCGGGTCAGGGAGACGGAATCGGCCGGGTCGGAGCGCATCGCCTCGCCGTCGAGGGTGACCAGTCCGCTGCGGGCGTCGACCTGCACCTCACCGATCCGGGAGTTGTGGACGAGGTCGGCGGGGCCGATGCCGCGGGTGCCGCGGACGGCGACCCGTCGGCGGCGGGTGGGCAGATGGTCGCCGCCCGCCTCGGCCGCGGCGCGGGAGACGAAGGCGACGGAGAGTTCGGCGGGCGCCGCGCCGTGCGCACCGAACTGCGGGCCCAGGACGAGCGGTTCGCAGGTGTCGGTGGCGGCGTTCGGGTCGCCGGTGACGCCGTACGCGGGGAACCCGGACTTCAGCACCAGCTGCGGCTTGGCGCCGAAGAACTGCGGCTGCCAGAGCACGAGGTCCGCCATCTTGCCGGTCTCGATCGATCCGATCTCGTGCGCCAGCCCGTGGGCGAGCGCCGGGTTGAGCGTCAGTTTGGCGATGTAGCGCAGTACGCGGGCGTTGTCGTCGTGCGGTCCGTCGCCGTCGAGCGGGCCCAGCTCCGCCTTCATCTTCCCGGCCATCGCGAAGGTCCGGCGGACGGTCTCCCCGGCGCGGCCCATGCCCTGCGCGTCGGAGGAGGTGATGCCGATGGCGCCCAGGTCGTGGAGGACGTCCTCGGCGCCCATCGTCCCGGCGCGGATCCGGTCGCGGGCCATGGCGGCGTCGCCCGGCAGATCGGTCTTGAGGTCGTGAACGGAGACGATCATGCCGTAGTGCTCGGCGACGGCGTCCCGCCCGAAGGGCAGCGTGGGGTTGGTGGAGGAGCCGATGACGTTGGGGACGCCCGCCATCTTCAGGACGTTGGGGACGTGGCCGCCGCCGCAGCCCTCGATGTGGAAGGCGTGGATGGTGCGGCCCTCCAGGACGGCGAGGGTGTCCTCGACGGAGAGGCATTCGTTGAGGCCGTCGCTGTGCAGCGCGACCTGCACATCGTGCTCCTCGGCGACCCGCAGCGCGGTGTCCAGGGCGCGGGTGTGGGCGCCCATGTCCTCATGGACCTTGAAGCCGCAGGCGCCGCCCTCGGCCAGCGCCTCGACCAGCGGCGCCGCGCCGGAGGACGAACCGCGGCCCAGGAAGCCGATGTTGACCGGCCAGGCGTCGAACGCGCCGAACGCCCGCCCCAGCGCCCACGGCGAGTTGACGCCGACGCCCCAGACCGGCCCGAACTCCTGGCCGATGATCGTGGTGACGCCGGAGGCGAGCGAGGCTTCCATCACCCGCGGCGAGAGCAGATGGACATGGGTGTCGACGGCACCGGCGGTGGCGATCAGCCCCTCGCCGGAGACGATGGTGGTGCCGGTGCCGACGACGACGTCCACGCCGTCGAGGGTGTCCGGGTTCCCGGCCCGTCCGACGGCGGCGATCCGCCCCTCGCGGATGCCGATGGACACCTTGCGGATGCCCTGCACCGCGTCGATGACGAGGACGTTGCTGATCACGATGTCGCAGGTGTCGCGGACGGCGGCGGCCTTGAGGTGGAGCCCGTCGCGGGCGGTCTTGCCGAATCCGGCGAGGAATTCGTCGCCGGGCCGCTGGGCGTCGGACTCGACGCGGACGACGAGCCCGGAGTCGCCGAGGACCACCCGGTCACCGGCGCGCGGTCCGTGCACCGACGCGTACTCATGGGGATCCATACCGGTCATGCCTGCTCCTCCGCTCCCAGATAGCCGCAGGCGGCTGCCCGCCGCAGCGCTTCCGCCTTGGCCCCCGGCGCGTCCAGCGGCCCGTCGACGAGTCCGGCGAAGCCGATCGCGACGCGGTCGCCGCCGATCGGCACCAGCCCGACCTCGGCGGTGCCTCCGGGGTCGAACCGCACGGACGAGCCCGCCGGGACACAGAGCCGCATGCCGTAGGCGGCGGCGCGGTCGAACGCCAGCCGGGGGTTGACCTCGAAGAAGTGGAAGTGCGAGGTGACGCTGACCGGCACCGCCGCGGTGTTGCGGACGGTGAGCCGCAGCGCCGGTTCGGGCTCCGGATCCACCGGCCCGGGCAGGACGGCGCCGGGTCCGTACGGGTCGGGCACCGCGCCGCGGATCGGGTCGCTGACCACCGCGAGCCGGGAGCCGTCGTCGAAGACCGCCTCGACATGCACCTCGGTGACGACATCGGCGACGCCGGGCAGGACGTCGTCCGGGCCGAGCACCGAGCGCGCCGCCTCGATCGCCTCGGCGAGGCGGCGCCCGTCGCGGGCCGCCTCGCAGACGGTGTCCGCGATCAGCGCGGTGGCCTCGGGGACGTTCAGCCGCACCCCGCGGGCCCGGCGCGCCCGCGCCAGCTCCGCGGCGCCGAACAGCAGCAGCCGGTCGCGTTCCGTCGGGGTCAGCCGCATCTCACACCTCCAGCTCGATTTGAGCGTCACTCTAATTGGAGGGTGGGTGGTATGGGAAGAGGTGCCTTGTCGCCTTTCAGCAGCAAGGGATCGATGCCATTGAACGTCGCTCTAAAAATATGGGGCCCAGGACGCAGAACGGGCCGCCACCCGTGAGGGGTGGCGGCCCGGTGCGGCGCTCGGCCGGTGTGGCGGGAGGGGTCAGCCCAGGGGGTGCATCCAGCCGTGCGGGTCGGCGGCGGCGCCGGTCTGGATGTCCAGCAGCGCCTTGCGGAGCTTCATGGTGACCTCACCGGGCTGCCCGTCGGCCACGTCCCAGGCACCGTCGGCGGACTTCACCGAGCCGACCGGGGTGATCACGGCGGCGGTGCCGCAGGCGAAGACCTCGGTCAGCGAACCGTCGGCGGCGCCCGCCCTCCAGTCCTCCACGCTGATCCGCTCCTCGGCGACCTCGTAGCCCAGGTCGGCGGCGATGGAGAGCAGCGAGGCGCGGGTGATGCCGGGCAGCAGCGAACCGGTCAGCTCCGGCGTGACGATGCGGTTGCCGAAGACGAAGTAGAGGTTCATGCCCCCCATCTCCTCGATCCAGCGGCGCTCGATCGCGTCCAGCCAGACGACCTGGTCGCAGCCCTGCTCGGCGGCCTGCGCCTGGGCGACCAGCGAGGCGGCGTAGTTGCCGCCGGTCTTGGCGGCGCCGGTGCCGCCGGGCACCGCGCGGACGTACTCCTTCGACAGCCACACCGACACTGGCTTCACGCCACCGGAGAAGTAGGCGCCCGCCGGGGAGGCGATGACGAGGAACATGTACTCGTTGGCGGGCCGGACGCCCAGCCCGACCTCGGTCGCGATCATGAACGGCCGCAGGTAGAGCGACTCCTCACCGGAGGCCGGCACCCACGCCTTGTCCTGGGTGACCAGCGCGTCGCAGGCGGCGATGAAGGTCTCGACGGGCAGCTCGGGCATGCCCAGCCGACGCGCGGAGTCCTGGAAGCGGCGGGCGTTGGCGTCCGGACGGAAGGTGGCCACCCCGCCGTCGGGGCGGCGGTACGCCTTCAGCCCCTCGAAGATCGTCTGCGCGTAGTGGAGCGTCATGTTCGCCGGGTCCATGGAGAGCGGCGCGTACGGGACGAGCTGGGCGTCGTGCCAGCCGCGGCCCTCCGTCCAGCTGATCGTCACCATGTGGTCGGTGAAGTGCCGGCCGAAACCCGGGGCCGAGAGGATCCGCTCCCGTTCGGCGTCGGACAGCGGGTTCGCGGAGGGCTTGAGTTCGATCGTGGGCGTCGTCATGAATGCGTTCCTTCACTGCGTCTTCCGGAGCCTGCGGCCCGGCGGGCGGGGCCGGGAGTGCTCGGGGTGCGGCACCGGTGCGGTTGTTACGGCCGCGCGCCCCGGGCGCGGGGTGGCCCTGGCGTCAGGGGCGCCTCGTCGTCGCGGCCGGCGGTCCATGTCCGATTATCGCGCGCGGGTGTCCGGGGGCGGAACGGGCGTGCGCGGGTCCGGTTGCCCGGCGTACGCCGGTACGGACCGGTTCGTCCGCCGAGGAACCCCCCGGACCGGTGGTACGTACACGGGATATACGGCACGGAGCGCCGGGCCCTGTCGGCCCGGCGCTCCGTGGTGTGGCGGTACGGCGCGGGCGTCAGCCCGCTACGCGTGCGGCGAGCAGATCACCGATCTCGTCGGTGGTGCGGGCCGTGCCGTCGCGGGCCTCCAGATCGGCGGCGACCGCCTCCTCGATACGGACCGCCTCGGCGTCGAGACCGAGGTGGCGCAGGAGCAGGGCGACCGAGAGGATCGTGGCGGTCGGGTCGGCCTTGCCGGTGCCCGCGATGTCCGGCGCGGAGCCGTGGACCGGCTCGAACATCGAGGGGAACTCGCCGGTCGGGTTGATGTTCCCGGAGGCGGCGAGGCCGATCCCGCCGGTGACGGCGGCGGCGAGGTCGGTGAGGATGTCGCCGAAGAGGTTGTCGGTGACGAGGACGTCGAACCGCTCGGGCTGCGTGACGAAGAAGATCGTCGCGGCGTCGACGTGCAGATAGTCGGTGGTGACCTCGGGGTACTCCGCGCCGACCTTGTCGAAGATCTTCTTCCACATGTGCCCGGCGTGGACCAGCACATTGTTCTTGTGGACCAGCGTCAGCTTCTTGCGGGGCCGGGCGGCGGCCCGCGCGAACGCGTCCCGGACGACCCGCTCGACACCGTAGGCGGTGTTGACGCTGACCTCGGTGGCGACCTCGGCGGGGGTACCGGTGCGCAGGCTGCCGCCGTTGCCGGTGTAGGGGCCCTCGGTGCCCTCGCGGACGACGACGAAGTCGATGTCGGGGCGGCCCGCCAGCGGCGTCGCGGTGTTCGGGAAGAGCTTCGACGGCCGCAGGTTCACGAAGTGGTCGAAGGCGAAGCGGAGCTTGAGCAGCAGTCCGCGCTCCAGTACGCCGGAGGGCACGGACGGGTCACCGATCGCGCCCAGGAGGATCGCGTCGTGCTCCTGGAGCGCCGCCAGCTCCTCGTCCGGGAGGGTGTCACCGGTCGCGTGCCAGCGCTTGGCACCAAGGTCGTACTCCTTGGTTTCCAGCTTGACGTCCTGCGGGAGGACGGCGGTCAGGACCTTGAGGCCCTGGGCCACGACCTCCGGGCCGATACCGTCACCGGGGATCACTGCGAGGCGAATGCTGCGAGACATGCCTGGACCCTACTCGTCGTCCCATTCGTTGACACGCGGCGTCCGCCATACGGACACATGGGGAGCCGGTCAGCCGCCGTTCACCTCACCGACCCGCCGCGGACGGGTCGCGCTGGGACATTCGGGGCCATGACTGGAGACTCCCGGGGGAGCGCCCCCCTGTCCTCGCATCTGCCGCGCGTGGGCATACCGGAACGGCTCGCGGCCCGGATGAGCATGCCCGAGCAGCACGCGTACCTGCGGACCCAGCTGACCCGGCGGGGCCTGCTGCGCACCTCGGCGGCGGGCGCCGGGACCCTCGCCGCGGGCGGACTGCTGGCCGGTTCGGCGCACGCCGCGCCCGTCGCCACCCCCACCCTGCTCACCTCGGGCGCCGCCTCGCCGGTGGACGGTGCGCTGGTCGCCCCGTTCGGCCGCCATCTGGCGTTCGGCGCCGACCCGACGACGCAGATGCGGATCTCCTGGCAGGTGCCGCTCGCGGTGCGGCGGCCGTATCTGCGGATCGGGCTGAAGCCCTGGGACCTGGGCCGCAAGATCCACGCCGAGGTCCGCGACCTGCACACCCCGTCGCTCTCGTCGAAGCTGCCCGCGGTCGACCAGTTCTATCTGCACGCCGCGCCCGACGGGCTGCGCCCGGGCACCACGTACTACTACGGCGTCGGCCACGACGGTTTCGACCCGGCGGACGCACGCCACTTCTCCACCGTCGGCACCTTCCGCACCGCCCCGGCGCGCGCCGAACGCTTCACCTTCACCGCCTTCGGCGACCAGGGCGTCAGCTACCACGCGCTCGCCAACGACCAGCTGATCCTGGGCCAGAACCCCGCCTTCCATCTGCACGCCGGTGACATCTGCTACGCCGACCCGGACGGCCAGGGCTCCGAGCACGACACCTACGACGCGCGGGTGTGGGACCAGTTCCTCGCCCAGACCGAGTCGGTGGCGAAGTCCGTGCCGTGGATGGTGACGACCGGCAACCACGACATGGAGGCGTGGTACTCCCCCCACGGCTACGGCGGCCAGAACGCCCGCTGGACGCTGCCGGGCAACGGCCCCGACCCGGAGGCGGCGCCCGGCGTCTACTCCTTCACCTACGGCAACACCGCCGTCGTCGCGCTGGACGCCAACGACGTCTCGTACGAGATCCCCGCCAACCAGGGCTACACCGGCGGTCGCCAGACCCGCTGGCTCGACCGGCGTCTGGGCGAGCTGCGCGCCACCCCCGGCATCGACTTCGTCGTCGTCTTCTTCCACCACTGCGCGTACTCCACCACCAACGCGCACGCCTCCGACGGCGGGGTCCGCGACGCCTGGCTGCCGCTCTTCGAGAAGCACCACGTCGACCTCGTCGTCAACGGCCACAACCACGTCTACGAGCGCACCGACGCCCTCAAGGGCGGCCGGGTCACGAAGCGGATGCCCCCGGGCGAGCGGGTGGACCCGCGGCGCGAGGGCATCGTCTACGTCACCGCGGGCGGCGCGGGCAAGGCGCTCTACGACTTCCCCGTCCCGGACAGCTACGAGGGCCACGTCAAGGACCTCGACCACGTGGACACCTACCACTGGACGAAGGACCGGGCGAAGGCGGAGGAGACCGTGGAGTGGTCGCGGGTGCGCTACACCGGCTTCTCGTTCCTCGCCGTCGAGGTCGTCCCCGGCCACCGGCCGACGATGAAGGTCACCGCGCTCGCCGAGTCCGGTGAACGGATCGACCACTTCGAGGTGGTCCGGTGACCCGGCTCACCCCCGGGGGAGGATCACGGCCCGCCCGTTGATCTTCCCCTGGTGCAGCCGCTCGTAGGCGAGCGGCGCCTCGTCGATCCCGTACGTCTCGGTGTGCACCGTGACCGCGCCCGCCCGGGCCAGCGCCAGCACCTCCGCCAGCTCCGCGCGGCTGCCCCAGTACGGCGCGCAGACCGACACCTCGTACGCGGTGGTCCCGAAGCCGACGGGGAGCGCACCGCCGCCCAGTCCGACGACGGTGACGTCCGCCTCCGCCGCGGCCATCGCCCCGGCAGCGGCGGCGGTCGGCGGCGCGCCCACGAAGTCCAGCACCACCTGGGCGCCCAGACCGCCGGTCCGCTCGCGGACCGCGGCGGCGGCGTGCGCGTCGGAGCGCACCGTCTCGTGCGCGCCGACCTCGCGGGCGAGCGCCAGCTTCGCGTCCGCGACATCCAGCGCGATGACCTGCGCGGCGGTCATCGCCCGCAGCAGCTGGATCGCGACATGCCCCAGTCCCCCGGCGCCGATGACCACGGCGGTCGAGCCCGGCACCAGCTTGGGCAGCGACCGTTTGACGGCGTGGTACGGCGTCAGACCGGCGTCGGTCAGCGGGACCGCCGCGACCGGGTCGAGCCCGTCGAGCGGCACCAGATGGCGCGGGTCGTCGACGACCATGTACTCCGCCATGGCGCCCGGCGCGCCCAGCCCGGGCGGGAAGATGCCGAGGTCGGCGGCGCGGCGGCAGTAGTTCTCCCGGCCCTCGGCGCAGGCCGCGCAGCGGCCGCAGCCCCACGGCCCGTAGACCGCGACCTGCTCGCCGACGGTGAGACCGGTGACGCCCGCGCCCAGCGCGGCGACGGTGCCGACGCCCTCGTGGCCCAGGGTGAGCGGCAGCGGGAAGCCCAACTGCTCCACGGGCATCCCCATCACGGCGATGTCGGAGTGGCAGACCCCGGCGGCGGTCACCGCCAGCAGCACCTGTCCGGGCCCGGCCTCGGGCTCGGGGACGGTGACGACCTGCGGCGCAACGCCGGGCTCGCGGTACTGAACAGCCTTCATCTCGCGCTCTTCTCTCTGTGTCCCGAACCCCCGGGCCCCGCGCGCGGGGTACCCACCGTCCACGAGACGGCGGCCGCAGCCGGGGAGCGACGCGCGGTCGGCGGCCGGAAGGCGGACGGCTCACCGACGGCGGCGCGGGCGGGATCGGAAGGGCGCGACGGGATGCGGCCGCACCGGCCGCACCCCCGCGGGGCTCAGTGCCCGGTCGTGCCGCCGTTGTCGCGGCGGTCGAGGGCGCGCTGGAGGGCGGCCGCCGCGTTCTTGCGGTCGGCGTCGTTGGTGCGGCGGGCGGAGTGACGGGTCCTGCGGACGGCGGTCTCGGCCATGATCACGTCTCCCATACCTAGGCCCCACGGCCCGGACGCACCGGGCGGAAGGGTCACATCAATCGGAAGGCCGGAGGGGCGGGGGCCGGCGCGGCAGGGGTCACCTGCCCTCAGCACGGGCCACATCCGCCGTCGCTCGATGGAGCGATTCGTTCGGCTCCTACAACGCTAGGCGAGGTGAGCCGTGATGTCTGCACAATTACTTGGTCTTCCTACTATCTGAGACGGCCATGCCCGCAACGGCCGTCCGGCGCCGCGTGCGGGACGCCCTCGGGACGCACGCGAAGCGCCCCCGGCCGGTCGGGCCAGGGGCGCTTCGCGCGGCTGGAGAACCGCGGGTCACCGGCGAACTGGGGGGAGGTCGCAGGCCGGTGACCACCGGGCGGGTTCAGGGGCCGCCGCCCGGTGTCCGGGGGTGTCAGCCCATGTGCGGGTAGCGGTAGTCCGTCGGGGCGACCATCGTCTCCTTGATGGCGCGCGGGGACATCCAGCGCAGCAGGTTGAACTTCGAACCGGCCTTGTCGTTGGTGCCGGAGGCACGGCCGCCGCCGAAGGGCTGCTGACCGACGATGGAGCCGGTCGGGCGGTCGTTGACGTAGAAGTTGCCGGCCGCGAAGCGGAGCTTCTCGGAGACCTCGGCGACGACCTGCCGGTCCTTGGCGAGGACGGCGCCGGTCAGCGCGTAGGCCGACGCGGACTCCATCTGCTCGACCGTCTTGTCGAAGTCGGCGTCCTCGTAGACGTGGATGGCCATGATCGGGCCGAAGTACTCGGTCTTGAAGACCTCGTTCTCCGGGTCCGAGCAGACGATGACGGTCGGGCGGACGAAGTAGCCGACCGAGTCGTCGTAGGTGCCACCGGCGACGATCTCGCAGGTCGGGTCGGCCTTGGCGCGGTCGATGGCGGCCTTGTTCTTGGCGAACGAGCGGTCGTCGATCACGGCGCCGATGAAGTTCGACAGATCGGTGACGTCACCCATGGTGAGGCCGTCGACCTCGGCGGCCAGCGCGTCCTTGAGACCGCCCTCCCAGGTGGAGCGGGCGACGTAGGCGCGGGAGGCGGCGGAGCACTTCTGGCCCTGGTACTCGAAGGCGCCACGGGTGATGGCGGTCTTCAGGATCGCCGGGTCGGCGGTCGGGTGGGCGACGATGAAGTCCTTGCCGCCGGTCTCGCCGACCAGACGCGGGTAGGAGCGGTAGTTGGTGATGTTCTCGCCGACGGCCTTCCACAGGTACTGGAAGGTGGCGGTCGAACCGGTGAAGTGGACACCGGCCAGCTCCGGGTGCGGCAGCGCGACCTCGGAGACCTCCTTGCCGTCACCGGTGACGAGGTTGATGACGCCCTTGGGAAGACCCGCCTCCTCCAGCAGCTCCATCAGCAGGATCGCCGAGTGGGTCTGCGTCGGGGACGGCTTCCACACGACGACGTTGCCCATGAGCGCCGGGGCGGTCGGCAGGTTGCCCGCGATGGCGGTGAAGTTGAAGGGCGTGATCGCGTAGACGAAGCCCTCCAGCGGGCGGTGGTCCAGACGGTTCCACACGCCGTTCGGCTGGATGGGGGGCTGCTCCTGGAGCAGCTCGCGGGCGAAGTGCACGTTGAAGCGCCAGAAGTCGACGAGCTCACAGGGCGCGTCGATCTCGGCCTGCTGGGCGGTCTTCGACTGGCCCAGCATCGTCGAGGCGGCGATGGTCTCGCGCCACGGGCCGGACAGCAGGTCGGCGGCCTTGAGCAGGATCGCGGCGCGGTCGTCGAAGGACATCGCGCGCCACGCCGGGGCGGCGGCCAGGGCGGCGTCCACGGCCTCCTGCGCGTCGGCCTTGGTGGCGTTCGCGTAGGTGCCGATGACGGCCTTGTGGTTGTGCGGCTGCACGACGTCGAAGCGCTCGCCGCCGCCCATCCGCTTGACGCCGTTGATGGTCATCGGCAGCTCGACGGGGTTACCGGCGAGCTCCTTGAGCTTGGCCTCCAGGCGCGCCCGCTCCGGGGAGCCGGGGGCGTAGCCGTGCACCGGCTCGTTGTACGGGGCGGGGACGTGGGTCACAGCGTCCATGACGGCCGTGTCTCCTTCGTTTCGACGTCGGTTTGAATCGTGGTGCGAGCGGCGCGGCCGCTGCGGGTGGGCGGCGCGGGTGCTTGCGGTGGGGTTTCTGCCCCACACTCCAGCATCACACCCGCACCGGCCCGTCCGGGGCCGTCAGCCGCGGGTGGCGAGCGACCGGAGGAAGAAGGCCAGGTTGGCGGGGCGCTCGGCGAGGCGTCGCATGAAGTAGCCGTACCAGTCGGTGCCGTACGGGATGTAGACGCGCATCCGGTGGCCCTCGGTGACCAGGCGCTCCTGCTCGGCCTCGCGGATGCCGAAGAGCATCTGGAACTCGTAGTCGCCGGGCTTGCGGCCGTTGCGCTGGGCGAGGTCCTGGCCGATGGCGACCATGCGCGGGTCGTGGGAGCCGATCATCGGGTACCCGTCGCCCGCCATGAGGATCTTCAGGCAGCGCACATACGCCTTGTCGACCTCGCGCTTGTCCTGGAAGGCGACGGTCGCGGGCTCCTTGTAGGCGCCCTTGACCAGCCGGACCCGGGAGCCCTCGCCGGCCAGTGCGTGGCAGTCGTCCTCGGTACGGAAGAGGTAGGACTGGACGACGGCGCCGGTCTGCGGGAAGCGCGCACGCAGCTCCGCGAGGATGGCGAGGGTGGAGTCGACGGTGGTGTGGTCCTCCATGTCGAGGGTCACCGTCGTACCGGCCTCGGCGGCGGCCTCGACCACCGGGAGGACGTTCTTGAGGGCCAGTTCGTGGCCGCCGGTCAGCGCCTGGCCGAAGGCCGACAGCTTGACCGACATCTCGGCCTTGGTGCCGAGGTCCTGCGCCGAGAGCGCCTCGGTCAGCCGGAGGTAGGCGTCGCGGTTGCGGAGCGCCTCGGAGGGGTCGGTGATGTCCTCGCCGAGGTGGTCGAGGGTGACCTCCATCCCCCGTGCGGCCAGCGACCGCACGACGGCCATCGACTGGTCGAGCCGTTCACCGGCGACGAATCGGTCGACCACCGGGCGGGTGATCGGAGCGGCCGCGACGATGCGGCGGATGCTGTCGCTGCGCGCGGCGGCGAGAAGCACGGGACCCAGCATGGGGCACCTCCACGATTCAGGATGACAAATGCCGGGCGGGCGCCGTTTGGGGGCGGGCGCTGCGGCAAGGTGAGCCACCTGAAACTTAAGGATCTCGCCACCTTTCAGCCATCGACAGCTGTCACGCCTTCGTGTCCCGTATCTCAGACAGATGTATGAGAATGAAACGAACGGCGAGAGGGACGGCCGCGCCCCCGGGCTGCCGATGACGGCGCCGCGGGGCTGTGTGGGGACGGGTAACGGGGACGGCAAGTGACACGGAAGGAGACGGCCGGCGGATGCGGGGCGACTACCAGCAGCTCGTGGACGACATCTCAGCGGCGCTCGGAGCGCCCGCGACCCTGGAGGACCGCGATTTCGGGCTGATCGCGTTCGGTGCGCACGAGGGCGACGACGATCTCGTCATGGATCCGGTGCGCACCCGCTCGATCCTCCAGCGGCGCTCGTCGGCCGCGGTGCGCGCCTGGTTCGAGGCGTTCGGGATCGCCCGCGCCAAGTCCGCCCTGCGGATCCCGCCGGACCCGGCGGCGGGCGTCTTCAAAGGCCGGATCTGTCTGCCCGTACGCCACCGCGGCATCGTCCACGGCTACGTCTGGCTGCTGGACGACGGCCACCTCACCGATCTGGAGCTGGGCGGCCGGGACACCCCGCCGGACCCGCGGATCGAGCACGCCATGGAGACCGCGTCGCGGATCGGCGCGCTGCTCGCCGAGGACGCGCGGGCCGGGTCGGAGCTGGGCGATCTGCTGCGTGAACTGCTGCTGGCGCACCCCGCGGACCGCCCGGCGGGCGCCGTCCTGCTGCGCGACGCGCTCCGCGACACCCTGCGCTTCACCCCGGGCGCGCCGCTGACGCTGGTGGCGGTGCTGCCCTGGGACACCACCGACACCGACGCCGCGCCGCCGCCGAGCCTGCCCGGGCTGCTGGCCGCGTGCGCGATGTACCCGGAGGGTCCGGGCGGCCGGGCCGACACCCCGGGGACGCTGCCGCTGGACGGCACCACCCCGCCGCGCGGCATCCCCGTCCTCACCGCGCCGCGCCCGCGGCAACCGGCCCCCGCGCTGGCCGCGCTGGTGCGGCTGCGTTCGCCGGGGGCGCTCGGGCCCGCGCACACCGTCGCCGAGCATCTGCTGCGCTCGCCGCGCGCGGGCGCGGTCGTCCAGCCGCAGGGCCGCGGCGGTGCCCGTACGCAGTCGCAACCGGAGGCGCGGATCGGGGCCGGGGTCGCCGGGATCGCCGCCGGGACCACGGAGTTGGCGGCGCTGCCGGGCGCCTGGCACGAGGCGCTGGACGCGGCCCGCGCGGCGCGCGCCGAACCCAAGCTGGGCACCGTCGCGGAGTGGGCGGCCCTGGGCTCGTACCGGCTGCTCACCGCGTTGCCCACCGAGGCTCCGGACGCCTCCGTGCGGCCGTTGCTGGACCCGGCCCACACCGAACTGGCCCGTACCGCCGAGGCGTTCCTCGACTGCGCGGGTCAGGCCGGGCGCACCGCGCAGGTCCTCGGGATCCACCGGCAGACGCTCTACTACCGGCTGGGCCGGGTCGAGAAGCTCACCGGTCTCGACCTGGACGACGGCGAGGACCGGCTGCTGCTCCACATGGGACTGAAGGCTTCGCGGTTGTAACGGCGCCCGCGGTTGTCATGGCGTCCGCGGTTGTCATGGCGTCCGTGGTTGTCATGGCGCCCGCGGTTGTCACGGCGTCGACGGCCGCCGGACGGGACCGGGTGACGAGCCGGACGGGCCCGGGCTGCGGGCGGTCCGGGCGTGGCGCCGCGGGTCACGGGCGGGCGGGGGCCGGGCACCGGCCCCCGCCCCTCCCCCGGGTGCGACGCCCCACCCGGCTACCGGCGGCGCTCCGGCCCCGGTCCCTTGCGCCCTTCCTTGTGGAGGGACGTACCGTCGTCGAACTCCACCTCCTCCTTGCGGAGTTCGGTGTTGATCTCCTGCTGCACGGTGACCCGCTCGGTCTCCAGCCGGACCCGCTCCACCGGCACGGTCCGCTTGGTGACCACGGCCTCCTCCTCGTGGAGGACGACCTCGACCTCGCCGTCGCCGAGCCGCGGGGCGGTGCGGCCGCGCATCCGCTCCTCGTCGCTGATCTTCTCCCGGACCAGCCGCACCTCCTCGTGGCTGAGCGGGACGGTGCGGTGCACGTCCTCGGTCACCACGTGCTTGCGCAGATGCGCCCGACCGGCCTCGCGCTCCTCGGTGCCGATCTGGATCCGCTCCTCGGAGAGCACGATCTCGGGAACCTGTTCACGGGTCTTGCCGGTCTCCGGGGCCTCGCCCTCCGCACGGCCGCGGGACATCCCGGCCCCGGCCATCGGCCGGCCGGTGTGCTCGGTGCGGGCCGCATGCTCGCCCTCGGCCATCGTGCGGTCGCGCTCCCCGGCCCGGGTACGGTGCCCGGCGGCGGCCATCCCGGCGGCACCGCCCGCGGCGGTCCCGGCGGCCATGCCGGTGGTGCCCTTCGCCGTCCCCGGCGTACCGGTCGTGGTCCCGGCCGGACTGCCGGTGTCGGCGCCCTTGGGGCCGCCGGTCGTCCCCGGCCGGGTCAGCCCGTAGTGGCGGTAGAGCTCATCCTCCTCGGAGGGGTCGAGGTGCCCGTCCGCGTCGATCCGCGGCGCCTCCTTGATCGTTTCCTTCGTGTGCGGAACATGCAGTTCGTCGTCGACCCGCCGGGCCCCGGCGAGCGGGATGAAGGTCTCCTTCATGCCGAACAGCCCGGTCCGCACCGTGATCCACTCCGGGACGTTGGTGGCGTCGTCCCGGTAGACCTGCTGGACCGAGCCCACCTTGGCGCCCTCCGCATCGACCACGTTCAGGCCGGTGAGGTCCTGAGGGGTGTCACCCAGGGGTGCATTCATGGCGTCTTCTCCTTCCGCACGCGCCGGAGGGGGCACGCGCATTTCCCATTGCGCGTCGCCCCGACCCGCGCAGCGACTCGGGAACGGGCCCGCCGGGCGGCTCCAAGCCCCCCGGGACGGTCCTGACGGCGCTCCCGCCCACCCCGGTCGCTACTCCATTCGGGTGAACGCGGGGGGCGGGAGCCTCCGGGCCGCTCACCCGGCCGGACGCGCACCGGTCGCGGCCCGCCGCCCGTCCGGCGCCCGGGTACGCGAACGGGCCCGGACCCCGCGGCAGCGGAATCCGGGCCCGTCGGGAACGGTGCGGCTCAGCCGAGGTTCACGGCGCGCACCGAGGAGGCGCCGATCTCGTCCGAGATCTCCGCGAGCACGCTCGCCGGGATGGTGTCGTCGACGGTCAGCGCGACCAGCGCCTCGCCGCCCACGTCCGCCCGCGAGACCTGCATCCCGCCGATGTTGATCCCGGCCTCACCCAGGATCCGGCCGACGGTGCCGACGACGCCGGGACGGTCGCCGTAGCGCAGGAACGCCATGTGGTCGGCGAGCGCCAGATCGATGGAGTGCTCACCGACGGCGACGATCTTCTGGGTGTTGCGGTGGCCGGAGAGCGTGCCGGAGATCGACACCTCCTGGCCGTCCGCGAGGGTGCCGCGCACGGTGACGACGTTGCGGTGCTCGGCCGACTCGCTGCTGGTCGTCAGCCGCACCTCGACGCCGCGCTCCTGCGCGAAGAGCGGGGCGTTGACGTACGACACGGTCTCGTCGACGACGTCCTCGAACACGCCCTTGAGCGCGGAGAGTTCCAGCACCTTGACGTCGTGCTGGGTGATCTCGCCGTAGACCTCGACGTCGAGGCGGACCGCGACCTCACCGGCGAGCGCGGTGAAGATCCGGCCCAGCCGCTCGGCCAGCGGCAGGCCCGGCTTGACGTCCTCGGCGATGACACCGCCCTGGACGTTGACGGCGTCCGGCACCAGCTCACCGGCGAGCGCGAGCCGCACCGAGCGGGCCACCGCGATACCGGCCTTCTCCTGCGCCTCGCCCGTGGACGCGCCGAGGTGCGGGGTCGCCACGACCTGGTCGAACTCGAACAGCGGCGAGTCGGTGCAGGGCTCGGAGGCGTAGACGTCGAGACCGGCACCGGCCACCCGGCCCTCCTTGAGGGCGGCGGCGAGAGCCGTCTCGTCGACGATGCCGCCCCGCGCGGCGTTGACGATCCGCACCGACGGCTTGACCTTGTGCAGCGCGTCGTCGCCGATCAGACCGACCGTCTCGGGGGTCTTGGGCAGGTGGACGGTGATGAAGTCGGAGACCTCCAGCAGCTCGTCCAGCGAGAGCAGCTTGACGCCCATCTGCGCGGCACGGGCCGGCTGGACGTAGGGGTCGTAGGCGACGACCTTCATGCCGAACGCGGACATCCGCTGGGCGACCAGCACACCGATCCGGCCGAGGCCGACCACGCCGAGGGTCTTCTCGCTCAGCTCGACGCCGGTGTACTTGCTCCGCTTCCACTCACCGTTCTTCAGGGCGGTGTTGGCCTGCGGGATGTTGCGCGCGGTGGCCACCAGCAGACCGCAGGCCAGCTCGGCGGCGGTGACGATGTTGGAGGTCGGGGCGTTGACGACCATCACACCGGCCTTGGTGGCGGCGGAGACGTCGACGTTGTCCAGGCCCACGCCCGCGCGGGCGACGACCTTCAGCTTCTTCGCGGCGGCGATCGCCTCGGCGTCGACCTTCGTCGCGGAGCGCACGAGGATCGCGTCGACCTCGGCGATGGCGGGCAGCAGCTCGGCGCGGTCGGCGCCGTTGCAGTGCCGGATGTCGAAGTCGGGGCCGAGCGCGTCGACGGTCGCGGGCGACAGTTCCTCGGCGATGAGTACGACGGGTTTGCTCACGTGGTCTTCAGTCCTCACTAGTCCTTCGCGGACGGCCGTCCCGACGGCCGAAGGCGGTGAAGGGGGCAGCCGCGTGAAGACGCACGACGTTGTGAGCCTGACGCGCTTGTGCCTGGCAGTGTAGTGGCGGCCCGGGGCTTCTCCTGCGCCGGAGCGTAAGGATCACCCGTGCGTGGTTCTACGCGGTGGACAAGGCGGCCGCGGCCCGCTCGTGCGGGCCCCGGCCGCATGGGTGACGGGGGCCGCGGGCGGCGGCGCGACCCCCGTCACCCGGAGGCTCACGCCTCGTCGTCGACCCAGCTCATGAGCTTGCGCAGCTCCTTGCCCGTGGTCTCCAGGAGGTGGTTCTCGTCGGCCTTCTTGTACTCGTTGTACTTCGGCAGACCGGCGTTGTACTCCGCCATCCAGTTGTTGGCGAAGGTGCCGTCCTGGATCTCGCCCAGGACCTTCTTCATCTCGACCTTGGTCTGGTCGGTGATGATCCGCGGGCCGGTGACGTAGTCGCCCCACTCGGCGGTCTCGGAGATCGACCAGCGCATCTTCTCCAGGCCGCCCTCGTACATGAGGTCCACGATGAGCTTCAGCTCGTGCAGGCACTCGAAGTACGCGATCTCGGGCTGGTAGCCCGCCTCGACCAGGGTCTCGAAACCGGCCTTGACCAGCGCGGCGGCGCCGCCGCACAGCACGGCCTGCTCGCCGAAGAGGTCGGTCTCGGTCTCCTCGGTGAAGGTGGTCTTGATGACACCGGCGCGGGTGCCGCCGATGGCCTTGGCGTACGAGAGGGCCAGCGCGAAGGCGTTGCCGGAGGCGTCCTGCTCGACGGCGGCGATGCAGGGCACGCCGCGGCCTTCCTCGTACTGACGGCGGACCAGGTGGCCGGGGCCCTTGGGGGCGACCATGCAGACGTCGACACCGGCCGGGGCCTTGATGAAGCCGTAGCGGATGTTGAGGCCGTGGCCGAAGAACAGGGCGTCGCCGTCCTTGAGGTTGTCCTTGACGGACTCCTCGTAGACCTTCGCCTGGATCGGGTCCGGCACCAGGATCATGATGACGTCGGCCTCGGCCGCCGCCTCGGCGGGGGTGACGACGCGCAGACCCTGCTCCTCGGCCTTGGCCTTGGACTTGGAGCCCTCGTGGAGGCCGACGCGCACGTCGACACCCGAGTCACGCAGCGACAGCGCGTGGGCGTGGCCCTGGCTGCCGTAACCGAGGACCGCAACCTTGCGGCTCTGGATGAGGGACAGGTCGGCATCGGCGTCGTAGAACAGCTCGGCCACTTCGGGTATCTCCTTGGGATCTAGCTGGTTGCCCACACAGTACGTCGGGCGGGGTGGGGAAGGTTGCGGGGTCTCGCGATGCGAGCGGGGCGGGCGGCGCGGCCGGGCGGCGCCCGCGCGGATCAGGCCGTGCGGTCCAGGGCGCGCAGCGAGCGGTCGGTGATGGACCGGGCGCCGCGCCCTATGGCGATGGTGCCGGACTGGACCAGCTCTTTGATGCCGAAGGGTTCGAGCATCTTGAGCATCGCCTCCAGCTTGTCGCTGGAGCCGGTGGCCTCGATCGTGACGGCGTCGGGTGAGACGTCGACGGTCTTGGCGCGGAAGAGCTGGACGATCTCGACGATCTGCGAACGGGTCTCGTTGTCGGCGCGGACCTTCACGAGGACGAGCTCACGCTGGATGGCGTGGCCCGGCTCCAACTCGACGATCTTCAGGACGTTGACGAGCTTGTTGAGCTGCTTGGTGACCTGTTCGAGGGGGAGCTTCTCGACACTCACCACGATGGTGACGCGGGAGATGTCGGGGTGTTCGGTGACACCGACCGCGAGGGAGTCGATGTTGAAGCCGCGGCGGGAGAACAGCGCGGCGATCCGGGCGAGGATGCCGGGGGTGTTCTCCACCAGGACGGAGAGCGTGTGCTTGGACATGTCGTCTTCTCTCTATCTTCCGTGACGTCCTGGGCTCAGTCGTCCGCGCTGTCGCCGAAGTCGGGGCGGACCCCGCGGGCGGCCATGACCTCGTCGTTGGAGGTACCGGCGGCCACCATCGGCCAGACCTGCGCGTCCTCGTGGACGATGAAGTCGATCACGACCGGACGGTCGTTGACGGCGTTCGCCTTGGCGATGACGGCGTCCAGCTCGGCCGGGTCCTCGCAGCGCAGGGCGACACAGCCCATCGCCTCGGACAGTTTGACGAAGTCCGGGACGCGGGTGCCGCGCGGCTTGTCGTCGGCGGGCTCGGCGTCGGGACCGCTGTGCAGCACGGTGTTGGAGTAGCGCTGGTTGTAGAAGAGGGTCTGCCACTGGCGGACCATCCCGAGCGCGCCGTTGTTGATGATCGCGACCTTGATCGGGATGTTGTTCAGCGCGCAGGTGGTCAGTTCCTGATTGGTCATCTGGAAGCAGCCGTCGCCGTCGATCGCCCAGACGGTGCGGTCGGGCATGCCCGCCTTGGCGCCCATCGCGGCGGGGACGGCGTACCCCATCGTCCCGGCGCCGCCGGAGTTGAGCCAGGTGGAGGGCTGTTCGTAGTCGATGAAGTGGGCGGCCCACATCTGGTGCTGGCCGACGCCCGCGGCGTAGATGGTGCCCTCCGGGGCGAGCTTGCCGATCCGCTCGATGACCTGCTGCGGGGAGAGGCTGCCGTCCTCGGGGAGTTCGTAGCCCAGCGGGTACGTCTCGCGCCAGCGGTTGAGGTCCGTCCACCAGGCGGCGTGGTCGCCGCGGTGACCGGCCTCGTGCTCCGCCTGGACGGCGACGATCAGATCGGCGATGACCTCGCGGGCGTCCCCGACGATCGGCACGTCCGCGACGCGGTTCTTGCCGATCTCCGCCGGGTCGATGTCGGCGTGGATGACCTTGGCGTACGGGGCGAAGGAGTCCAGCTTGCCGGTGACCCGGTCGTCGAAGCGGGCGCCCAGGGTGATCAGCAGGTCGGACTTCTGGAGCGCGGTGACGGCGGTGACCGAGCCGTGCATCCCGGGCATGCCGACGTGCTGCGGGTGGGTGTCGGGGAACGAACCGAGCGCCATCAGCGTGGTGGCGACGGGCGCGCCGGTCAGCTCGGCCAGCACCTTCAGCTCCGCGGTGGCGCCCGCCTTCATCACCCCGCCGCCGACGTAGAGCACCGGGCGCTTCGACTCGACGATCAGCCGGGCCGCCTCGCGGATCTGCTTGGCGTGCGGCTTGGTCACCGGGCGGTAGCCGGGCAGCTCGGTGTGGGGCGGCCAGGCGAAGACGGTCTGCGCCTGCATCGCGTCCTTGGCGATGTCGACGAGGACCGGACCGGGGCGGCCGGTGGACGCGATGTGGAACGCCTCGGCGATCGTCCGCGGGATCTCGGCGGGGTCGGTGACCAGGAAGTTGTGCTTGGTGATCGGCATCGTGATGCCGCAGATGTCCGCCTCCTGGAAGGCGTCCGTGCCGATGGCGCCGGAGGCGACCTGACCGGTGATCGCGACCAGCGGGACGGAGTCCATGTGGGCGTCGGCGATCGGCGTGACGAGGTTGGTGGCACCGGGGCCCGAAGTGGCCATGCAGACCCCGACCTTGCCGGTGGCCTGGGCGTATCCGACGGCGGCGTGGCCCGCGCCCTGCTCGTGCCGCACCAGCACGTGCCGGACCTTCGCGGAGTCCATCATCGGGTCGTACGCCGGAAGGATCGCGCCACCGGGAATGCCGAAGACCGTGTCGGCCCCCACCTCCTCCAGGGAGCGGATGAGGGACTGCGCACCCGTGACGTGCTCGACGGCGGCGGTGCGCTGCGCTCCTTGGGCGTGACGGGTCCGCGGCTGCGGATGGTGGGCCCCGGTGGCCTGCTCGGTCATCTGCGTCTCTTCTCGAAGCTGAGGGTTTTGGCGGGGTTTGGGGGGTCTGGTGCAACAAAAAACCCCTCGTGCCAGGAGGCAAGCGAGGGGAGCGCGTCGGTGCGGTCAGTTGGGTCGTTGCCCAGCTTCAGCCGACGCGCTGTCCAAGTACGAGAATTCGGGTGCGCATGGCACTGACCCTCCCCCCGGCGCGCCATGAGTGTCAAGTGGGTGGGACGGAGGTCTCACTATTTGAACGGAGCGGGGGGTGGACGATGGCGTCGGGACCCGACCCGCCGTGCCGAACGGGCAGGCCACTGCCGGTCAGCACCACCGCGCGGCTCGGTCCGGCCTGACTCGGCAGCGGGGTGGAACCGGCCGTCAGCACCCGGCGCAGCCGGTGCTCGTCGAGCGGTCCGGAGAAGGCGGCGCCCTGCCCGTGGGTGCACCCCATCGCGCGCAGGGCGAGCACCTGCTCAGGCAGATCGACACCCTCGGCGACCGACTGCATCCCGAGATCGGAGGCGATCCGCAGCAGACCGGAAGTGATCTTGTGCAACCGGGCGGACTCCGCCACACCGTCGATCAGCCCGCGGTCCAGCCGCAGGACGTCGATGGGGAGCCGCCGCAGCGCACCGATCGCGGCGTATCCGCTGCCGAAGCCGTCGAGGGCGATACGGACCCCCAGCCGCCGCAGCGCGACCAGGCGGCGCTCCAACTCGTCCAGCGGGGTCCGGGCGTCGCTCTCGGACAGCTCCAGGACGAGCGCGCCGGAAGGCAGGCCGTACCGGGAGAGCAGCGTCTCGATGGTCTTGGGCGGCAGGGAGCGGTCGAGGAGGCGGCGGGCGGAGAGCTGGACGGCGACCGGCACCCGGTGCCCCGCGCGGTGCCGGGCGGCGGCCTGCTCGACGGCGGCCTCCAGATGCCAGCGGCACAGCTCCGCGGTGCGGTCGCCGCTCTCGTCGGCGAGCCGCCCGCGCTCACCGACCCGCAGGAACTCCGCCGGGGTGAAGAGGATGCCCTGGGCGGAGCGCCACCGGGCGTGGGCGGCGACGGCGGTGACCCGGCCGGTGGCCAGCTCGATCACCGGCTGGTGCAGCAGCAGGAACTCGCCGTCGTGGAGCGCGCTGCGCAGCCGGGTGGCCAGCTCGGCGCGGCGGGCCACCTCGGCCTGCAACTGCGGGGCGTACAGCTCGACGCGCCCCTTTCCGGCCTGCTTGGCGCGGTACATCGCGAGGTCGGCGTTGCGCATCAGACCGGCCGGGGTGATGCCGGGCTCGGCGAAGGCGACGCCGATGCTGGCGGCGACCCGGACGTCACGGCCCTCGATGCGGTACGGCTCGGAGAGCGTGACGCGCAGGCGGTCGGCGATCTCGTGGATGCGGAACTCCCGGGTGGCGGGGTCGCAGGCGGCGTCGCCGGTGATCAGGGCGGCGAACTCGTCCCCGCCCAGCCGGGCCGCTATGTCGCCGGAGCGCACCGAATCGCCCAGCCGCCTGGCCGCCTGGATGAGGAGTTCGTCGCCCGCCTGGTGGCCGATGGTGTCGTTGACCTGCTTGAAGCCGTCGAGGTCGATGTAGAGCACGGCGGTGCCGTGGTCCCCGGCGCGGCGACCGGCCAGCGCCTTGCTGACGCGTTCGGTGAACAGGGCGCGGTTGGGCAGGTCGGTGAGGGCGTCGTGGGAGGCGTTGTGCTGGAGCTGCGCCTGGAGGCGGACCCGCTCCGTGACGTCCCGGGAGTTGAAGATCAGGCCGCCGTGGTGGCGGTTGACGGTGGATTCGACGTTGAGCCAGCCTCCCCCGCTCTCGGCTCCGTTCGAGCGGGAGGCGCCTCCTTGGCCGGGCCGCCGCGCACCGGCGCGGAAGCGGCATTCGATACGGGTGGTGGGCTCGTCCTTGGGTGAGGCGGCGAGGAAGCGGCGGACCTCGTGGAGGACCCGGCCGAGGTCCTCGGGGTGGATGAGCGCGGAGAGTTCGGAGCCGACCAGCTCCTCCGCGTCGCGGCCGTAGACCCCGGCGGCGGCGGGGCTGACGTAGCGCAGCACACCGCTGGGCGCGGCGATCATGATGACGTCGCTGGAGCCCTGCACCAGGGAGCGGAAATGGTTCTCCTTCTGCGCCAGCTCCTGGGTGAGGGTGAGGTTGTCGAGCAGCACGATGCCCTGGCGGATGACCAGGGCGAGGACGACGGTGCAGCCGGTGAAGAGGACGACGCGGTCCAACCGTTGTCCGTCGAGGACGTTGGTGAGGATGCCGAGGGTGCACACCGCGGCGGCGAGATAGGGCGCGAGCGCGCCGAGCGAGCCCGCGAGCGGCCGGGCACCGGCGTACAGGGGGCGGCGCGGCGCCCGTACGGCGTCCTCGGTGGCCTCCCCCACCCGGCGGGTGAACCAGGGGGCGTAGGCGAGGAGGACCGACCCGGCGAACCAACCGGCGTCGAGGATCTGGCCGGAGCGGTAGTGCTCGCGCAGCAGCGGTGAGGTGAACAGCGCGTCGCACAGCACCGTCAGGGCGAGGGCGGCGATGGCGGTGTTGACCGCCGAGCGCTGGGCGCAGCCGCGCCGGAAGTGCAGCGCCAGGACCATGCTGACCAGCACGATGTCCAGCAGCGGATAGGCGAGCGCCAGCGCGCACCGGGCGACCGAACGGCCCTGGAAGTGGGTGGTGTTGGCGAGGGCGAGGCTCCACGACAGGGTGAGCAGGGAGCCGCCGATCAGCCAGGAGTCCAGCCCCAGGCAGACCCAGCCCGCGCGGGTGACCGGCCGTTTGGCGAGGACCAGCAGTCCGACGATGGCGGGCGGCGCGAAGAGCAGGAAGCAGAAATCGGCCGGGGAGGGGCTGGGCACCGGGGCGCCCTCGACGACCTCGTACCAGCCCCAGATGCCGTTGCCGAGTGCGGCCATCGCCGAGGAGATGGCGAAGAGCGTCCAGGCGGGACGGGCGTGGGAGCCGACGGCGCGGGCGTACAGTGCGCAGGAGACGGCGGCCACCAGTGCGGCGAAGCTGAGCCCGAAGTCCCCCATGACCAGCGCGACCTTGGGCGATCCCCAGCCGAGGGCGGAGCCCACGGCGTACCCGCCGCAGACCGCCGCGAGCGCGATCTGCGGCAGCAGGCTCGGCGGCCGGTCGGCGGGGAGTCGCGGACGGGAGAGCACCGCGCCCGGCGCGCTCACCGGACCCTCCCGCAGGTCGTCGTCCGGCTGTGACGCGGTCGGCGCACCGGGGGCTGCTGCCCCGTTCCCCCCGGTGCCCGTGGATCGCGTGTCTCGCGGTGTGCCCATCGGCCGTACATCGCCCGTCGCCCCCCTCGCGTTCCGGATGCTTCACGGGCGCCGCTTGCCTCGTCGGCGCCGTCCCCGCTCGGGACGATACACCAGATCGGTCACTCAGGGATATAGGTTCTCTACAGAGCGTGACTATGCGTGAAGTGCAGACACACAGCGCATTCATACGGACCCGTAGCGCTACCCTTCGGCATTCCGCTCCGCCGTCGCGACGGTGTTCCGCAGCGGCCGCCCGGCGGCGAAAAGGGTCAGCTGGTCGCGCAGGAGGCGCTTCGCACGGGGCAGAAAAGCAGAACTGGGGCCACCGACGTGTGGAGTGATGAGCACACCAGGGGCGCGCCAGAGGGGGTGTGCGGCCGGGAGCGGTTCCGGATCGGTGACGTCGAGTGCCGCCCGCAGCCGTCCGGACGTCACCTCGGTGAGCAGCGCGGCGGTGTCGACGACCTTGCCGCGGGCGACGTTCACCAGCAGGGCGCCGTCCTTCATCCGGGCCAGGAAATCGCGTCCTACCAGGCCACGGGTGGCGTCGGTGAGCGGGGTGGCCAGCACGACGACATCGGCGTCCGGCAGGAGGTCACCGAGCGCGGAGAGTGGATGCACAGGGCCGCGCACGGTCTCACGCGCGGTGCGCGCGAGGCGCGTCACCCGCGCGCACTCGAAAGGAGTGAGCCGGTCCTCGATGGCACTGCCGATCGACCCGTACCCCACGATCAGAACGGTCCGGTCGGCCAGCGCGGGCCGGAACACGGGGCGCCACTCCTCCGCGTCCTGGGCGCGGACGAAGTCGGGGACGCCGCGGAGCGCGGCGAGGATGAGGGTCAGCGCCAACTCGGCGGTGCTGGCGTCGTGCAGCCCACGGGCGTTGCAGAGCCGGGTGCCGGGCGGGAGTTGGCCGAGGGCGGGCAGAATGTGCTCGACGCCGGCGGTCAGCGTCTGTACCACCCGCAGCCCGCTCATCCGGGCGAGCGGCCGCAGCGACACCGCCACGTCCTTCATGTACGGCACGGCGTAGAACACACAGTGGGCGGGGTCGGCGGGGTACTCGGGGCCCGCGTCCCAGTGGACGTAGTTCAGGCCCGTGGGGAGACCGTCGATCTCTTCCGGGGGAATCGGGAGCCAGACGTCGTGCGGGCTGCCGTGCGGGTCTGCGGTTGCCATGGTCCGAGGCTATGCGAAGGACCGTTCCTCCAGACGTTAGTTTGGTCTGGCCCTTGACCGGGGGCGAGGGGACGGAGGCACGACCAGGTGGAGCGCAGGACAATCGGCGCGGCAACGCTCGAAGTAGGCGCAATCGGGCTCGGCTGCATGCCGATGAGCTGGGGGTACACCGAGTCGCAGCGGGACTTCGAGAGTTCGCTGCGGGCCGTGCACACCGCGCTCGACCGGGGGTGCACCCTGCTGGACACCGCCGACATGTACGGGCCGTTCACCAACGAGCTGCTGGTGGGCCGGGTGCTCAAGGAGCGGCGGGCGGACGCGTTCGTCTCGACCAAGGGCGGGTTGCTCGTGGGCGAGCAGCACATCGTCGCCAACGGGCGGCCCGGTTATGTGAAGCGTGCCTGTGACGCCTCGCTGCGGCGGTTGCGGACCGACCACATCGATCTGTACCAGCTGCACCGCGCGGACCCGGAGGTGCCGATCGAGGAGACCTGGGGGGCGATGGCGCAGCTGGTGGCCGCGGGCAAGGTGCGGTCGCTGGGGTTGTGCGCGGTGGGCGCGCGGGCGCTGCGGCCCACGCGGACGGACCGGCCGGTGCCCGGGGGCGGGCGGCGCCCCGGGGCGCGCACCCATCAGTTGACGCTGCGTCAACTGGAGCGGATCCAGCAGATCTTCCCGGTCAGCAGCGTGCAGGCGGAGCTGTCGGTGTGGTCGCCGGAGGCGCGGGACGAGCTGGTGCCGTGGTGCGAGTCGCGCGGGGTGGGTTTCCTGGCGGCGATGCCGCTGGGCAACGGCTATCTGACCGGCACCCTCACGCCGGGCCAGGGCTTCGAACCGGCGGACATCCGGGCCCGCCATCCGCGCTTCACCGCCGAGATGATGGCGGCGAACCAGCCGGTGGTGGCCGGGTTGCGGCGGGTCGGCGCCCGGTACGGCGCGACGCCGGGGCAGGTCGCGCTGGCCTGGGTGCTGGCGCAGGGCCGCCATGTGGTGCCGGTCCCGGGGACGAAGAAGGAGCGCTGGGCGGCCCAGAACGCCAAGGCCGCCGATCTGGTCCTGGACCGCGCGGACCTGGCGGAGATCGCCTCCCTGCCACCGGCCCGGGGCTCCTGGTACTGACCCGGGAGCGGGCCGGTCGACGGCGGCCGGGCGACGCCCGGGGCGGGCCGCGGCGTCGCCCCGTCCACCGGTACGGGCCTGACGCCGCGTCACCGCACGGCGGCGCCCGACGCGGTACCGCCGCACGGCGGGCCCGGACGTCGTCCCGTCCGCCCCGGGCGGCGCTCCGTCCGTCCCCGCCCGCCCCGTGCGGCGCCCCGTACCGCCGCCGTGGTGGGCGTCCGTGCGGCGGTACGGGGGAATCGCGGTGTGGGCCGCCGCGTGGTGCGGTGCGGGTGTGGTGTCCTGGGCGGGGCCGGGCGGCCGGGTGTTCCGGGTGTTCGCGCAGCCCTCCGGGCGGTTCCGCCGGTCCGGTGGCCCGTCGGCGTCCGGTCGCGGTCCGCCTCCGGCATTCCCGGCCCGCGCGCCTTTCCGGACCCGCGTGTGCGGCCCGGCGCGTGCGGTGGCCGGACGGCGCGCGGGCCCGGCGTGCGCGCCGCCCCGGTACGGGCCGGGGCCGCCCGTGCACCGCTCCCCGACGAGAGGATTCCGCCGTGCCACACCGCCTCCCGACCGCCGTGACGGCCGCCGCCGTGCTGCTCCTCGTGGCGGGCTGCGCCGCCGAGGGGGCCCGGCCGGTCCCGGGTGCGCCGTCCCCGGAACGGTCCGCCGCCGCGGCCACCGGGCCGGGGCAGGGCGCCTCCCCGCCGCCCGCCAAGGGGTCGGCCGAGGTGACCCGCACCCTGGCCACCGGCTTCAACTCCCCCTGGGGCGTCGCCGCGCTGCCCGGCGGCGATCTGCTCGTCGGCTCCCGCGACAAGGGCACCCTCACCCGCGTCTCGGCCCGCGACGGGCACCGGACCGAGGTGGGGTCGGTGCCCGGTGTCGCCCCGGGCGGTGAGGGCGGTCTGCTGGGGCTCGCCGTCTCCCCGTCGTTCCGCGGCGACCACCTCGTCTACGCGTACTTCACCACCGCCTCCGACAACCGCATCGCCCGGATGACCTACGACGACACCCGGCACACCGGTGACCAGTTGGGGGTGCCGAGCACGGTGCTGCGGGGCATCCCCAAGGGCCGTATCCACAACGGCGGGCGGCTGGCGTTCGGGCCGGACCGGATGCTCTACGCGTCGACCGGCGAGACCGGCCACAAGGATCTCTCGCAGGACAAGAAGTCCAAGGCGGGCAAGATCCTGCGGATGACCCCGGACGGCGCGCCCGCGCGCGGCAACCCCGACCCCCGTTCGGTGGTGTACTCCTACGGCCACCGCAACGTGGAGGGCCTCGCCTGGGACAGCGGAAGGCGCTTGTGGGCCTCGGAGTTCGGCGAGGACACCTGGGACGAGCTGAATCTCGTCGAACCGGGCCGCAACTACGGCTGGCCCGCCCGCGAGGGCAAGGGCCCGACCGACGGCCGCTACGTCAACCCGGTGCTCCAGTGGAAGCCCGCCGACGCCTCGCCCAGCGGGCTGGCGTACGCCAAGGGGTCCCTGTGGATGGCCGCGCTCCGCGGTGAGCGGCTCTGGCGCATCCCGCTGAACGGGGCGAAGCCGGAGGCGGCCCCGCAGGCGTTCTTCACCAAGCGCTACGGGCGGCTGCGGACCGTCCTGCCGGCCGACCACGGGGCGCTGTGGCTGGTGACCAGCAACACGGACGGCCGCGGGCACCCGCGGAAGGGCGACGACCGGATCCTGCGGGTGGCGATCAGCTGACGCCCCTCCCCCGGCACGCACGAAGGCCCACCGGTTCGGTGGGCCTTCGTGGTGGTGCGGGCAGCGGGGAGCCGTCAGCCCGCCGGGGGCTGGGTCGGGGCCTTGGGGATGGTGGGCAGGCTCGCCAGCAGGTCGAAGTACATGCCCGCGGAGATCAGCAGCCCGAGGACGCCGAGCGCCAGACCGCCCCAGGCGACGGCGCGGGTCCAGGTGGCGCGCGGCCGGTTGAAGAGCACCGCGGCGCCGACCGCCACGGCGAGCAGCGCGAAGACGCCGTTGATCAGTGCGGTGGTGTGCCAGGGCGCCCCGTAGACGGTGGCGATCTGGTCGGTGGCCTTGCCGGACTGGAGCTTGATCTGCCCCAGCAGGGTCTGCCGCTCGGCGAGCAGCGTGCCGAGCCAGGTGCCGGTCACGGAGGCGAGGCCGAGCCCCGCGGCGACGACGGCGCCCGCGCCCCGCTTCACCCCGGTCGGGGCGGGGGCCGCGCCGTCCGCCGCGCCGTCCTGCTCGGCGGCGTCCTCGGCGTCCTCGGTGCGCTCGGTGTCCACGGCGTCCGCGCCGGTGCCCTCGGCCCGGTCCGCACCGTCCTGCTCGTCGGTGGCGGTCGCCGCGTCCTCACGGTCTCCGGCCGGTTTCCCGGCGTCCTTCCCCTCCGTCCGCGGGGTCTCCGTGGCGGTGTCCCCCGTCACGGACGGGTCGTCGGTTCGCGTCGCGTCGCGCTCATCGGTCGTCGTCCTGGTCGTTCCCATGGGCGCGACCGTAGGGGCCGCGTCTGAGAGCGGGATGAGAGCCGGATGAACGCGGGGACAGCGCGGGGCGCGGCGGGGCCCGGCCGCGGGACGCACGGGGGGGGCGCACCACGCCGCCGCACGGGGCGCGCGCCCGCCCGGCCGACGCGGCGCACGCCCCCGACACGGCGTCACCCGGTCACCGACTCCTCCCCGTTCTCGATGTGCCCCATCAGCCGCCGACGGAACGAGGCGTCCTCCGCCGCCGTCAGGGCCAGGTCGTACCAGCCGTGGGCGGCGGCCGCCGGATGGGCGACGGTGCGGGTGGCGCCCGCCCGGACCGTCAGCGTGCGCGGGGCGGCGTCGGCGTAGGCGAGCGGGGCCAGGGTGAGGGTGAGGTCGGCGGAGCCACCGTTGACGACGGTCAGATGGAGTTCGCGGCGGTCCGCGTCGAGGCGGGTGCGGACCGCCACCGCGGCGGCGGCGCCCTCGGCGCTCCCGGCGAACTCCCGGCGGAAGCCGTTCGGCCCGGTGAGCGTGAAGCGGTACGCACCGTCCTTGACCGGCACGTCCCAGGTGTCCTTCCCGGCCACGTCACGGTGCTGGGGCGTGCCGTACTCCTTCGCGTACGGGTACAGCGCCAGGTGGGCGGAGGCCGCGCCGTCGTTGCGGACGGCCAGCCGGAAGAGTCCGGCGCCCGCGTCCAGCGCGCCGTCGGCGTCCGGCCGGTAGGGCAGCGGGCGGGCCGGGCGGACGCCGGGCTCCTGCTCCGGGAGGGCCTGCCGGGCGGGCGGCTGCGGCGCCCAGCGGCCGCTGAACGGCGGGATCGCGCCGGGCCGCGCGACCGACGGCTGTTTCCGGCCACGGCGGAAGTCGAACGCGCCGGTCAGATCGCCGCAGACGGTCCGCCGCCAGGCGCTGATGTTGGGCTCCCGCACCCCCGTCCACTTCTCCAGGAACCGGGTGATCGAGGTGTGGTCGAACACCTGCGAGCAGGCGTAACCGCCCACCGTCCACGGCGAGATGACCAGCATCGGCACCCGCATGCCCAGACCCGTCGGCCTGCCGTCCCAGAACTCCCCGTCGGTCCCGGGCGGCGGCACCGGCGGCGGTACGTGGTCGAAGAACCCGTCGTTCTCGTCGTACGTCAGGAAGAGCGCGGTGTGCCGCCAGACGTCCGGGTTGCGGCCGAGGGCGTCGAGGACCTTGTAGACGATGGTGGCGCTGGCGACCGGCGAGGAGGAGCCGGGGTGCTCGGAGTCGGCGGCGGACGGGACGAGGTACGACACCTCGGGCAGCTTCCCGCTCGCCACGTCGGCGGCGAACGCGGTGGCGGTGGAGTCCGGCTCCCCGCGGCGCAGCGCCCGCTCGAAGAGGCTGCGGTCGCCCGCGCCGAGCGCCTGGACGCCCTCCTCCAGCTGCGCCAGCAGCTTCTTGCGCCCGGCGCCGTCGGCGGCGGCCACCTTCCCGTAGAAGGCGGTCATGTTCTGCGCGCCGTCCACCTTCGCCAGCGCCTTCTTCGCGACCGCCTTGAAGCTCGCGTAGAACTCCAGGTTGTTGTCGGTGAAGTTGTCCCACTCCTGGTAGACGCGCCAGCTGTGACCGGCCTTCTCCAGCCGCTCCGGGTACGTCGTCCAGGTGTAGCCGGGGTGGTTGTCCTCGTCGTAGGCGTCGTTGCCGACGGCGCGCCTGCCGCTGCCCGGCTCGAAGCCCGTCCAGCCGCTGACCAGGTGGTTGCGGTTGGGGCTGGTGGAGGAGTGGATGGCGGAGTGGTACGCGTCGCAGACGGTGAAGGTGTCGGCCAGCTCGTGGTGGAGCGGCACGTCGCGGCGGTCGTAATGGGCCATGGTGGCGGCGGTCTTGGCGGTGACCCAGTTGTTCATCCAGCCGTCGTTCCACGCCTTGGCGCCGCCGTCCCACTCGTGGTTCAGCGCGCCGATGTACTGCAGGTCCTTGTGCTGGGCTGCGGCCGCCTCGCGCACCGGGAAGGGCAGCACGGTGCCGACGCCGAGCGGCCCCGGCTGCTCGAAGACGGAGCGGCCGCCGGGGAGTTCGACGGCGTTGCGGTCGGCGTAGCCGCGGACGCCGCGCAGGGTGCCGAAGTAGTGGTCGAACGACCGGTTCTCCTGCATCAGCACGACGACGTGCCGGATGTCGCCCAGCTCCCCGCCGCGCCGCCCGGGCCGCGCCGCATCGGCGGCCAGCGCCTGCTGCAGCGACGGCGGGAGCAGCGACCCCACGGCCGCCACGCCCGCCGCCGCGGCGCCCACGCCCAGGACCCGCCTACGAGATACCTCCGGTGCCACGCCCGACCTCCCAGTCGACAGCCGACGGCCTTCGGCCAGACCGTCGAGGGTGCGACCGGGACGCTAGTGGCGTGGTGTGACCGGCGACAGGTATCGAGGTGACAACTTTGGGAACACGTGACCGAAAATGGTGCCGTGCCCCGTCGGGGACCGGACGGCCCGACGGGGCCCGGGGCGGACCGGACGGCTTACGTGCCCGGGGCGGCTCAGTCCGCGAGCAGCGCCGGTGCCAGCTCCGTGAGCTGACCGAGCCCGGCGTCCGTCGCCTCCGCCGTCAGCGGCTGGACGGCGACATGGTCGGCGCCCGCGTCGAGGTGGTCACGCACCCGGCGCCGGATCGCGTCCACATCGCCCCAGGCCACCAGCGCATCGACCAGCCGGTCGCTGCCGCCGCCCGCGAAGTCCTCGTCGTCGAAGCCGAACCGGCGCAGATTGCCCACATAGTTCGACAGCGTCAGATAGCGGCTCACATGGTGCTCGCGGGCGAGCGCGCGGGCCGTCGCCGGGTCGCTCTCCAGCAGCACCGCCTGCTCGGGCGCGAGCAGCGGACCGTCGCCGAGGACCTCACGGGCGCGGGCGGTGTGCGCCACCGGCACGAAGTACGGGTGGGCGCCGGACGCCCGGTCCCGGGCCAGCTCCAGCATCTTCGGGCCGAGCGCCGCCAGCACCCGGCCGGGCTCCGCCGCGGGCGCCGGGCCCTCGTACGCCGCGCCGTCCATCGCGTCGAGGTAACCGCGCATCGCGGCCAGCGGCTTGGCGTAGGTGTGGCCGCGCGCGCCGACGAGCGGGGCGTGGCTGGCGCCGAGCCCGAGCAGAAAACGGCCGTCGTACGCCTCGGCGAGGGTGCGGGTGGCGGCCTGGGCAGCGGCGGCGTCACGGGCCCAGATGTTGGCGATGCCGGTGGCGACGGTGAGCCGTCCGGTGGCGGCGAGCAGCAGCCCGGCGTGGGTGAACGCCTCCTTCGTGGTGGGCCCCTCCCCCACCCACAGGGCGCCGTAGCCGAGGCGTTCGATCTCGGCGGCGGCCCGGCGGGCGACCGCCGCCGGGAGTCGGCCGAGGCCGCCGTGCCAGACACCGACCCGGCCGATCCGCGGGGCGAGAGCGTGCTGGGACACCGTTCCTCCAGAAGGGTCAGGGGACGTCCGCGTCCCGTTCCGTGCGCTCTACAGCGTCCCCTGGCCGCCCGGCATTCCTTGATCGGACGGGCGATTCGCACGCGGACGGTACGCGAACGGCGGCCGCCTCCCCGGAAGTTCCGGGGGGGGACGGCCGCCGCTGTGCGTGCCGGGTGGTGTCAGCCCTCGACGCCCAGCTTCTCGAGGATCAACTCGCGGACGCGGGCCGCGTCGGCCTGGCCGCGGGTGGCCTTCATGACCGCGCCGACCAGAGCGCCCGCCGCGGCGACCTTGCCGCCGCGGATCTTGTCGGCGATGGCGGCGTTGCCCGCGATGGCCTCGTCGACGGCGGCGCCGAGCGCGCCCTCGTCCGAGACGACCTTCAGGCCGCGCTTCTCGACGACGGTGTCCGGGTCGCCCTCACCGGCGAGCACACCCTCGATGGTCTGCCGGGCCAGCTTGTCGTTGAGGGAACCCTCGTCGACCAGCGCGGCGACCCGGGCGACCTGCGCCGGGGTGATCGCCAGCGCGGACAGCTCGACGCCGTCCTCGTTGGCGCGGCGGGCCAGCTCGCCCATCCACCACTTACGGGCGGCGGCGGAACCGGCACCCGCGTCGATGGTGGCGACGATCAGGTCGACCGCACCGGCGTTGAGGATCGACTGCATGTCGTGGGCGGTGACGCCCCACTCCTCGCGCAGTCGGTTACGGCGCACCCGCGGCAGCTCCGGCAGGGCCGCCCGCAGCTCCTCGACCCACGCGCGCGCGGGGGCCACCGGCACCAGGTCCGGCTCGGGGAAGTAGCGGTAGTCCTCGGCGTTGTCCTTGATGCGACCGGCCGTGGTGGAGCCGTCCTCCTCGTGGAAGTGCCGGGTCTCCTGGACGATGGTGCCGCCCGAGGAGAGGACCGCCGCGTGCCGCTGGATCTCGAAGCGCGCCGCCCGCTCCACGGAGCGCAGCGAGTTGACGTTCTTCGTCTCCGAGCGGGTACCGAAGGTCTCGGTGCCGTTGGGGCGCAGCGAGAGGTTGACGTCGCAGCGCATCTGGCCCATCTCCATGCGCGCCTCGGAGACGCCCAGGGCCTTGATCAGCTCCCGCAGCTCGGCGACGTACGCCTTGGCGACCTCGGGGGCCCGCTCACCGGCGCCCTCGATCGGCTTGGTGACGATCTCGATGAGGGGGATACCGGCGCGGTTGTAGTCCAGCAGGGAGTGGGACGCGCCGTGGATACGGCCGGTGGCGCCGCCGACGTGCGTCGACTTGCCGGTGTCCTCCTCCATGTGGGCGCGCTCGATCTGCACGCGGAAGACCTCGCCGTCCTCCAGCTGTACGTCGAGGTAACCGTCGAAGGCGATCGGCTCGTCGTACTGGGAGGTCTGGAAGTTCTTCGGCATGTCCGGATAGAAGTAGTTCTTCCGGGCGAAGCGGCACCACTCGGCGATGGAGCAGTTCAGCGCCAGGCCGATCTTGATCGCCGACTCGACACCGATCGCGTTGACGACCGGGAGGGAGCCGGGCAGGCCCAGGCAGGTGGGGCAGGTCTGCGCGTTGGCGTCGGCACCCAGCGTGGTGGCGCAGCCGCAGAACATCTTGGTCTTGGTGCCGAGCTCGACATGGACCTCCAGGCCCATGACGGGGTCGTAGGACGCGAGGGCGTCCTCGTACGACACCAGGTCAGTGACTGTCACGGTGAAACTTTCCCTCTCAGCCCAGCAGGACGTCGTCGTCGCCCAGGCGCTTCAGTTCGCGGTAGAGGATCGCCAGGCCGGTGACGATCGCCGCGGCGGAGACGCCGGCGTCGATCAGCCGCAGCGTGTCGTGCTCGCTGCGGGCCTCGCGGGCCTGCTTGAGCACGCCGAAGGCACCGAACGCGGTGGTGCCGATCGACAGGTACACGCCGGACTTCGACTTCTTGAAGTTCTTGGCCTTCTTGCCGATGTTGCTCACAGTGACGGTGCCTCCTCGAGCAGCGGGTGGCCCCACTTTTCCACGAAGGCGGCCTCGACGGCGGCTCCGACCTGGTACAGCCGGTCGTCCTTCATGGCGGGGGCGATGATCTGCAGTCCGACGGGCAGGCCGTCCTCCGGAGCCAGGCCGCAGGGCAGCGACATGGCGGCGTTACCGGCGAGGTTCGTCGGGATGGTGCACAGGTCGGCGAGGTACATCGCCATCGGGTCGTCGGCGCGCTCACCGATCGGGAAAGCGGTGGTGGGCGTCGTCGGGGAGACGATGACGTCGACCTGCTCGAAGGACTTCGCGAAGTCCTGGGTGATCAGCGTGCGGACCTTCTGCGCCGAGCCGTAGTAGGCGTCGTAGTAGCCGGAGCTGAGCGCGTAGGTGCCGAGGATGATGCGGCGCTTGACCTCGTCGCCGAAACCGGCCTCACGGGTGAGGGCGGTGACCTCCTCGGCGGACTTGGTGCCGTCGTCGCCGACGCGCAGGCCGTAGCGCATCGCGTCGAACCGGGCGAGGTTCGAGGAGCACTCGGACGGCGCGATCAGGTAGTACGCGGAGAGCGCCAGGTCGAAGGAGGGGCAGTCCAGCTCGACGATCTCGGCGCCCAGGCTCTTGAGCAGCTCGACGGACTCGTCGAAGCGCTGCACGACACCGGCCTGGTAGCCCTCGCCGCGGAACTGCTTGACGACACCGACGCGCATCCCCTGGACGCTGCCGTTGCGGGCCGCCTCGACGACCGGCGGGACCGGCGCGTCGATGGAGGTGGAGTCCAGCGCGTCGTGACCGGCGATCGCCTCGTGCAGCAGCGCCGCGTCCAGGACCGTACGGGCGCAGGGACCGCCCTGGTCGAGGGAGGAGGAGAAGGCCACCATGCCGTAGCGGGAGACCGCGCCGTAGGTGGGCTTGACGCCGACGGTGCCGGTGACGGCGGCGGGCTGGCGGATGGAGCCGCCGGTGTCCGTGCCGATGGCGAGCGGCGCCTGGAAGGAGGCGAGGGCGGCGGAGGAGCCGCCGCCGGAGCCGCCGGGGATCTTGGTGAGGTCCCAGGGGTTGCCGGTCGGGCCGTAGGCGCTGTTCTCGGTGGAGGACCCCATGGCGAACTCGTCCATGTTGGTCTTGCCGAGGATGACGACGTCGGCGTCCTTGAGGCGCTTGGTGAGCGTCGCGTCGTACGGCGGGATCCAGCCTTCGAGGATCTTCGAGCCGACGGTGGTGGGCATCGTCTGCGTGGTGAAGATGTCCTTCAGGGCGAGCGGGACACCGGCCAACGGGCCGAGCTTCTCGCCGCGGGCACGCTTCTCGTCGACGGCGCGGGCCTGGGCCAGCGCGCCCTCGCGGTCGACGTGGAGGTAGGCGTGCACCTTCTCGTCCACGGCCTCGATACGGGCCAGGTGTGCCTCGGTCACCTCGACGGCGGTGACCTCGCCGGACGCGATCTTCGCCGCGGTCTCGGCGGCGGTGAGCTTGATCAGGTCTGCCATGTCGGTCACTCCTCCCCCAGGATCTGCGGCACCTTGAAACGCTGCTGCTCCTGGGCGGGGGCGCCGGAGAGCGCCTGCTCGGGAGTGAGCGACGGACGGACCTCGTCCGCCCGCATGACGTTGGTCAGGGGCAGCGGGTGGGAGGTCGGCGGTACGTCTTGGTCGGCGACCTCGGAGACGCGGGCGACCGCGCCGATGATGTCGTCGAGCTGTCCGGCGAAGTGTTCGAGCTCTTCGTCCTTCAGCTCCAGACGCGCCAGCCGGGCGAGGTGGGAGACCTCCTCGCGCGTGATGCCAGGCATGCAGCGTTCCTCTGCTGGTTCTCGGAGTTCTACGTGAACAGGGATCCGACGGGGATCCGGCAAGTGTCTGCCGGATATCTGTCAGAGATCTACGTGAATCTGTACGGCCCAATCCTATGGCCCCGGCGTGCGGCGGCGCGCCTGCGTTCCCGCGGGCCGGGCGGGCGGCACCGGCGGGCCGGGGCGCGGTGGCGCCCGGCGCGGGTCAGCGGTCCCCGGCGGGCGGGGCCCCGGGCTCGCCGGGCGGGGCCGGTCCGCCGGACGGGGCGGGGCCGTCGGGCCCGGCGGACGCGGGATCGCCGGACGGCCGCGGGGTGCCGGAGGCGTCCGGCGCGGGGGCTTCTCCGGGCGCGGGGGCTTCCCCGAGTGCAGGGGCTTCCCCGGGCGCGGGGGACGCGTCGGGCGCCGGGCGGGTGGGGTGATCGGAGCGGGGAGGTGGGACGGCCGGTGGCCGGGTCCTCAGTTCAGGACCTGTCCCGAAGGGCGGTCTGCCGCCTTCTCCGCCGCCAGGGCGGCCGTCTCCGATTCACGGTGCCAACCGCTCTTGCCGCGGGCGCGCAGCCAGGCGGTGGTCTCGTCCGGTGGCATCGCCGCCGCCACCAGCCAGCCCTGCACGGCGTCGCACCCGAGGTCGCGCAGGCGCTCCCAGGTCTCGTCGTCCTCCACACCCTCGGCGACGACCAGCAGCCCGAGGGAGTGGGCGAGGTCGAGGGTGCAGCGGACGATCTCGGCGTCCTCGTTGTCGACCGCGAGCCGGGCGACGAAGGAACGGTCGATCTTCAGCTCGCTGACCGGCAGCCGCCGCAGATGGACCAGGGAGGAGTAGCCGGTGCCGAAGTCGTCGAGGGACATCTTGACGCCGTGGCCGGTCAGCCCGGCGAGGGTGTCGGCGGCCCGCTGCGGGTCCTCCAGCAGCACATGCTCGGTGATCTCCAGCTGGAGGGCGCCGGGTGGCACGCGGTGCCGGGCGAGGCGGGCGGCGACCGCGCCCGCGAAGCCCGGGGAGTGCACGTCGCGCGGTGAGACATTGACCGCGACCGGCACCTCCAGACCCATCGCCCGCCACCGCGCCACCTGGGCGAGCGCGGTCTCCAGGACGTACTCCGTCAGCCGGGGCATCAGGCCGGAGGTCTCGGCGATGGCGATGAACTCGTCGGGAGGGACCCGCCCGCGGTCCGGGTGCACCCAGCGCACCAGCGCCTCCAGGCCCGCGACCTGACCGTCGAAGCCGACCTTCGGCTGGTAGTGCAGCTCGACGTCCCCGGCGTCGAGGGCGCGCCGCAGATCGCCGAGGAGACCGAGGCGGTCGGGGGTGTTGCCGTCGCGCCGGGCCTCGTAGACCTCGACGCCGCTGCGGTCCCGCTTGGCCTGGTACATCGCGACGTCGGCGCGGCGCAGCAGGCCCTCGGCGTCCAGTGCGTGGTCCGGGAAGACGGCGACCCCCGCGCTCGCTTCGAGCACGAGGGTCAGACCGTCGAGGTCGAGGGGGGACCCCAGGGTGGCGACGAGGTTCCGGGCCACCCGCTGGGCACTGGTGAGGGAGTCCGCGGTGGGGAGCAGGACGGCGAATTCGTCCCCGCCGAGCCGGGCCGCCTCGGCGCCGCGCGGCAGGGCGTCGCGCAGCCGGTCGGCGATCTGCAGCAGCAGACGGTCACCGGCGAGGTGCCCGAGCGTGTCGTTGACCGAGCGGAAACGGTCGAGGTCGATCAGGACCAGGGCGCACCGGGCCTCGATCCGCTCCGCCTCGTCCAGCGCGGACCAGGTGCGCTCCAGCAGCCACTGGCGGTTGGGGAGCCCGGTGAGCGGATCGCGCAGCTGCTCCTCGGCGCGGGCGCGGGCGATCCAGAGGGTGGAGTCGAGGGCGATGAGCGGGACGGCGTAGAACGGCAGCAGCAGCGGGGCGTGGTCGGCGGTGACGGCGATCAGCGGGGCGATGCCGAACAGCGCGACGCCGACGAGCATCTGACGGGTCAGCGCGGTGCGGGTGACGGTGGGCAGTCCGCCGCCGCGCGGCAGCAGGGTGCACCACAGCAGGCCGCGGGTGACGAGGAGATAGCAGGCGGCGGCCGCGACGACCTGCGGCAGCACGGAGAGGTCCCAGACCTCGGGGTGCCAGGGGCGGCGGACCGTGGCGGTGCTGCCGAGGGCCGCGCTGCCGAGCGCGGCGGCCCCCACGCCCAGCAGGTCGACCGCGCCGTGCAGCACCGCCTGCCGCCAGCGGTGACGGCGGGCGGCGCCGACGAGGACGACGACGGAGAGGCTGACCAGGACCGCGGGCATCCAGCCGTAGAGCAGGACGACGGCGAGGGCGAGGGCGGCGCCGGAGCCGGTGCCGCCCCACCAGCGGTCCCGGCCGAGGGCGACGAGATGACCGACGATGATGCCGGTGAGCACCGCCAGCGACCAGCCGACGGTGCCCGAGGGGAACAGCGCCCGCCGCTCGCCCAGCGTCCAGATCACCCCGGTCAGCAGGGTGAGAGCCGCGAGGACGGTGAAGGCGGCGGGCAGCGCCGGCACGACAAGCCGGCGGAGCCGCGGCGCCGGAGCGGCGCTGTCGGTCGGTTTCATTCCGATCCCTCTCACAGCCGGCTGTGCCCGCGCCACGGCAGGCGCACCCCTCAACAGTAGGACGCGAAGGGCCCCTACGGGCAGCGATCGGCAGCGGTTGCCCGAATGCGACCCGGCCATCCCGATCACTCTGGTATGCGCCGAAGGGGCGGGCCTGTCACTCCTCCTCGGGCGGCGTGACCGCCACCTCACGTGCCGCGTCGGGCCCTTGCTCCAACAGCACCGCGAAGCCGTCGTCGTCCAGAACGGGCACCTTCAGCTGCATCGCTTTGTCGTACTTGGAACCGGGGTTGTCACCCACGACGACGAATCCGGTCTTCTTGGAAACGGAACCGGTCACCTTCGCGCCGAGACTCTGCAGGGCCTCTTTCGCGCCATCTCTGGTGTGGGACGCCAGGGTGCCGGTGACGACGACGGTGACGCCCTCCAGGGGGCGCGGGCCCTCGTCGTCCGGCTGCTCCTCCTCCATCCGGACACCGGCCGCGCGCCAGCTCTCGATGATCTGGCGGTGCCAGTCGACCTCGAACCACCGCTTGAGGGAGGCGGCGATGGTGGGCCCGACGCCCTCCACGGCGGCCAGCTCCGCCTCGTCGGCCTCGCGGATCCGGTCGAGGGAGCGGAATTCGCGGGCCAACGCCTCGGCGGCCACCGGGCCGACATGACGGATGGACAGGCCGGTGATGATCCGGGCCAGCGGGCGCTCCTTGGCCGCCTGGATGTTCTCCAGCATGGCCAGGGTGTTCTTCTTCGGCTCGCCCTTCTGGTTGGCGAAGAACGTCACGATCTTCTCTTCGCCGGTCTTCGGGTCCCGCTTGGGGAGGCCGGAATCCGGGTCCAGGACGTAGGACTTGATGGGCAGCAGCTGCTCGATGGAGAGGCCGAAAAGATCCCCTTCGTCCGTGAGCGGCGGCTCGGCGGGCTCCAGCGGCTGGCTGAGCGCGGTGGCGGCGACATAGCCGAAGTTCTCGATGTCGAGGCACTTGCGCCCGGCGAGGTAGAAGAGCCGCTCGCGGATCTGGGCGGGGCAGGAGCGGGCGTTGGGACACCGCAGGTCGATGTCGCCCTCCTTGGCCGGCTGCAGCGGCGTACCGCACTCGGGGCAGTCGGCGGGCATGACGAACTCCCGCTCGCCGCCGTCACGCAGATCGACGACCGGGCCGAGGATCTCCGGGATGACGTCGCCCGCCTTGCGGATGACGACGGTGTCGCCGATGAGGACGCCCTTGGCCTTGACCACGTCCTGGTTGTGGAGCGTGGCGAACTCGACCTCGGATCCGGCGACGGTCACCGGCTCGACGACGGCGTACGGCGTGACCCGGCCGGTGCGGCCGACGCCGACGCGGATGTCGACGAGCTCGGTATTGACCTCCTCCGGCGGGTACTTCCAGGCGATGGCCCAGCGCGGGGCGCGGGAGGTGGAGCCCAGCCGCCCCTGGAGCGGGATCTCGTCGAGCTTGACGACCACCCCGTCGATCTCGTGCTCCACGGCGGTGCGGCGGGTCTCGGCGTCGCCGTAGCGGGCGATGAACTCGCGGACGGCGGCGAGGGAGTCGACGACGCGGTTGTGCGTGGCGGTCGGCAGGCCCCATTCGCGCAGCAGGTCGTAGGCGTGCGACTGGCAGTCGATGTCGAAGCCCTGCCGGGCGCCGACGCCGTGGACGACCATGTGCAGCGGCCGGGTGGCGGTGACCTTGGGGTCCTTCTGGCGGAGCGATCCGGCGGCGGCGTTGCGCGGGTTGGCGAACGGGGGCTTGCCGTCGGCGACGAGGCGTTCGTTGAGCTCCAGGAACTTCTCCATGGGGAAGTACACCTCCCCGCGGACCTCGACCAGCTCCGGGATCCGCTCGCCGGTGAGGCGGTGCGGGATCTCGGCGATGGTGCGGACGTTGGGGGTGATGTCCTCGCCGGTGCGGCCGTCGCCGCGGGTGGCGGCGCGGGTGAGGCGGCCGTGCTCGTAGGTGAGGTTGACGGCGAGGCCGTCCACCTTCAGCTCGCACAGGAAGTGGTAACCGGCGCTCTTCGGGTCGCCGCCCAGCTCCCCGGCGAGCCGCTCGGCCCAGGCGGCCAACTCCTCGTCGTCGAAGGCGTTGTCGAGGGAGAGCATCCGCTCGCGGTGCTCGACCTCGGTGAATTCCGTGGCGTACGCACCGGCGACCTTCTGGGTCGGGGAATCCGGGGTGCGCAGCTCGGGGTACCGCTCCTCCAGCGCCTCCAGGGAGCGCAGCAACCGGTCGAACTCCGCGTCGCTGACGACCGGCGCGTCCTTCACGTAGTACCGGAAGCGGTGCTCCTCGATCTGCTCAGCGAGCTGCGCGTGCTCCTCCCGCGCCGCCGCGGGCACCTCTGATGCCGCTGCGTGCTGTTCGCCAGCCACCGTGTTGTCCTCCCGTGTTCCGTGAGTGGTCGTCACTCAGGGTTGTCTGCGAGCGAGGTCGCGGCCCGGACGACATGGGCGAGCACGGAGCGGGCGTATGCGGGCGAAGCGCCCGCGAGCCCGCACGACGGGGTGATGACCACGGACTCGGAGAGAGTCCCCGGCGTCAGCCCCAGCCTGCGCCACAGCGTCCTGACCCCCATGACGCTACCGGCAGGGTCTGACAATCGGCCGCGCGCGCCGGGCACCACTCCGGCGAAGAGTGTGGTGCCGCCCTCCACGGCCTCGCCGATCGCCTCCTCCTCACGCTCGGTGAGCAGGGAGAAATCGAACGAGATGCCCGCGGCACCGGCCCGGCGCAGCAGCGCGAACGGGACGGCGGGCGCGCACGAATGGACGACGACGGGCACGCCGTCCGCAGCCTCGACGAGGCTCCGCAGCGCGCCCTCGACGTCGGCGCGGTCGACGGCCGGGTGGGTGCGGTAGCCGCTGGCGGACTTGACGCGGCCCTGGAGCACGGCGGTGAGCGAGGGCTCGTCGAGCTGGAGGACCGGCTGCGCACCGGGAACCCGGCGCCGCAGGTCCGCGAGGTGGGCCCGGACGCCCTCGGCCAGCGAGGCGGTCAGGTCGCGGCAGGCGCCGGGGTCGCTGACCGCCGCCTCGCCGCCGCGCAGCTCCAGGGCGGCGGCGAGGGTCCACGGGCCGACGGCGGAGACCTTCAGCGGGCCCTCGTACCCCTGGGTGAACTCCTCCAGGGCGTCGAGGTCCTCGCCGAGCCAGGCGCGGGCGCGGCGGGTGTCGCGCCCGGGGCGGTCGCTGATCCGCCAGCCGCTGGGCTCCACATGGGCGTACAGCTCGACGAGGAGGCCGCAGGTCCGGCCGATCATGTCGGCGCCGGGGCCGCGGGCGGGCAGTTCCGGCAGGTGCGGGAAGGTCTCCAGCGAACCGGTGACGGTCTTGACCGCCTCGCGCGCGTCGCCGCCGGGCATCGAGCCCACGGCGGTCGCCGCCCCCGCGCCCCAGGGGCGCGCGCCGCCCCGCCCGTCCGTGCCGCTGCGCTCACTCGTGCTGTTCTCGCTCACCCCGGAAGCGTATGACGCGGCGCGTCCCCCGGTGGCGGGCGGCCCGCCCGGGGGCGCCGCCGGGCGGCGGGCGCCCTCCGGGGCGGGCGGGGCTCAGCGCCCCGGGCGGACCGAGAGGTCGTTGATCTCGGCGTCCCGCGGCAGGTCGACGGCGGTGAGGATGGCCGTCGCGACCGACTCGGGGTCGATCCAGCGCGCCGGGTCGTACTCCTTGCCCTCCTGCTGGTGCGTGCTGGCCTGCATCGGCGTGGCGGTGCGCCCCGGGTAGACGGAGGTGACCCGCACGCCGTTGCCGTGCTCCTCGCCGCGCAGCGCGTCGGCGAGCGCCTTCAGACCGTGCTTGCTCGCCGCGTACGCGCCCCACTCCGGGTTGGCGCGCAGCCCGGCGCCGGAGTTGACGAAGACCACATGGCCCTGGGCGACGCGGACCAACGGCAGCAGCAGCCGGGTCAGCTCGGCGGGCGAGACGAGGTTGGCGGCGAGCTGCCGCTGCCACGACTTGGCGCCCAGGTCACCGATGGCGCCCAGTTCGAGGACACCGGCGATGTGCATCAGCGAGTCGAGGCGTTCGGGCAGCGGCTGCTTGCCCAGCGCCCAGTCCAGCTTCTCCGGGGTGGCGAGGTCGCCGACGAGCGTCCGGGCGCCCGGGTACCGCGCGGCCAGTTCCTTGGCGCGTCCGGCGTCCCGGGCCAGCAGCCACAGGTCCTCCCCGCGCTCCGCCAGCCGCCGTGCGACCGCCGCTCCGATGCCCGACCCTGCGCCCGTGATCAAGTGCGTACCCATACCTCGATCCTAACGAGCCACCGGGCGCGCCCGCCGCCCGCCCCGGCGCGGGTCGCATCCCGCCGGACAGCCGGTGACCTGGGCGTATGGCGTGAGCGGCCGGGTCAGGCGGTGATGCCCGCCTGCTCCTCCAGGTACGCCAGGGCGCCCACGCCGTCCTCGGCGAAGAAGACCAGTTCGGTCAGGGGCAGCGGCAGGAAACCCTCGGTCTCCATGCGCTGGAACTGCTCCTTGAGGCCGTCGTAGAAGCCCGCGGTGTTCAGCAGGACGACCGGCTTGGTGTGCATCCCGTGCTTGCGCAGCTCCAGGATCTCGGTGGCCTCGTCGAGGGTGCCGGTCCCGCCGACCATGATCACGACCGCGTCGGCCCGCTCCAGCAGCTGTGCCTTGCGTTCGGCGAGGTCCCGGGTGACGACCATCTCGTCGGCACCGGCGCGCGCCTTGTGCGCCAGGAATTCCACGGAGACGCCGATCAGCCGTCCGCCGGTCTCCTGGACGCCGTCCGCCATGACCTTCATCAGGCCGGTGTCGGAGCCACCCCACACCAGGGAGTGGCCGCCCTTGCCGATCAGCTCGGCGAACTGGCGGGCGGGGGTGGTGTAGCGGTCGTCGAGGTCGGCGGCGGAGCAGAAGACACAGATGTTCATACGCGCCAGCTTACGAGCCGGGGCGTGGCGCTCCCCGGGTGGCCGCGGTGCGGGTGCCGGATCTGTGACCGGCACCGTCGGCCCCGCACGTCGTTGGGCGGGGCCGCCGGACGCGTCAGATCAGGCCCTGGGCGAGCATCGCGTCCGCGACCCGCTCGAAGCCCGCGATGTTCGCGCCCGCGACATAGTCGCCCGGCAGGCCGAAGCGTTCGGCCGTCTCGTAGCAGGTGTCGTGGATGTTCCGCATGATCGCGGCGAGTTCGCCCTCGGCCCGCTCGAAGCTCCACGCCTCGCGCGCGGAGTTCTGCCGCATCTCCAGCGCGCTGGTGGCGACGCCACCCGCGTTGGCCGCCTTGCCCGGCCCGAACGCGACGCCCGCCTCCTTCAGCAGCGTCACCGCCTCCGGGGTGGCCGGCATGTTGGCGCCCTCCGAGACGGCCTTGACGCCGTTGCGGACCAGCGTCCGGGCGGCGTCCGCGCCCAGCTCGTTCTGGGTGGCCGACGGGAGCGCGACGTCGCAGGGGACGTCCCAGACGCTGCCGCCCGCGACATACCGGGCCGAACTGCCGCGCCGCTCGGCGTACTCGGAGATCCGGCCGCGCTCGACCTCCTTGATCTCCTGGAGCAGCGGCAGGTCGATGCCCTTCTCGTCGACGACGTAGCCGCCGGAGTCCGAGCAGGTCAGGACGTGTGCGCCGAGTGCCTGGGCCTTCTCGATGGTGTAGATGGCGACATTGCCGGAGCCGGAGACGGTGACCTGACGGCCGTCGAACTCCTCGCCGCGCCGCTTGAGCATCTCCTCGGTGAAGAGGACGTTGCCGTAGCCGGTGGCCTCCGTACGCGCCTTGGAGCCGCCCCAGTCGAGGCCCTTGCCGGTGAGCACCCCGGCCTCCCAGCGGTTGGTGATCCGCCGGTACTGGCCGAAGAGATAGCCGATCTCGCGGCCGCCGACGCCGATGTCTCCGGCCGGTACGTCGGTGTGCTCGCCCAGATGCCGGTACAGCTCCGTCATGAACGACTGGCAGAACCGCATGACCTCGGCGTCGGACCGGCCGTGCGGGTCGAAGTCGCTGCCGCCCTTACCGCCTCCGATATTGAGGCCGGTGAGGGAATTCTTGAAGATCTGCTCGAAACCGAGGAACTTCACGATCCCGAGATTGACCGAGGAATGAAACCGCAGTCCGCCCTTGTACGGACCGAGCGCGCTGTTGAATTCCACCCGGAAGCCCCGGTTGACGCGGATCGCCCCGGAATCGTCCTGCCACGGCACCCGGAAGATGATCTGCCGCTCGGGCTCACAGATCCGCTCCACGATCCTGGCCTCGGCGAACTCCGGACGCGCCGCGAGCACCGGGGCCAGCGTCTCCAGCACCTCCAGCGCCGCCTGGTGGAATTCCGGCTCCCCGGGATTCCGCCGGACCAGCTCCGCGTGCAGGGCCTCGTGCCACCCCGGGTGAACCCCGGAACGGCCCTCGGACTGAACAATCGACATGCTTTCGGATCCCTTCATGACCGACGAAAAGCCGCCCGCGCCCCGATTCCATCCGAAATCGAAAGGGGCGGCGGCTCACTGAACGTCCTGTCGCGGTACCGAGACTATGGCCCTGCGTCGCCTCATCGACAGTGGGCCCCCGAGGGTTCATGTCACAACTGCTCGTGCATCCTGCTTCGGCCGACCGGGTCCGCCTCGGACAGGGCCAGTCCCCCGGAAGCTCGGGGCGCCCCTTGGGCTTCGAGCGCGCCGTCCGACATCAGCTCCGTGCGCCCGGGGCCCAGAAGCCACTGAGAACACTCTCGAGTGCCGATCCATGGGCGTCGGCCCACGGATCGGGCACCTTCAGGGTTCGGACTCGGCAACGCACTCCTGCTCACCATGCAACGCCGCACCGACCCGCCTCCGGCGGTGCCACCCCGGATCACAACGGGACGTCACACACCGAGGAACTGCGGACGGCTCACACCGGAGGCCGGACTCTTGCCACTGCGAGTCCTTACAGGGCGCCCCCACCGGAAGTCAGCTCTTGATCGGCGGACCCTGAGGAAGGGAAGCCGCTTCCTTGCATGCCTGCCCTTCGTGGCCGGAGACATACCGCAGTGCGTTTGCTGCAACGTCACCGAAGTGTGCTCTCTTGCCGGGCGGGACGGATTCCGCGGCCTCACCGTAGTAATTAGCCCAGACCCCTATCACGGACTTCTCACCCAGGAGGCTGGTGCAGTTCATGTAGAGCTTGGCGAAGTGGTCCCCCATGTACCCGGAAGAGTCGCCGAGCTTGATACTCACCCGCTCATGGCCGGTCGACCAGTCTGTATCATTTTCAGCCCTCTTGGCGGCCGAAGGGGACGGAAGATAGTAGTAAAGCTTGAGCTCCACCTCTCGCCCGCCTGCCGAAAAAGAACACGTCTCAGCATTCCCTGATTTTCCGAAAGATTTCCGGCTGTCCGAGAAGGCTTCCCCTTCGGCCGGAAGGAGAGATGCGACGTCGGATCCCTTCAGCACTCCGCCACACACCGAACCAGGAAATGCTATGCGCTCCTTTCCCTCGCTGGTATCCCTCACGAACCACCAACACAACGCTACTGCCAGCAACACCAAAGGCGCTGCCACCAGGAGGGCTTTTTTTCTCGTCCGCTTCATCCCACATCACGCTCCTCAGTCACGACCGATGCCGTGCTCACGGTTCCTTCCGTCACCGTAGGCCAGATTCGCCTGGTTGTAGGCCGAAAGCGCAAGCCTCTCACTCTCGGCCTTGGAAAGCCCCGCCTGCCGAGCCGCGTTGAGAGCCGCCCGGCGAGCCGCCTGAGCAGAGTTCTCTCGATTCTCCTCGACGTATGAGTCAGCAGTCTCCTTGGCCGCATTCTTTGAGTCATGCGTAAAGCTGTCGACGGCCGCACCGCGACAGTCCTCGATGGCCCATTGAAGTGCATCACCACCTACCGGGATCTTCGAGGTAGCCATACCGATGATCCGGCCTGCCCACTTGTCACCGGTCTTCAGACCATCGTTGAAAGCCTTGTCGTCTGCGATCTTCTCGTCATACGTGGCGGTAGCGCGCGACTCGGCAAGAATTCCATCCACGGCGGCTCCTGGCTGCACAACATCCCCCGTGCGCTTCACCACTTCTCCTCCGCCTTCAGCAATAACATGCTTAACAGCTTCCGAGGTAGCTGCCTGCTGTGCCTGAGAAATCGCACCGTAAGCATGAGGATCCTTGCCGACGGCGCCGATGAAGTCGGTAAGCTTGCCGTTGTTCAGCTCGGAAAGGTGCGCATCCGCTCCCGTCGAAGGGAATACTCCCCCGCTTCCTGATTCCCCACCCATCGCGCGTTGGACGTCCAACATGTAATCAGCGGTCATGTTCCCGAGGCTGTCAGCCATAGGCGCCAAGCTCGCATGCTTCTTGGCATCGATGAGTTCAGGATGACTCCCGAACTTCTCAACCACCTTGTGCATGAGACCCGCCTGTTCCTCGGTGTGCTTGACATGGCCGGCGCCCTCGTCGTCGTATGCCCGCCCCGAGACCGCGGCCTCCAGAGCATGGCCCAACGCATCGGGCCCCTTAGCCATCTCTTTTTCCAGCGCCTTGTCGTGCTTGTCCCAGTCACCGAAAGCAGTGTCCGGGGTTTCCGGAGTGGACTCAGGGACCCATTCGTAGCCCTTGTCAGTGAAGTAGTCCAAATAGCTCTGTATCGGCTTTCCATTGGATCCCTTGCCGAGTTCAGGCTTGCCGTGAAGCTCCTCACCATTTTCGCTGTACGCGTGCATCGGCCCGTTGAAGAAGTCCGTGGATGCTTTCGGACTGTGCCCCAACGCCTCCAGAACCCCAGTGTTCGGGATAGCACCGGGATGCTTTTCCTGCAACTGAGTGACATGTTCGGCAACTGGCACCAAGAAATGGGGGTCGTACTCCCCTTCCTTCAGGATTTCGCCAAGTGCCTGGTAGCCATAATTGGACACCTCCTCACCATCCACTTGCCCCCCGATGCGCTCCGACCCCGCCTTGCGCAGCTGCGAATTCCACTCATCACTCAGATGCGGTTTATTACCAGGATCTGTCGCCGTGGCCAGCGATACACCCATTTCCTTCTTGAGGCTCTTGTAGACATTCTGCCGATGATCATCGGATTCAGGCATATCACGCGAGAGCTTCGTGATGGTTTCCAGCGTGGCCTTTGGCCCAAGCTTCTTGTAGAAGTCGGTGGTGAACTCCGGGTCGTTTCGATTGCGATGCATGATGTGCTGTAGCTCATCCATCTGCCGATCTGTCATCTTTCCGCCATGACGCATGAGGTCTACTGCATGTTGCGCATCGGCGGACTCCAGACTCGTCGTCACCCCCTTCTCATTGAACCCAAGGGCTTTCTTGCCCCCGGCATCCTTCCGCAGCGCCCAGCAAGCTGATTGATCAGCCTCCCATGCCCGCGTCAAGACTTTCTTGATACTCTCTTCGAGCTCCGAAATCTGCCGGTCCTGCTCAACCGCCTTCTTTCCTTCTGGTGACGCTTGCGGGTCCAGGGGGGAAGTCCCCTCAGGCCGTACTGGATGGCGGGCCGAAACCACCCCTGATTCACTCACATGGAGCCCTTTAGATGGCGCGGTTACGTCAGCAAGGCGGTGCAGTTCTTCCTTGGCTTCTTTCAGCTCGGAGTACACATCGGCCAGGATTCCATGAATCCCCTTGGCCTCGACGACCGCATTTCCGTATTCCTTCTTGGAAGAAGCCAATCTCGCGCGCGCCGATTGGACTGTAATCACGGGACCGACCCAGCCGGAAGAATTGAATGGCCGCTCTACGGAATCTCCGTACATTTCGAATAGCCCGGAGAAATCTCTGGGAACACCAGCCCAGGCGTCCGCTGCCGCCTTGAGGCTTGAGAGATTAATGTGGTAGAGACTGCGGTACGTCAGCAAAAGAACCCCCATTGATTTGACTAAACCAAATATTCCCTGACCTTCGATCAGTGAAATATTTCACCCGAACGGCGAGTCCATCCCCTGATCAACGTGCCCCATCAGGGATGAGTTCTTGGACTCAACAGAGGAGTATGCGTTGCCCGTATCGACGCACTGCGCCCCCAGTAGGACACATTCCGCCTGTAGTGAGCCGACCTGCCGACCCCAGGTTTCGGAAAGCTCGCCCAGCGCCTTACCTAGACCCCCGTCCCAATCAGCGCCCGAGAACCCCTTGGCCGCAGCACGTGTCTCGTCGAGCGGTCGGCTCCCTAGCTTCTTCGTTTCCCCGGCGAGATCGAGGGCTCCTTGGCCCGCCTTGCGCAACATCGCAGGATCATCGATCTCTGTCTCGGTGAATGACAAAACCCTCTCCCCCCATACAAGGCGTCGCCGCCAATTACTCTCTGTGACTCACCTTACAAAGATCACTTCAAGTTCTGGCATATTTCAGCCAGCATCCAGCGGATCCGCTATAGACCGCTACGAGCGATCTGTCCGACGCTGTGAAGCATCCACAGCCCAAGGTCGGTCTTCGGTAACGCGCTGAACTCCCGTACAAAAGACGTCGTCCCAGGATGTGCAGGCAATCGGAAGGCGTGCGCGCGGTGCAAGCGCTCAGTCCGGCTGATGGCCTCCACCACCTCACGAGCGTGGCCTGCCCCAAGACGGCGCGCATACGGTTCATGCACTGCCTGATGCTTCACTCGGCTTCCAGTGACCGCGGCACCGGCGCAGTGATGGGCCTGGGCGGTGCCTCCAGAAAGGCCAGAACGGCCAACCCACACAGCCGTAAGGGCGCCGGTGCGCCGCTACGGAACCTCTCCCGTCGCGGCGCGGGCCCTACGCCTCCGCCGCCGCGCGTCGGCGGGTGGTGGCGATGGTGGCGGAGCCGACGACGCGGGTGCCGTCGTAGAGGACTACGGCCTGGCCGGGGGCGACGCCGCGGACCGGTTCGGTGAAGGTGAGGTGCAGCTCCCCGGCGTCGGTCAGCTCGGCGCTGACCTCCGTCTCACCGCCGTGGGCGCGCAGCTGGGCGGTGTACGTGGCCGTACCGGCGGCCGGGGGGCGGCCGCACCAGCGGGGGCGTATCGCGGTGAGGCCGGTGACGTCGAGGGAGGCGGCGGGGCCGACGGTGACGGTGTTGTCGACCGGGGAGATGTCGAGGACGTAGCGCGGCTTGCCGTCGGCGGCGGGGGTGCCGATGCGCAGGCCCTTGCGCTGGCCGATGGTGAAGCCGTAGGCGCCGTCGTGGCTGCCGAGGCGGTTGCCGGACTCGTCGACGATGGCGCCCTCGGCGGTGCCCAGCCGCTTGGCGAGGAAGCCCTGGGTGTCGCCGTCGGCGATGAAGCAGATGTCGTGGCTGTCCGGCTTCTTGGCGACGAACAGACCGCGCCGGGCGGCCTCCTCGCGGATCTCCGTCTTGGTGGTGCGGGTGTCACCCAGCGGGAACATCGCGTGCGCCAGCTGCCGGTCGTCGAGCACGCCGAGGACGTAGGACTGGTCCTTGGCCATGTCGGAGGCGCGGTGCAGCTCGCGGCTGCCGTCCTCGCGCAGCACGACGGTGGCGTAGTGGCCGGTGCAGACGGCGTCGAAGCCGAGGGCGAGGGCCTTGTCGAGCAGCGCGGCGAACTTGATCTTCTCGTTGCAGCGCAGGCAGGGGTTGGGGGTGCGGCCCGCCTCGTACTCGGCGACGAAGTCCTCGACGACGTCCTCGCGGAAGCGCTCGGCGAGATCCCAGACGTAGAAGGGGATGCCGATGACGTCGGCGGCGCGGCGGGCGTCGTGGGAGTCCTCGATGGTGCAGCAGCCGCGGGCACCGGTCCGGAACGATTTCGGATTCTCGGACAGCGCGAGGTGCACGCCGGTCACGTCGTGGCCGGCCTCGGCGGCGCGGGCGGCGGCGACGGCGGAGTCGACACCGCCGGACATGGCGGCGAGTACGCGCAGGCGGGGTGCGTCAGTCATAACTTCTCCAGAGTAGACGGAACCACCGACAGTCCCGTACGCGTTGTCCAGCGCATGGGGAAGACGGAGCGGACCGGGTCCGCCCTCAGCAGACGGCGTGCGCTGTGGATCGGCGGCGCCGCGGCGGTCGTCGTCGGTTCCGGGGTCGTCGCGTCCCGCGGCGGGCTGCCGGGCCCGGCGAAGCCGCGGACGCCCGGCGCCGTCGATCAGCCGGGCGTGGAGTGGGTCGCGGCGTCCTCGGCGAACTGGCGGCGCGCCGAGCGCCCGGACGACTACCGCATAGACCGGGTGGTGATCCATGTCGTCCAGGGCAGCTACGCGACGGCGCTGAAGGTCTTCCAGAACCCGCTCCACGCCGCCGCCTCGCACTACGTGGTGCGTAAGGACGGCCATATCGCGCAGGTCGTGCGGGAGCTGGACGTCGCGTTCCACGCGGGCAACCGCGCGTACAACGAGCGCAGCGTCGGCATCGAGCACGAGGGGTTCGTGGACCGCCCGGAGTCCTTCACGACGGCGATGTACGCCGCCTCGGCGCGGCTGACCGCCGGGATATGCCGCCGCTACGGCTTCCCCGCCGACCGGGAGCACATAGTGGGCCACTCCGAGGTGCCCGGCGCCGACCACACCGACCCGGGGCCGCACTGGGACTGGGACGGCTATCTGCGGCTGGTCCGCGGCGAGCTGCGGAGGAAGACCCCGCCCAAGGGCGCCGCGTAACGGACCGCCCCGGGCGCGCGGCCCCGTACGGCTCCGGTCAGCTCAGTCCGGCCTGCCGGGCGCGTTCGACCACCGGGCCGATGGCCTCGGCGAGCGCCGCGACGTCCTCGGCGGTCGAGGTGTGCCCCAGGGAGAAGCGGAGCGTGCCGCGGGCCAGCTCGGGCGAGGTGCCGGTGGCGAGCACGACATGGCTGGGCTGGGCGACCCCGGCGGTGCAGGCGGAGCCGGTGGAGCAGGCGATGCCCCGGGCGTCGAGGAGCAGCAGCAGGGAGTCGCCCTCGCAGCCGGGGAAGGAGAAGTGGGCGTTGGCGGGGAGGCGACCGGCCGGGTCCGGGTCGCCGCCGAGGACGGCGTCGGGCGCGGCGGCGCGTACCGCCTTGATCAGGTCGTCGCGGAGGCCGCCGATCTCGCGGGCGAACTCCTCGCGGTGCTCCACGGCGTGGCGGGCGGCGGCGGCGAACGCCACGATCGCGGGGGTGTCGAGGGTGCCGGAGCGGACCTGGCGCTCCTGGCCGCCGCCGTGCAGCACGGGCACCGGCGCCCACTCCCGGCCCAGCACCAGCGCGCCGATGCCGTACGGGCCGCCGAGCTTGTGGCCGGAGACGGTCATGGCGGCGAGCCGGGAGGCGGCGAAGTCGACCTCGGTCTGGCCGACCGCCTGCACCGCGTCGGAGTGCAGCGGAATGCCGAACTCCTGGGCCACGTCGGCGAGTTCGCGGACCGGCTGGAGGGTGCCGATCTCGTTGTTGGCCCACATGACGGTGGCCAGCGCGACATCGGCGGGGTTACGGAGGACGGCCTCGCGCAGCGCGTCGGGGTGCACCCGCCCGTAGGAGTCGACCGGCAGCCACTCGACGTGGGCGCCCTCGTGGGTGGCGAGCCACTCCACGGCGTCCAGGACGGCGTGGTGCTCGACGGGGCTGGCGAGCACGCGGACACGGGCCGGGTCGGCGGCCCGGCGGGACCAGTAGAGGCCCTTGACCGCGAGGTTGTCGGCCTCCGTGCCACCGGCCGTGAAGACGATCTCGCTGGGGCGGGCGCCGAGGGCGGCGGCGAGGGATTCGCGGGCCTCCTCGACGGTGCGCCGGGCCCGCCGCCCGGCGGCGTGCAGCGAGGACGCGTTTCCGGTGACGGTCAGCTGAGCGGTCATCGCCTGCACCGCTTCGGGGAGCATCGGCGTGGTGGCCGCGTGGTCGAGGTAAACCATGGTGCCCCGATTCTACGGGCGGCCGTCCGGGCCCTCGGGGGCGCATGTCCGGCGCGCGGGGGCGCCGCCGCGCCGGGCCGCCGAGGGACCCGCCGCCGGACCTCTCGACGCCCTCGTAAGGAGTCACTAGCCTGACGCTCATGACATCCACCACGTATGAGGCGCCCTGGCGGCTGGACCGGACGTTCGCCGCCTCGACCGGTGAGGTGCGCTGGGCCGCGCTCGGCCCGGCGGAGAGCGCCGAGCCGCCGGTCGTCCTGCTGCACGGGACGCCGTTCTCGTCGTATGTCTGGCGTTCGGTGGCCCGGGCGCTGGCCGGGCGGCGGCGGGTCCTCGTCTGGGACATGCCGGGGTACGGCGCCTCGGAGATGCGCGCCGGGCAGGACGTCTCGCTGGCCGCGCAGGCGGTGGTCCTCACCGAGCTGCTGGACCACTGGGGACTGACCGAACCGGCCGTGGTGGCCCATGACTTCGGGGGTTGCGTGGCGCTGCGGGCGCATCTGCTGCACGGGGCGCGGTATTCCCGGCTGGCGCTGGTGGACCCGGTGGCGCTGGCGCCCTGGGGGTCCCCGGCGTACCGGCTGCTGGGGCGGCACGCGGAGGTCTTCACACAGCTGCCGCCCGCGCTGCACCGGGCGCTGGTGCGCGAGTACGTCGCCTCGGCGAGCGCCACCGGGCTGCGCCCCGAGGTCCTGGAACGCCTGGTGGAGCCGTGGTGCACGGCCGAGGGGCGGGCCGCCTTCCACCGGCAGATCGCGGCGAACGACCGGCGGATGACGGACGCGGTCGAGGGCCGGTACGGCGAGATCACGCTGCCGACGCTGGTGTGCTGGGGTACGCGCGACACCTGGATCCCGCCGGAGCGCGGCCGCGACCTCGCCTCCCGCATCCCCGGCGCCCGGCTCCGGCTGATCGAGGGCGCGGGCCATCTCGTCCAGGAGGACGCCCCGGCCGAGCTGACCGCGGCGCTGATGGAATTCCTGGCGGCGGGGGCGGACACCGGGGCGTGAGCGGCCCGCCCCGGTGCGGACCGTCAGCCGCCGAGCGGTGCGCGGGCCAACTGGCGGGACTGGGCGACGAGGCGGTCGGCGGAGTCCCAGACCTCGGCGTCCTCCTCCAGGAAGCCACCGGCGAGGTTGCGGGTGGCGATGGCGACGCGCAGCGGTCCCGGCGCCGGGCGGCAGCGGATGTGGCAGGTCAGCTCGACGGTCGGCACCCAGCCGGCCAGGCCCAGGTCGAAGGCGGTGGGGGGCATGGCGTCGACGGTCAGCAGCAGGGAGAGCGGGTCCGGGTCGCGGCCGTCGGCGAGGCCGAACCAGCCGCGCATCTCGCCCTTGCCGGAGGGCGCGCCGACGGCCCAGCCCGCGGTGGCCGGGTCGAGGCGGAGGTCGAGCCGGTCGGCGATGGCGGTGCTGCCCGGTATCGCCGCGCCGCCATCGGGGGCGCTGTCGGTGCCCAGGCAGTGGGCGTACGGGGGCAGCGCCGGGGGCTTGGCGGTGGTGCGGACGTCGTCGGGGAGCGCGCCGAGGTCGCCGTAGGAGGCGAGCACCCGCATCCGCTCGACCTCGGTGCCGTCCGGTGCGGTCTGGACGAGGGTGGCAGTGCCGGTCGACATGGTGCGGCCGGTGCGGACCACCTCGGTGCGGATGGTGGCGGGGCCGGGGGCGGATGCGGTCAGGTAGTGCGCGGTGACCGAGAACGGGTCGGGGTGCGGCAGGGCGTCGCCGAGGGCGCGGCCCATGAGGGCGAGGAGATAGCCGCCGTTGACTGCCTGAATGATCGTCCAGCCCGCGGAGAGCTCCGCGTCGTACTGCCCCGGGGCGCGGCGCACCACGGCCGTGTCCCGGTCGAACTCGCTGTTACCAAGGGTCACCTGTGCCATGGCCGGAACGCTACACCGAAAAGTTACCGACCGGTAGTGTCAATTCGTGGCGCCCGGCGGACCGCCGCACCGTCGCGGCCTGGGATGATTCCGGGATGCTCCACATGCTCTACCTGATCGGTGTCTCCGCGTTCGCCGCGAGCGGGGTGCTCGCCGCCTACCGCGCGAACATGGACCCCTTCGGCGGTCTGGTCCTCGCCTTCGCCGCCTCGATCTCCGGCGGCACGCTGCGCGATCTGATCCTCAACCGGCATCCGCTGTACTGGACACACGACTGGGTCCTGCTGACGGTGATCATCTGCGTCGGCGTCGCCACCATGGTCTATCTCCGCTTCTGGACGCTGCCGCGGAAATCCCTGCTGGTCGTCGACGCGGTCGGGCTCTCCGTCGTCACCGTGATCGGGGCGCGCGCCGCCATCGACGCGGGCGCCACCCCGCTCGCGGTGATCATCCTGGCGGTGTTGACGGGCGTCGCCGGTGAGGTCATCCGCGATGTGCTGTGCGGGGAGTTCCCGCCGCTGCTGCTGCGCGAGGACGTCTACGCGATCGCCGCGTTGGCCGGTGCCGCCCTGCTGCTGATCCTGCACCATCTCGGCATCGGCGGCACCGCGGTCACCGCCGCCTCCGCCGGGCTGGTCTTCGCGCTGCGGATGGGCGCGGTCTACTTCGGGCTGCACCTGCCCCGGCCGCACCGGTCGCCGAGCCGGGAGGGCTCGGACGGCTGATCCGGCCGGGGCGGCGGCCCTACGGCTTCGGCAGCGGCGGGCGGGAGCCGGTGTTCAGCCAGGCGTCGAAGAGGTCGCCCAGCCGCTGACCGGATATCTTCTCGGCCAGCGCGATGAACTGCGAGGTCTCGGCGTTGCCGTAGCGGTGGGCCGCGGTCCAGGCGGGCAGCAGCTTGAAGAACGCGGGGTCACCGATGCGTTCGCGCAGCGCCTGGAGGGTCATCGCGCCCCGGTCGTAGACCGCGGCGGAGAACATCGTGTCCCGCTGCGGGTCGGCGATCTTGATCTTCCAGAACGGGTCGTCGGCGGGCACCGACGCGTACGCCTCACGGAACGCGTCGTGGGCGCTCTTGGTGCCCTTGTGCTCGTCCCACAGCCACTGCGCGTAGCTCGCGAAGCCCTCGTTGAGCCAGATGTGCTGCCAGTCCTTGACGGAGACGGAGTCGCCGAACCACTGGTGGGCCAGCTCGTGGACGATGGTGGACTCGCTGCGGACCGCCGAGTAGGCGGGCTTGGACTGCACCTCCAGGGAGAAGCCCGCCTGCGGCATGTCGTCGACGATGGCGCCGGTCTCCTCGAAGGGGTACGGCCCGAACACCTTCGACCAGTAGTCCGTGGCCGCCGCGGTGACGCCGTAGACGTCGATCTTCCCGGCGGGCAGCGTCGGATCGGTGGCGACGTAGATCGGGGTGCCGCCGGGGGTGGTGCCGGTGCGGACGTCGAACTTCCCGATGGTGGCGGTGGCCAGGTACGTCGCCATCGGGCGGCTCTCGCGCCAGTGGGCGTACGAGCGGCCGCCGCGCTCACCGGATGCGATCAGCCGCCCGTTGGAGACACCGGTCAGCCCCTTGGGCGCGTCGATACGGATGTCGTACGTCGCCTTGTCGCCGGGGTGGTCACTGGAGGGGAACCAGGTGGAGGCGGCGTTCGGCTCGCACGCCACGAAGACGCCGTCCTTCGTCTTCATCCAGCCGTACTGGGAGCCGAAGACGATCGGCCCGCTGAGCGGCCGGGGCACACCGCTGTAGGTGACGGTCACCTTGAAGGTGCGGCCGTCCCGCAGCATCCGCGCGGGCCGGACCGTGATCTCGTCGCCGGATCTGCTGAAACGCGCCGGGCGGCCGTCGACCCGGACGGCGGCGACATCGAGCTTCTGGAGGTCGAGGTCGAAGGCGCTCAGATTCTGGGTGGCGCGGGCGGTGAGCGTGGTGCGGCCGTCGAGGCGGCCGGAGGAGGGGTGGTAGCTGACGCCCAGGTCGTAGTGGAGGGCGTCGTAGCCGCCGTTGCCGAGGTTCGGGAAGTAGGTGTCGCCGGCGCCGGGTGCGCCCGGGGTGCCGACGGGCGGCGCGGCGACGCTGCCGGGGGCGGTGGCCACACCGCAGATCGTGGCGACGACGGTGCAGGCGGCGGCCAGGGCGAGCAGCCGGGGGCGGCGGAGTGCGGATACGGAGAGTGCCATGGTGAGCCCATCTCTTCGAACACACGGATGCTGGGGTTCCAGCGGGCCGACTCTGCACGGCGCCGCCGCTCCCGGCGCGGAACTTTGCCAACTCGTCATGCGGGACGGCCACTTGCCGCCACCGGGGCGCCCGGCGGAGCGGGCCCGCGCCCCTCAGCTGGTGAGCGTCGGCAGGACCGGCATGGTCGGTATCCGGCCCGGCCGGTGTCTGGCACGGCGGGCGTCGTGGGCGGATTGGAAGGGGACTTGGCGCCGGTGCCCGGCACGGTCAGTGCTCCTTCCAGAACGCGCGCAGCAGGGCGTGGACCGTCTCGGGCTCCTCGACATGGCCGAACGAGCCGCTGCGCTCCAGTATTTCGAAGCGGGTGCGCGGTGCCCGGTGGACGAACTCCCGTTGCAGGGCCGGGTAGAGCGCCCGGTCGTACCGTCCGGCCAGCACCATCAGGGGTGCCTCGATCTCCGCGAGCCGCGGCCGGAAGTCGGGGATGTGGAGGATTTCGCCGCCGACGGTGAAGTCGACGTCGGCGCCGCAGAAGAGGGGGTAGAGCGCGAGGTTGCGGGCGCCCGGTTCGGTGGCGAGCAGCGCGGCGTGGTCGGGGTGGTGGAAGCGGACCAGTCTCGCCGCGGCGGCGAACTCGGCCTGCATCCGCGGATCCGTGGAGGGCACCCCCCGCTCCCGCAGGGCGGTGATCCGCTCCCACACCTCCGGGAACTGCAACGCCAGCTCGCGGTTGATGTTCTCGTGGTTGAGCTGCCACATCTCCGGGCTGTGCAGGCTGTTGGCGAGGGTGAGGGTGCGCACCGTCTCCGGGTGGTCGAGCGCCAGGGCCTGCCCGATCAGCCCGCCGTAGGAGAAGCCGTAGAGGTGGACCGGGCCCAGGTCGAGGGTGGTGAGGAGGGCGGCGATGTCGGCGACATCGCGGGCGAAGGTCACTTCCGTGAGGTCGTCGGGCGCGTCGGAGCGGCCGCGTCCGTGCAGGTCGACGTAGAGGACGCGGTGGTCGGAGGCGAGTGCGTCGAAGTGTGGGTGGAAGACGACATGGGATCCGGCCGGGCCGAGCCCGGCGAGCAGCAGGACGGGATCGCCCTGTCCCTCGCTCTCCACCCACAGGCGGTGGCCGTTGACGTGGTGGTAGCCGCCGTCGGGGTGCCGGACGGCCGGGGCGTCGAGGGACATGGTGCGGCTTCTCTCTTCCGTGGGGTGGCGTGGTGCGCTACGGCTGCCGCGCCGTGCGGGCCGTAGGCGCGGCGGACGGTGGCCGGGCGGGCGGGCCGATCGGCAGACGGGCGGCGGGCCGTGCCGCAGCGGGTCACCGGCTCCGGACCGGGGTACCGGAGCCGGAACCACGTGCCTGAGCAGCAGGAACGGGCCGAGGAGGAGGATCGGGATCAGGGCCGCCGGAGCCGGGGGCGCAGTCGGCGCCGCCACGGCGAGCAGGGGCAGGACCAGCAGCATCGTCGGGCCACCGGGCTGCGGGCAGAGCGGCTGACCGGACCGCGGCCCGGCGCCGTCCCGCTCGGCTGCGGCCGTCTTCCCGGCCGTGGTGTCGGTGGTCATGACCGGACGCCCTCCCGTCTCTCCGGACCGCGGGAGGGCGTCGGCCGTGCGCGGCGCCACCGGCGCCGCGGGAGCGTCCGCCGTCCCGTCTCACAGAAGGAACACCGGCCGGACACCGCGGGTTGCAGGGAATGCGGAGAGACTTCGGGGCGTCGGCATCCGCTGCCGACGCCCCGAGGCACGTCTGTCTCCCGTGCCCCGGTCACCGCCGGGGCACGGCCGTCACGCCGTCCCGGGTCCGGGGGCGTTCTCCGGGTGGTGGCAGGCCACCTTGTGTCCGTCCTTGAGCGAGACCAGCGGCGGTTCAGTCGTCGTGCAGGTCTCGGTCGCCTTCCAGCAGCGGGTACGGAACCGGCAGCCGGACGGCGGGTTGATCGGGGACGGTACGTCGCCCTTGAGCAGGATGCGGTCGCGTTCGGTGCGCCGCTTCGTGTCGGGCACCGGCACCGCCGACATCAGCGCCTTGGTGTAGGGGTGCATCGGCGTGGTGTAGAGCGAGGTGCGGTCGGCCAGTTCGACGATCTTGCCGAGGTACATGACCACGATCCGGTCCGAGACGTGCCGGATGACGGACAGGTCGTGCGCGATGATCACATACGTCAGGCCCAGTTCGTCCTGGAGGTCGTCCATGAGGTTGACGACCTGCGCCTGGATGGAGACGTCCAGCGCGGAGACCGGTTCGTCCGCGACGACCAGCTTCGGCTTGAGGGCGAGGGCGCGGGCGATGCCGATGCGCTGGCGCTGGCCGCCGGAGAACTCGTGCGGATAGCGGTTGTAGTGCTCCGGGCTCAGGCCCACCAGCTCCAGCAGCCGCTGGACCTCCTTCTTCACACCGCCCTCGGGCTCGACGCCCTGGAGGCGGAAGGGGGTGGAGACGATGCCGCCGATGGTGTGCCGCGGGTTCAGCGACCCGTACGGGTCCTGGAAGATCATCTGGACGTCGCGGCGCATCGGGCGGAGCTTGCCCGGGGAGAGGTGGGTGATGTCCTGCCCCTCGAACTCGACGGTACCGCCGGTGGGTTCGTCGAGCCGGGTGATGAGCCGACCCATGGTCGACTTGCCGCAGCCGGACTCGCCGACCACGCCCAGCGTCTCGCCCGGGTAGACGTCGAAGTCGATACCGTCGACCGCCTGGACCGCGCCGACCTGCCGCTTGAGCAGCCCCTTGGTGATCGGGAAGTGCCGGGTCAGCCCGCGTACCCGCAGCAGCGGGGTACGCACTCCGTCGGCGTCGGACCGGGGCGCGGGCACGGCCGCGGCGGACGCCACGGGCGCGGCGGGCTTCTCGTCTACGGCCTCGGCGGGCTCCGCAGGTTCCGCGTCCTCGGCGGCCTCGGCGGCCTCGGCAGGCTGCTCGGACTCGGCGGATGCAGCGCCGTCGGGCACGTCGGCCCCGTCGGGCTCGGCAGACTCCGCGGACTCGCCCCCCTTACCCGCCTCTTCAGCCGCCCCGGCCTCCGCAGATTCCTGGGCCTCCGCAGCCGCCCCGGCCTCCGCGGGCTCCCGGGTCTGCTCGGTCTCCGCCGGTTCCCCGGCCTTCCCGGACTTCTTCTTCGCGTTCTCGCTCACAGCTTCGGCGCAATCTCTTCGGTCCAGATCCGCTTCCGCTCCGCCGGGGCCATGTGGCACGCGGAGAAGTGGCCGGTCGTGGCCTCGGTGAGTTCGGGGCGGACCGTACGGGTGAGGTCGTCCTTGGGCACGTCCGCGTACGGGCAGCGCGGGTTGAAGGCGCACCCGGAGGGGACGTTGATCAGGCTGGGCGGCGAGCCCTTGACCGGAATCAGCCGGTCGGTGTGGTCCCGGTCGATGCGCGGCATGGAGCCCAGCAGACCCCAGGTGTAAGGGTGCTGCGGCGCCTCGAAGATCTTGTCGGCGGGGCCGCGCTCGACGCACCGGCCGCCGTACATGACCAGCAGGTCGTCCGCGAGTTCGGCCACCACGCCCAGATCGTGGGTGATCACGATGACGGCGGAGCCGAACTCCTTCTGCAGATCGCGGATCAGATCGAGGATCTGCGCCTGGACGGTGACGTCCAGCGCGGTGGTCGGCTCGTCCGCGATGAGCAGTTCGGGGTTGTTGACCAGTGCCATCGCGATCATCGCGCGCTGGCGCATCCCGCCGGAGAACTGGTGCGGATGGTCGTCCACCCGCTTGTCCGGCTGCGGGATGCCGACCCGGTCCAGCATCTCGATCGCCCGCTTGCGCGCCGTCTTCTTGTCGACGTCGTGGTGGACGCGGTACGCCTCCACGATCTGCTTGCCGACCGTGTAATAGGGGTGCAGCGCGGAGAGCGGGTCCTGGAAGATCATCGCCATCCGGCGGCCACGCAACCGGCGTACCTCGTCCGGGTCGGCGCCGATCAGCTCCTGGCCGTCCAGCCGGATCTCGCCGGACATCCGGACCGTGGCGCGCTGCCGCCGCGACGCGCGGTGCAGCCCCATCACGGCGAGCGAGGTGACGGACTTGCCCGAGCCGGACTCGCCGACGATGCCGAGGGTCTTGCCCTTCTCCAGCGTGAAGGAGAGGCCGTCGACGGACTTGACCAGGCCGTCGTCGGTCGGGAAGTGCACCTTCAGATCGCGGACGTCGAGGAAGGGGGCGCCCTCGCCGGGCGGCTTCGGGGCGCCGGATGCGGTGTCGTCGGAGTCGGTCACGAGAGCCTCACGCGCGGGTCGACGGCGGCGTACAGGACGTCCACCACCAGGTTGCACAGGACGATGAAGAACGCGGCGAGCAGGGTGACGCCGAGGATGTTGGGCAGGTCGTTGGCGGTGATCGCCTGGACGGCGAAGGCGCCCACGCCCTGGAGCGAGAAGACCTGTTCGGTGATGAGCGCACCGCCCAGCAGCAGCCCCAGGTCCATGCCGAACACGGTGATGAGCGGGGTCAGCGCGGCGCGCAGCCCGTGCCGGACGACGACGGTGCGCTCCCCCAGACCCTTGGCGCGCGCGGTGCGGATGTAGTCCTCGCTCAGCGTCTCCAGCATGCCCGCCCTGGTCAGCCGGGCGTAGAGCGCCGAGTAGAGGAACGCCAGCGTCACCCAGGGCAGGACCAGCGTTCTGGCCCACAGGAACGGGTTGTCGAAGAGCGGGACGTAATCGCTGCGTTCGAAGATCGGCCACTGGTAGGTGAAGAGCGCCAGCGCGATGGCTCCGGTGAAGAACATCGGCAGCGACACCCCGGCCAGGGCGACGCCCATCGACAGCCGGTCGAAGAGCGAGCCGGGGCGGAGCGCGGAGATGACGCCGGTGGTGATGCCGGAGACGAGCCAGACGACGGCCGCGCCGACGGCGAGCGACAGGGTGACCGGCAGGCGGGACCGGATCTCCGGCCAGACCTCGATATGGGTCTTGAAGGAGTAGCCGAAGCACGGGACGTGGCACCGCGCCGCCTCGGGGCCGAACTTGTAGTCGACGCCGGTGAAGATGCCCTTGAGGAACTCCCAGTACTGTTCGTACACGGGCTTGTCCAGGCCGAGGTTCCTCTTCACCGCCGCGATGTCGGCGGGCGTCGGCGACTTGCCGATGTACTGCTGCGCGAGCTGGTCGGTGGTCTGCCCGGCGATCTTCGGCAACAGGAAGAAGATGCCGAAGGTGACCGCGCTGACGATCAGCAGCAGGATCACCGCGCTGATCACCCTGCGGATGAGGTACGAGAACACGGGGATGCGGCGTCGGTGCCCGCGGGGCCGAGGGGGCCGGCCGCGGGCACCAATGCCTTCACCTGCCTTCCGGGACTTACTTCTTGACGCCGATGTTGAGGTAGTCGTACTGCCCGCTGTAGGCCGAGGTGGCCACCATGTTCGTGGCCTTCGGGGAGCGGTAGTTCAGGACCTTGAAGTAGGTGAGCGGGACCATCAGGGCCTGGCTCATCGCCTTCTTGTCGATCTCGGCGTACGCCTTCTCGCGCCCGGCCTTGTCCGGGTCGGCGACGGCGGAGTCGAGGAGCTTGTTGATCTCCGGGTCGTCCGTCTCCGAGAGGTTGGTGTTGCCGGACTGGGAGATCGCCTTGCCGTTGAGGATCTGCTGGAGGTAGCCGTAGCCGGTCGGGAAGTCGGCGCCCCACTGCATCATCATCAGACCGACGTCGTTCTTCTTGTTGAAGGACGGCACGCCCGCGTAGTCCGAGAAGTACTTGCTGCTCGGGTACTGCTGGATCTTGGCGTTGACGCCGATCTTCTTCAGCGAGGAGATGACGGAGGTCGCCGCGTCCACCTCCTCCTGCCGGTCACTGCGGGCGAGGATGGTGGTGGAGACGTTCCCGGCACCGCAGTCGGCCCACTTCTTCTTGGCGTCGCCGAGGTCGAGGTTGTCGCCCGAGTACTTCTGCGGGTACTGGTCGAACTTCTGGTAGCCGGGGATGTCCGTCGGCAGGACGGTGGAGGCGATGTCGCCGCGGATCGGGCCGCCGAGGGAGGTCTGGACGGCCTTCTTGTCGACGGCGTACTCGATCGCCTGGCGGCATTCGAGCTTGTCGAACGGCTTCACCTTGGTGTTGATCGCCAGGTAGTTGAGCCGCTGGCCGAGGGCGTTGTCGGTGTTGCCCTTCTCCTTGGAGTCGGTCAGCAACTGCGCCTGGGTCTGCGCGTCGACGCCCTTGCCCGCCATGTCGACCATGGTGTTCCCGGCGAGGAGGTCCTTGTCGATGGTGGACTGCGCCACCTTCAGCTTCAGGACGATCTTCTCCGGCAGCTGCTTGCGCAGCGGGTCCGTCTTGGCCGACCAGTACGGGTTGCGGACGAGGGTGAGCTGCTTGCCCTCCTGGTAGTCCTGGAACTTGTACGAGCCGGTGGAGACCACGGATCTGGTGTAGTCGGCGCCCTTGTCCTTGGCCTGCGGGACCGGCGCCGTCTGCGGGGCGCTGACCAGCTGGTCGAACTCCGCGAACGCCTTCTTCAGATGGAAGACGATGGTGTGGTCGTCCGGCGTCTCGATGGACTTCAGACCGGCCTTGCTCTTGTCCTTGTACGGACCCTTGTAGCCGTCGCCGTCGTTGTCCTTGAGGAACTGCTGGAAGTAGTTCGGCCCCAGGGAGAGCGTGTCGCGGGCGAAGTTGGAGCGCTCGACGGCGTACTTGACGTCCTGCGAGGTGACGGCGGTGCCGTCGTCGAACTTCACCCCCTTGCGGAGCTTGTACGTCCAGGTCTTGCCGCCGTCGGAGGACTTGCCCATCGACTCGGCGAGGTCCGGGACGATCTCGTTGCCCTTGGGGCCGGGAGCCGGCTTGAAGGTCGTCAGGGAACGCGCGTAGAGGCGGCTGAAGTTGTACACGAACGCGTAGTAGGTGTTGCCGGGGTCGAAGGACTCCGGGGCGTCGCTCATCGCGTAGGTGACCGTGCCACCCTTCGCGTCCGAGGCGTTGACGATGCCCTCGGTGGCGGCGTTCGCCTTGCCGGAGGCGGTGGATCCGGCGCCCCCCGTGCAGCCTGCCAGCAGGCCCGCGCTGGTGATGGCCGCTATCGCCGCGACCGGAACTGACCTTCGCATGTTGGTGGCGCTCCCCTTCAATCGTCGAACACTTCGAGAGATGACTTCGGAAAACTTCGGAACGACCGGACGCGGTGCGGCGGGCGGGGGGCCGGCTCAGCGGCCGCCGCGGGGGTCCAGTGCGTCCCGCAGACCGTCACCGAGCAGGTTGAACGCGAGCACGGTGACGAAGATGGCGAGACCGGGGACGAGCATGTACTGCGGGTCGACCTCGTAGTACTTGACCGCCTGGTTGAGCATGCCGCCCCAGGACGCCTGGGGCGGCTGGATGCCGACGCCCAGGAAGCTCAGCGCCGCCTCGAAGAGGATGTTGGAGGGGATCAGCAGCGTCGAGTAGACGACGATCGGGCCGACGAGGTTGGGCAGCAGTTCGCGGAAGAGGATGAACGGACCGCGCGCGCCCATACCGCGCGCCGCGTCGACGAACTCCCGCTCCCGCAGCGACAGAGTCTGTGCCCGCACGATCCGGCCCATGTACGGCCAGTTGAAGAAGCCGATGACGAAGATCAGTACGGAGAGGTGGAGCGGCAGTCCGGTGAGGCCGAAAGCGCCTCCCTGGAGCGAGGCGGAAATCGCGATGGCGAACAGCAACAGCGGGAACGCCAGGAAGACATCCATCAGCCGGCTGATCACCGCGTCGACCCGACCGCGGTAGAAACCGGCGATCACACCCATGACCGTGCCGATCGCCACGGACAGCAGGGTGGCGCCGAAGGCGACGATCAGCGAGACCCAGGAGCCCTCCAGCACCCGGGCGAGCAGATCGCGGCCGAACTTCGGGTCCACGCCCAGCGGATGGGCACCGCTCATCCCGCCCAGATCGCCCTTGGGGAGCGTGGTGTTGGGGTCGATCAGCGACTGGTTGGGGCTGTCCGGGTCGAGACCGAGCAGCGCCTGGAGCGGGCGGGAGAGCGCGGCGACGGCGATCAGCAGGATGACAACGATGGCACCGGCCACCGCGACCTTGTCGCGCCGGAAGCGCAGCAGTGCGATACGGCCGAGCGAACGGCCTTCGATCCGCTTGCCCTCCACGCCCTTCAGCACCGCTTCCGGCTGCGTCTGGGCAGCCGCGCCGGTTGTCTCGATCGGTGCGGTCACAGTGCTTTTGACCCCTCTCGGCCGACGGTGGCCGGCCTCACACCCCGCCGCACTCGCGGCCTGGTCCCCATCGCCGCCGCACGCCTGGTACGGGTTGCCACGGAACGTTCGCAACACGAAACGCTGCGCGTTCACCTGGCAGGTGTCCGGATGGTGTTCGTACACAGGGCCGATGCCCTGCTGCCGGAGTCTTCATCCGATTCGCGATCACTCACCAGCCCCCAAGGTGAATGGATGCGCAACTGTGATCTGGTCCACAAGCCTCCGCTATCCGGACGCAACGGGCGTCTGAGCGGAGAATTCGGTGGCGGGAAAACGCCCGTCAACTCGCGGGCGAACAGGGTGATTTGCGGCGCCGTGTCCAGGACGACGGAGCACCCGGGGGCGGCCCGGAGGGCACGCCGTCCGGGTCAGTAGGGGCGCGGGTAGCCGTACCCGGGGGCGGGCGGCTGCGCCGGGACGCCGTAGCCCTCGCGGTCGAAGAAGGGGCGGGCGCAGGCCCGCATCCACATGGCGACCGGGTCGTACTCGTCGTGCATCGCGACGGTCGAGACGGGCAGCCCGTCGGGGACCGCGCCCATGGCCTGCTGGGCCATCAACCGGGCGGCCTCCACGCCCTGTTGGCCCGCGTCGTAGAGGTCCAGACCGAGGGCGAGGTACGGGGCGCCGAGGGCGGGCTGCACCCAGGCGCGGCGCAACGACCGTACGGCGGGCGTGCGGTGGGCGTTCTGTGCGAGCAGGGCGTAGAACTGCGGGAGGTCGATGACCGGTTCGGTGATCCGCAGCGGTCCGGCGGGCAGCCGGTCGAGGCCCCCGGCGATCCGGCGCAGATCCAGCCAGGGGATGCCGACGCCGCCACCGGGGGCGTGCGGATTCAGCCAGAGGCCCCAGCGGTCGGGGAAGAGGGCGGAGGCGATCTCGACACCGGTGACCAACTCGTGGTCACGGTTCCAGCCGGAGGCGGCCAGTTCGGGGGCGGAGGTGACGCAGGGCGCGTAGCCCAGGCCGTCGACCTCCATGTTCCCGTACTGCGCGTCGGGCATCCCGGCGCGGCCGTGCCAGAGCAGCATCCAGACCTGACCGGCGGCGAGCGCGTGCAGCAGCGCTTCGTAGGCGTCGTAGCGACCGGGCGTGACCTGCCCCAGCATCTGCTCGACCCGGCCTGCCGCCGCTCCCTGATGCGCACCCGCGCTCACGTGGTCCGTCCCTTCTCCGGCGGCCGCGTGGGGTACGTCCGCCCGTCGTCCGTCCAGCTTACGAGTGGTCGCGGGAGTAGAAGGGCCGTACGCGCGCGCCCATCCAGTCGGCGACCGGGTCGCCCTGGGCGACGTCCAGCAGCACCAACTGGACGGGCCAGGCCACCGGTACCGTGCCGAGCGCGCGCCCCAGGGCCGCGACGGCCGCCTCGCGGGTGGTGTCGTCGTAGGGGTCGGCGAGGGTGGCGTCGATCTCGACTCCGACGAAGAGTGCGGGCGTGTCGCCCTCCACACTGGCCAGGGCACGTCGGGCAGTTCGGACAATTCCGACGGCGGAGAACTCCAGCCCGGCGGCCGCGAGGAAGTCCACCGGCTCCTCCTGCCAGTCCGGCTCGAAGAGCCGCACCCGGCCGCCGACGGGCGCGGGCGCCCCGGTCCCGGTCTCCCGGCACAGTTCGGCCACCGCGGGCGCGGGCAGCGTGGTGCCGACCGTGCCGCCGGGGTTGACGGCGATACCGAGCAGCGGCGGCAGCCCGCGCGCGAACTCCTGCGCCGGGGCGACGGCGAAGGACATGTGCGCGCCGACGGTCCGCAGGAACTCCTCCTCGGAGCTGAACACCGGGACGTACGCCACGTCGTCGATCACGACGGTGGGCAGGTCAAGACCCCGGCCGCCGGGGCCCGCGGCGTCCGGGCCGCCGCCGTTGGGCAGCGGCACCCACAGGCGGCTGCGGCCCAGCACCTCCACGATCCGGGCGCCCGCACCGGGGTGGCCGACCGAGGCCGAGAGGACCTCCTCCAGTTCGTTGGCGGGCCACGCCAGCCGCGGTATTCCCTGCTCGATCCCCTGCTCGGGAAAGTTCATGTCCATCCATCCGCTTCCGTACCGCGCACTCCGGCCGACGAGCCTAGGGCCTGTCGTCACACCCCCGCCGTCGCCCGGAGGGCGGGCACGGGGGTGTGACGACCGACCCTAGACGAGTGACGGCGGCGCCGCGTCCGCCGCCCGGGCCGCGGGACCGCCACCGCCGAAACGGAGCGCGCGCAGCCGGTCCACCGCGGCCCGGTCCAGCAGCACGGCGGAGGCGAAACCCCGGGGCGGGCGGCCCGCCGCCGCGTCCCCGATCAGCCGCCGGGCGGCCGCGCGGTGCCGGGCGAAGGCGTAGCCGGACACCCCGCGCCCGCGCGAGCGCTGGCCGCACCGGGCCACCTGCGGCGGGACGTCGAGCAGCAGCAGATGCGGACGGCGTCCGCCGCGGCGCGCGGCGCGGGCGATCCAGCGGCGTACCCAGCGCTGCGTCCCGCAGTCGTGCACCACCGCGCCCCGTCCCGAACGCAGCACCCGGCGCAGCCCGAGGTAGTGCGCCACCCGGACGAGTGGCCGGTAGAGGACGTACGGCACCCGGCGCAACCGGCCGCGCTCCCAGCGTTCGCGCACGTCCTGGGAGTCGACGCGGTGGACGGGCGCCCCGCCGTCGTCGGCCGCCGGGACGGCGCGGTGCATCAGGGTGCTCTTGCCGCTGCCGGGCAGCCCGGAGACGACGACGACCGCGCCCGCCGGGAACCGGAGTTCGGCCGGGAGCGCGGCGGCGGGGCGGGAGCGCAGATCGGTGACGGCGGAGCGGTCCGGGGCGGCGGCGCGGGCCGGGGCCGGTGGGCCGTCCGGGCGCCGTGGCCGCGTCCCGCGCGGTTCCCGGGGTGTGCGGGGCGCGGGTACGAGGCCGGGGGGCGCGGTGCCCCCGGTCCCCGGCATGGCCGTGCGCATGGCTTCGCTCTGCACCGTGATCGCCCCTCCCCCTCGGCGGGTCCGGGCGGCGCCCCGTCCCCTCCCCGCACAGTGTCAAGGAAAGGTAATGCGCTTCAAGGCGTGGGGTGTTCCGGTGCCGGGGCCCGGTGCGGCAGGGGTCGTACGGAGGTGCTCCGTCCGGTCGGCCGGGCGGGTTCCGGACCGGGGCTCCTACGTGCGGCGTTCCCGTGCAATGATGTCGGCGCCACGTGCACTTCGGTGTTCCGCCGTGCACGGTCAACTGCATACCGGCCGCTTGAATCCGCGCGGGAGAGTCCCCGGCCGTGCGCCGGGGCGCCGAAGGAGCAAGTCCTCCCTTGAATCTCTCAGGCCCCTATACCGCGCGGGCGAGGCAGATCTGAAAAGCGAGCCGCGGCCCGGTCCGGGAGGCGGTTCCACCCAAGGTGCAAACCGGCCCGTTCGCGGGATTCCGGTGAACCTCTCAGGTTCCGATGACAGATGGGGAGACATGTCCTCTCATCCTGTCCGGGAGCCCACCATGACCGATGCCCCCCGCCGCACCGCGCTCGACGCCGTCCACCGCGCGCTGGGCGCGACCATGACCGACTTCGCGGGCTGGGACATGCCGCTGCGCTACGCCAGCGAGCGCGACGAGCACGTCGCCGTCCGCACCCGCGCCGGTCTCTTCGACCTCTCCCACATGGGCGAGATCACCGTCACCGGCCCGCAGGCGGCCGACCTCCTCGACCACGCGCTGGTCGGCAACATCGGCTCCGTGAAGCCGGGCCGCGCCCGCTACACCATGATCTGCCAGGAGGACGGCGGCATCCTCGACGACCTGATCGTCTACCGCCTGGGCGAGACGGAGTACATGGTCGTCGCCAACGCCTCCAACGCGCAGACCGTCCTGGACGCGCTGACCGCCCGGGCCGGTGGCTTCGACGCCGCGATCCGCGACGACCGCGACGCCTACGCGCTGCTGGCCGTGCAGGGCCCGGAGTCCCCCGGCATCCTCAAGTCCGTCACCGACGCCGACCTGGACGGGCTGAAGTACTACGCCGGACTGCCCGGCACGGTCGCCGGGGTCGACGCGCTCATCGCCCGTACGGGATACACCGGCGAGGACGGCTTCGAGCTGTTCGTCCGGCCGGACGACGCGCCCGCGCTCTGGGCGGCGCTGCTGGCGGCGGGCGAGGGCGTGGGTCTGGTGCCGTGCGGTCTGTCCTGCCGCGACACGCTGCGCCTGGAGGCGGGCATGCCGCTCTACGGCCACGAGCTGACGACGGCGACCACGCCGTTCGACGCGGGTCTGGGCCGGGTCGTGAAGTTCGAGAAGACCTCCAACGGCGGCGCCTTCGTCGGCCGCGCCGCGCTGGAGGCGGCCGCCGCCCGCGCCGAGGAGCGGCCGCCGCGCAAGCTCGTCGGTCTGATCGCCGAGGGCCGCCGGGTGCCGCGCGCGGGCTACACGGTGGTCGACGCCGCGGGCACCGTGATCGGTGAGGTGACCTCCGGCGCGCCGTCGCCGACGCTGGGCAGGCCGGTGGCGATGGCGTACGTCGACGCCGCGCACGCCGCCCCGGGCACCGAGGGCGTCAAGGTCGACATCCGTGGCAGCCACGAGCCGTACGAGGTCGTGGCGCTGCCCTTCTACAAGCGGGAGAAGTAGCCCGCGTTCCCGGCGGGCGAAGTAGCCCGTAGCGGGACACCTCACCACCGGTGGGACCGCCGCGCCGGGCCGGTGCGGCCCGGCCGCCACCGGTGTGTCTCACTGTGCAAGACCCCTTTCACCACCACACCCTCGCGTACAGGAGAATCGACCCATGGACAACCCCCAGCACCTGCGTTACAGCAAGGAGCACGAGTGGCTGTCGGACGCCGAGGGCGGCGTCTCGACGGTCGGCATCACCGAGCACGCGGCGAACGCGCTCGGCGATGTCGTCTACGTGGACCTGCCGAAGGTCGGCGACACCATCACCGCGGGCGAGACCTGCGGCGAGCTGGAGTCGACCAAGTCGGTCAGCGATCTCTACGCGCCGGTGGACGGCGAGATCACCGAGGTCAACGAGGGTGTCACCGACGACCCCTCGCTGGTGAACACCGCCCCGTTCGAGGGCGGCTGGCTGTTCAAGGTGAAGGTCACCGCGGTGCCGGACGACCTGCTCTCCGCGGACGAGTACACCGCCTTCACCGCCGGCTGAGTCCGCCGCTCGGCCGCCGCCCGTACCGGAAGCGCTCCGCGCCCCCTGACCCTCCAGGAGAAGATCCATGTCGCTTCTCGACAGCTCCCTCCACGAGCTCGACCCCGACGTCGCCGCCGCCGTCGATGCCGAGCTGCACCGTCAGCAGTCCACCCTCGAAATGATCGCCTCGGAGAACTTCGCTCCGGTCGCGGTCATGGAGGCGCAGGGCTCGGTTCTCACCAACAAGTACGCCGAGGGCTACCCCGGCCGTCGTTACTACGGCGGCTGCGAGCACGTCGACGTGGTCGAGCGGATCGCGATCGACCGCATCAAGGAGCTCTTCGGCGCGGAGGCGGCCAACGTCCAGCCGCACTCCGGTGCGCAGGCCAACGCCGCCGCGATGTTCGCGCTGATCAAGCCGGGCGACACCATCCTGGGCCTGAACCTCGCCCACGGTGGTCACCTCACCCACGGCATGAAGATCAACTTCTCCGGCAAGCTCTACAACGTGGTGCCCTACCACGTCGACGAGAAGACCAACCTGGTCGACATGGCAGAGGTCGAGCGCCTCGCCCGTGAGCACCGCCCGAAGCTGATCGTCGCGGGCTGGTCCGCCTACCCGCGTCAGCTCGACTTCGCCGCCTTCCGCAAGATCGCGGACGAGGTCGGCGCGTACCTGATGGTCGACATGGCGCACTTCGCCGGTCTGGTCGCCGCGGGGCTGCACCCCAACCCGGTGCCGCACGCCCACGTCGTCACCACCACCACCCACAAGACCCTGGGCGGTCCGCGCGGCGGCGTGATCCTCTCCACCCAGGAGCTGGCCAAGAAGATCAACTCCGCGGTCTTCCCCGGTCAGCAGGGCGGTCCGCTGGAGCACGTCATCGCGGCCAAGGCGGTCTCCTTCAAGGTCGCGGCGTCCGAGGAGTTCAAGGAGCGCCAGCAGCGCACCCTGGACGGCGCCCGCATCCTGGCCGAGCGCCTGATCCAGCCGGACGTCACCGAGGCGGGCGTCTCGGTCCTGTCCGGCGGCACCGACGTCCACCTCGTCCTGGTGGACCTGCGCCACAGCGAGCTGGACGGCCAGCAGGCCGAGGACCGTCTCCACGAGGTCGGCATCACGGTCAACCGCAACGCCATCCCGAACGACCCGCGGCCCCCGATGGTCACCTCGGGTCTGCGGATCGGCACCCCGGCACTGGCCACCCGCGGTTTCGACGCCGACGACTTCCGCGAGGTCGCCGACGTCATCGCCGAGGCGCTGAAGCCGTCGTACGACGTCGAGTCGCTCAAGGCGCGGGTCGCCACCCTCGCCGCGAAGCACCCGCTCTACCCCTCGCTCTGAGAGGGGGCGCGCGGCGCACCGCCGCGCGCCGTGGCCTCCGGGCGCCGCACCACGCGGTGCCCGGGGGCGGTACGGGCCACGAGCCCGGGGCCCCGGGTCCCGGGCTCGCCGTCTGCCTGCCCTCCGACACGGAACGATCCGGTGGGAAGGCCGCAGAACGGGTACGGCACCGGCCGCGTACACCGACGGCGGGGCCCCGCGCCGACCGCTCCGTGCGGCCGTCCCCGCGGTGCGTCACCGCCCCGGCACCCGCCGTTCCTCCGGCCGACGGCCGCCCGTAGGGCCGTGGGCGACGGCCCGCACCGTGTCCGGGTTACGCTCGTTCGTCGGCACCGATACACCCCGAAACCCGCACCAACCTCCCGATCACCCCCTCTCCGCCCGCACCGCCCCTCACGAGCAGACAAGGGAGTCCGCCACCGTGGCCATCTCCGTCTTCGACCTCTTCTCCATCGGCATCGGCCCCTCCAGCTCCCACACGGTGGGCCCCATGCGTGCGGCCCGGATGTTCGCCGGACGCCTCAAGAAGGACGGGCTGCTCGCCCAGACCGTCTCGGTGCGCGCGGAACTCTTCGGCTCGCTCGGCGCCACCGGCCACGGCCACGGCACCCCCAAGGCCGTCCTGCTCGGCCTGGAGGGCCACTCCCCGCGCACCGTCGACGTGGAGAACGCCGACACCCGGGTCGCCGAGATCCGCGAGAGCGGGCGGCTGCGCCTGCTGGCCGCCGAGATAGGGGACGCCCACGAGATCGACTTCGACGAGGCGACCCAGCTGATCCTGCACCGCCGCCGCTCGCTGCCGTACCACGCCAACGGCATGACCCTCTTCGCCTACGACGAGCACGGCGCGCCGCTGCTGGAGAAGACGTACTACTCGGTGGGCGGCGGCTTCGTCGTCGACGAGGACGCGGCGGCCGAGGACCGGATCAAGCTCGACGACACCGTCCTGACGCACCCCTTCCGCACCGGCGACGAACTGCTGCGGCTGACGCAGGAGACCGGGCTCTCCATCTCCGCGCTGATGCTGGAGAACGAGAAGGCGTGGCGCACCGAGGAGGAGATCCGCGCCGGGCTGCTGGAGATCTGGCGGGTGATGCAGGCGTGCGTGGAGCGCGGCATGACCCGGGAGGGCATCCTGCCGGGCGGTCTGAAGGTCCGCCGCCGGGCCGCCAACGCCGCCCGCGCGCTGCGCGCCGAGGGCGACGCCCAGGCGCACGCCATGGAGTGGATCACCCTCTACGCGATGGCCGTCAACGAGGAGAACGCGGCCGGCGGCCGGGTGGTGACCGCCCCCACCAACGGCGCGGCCGGGATCATCCCCGCGGTCCTGCACTACTACGTGAACTTCGTGCCCGGCGCCGACGAGGACGGTGTGGTCCGCTTCCTGCTGGCCGCCGGTGCGATCGGCATGCTCTTCAAGGAGAACGCCTCCATCTCGGGCGCGGAGGTCGGCTGCCAGGGCGAGGTCGGCTCGGCCTGCTCGATGGCGGCGGGCGGGCTCGCCGAGGTCCTCGGCGCCACCCCGGAGAAGGTGGAGAACGCCGCGGAGATCGGCATGGAGCACAACCTCGGCCTGACCTGCGACCCGATCGGCGGTCTGGTGCAGATCCCGTGCATCGAGCGGAACGGCATGGCGTCCGTCAAGGCCGTCACCGCCGCCCGGATGTCGCTGCGCGGCGACGGGCGCCACCATGTCTCGCTGGACAAGGTCATCAAGACGATGAAGGACACCGGCGCGGACATGTCGGTGAAGTACAAGGAGACCGCGCGCGGCGGGCTCGCGGTGAACATCATCGAGTGCTGAGCGACGGCCCCGGACCGGTGCCGCGCGCGGCGGTCCGGGGCCACCGCCGCACCACCCGCCGCCCGCCCCGCGGGGCGGGCGGAAACCTACCCGCGAACCGGGTTTCGGTATCACATCCCCCCTGGTCAAAGCGCTCATCCACGGCCCGGCGCGCCGCTACAATGAGTGCCGCTCCGGACGCGCAGTGCGTACGGGCCCGAGCTTCGACCGGGAAGGAGGGGCGGCGTGACCACGCTCGACCTCAGCAGCCATCCGGGCCCCCTGGCCAGGCGGTTCCAGCAGGCCCACACCCTGCTGTGGACGACCATGGTCTCCGAGGAGGTCACCTCCCCGCAGTTCGCGGTCCTCAACTCCCTGGTCGGTGAGGACGGACTGGATCAGCGCACGGTCGGTGAGCGGGTCGGTCTGGACCGCTCCACCATCGCCGAGGTGATCCGGCGGCTGGTGGTGCGCGGGATGGTCGACAAGATCCGCGATCCCCGGGACGGCCGCCGCGCGGCGCTGCGCGCCACCGACGAGGGCGTCCGCGTCCACCGCAAGCTCGCGGTCCGCTCCGCGCGGATGAACCAGCTCTTCCTCTCCCCGCTGGCACCGTCCGAGCAGACCCTCTTCGTCGAGCTGCTGCACCGCGTCTCGGACGCCGCCGAACAACTGCGCCACCCCACGCAGCCCAGCACCTGATCCCCGGTCACCCTTTCGACTCCCCCGCCCCAACCGCCGCACGCCGCCGGGGTTCCCCTCCTCCGTGTCAACTGCTCGTCACGCTGCGGAACTTCTCGGTAGTGATCTGGCGTCTTCCTCGGTGAACGTGCTGAACTGCTGGAACGCAGTGGACGGTTCGGAGAAGCAGGTCGCAACGGCGGGAGGCCGCTCATGCTGCACGGTGTCGATGTCAGCTCGTACAACACGTCGTTCTCGACCGACGGGCTGGACTTCGTGATCATCAAGGCCACCGAGGGCCGCTCGTACATCAACCCCCACCAGTCGGCGCAGGCGGCGAAGGCGCGCAAGGCCGGGTGTGTGGTCGGGTTCTACCACTTCCTGTGGCCGGGGAACATCGCGGCGCAGGCGCGGTACTTCGTCGAGAAGTGCGCCTCGGTCGGCGGGGACATCCTCGCCGCCGACTGGGAGACCACCGGCAGCGGCACCTACGCGAGCAACGCGCAGAAGGACCAGTTCATCAAAGAGGTGAAGAAGCTCCGCCCCACGCACCGGGTGATGCTCTACTGCAACCGCAGCTTCTGGCTGAACCACGACACCACCTCGTACGCCGGTGACGGTCTGTGGGTCGCCGACTACGTACAGGCCGGGCATCCGCGGATCAAGGCGAAGTGGCGGATCCACCAGTACACCGACCGGCCGCTCGACAAGGACGTCGCGGACTTCGCGAGCAAGGCCGCCCTCAAGAAGTGGGCGCACCCGGCATAAGGTTTCCGCAGGCCGGTCGTTTCCCCGGCCGACGGATTCCGACAGTACGAGGAGCAGCCGTGAGTGACCCGGCGTCCATGGCCCAGCAGGAGATCGCCCGGGATCTCCAGGTGAGCGCGTCCTTCGACGCCGGGCACGAGATCGAGCGCCGGGTCGCGTTCCTCGCGGAACGGCTGACCACCACGGGCCTGCGCTCCCTGGTGCTCGGCATCAGCGGCGGCGTGGACTCCACGGCCGCGGGCCGGTTGTGCCAGCTGGCCGTGGAGCGCGCCCGGGAGGCGGGCCACGACGCGACGTTCTTCGCGATGCGGCTGCCGTACGGCGTCCAGGCCGACGAGAAGGACGCGCAGCGGGCGCTGGACTTCATCCGGCCCGACCGGCTGCTGACGGTGGACGTCCGCCCGGCCAGCGACGCCGCGCTGGCGTCGGCGGTCGCCGGTGGGCTGGAGTTCCGCGACGCCGCCCACCAGGACTTCGTCCAGGGCAACATCAAGGCCCGGCAGCGCATGATCGCGCAGTACGCGGTGGCGGGTGCCCAGGACGGTCTGGTCGTGGGCACCGACCACGCGGCCGAGGCGGTCTCCGGCTTCTTCACCAAGTTCGGTGACGGCGCCGCCGACGTGGTCCCGCTGACCGGTCTGACCAAGCGGCGGGTGCGCGCGGTCGCCGCGGCCCTGGGCGCCCCGGAGGAGCTGGTCGTGAAGGTGCCGACGGCGGACCTGGAGACGCTGGACCCGGGCAAGCCGGACGAGGTCGCGCTGGGTGTGACGTACGACCAGATCGACGACTTCCTGGAGGGTCGGCCGATGGACGAGGTGGTGCGCGAGGCCATCGTCCGCCGCTACCGCTTCACCGCCCACAAGCGGGAGCTGCCGCTCGCACCGTGACGGACCGCGTACGGGGCGAAGGGCCCGCCGGAGGGGATCCGGCGGGCCCTTCGCTGTGTCCGTCCGCGCGGTCCGGGCGGTCGCGGAGCTGTCATGCGCCGGTAAGGCGACAGCAAGGTCGCGGGGGCTAAGACGTCGGCCGCGGCGGGCAGGGATGCGGCCATGGGAGACCACGAAGCACGCGCGGAAGATCCACTGTCAGTGGGGGCGCCTACGCTCCGAGGCATGGGTTACGCACAGCTGCGCGAACTCCGCACCGCGCTGACCACCGCCTCCGACATCGCCTCGTCCCTGCGGGCCACGCCGACCCGGCGGGACGCCGACCAGCTCGTCGACGCGCTCCGCCGGGCGCTGACCGCCGCCGGTTCGCTCGGCGAGGCCACCGGCCCGACCGGCTGCGCGCTCCATCCGCACGGCGCGGTCGATCCCCTCCACGGCGACCCGGAGGACCCGCTGCCGCCCGGGTACGGCAAGTGCCTGCTCTGCAACGACCGCCGCAGACGCGCCGACGCCCCGATCCGGCTGCACCAGCGCCGCCCGCAGCCGGGTCGGCGGCGCAGCGCGTAGGCCGGGCCGGGGCTCCGGGGGCCGCGGTGATGCGCCGAGGCCCCGGGCCGACGCCTCCGCGCGCCGATCCGGGGCCTCCGGGTGCCGTCCCCGCCGACGGCGGTGTCACTCCGAGGCGCCCTCCCGCTCCCGCTCCTGCTCCGGCCGGGGCTGCGGCGTCTTCGCCTTCTCCGGGCGCAGCGCGATCCGGCCGAGGACCACGGCGACGGCGAGGGCGCCCAGCGCGATCAGGAGGTAGTCCGGCACGGCGTTGCCGATCGACGCCACCCACTCCTCGACCCGGAACTCCGACTCCGCGTCGAGGACGCCGGGCAGGGCGCTGGTCCCGTTGTAGCGGAGGAAGAGCACGCCGATGGCGATGAAGAAGAGGCCGGACAGGAGCGAGGTGGTGTGCAGCCGCAGCCTGCCCAGGCGCAGTTCCCGGCCGCGCAGCCAGCCGCGGCTGCCCAGCCGGAAGCGGTCCCAGAGCAGGGCGAGGACGAACAGCGGCAGCGCCATGCCCAGCGCGTAGACGGCGAGCATCGACGCGCCGTAGACCGGCGAGCCGCTGACCGCGGTGACGGTGAGGACGGCGCCGAGGATCGGCCCGGCGCAGAACCCGGCCAGCCCGTAGACGCAGCCCAGCAGGAAGGTGGAGACGGCCGAGCGGGGGGTGATCCGGGCGGCGGCGGCCTGGGCGCGGCGGGAGGCGAAGCCGAGGCCGAGGAGCTGCGCGAGCCCCATGGCGATGACCACCCAGCCGCCGACGGTGATCAGCAGGTCGCGGTGGCCGTTGAAGAGCCGGCTGGCGGCGGTGGAGGCGACGCCGAGCGGCACCAGCGTGGTGGCGAGCCCCAGGTAGAAGACGCCGGTGCGGGCGAGCAGCCGTCCGGGGTGGGAGAGCGAGTACGCGAAGAACGCCGGGAGCAGCAGCGCGCTGCACGGGCTGACCAGCGCGAGGGCGCCGCCGAGGAACGCCGCGAGGTACCCGATGTCCGTCACTTGCCGCCGCCCTTCTTCTCCTGGGCCGCCTTCGCGGCGGTCTCGATCGCGTCGGCGAAGACGGCGGTGGGCTGGGCGCCGGACACCGGGCGGCCGTTGACCAGGAAGGACGGCGTGGACTGCACGCCCAGTTCGTACCCCTCCTCCTGGTCCTTCTTCAGGGCGCTGCGGGCGGCTTCGCTGTCGAGGTCGGTGCGGAACTTGTCGAGGTCGGGGACCCCGGCGGTACGGGCCATCGCGACGAGCTTCTCCTCGGCGAGCGCGTCGCCCTTACGGGTCTTGGCGTACAGCTCGTCGTGCAGCTGCCAGAAGCGGCCCTGGCGTCCGGCGGCCCAGGAGGCGCGGGCGGCGCGTTCGGAGTCGGCGCCGTAGAGGGTGAAGTTGCGGAACTCGATGCGCAGGGTGCCCGCGTCGACGTACTTCTTGATCAGTTCGGGCTGGGTCTCGCGGGTGAAGCGGCCGCAGAACGAGCACTGGTAGTCGGCGTACTCGACGAGGACCACCGGGGCGTCCTTCTTGCCGACGGCCAGCGCGTCATCGGCCTCGCGGCGGCTGGTGCGCTCGGCGAGCTTGTCGTAGACGCGCTGCTGCTCCGGGTCCTCCCCGGCAGCCTGGGCGGCGCCCTGCGGTTCGTTGGGGGCGCGGCCGTCCTCGACGGCCCGTCCGGCGGCGATGCCGATGGCGACGACGGCGACGAGCAGCGCGATGATCGCGCCGACGGCGGCGAGCTTGCGGCGGGGTGAGCTGAGGGTGGTGGACACAGTTTCTCCAGTCGTACCGGGATGGCGGAAGGGCCGGACGGCGGCGGGCCGGTCCGGACACGGGCACACGGGGGCACGGCGGCGCTCCCGTGGGGCGCCGCTAAATCCGCAGTACGGGCAGGAGGGTGGCGGGGTCGGCGGGCCCCGCGGGTCCGGTGCCGGAGCGCACCGGGACGGGCCGTCCGAGGGGCGCGGCGGCGGTCGTGACGGGCACCGCGACGCTCGGGGCGAGGGGTTCCCCGCGGTGCGGGGCGGGCAGCGGCGCGGACTCGTCGGGCCCCGGCGCATGCCGCCCCGAACAGCGCCGGGGGACGTCGACGAGGTCGGTCCGCGCGGTGAGCCGGTGGGCGGGGTCGGGGGCGCCGTCGGCGCGGGGCCCGGCGGCGTCCGCGTCCGCCGAGGGGGCGGTGTCCGCGTCCGCCGTGGTCGCGGCGGTGCGCGGGGCGGGGGCGGTCGGTGCGTCGGCGGCGGCCGGGAGGGCGGTCGTGGCGGCGGTCGGTGCGGCCCGCCAGGACTGGTCGCCGCCGGTGCGGCAGAGCAGCGGGCCGAAGGTCACGGCGAGGAGGAGCAGCCAGATCACGGCCGCCGGTCGGCGGGTGGTGGTCATGGCCCTCCTTCCTCGTCCCGGCGTGCGCGGGGCCCGGCGCACACCGCCGTCGCGGTCGGCCCGCGCGGCGAGGCACTCACCGTCCGCGGGCGGGCCCCATCCTACGGACCGTGGCGCCGCCTCCCGAGCACGGACCGCCATCCGGAGGAGACACGGCGCCGGGCGCCCGGCGCGGCGCGACCAGGTCCGCGGGCCCGGTACGGCCCCCGGCGCGGGACGGCGCGAGAGGCCGCGGCACCGGGCGGAGCGACCGCGGCAACGCCGCATATTTATCGAGGCAACCGGTTAACGAACCGTCGTTTACAAGGTCGGTGGCGTACCTCACCTGGGATCCCCCAGGACTTCCTCCCTCACTGACCCATATTGTCCGCAATGCACTTTTGGCATCGGAGGCCGGACCTGTCATAGTCGTTCGCAACGACCCCCATTGACCCGGGCCAGGTCGTTCCACCCCCGCGGACACACCCCTTCCGTCCGCCGAGGGGCGACACTGGGGCCTCACCCGCACAACCCTGCGGGAGGCCCCAGTCGCGTATCCGGGGGCGGGCGCCGCGGGTCAGCGGTCGCCGGTGCGCATCTCGAACCAGGTGGTCTTGCCGCGCGGCAGCAGATCGACGCCCCAGCGGTCGGAGAGCGTCTCGACGAGGAAGAGACCCCGGCCACTGATGTCCAGCTCCCGGACCGGCATCAGACACGGCAGTCCGCGCGAGGGGTCGCGCACCTCGATCCGGATCCAGCCGCGCCGCCGCAGCATCCGCAGCCCGAACCGCCGCGCGCCGGTGTGCCGTACGGCGTTGCCGACCAGCTCCGACACCAGCAGAACGGCGTTCTCGGTGAGGTGCGGGGGCAGACCCCACTGTTCATGGAGGACCCGGTGGGTCAGACGGCGGGCGGCACCGGCGGATTCCGGCCGCGAGGGGAACGGGACCTCGTCCACGGAAGGGTCGCCGAGCAGATCGAGCACCAGGGGTCCCGGGGCGTCCGGCGCCGCTCCGCCGCTCTCCGCTGCGCCGGGGACTCCCCGGCAGGTGGCAGCCGTGCCGCACAGCGGCTGCGACTGCTCCGACTCCTCCAGGCCCGCCATGCCCCCATCATGGCCGTTGCGCCACCACCACGGGACCGGATCCGGCGGAATCCCACCCTGGCGGACACCGGATTCCGGTCACCGCAAAGGCCGTTCCGGCGGCGTTCATGACACCACTGTCACCTGCCTGAGCTGCGGTGCGACGGTGCCGGGCGGCGCCCGCCGGAGCGGCGGCGCGGGGCGGGCGCGTACGGGGCCGGATCGGCGCGATTCCCCCGCACGGGGCACCGCACACCGGCCGCCCACCCGCCCCGCCAACCACCTTCTCAGCGGCGGAACTTGGCCTTCCCCGGGCCGTCCTCGACGAAGCTGCGCATCCCGATCTCGCGGTCCTCGGTCGCGAACAGCCCGGCGAACACGGAGCGTTCGATGGCCAGGCCGGTTTCGAGGTCCGTCTCCAGACCGGCGTCGACGGCTTCCTTGGCGGCGCGCAGGGCGAGCGCCGGGCCCTTCGCCAGCTGCGCCGCCCAGGCGTGCGCCGCCTCGAAGACCTCGGCCGCCGGGACCACCCGGTCGACCAGACCGATGGCCAGCGCCTCGTCGGCCCGCACATGGCGCCCGGTGAAGATCAGGTCCTTGGCCTTGGACGGGCCGACCAGCCGCGCCAGCCGCTGGGTGCCGCCGGCGCCCGGGATGACGCCGAGCAGGATCTCCGGCTGGCCGAGCTTGGCGTTCTCCGCCGCGATCCGGAAGTCCGCGCAGAGCGCCAGCTCGCAGCCGCCGCCGAGGGCGTAGCCGGTGACCGCGGCGACCACCGGCTTGGGGATGCGCGCGATGGCACTGAACGAATCCTGCAGCGCCTTGGACCGCACCACCATGGCGGCGTGGTCCATCCGCTGCATCTCCTTGATGTCCGCCCCGGCGGCGAACACCTTCTCACTGCCGCGCACCACGACCGCGCGGACGTCGTCCCGGCGGGTGGCCTCCTCGCCCAGCTCCCGCAGCCGGTCCTGGGTGGCGATGTCCAACGCGTTCATCGGCGGGCGGTCGAGCTGGATGGTCCCGACACCGTCGGCGATCTCGAAGTTCACAGTCATACCGCGAAGGTTAGCCGTCGTTAACGGCGCTGGGTACGGTACGCCGACGTGCCCCGCGCCACCCCGGACCGGGTGCCGCCGCGTCAGCGCCGTCGGTCCTTCCACTCCTTCCAGGAGAGGTTCCAGTCGCTGAAGCCGTTGTCCGGCCGGATCGTCTCGTCGTGGGAGTTCTTGACGACGACCACGTCACCGACGAGGGAGTTGCGGAAGAACCAGGCGGCGGGGGTGGCCGGATCGCCGCCGCCGCGCCGGTCGAAGAGGCCCACACAGCCGTGGCTGGCGTTGCGGTTGCCGAACGCGCCCTGCCCCGACCAGTAGTTGCCGTGGATGAAGGTGCCGGAGGTGCTCAGCCGCATGGCGTGCGGGACGTCCTCGATGTCGTACTGGCCGTCGAAGCCGACGGTCGCGCCGTTCATCCGGGTCACCCGGAGCTTCTCGCTGATGACCATCCGGCCGTTGTACGTCTCGGTGCCCGGCGCCCCGGCGGAGATCGGGATGGTCTTGATCTTCTTGCCGTCGCGGACCACCGTCATCTTCTTCGACCGGGCGTCGACGGTGCTGATCTGGCTGCGCCCGACGGTGAACGACACCTTCCGGGACTGGGTGCCGTAGACGCCGGGGCGGCCCTCGACGCCGTCGAGGGCGAGCCGGAGGGTGACCTTGGTGCCGGGGGCCCAGTACTTCTCGGGGCGGAAGTCCAGCCGGTCGTTGCCGAACCAGTGGCTCTCGACGGGAACGGCGGGCTCCGCGGTGACCCGGACGGCCTTCTCCACGGCGGCGGGGTCGGTGATGCCGCGGCTGAAGCGCAGCGAGACCGGCATCCCGACGCCGACCTTCTCCCCGCCGTCCGGTGTGTACGTCGTGGTGAACGTCGCCTCGGGCCTGAGCGTGGTGAAGCGGGCGTGGCGGGTGACCTTCCGGCCCTCCGCGTCGGCGGCTTCGGCCGTCACGGTGTACGTGGTCGCCGTCCCGAGGTGTCCGGTGGGCTGCCAGCCGGTGCCGCCGCCGGATATGCGGCCCGGTATCTCCTTGCCCTTCGCGTCCTTGACCGTGACGGAGCGGAGCTTGCCCCACCGGGCCGTCACCGCGAGGGCGCCGCGGGTGGCGACGGAGTTCTCGCCGTCCTTGGGGGCGATCGTCACGACGGCTTTCGAGGGGCCGTGCGCGGCGCGCGCCCGGTCGGCCGCGCCCTTCGCGTCCGGACCGTCCCCGCAGCCCGCGGCGAGCAGGACGGAGCCGAGCGCCAGGGCGACGACGGCGCCGCGCCGGGCCCGCCGCCGTATCGCCCGCGGAGGCGCCGACCGCCGTCTCGGCTCTGCGGATATCGCCTGGTGCATCCCTTGGCCCCTCTTCCCCTCGCCCCGCACGCACTCCCCTGCGTACGGAACACCGCCGTACGACGCGGCACCGCCGGGCGGCCGCGTCCTGCGTGTAGATAACCACATGGGTAGGACAGCGGGCTGCCCGGCAAGGGCGGCTCGGGGCGCACACCACGGCGCCCCCGGGACGGACAGAAACAGGGAAAGCGGGACGGGACGGGGCAGAAGAAACGGGCGTCAAATCGATTGATACGTATGGACGTTGACGCTCCGTCCGGTACGGGGTGCTGGGGAGCGCCCCGCACCGGACACCGGGTCCGTCCGGCCCGGCGCACTCGCCGAGGGCCGGACGGCCACCGGGCCGCTACAGGGCCGTCCCCGCCCGCCACTGCTCCCAGGGCATGTTCCAGCCGCCGAGACCGTTGTCCGCGGCGACGACGCGGTCCCGGGAGTGGACGACCTCCACGATGTCGCCGATGAGCGACTGGGCGTAGAACCAACCGGCCGGGGTGGCGCCCTTGCCGCCCTTGTTGTCGAGCAGCCCGACGCAGCCGTGGCTGGTGTTCTCGTCGCCGAAGATGTCGGGGTCGGCCCAGTAGTTGCCGTGCAGGAAGGTCCCGGAGGTCGTCAGGCGCATCGCGTGCGGCACGTCGGGGATGTCGTAGGCGCGGCCGAAGCCGACGGTCCGGGCGTCCATCCGCGTCTTCGGCAGCCGCTCCAGGATCACCATCTTCCCGTTGTACGTGGGGTTCTTCTCGTCGCCCGCGGTGACCGGCAGCGTCACCGGCTTCTCCCCCTGGCGGGTGACCGTCAGGCTGTGCCGGGCCGCGTCGATGACGCTCGTCTGGTCCCTGCCGATCCGGAAGCGGACGGTCTCGCTCTGGGTGCCGAAGGTGCGGGGACCGGCCCGGACGCCGTCCAGCCGGACCTCGACGGTGACCTCGGTGCCGGGCCGCCAGCGCTCCTTCGGGCGGAAGTCCAGCCGCTGGTCGCCGAACCAGTGGGGGGCCAGTTCGACGTCCGGATCGGCGGTGACCCGGACGGCCCGCTGGACGGCGGCGAGGTCGGGGATCGGGTGGTTGAACTGGAGCGAGACGATCATGCCGGTGCCGACGGTCGCGCCGTCCTCCGGGAGGAAACCGGCGGCCAGCTTGGCGGGGCCGGTGGTGAACGTGGTGTGGCGGGTCCTGCGGTCGCCCTCGCCGTCCATCGCCACCGCGTCCACGGTGTACGTCGCCGCCGCCTCCAGCCGGTGCGCGGTGGGCCGCCAGGTCAGGCCGTCCCGGGAGATCCGGCCCGGGACCTGCGCCGCGCCGCCGTCGCCGGTACGCCGCACCGTCACCCGCTGGAGGCGCCCGTCGGGCACCCGGATGAGGAGCCGTCCGCTCTCGCTCACATCGCGGGCGCCGTCGCCGGGCTCGACGTCGATGCCGCGTTCCGCGCCGGGCGGCTTGTCGCTGCCGAAGAGGTCGGGGACGGCGCAGCCGGTCGCCGCGGTCAGAGCGCACACCGGCACCAGGGCGAGACGGAGGAGGCGCCGGAGCCGCACGGGGCGGCGGGCCGGCGGACGGGGGGTGCGGTCCTTCTCATCACCGGACATGTGGCGCATTGTGACGGATGCGACGGTTGTCGCCCCGGAAGTGACGGCCCGGCAGGTCCGTGTCCCGTACGGGATACGGCGTTGCGGTGGTACGGGGGCGGCCGAGGGCGTCCGCCGGGCCGAGCGGCGGAGTGCGGGGCGGCGCGGGAGCGGGCCGGGCCGCGCGGGTGATGGGCGGTCGGGCGGCGGCCCGGGCGCCCCTTGGGGGAGACGGTGTGGCTCCGAAGTACCGCCGGGCGGGTGGAGGCGCAGGTCAGCGGGGGTGGGGGCGCGGCGGGCGGTCGGGCGGTGGGCCGTGCGACGGGAAAAGGACATGAGCGTTGTCGGTGGCCGCCCTTACTCTCGCCTGTGATGGATGCCACCGCGAGCACACCCGCCCGTCCACCGTCCTCCGAGCCCCCGCGGCACTCCGCCGTACGGTCGCTGCTGCGCCTGTGGCCGTTCGTCCGGCCGGTGCGGGCGCGGCTGTTCACCGCCGCGGTCGTCGCCGTGGTCGCGTCCTGCATCAGCCTCGTCATCCCGCTGGTGCTCAAGTGGATCGTGGACGGTCCGGTCGCCGCGGGCGCGCCCGGCGGCGTCTGGCTGGGCGGCGGGTTCCTCCTGGCCCTCGGGGTGGCCGAGGCGGGGCTGTTCGGGCTGCGGCGCTGGCTGGTCGCCCGGCCGCTGGCGGGCGTCGAGGCGGCTCTGCGGGAGCGGCTCTACACCCGCCTCCAGCGGCTGCCGGTCGCCTTCCACGACCGCTGGGCGTCGGGCCAGTTGCTCTCCCGCGCCACCACCGATCTCCAGCTGCTCCGGATGTTCCTGGCGTTCCCGCTGACGTTCCTGCTGGTCAACGGCGCGACCATCGTGGTGGGCTGCGCAATCCTGCTGAGCCAGCGCTTCTCGCTGGGGCTGGTGCTGCTGGCGCCGGTGCTGCCGCTGATGGTCCTCTGCTCGGTCTTCGAGGCGAAGTACGCGCTGGCCGCCCGCCGGGCGCTGGACCAGGTCGGCGATCTGACGACGGTGATCGAGGAGTCGGTCCTCGGTATCCGGATCGTGAAGGGCTTCGGCCGCCACCGCAGTCAGGCCCGGATGTTCCGTCGGCTCACCCATGAGCTGCGCACCACCGAGCTGCGCAAGGCCCGGTACCTCGCGGTGCTCTGGGCCGCCATCACCGTGCTGCCGGAGCTGGCGATCGGCGCCGCGCTGGTGCTGGGCACCCTCCAGGTGGCGGACGGCGCGCTCTCGGCCGGGACGCTGGTCGCCTTCCTGTCGACGGCGCTCGCGCTGCGCTGGCCGGTGGACTCCATCGGCTTCCTGCTGGCGATGAGCTACGAGGCGGCGATGGCCACCGACCGGTACTTCGAGGTGCTGGACGCACCGACGGCGGAGGAGGCGCAGGCCCTGCCGGGGCAGGCGGCGGCCGCGGCCCTGCTCCCCGGGCCGCGGGCGGCTGCCGACGACGCCGCCGACGTCGTCTCGGGTGGCGGTCCCGGCGACGGCTCCGGCGCAGGCCGTACCGACGCCGCCGACCGCCCCGGACCGTCCGACCGCCCCGGCGCGTCCAACGGCTCCGATTCGCCCGCCCGCTCCGATTCGTCGGACCGCTCCGATTCGTCCGACCGCCCGGGCGTCTGCGGCGGACTCGTCTTCTCCGGTGTCGCGTTCCGTTACCCCGACGCGTCCGCGGACGCCCCGCCGACGCTGCGCGGTGTCGATCTGCGTATCGCGTCCGGGGAGACGATGGCGCTGGTGGGGGCCACGGGCAGCGGGAAGACGACGCTCACCGCGCTGGTCCCGCGGCTGTACGACCCGACCGGTGGCCGGATCACCCTGGACGGCCGCGACCTCACCGCGCTCTCCCGGGACGAGGTGCGCGGTCTGGTGTCGGTCGCCTTCGAGGAGCCGACGCTGTTCTCCGCGAGCGTCGCCGAGAACGTCCTGATGGGCGGCGTGGACCTCCAGGAGGCGGACCTGCGGCGGGCGTTGGAGGTGGCGCAGGCCGACGGTTTCGTCGCCGCGCTGCCCCAGGGGGTGCACACCCAGGTCGGGGAGCAGGGCATGAGTCTGTCGGGCGGCCAGCGGCAGCGGCTCGCGCTGGCCCGCGCGGTCGCCGGACGGCCGCGTTTCCTGATCCTCGACGATCCGCTCTCCGCCCTCGACGTCCACACCGAGGCGCTGGTCGAAGCGGCGCTGCGGCAGGTCCTGGCGACCACCACCGCGCTGGTCGTCGCGCACCGCCCGTCCACGGTCCTGCTGGCCGACCGGGTGGCGCTGCTCTCCGGCGGCCGGATAGCCGCCGTCGGCACCCACCAGCAACTGCTGCGCGACAACGCCGAGTACGCCGGGCTGATGTCCGGCACCGACCCCGTCCCGGCGGGGCCCGCGCCCCGGCCCCGCGACGCCTCCGGAGGCACCCGATGACGACCGCCCCCGCACCGGGCGCCGTACCCGCCGATCCGCCCGCGCCCGGGCCGCCGCCCGGTGACGGGGACGCCTTCGCCCGGGACGTCCTCCCGGCGCCGCCCGGAGCGTCGCGGCGGCTGCTGCGGTCGCTGCTGGCGCCGCACGCCCGCTGGGTGACGCTCTCCGCCGTGATGCTCCTGCTCCAACAGGCCGCGGTGCAGGCCGGACCGCTGCTGGTGGCGTTCGCGCTGGACCGCGCGGTGCCCGCGCTGCGCGCCGGGGACCACGGTCCGCTGGTCGCCGTGGCGGCCGGGGCGGCGCTGTGCGCGGTGGCGTCGGGCGGGCTGAAGTACCTCTTCATCCGGTGCTCGGCGCGGATCAGCCAGGACGTGCTGCTGGAGCTGCGCGGCCGGATCTTCCGGCATGCCCAGGCGCTCAGCCTCGATTTCCACGAGCGGTACACCTCGGGTCGGCTGATCTCGCGGGCCACCACGGACGTCGAGGCGCTGCGCGAACTCCTCGACGAGGGCCTGGAGGAGCTGATCTCCTTCGTGCTCTCCACGGTCTCGATCACCGTGATGCTGCTCTACCTGGACTGGCGCACCGGCGTCGCGGCGCTCGCCTCCACCGGGCCGCTGGCCCTGCTGATCCGCTCCTACCAGCGGCGTTCGATCCGGGTGTTCAGCAGCAAGTCGTCGGCGGTCGCTGCCGTCATCGTGAAGTTCACCGAGACGGTCAACGGCATCCGCCCGGTGCAGGCGTTCCGCCGGGAGCGGCCCAACGACGCGGCGTTCGCCGCACTGAACCGCACCCATGAGGGTGTCAACGGCGACACCTTGCTGGAGATGGCCCGGTATGTCGTCGGGTCGCGGCTGGTGGCCAACTTCGCGGTCGCCGCGATCGTGCTGTGGAGCGCCTACCGCGTGGCGACCGGCGCGCTGGAGCTGGGCGTCCTGGCCGCCGCGGTGCTGTATCTGCGGCGGCTGTACGACCCGATCGACCGGCTCGGGATGTTCCTCAACTCCTACCAGGGGGCGGCCGCCTCGCTGGAGAAGATCGCCGGTCTGCTGGCGCAGCGCCCGTCGGTCCCCGAGCCGTCCGCCCCGGCGTCGCTGCCACCCGCCTCCGACGGGCGGCCCGGCCGGGAGGTCGTCTTCGAGGGGGTGCGGTTCGCGTACCGGACCGGCGGCGAGGTGCTGCCCCGTTTCGCGCTGCGGCTGGCCGCGGGCGAGACGGTCGCCGTGGTCGGTTCGACCGGCGCCGGTAAGTCGACGCTGGCGAAGCTGCTGGCCCGCTTCTACGACCCGACCGAGGGCCGGGTCCTGCTGGACGGGGTGGACCTGCGGGAGCTGTCCGCCGCCGAGCTGCGCCGGGGCGTGGTGATGGTCACCCAGGAGGCGTTCCTCTTCTCCGGGACGGTCGCCGAGAACATCGCGCTGGGGCGGCCGGACGCCACCCGCGCGGAGATCGAGGAGGCCGCCCGGGCGATCGGCGCCCACGACTTCATCGCCGCGCTGCCGGACGGGTACGACACCGATGTCCGTAAGCGGGGCGGCCGGATCTCCGCGGGCCAGCGGCAGTTGGTCGGCTTCGCGCGGGCGCTGCTCGCCGACCCCGCCGTGCTGATCCTGGACGAGGCGACCAGTTCGTTGGACATCCCGGGCGAGCGGGCGGTGCAGCGGGCGATGGACACCGTGCTGCGCGGCCGGACGGCGGTGGTGATCGCGCACCGCTTGTCGACGGTGGAGATCGCCGACCGGGTGCTGGTGATGGCCGACGGCCGGATCGTGGAGGACGGCACCCCCACCACCCTGATATCCGACCGCGGCCGCTTCGCCGACCTGCACCGGGCGTGGCGGGACAGCGTGGGGTGAGCGGGGGCGCCGGTCCCCGGACCACGCCCCGGCCCACACCCGCACTCCGCATCTCACCCCACCCAGCCCCGGCCCGCACCGAAACACCGGCCCCACTCCCCCGGACTCCCGCCCCGCCC
>NZ_JODY01000018.1 GCF_000718015.1 Streptomyces catenulae | reverse complement strand
TCGCTGGGATGACGGGTACGGCCATCCGCCGCAGCCCCCACCCCTCACCCCTCACCCCTCCCCCAACCGCGCCCGATCCGCCGCCTCCCGGCCCTGGTGCCAGCCCTCGGCGTCGTTGAGGCCGCGGAGGCGGACGGGGGTCGTGTCGGGGAAGAGGGTGCCGGTGGTCTCCTCGACGGCCAGGGCTCGGGCGGCGAGGACGGGGAGGAGGTCGCCGGTGGCGGCGCCCCCGGTGGCGGTCGCCTCGGCGGTGGCCGTTTCGGTGGCGGCGGTCAGGCGGGCGCGGACGCGGTCGGCGTAGGCGACAAGGAAGGTCTGCCGGAAGTCGCGGGTGCGGCGGGCGCGGCCGCGGGTGTGGTGGGCGTCGGCGGCGCGGTGCATGGCGGTGGTGGCCTGGAGGAGGAGGGAGGTGTAGAGCAACTCGGCGGCCTCCAGGTCCGGTCCGTAGCCGACGAGGGTGGAGAAGCCGACGTCGGCGGACCAGACGGCCTGGCAGCGGTTGGCGGTGGCGACGGCGTCGAGGAGGAGGGCCTTGGCCTGTTCGTACGGGCCCTCGATGCCGATGCGGATCGCGGTGGGGCCGCCGCCCGCGGTCGCGTCCGCCCCGGCCAGCAGGGCTTCGTCGATGCTGTGCCGGGCCATCAGCTCCTGGGCCTTGGCCGACAGTGCCTCGGCCTCCTCGGCGTAGTCGGTCGCCTCCGCCTTGGCCAGCAGGCCGCGGATCCGGCCGAGGGCGCGGGAGGCGCCGGGGGACGCGGTGCGGGCGGCGGGCGGCGGGGCGGTCGGGAGCGGGGCGAGGCGCGGCAGCCGGGCGAGGGCGCGCAGGGCGAGGAGGACGGTGTAGACGGTCTCGAAGCGGGTGGTGCGGCGGCGGGCGGCGAGCGCGTCGAGGTAGCCGCCGTCGGACGGCCACCAGACCTCGGCGCCGAGCTGCCGCAGCTGGGCGTCCCAGCGGTCGGTGGCGCCCGGCGGGCGGGGGCCGCGGCGGGCGTCGGCGGCGACGGCGTCCACGACCGGCCCGACGTGGGCGGGGTCGGTGGCGTCGCGGCGGATGATCCGTTCCAGGTCGGCCGGTTCCCAGCCGCCCGCCCAGCAGCGGCGGACGGCGTCGGTGGCGGCGCGCAGGACGGCGGCGGAGACGGCCTCGCCGCCCTCGGGCGCGGCGGCGAGCCGGGAGGCGCCCGCCTCGGCGGCGTCCTCGGCGGGCCCACCGTCGGCGGCGTAGCGGACGACGCCGAGGACCTCCCCGAGCAGGGCGTCGGCGGCACCCGGGGCGCCGGTGCCCCGGCGACCGGTACCGGCGGTACGGCCACCGGCGCCCCGGCCACCATCCGCGCCGGACTGCCGACCGGCATCCGTCCGGGACCGCTGGTCGGCTCCCGTGCCGGACCGCTGGTCGCCGCCCGCACCGGACCGCTGGTCGCCGCCCGTACGCGACCGCCGGTCGCCCCTCGCACCGGCCCGCTCCCCGCGGCCGTCGTCCTTGCGCCGGGCCCGCCCGTTGTCCGTACGTTCGCTCACCCATTCACTGTACGGAGGCCGGGCGGCGGGGTGCCCCGGACGGCCTCGCCCCGGCTTCCGGCGGGTCCGGGGCCGACAACGGGTGCGCCCGCGCCCGCCCCCGTACCGCCAAAGACCACACCCCGGCTTCCGCCGGTCCGGGGCCGATATTCGGGCGCACCGCCCCCGCCCCGTACCGCCGAAGGCCACAACGCGCCCCACGCGCCCTCACGCCGAAGGCCCGGCCGGAGGCGTACGCCACCGGCCGGGCCCTGGGCCACACATCGCTTCAGGGGGCGAGTCGCCCGGAGCGCCGGTTCAGGAGGCCGAGCCGCCCAGGGCGCTGCCCGCCACCCACTGCTGCCAGCTCATGTTCCAGCCGTTGAGGCCGTTCTCCGGCTGGATGGTGCGGTCCGGGGAGTTGACGACCGTCACCACGTCGCCGATCAGCGAGTGGTTGAAGAACCAGGCGCCGTCCGTGGACGGGTCGCCCGCGCCCTTCGCGTCCGGCAGGCCGATGCAGCCGTGGCTGGTGTTGACGTTGCCGAAGATGCCCTTGCCCCAGTAGTTGCCGTGGATGAAGGTGCCGGAGGTCGACAGGCGCATGGCGTGCGGGACGTCGGGGATGTCGTACTCGCCCTTGCCGTCGTTGTTGGTGAAGCCGACGGTGGAGCCGTCCATGCGGGTCTGCTCGTACTTCTCGGAGATGACCATCCGGCCGTTGTAGGTCGGGTGGTCCTCGCCGCCCGCCGAGATCGGGATGGTCTTGAGGGTCTTCCCGTCGCGCACGACCGTCATGAGGTGGGTCTTGGCGTCGACGGTGGAGACCTGGGAGCGGCCGACGTGGAAGCGGACGGTCTTGTTCTGGATGCCCTGCACGCCGGGCGACGCCTGCACCCCGCCGAGGGCGAGCTTCACGGTGATGTCGGAGTTCGCCTTCCAGTACTCCTGGGGGCGGAAGTCGAGGCGGGTGTCGTCGAACCAGTGGCCGACGACCTTCTGGTTGCTGCTGGCGGCCACGGTGATCGCGGACTCGACGGCCTTCTTGTCCTTGACCGGCTTGTCGAAGTGGATCGAGACCGGCATGCCGACGCCGACGGTGGCGCCGTCCTCGGGCGTGAAGTTGCCGATGAAGCTGTTCGCCGGGGAGACCGTGGTGAAGGTGGAGTTCTCGACCGCCGCGCGGCCCTCGGAGTCCACCCCATGCGCGGTGATCTTGTACTTCGTCGCGCGGGAGAGGTCCTGCGACGGCGTCCAGGACGAGCCGTCGGCGGCGAGCGTGCCGGGGACGGTCTTCTTGGACTCGACGGCGGTCATGGTGACCGAGGTGAGCTTGCCGCTCTTGACGGTGACCTTCGCGTCCTTGCTGATGCCCGCGGTGGACGAACCGTCCTTGGGGGTGATCTTGATCTTGGCGTGTGAGGCGTCCTGGGCCGCTGCCTCGTCGACCTGCCGGGACCTCTCGTGGGCGGGGGTGGAGGCACCGCCGCCCGCGTGGTCGCCGCCCCCGACGCCGCTCGCACTGCCGCAGGCCGAGAGCACGACCACGCCCCCGGCCAGCGCGGCGGTGGCTATGAAGCCCTTGCGGCGCTTGCTGTCCGTCATCACACGCTTCTCCATTGATCGGATAGGAATCCCCGAGCCGCAGACCGGGTGCAGCCTCCCCGGCCGGCGTCCAGGAAACGCCATTTTCCCCGTGACACACACCGGATCCGGACAAAGTGTGGGCAACGACACCCAACGCGGGCACACCCCTCGGAGCCCCCGCGGATCATGGCCGGACACCGCCCCGGGCCCACGGTTCCGGGCCCGTACGGGGTGCGCCGCCGCCCTCCCGGGGAACGAAAATCGGCCCTCGTACGACGGGTGTCGTACGAGGGCCGTGCGGGGCGCCGGGGCGGGGGCGCGGGGGCTCCCGGAGGGGCGCGCGGACAGCGGTCACGCTCCGTGAGGACGGGGCCGGATCAGACCTCCTCCTCCACGGGGACGACATCGCTCGCCAGCTCCCACTCGTCGGCGTCCCAGGCCGCGTCGGGGTCGTAGTCGGCCCGCTCCTCACAGCTCCAGGACGCCTGCGCGAGGGTCGTGCCGGGGACCGCGGTGACCAGGTCGGACGGATCGACGAGGTGGGCCAGCGCCTCGGCCGGGTCCTCGCGTACCGCCTCCTGGGCCTGGTGGCGTCCGTCGTCCGGGAGGGAGGGGTCGGCGGCGACGTGGTCGAGCGCCGCGGTGGTCAGCAGATCGGCGTCGGTGACCTCCATGACCAGTTCGATATGAAGCCGTACAAACCGTGATGTCTCGCCATTGTTCATGGGACGGAGGGTAAGCACTGCGGGGCCTGACTTTCCCGCGACCCGCTGTGATCACTAACATCTGAGGTCAGCGGCCAATTCGCCGGACCTGCAAGGGGGATTGTTCTGTGACCGCACGCCGACCACTGCTGACCGCCGCAGCCGCGGGGTCGGTGCTGATCGCCCTGTGGTTCGTCCCGTCCGCGCATGCGATCGTCGACGCCCCCGAGACCGGCGCGCGGACCACCGCCGCCACCGTCTCGAACGGCGGAACCCGAGGCTCCGATGCGGTGACCGCCGATCGGACCGCCCCGACGCCGCGCCCCGCCGGTGCCTCCGCCCACTCCCTCGCCGAGACCGGCTCCCCGGACACCACGCCGTACGTCATCGGCGGCGCCGCCACGCTGGCCCTCGGCGCCGGACTGGTCAGCTACTCGGTACGGCGCAGCCACGGCGGCCTCCCCTAGCGGCCGTGGCGAAAGCGCTGGTCACAGCCGTCCGTTGACCCTGGGGGCCTACGCGGTGGTGGCGATGCCGCCGTCGACGGGGATCACGGTGCCGGTCAGATACGCGCCTGCCCGGCTGGCGAGGAACACGGCGACGCCCGCCATGTCGTCGTCGCGACCGATCCGGCCCAGTGGCGCCGCCGCCGCGATCGCCTCGCCCATCTCGTCGAGGGTCGCCGCCATCATCGCCGACGGGAACGGTCCCGGCGCCACGGCGTTGACGGTGATGTGCTGCGGTCCCAGTTCCTTGGCGAGCACCCTGGTGAGTTGGTGCAGTGCGGCCTTGCTGCTGGAGTACGAGTAGTTGGGCCGCTGCGGGATGTGGAGGGCGGCGATGCTGCCGATGTTGACGACCCGCGCGGGATCGTCGGCGGTGCCCGCCGCGCGAAGTGCCGGCAGCAACGCCTGGACCAGCCAGAACGGCGACTTCAGATTGAGGTCGACGACCGTGTCCCACGCCTCGTCCGGGAAGGTCTCCAGCGGCTCGTCCCACAGGGCGCCCGCGTTGTTGACGAGGATGTCGAGGCGCTCCGCGTCGGCGGTGACGAGGCCGGACAGCCGTCGGCACTCGTCGTGGCGGGACAGGTCGGCGGGGATGGCCCGCACCTCGCCGAATTCGGACAGCCGTTCCTCCGCCTGGGCGCACGCCTCCGCGTCGCGTGAGCTGATGACCACGCGGGCGCCCGCCTGGAGAAGACCACGCGCGATCATCATTCCGATGCCTCGGGTGCCGCCGGTGACGAGCGCGCGCTTCCCCCTCAGATCGAAGCGTTCCGCGTGTGTGGTGAAGTGATGGCCCATCACTTGCCCCTTTTCAGTTGGTCGTACGGGATGACGCGTCGACGCGTGGGGTGTTCGGTTCAGCCGTCGCCACGCTATGGCCTTGGAGTGCGCTCCAAGCAAGCGGAACCGGGCCCCTACGGGCCGCGTCCCCGACAGACCTCATGGCGCCGGACTTCATGGGTCGGCCCCGGGGCCGACCCATGAAGTACCCCGCCCGGCCGCTCAGTCCAGCGGGCCGGTGACCGTCTCCGCGGCCGTGATCAGCGCGCCGGAGCGGACGAACGCGTAGGCGCGCTCCAGGTCGGGGGCGAGGAAGCGGTCGCCGCCGGGGCCCGCGACACCGGCGGCGCGGGCCGCGGTCACCACGGCGCGGCCGGCGGGCGACAGCCGGTCGCCGTCGCGCAGTTCCACCGCACGGGCCGCCGCGTACAGCTCGACGGCGAGGATCCGGGCGAGGTTGTCGACGGCGGTCCGCAGCTTGCGCGCCGCCGACCAGCCCATGGAGACGTGGTCCTCCTGCATCGCGGAGGACGGGATGGAGTCGACGGAGGCGGGCGCCGCCAGCCGCTTCATCTCGCTGACCAGCGCCGCCTGTGTGTACTGGGCGATCATCAGGCCCGAGTCGACACCCGGGTCGTCGGCGAGGAAGGCGGGCAGCCCGTGCGAGCGGTTCTTGTCCAGCAGCCGGTCGGTGCGGCGTTCGGCGATGGAGCCGAGGTCGGCGGCGGCGACGGCGAGGAAGTCCAGCGCGTACGCGACGGGCGCGCCGTGGAAGTTGCCGTTCGACTCGACCCGCCCGTCGGGGAGGACGACCGGGTTGTCGACGGCGGCGGCCAGTTCGCGGTCGGCGACCAGCCGGGCGTGGTCGAGCGTGTCCCGTCCGGCGCCCGCGACCTGCGGGGCGCAGCGGATCGAGTAGGCGTCCTGGACGCGGGGCGCGTCGTCCTGGTGGTGGCCGGTGAGGCCGGAACCGGCCAGGACCTTGCGCATGTTGGCGGCGGCCGCGGCCTGGCCGGGGTGCGGCCGGATGGCGTGCAGCTCGGGCGCGAGGACCTTGTCGGTGCCGAGCAGCGCCTCCAGGGAGAGCGCGGCGGTGATGTCGGCGCAGGTGTAGAGCCGGGCGAGGTCGGCGCAGGCCATGACCAGCATGCCGAGCATCCCGTCGGTGCCGTTGAGGAGCGCCAGGCCCTCCTTCTCGCGGAGCGCGACGGGGGTGATGCCGTGGGCGGCGAGGAGGTCGGCGGCGGGCGCCACGGTGCCGTCGGGGCCCTCGGCGTCGCCCTCGCCCATCAGCGTCAGGGCGCAGTGCGACAGCGGCGCGAGGTCTCCGGAGCAGCCGAGCGAGCCGTATTCGTGGACGAGCGGGGTGATACCGGCGTTGAGCAGCGCGGCCATGGTCTCGACGACGACGGGGCGGACGCCGGTACGGCCCGAGGCGAGGGTCTTCAGGCGCAGGAACATCAGGGCGCGGACCACCTCACGCTCGACGTGCGGGCCCATCCCGGCGGCGTGTGAGCGGACGATGTTGCGCTGGAGGCGGGCGCGCAGGTCGGGGCTGATGTGGCGGACGGCGAGGGCACCGAAGCCGGTGGAGACGCCGTAGACGGGGTCGGGCTTGGCGGCGAGGTCGTCGATGACGGCACGGGAGGCGGCGACGGCCGTGAGGGCGTCCTCGGAGAGCGCGACCCGGGCGGCGCCGCGGGCCACGGCGAGGACGTCCTCGGCGGTCGCGCCGGACGTCCCGAGCACCACAGTGTGCATATCCATATTCACGAACACTAGAGAGTGAATCTTGGGATGTCACCACCCCGCGTCCCACCTCCCCCGCACCACCCCGGAGCCCCAACCACCACCTGTGGCCCGGCCGTTACGGGGTCGGACCACCGACCTCCGGTCCGGGCCGCGGCCCGCCCGCGGCCGGGACGATCCGCCCCGCACCGGCCCTCACCTGCGGAAGCGCCGCCGTTCCGTCCCCGGCCGCCGCTCCGGCGTATCCGCGAGGCGGACGATCGGATCGTCGGCGCCGCCGTGCCGCCCCGCCACCACCGGCTCCCGGGCGCGGGCGGCCTTCGCGCGGTACTGGGCGGCGTCGGCGAGACGGAAGAGGCGGCGGGCGGTGCGGACCGGGCCGATCGGGTCGCCGGTCGACGCGACACCGACCGCGACCCCGTCACCGAGCCCCAACTCTCCGGCGCGTACGCAGAGTTCGGCGGCTACGGCGACCACGTCGTCGGGGGGCGGGCCGACCGCCAGGAGGCAGAACTCGTCGCCGCCGAGCCGGGCGGCCAGCGTGCCGGGCAGCCGGGCGCCGCAGAGCGAGAGAACCGAGCCGAATCGTTCCAGCAGCCGGTCGCCGACCGCATGGCCGCGTGAGTCGTTGACCTGCTTGAGCCCGTTGAGATCGCAGACCACCAGGCTGACCACGGCCGCCTCCCGGCGGTGCGCCTCCAGCGCCTCGTCCAGCCGCATGTCGACGGCGCGGCGGTTGGCGAGCCCGGTCAGCGCATCGGTGAAGGCCAGCCGCCGCGCCTCCGCCAGCCGCTCGGTCTGCGCGATCCCGGCGGCGGTCACCGCCGCCAGCACCGTCGCGAACTCCGCGTCCGCCGCCCCGAACACCAGCTCCCCCGCCGCCCGCGCCACGTACAGCTCGCCCCACGCCCGCCCGCGCAGCACCAGCGGCGCCACCACACAGCAGCTGCGACCCCGGCGGCGCAGCGCGGCCACCCGCCGCCGGTTGGCGCTGCCGGTGTACCCGCCGCCCTCCGGCGCCACGGCCGTGACCTGCGCCGGGGCGGTGAGCGGCGCGTCCTGGGGGCGGGCCGCCGCGGGCACCGCCGCCAGCGGCGCGCCGCTCGCCGCGTACGGGCCGTCGGCGCGCTCCACCCAGGCGTCGGGCCCGTCGCCCGGTGTCCGGCGCTCGTGCGGGAGGCCGACGATCTCGGGGAACTCGTGCACCGGGTACGACTCGTCCTCCGGGAATTCCCGCTCACCGTCGGTGAGTTCCCCGACGTTGACCAGCACCCGCAGCTTGCCCCGCTCGCGCTCCCACTTCGAGATCGCGGCGAAGGAGCCCCCCAGGGCCAGCCGTACGCTCTCCGCCGCGGCGTGCGCGGATTCGCGTGGTGTGTGCGCGGCCGCCATCGCCTGCGCCAGCTCCACCACGGCCCGCAGCCTCGCATCGTCCGTCACCGGGCCCTCACATTCCGTAACCGTGAGCACACTCTGTACTACAGCGTAGGAATGTTTAACCCGTTTCGCCCCTTACGCGCGGCTCCCGCGCGGGGAGGTCATCCTCACCCACGGTGATCTACGCCGCCCGAGGCGACGGCGCGGCGGACCGGGCGCGGGGCGGCGGGCGGCGGGGGCGCGGAGCGGCGGGCCGGGCGCCCCCGCACGGCGCCGCGCCCCGGGCCCGCGCCTCACTCGCCGGGCCAGTCCGGGTCCCGCTTCTCGTTGAACGCCGCGACGCCCTCGGCACGGTCGCCGGAGAAGGCCACGCTGCGCCAGGCGGCGTCCTCCACCTCCAGCCCGGCGCGCAGGTCGAGACCGTGCCCCAACCGCATCGCCCGCTTCGCCGCGCGCAGCCCCACCGGCGAGTTCCGGGCGATCCGCCCGGCCAGCTCCAGCGCCTGCGCCCGGTCCGCGCCGACGTCCACGAGCTGATCGATCAGCCCCAGCCGGACGGCCTCCTCGGCGCGCACCCGGCGCGCGGTGAAGACCAGCTCCGCTGCGCGCGCCGCCCCCACCCGGCGCGGCAGCAGCTGCGTCCCGCCGCCACCGGGGATGACGCCCACCGACACCTCGGGCAGCCCGACCACCGCACTGCCGTCCGCGACGATCAGATCGCAGGCCAGCGCCAGTTCGAAGCCGCCGCCGAGCGCGTAGCCGTGGACCGCGGCGACGGTGGGCTGCGGCAGCTCCAGGACGCCGGTGTAGGCGGCGCGGGTGCGCGGGCGCTGGCGCAGCAGGTCCGCGTCGGTGAAGGAGTTGCGCTCCTTGAGGTCGGCGCCGACGCAGAACGCCCGCTCATGGGTGGAGGTGAGGACGACCGCGCGGACGGCGGCGTCGGCGGCGAGCGCGGCGCACGCCTCGGAGAGCGCGTCGGCCATCGCCGTCGAGACCGCGTTCATCGCCGCGGGCCGGTCCATGACCAGCTCCGCCACGTAGCCGTGCCGCTCCACGCGGACCCATTCGCCGAACCTCTGCATACGACCCTCCCGGTGTTAACGACCGTTGATTCGGTTCCGCCGGGATCATGTCAGCTCGGCGCGGGCGGGAACAGGGCCGACCGGCCCGGAGCGGGCGCCCGGCGCGACCGGGCGCCTCCGCTCAGCCGCGCCGGGTCAGCTGCCAGGGCTCGATGACGCCCAACCCGCGCACCGGGCGCTGGTACATCGGCTGGAGCGCGAAGCGGTACGTCGGCAGGTCCGGCGTCAGACCGCTCGCCGCCGCCTCCGCCGCCGCCTTCTCCGCCGCCGCGGCGGCCGCCTCGGAGACCGGGGCCTCGCCGGTGCGCCCCAGCTCCTCCGCGAACGCCTGGTCCACGAAGACGGCGTCCTTCGGCGCTATCGACGTCAACCGGCTGGCGAGGTTGACGGTCGTGCCGAACACATCGCCCATCCGCGTCGTGACGGTGCCGAAGGCGATGCCGACGCGCAGCTCCGGCATGGTCTCGTCGTGCGTCATCGTCTCGATGAGCCGCAGCCCGATCTCGGCGGCGACCCCGGCGTCGGTGGCGGAGAACAGCACCTCGTCGCCGAGCGTCTTGATCAACCGGCCGCCGTGCGCCGCCACCAGGTCGGAGCAGGTGGTCTCGAACGCCTCGACCAGCTCGCCCAGCTCCTCCTCCTCCAGGCGCCGGGTCAGCCGGGTGAAGCCCACCAGATCCGCGAAGCCGACGGCGAGCCGCCGGTCGACCATCTCGTCGTCGTCCTGCGCCCGTACGACCCGCCCGGTGGCGGCCGCCAGCTGCCGCCGCCAGACGTACACCAGGAACTCCTCCAGCTCCGGCAGGAGGAGTTCGACCAGCGGATAGGTGATCTCCGTACGGGTCATCCCGGAGTCCTGGGGCTCGGTGAGGCCCTCCAGGAAGGAGTCGATCTGCCAGTCGGCGAGCCGGGCGGTGGTCTGGCCCGTGGAGCGCGCCACCTGGACGGCCATCGCCTCGCTCAGCAGCCCCGCCTCGACCAGACCGGCCAGCCGCCGCAGCGCCAGCACATCGGCCTCGGTCAGCGCCTTGACCTGCCCGATGTCGGCGAAGCCCATGGCGCGCCAGAACCGGACCGCCAGATCCATCGAGACCCCGGCGCTGCGGGCCGCCTGGAACGGGGTGTAGCGGCGGTCGGCGCCGAGGATCAGCTGTTCCAGGCGGATGGCGATGGTGTCGTCGGAGTCGTCGGCCGCCGACGGGCTCCCGCCCGGCGCCCCGGAGCCCGCCGCGGGCGGCGGCTCGTCGGTGGCCGCGGGGGCCGCCGCGTCGCCGGGTCCCCGCTCGCCGGGGCCGTCGTCGGATGCGCCGTCGCCGGAGCCCGTGGCGGGTCCGTCCGGCGTGGCCGCGCTCTCGGGCGGTCCGCCCGCGTCGCCGCCGGTCACCGCCCGCTCCCTGTCCGCTCCCTGCGCACTGCCCTTCCGATCACTGCTCGCCGGTGGCCCGCTCCCCGGCGGGCCGCCTCAACGATACGGCAGGTGTGCTCTGGCTCACTCTCCCGTGCCCGGTCGGAGCCGTCCGACCGGCGGCACCGCTCGGCGTTTCGGCCACCGGCGCCGCCACGGGGTCTCCGCCGGGCCGGACCGGTCAGCTGTAGCCGCCGCCGTCCGCGTCGGGCCGCAGGTGGACGATGTCCCCGGCGCCCACCGGCTGCTGCACCCCGTCCTCGGTCGCGAGGATCAGCCGCCCGTCGCCGTCGAGGGCCACCGCCTCGCCGCGGACCGACCGGCCGCCGGGCAGTTCGGCGCGGACCGCGCGCCCCAGGGTGGCGCAGCCCGCGGCGTACGCCTCCTGCACCCCGCTGGCCACCGGGTCGCCGTCCGCGCCCTGCCAGGCGGCGTACCAGGTCTCCAGGGAGCGCAGCACGGCCCGGAGCAGGGTGTCGCGGTCGGTGGTGTGCGCACCGGCCAGCGCGAGGGAGGTGGCGGTGGGCACCGGCAGCTCGTCCTCGCGCAGCGACACGTTGAGGCCCATACCGAGGACGACGCCGTCCCCGGCGCGCTCGGCGAGGATGCCGCCGGTCTTCCGCTCGGCGCCGTCCACGGTCAGCAGGACGTCGTTGGGCCACTTGAGTGCGGTGTCCACGCCCGCCGCCCGGGAGAGCGCGGTGGCGACGGCGACCCCGGCGAGCAGCGGCAGCCAGCCCCAGCGCTCCTGGGGGACGCGCGGGGTCAGCACCACGGAGACGAAGAGGCCCGAGCGCGGCGGCGCGCTCCAGCGGCGGTCCAGCCGCCCGCGGGCCGCGGTCTGCTCCTCGGCGACGAGCACGGTGCCCTCGGGCTCACCGGCGGCGGCGCGCAGCGCGAGGTCGGTGTTGGTCGAGCCGGTGGCGTCGACGACGTCGAGCGCGGTCCACAGCGAACCGGGCCGCACCAGGGCCCGCCGGAGCGCCCGGACGTCGAGCGGCGGCCGCTCCAGATCGCTCCAGCGGCCGCCACCGGCGCCGCCCGACGCGCCGGAGCCGTCCCCGGGCTCCGGCGAGCGGCCGTCTTTGTCCTGGTTTTCCGGCGGTTGAGGTGTCATGGGACCAGCCTAGGTGTGGTCAACGACGCACTGCCGCCGAGCACCCCCGCCGATACGCTACGAAGCGGTAGCAAGGCCGTACGTCCCCCCGTACGCGCACCAGTCCAGGACGAGCAGGAGCCGCATCCCGATGTCCGAGCCGGAAGCACACCTCACCACCACCGCGGGCAAACTGGCGGATTTGCAGCGGCGGATCGACGAAGCCACGCATGCCGGTTCCGCCCGCGCGGTGGAAAAGCAGCACGCGAAGGGCAAGTTGACCGCGCGTGAGCGGATCGATCTCCTCCTCGACGAGGGCTCGTTCGTCGAACTCGACGAGTTCGCCCGGCACCGCTCGACCAATTTCGGACTGGCGAAGACCCGCCCGTACGGCGACGGCGTGGTCACCGGCTACGGCACGGTCGACGGCCGTCCGGTCGCGGTGTTCTCGCAGGACTTCACGGTCTTCGGCGGTGCGCTCGGCGGGGTCTTCGGCGAGAAGATCGTCAAGGTGATGGACTTCGCGCTGAAGAACGGCTGCCCGGTCATCGGCATCAACGACTCCGGCGGCGCGCGCATCCAGGAGGGCGTGGTCTCGCTCGGGATGTACGGCGAGATCTTCCGCCGCAACACCCACGCCTCCGGTGTGATCCCGCAGATCTCGCTGGTCGTCGGACCGTGCGCGGGCGGTGCGGTCTACTCCCCCGCGATCACCGACTTCACGGTGATGGTCGATCAGACCTCGCACATGTTCATCACCGGCCCGGACGTCATCAAGACCGTCACCGGCGAGGACGTCGGCTTCGAGGAGCTGGGCGGCGCCCGCACCCACAACGCGACCTCCGGCGTCGCGCACCACATGGCGACCGACGAGAAGGACGCCGTCGAGTACGTCAAGGCGCTGCTGTCGTACCTGCCGTCCAACAACCTCTCCGAGCCGCCCGTCTTCCCCGAGGAGGCGGACCTGGAGACGTCGGACCACGACCGGGAACTGGACACGCTGATCCCGGACTCGGCGAACCAGCCGTACGACATGGTCACCGCGATCGAGCACATCCTGGACGACGGGGAGTTCCTGGAGGTCCAGTCGCTGTACGCGCCGAACATCCTCACCGGCTACGGCCGGGTCGAGGGCCACTCGGTGGGCATCGTCGCCAACCAGCCGATGCAGTTCGCCGGCACCCTCGACATCAAGGCGTCCGAGAAGGCCGCCCGCTTCGTGCGGACCTGCGACGCGTACAACATCCCCGTCCTGACCTTCGTGGACGTGCCCGGCTTCCTGCCCGGCGCCGACCAGGAGTGGGACGGCATCATCCGCCGCGGCGCCAAGCTGATCTACGCCTACGCGGAGGCGACGGTCCCGCTGATCACCGTCATCACCCGCAAGGCGTTCGGCGGCGCGTACGACGTCATGGGCTCCAAGCACCTGGGCGCCGACCTCAACCTCGCCTGGCCGACCGCGCAGATCGCCGTCATGGGCGCCCAGGGCGCGGTCAACGTCCTGCACCGCCGCACCCTCGCCGCCATCGAGGACCCCGAGGCCCAGGACGCCCGCCGCCGGGAGCTGATCCAGGAGTACGAGGACGCGCTGCTCAACCCGTACGTGGCGGCCGAGCGCGGCTACGTCGACGCGGTGATCATGCCGTCCGAGACGCGGCGCCACATCGTCCGCGGGCTGCGCGCCCTGCGCAACAAGCGCGAGGCGCTGCCCCCCAAGAAGCACGGCAACATCCCGCTGTAGCCCGCGCGTCACCGTCGCAGGAGGTCGAGCCCATGATCAAGGTCGTACGGGGCAACCCCACGCCCGAGGAGTTGGCCGCCGCGCTCGCGGTGGTGCAGGTCCGCGCCGCCGCCGCGGAGAGCGCCGAGCCGGACGCGGCGCCGGTCTCGGAGTGGTCCGATCCGGCGGCGCGCATCCCGTCCCGCCGGACCCCGCAGCCGGGACCGCGCGCCTGGCGCACCAGCTACTGGCCGCGCTGAACCGGCCCCTCGCGGCGGTATGTGAAGTACCTCGCACACACGGCGTTCGCCCCGCTCGTCCGGGTGCGGGCGATCCGTGCGCAAGGGCGCCTGAGTACGCGTACTCAGGCGCCCGGGGCGTCGCGGGCGCAGGATCGGAACCATGCTGTGGTCAGATCCGCCCGACGAGCCTCCCGAGGAGCTGCGCCATGCGCAGAAACGGCTCCGTCGGCTGGGTCTGGTGATGGCGGTGGCCTCGATGCTGACCATGGTGTTGTTGGCCGGGCGCTGACGTGTAATCGTTCCCGCCGCGCCTCCCGGGACCGCTCCACCACCCAGGACGCCGCCGGACCGCGGACGGTTCCCCGCCCGGCCCCGGCGGTTGTCCACAGGCCCGCCGCGCCGCTCCGGCGCTCCGTACGATGGCGGGCATGACCGAAGAGCCCCGCCCCCGCCGTCTCGTCCTCGCCTCCCAGTCGCCCGCGCGTCTGGGCCTGCTCCGTCAGGCCGGACTGGCCCCCGAGGTGATCGTCAGCGGGGTCGACGAGGACGCCCTCACCGCGCCCACCCCCGGCGAGCTGGCCCGTGTGCTGGCCGAGGCCAAGGCCACCGCGGTCGCCGCGCGCCCGGAGGCCGCCGGGGCGCTCGTCATAGGCTGCGACTCCGTCCTGGAGCTGGACGGCCGGGCGCTGGGCAAGCCGGTCGACGCCGAGGACGCCACCGCCCGCTGGAAGTCGATGCGCGGGCGCTCCGGCGTACTGCGGACCGGCCACTGCGTCATCGACACCGCGAGCGGTCGCCGCACCTCCGCCACCGCCTCGACCACGGTCCGCTTCGGCGAGCCGGACGACGCCGAGATCGCCGCCTACGTCGCCAGCGGCGAACCGCTCCATGTCGCCGGTGCCTTCACCCTCGACGGCCGCTCGGCCCCGTTCATCGACGGCATCGACGGCGACCCCGGCAACGTCATCGGCCTCTCCCTCCCGCTCCTGCGCCGCCTCCTGGCGGAGCTGGACGTCCGCGTCACGGACCTCTGGGCATGAGCGGGACTCAGGCTTAGCGGGGCCGCGGCCCGCCGCCCCGCGGGCTCACGCCGTGGCGTGAGGGCCCGCCGGGCTCACGCCGACGTGGGCGCCGCCGGGGCCGGGTCGCCGGGCTCGGCCGCGTCCGGGGCGGCGGGCCGCTCCTCGTACGCCACCAGCGTCAGCACCAGCAGCGCCAGGACGACCATGAGCGCGGCGAAGGCGGGCCAGCCGACCATGCCGACGGAGAAGGCGCCGAGCACCGCGTGCACCACCACGCAGGCGATCAGCGCGATCCGGGCGAGGAGGCCGGGCGGGCGGTCGCGGAGGGCGGTGCGCAGCAGCACGGCGGCGCAGACCAGGAGGTAGAGCGCGGCGAGGACACCGGCGACGAGGGCGCCCGTGGTCATCGCGCCGGGCTCCAGCCCCGCCAGGGACATCTGCTGCCGGTCGACGACGATGCTCAGGATCCAGTTCAGCAGGACGATGCCGCCCGCCTCCAGGATCAGCACCACGGCCGCCACCACCGCCACCGGTCTCCGCGCCACCGCCGCCACCTGCTTCCGTCCGAACCGAGCCGCCCTTACCGACGGGGCGTACGCCCGCCGTCGTGCGCCCGCGCGCCGCGGGCCGTGCCGTGTTACCGCGAGTACAGAAGACAGCGCGCACGCTACTAACGGGTAATGGCCGGGGCAAGAGGTGTGCGCGCTCCGGACGGCGGCGGCCGACGCGCCGTACGGGCCGTCGCGGGCGCTGCGCCGGGCGCAAACTTTCCTTCGCCCATTCGTAGGGACTCCACAAAGAATTGACGCTCCGCCGCGCGTGGCGGCGCAGAGACCTAGACCACACGGAGGAGCCCGTCCGCCGCCGGGAAACCGGGCCTACCCTGGGCTGTCAGGGGGCTTCGCACCCTCACTGGCGCCCGTGCCACGCTCCGTGTGGGGAACGTCACCTCGGGGAACGGGTCGGCATGCGGTGTCGCCAGTCCCTAAACTCGCTGCGTTCAGTGTGTTGCGGCGTAGCGCCAAGGAAGGACCCATCGTGCGCAAGGTGCTCATCGCCAACCGTGGCGAAATCGCTGTCCGCGTAGCCCGTGCATGCCGGGATGCCGGAATCGGGAGTGTGGCGGTCTACGCCGACCCCGACCGGGATGCCCTGCACGTCCGCGCGGCCGACGAGGCCTACGCCCTGGGCGGTGACACCCCGGCCACCAGCTACCTCGACATCACCAAGGTCCTCCAGGCCGCCAAGGACTCCGGCGCGGACGCCATCCACCCCGGCTACGGCTTCCTCTCCGAGAACGCCGAATTCGCCCAGGCCGTCCTCGACGCCGGACTGACCTGGATCGGCCCGCCCCCGCACGCCATCCGCGACCTCGGCGACAAGGTCGCCGCCCGCCACATCGCCCAACGCGCGGGCGCCCCCCTCGTCGCCGGCACCCCCGACCCCGTCTCCGGCGCGGACGAGGTCGTCGCCTTCGCCAAGGAAAACGGCCTGCCCATCGCCATCAAGGCAGCCTTCGGCGGCGGCGGCCGCGGCCTCAAGGTCGCCCGCACCCTCGAAGAGGTCCCGGAGCTGTACGACTCCGCCGTCCGCGAGGCCGTCGCCGCCTTCGGCCGCGGCGAATGCTTCGTCGAGCGCTACCTCGACCGCCCCCGCCACGTCGAAACCCAGTGCCTGGCCGACAAGCACGGCAACGTCGTCGTCGTCTCCACCCGCGACTGCTCCCTCCAGCGCCGCCACCAAAAGCTCGTCGAGGAGGCCCCGGCGCCGTTCCTGAGCGACGAGCAGAACGCCGAGCTCTACCGCGCCTCCAAGGCCATCCTCAAGGAAGCCGGCTACGAAGGCGCCGGCACCTGCGAATTCCTCGTCGGCCAGGACGGCACCATCTCCTTCCTCGAGGTCAACACCCGCCTCCAGGTCGAACACCCCGTCACCGAAGAGGTCAGCGGCCTCGACCTCGTCCGCGAGATGTTCCGCATCGCCGACGGCGAAGAACTCGGCTACGACGACCCCGCCCTGCGCGGCCACTCCTTCGAATTCCGCATCAACGGCGAAGACCCCGGCCGCAACTTCCTCCCCGCCCCCGGCACCGTCACCACCTTCGAGGCGCCCTCCGGCCCCGGCGTCCGCCTCGACGCGGGTGTGGAGTCCGGCAGCGTCATCGGCCCGGCCTGGGACTCCCTGCTCGCCAAGCTGATCGTCACCGGCGCCACCCGCGAACAGGCCCTCCAGCGCGCCGCCCGCGCCCTCGACGAATTCACCGTCGACGGCATGGCCACCGCCCTCACCTTCCACCGCGTCGTCGTCAAGGACCCGGCCTTCGCCCCCGAACTGACCGGCTCCACCGACCCGTTCACCGTCCACACCCGCTGGATCGAGACGGAGTTCGTCAACAACATCCCGCCCTTCGCCGCCACCGGCAGCGACGAAGCGGAAGCCGACGCCCGCGAGACGGTCGTCGTCGAGGTCGGCGGCAAGCGCCTGGAGGTCTCGCTGCCCTCCTCGCTCGGCATGCCGCTGGCCCGCGCCGCGGTCGCCGGAGGCGCCAAGCCCAAGCGCAAGGCCTCCAAGAAGTCCGGCTCCGCCGCCTCCGGCGACACCCTCGCCTCCCCCATGCAGGGCACCATCGTCAAGGTCGCCGTCGAGGAGGGCCAGACCGTCGCCGAGGGCGAGCTGGTCGTCGTCCTGGAGGCGATGAAGATGGAACAGCCCATCAACGCCCACCGCGCGGGCACCGTCAAGGGCCTGACCGCCGAGGTCGGCGCCGCCCTCACCTCCGGCGCCGTCATCTGCGAGATCAAGGACTGACGTCCGGCCGTACGCGACGGAAGGCCCCGGCACGCCTGTGCCGGGGCCTTCCGCGTATCCGGGGCGCGCCCGGCCGCCGGGGGCGCGCAGGCGAGGTCCGCGCGCCCCGGCCCGCCCGTTACGACGCCCCGACCACGTCCTCCGGGAACGTCAGCTCCTTGCTCATCCAGCGCAGTGCGGCGGGCAGTTCGCGGCGCCAGGTGGCGAAGTTGTGGCTGCCCTGGTCGAGCAGGACGGTGTCCGCCCGCATCGGCGGCCGGACGGCGGCCAGGAACTCCCGGGCCGCCGGGTAGTTCTTCTCGCCGTGGCGGCTGGTCCCGATCAGCACCGACACCCGCGGCGGCGGCAGATGGCGCAGCCGCCACAGCAGATCGTGCTCCTCGCGGCGGCGCACCCGGTCGCGTCCGCCGCCGAACAGATCGCCGGTGGTCGGGTCGGGGGTGACCTTGTAGTCCGGGGAGAGCGCCGCCGCCGCGGTGTACGTACCGGGGTGGCGCATGGCGAGTTGGAGGGCGCAGCTGCCGCCGGAGGAGTAGCCGAGGACGCCCCAGCCGCCGGGGTCGTGGCCGACCCGGTAGTGGGAGCGCAGCGCCTCCGGTACGTCCTTCGCGAAGAACGTCTCGGCCTGCGGGCCACCGGGTACGTCGACGCACTGGGTGTCCCGGGGCGGGGCGACGGTCGGCCGCAGCATCACGATGACGGTGGGCTGCAGCTGCCCGGAGCGGAGCAGCGCCGCCGCGGTCTGGGGCAGCCGCAGATGCTGCCCCAGCAGGTAGATGCCGCCCGGGTAGCCGCTGAGCGCCACGACGACGGGGAATCGCTGGCGGGCGTAGGCGTCCTGGAAGTACTGCGGCGGCAGATAGACGTACGCCGGGTCGACCAGCCGGGTCCGCCTGCCGACGATGCGTACGGTCTCGACCTTGCCGTGGAGGGCGGGCGGTCCCTGGGGCAGACCGTGGACCTTGTCGAGCCCTTCCGGGCCGGACGGCTGGACGAGGCCCTGCGACGGGTCCCCGGCGGGGCCGACGCCCGTGGCGCCGCCCCATTTGGCGACCGCGCCGGGGGCGTCGTCGTAGAGGCCGAGGAGTTCGTGCCAGGAGCCGTAGAACTGGAAGTTGGCGTTGACCGCGAGGGCGAGGGCCGCGAGCAGGGCGAGCTGGGTGGCGAGGAGGGAGCCGAGTCGGCCGAGCAGCGCCCGTGGGCCGCGCCCGGCGAAGCGCGGCCAGAGTCGGCAGGTCAGCGCGACCGCGGCCAGCGCGGCCAGGACGGTGGCGTAGAGCAGCGGGCGGCTGGTGAGCCCCATGACGTCTTCCCCGGGTCTGGTGGCGCCGCAGGGGCGCGCGCCCGTGCCGGCTCCTCGGTGTACCGGCGCCCGGGGCACGCACCGCCCGGAACACCTCTTCGCGCCAGGTTTGATGACCTTTGGGGGCGCGGCGTTGCGGCGTCCCGGGGTGTTGGGCGAGGTGTCGCCGGGCGGCCACCGGGGATTGGGGCGCGGGACGCCGCCCGTCCACCGGCGGGCCCGGGGGCGCCCGTCAGGGGCGTGTGCAGCGACCCCGTGCGCCCCCGGGTGGGCGGCCCGGAGGGGCCCCGGTCAGTGGCATCCTGGAGCCACCGGGCCGGGACCGGCCGGGGTGAGGAAGGACGGCGATGGCGACCGAGACGGCAGGGCGGCGGAGCGAGGCGGCGGGCGGCGCGGCGCGCACCCCGCGCCCCATGCGGGCCGATGCCCGGCGCAACTACGAGCGGCTGCTGGCCGCGGCCCGTACCGCCTTCATCGAGCACGGCACGGACACCTCGCTGGAGGAGATCGCCCGCCGCGCCGGGGTCGGCATCGGCACCCTCTACCGGCACTTCCCGCACCGTACGTCGCTGATGGGCGCGGTCTTCCAGAGCGAGGTGGACGCGCTGCTGGCGCAGGCGCGGGAGCTGGCGGACGCACCGCAGCCGTGCCGGGCACTGGTCGAGTGGCTGCGCGCGATCATCACCCACGCCGGGACGTACCGGGGTCTGTCGCGGGCGCTGATGACGGCGACGGCGGACGAGAGTTCCGGGATGGCGCGGTGCAGCGTGCCGATGCGGGAGGCGGGCGGTGCCCTGCTGGCCCGCGCGCAGCGCGCCGGTGCGGTCCGTCCGGACGTCACCATCGGGGATCTGATGCAGCTGACGAACGGCATCGCGCTGGCCGCCGAGGAGTCCCCGGACGATCCGCGTCTCGCCGACCGTCTGCTGACCCTCACCCTGACCGGCCTGAAGGCGGACCGCCCCGCGGAAGGGTGACGCCCGCGGCCGGGGGCGGCGTACGCGCCGACGGCGAGGTGCCCAACGGGGCCGCGGAGAAGAAGAGTTCAAGGGGTGGCGCGGCGCTCCGGGCCCGTACGCCCGGGCGGTCGCCCGGCGAGGCGATCGGATCCGCAGGTCGGGCGAGTGCGATCCGCCCCCTCCCTTTACAACGTATAACGCACAGGGGGCCTTGCGGCAAGGCCCCCCTCGTACCGCAGAATCGCAGGCCGTTGGCGGATCCTGCGGGATTGAGAGATTCACGAGGTGTGTGTGGTGTTGTCGGTTCATGGGCCGGGCGGTGGTGGCGTCGCGCCGCGGAGCGGGACCGCGCCGTCCCCGCGGCGACCGGGTCGGCGGGGGTGCGCACCGGCCGCACCGGTGTCCGCGGCCCCGGATCGGAGCCGCTGAGATGACCTCCCCGACCACCGGCGCGTTCGCGCTGCCCGAACGGCTCGCCGCCAAGGCCGACCCGGCGCTGATCGACGGCGACGAACGGCACTTCGCCGCCGTCGCCGCGACGCTGGAGGAGACGATCGCCGAACTCTCCGACCGGCTCGACGAGGTACGGCGGGCCCCCGGCGGCCTCGGCCGGGCCGCGATGGACCGGGACACCGAGGTCCACCGGCTCACCGGCCGCCTGCGCACCCTGCGCCGCTTCGGCCTGGACCTCTGCCTGGGCCACATCGTGCACGAGGGCGCCCCCGAGCCGGTCTACATCGGCCGCCTCGGCCTCACCGACGGCGACGGCCGCCGCCTCCTGGTCGACTGGCGCTCCCCCGCCGCCGCGCCCTTCTTCGCCGCCACCCACGCCGACCCGATGGGCCTGACGCGCCGCCGCCGCTACCGCTGGAACCACGGCCGGATCGGCGACTACTGGGACGAGGTGTTCACCGCGGACGGCCTCGAAGGTCACGCCGCGCTGGACGACCAGTCCGCCTTCATCGCCAGCCTGGGCGCGGGCCGCTCGGAGCGGATGCGCGACGTCCTCACCACCATCCAGGCCGATCAGCACGCCGTCATCCGGGCCGGTTCGCGCGGTGCGCTCGTCGTCGACGGCGGCCCCGGCACGGGCAAGACCGTGGTGGCCCTGCACCGCGCCGCCCACCTCCTCCACTCCGACCCCCGGCTGGGCCACCGCCGCGGCGGCGTCCTCTTCGTCGGCCCCAGCCGCCCCTATCTCGCGTACGTCGCCGACGTCCTGCCCAGCCTCGGCGAGGAGGGCGTCCAGACGTGCACCGTGCGCGATCTCGTCGCCGAGGGGGCGCGGGCGGTGCCCGAGGCCGATCCGGAGGTGGCCCGGCTGAAGGCGTCCGCGGACATGGTGCGGGCCGTCGAACCGGCCGTCGCCCTCTACGAGGAGCCGCCCACCGAGGGCATGACGGTCAAGACGCACTGGTCGGAGGTGTGGCTGAGCCCCACCGACTGGGCCGTCGCGTTCGCCGCCGTCGAGCCGGGCACCCCGCACAACGAGGCCCGCGACCAGATCCTGGAGGAGTTGCTCACCCTGCTGGCGGAGAAGCACGGCACGGAGGGCGACGGCCTCTCCCCCGAGCTGCTGCGCCGCTCGCTGCTGCGCAACCGTGAGCTGATCACCGCCCTGCACCGCGCCTGGCCGACGCTGGAGCCGACCGACCTGATCGGGGACCTCTGGTCGGTCCCCGCCTATCTGCGCCGCTGCGCGCCCTGGCTCGACCGGGACGGGATACGCCGCCTCCAGCGCGCCGACGCCCACGCCTGGACCGTCTCCGACCTGCCGCTCCTCGATGCGGCGCGGCAGCGGCTCGGCGACCCGGAGGCGTACCGCCGCAAGCGCCGCCACGCGGCCGCCGTCGCCGCCGAACGCGCCCGCCGGGCCACCGTCATCGAGGGCATCCTGCGGGCGGACGACGACGGCGAGGGCGCCGTGACGATGCTGCACGGCCAGGACCTCCAGGACACCCTGATCGGCGAAGCCGGGCAGCCGACCGCCGAACCGGATCTGCTCGCCGGTCCGTTCGCCCATGTCGTCGTGGACGAGGCGCAGGAGCTGACGGACGCCGAGTGGCAGATGCTGATCCTGCGCTGCCCCTCGCGCAGCTTCACCGTCGTCGGCGACCGCGCGCAGGCCCGGCACGGCTTCACCGAGAGCTGGCGGGAGCGGCTGGCGCGGGTCGGGCTCGACCGGGCCACGGTGGCGTCCCTGGGCATCAACTACCGCACACCGCAGGAGGTGATGGACGAGGCGGAGCCGGCCATCCGCGCCGCGCTGCCGGACGCGAACGTGCCGACGTCCATCCGCCGCGGCGGCATCCCCGTCACCCGTGCGTCCGTCGCGGAGCGGGACGCGATCCTCGACGCCTGGCTGGCCGCGCACGACGACGGGACGGTCTGTGTCATCGGGGTCGGGGACGGCGCCGGGGCGGAGGCGGTCCGCGGGCGGCCCCGGGTCCGGGCGCTGACGCCGGAGCTGTCGAAGGGCCTCGAATTCGATCTGGTCGTCCTCGTCGACCCGGAGTCGTTCGGGACGGGCATCGCGGGCGCCGTCGACCGCTATGTCGCGATGACCCGGGCGACCCGGCAGCTGGTGGTCCTCACCCCGTGACCCCGGCGTACTGAGACCTCCCGGGGCCCCGCGGACGTGCCGCCGGGCCCCGGGACGTCTCAGCGGCGGCGGGGGGCGAGATCGGCGACGCGGGGGGCGTCGCCCAGGGAGGCGGAGCGGAGCGGAGCGGCCGCGCCGCCGGGCGGGTGGTTGCGGCGCTGGCCCGGGAGCGGCACCTCCCGGCGGTGGCCGCGCCGGTCGGCGGCGCCGTCCGCGGTGGCGGGGGTGGCACCGGCGGCGCTGCCCGTCACCGCGATCTGTACGCCCTGGTCGGCGAGGGCCTGCAACTCCGTCGCGGCGCGGTCGTCGTGGGCCGGGGGCTCGTCGGTGACCAGCCGGGTGATGAGGTCCGTCGGGACGGTCTGGAACATCGTGTCGGCGCCGAGCTTGGTGTGGTCGGCGAGGACCACCACCTCGCCCGCCGCCTGGACGAGGGCCCGGTCGACGCTGGCGGCGAGCATGTTGGACGTGGACAGCCCGCGCTCGGCGGTCAGCCCGCTGCCCGACAGGAAGGCGCGCGACACCCGCAGCCCCTGGAGCGACTGCTCGGCACCGCTGCCCACCAGCGCGTAGTTGGAGCCCCGCAGCGTCCCGCCGGTCATCACGACCTCGACGCGGTTGGCATGGGCCAACGCCTGGGCGACCAGCAGGGAGTTGGTGACGACGGTCAGTCCGGGCACCCGGGCGAGCCGACGGGCCAGCTCCTGGGTGGTGGTGCCGGCTCCGACGACGATGGCCTCCCCCTCCTCCACGAAGCCCGCGGCGAGATCGGCGATGGCCGTCTTCTCCGCGGTCGAGAGATGGGATTTCTGGGGCAGACCGGATTCCCGGGCGAGACCGCCCGGGAGGACCGCTCCGCCGTGTCGGCGGTCGAGGAGCCCTTCCGCTTCCAGCGCGCGTACGTCCCGGCGTACGGTCACTTCGGAGGTCTGGACGACACGGGCGAGCTCCCGGAGCGACACCGCTCCGTTGGCCCGCACCATTTCAAGGATCAATTGGCGACGTTCTGCAGCGAACACGAAACTGACAGTAACGCCAACGACCGTCTGTTTTCAGCAGGTTGCACCAATTAACGGAAATTGTGCACGCCGCGGGTGACCGAGTGGTATAGAAGGCTCCTACCCCGAACTCCCGCCCGGCCGCGGCGACATGATCGCTGGTCAGCGCCGGGCGCCCGGGATCCGGCCCCGGCGCCCCTCACCCGCCGCGCGCACCCGAGGCACAAACGTTCCAACCCGCGGCGCCCCGAAGGCGGCTACTCGTTCGCCGCCTTACGGGTGTGCAGCTGCCGCGCGACCTCGGCGAGCGAGCCGGAGAGCGACGGGTAGACCGTGAAGGCGCTGGCGATCTGCTCGACGGTGAGGTTGTTGTCGACCGCGAGCGAGATCGGGTGGATCAGTTCGCTGGCGCGCGGCGAGACCACCACACCGCCGACGACGATGCCGGTGCCCGGACGGCAGAAGATCTTCACGAAGCCGTCGCGGATGCCCTGCATCTTGGCGCGCGGGTTGCGCAGCAGCGGGAGCTTGACGACCCGGGCGTCGATCTTGCCCGCGTCGACGTCCGCCTGGGAGTAGCCGACGGTGGCGATCTCCGGGTCGGTGAAGACGTTCGCGGAGACGGTCCGGAGGTTCAGCGGCGTGACCGCGTCGCCGAGGAAGTGGTACATCGCGATGCGGCCCTGCATCGCGGCGACCGACGCCAGCGCGAAGACGCCGGTGCAGTCGCCCGCCGCGTAGACGCCGGGCGCGGAGGTGCGCGAGACCCGGTCGGTGTGGATGTGCCCGGACTCCTTCAGCAGGACCCCGGCCTCCTCCAGACCGATCCCGGCGGTGTTCGGGATGGAGCCGACGGCGACCAGGCAGTGGGTGCCGGAGATCGTCCGGCCGTCGGCGAGCGTGACCTCGACGCGGTCACCGGCGCGCTTGACGGCGGCGGCGCGGGAGCGGGCCATGACGTTCATCCCGCGGCGGCGGAAGACGTCCTCCAGGACGGCGGCGGCGTCCGGGTCCTCGCCGGGCAGCACCCGGTCGCGGGAGGAGACGAGCGTGACGCGGGAGCCGAGCGCCTGGTAGGCACCGGCGAACTCGGCGCCGGTGACACCGGAGCCGACGACGATCAGTTCCTCGGGCAGCTCGTCGAGGTCGTAGAGCTGCGTCCAGTTCAGGATGCGCTCGCCGTCGGGGAGGGCGTCCGGGATCTCGCGGGGGTGCGCGCCGGTGGCGATCAGCACCGCGTCGGCGATCAGCGTCTGCTCGGTGCCGTCGGCGGCGGTGACGGTGACCTTGCGGGAGCCGTCCGTGGCCTGCCCCGGCTCCAGCCGCCCGCGACCGCGCAGCACACGGGCACCGGCGCGGGTCACCGAGGCGGTGATGTCGTGCGACTGGGCGAGCGCGAGGCGCTTGACGCGGCGGTTGACCTTGCCGAGGTCGACGCCGACGACGCGGGCGGGCCGCTCCGGGTCGGGCGTGCCGTCCTCGACGATGATGCCCAGCTCCTGGTACGAGGAGTCGAAGGTCGTCATCACCTCGGCCGTCGCGATGAGAGTCTTCGACGGGACGCAGTCGGTCAGCACCGACGCCCCGCCCAGACCGTCGCAGTCGACGACGGTCACCTCCGCGCCGAGCGAGGCGCCCACCAGGGCCGCTTCGTATCCGCCGGGTCCGCCACCGATGATCACGATCCGAGTCACGCCCTCCATTGTCCCGCACGCCGCGCGGAGCTTCCCGGCGGGGTGCGGCGGGCGGCGGATTTCCCGGCTCCGGATCCTCCGTTCCCCAGGAGCGCGCGGGCCCGCCTCCCGTACCCTCGAACCATGTCGCTCTACGCCGCGTACGCCGGCAACCTCGACGCGCGGCTGATGTCCCGCCGCGCACCGCACTCCCCGCTGCGCGGCACCGGCTGGCTCAACGGCTGGCGGCTCACGTTCGGCGGCGAGCAGCTGGGCTGGGAGGGCGCCCTCGCCACCATCGTGGAGGCGCCGCGCTCCCAGGTCTTCGTCGCGCTCTACGACATCGCCCCCATGGACGAGGACTCCATGGACCGCTGGGAGGGCGTCGGCCTCGACATCTACCGCCGGATGCGGGTGCGGGTGCACACCCTCGACGGCGAGGAGCCCACCTGGCTCTACGTCCTCAACGGCTACGAGGGCGGGCTGCCGTCCGCCCGCTATCTGGGCGAGATCGCCGACGCCGCCGAGTCGGCGGGCGCCCCGCACGACTACGTCATGGAGCTGCGCAAGCGCCCCTGCTGAGGCGCCACGGCGGCGCGCCCCCGACCGGCCCGCCCCGACCGGCCCACGCGCCCCTTCCACCGGCCCCTTCCGGCCCCGTACGCAGCGGCATCTACGCGCGTAGGAGATTTCCCGCTACCCTCGTCCGCGTGAACGCATCTGTTACCACGGACCCCGCCCGCGACCCGCAGGCCGCCGCCGGGGACGCCGCCGCCCGCCTGCGCGAACTCACCGGCGCCGAGAGCCACGACGTCGCCCTGGTCATGGGCTCCGGCTGGGCCCCGGCCGCGGAGGCGCTGGGCGCGCCCGAGCACGAGTTCCCCGTCACCGAGCTGCCCGGCTTCCCGCCGCCCGCCGTCGAGGGCCACGGCGGCAAGATCCGCTCGTACCGCGTCGGTGACAAGCGCGCGCTGGTCTTCCTCGGCCGTACGCACTACTACGAGGGCCGCGGCGTGGCCGCCGTGGCGCATGGCGTGCGCACCGCCGTCGCCGCCGGGTGCAAGACGATCGTGCTCACCAACGGGTGCGGCGGTCTGCGCGACGGGATGCGTCCGGGTCAGCCGGTGCTCATCAGCGACCACCTGAACCTCACCGCCACCTCCCCGATCGCCGGTGCGAACTTCGTCGACCTGACGGACCTGTACTCGCCGCGGCTGCGCGCCCTGTGCAAGGAGGTCGACCCGACCCTGGAGGAGGGCGTCTACGCGCAGTTCCCCGGGCCGCACTACGAGACGCCCGCCGAGATCCGGATGATCCGCACGCTCGGCGCCGACCTGGTCGGTATGTCGACGGTGCTGGAGGCCATCGCCGCCCGTGAGGCGGGCGCCGAGGTGCTGGGTCTGTCCCTGGTGACCAACCTCGCCGCGGGCATGACCGGCGAGCCGCTCAACCACGAAGAGGTCCTGCAGGCCGGCCGCGACTCCGCGACCCGGATGGGCAGCCTGCTGGCCCAGGTGCTCGGCAAGCTCTGAGCCCGGTGGCCGGGGCGGGCGGCCGGTCCGGGGCGGACACCGCGCCCGGCCCCGCCCGCCCCGGCCCCGTACGCCACCCGGCGCCCGGCCCGTCCGGACGCCACCGGTCCCGTCCCGCGCATCCCCGCCCCACCCACCGTCGTCAGGAGCATCACGTGGCCACCGACCCCGCGGAGCTGATCCGTCTCGCCCAGACCTGGCTGGCCGAGGACCCCGACCCGCAGACCCGCGACGAGCTGTCCCGGCTGATCGACGCCGGTGACCTGACCGAGCTGGCCGACCGGTTCGCCGGGACGCTGCAGTTCGGCACCGCGGGGCTGCGCGGGGAGCTGGGCGCGGGGCCGATGCGGATGAACCGCGCGGTGGTCATCCGCGCCGCCGCCGGTCTCGCCGGGTACCTCAAGGGCCGCGGCGACGGCGACGGTCTCGTCGTCATCGGCTACGACGCCCGCCACATGAGCGCCGACTTCGCGCGCGACACGGCCGCCGTGATGGTCGGCGCGGGGCTGCGCGCCGCGGTGCTGCCGCGCCCGCTGCCCACGCCGGTCCTGGCGTTCGCGATCCGGCAGCTGGGCGCGGTCGCCGGTGTCGAGGTCACCGCCAGCCACAATCCGCCGCGCGACAACGGCTACAAGGTCTACCTCGGCGACGGCTCCCAGATCGTGCCGCCCGCCGACGGTGAGATCGCCGCCGAGATCGCCGCGGTCGGCCCGCTGCACGGCGTACCGCGCCCCGACTCCGGCTGGCAGACCCTCGGGGACGACGTCCTCGCCGCCTACCTGGAGCGCACCGACGCGGTCCTCACCCCGGGCTCGCCGCGCGATGCCCGGGTCGTCTACACCCCGATGCACGGCGTCGGCCGGGACACGCTGCTGGCGGCGTTCGCCCGCGCCGGGTTCCCCGCGCCGCTGGTCGTCGCGGAACAGGCCGAGCCGGACCCGGACTTCCCGACCGTCGCGTTCCCCAACCCGGAGGAGCCCGGCGCGATGGACCTGTCGTTCGCCACCGCCCGCGCCGCGGGCCCCGGCGTCGATATCGTCATCGCCAACGACCCGGATGCGGACCGCTGCGCGGTGGCCGTGCCCGCGCCCGGCACCGACGCGGGCTGGCGGATGCTCCGCGGCGACGAGGTCGGCGCACTCCTCGCCGCCCACCTCGTCAGCAAGCGGGCCACCGGCACCTTCGCCACCACCATCGTCTCCTCCTCCCTCCTCTCCCGGATCGCCGCCGCCTCGACGCTCCCGTACCAGGAGACGCTGACCGGCTTCAAGTGGCTGGCCCGGGTGGACGGCCTGCGGTACGCGTTCGAGGAGGCGCTGGGCTACTGCGTCGACCCCGAGGGCGTCCGCGACAAGGACGGCATCACCGCCGCCCTGCTGATCACCGAACTGGCCGCCGAGCTGAAGCGCTCCGGCCGGACCCTCACCGACCTGTTGGACGACCTCGCCGTCGAATACGGTCTGCACGCCACCGACCAGCTGTCGGTCCGCGTCGAGGACCTCTCCCTGATCGCGGACGCCATGCGCCGCCTGCGCGAGGCTCCCCCGGCCACGCTCGCCGGACTCCCGGTGTCCGAGGCCGAGGACCTGGCCCGCGGCACGGACACGCTGCCGCCCACCGACGGCCTGCGCTACACGCTCGCCGGTGCCGCGGACCGCGGTGTGTCGGCCGGTCGCGTCGTGGTCCGCCCGAGCGGCACCGAGCCGAAGATCAAGTGCTACCTGGAGGTCGTCCTGCCGGTCGCCTCGGCGGACGCGCTCCCGGCGGCGCGGGAACGGGCGGCGGAGGTCCTGGCCGAGCTGAAGAAGGACCTCTCGGCGGCGGCCGGGATCTGACAGCCGGGAGCCTTCACGCCTGCGGGCCTGTTCTCCGTCCACCGCGGTGGACGGAGAACAGGCCCGCAGTCGCGGAGCGGAGCGCGCTCCTACACCGCCAGCATCACCGCCAGCCCCACCACGCCCACCACGCAGGGGGCGATGATCCCGTAAGCCCACCGCACCACCGGCTCGCCGGACGCGCCCTCCCGGTGGGCCGCCTGCTCCTTGATCTCGCGCAGTTCGTCCATCGTCTGGTCGGCCATCGCGCGCGGGACCGGCGCGTCCCCGCCCAGACCGAAGCGGCGCGGGGCCGAGCCGCGTGCCGCCTGGCGTCCGGCCTTCTTGCGCTGGCGCAGGGAGACCGGGACCGCCCAGAGCTGGTACTTGTGGCCGCCGGTGGTGAAGACCTCGCAGGAGAAGGAGGCCCGGAGGTCCTCCACCGCGCCCCAGGGGAGCGTCAGGGTGCGGAACGGATTGCGGACCAGCAGCCGCTCCTCGCCCGCCTTCACCACGGGGCGCAGGGTGAACGCGGCCACCAGGGGCACGCCGAGCACCAGCGCGAAGAGCGCGGTCAGCTTGGTCTCCGGGGCGCCGCGGACCAAGGCGTCGCCGCCGAGCCAGAGGCCGAGGGCGATCAGCAGGGCGCCGCCGACCAGGCCCATGGGCGAGCGGTAGCTGCGCTCGGCGTATTTCTGCGGGGCCGTGCTGGCGGAATCCTGGCGCGTCATGCTGCCGATTCTGCCTGACCGTCCGGATGCCGGACATTGCGTTACGGCATCGGTCGGGCGGATCGCCGCGGCCGGGCCGACGGGGCGCGCGCCCGCGGCCCGTACGCCCGCGGCGCCCGCCACGCGCCCACCCGTCCGACCTTCCCCCGGGGGATGACAGGCTGCTACGCGCGTAGATATGCTCCCCTCGTGACCATGCCCACCACAGTTCCCGCATACGGCAAGGAAGCCGCGGGGCGGCTGGCGTCGATGGCGGACGTGACCGCCGACGACGGCGCGCTGCGCCGCTTCCTGCACGGCCTCCCCGGCGTCGACAAGGTCGGCCTCGAAGCCCGTGCCGCCGCCCTCGGTACCCGCTCGGTCAAGACGACGGCGAAGGCGTACGCCATCGACCTCGCCGTCTCGATGATCGACCTGACGACGCTCGAAGGAGCCGACACCCCCGGCAAGGTGCGGGCGCTGTGCGCCAAGGGCATCAACCCGGACCCCACCGACCGCACCGTCCCCAAGGTCGCCGCGATCTGCGTCTACCCGGACATGGTCGCGACGGCCAAGGAGGCGCTCGCCGGTTCCGGCATCCATGTCGCGTCCGTGGCGACCGCCTTCCCCGCCGGGCGCGCCGCACTGCCGGTCAAGCTGGCCGACGTCCGGGACGCGGTCGCCGCCGGTGCCGACGAGATCGACATGGTCATCGACCGCGGCGCGTTCCTCGCCGGTCGGTACCGCTCCGTCTTCGAGGAGATCAAGGCCGTCAAGGAGGCGTGCGCCCGGCCCGCCGGCGGCGCCGCCCACCTCAAGGTGATCTTCGAGACCGGTGAGCTGCAGACGTACGACAACGTCCGCCGGGTCTCCTGGCTCGCGATGCTCGCGGGCGCCGACTTCATCAAGACGTCGACCGGCAAGGTCTCCGTCAACGCCACCCCGCCGGTCACCCTCCTGATGCTGGAGGCGGTCCGCGACTTCCACGAGGCCACCGGCGTCCAGGTCGGTGTGAAGCCGGCCGGTGGCATCCGGACGACCAAGGACGCGATGAAGTACCTGGTCATGGTCAACGAGACGCTCGGTGGCCGCTGGCTGACCCCGGACTGGTTCCGGTTCGGCGCCTCCAGCCTCCTCAACGACCTGCTGATGCAGCGCCAGAAGCTCAGCACCGGCCGCTACTCCGGCCCCGACTACGTGACGGTGGACTGAGGCTCCCATGACTTTCGACGCATCCACCCCCTTCACCTACGCCCCGGCGCCCGAGTCCCGTGCGGTGGTCGACATCGCGCCGTCGTACGGACTCTTCATCGACGGAGAGTTCGCCCCGGCGGCGGGCGGCAAGGTCTTCAAGACCGTCTCCCCGGCGACCGAGGAGGTGCTGTCCGAGGTCGCGCAGGCGGAGACCGCCGACGTCGACCGCGCCGTCGCCGCCGCCCGTAAGGCGTTCGTGACGTGGTCCGCGCTGCCCGGTGCCGAGCGGGCCAAGTACCTCTTCCGGATCGCCCGGATCATCCAGGAGCGCTCGCGGGAGCTGGCCGTCCTGGAGACGCTGGACAACGGCAAGCCGATCCGTGAGTCGCGCGACGCGGACCTGCCGCAGGTCGCCGCGCATTTCTTCTACTACGCCGGTTGGGCCGACAAGCTGGAGCACGCGGGCTACGGCCCGAACCCGCGCCCGCTGGGCGTCGCCGGGCAGGTCATCCCGTGGAACTTCCCGCTGCTGATGCTGGCGTGGAAGGTCGCCCCGGCGCTGGCCACCGGCAACACCGTGGTGCTGAAGCCCGCCGAGACGACGCCGCTGTCGGCGCTGTTCTTCGCGGACATCTGCCGTCAGGCGGGGCTGCCGAAGGGTATCGTCAACATCCTGACCGGTGACGGTTCCACGGGCGCCGCGCTGGTCGCGCACCCGGACGTGAACAAGGTCGCGTTCACCGGCTCCACCGAGGTCGGCAAGGCCATCGCGCGGACGGTCGCCGGGACCGACAAGAAGGTCACGCTGGAGCTGGGCGGCAAGGCGGCGAACATCGTCTTCGACGACGCCCCGCTCGACCAGGCGGTCGAGGGCGTGGTCAACGGCATCTTCTTCAACCAGGGCCATGTCTGCTGCGCCGGTTCGCGGCTGCTGCTCCAGGAGTCCGTCGCGGACGAGTTCCTGACCGCGCTCAAGCGCCGGATGCGGACGCTGCGGGTCGGCGACCCGCTGGACAAGAACACCGACATCGGCGCGATCAACTCCGCCGAGCAGCTGGCCCGGATCACCGCGCTCGCCGACGCCGGTGAGGCCGAGGGCGCCGAGCGCTGGTCCCCGGAGTGCGCGCTCCCCGAGTCCGGCTACTGGTTCGCCCCGACGCTCTTCACCGGCGTCACCCAGGCACACCGGATCGCCCGCGAGGAGATCTTCGGCCCGGTGCTGTCGGTGCTGACGTTCCGTACGCCGGAGGAGGCCGTCGCCAAGGCCAACAACACGCCGTACGGACTCTCCGCCGGTATCTGGACGGAGAAGGGTTCGCGGATGCTGTGGATGGCGAACAAGCTGCGCGCCGGGGTGGTCTGGTCGAACACCTTCAACAAGTTCGACCCGACGTCGCCGTTCGGCGGCTACAAGGAGTCCGGCCACGGCCGCGAGGGCGGCCGCCACGGTCTGGCGGCGTACCTGACCCCGTCGACCCCGAAGGGCGAGCACCATGGCTGACCGACTCTCCGTCTTCAAGACCTACAAGCTGTACGTCGGGGGGAAGTTCCCCCGGTCCGAGAGCGGGCGGGTGTACGAGGTGACCGACTCCGAGGGCAACTGGCTGGCCCACGCGCCGCTGGCGTCCCGCAAGGACGCGCGGGACGCGGTCGTCGCGGCCCGTAAGGCGTTCGGCGGCTGGTCGGGCGCGACGGCGTACAACCGCGGGCAGATCCTCTACCGCGTCGCGGAGATGCTTCAGGGCCGCCGGGCGCAGTTCACGGCGGAGGTCGCGGCGGCCGAGGGGCTGCCGGAGGCCGAGGCCGCCGCGCAGGTGGACGCGGCCGTGGACCGCTGGGTCTGGTACGCGGGCTGGTCCGACAAGGTCGCCCAGATCGCCGGCAGCGCGAACCCGGTGGCGGGCCCGTACTTCAATCTGTCGTCGCCCGAGCCGACCGGTGTGGTCGCGGTGCTGGCGCCGCAGGAGTCGTCGCTCCTGGGCCTGGTGTCGGTCATCGCCCCGGCGATCGTCACCGGCAACACCGTGGTCGCGGTGGCGTCGGAGCGGGCGCCGCTGCCCGCGCTGTCGCTGGCCGAGGCGCTGGCCACCTCGGATCTGCCCGACGGGGTGGTCAACCTGCTCTCCGGCCGGACCGCGGAGCTGGGCGCGCCGCTCGCCGCCCATCAGGACGTCAACGCCCTCGATCTGGCGGGCGCGGACGCGGAGTCGGCGGCGGAGCTGGAGGCCGCGGCGGCGGACAACCTCAAGCGGGTGCGCCGCCCGGCGCCGGTCGACTGGTCGGCCGACCCCGGCACCGGCCGTCTCCTCTCCTTCCTGGAGACGAAGACGGTGTGGCACCCGATGGGCGTCTGACACCCGGCGGCCTCCCGGCACGGTACGGGCCCCGATCCTCCGCGGATCGGGGCCCGTTCGGCGTTCGAACCCGGCTCTACGGCAGGAGGCGGGTGACCGGGCCGACCAGCGGCAGGTCCTGGAGGGCGCCGCCCTTGGTGAGCGGGTCGGTCGCCAGCTGGGTGCCGACCGGCTTGAAGTCGGCGATCTGGGTGCCGACGGCGTTGGCGAGCGGGTCGACGGAGGTGTTGGCCAGCGGGTCGAGCTGGAGGCTCTTGACCGGTCCGGTGGCCCCGGCCAGGGAGTTGGTCAGCGCGCCGGTGAGCGCGGAGGCGGTGGCGCCGGTGTCGGTGGACGTCACCGGCGCCGCGTTCGCCGCGCCGCCGCCCGCCACGAGCGCGGCCCCGGCCGCGGAGACCGCGAGCGAGGCCCGCAGGAGCGTACGGGGGAGCCGAGCGGGCTTGGGACGTGCGTGTGAGGCCATGCGCTGCCACCTGCCTGTGGGGGAAGGCGCCCGACGGGGAACCTTCCACGGGAGAGGGAACCATTGGTAATCGTTTGACCGCACAGCGTAGTTGATGGGCCGCCGGTCGTTCCAGTTCACGGCGGGGCGGCGGGGCAGCCGCCCGGCCCGCCACGACGGCGCGCCGCCCGGACCAGGCACGACACCATCGGTTCCGCCCCAGGGGGTGGCCCGGCGGGCCTCATACCGGAGAATGGGCTCCCGTGAGCTTTCCGTCCGCCGCCCGGCGCCCCGCCGCCCGCGTCCTGCTGCTGACCGGTCCCTCCGGGTCCGGCAAGTCCTCCCTCGCCGCCCGTACGGGCCTGCCGGTGCTCCGGCTCGACGACTTCTACAAGGAGGGCACCGACCCGACGCTGCCGCAGCTGCCCGACGGCGGCGGCGCGGACTGGGACTCCCCGCTCTCCTGGGACGCGGACGCCGCGGTCGCCGCCGTCACCGCGCTCTGCCACGAGGGCCGCGCGGCCGTCCCGGTCTACGACATCGGGGCCAGCGCCCGCACCGGCGCCGCGGACGTCACGCTGGACGGCGCCGCGCTCTTCGTCGCGGAGGGCATCTTCGCCGCCGAGGTGATCGACCGCTGCCGGGCCGCCGGGCTGCTCGCCGACGCGCTCTGTCTGCGCGGACGGCCCACCACCACCTTCCGCCGACGGCTGCTGCGCGATGTGCGCGAGAGCCGTAAGCCGGTGCCGTACCTGATACGCCGCGGGCTGCGGCTGCTGCGCAGCGAACGCTCCGTGGTGGCGCGGCAGACGGCGCTCGGCGCCCATCCGTGCGCCCGGCCCGAGGCGCTGGCCCGGATAGCGGCGGCGCGGGCGGCGGAGCCGGGCGGTGCGGTGCCCGGGGCGGCGGATTCCCCGGAGGGCGCGGGTCTGTCCTGTCCGGGCGGCGGGCCGGAAGTGACGCACGTAGGCTCCTGAGCCCCGGCGGCCGGATCCGGCGGCCGGACCGTGTACGGCGTCTCAGGAGGACGTTATGCCGAAGGCCAGGGAACACACCTACCGCACCCGCGTCGTCTGGACCGGCGATCTGGGGACGGGCACCAGCGGCTACCGCGACTACGACCGCGGGCACGAGGTGAGTTCCGAGGGCCCGCCGCCGCTCCTCGGCACCGCCGATCCGGCGTTCCTGGGCTCCGCCGAGGCGTGGAACCCGGAACAGCTGCTGCTCGCCTCGCTGGCGCAGTGCCACATGCTGACCTATCTGGCGCTCTGCTCCCTGAACGGGGTGGCGGTCACCGGCTACGAGGATCTCTCCGGCGCCACGATGACGGAGGACGGCGCCGGGGGCGGCGCGTTCACGGAGGCGGTGCTGCGCCCGCGGGTGCGGGTGGCGTCGGCGGCCGTGCGCGAGCGGGCGCTCGCCCTCCACGAGGAGGCCCACCGCAAGTGCTTCATCGCCAACTCCGTGACGTTCCCGGTCCGGTGCGAGCCGACGGTCGAGGTGTAGGCGGGGGCGGGAGCGGGACGGTAAGGGCTTCTGTCGCCTATGCCACCTAGGGGCCCTGTCACCTAGAGGTCCTGCCCGTCGGGGCCGACCGGCGCCGGGCACGGAACGACGGAGCGGGTTCGGACAGCCCCCCCGGCAGTCCGAACCCGCTCCGTCTTCCCCCGTGCTCCCCCGTATTCCCCCGTGTTTCCCCCGTTTTCCCCTTGTTCGCGGACGCGTCCCGGGTACGTCCGGCCGTCGCGGAGTGCTCCGCTCGGGCCGGTTTCCCCCGTATCCCCCGTTTCCGGGACGTGTCCGCAGCCCCTTCTCCCCTCGGGCTTCTCCCCGTCCTTCAGGCCACCAGCTCGCCGAAGGACTCCTCCTCGTCACGGCCGAAGCTGAGGACCTCGTCCTCCCGCAGCCGGCGCAGCGAGCGCCAGATGCTGGACTTGACCGTGCCGACACTGATGTTGAGGATGTCCGCGATCTCCGGGTCGGTGCGGCCCTCGTAGTAGCGCAGGACCAGCATCGTGCGCTGCGGCTCGGGGAGCCGGGCCAGCGCCTGCCAGAGCACCGCACGCAGTTCCGTGCCGCGCATCGCGTCCACGTCGCCCGCCGTCTCCGGCAGTTCCTCGGTGGGGTATTCGTTCAGCTTGCGGCGGCGCCACGCGCTGATGTGCAGGTTCGTCATGGTGCGCCGCAGATAGCCGCCGAGCGCCGCCTTGTCGCTGATCCGGTCCCAGGCGCGGTAGGTCGAGAACAGTGCGCTCTGCAGCAGGTCCTCGGCCTCGTAGCGGTCGCCGGTCAGGTGGTAGGCGGTGGCGTAGAGCGCGGCGCGGCGCTCCTGCACGTAGGCGGTGAAGTCGGCGTCGGAGGCGGCGGACGCAGTGGTCGCCGCGGGCGCCGTGGTCCCGGTGGGCTCCGGGGCCGTTTCGGCGGGTGCCGGGCCGTTCACCGTGGCGTCGACGGCGATCCGGTACGGCTGCCGCTGCCGTCCGGTGCCGCGGAAGCACCCCCGCCCTCCCGCAGCACCGGACTTCTCGGAGGCCCGTGCGACGTCGTGGAGACGCGTGACCACCGCGCTGGTGCTCTTGGCGTGCTTGGTGTTCATCTCGCGCCCCCCGTCGGTAGAGCCTGGTTCGTCGGACTGTCCCGGTCGGTGTCCCTCCCGGTGCCAAGAACCCTGCCAACCCAGTTTCATCGCGTTGTCCGTCGACTGTCACAGCCGTGTCACAGGGGTCCGCGACATGCTCGATGTGCACGTCACAGCGGTGGGAGATGTGCCTCGGGGGGTCTTTTGGGCCCTTCGTGGAGCGGTCCGCGGCGCCCGGGGAACAGGTCGGTGTTCCACGCCACCGGTCGGTCGATGCGGCGGGGGGCCATGGGCCAGAATGGCGGGCGTGCCTTTCCTGTTGCTGATCGAGGACGACGACGCCATCCGCACGGCTCTCGAACTCTCCCTGTCGCGCCAAGGTCACCGTGTGGTGACCGCGGCGTCGGGCGAGGACGGCCTCCAGCTGCTGCGCGAGCAGCGGCCGGATCTGATCGTGCTGGATGTGATGCTGCCGGGCATCGACGGTTTCGAGGTGTGCCGGCGGATCAGGCGTACGGACCAACTGCCCATCATTCTGCTGACCGCGCGCAACGACGACATCGACGTCGTGGTGGGTCTGGAGTCGGGGGCGGACGACTATGTGGTCAAGCCCGTGCAGGGCCGGGTGCTGGACGCCCGGATCCGGGCCGTGCTGCGCCGCGGGGAGCGGGAGTCCAACGACTCGGCGACCTTCGGTTCGCTGATGATCGACCGTTCGGCGATGACGGTCACCAAGAACGGCGAGGACCTCCAGCTGACCCCGACCGAGCTGCGGCTGCTGCTGGAGCTGAGCCGCCGCCCCGGTCAGGCGCTCTCCCGCCAGCAGCTGCTGCGGCTGGTGTGGGAGCACGACTATCTGGGTGACTCGCGGCTGGTGGACGCCTGTGTGCAGCGGCTGCGCGCCAAGGTCGAGGACGTCCCGTCGTCGCCGACGCTGATCCGTACGGTCCGCGGGGTCGGCTACCGGCTGGACACCCCGCAGTGACGGACGGCTCCCCCGGGGCGGACGACCGCGCCGGGCGGCTGCCGCGGTTCCGGCGCCGGGCGGCGGGGCTGCTGCGGTGGACGAGCCTGCGGATGCGGCTGGTGTTCGTCTTCGCGCTGGTCGCGCTGACGGCGGCGGTCTCCGCGTCCGGGATCGCGTACTGGCTCAACCGCAACACCGTGCTGGAGCGCACCCAGAACGCGGTGCTCAAGGACTTCCGTACGGCGCTGGGTGAGCGGGCCGGGGCGCTGCCGGTGCAGCCGCGGTGCGGGGAGTTGCAGGACGCGGCGCAGCAGATGGCGGGCGGGCCGCAGAACTACGCGGTGTTGCTGATCGGCACGGACTCCGAGGGCAAGGAGTGTGTGGCCGCCACCGACCGGAAGCTGCTGACGCCGCAGAGCGTGCCGCGGTCGCTGCGGACGGCGGTGGACACCGCGCGTCCGGTCGACGACGCCAACCGCTTCTCGCACCATCTGTACTGGCAGCGCAAGGAAGTCGGGGACGTGCCGTATCTGGTCGCCGGGGCGAAGGTGACCGGCGGCGGGCCGACCGGTTATCTGATGAAGTCGCTGGCGACGGAGCGGCAGGACCTCAACTCGCTGGCCTGGTCGCTGGGGATCGCGACGGCGCTGGCGCTGGTCGGCTCGGCGCTGCTGGCGCAGGCGGCGGCGACGATGGTGCTCCGTCCGGTGCAGCGGCTCGGTCATGCGGCGCGGCAGCTGGGCGAGGGGCGGCTGGAGACCCGGCTGCGGGTGACCGGCACCGATGAACTGGCCGACCTTTCGCGGACGTTCAACCGTACGGCGGAGCAGGTCGAGCAGCGGGTGGAGGAGCTGAGCGCGCGGGAGGCGGCGTCGCGGCGGTTCGTCGCGGACATGTCGCACGAGCTGCGGACGCCGCTGACGGCGATCACCGCGGTCTCGGAGGTCCTGGAGGAGGAGGCCGACTCCCTGGACCCGATGATCGAGCCCGCGGTGCGGCTGGTGGTCAGCGAGACCCGGCGGCTGAACGACCTGGTGGAGAACCTGATGGAGGTGACCCGTTTCGACGCGGGCACCGCCCGGCTGGTGCTGGACGACGTCGATGTCGCGGACCAGGTGACGGCGTGCATCGACGCGCGGGCGTGGCTGGACGCGGTGGAGCTGGACGCCGACCGCGGCATCGTCGCCCGCCTCGACCCGCGCCGCCTCGACGTCGTCCTCGCCAACCTCATCGGCAACGCCCTCAAGCACGGCGGTTCGCCGGTGCGGGTGTCGATCCGTACGGAGGACGCCGCGGGGACCGAGCACCGGTGTCCGCCCGGCGCGGTCCGCACGGGCAGCAGCGCGGCGCCGTCCGGTGCGGAGGCGGCGGACGGCCCGGCGCCCGGTGGCACCCTGCTCATCCGGGTGCGCGACCACGGGCCGGGCATCCCCGAGGAGGTCCTGCCGCACGTCTTCGACCGCTTCTACAAGGCGAGCGCCTCCCGCCCGCGCTCCGACGGCAGCGGTCTGGGGCTGTCGATCGCCCTGGAGAACGCGCACATCCACGGCGGCGAGATCACCGCGGCCAATCTCCCCGAGGGCGGTGCGGTCTTCACGCTGCGGCTGCCGATGGACGCCTCCCGGCTGACCGGTGAGGAGCGCGCGGAGGACGGCGGCGCCTCCCGTGCGGACGGCGGCGGCGACGCGGAGGGCGGTCGGTGAGCCGGAACGGACGGCTGCGGCGTGCCGCGGCCGGTGCGCTGGGCGCCGTCGCGGCCCTGGCGCTGGCCGGTTGCGGGGTGCGCGGGACGACGGTGCCGGTGGACGCCGGTGGGGCGCCGTCGCGGATCAGCTGTGAGGTGCGGGAGCCGGGCGCGGCGGCGCGGGCGCCCGGTCGGATACCGGCCACGGTGTATCTGGTGTGCAGCGGGACGCTGGTCCCGGTGACCCGTACGGTGGCGCACACCGCGGAGCGGCCCGCCGCGGCGGCGCAGCTGCGGGCGGCGCGGGTGCTGCTCGGGGAGTTGCGGCGTCCGCCGTCCGCGCGGGAGGAGGAGGCCGGTTTCGCGTCCGCCGTGCCGGAGGATCTGACGATCGCCCCGGCGCGGCCGGGCGATCCCCGGGACACCCTGCGGCTGAGCGTTCCGCCGGACGCCCTGCCGTCCTTCGCGCTGGCCCAGCTCGCCTGCACCTTCGGGGACTCCCGGGTGCTCGGCCACCACCGGGCGGCGGTGCTCGGCGGGCCGGACGACAGCGAGCCGCACCGCTACGCCTGTACGGCGGATGTCCGGGCCCATCCGGACGCCGGGCGGGACACGGTCGAGGAGACGCCGATCGTGCCGTAGCGCGGGAGGGGTGGGATTCCGGCCACCTTGCCCGACTCGGGTGGATGCGGGCGGAACCGCGGCCGCCGTTCGCGGCGTCCTGGGCTGTGTGCAGCCTGGCCCCGGCGTTTTCGCCACCTTCCGTATGCGCGCCACCGGACGGCTCCTCCTCGTGGTGCATCTGCTGGTCGTCGGCCGTCTGATGCTGTGGCCCCGGAAGGTGCCCTGGGTCCCGGAGGCCAATCTCGAACCGCTGGCGACGATCGGTGCCGCGCTGGCCCGCGGCCCGTGGGCGGCGCTGTGCGGGATCGGCGTCCCGCTGCTGATGCTGGCGCCGCTGGGTGTGCTGCTGCCGCTCGCCGGGGGCCGCCTGAACGTTTCCCCGGTGCTGTCGCTGCTGCGTACGGTGGGTGCGGGCGGGCTGCTGGCGCTGATTCTCCAGGGGTTGCAGGGGTCGGTGCCGGGCCGGGTGGCGGACATCGACACGCTGCTGCTGAACGTCCTGGGGCTGGCGCTGGCGCATCTCGCCGTCGTCCCGCGGGCCCGGGCGCGGCTCCGCCGCCGGGCGGAGGATCTCAGGGGTCCGACCCCGAAAATCACCAGGGTCGGCCCCCTTCCGAAGGCTGATGTCCTCTCCGCGTCGCGTACCTACCTTTGAGATGTCGGGGCGATCGCCCCGCACCGTCGAGAAGGAGTAGCCCTCATGGCCGCCGCACTGGTCCGCCCCCGCAACAACCGCATGATCGCCGGAGTCTGCGCGGGCCTGGCCCGTCGCTTCGGTACGACGCCGACGACGATGCGCGTGATCTTCGTCCTCTCCTGTCTGCTCCCCGGCCCCCAGTTCCTCGTCTATCTGGCGCTGTGGCTGCTGCTGCCGTCCGAGTCGCAGGGCGCGGCCTCCGCCTGGTGAGCCGCGCCGCCCGGGCCCTGACACGGCGGTGCCCCGGTCCGTACGGGGGTGACGGACCGGGGCACGGGCGGCGTGGGCCGGGATCAGCCGCCGAGGGGGAGCGCCTTGCCGAGGGCGGCGGTGGGCAGGCCGCCCAGGAGGTGGTTGCCCTTGGCGTTGGGGGCGGTCCGGATGTCGCCGGTGGCCGAGCGGGCGCTCTTGGAGACGCCGGAGACGGTGTCGGCCGTCTGCTTCACGGGCAGCTTGTGGAGCGCGCCGCCGAGCTGACCGACGTCGATCGCGGAGGCGGAGCCCGCGGCGGTGGCGGTGAAGGCCATGCCGAGGAGGGCGGTGCCGAGCGTCTTGAGGGTTGCCTGCTTCATCGCGATTACGTCCTTGTGAGGAGGGGAGGAGTCGACCGGCAACGCAACGTAGTGAGCCACCCGTGGTGCCGCAAACATCCCCGGGGACGCGGAAACGGCCGGTGCGCACCGCCCCGGCCGCCTCGCCCGCTCCCCCGTCCGGTGGCTCACGCCGCCTCAGAAGCCGTGTCTCAGACGGAAGTTGGCGCCGCCTTCGGGAAGAGCCACTCCGCGCGCAGCTCCGCGTAGCCCGGCTTGATGACGTCGTTGATCATGGCGAGACGTTCATCGAAAGGAATGAATGCTGATTTCATCGCATTGACCGTGAACCACTGCATGTCGTCGAGGGTGTAGCGGAACGTCCGCACCAGGTGCTCGAACTCCCGGGACATGGTGGTGCCGCTCATCAGCCGGTTGTCGGTGTTGACGGTGAGCCGGAACTGCAGCCGCCGCAGCAGCCCGATCGGGTGCTCCGCGTACGAAGGGGCGGCGCCGGTCTGGAGGTTGGAGCTGGGGCACATCTCCAGCGGGATGCGCTTGTCGCGGACGTACGAGGCGAGTCGGCCCAGGGTGATGGTGCCGTCGTCGCCGACCTGGATGTCGTCGATGATCCGCACGCCGTGGCCGAGCCGGTCGGCGCCGCACCACTGGAGCGCCTGCCAGATCGACGGCAGCCCGAACGCCTCGCCCGCGTGGATGGTGAAGTGGTTGTTCTCGCGCTTGAGGTACTCGAAGGCGTCGAGGTGGCGGGTGGGCGGGTAGCCCGCCTCGGCGCCCGCGATGTCGAAGCCGACGACGCCCAGATCGCGGTAGCGGTTGGCGAGTTCGGCGATCTCCAGGGCGCGGGCGGCGTGCCGCATCGCGGTGAGGAGCGCGCCGACGCGGATGCGGTGACCGGCCGCGCGGGCCCGCCGTTCGCCCTCGCGGAAGCCGTCGTTGACCGCCTCGACGACCTCTTCGAGGCTGAGCCCGCCCTCCAGGTGCTGCTCGGGGGCGTAGCGGATCTCGGCGTAGACGACGCCGTCGGCGGCGAGGTCCTCGGCGCACTCGGCGGCGACCCGGGTCAGCGCCTCGCGGGTCTGCATGACGGCGCAGGTGTGCGCGAAGGTCTCCAGATAACGCTCCAGCGAACCGGAGTCGGCCGCCTCGCGGAACCAGGTGCCGAGTTTCTCCGGGTCGCTCTCGGGCAGTCCGGCGTAGCCGCGGGCGTGGGCGAGTTCGACGATGGTGCCGGGGCGCAGTCCGCCGTCGAGGTGATCGTGGAGCAGCACCTTCGGTGCGCGCCGGATCTGGTCACTGGTCGGGAGGGTGCTGGTCTCGCTCGTCATTGCGGCACTGTAGCGCCTACGCGCGTAGAACTCACCGAACGATACGGAACGGTGACCCATCTGCGGGGTGGCCCCCTCGCCACGATCTGCCATCGTTCTGGTCATGGCTCAGCAAGCACTGCCGGCGCGCGACGCCCGGCTGGGAAAACCGCTGGGAGCGTCCGGTGACGAGGGGGCCCGCGCCGCGCTGCGCAGCGGTGCGGGCAGGTCCGGGCGTTCGGTGAGCGGGGTGGCGCTGTTACTGCCGGACGGCTCCCCGGACGGCACGGGACGTCCGTCGCCGCTGTCGGCGCTCGCGGTCCGGCCGCTCGCCGGGCGGCTGGCCCGCGCGGGGCGCGCCGAGGGGCTCACCGCCCATGTGGTGCGCTACCGCCACCGCGGCTGGAACGGCGGCGCGGCGGATCCGGCGCGGGACGCCGCCTGGGCGGTGGCGGAGGTCGTCCGCCGCTACGGTGACGTGCCCGTCTGCCTGGTCGGCGCGGGGATGGGGGCGCGGGCGGCGCTGCACGCGGCGGGCCATCCGGCCGTCGGCGCGGTGCTGGGGCTGGCGCCGTGGTTCCCGGAACCGGACGCGGACGGCGGCTCCGCGGACGCCGCGGACGGGACCGGTCCGGAGGGCGCGGAGGCGTCCGAGGCGGAGGCGCCCGGGGACGGTCCGGCGCGCCGGGCGGCCGATCCGGTCAAGCAACTCGTGGGCCGTCACGTCCTGTTGGTCCACGGCACGAACGACCGCCGCACCGATCCCGAGCTGTCGTACCGGTACGCCGAGCGGGCCAAGAAGATCAATCGGGACACCTGCCGGTTCGAGGTGCACTCCGACGGCCATGCGCTGCTCCAGCACCGTTCCGAGGTCCATGCGCTGGCCGTCGACTTCCTGCTCGGCGCGCTCTTCGCGCAGGACTTCGCCCGCCCGGTGCAGGACGCGATGGCCGCGCCGCCGCCGCTGGGGCTGCGGATGCCGCTGGCCGCCGGGTTCGGGGCGTCGCTGCGGCGGTAGCGGCCGGACGCCCCGACTCTTCCCGTTCTCAGGAGGGTCGGCGGGTCACCGCAGCAGCAGTCCGCGGCGGCTGAGCAGGAACTTCTTGAAGGCGGCGACCGGCGGGGTGTCCGGATGGCCGTCGAGCCAGGCGACGCCGATCTCGCGGACCGCCCGGGGCGCGGTGACGGTCAGCTCGGCGACGCCGGGGCGGGGCACCGCGGGCGGCGGCAGCAGCGCCACCCCGAGCCCGGCGGCGACCAGCCCGCGCAGCGTCTCCGCCTCCTCCCCCTCGAACGCGATCCGCGGCGCGAACCCCGCCTCGGCGCAGAGCGCGTCGGTGATCCGGCGCAGCCCGTAGCCCGGCTCCAGGGTGACGAAGAGTTCGTTCGCCGCCTCGGCCAGCCGGATCCGCTTGCGGACGGCGAGCGGGTGGTCGTCGGGGACGACGAGCCGCAGCTTCTGTTCGTCGAGGCGGCGGGCGACGAGGTCCGGGTAGTCGGGCACCGGCGAGGTCAGACAGAGGTCGAGGTCGCCCACGCGCAGCCGCTCGATCATCGCCTCGCCGTGGTTCTGGACGAGCTGGAAGCGGACCCGGGGGTGGTCGGCGCGGAAGGTGCGCAGCAGCCCGGGGACGGTCTCGGAGCCGAGGGTGTGGAGGAAGCCGAAGGCGACCTTTCCGGCGGCGGGGTCGGCGTCGGCGCGGACGTCCTCGGTGGCGCGGTCCAGATCGGCGAGCGTCTTCTCCGCCTGGTCGCGGAAGGCGCGGCCCGCCGGGGTGAGCGAGAGGGTGCGCCCGTGGCGGGCGAAGAGCGCGACGCCCAACTCGTCCTCCAGCCGCACCAGCGCCCGGCTGAGCGTCGGCTGCGGCATCCCCAGCTCCTGTGCGGCGCGGGTGACGTGCTCGTACCGGGCGACCGCGGTGAACTGCGCGAGGCGGGGCGCGAGCGCGAGGGCCCACGAGCCGTCGCCGACGTCGACGCCGTCGGGCGCCTCGGCGGGGACGCGGGAGGCGCCGGGCGCACCGGCGGTCGGGGCGGCGGCCCGGGATCCGCCGTCGGACGGACGGCCCGGGGCCCGCCGCCCGGTGGCCCGGTGTGCCGCGCCGGACGTCCGCCCGGACCCGGCGCCCGCTCCCCCGGTCCGCCCCCGTGCCTGCTCCTTCGCCACCGTCCGGCCTCCTTCCGCCGCCCGCCCAGCATGTCTTTTCTGTTGCGAAGCGGTGACACAGCCCTCGCTGAGCTGCTGTCATACGTCATCACATCGATTATGGCGTTTCCATGCATTGGACGCATAAAACGCGGACGGCCTACGTTCGCACCATGCCTCCCGCTGATACCGGGGCGACCGCCACCACCCGTGCGGTCGCCTCTCCCCTGCCGTCCCCCGACTCCTCCTCCGTGGCCGCCGCCGTCGACCCCGACGCGGCCAAGCTGCACCCGGGCGGCCCCGGCTACCGCCGGATGAGCTTCGCCCTCTTCGCCGCGGGGCTCGCCACCTTCGCACTGCTGTACTCGACGCAGGCGCTGCTCCCCGCGATCTCCGCGTCCCTGCACGTCTCGCCGGACCAGGCGAGCTGGACGGTCTCCGGCGCCACCTTCGGACTGGCCCTCGCGGTGATCCCGCTCAGCGCGGTCTCCGAGCGCTTCGGCCGCCGCACGATGATGACCGCCTCGCTGACCGTCGCCGCGCTGCTCGCCCTGCTCGTCCCGTTCGCCCCCTCGCTGGGCTGGCTGATCGTGCTCCGTGTCGCACAGGGCGTGGCGCTGGCGGGGTTGCCCGCGTCGGCGATGGCGTTCCTCGCGGAGGAGGTCCGTCCGCGGGCGCTGGTCGGTGCGATCGGGCTGTTCGTGGCGGGCAACAGCATCGGCGGGATGTCCGGCCGGATCGTCACCGGCTGGGTCGCCCAGGCGTGGGGCTGGCGGGCGGCGCTCGCCGCGGTCGGGCTGATGGCCGTGGTCTGCGCGGTGGTCTTCCGGGTGCTGGTGCCCCGCGCCCGCCACTTCGCGCCCCGCGCGGTCGGCCCGCGCGCCCTCGCCCGTACCCTCGGCACCCACCTCGCCGACCCGCTGCTGCGGCGGCTGTACGGCATCGGCGCGCTCTTCATGACGGTCTTCGGCGCGGTCTACACGGTGATCGGCTACCGCCTGGTCTCCGAACCCTTCAACCTGCCGCAGGGCATCGTCGGTTCGATCTTCCTGGTCTACCTGGTCGGTACGGTCTCCTCCGCGGCGGCGGGCAAGCTGGTCGGCCGGATGGGCCGCCGCGGTGCGCTCTACCTGGCGGTCGGCACGACGGCGACCGGGCTGCTGCTGACCCTCTCCGACGCGGTCGCCGGGGTGCTGGCCGGGCTGATCCTGATCACCGCCGGTTTCTTCGCCGGGCACGCGGTCGCCTCGTCCTCGGTCAGCCGCGCCGCCAGGACGGCCCGCGCCCAGGCGTCCGCGCTGTACCAGTGCGCGTACTACGCGGGCAGCAGCGTCGGCGGTGCGCTCGGCGCGGTCGCCTTCCACGCGGCGGGCTGGGACGGCACCGTCGTCCTCGGGCTGCTGGCGATGGTCGCCGCCGCCTCGATCACCCTCTACGCCACCCGCAAAGCCCTGGCCGAACAGCGGATCCTGCGCCTCCAGAAGGCCGCGTAACCGCCCCCTGAACCCGGAGGGCCCGCCCCACCACCTGTCCTGGTGGGGCGGGCCCTTCGTCATGGGGCGGATCAGTCGGGCAGAAAGCTGGAGGTGTCGAGGGTGAGGCCGAACGGCTCCGGCAGGTCGAGCGGTTCCCCGAACTTGACCATGCTCAGGGTGCGGTAGACCTCGTTCTTCGGTTCGCCGAAGAGCGTGATGGTCGGCCCGGCCGGAGCCCACCTGTCGATGAGCAGGTAGAGCGGAGCACCCGCCCGCGCATAGCCTGCGGCCTTGCTGATCCGGTCGTGTGCCGCATTCGACCGGGAGGTGATCTCTACGAGGAGTTCACATGCGGCAGCCGGAAGGCAGCCCCCCGAATCGTTCCTGACCAGTTGTTTCGGCGCGATGACCAGGTCCGGGACGTACATCCCCCGCCGCGACGGCACGGCGACGCCGAGCGTCTGGTAGATCCCCCATTCCTTGGGCTTGCCCGCGTACAGGCTCTCGGCCAGCTCATCTGCGATGGCGTTGTGCATGCCGTCCGGCGGCGGTGACACGGTGACGATCCCCTCGATGATCTCCACCTTGCAGCCCTCCGGTGCGTCCGTCTGTTCCCAGATACGGACGGTGTCGTCCCACTCGCGATCATGGTCCGGAGTGTGGTCGACGGTGAGTGCGCTCATGGCGGTCTCCTCTATCGGTACGTCACCGATCCCAGCATGCCGAACCGGGCCTCGCCTCGTCCACAGACACCCTTCACCCGAACGGGAAACCGCAGGTCAGCCGATACGTTCCGGCATTTTCGGCGCGGCGGGCGGCAGGGGCGGCGGACGGGCGGCGGTGGTCTCCGGCGACGGGTGGGGTTCCGGTTCCGGCGGTCGGGCGCCGGTGTGTCGGGGGCGTTCGGGCGCGACCCCCAAATCTCTCCGGGATGACCCCTAATTCCCCTTCTGTGAAGGGTTGTTGAGCCATGAACGGGCGTACTTTGGAAGCGGGCGCAAACCCGTGGATCCGGGCGCTCCGCCCCTTCCTGCCATTTTTCGTTCGAAGAGAGATCATGTCCGATGCCATTGCCCTCTCTGCACCCCCCGCACAGGGCCTCGACGCACTGCGCGCCACCGAATTCGGGTACCTCGACGAGCAGGGCCACCTCTATCTCGACCACGCGGGCGCCGGGCTCCCGGCCCGCAGCAGACTGCGGGAGCACGCCGAGCGGATCACCGGCGGCTGCTTCGGCAACCCGCACTCCGTCAGCCCCGCCTCCGCCGCCTCCACCGCGCTGGTGGAGCGGGCCCGCGCGGCGGTGCTGCGGTATCTGCGGGCCGATCCCGCCGAGTACGCCGTCGTCTTCACCGCCAACGCCACCGGCGCCTGCCGTCTGGTCGGCGAGGCGTTCCCGTTCGCGCCCGGCGGGCGGCTGACGCTGACGCTGGACAACCACAACTCCGTCGTCGGGCTGCGGTCGTTCGCCACCGCGGGCGGCGCCTCCGTTCGGTACATCCCGTTCGCCGGGCGGGAGTTGCGGATGTCCGAGGCGGAGGTGGACCGCGCGCTCGGCGAGGCGGACGCGGACGGCGCGCCCCGGCTGTTCGCCTATCCGGCGCAGAGCAATTTCACCGGCGTACGGCATCCGCTCGACTGGATCGGGCGGGCGCGCGGGCGCGGCTGGCGGGTGCTACTGGACGCCGCCGCCCATCTGCCGACCAACCGCCTCGACCTGAGCCGGGTGCACCCCGACTTCGTGGCGCTGAGCTGGTACAAGGTCTTCGGCTATCCGACCGGGCTCGGCGCGCTCGTCGCCCGGCGGGAGTCGCTGGCGGCGCTGCGGCGGCCGTGGTTCTCCGGCGGTACGGTCCAGGTCGCCAGCGCCCGGGGCGGCTGGCACCGGATGACCGACGACGAGAGCGCCTTCGAGGACGGCACCCTCAACTACCTCAGCATCCCGGACATCGCCACCGGCCTGGAGTGGCTGGAAGCCGTCGGGATCGACGCGGTCCACGACCATGTCACGGCGCTCACCGCCCGCCTCCTGGACGGACTGCGGGCGCTGCGGCACGGCAACGGCGCGCCGATGGTGCGGTTGTTCGGGCCGGAGACCACCCTGATGCGGGGCGGCACCGTCGCCCTGCATCTGCTCGCCCCGGACGGCACGGTCCTCGACGAGCGGGCCGTCGCCCGGGACAGCGCCGCCCGCGGCATCTCGCTCCGTACCGGCTGTTTCTGCAACCCGGGCGCGGGCGAGTCCGCCTTCGGGATACCCCGTGCCGCGCTGGAGGCGGCGGGCCACCGCGGTGCGGACACGGTCGACGACTACGTACGGGCGCTGGGGTTGCCGTTCGGCGGTGCGGTGCGGGTGTCGCTGGGCGCCCCGTCGAACGCGCGCGACGTCCGGGCGTTCCTGGAGTTCGTGACGGAGACGTACCGGGACCGGCCCGCGGACGGGCGGGGGTTGCCGCCCCGGGTGCACTGCTGAGCGCTGAGCGATCCCGCGGGCGGGCCCGGGGCGCGAAGCGGGCCCGGGGGCGCCGACCGTCCGCGCCTCCGGGCCCGCCCGCTCCGCCTCAGCCGATCCGTTCCAGTACCACCGGCGTGGCCGCGAAGGTGGTGTCGGCGGGGCCGACGACGACCTGGTCGTCGAGGGCTTCGAGGGCGTAGGGCAGCTTCTCGGGGGTGTCGGTGTGCAGGGTGAGCAGCGGCTGTCCGGCGGCGACGAAGTCGCCCGGCTTGGCGTGGATCTCGACCCCGGCACCGGCCTGCACCGGGTCCTCCTTGCGGGCCCGGCCCGCGCCCAGCCGCCAGGCGGCGAGCCCGACGGCGTAGGCGTCCAGTTCGGTGAGGATGCCGGTGGAGGTGGCGGTGACGGTGTGCTGCTCGTGGGCGACGGGCAGCGGCGCGTCCGGGTCGCCGCCCTGGGCGAGGATCATGCGGCGCCAGTGGTCCATGGCGGAGCCGTCGGCGAGCGCCTTGGCCGGGTCGGCGTCGGGCAGTCCGGCCGCGTCCAGCATCTCCCGGGCGAGCGCCAGGGTGAGGTCGACGACGTCGCGGGGGCCGCCGCCCGCCAGCACCTCGACGGATTCGCGGACCTCCAGGGCGTTGCCCGCGGTGAGGCCGAGCGGGGTGGCCATGTCGGTGAGGAGGGCGGTGGTGCGGACGCCGTGGTCGGTGCCCAACTCGACCATGGTGGCGGCGAGTTCGCGGGCGTCGTCGAGGTTCTTCATGAACGCGCCGGAGCCGACCTTGACGTCCAGGACGAGGGAGCCGGTGCCCTCGGCGATCTTCTTGGACATGATCGAGGAGGCGATGAGCGGGATCGCCTCGACGGTGCCGGTGACATCGCGCAGCGCGTAGAGCTTCTTGTCGGCGGGGGCGAGCCCGTCACCGGCGGCGCAGATGACGGAGCCGACGTCGCGCAGCACGTCCAGCATCTCGGGGTTGGAGAGCTGGGCGCGCCAGCCGGGGATGGCCTCCAGCTTGTCGAGGGTGCCGCCGGTGTGGCCCAGGCCGCGTCCGGAGAGCTGCGGGACGGCGGCGCCGCAGGCGGCGACGAGCGGGGCGAGCGGCAGAGTGATCTTGTCGCCGACGCCGCCGGTGGAGTGCTTGTCGGCGGTGGGGCGGGTCAGTGAGGAGAAGTCCATCCGCTCACCGGAGTTGATCATCGCGGCGGTCCAGCGGGCGATCTCCGTGCGGTTCATGCCGTTGAGGAAGATCGCCATGGCCAGGGCCGACATCTGCTCGTGGGCGACCTCGCCGCGGGTGTAGGCGCCGATGACCCAGTCGATCTGATCGGCGGTCAGCTCACCGCGGTCCCGCTTGGTGCGGATGACGGAGATGACGTCCATGGAGACTTCCTTTCGAACGGTTATCCCTTTTTCTACACGCATAGAACGGCCGGGGCGAGGGCGGATGGCGCGGAACGGCGCCCGGGGCCGCGTGCGCCGGTACGACGGACCGGCACGGCCCGCCGGGACCGGTCCGGATCCCCCGGCGCACACCGCCCCGGACGCCACCGGGCCCGCGGCCGGGGCGCCCCGTACGCACGCTCCGGGGCGCCCCCGAGCCGTCCCGGAAACACCCCGGAGAAAACCCGGAGCCGCCCCGGGCGCGTGTCCCCGAGGCGGCCCGGCGCGTCAACCGGCCTCAGCCGACCAGATGGTGCGGTCCGAACGGATCCGGCAGCAGTTCGGCGAGCGGGCGGATGCCGGACGCGGTGTCGACCAGCAGCTCGGGGCCGCCGTGCTCGTGCAGCAGCTGACGGCAGCGCCCGCACGGCACCAGCAGCTCACCCGCCGCATCGACGCAGGTGAACGCCGTGAGACGGCCGCCGCCCGTGGCGAACAGCGCCGAGACCAGGCCGCATTCGGCACACAGCCCGAGGCCGTACGAGGCGTTCTCGACATTGCAGCCGGTGACCGTCCGCCCGTCGTCGACGAGCGCCGCGGCCCCTACGGGATACCCGGAGTACGGGGCGTAGGCCCGGGACATCGCGTCCCGGGCCCGCGCGCGCAGAGCGGTCCAGTCGACCGGCTCCTGTGAGGTCATGCGCCCTGTCCTCGACGGTAGGGCCGGCCCCCCGCCTTCGGCGGCCGCAGCCGCTGTGAGAAGAGCGCGAGGACCAGCAGGGTGGCGATGTACGGGCTGGCCTCGACCAGCTCCAGCGGCACCGTATCGGCGACGGCGTACCAGACCACCAGCGCCACGGCGACGACGGCGGCGACCGCCGCCTGGGCCCGCTTGGCGGCGCGCAGCCGGAACAGGGCGAGGACGGCGAGCAGCGCGGCGAGGCCGAGCAGCAGCGCGTGGACGGTGGGGCCGCCGCTGCGCAGCTGCATCGCGTCCATGAAGCCGAAGAGCCCGGCGCCCATCGCGACGCCGCCCGGCCGCCAGTTGCCGAAGATCATGGTGGCGAGGCCGATGTAGCCGCGACCGCCGGTCTGGCCGTCCTGGTAGAAGTGCACGCCGATGGAGAGGAACGCGCCGCCGAGCCCGGCGAGCGCGCCGGAGACCAGCACCGCCGCGTACTTGTACGCGTAGACGTTGACACCCAGCGACTCCGCCGACAGCGGCGCCTCACCGCAGGAGCGCAGCCGCAGACCGAACGACGAGCGCCACAGCAGGTAGAAGGTGGCGACGAAGAGGCCGAGGGTGCCGAGGGTGAGCCAGGAGACGTTGGTGACGGCCGCGCCGAGGATCCCGGCGAGGTCGGAGACGAAGAACCAGTGGTGCGCCTCGATCGAGTTCAGCCAGTCGGAGAGCCCCGGGACGGTGAACGTCGGCATGTCGGGCATCGGCGGCGACTGCTTGTCGTTGCCGCCCGCCGCCTGCGCCGCGCTGCCCTCCTGGCCGAACCAGAGGGTGGCGAGGTACTGGGTGGCCCCCAGCGCCAGGATGTTGATGGCGACACCGGAGACGATGTGGTCGACGCCGAAGGTGACGGTGGCGACCGCGTGGACCAGTCCGCCGAGCGCGCCGCCGACGATGCCCGCGGCGGCCGCCGCCCACGGCCCGTGCTGCCAGCCGATCCACCCGGCGGCGAACGAGCCGAGCATCATCATGCCTTCGAGGCCGATGTTGACCACCCCGGCCCGCTCCGACCAGAGGCCGCCCAGACCGGCGAGGCCGATCGGTACGGCGGCGGAGAGCGCGGCGCCGAACTGGCCGGTGGAGGTGAGGTCCGCGGTGCCGGTCAGGGCCCGCAGCCCGGAGACGGCGAGCAGGGCGACCGCGAGGATCAGCAGGATCCAGGGGTAGGTCAGCTTGCGCCGCCCGCCCTTCGCGGTGGCCGCGGCGGGCTGCGCCGCGGGCTTGAGGTCCGCGCTCACGCCGACACCTCCGACTTGTCGTTGTTGCCGGTCGCCCCGCCCGTCGCCCGGGCCGCCGCGGCCAGTTCCTCGCCGACCTTGCGCTGCTGGAGCCGGAGCCCGTAGCGGCGCACCAGCTCGTACGCGATGACGACGCAGAGCACGATGACGCCCTGGATGACGCCGACGATCTCCTGGGCGTAGCCCTCGAACTCCAGGCGGGAGCCGGTGCGGTCGAGGAAGGCCCAGAGCAGCGCGCCGAAGGCCATGCCGACCGGGTGGTTGCGGCCGAGCAGGGCGATGGCGATGCCGGTGAAGCCGATGCCCGCCGGGAAGTCGGTGCCGTACTGGAAGGACTCGCCGAGCAGGGTGGGCATGCCGACCAGACCGGCGGCGGCGCCGGAGAGCAGCATCGAGATGACGATCATCCGCTTGACGCTGACGCCGCTGGCCTCGGCGGCCGGTTCGGAGGCGCCGACGGCCCGCAGGTCGAAGCCGAAGCGGGTGCGGGAGAGCAGGAACCAGTAGAGGGCTCCGGCGATCACCGCGATCACCACGAAGCCGTAGACCGGCTTGGGGTGGGTCGGGAAGGAGAAGAAGTGGCTGGACTCCGGCAGGAACTTGGTGTGCAGGAGGTTGCCGTCCTTGATCGCGAGACGGCCGTCCTGGAGGAAGTAGCCGATGACCGACGCCGCGATGGAGTTCAGCATGATCGTGGTGATCACCTCGCTGACCCCGCGGGTGGTCTTCAGCAGTCCGGCGATCCCGGACCAGACGGCGCCGACCAGCATCGCGATCAGGATGAGCAGCACGATCTGGAGCGCGCCGGGCAGCACCAGCGAACCGCCGACCGCCGCGGCGGCGAACGCCGCGAGGCGGTACTGGCCGTCGACGCCGATGTTGAAGAGGTTCATCCGGAAGCCGATGGCGACCGCGAGCGCCGACAGGTAGTACGGGACCGCCTTGTTGACGATCCAGACCTGGCTGTCGCTGTAGTGGCCGTAATCGGCCATGATCCCGTACGCGCGGAACGGGTTCTCGCCGGACGCCAGGAAGACCAGCGAGCTGATCACTATCGCGGCGACGACGGCGAGCAGCGGGGCGGCGAGGGCGAGGATCACCTTGTCGCGGGTGGCGCTCCGCGCACCGCCCGCTGCGGGCAGCTTGGCGGCGGTCATGCCTGGTCACCGCCGTTCGGCTCGGTCTCGGCGGACGCCGGACGGCCGGTGTCGGCGTCCCCGTCCGCGGTGAGGTGGCCGCTGGCGGCACCGGTCATGGCGGAGCCCAACTCCTCCGGGGTGATCACGGCGGGATCCGCGTCCGCGACCAGCCGGCCCCGGTACATCACCCGCAGGGTGTCGGACAGGCCGATCAGCTCGTCCAGATCGGCGGAGATCAACAGCACGGCCAGGCCCTCACGGCGGGCCGTGCGGATCTGCTCCCAGATCTGCGCCTGCGCGCCGACGTCGACCCCTCGGGTGGGGTGCGCGGCGATCAGGAGCTTGGGGTGGTGGCTCATCTCGCGGCCGACGATCAGCTTCTGCTGGTTGCCGCCGGAGAGCGAGGCGGCGGTGACCTCGATGCCGGGGGTGCGCACGTCGTACTCCTCGACGATCCGCGCGGTGTCCTTGCGGGCACCGGCCGGGTCGAGGAGCTTGCCCTTGCTGTTGGGGCGTTCGGTGACATGGCCGAGGATACGGTTCTCCCACAGCGGCGCCTCGAGCAGCAGACCGTGGCGGTGGCGGTCCTCGGGGACGTAGCCGATGCCGCCCTCGCGGCGGCGGCGGGTGGAGGTGCCCGACAGATCGGCGCCGTCGAGGGTGACGGTGCCGCGGTCGGGGGTGCGGGTCCCCATGATCGCCTCGACCAGTTCGGCCTGGCCGTTGCCCTCCACCCCGGCGACGCCGAGGACTTCGCCCTTGTGGATGGTGAGGCCGATGCCGTCGAGGACGGTACGGACCACGCCGTCGGAGTCGGTGGCCGACAGGTGCAACCCGTCGACCTGGAGCATCGGCTCGTCGGTGACGGTCGACTCGCGGGTCTCGGGCGAGGGCAGTTCGCTGCCGACCATCAGCTCGGCGAGCTGCTTGGGCGTGGTCTCGTCCGGTGCGACGGAGGCGACGGTGGTGCCGCGGCGGATGACGGTGATGTCGTCGGCGACCGACAGCACCTCGCCCAGCTTGTGCGAGATAAAGATGACGGTCAGGCCCTCGGACTTCAGCTCCCGCAGGTTGGCGAAGAGCGCGTCGACCTCCTGCGGGACGAGGACCGCGGTCGGCTCGTCGAGGATGAGGGTGCGGGCGCCGCGGTAGAGGACCTTGAGGATCTCCACGCGCTGCCGGTCGGCGACGCCGAGGTCCTCGACGAGGACGTCGGGCCGGACGGCGAGGCCGTACGCGTCGGAGATCTCCATGATCTTCGTGCGGGCGCGCCCGCCGATGCCGTGCAGCTTCTCGGCGCCCAGGACGGTGTTCTCCAGGACGGTGAGGTTGTCGGCGAGCATGAAGTGCTGGTGGACCATGCCGATGCCGTGGGCGATGGCGTCGCCCGGGGTGTTCAGCGCGGTCTCGGTGCCGTCCAGCGCGATGGTGCCCTCGTCCGGCTTCTGCATGCCGTAGAGGATCTTCATCAGGGTGGACTTCCCGGCGCCGTTCTCGCCGCAGAGGGCGTGGACGGTGCCGCGGCGGACGGTGAGGTGGATGTCGTGGTTGGCGACGACGCCCGGGAACCGTTTGGTGATTCCGCGGAGTTCTACGGCAGGGGCGTCCGGCCGGGCCGGGGCGCTGCTCGTGGGTGCTGCGTTGATGGCGCACTCCCCTCGGGGATGAAGGAGCGGAAGGGGCGGGTGTGACGCGCGAGGGTCACGAAGGGGCGCGGCTCAGCCCCCGGGGCCCTGGCCGGGCCGCCGGGACGGTGCCGTCCCGGGCTACGGCGTCTCCTTGACCTTCACCTTGCCCTCGACGATCTTCTTCCGGGCCGCGTCGATCTGCGGCTGGATGTCCTTGATGAAGCCGCCGGACGTGGCGAGCTTGACGCCGTTCTTCTTGAGGTCGTAGGCGTGGATGCCGGTCAGCGGCTTCCCGTCCTCGACGCTCTTGATCAGGTCGTACACGGCCACGTCGACGTTCTTCACGACGGACGTGAGGATGCAGTCGCGGTACTTCGCGAGGCCCGCCTGCTGGTACTGGTCGGAGTCGACCCCGATCGCCCAGGCGCCCTTGCGCTTGCTGATCGCCTCGATGGACCCGGCGCCGGACTGACCGGCCGCGGAGTAGATCACGTCGATGCCGCTGTCGAGCATCCCGGAAGCCTTGGCCTTCGCCGCCGCCGGGTCGTTGAAGCCCTTGTCGTTGTTCGGGTAGAGGTACTGCGAGACGACCTTGGCCTTCGGGTCGGTGGCGCGCACCCCCTGCTCGAATCCGGCCTGGAACTTCTGGATCAGCGCGTTGTTGACGCCGCCGATGAAGCCGACCTTGTGGGACTTGCTCTTCAGCGCCGCGGCGACGCCCGCCAGATACGAGCCCTCGTGCTCGGCGAAGACCATCGCGTCGACGTTCTTGCCCGTCGGCACCGCGTCGACCACGCCGAACGTCGTCTCCGGGAAGTCCTTCGCGACGTTCTGCACCGACTGGCTGTACGCGAAGCCGACGCCGATGACGGGGTTGTACCCGGCCTCCGCGAACGACGAGAGCCGCTGCTCGCGGTCGGCCTCGGTCTCACCGTTCTTCGCGGTCAGCATCTTGACGTTGACGCCGAGATCCTTCCGGGCGTTCTCCGTGCCCCGCGCGGCCGCCTCGTTGAACGAGTGGTCGTCCCGGCCACCGATGTCGAAGGCGAGCCCGACGCCCGCGTGCTTGGCGCGATTCGCCTCGGCGAAGCTCTGCCCGCACGCGGTGGCGGTGAGCGCGAGAACCACGGTGGCGCTGGCCGCGGCGGCAATCCTGGTGACCCGACGCACGGGGCCTTCCCTTCGCTCCCGGAGCCCCCTGTGGCTCCGGCTTAGCGGGAGATTAACGCGCGTAGACATGGCGCAAAACCCTCTACGGCGGTGCCGTTATCGATTCGTCGTGAAGGGGTGGCGCGGGGCGGCGGCCAGGGGGCGGAGGGCCGGGGCGGCGTCCGGCGGGGAGGCGGCGCGGAACGGCCGCGAGGAGTGCCGCGGGTGGGCGGTACTCCTCGCACATCGGCCCGCCGACGGGTCCGCGGGTCGGCGGGCCGCCTCCCGGGGAGCGCTCACTCCCGCCAGAAATCCCTTTCCCCGATGGTCCCCATACGGGCCCGACCGGTGGTGAGGTCCACCAGGATCGGCCAGCAGTCGAGCAGCATGTCCCGGGGGTTACGGGTCTTCAGGTATTCCTCGCCGTTGAAAGGAACGATGAGAGTCCCGTCCTTTTCCCGCACCCGCTCACCGTCGATCACGAGGACCGGATCATAAGGTCCCGTTTCCCGCGCGAGGAGCTGCTCCGCCGCCTTCAGCGCTTCGGCTCTGCTCGTCATTTCGTCCTCATGAACTGGTAGTTGCTGTAACCCGCGGGGGCGGCATGTCCGCTCTGGGCGTCCAAAAATACCACGTCACCGCCGCGATTGATCACGTTGAAAACATGGCCGCCGTCCGGATCCGCGCCGTAGACGATGCCGCGCGCACCGTCGCCCGCACCCTTGATGTCCTTGACGATATTGGAAAGCGACCGGTTGACGAATCGCTTTCCCGGAAAATACTTCTCGACCGAGGCGAGAGAGCCACGCCCCAGCTCCGGGAGGGCCGCGGCAGGAGCACCGTCCAGGGCCCTTTCAACGCCGAGGACGCAGGCGCGGCAATTCGCCTTTCCGCCTCCGGGGTTCACCAGCTCCCGCAGATCGTCCGTCACCGGCGTCTTGTAGGAATCCCCGAGAACGGTCGTACCGCCCCCGCCTCTCCCCCACCGGACGTTCCCGATCCGGTTGAACGACTTCTCGTTCTTTACGGCCTTGAGCAGTTCTTCGACCTTGACGCCCGTCTTCCCCGCCTTCACCCAGCGCAGAAGAATGACCGCCCCGAGAACCCGGTCGGCGGGCGACAGGGCGTCGCCGGTCACCGTGTCCTTGCCGGTCAGGGCTTCCATGACACCCTTCGCGTCGCCCACGCCGGGGATCAGGTTCGCGACCGCGGAGACGACGGCCTGCCTGACCTTGTCGTCCTGTGCCTTGGGCCCGCCCCGGACGTAGTCGCCGACGCCGGAGAGGTCCAGATCCTTGAAGACGCCGCCGCCGACGCCCTTGAGCGCCTTGTGCAGACCGTCGAGGGCCTTACCCATTCCCGTGACGCCCTCGTTGGCCTGCCCGACGCCGTCGTTGGCGCCGGAAAGGGCGTGGTTGATCTGGTCCATCGCGGCGTTCGCCTGGTCGATGGCCTTGTTCATCCGCCCCAGGCCGGCATTCATCCGGTCCACGCCCTGGTTCATCTGATCCAGTCCGCGGTTCATCTCGGCGACGGCCGAATTCGCCTGGTCCAGGGCGACATTCATCTGATTCACGGCCTTGTTCATGCGGCCGACATCAGCATTCAGCCCGTCCAGGGCATGATCCATCCGGTCGAAACCGGAATTGATCTGGCCGAGTGCCGCGTTCACCTCCGGGTCGGTGACAATGTCCGCGGCACCCTTGACCACCGGCGCCATCAGGACCATGAGGTCGGACATCGCCTTCACCAGCTGCGCCGAGGTGTAGGCGATATCGGTGAAGGCTTCGAACGTGATCTGCAGGCTCTTGACGGATTGCTGTTGAGTGGCAACCAGCAGAGCCCCGACCTCCGGGTCCTCGAAATCTTCGGCCTTCACCTTGACGAGGGACGCCGTGAGCTTTTTCAGCTGCTGCGACTTCTCGTAAAGCTCCGGGAAGGCTTTCTTGGACTCCGTGTGCCATTCGTGCTCCGCGAGCACGAGCAGATAAATCTCCAGGAGTCCCGCCTTCCTGGAGAGGTCGCCCTTGACCTGATCCTTCAGACAGGACAGCTTCTCCCGGAGGGGCAGACCTTCACATTTCTCCAGCACCGAGCGGGTGGGCTTCGGTTCGGCTGCCGCCGCCTGCCCCATGGCTCCCGTGAAGAGAACGGACAATGCCAGCAGAAAGGCCGCGGCTCTGGTTTTCCAGCGGTGGTTCATGATTCCTTGCGTGTGACCGACGACAGAACGGCGCGCCGGGCTTCCCGACGGGACCGAAGGTCAGCTCCACCGCGTCGTCCTGCGACACGGCAAGGACATGAGGGGCGCGCCCGTCACCGTCGCGGCCACCCGGAACCACGCCCGGCGTGATCATATGCATCTCTGACGATCACTCCCCTTCCTCCCCCTTTTCCGGACAAATGAGGGAGTGAGAACCGGAGGCTCGCCCCGCAGGTCACACCGGCGGGTCGGTCGGATCCGCCGGTTCTTCGCTGTCCGGGTCTTCCTCGTCCGGGTCCGTCATTCGTAGTCCTCGGGACTCGGCGACGTACAAGGCGTCTCGTAGGCATTCGGCTAGGCGGATACCGGCGTAGCGCAACTCTCCGTAGGGGGACATCGGGTCGGAGAGTACGGCGTGTGCCTGGTCCAACGTCTGGCGACCGGCTGCTAGTTGGGTCTCTTCGAGGCTGTCGGCTAGGCGGGAGAGGAAGCTGCCCGGGCCGCTGGTGCTGAGGACACAGAGTTTGCCGTCGGCGGTCCACGGCAGGATGCGGACGTGGTGGGCCGGGTCGGTGTCGGTGAGGTGCGAGGTGGCCGCGGACCGGTCCGCGGGGGTTCCGTGCATGGCTAGCTCCAGGGATCTTCGGCGAGCGGGGGCGAGATCGTTCGAACGGTGCCCGGGACGTGTGACGCGGTGACGTCGGGGCCGAATGGGCGTCTCTCGCACCGGATTTCGGCACCGCCGCCCGTCATCGCAGGTCACCCCCGGAGCGCGGGGTGGCGCGGGCCCTGGCGAGGCCCTCGTACTCCATGAAGCCGCGTCCGGTAATCCCGACAATCCTGACAGGCATAGCCGCTCCTCTCCGTAGCCGTTCCGCTACTGGAGGGACTTAGAGTGGCCTAGCGGCTGGTCGTCTTCAACGTTCCGGAAACGGAGAGCACGTTGGTCAACATCAAGGCTCTGAATCCCGAGGCAAGCCCGCAAGCGGCCTTCGGCGCACGCGTCCGCAGTGCTCGCGAAGCACGCGGCTGGAAGCAGGACGATCTCGCCGAGGTCGTCGGTTACTCGGGGAGGCACATCTCGGCGATCGAAACCGGTCGCAAGCCTCCGACTCTGCGGTTTTCGCGCAGTCTTGACGCGGCGCTGGGCCTCACGGGGACCCCGGAGTCGTTCGAGCGCGGATGGGGCGAGATCCGCAACGGCAGCCTGCTGGAGGGTTTTCCGGAGTACGTCACTCACGAGGCGCGTGCGTCGGAGATACGGCTGTTCGACGTGGGGGCGATCCCTGGACTGCTCCAGACGCCGGAGTACGCAAGAGCCCTGGAAGAGGGCAACGTGAGGCGGGGCACTCTCACCCCCGAACAAGCCTCTGAGCGAGTGGAATTCCTGCTCGAACGGCAATCGGCCCTGGTTCGGCGCGTCCCGCCCATGGTGATCGTGGTGCTGGACGAGAGCTGTGTCCGGCGGCTGATCGGCGGGCCGAAGGTCATGGAACGCCAGCTTGCTCGCCTGGTTGAGTTCGCTGAACAATCGAACTCCGTGCTCCAGATGGCCCCGTATGCCATAGGCGAGCGGCGCCCGTTCAACCAGCTGGTGAACCTGCTGACGCTGCCCGACCGTTCCGTCATGTCCTATGTGGAGTCCCAGACCAACGGGCATCTGGACAGGGAAATCACGTCCGTGCTGCCGCTGGTGAGGGCCTACCATCAGCTGCAGGCGGAAGCGCTTTCCCAGGCGGAATCCGTGGCCATGATCGAGCAGTTGCGAAAGGGCACCCCGTGACGACCGACTCCCTCCCCCTGACCTGGATCAAGTCCTCCTACAGCGGCAACGGTGGCTCCTGCATCGAGTGGGCCCCGGCGCACGCGGCGGCCACCGGCATAGTTCCCCTCCGCGACTCGAAGGCTCCGCAGGGCCCGTCGCTCGCCGTCCCCGCCGCCGCGTTCGCGTCCTTCGTGGCGGGCGTCAAGGCCGGAGAGTTCCGCGCCTGAGCCGGATCCCGTACGGCGAAAGCCCCGTTCGGCCCTTCTGACCAGAGGGCGCCGGGCGGGGCTTTCGTTCGCCCTCTCGCGGTGGCGCCGTCGGGTCCCTAACCTCAGACGGAGCCATGAGCACGCCGACAAGCAGCGAAGGGGCACGTCGTGACGAACGCAATGCCGCGCTGGTTCAAGTCCTCGTACAGCGGGAGCGGAGGCTCCTGCATCGAGATCGCCGCCAACCTCGTCCCCTCCCGTGGCGTCGTCCCCGTACGGGATTCCAAGGACCCGGACGGGCCGTCTCTGGCCGTTCCCACCAGCGCGTTCGTGCGCTTCGTCGCGGGGGTCAAGGGCGGGGAGTTCCGAGGGTGAGCCGGACGGCTCCGTCGTATTAGTGAGCTGTTAGCGGAACGCCAAGCCCGTCTCCCAAAGTGGTGGTTGTCCAGGAGCGAGACGAACGACACCGCAACGGAGCTCATGATGATCACCGCCACCGCCCACCGCTTCCGTGGCCGCGCCGGCCGCCGTATCGCCCTCGCCGTGGCCGCCGCGGCGGCGCTCGGGATGGGGGTCACCGCCTGCGGGCAGAGCGACACCGGGGCGGGCAAGGTGAACGCCTCGACGGCGACGCAGGGCGAGGGGCAGGGGCAGTCCGCCGGGCAGGGGACGCCGAAGAGCGCGGGCGCCGGGGAGCACCACACGCCGGAGGGCGCCGAGGGCGGGGCCACCGGGGGCGACAACGGTGGCGGGTCGACCGGGGGCGGTAACGGCGGGTCCACGGACAACGGGAACTCCGCCCCGGACCAGCAGCCCGACACGGGTGAGAAGACGCTGGTCGGGAAGTTGTCCTACCTCGCGCCCGGCAAGCTGATCGTCAAGCCGGAGAGCGGCGGCATGGACCAGGCGTTCCTGGTCGCCAACGCGACGAAGATCCTCGGCGCGGCGGCCATCTGCGGGGACTCCGAGGGCAATGTCGCCATCGACAACGAGGGCTTCGGCACCCGCCGCTGCACCGTGGACCAGCTGGAGACCGCCGCCAAGACCGACAGCGTGACCGTCCGCGTCACCATGGACACCGGCTCCGGCGGCGCGGAGGTCGTCGCGGAGAAGTACCACCCGTAGTCCGGACCGTCCGGGCTCAGGGTCCCGTGGTCCGGGCCCAGGGCCCGTAGACCGTCTCAGGACCGCGCCGCCGCCACCGTTCGGGTCAGGAAGCCCCGGACGGTGGCGGCGGTGCTGTCCGGGTGGCTCTCCAGCAGGAAGTGGCCGCCGCCGGGGACGAGAGGGGTCTCGGCGTCCGGCAGGTCCCGGGCGAAGGCGCGGGCGCCGTCCGGGCCGAAGATCTCGTCGTTCGCGCCCCAGACCGCGAGCAGCGGGACGTGGCTCCGCCGGAAGTAGGCGTGGACCTGCGGGGAGAGCGGCGGGTGGGTGGCGTGGTCGCGGAAGAGGGCGAGCTGGACGAGGTCGTTGCCGGGGCGGGAGAGGTCGCGGTGGTCGGCGGTCCAGGTGTCGGGGTCGACGAGTTCGGGCCGGTCGACGCCGTGGAGGTACTGCCGGCGGATGGCGTCGAGGCCGAGGGCGGCGCGGACGGCGGGTTCGGTGGCGGGGCCCGGGGCGTGGGCGTAGGTCCAGACGGGGGCCCAGAAGCCGAGGTGGTCGGGGGCGATCACATGGAAGCGGTCGGCGAGTTCGGGGATCAGCCGTCGGAAACATGCGGGAGCTGGTGGGGAAGCCGTGGAGCAGTACTGCCGCCCGAGCGGCGGCTCGCGGTGGAGTTGGTGCTCGCCTGGTACGACGTCCGGGAGCACCGGCCCGGGCGGCTGCGGCCGTGCGGCAACGACGAGTGCCGTCTCTTCCTCCTCGACCGCAGCCGCGCCAACACCGCCCGCCGGTGCTCGATGAAGACCTGCGGCAACCGGCTCAAGGCCCGCCGCCACCAGGAGCGCGCCCGGCGGGGCTGAACGCGACGGCCCCCGCCGCTCCCGGGGTGCGGGAGCCGTCGGGGGCCGGTGCGGGCGCGGGCTCAGAAGACCGGGGCCGCCCCGGACAGGAGTGCCGCCGCCGTGAACAGCTCGACGCCGGTGCGGATCGCGGACTCGTCGACGTCGAAGTCGCCGCGGTGCAGGTCGAGGCGGTCGTTGCTGCCGGGCGGGCGGACGCCGAGGCGGGCCATGGCGCCGGGGACGTGCTCCAGGTACCACGAGAAGTCCTCGCCGCCCAGGGACTGTTCGGTGGTCTCGACGGCGGCGGGGCCGCAGCGGGCGGTCATCGCGTCGTGCAGCAGCTGTGCGCAGGCCGCGTCGTTGACCACCGGCGGGACCCCGCGGACGTAGGTGATCTGCGACTTCGCGCCGTGCAGGGTGGCGACCTCGTCGATGGCGGCGTGGACGAGGTCGGGGGCGCGGCGCCAGGCGTCCAGATCGAGGCAGCGGACCGTGCCGGACATCTCGGCGTGCTGCGGGATGACGTTGCAGGCGTGCCCGGCGTCGAGGCGGCCCCAGGTGACGGCGAGGCCGGAGCGGGCGTCGACGCGGCGGGCGACGAGGGCGGGGACGTCGACGGCGACCCGGGCGGCGGCGGTGACCAGGTCGGTGGTGAGGTGCGGGCGCGCGGTGTGGCCGCCGGGACCGTCGAGGGCGACCTCCAGGCGGTCGCAGGCGGAGGTGATCGGGCCGGTGCGCAGGCCGATCCGGCCGGCGTCGACGCGCGGGTCGCAGTGGACGGCGAGGATCCGGCCGACGCCCTCCAGCACACCGGACTCGATGGTGTCGGGGGCGCCGCCGGGCAGCACCTCCTCGGCGGGCTGGAAGAGCAGCCGGACCGGGTAGGGCAGCTGACCGCGGCGGGCCAGCTCGGCGAGGACCAGCCCGGCGCCGAGGACGACGGTGGTGTGGACGTCGTGGCCGCAGGCGTGGGCGCGGTCGGGGATGGTGGAGCGGTAGGCGACGGTCTTGGTGTCCGGGATGGGCAGGGCGTCGATGTCGGCGCGCAGGGCCAGCAGCGGGCGGGCGTCGGGGTCGTCGTCCGCCGGGTCGTCGACGCGGGTGATGTCCGCCGGGTCGGTGCCGATGTCGCAGATCAGGCCGGTGCCGACGGTGAGGACGCGGGGTCGCAGACCGGCCGCCTCCAGACGGCTGCGGAGCGCCTCGGTGGTGCGGAACTCCTGATTACCCAGCTCGGGGTGCATGTGCAGGTCGCGGCGGAAGGCGATGAGTTCGGTGTGCAACGCCTCGGACAGGGCTCCGGGGAGCAGGTCCTGCGGGTCGGTCGGGTCAGGGGCGGCGGCAGGATACATCAGTTGGCTCACCCCGGGAAGGTTACGGTCCCGGAAGGGGCAACTGTCCCTGGATCAACAAAAGTTCAGCCCGTCAGGGGAAGATTTTCGAGCGGTACGCCGCATGGATGGTCGCGGGGCGGGGTATTTCCTTTGGTTTTCGCGCCGTGCGCGCCCGCGCCCCGAGCGCCCGCGCACCCCGGGGCCGCCGCCTCACCCCGCACCCGGGGGCGGCTCCTCCGTGGCGGATCCCGGCGGCAGCCGGTCGACGCCGCGGGCGGTGCCGGTGACGTCGTCCAGGAAGCCCTGGGCGCGGGGCGAGGCGCGGCTGGTGAGCCAGGTCGGGTCGACGTCGCAGACCGCGACGCGGACGCCGGTGCCGACGAGGGCGAGCGGCAGGGTGTGCACCACCGTCGAGGGGAAACTGACGATCAGTCGGCCGATGGGTCCGCGGCGGGCGATCAGCTCCAGCGGCAGATCGGGGCGGACCACCTCCAGACCGGTCTCGGTGGCGAGACGGTGCAGCTTGTCGGTGTGCTCGCGGCGGTGGGCGAAGTAGCGGGTGGCGCCGTGCGTACGGGCCAGCCGGGCGACGGCGGCCAGATAGCGGTCGGTGTCGACGACGCCGGTCTCGACGAGGGAGGTGCCGACGATGTCGGCGGCGCGGGTCAGCCGCGGCGGGCCGAAGCGGCGGCGGGTCCAGGCGAAGGCGTTGGTGGCGATGCGGACGCCGGGCGGCGCCTCGACCGGCATGGAGCTGAAGACGCCGACGGTGCGGCGGCCACCGTCCGGCGCCGGGGTGAGGCGGCGGCGCGCGGCCCGGGCGAACGGCGCGAAGAGCAGATCGCGCGCCCCCCGGCCGCTGCCGTGCCGGTGCCAGCGCACCAGCCGTTCGCCGCGCGCCAGTTGGGCGATGAACTCCATCGTCGCGGTGCCGTCGTCGACGACGACCAGGTCGCGGGCGGGGGCGAGGGTGAGCAGCAGCTGGACGTAGCGGGAGAACGGGTCGCCGATGACGATGCGCCGGGCGCGGCGCAGCAGCGGGGTGAGGCCGCCGATGGTGCGCATCGGGGCGGTCGCGCCGCCGCGGGCGTCCTCCCAGCGCACGGAGTGCCCCTCCTCGCGGGCGAGTTCGGCCATCCGGCGCAGCTGGCCGCGGGTCATCGGGTCGTGCGGGGAGAGGACGACGATGGTGAGGGCGGTGGCGGGCGGGCTCCCCGGGGCGGCGGTGGTCCGCGGGCCGCAGACGTGTCCGGGGGCGACCGGGGGCGCGGCGGCGCGCGCCGGGGCGTCCGGCGTCCCGGCGCCGTCCGGGCCGCCCGTGCCCCCTTCTTCGTAGGCCCACTCCAGCACGTTGAGCAGCTGAACCGGGCTTTCGACGAAGGCGAGGGTGGCCGGGGGCAGGGCGGTGGCGCCGGTGGCGGCGCGGTCGCGGGGGCGGGGCACCCCCGGGAGGCGGCGGGGGGTGCCCGCCGCCTCCTGGGGCGGGGCCGCCGCGCCGGGCGCGGGCGGCTCGGCGGGGCGGCCGTCGGATGCGGTCACGGGGGTGTCCGCCCTTTCCCTGGGCCGGTCAGACCGCGGCGGGGGCCGCGGCCTCCGCCTCGGCGACGACACCGGCGTGGCGGCGGAGCTTCTTCATCGGGCCCAGCTCGCTCTCGTAGACCTTCTTCACGCCGTCGCCGAGGGACTCCTCGATGGTGCGGATGTCGCGGACGAGGCGGGACAGGCCCTGCGGCTCGACGGAGGCGGCCTGGTCGGAGCCCCACATGGCGCGGTCGAGGGTGATGTGGCGCTCGACGAAGGTGGCGCCGAGGGCGACGGCGGCGAGGGTGGTCTGCAGACCGGTCTCGTGGCCGGAGTAGCCGATCGGGACGTTCGGGAACTCGTCCTGGAGGGTGTTGATCATCCGGAGGTTCAGCTCCTCCGCCTTCGCCGGGTAGGTCGAGGTGGCGTGGCAGAGCAGGATGTTGTCGCTGCCCAGGACCTCGACGGCGTGGCGGATCTGCTTCGGGGTGGACATGCCCGTCGACAGGATGACGGTGCGGCCGGTGGCGCGCATGGCGCGCAGCAGCTCGTCGTCGGTGAGGGAGGCGGAGGCGACCTTGTAGCAGGGGACGTCGAACTTCTCCAGGAAGGCGACGGACTCCACGTCCCAGGGGGAGGCGAACCACGCGATGTTCCGCTTCTTGCAGTACTCGTCGATCGCGCGGTAGCCCTCCTCGTCGAACTCGACGCGGTGGCGGTAGTCGATGTACGTCATCCGGCCCCAGGGGGTGTCGCGCTCGATGTCCCACTGGTCGCGCGGGGTGCAGATCTCCGGGGTCCGCTTCTGGAACTTCACGGCGTCGCAGCCGGCGTCGGCGGCGGCGTCGATCAGCGCGAACGCGTTCTCCAGGTCGCCGTTGTGGTTGATGCCGATCTCGCCGGTGACGTAGACGGGACGGCCGGGACCGGCCTCGCGGTTGCCGAGGGTGCGGATGCGGGAGTTGCCGCTCATGGGGAGGTCCTTCATGTGTGGGTGGGTGCCGGGCGCGGTGCCCGGCGGTGCGGATCGGTACGGGTGGTCAGAGGGACGGGCCCAGGAGCCAGGAGGCGATCTCGCGGACGGCGCCGCTGCCTCCGGGTGTGGCGGTGACGGCGCGGGCCGCGCCGCGCACCACGTCGTGCGCCCCGGCGACGGCGACGGGCCAGCCGACGACGTCGAAACAGAGCAGGTCGTTGACGTCGTTGCCGACGTAGAGCACCCGCTCGGGCGCGACGCCGGACTCCTCGCACCACTGCTTGAGGGCGAGGTCCTTGCGGTCGATGCCGTGCAGGACGGGGATACGGAGCTTGCGGGCGCGCGCGGCGACCACCGGGTTCTGCTCCGAGGAGAGGATCAGCAGCTTCAGGCCCGCCCGGCGGAGCGCGGCGATGCCGAGGCCGTCACCGCGGTGGACGGAGACGAACTCCCGCCCGTCCGCGTCGATCAGCACCCGGTCGTCGGTCTGGGTGCCGTCGAAGTCCATGACGACCGCGTCGATGTCGTCCGCGCCGGGCAGCGCGGCGGGCTGCGCCCCGTCGAGGAGCGGCGCGAGGGCGCGGGCGCGGGCCAGATCGTGCGGGTCGTCGATCTCCAGGACGCGCGCCGGGTCGGTGCGGACCGGCTCGGTGCGGCCGAAGAAGCGGTGGCCGACGGCGCGGAAGCCTGCGCTGTCCATGGCGTAGGCGGCGCCGGTCTCCAGCAGGTCCTGGGGGCGGTCCTGGCGGCGCGGGCGGAAGGACTTGTCGTGGTTGACGCCGTAGCCGCCGGAGGGGGCGACGGCGGTCGCGGTGGCGCGGCGGGCGGTGGCCGGGGCGGCGTCCACGGCCGTCTCCAGGGCGCCGTCGTCCAGCGCTCCGGCGGCCTCCGCCATGGTGTCGGCGTCCCGCCAGACGAAGCCGTGGAAGGGGGCGACGGTCAGCGCGGTGTCGGCGCCGCCCTCGACGACGGCGGCGGCGACCCCGTCGACGTCCTCGGGGGTGAGGAACGGGCTGGTGCACTGGACCAGCAGCACCGCGTCGACGGTGGCCGCGTGCTCGGCCTCGTACGCGTCCATGGCGTGCCGTACGGCGGCTTCGCTGGTGGCGGTGTCCCCGGCGATGTCGCCGGGGCGGCGGACGACGACGGCTCCGGCGCCGCGGGCGACCGCCGCGATGGCGTCGTCGTCGGTGGAGACCACGACATCGGTGATCAGCCGACCGGCGCGGCAGGCGCGGACCGCGCGGGCGACCAGCGGGACGCCGCCGACGGCCGCGAGGTTCTTGGCGGGCACGCCCTTGGAGCCGCCGCGCGCGGGGATGACGGCCACCACGACGGGCGGGGTGACGGGCGGGCGGTGCGGCATGGCGGGCTCCTTCCGGGGGCCGCGCGGGCTCCCCTGACGGGCGGACGGAACGGTCACAGCTGCCCCCAGCGGCGGATGACGGGGGCGACGCGCTGGACGCCGTGGCGGTAGGCGCCGCGGGCGGCGTCGCGGACCGCGTCGCGGGCGACCCGGCGCAGCCCGCCGGGCGCCTCGCCGCCCTCCGGCCCGTAACCGGCGACGGGCACACCGCGGCTGTCCAGTCCGTAGCGGGCGAGGATGCCGGGGAGGTAGCCGGGGGCGGTGCGCGGTGTGTAGTACGGCGTGAGCGGCGGCAGCGGACCGGCGGAGCGCAGGGCGGCGACCTTCTCGCGGACCGCGTCGAAGGCGTGCGGATAGCTGCCGTCGGCACAGACGCCCTGACGGGCGAGCCATGCGGGGTCGGGCGCCGGCCGGTGTCCGGCGTCGAGGTCGTCCCAGGAGGCGAGGCAGCCGGAGCCGAGGAAGTGGTGGTTGCCGAGGACCTCGCGGATGCCGAGGTCGGTGAGGACGGCGGTGGGCACCCCGCGGTGCAGCGACTCCAGCGCGGCGGTCGAGGAGACCGTGACCATCAGGTCGGTACGGTCCAGGACCTCGCCCATGTTGCCGTAGACCAGACGGCAGTTGGCGGGCAGTCCGCCGGGGAGCTTCGCCGCCAGCTTCTGGTACGGCAGCTCCTCGATGTGTGTGGTGTGCTCGCCCGGCTTGCTGCGGAGCTTGATCAGCACCTCCCGCCCGGGGTGGGTGCGGGCGTGCTCGACGGCGCGGCGCAGCAGGTAGGCGCGGTCGGCGCGGTTGTCGGGCACGGACGGCTGGGCGGCGAACACCACGGTGTACGGGGCGTGTTCCCCGGTGTAGCGGTCACCGCCGAGGAACGGCAGGGCGCATTCGGTGACGGCCGAGTCGTCGGCGCCGACGCCGCGGTAGACCTCGCGGAAGCGGTCCGCGTCGTGCCGGGAGTTGGCGAGGACGACGTCCGCGCCGTGGCGGAGCAGCAGTCCGTCGGCGAGCTTCTCGTAGACCACGCCGACGTAGCCGGTGACGACGGCGGGGCGGCGGTCGGTGCCCTCCCAGGCGCGGGCCAGTCCGTGCAGCATCGCCTGGACACCGCCGCCGACCAGCGACAGGACGACGGTGTCGTAGGGCTCGGCGGATCCGGCGTCGGCGCGCATCAGGTCGAGGAAGTCGATCCCGCGGATCTCGCGCAGCGTCTGCGCACGGGCGCCGATCTCGGTGAGCTGGCGGACCGTGGGAGTGGCGCGACCGCGCAGGAGGTAGCCGTCGAGCCGGGCCTCCGGATGGATTCGGTACGCTGTCGAAGCGCCCCATTTCCACCGGGTGTCCGAGTCGGCGAGTACGGCGACCCGCGGCGTAGAAGGGGTAGGTGAGGGCACGTCGATGACGCTAGGAATCGATTCGGTTCGGCGGGCCAACCACCGCGCAACAAAGGGTTAACAGCGGGTCGCCGAATGGCGAACCGGCCCCCGATTCGGGCCGGTTAACCGTCCCGACATTCTTCGTTCACCGTGCCGCCCGCCCGCGGTAAAGACGAATGGCGGCGCCGCCCCTAACGTCACCCGGGTGGTTAAGCTCTCCGTCATCGTGCCGTTCTACAACGTGCAGACATACGCGCCCGACACCCTCAAGAGCCTGGCGGCGAACGCCCGGGAGGACTTCGAATTCCTGCTCGTCGACGACTGCTCGCGCGATGAGACACCGCAGATCCTGGAGCGTGCCGAGCGGGAGCTGCCGGGCGCCCGGCTGCTGCGGCACGAGAAGAACGGCGGACTCGCCACCGCCCGCAACACCGGGCTCGACGCGGCGCGCGGCGAGTACCTCACCTTCCTGGACGGCGACGACTGGCTGGCGCCCGGGTATCTGAGCGATCTGCTGGGCGCCATCGAGGAGTTGGGGTGCGACTTCGTCCGCACCGACCACGTCCAGTGCACCGCGCGCGCCCGCACCATCAGCCGGGTGCCGCACGGGCGGCGCGGGGTGGTGATGAACCCGCGGGACGTGATCCTGCCCGCCGACCGCTCCACCTCCGTCGACTACGCGTACGCCTGGGCGGGCGTCTACCACCGGCGGCTGCTGGACAGCGGGGTGCTGCGGTTCCGCGACGGGCTGCGGACGGCGGAGGACCGACCGTGGATCTGGCGGCTGCACCGCGAGGCGGAATCGATGGCGGTGGTCGGACTGCTCGGGGTGTTCTACCGGCGCGGGGTCGCCTCGTCGCTCACCCAGATCGGCGATGTACGGCAATTGGATTTCCTGCGCGCATTCGATCAGGTCATCGAGGAAACCGCACAGGACCGGGACGCGGACAAACTGCTTCCGAAAGCGGTCCGGACGTATTGCGCGATCATTTCCCACCATCTCGGCTCCCTGGAACGTTTTGAGCCGCAGGTGGCGCGCGCACTGCGGGAATTGAGTGCGGCGGCGCTGAAGCGTATGCCGCAGGACGTACTGAAGGAAGCGTTGGATTCCATGGATGTGCAGCGTGCGTCCCGGCTGCGGCGGCTGCGCCGCCGACCCGTCACCTCGGGGGTCGCCGCCTGATGGGTACCCGGCCACTGACCCGCATCTTCCTGGCGTCGACCCTGTACGGCACGGCGACCCTCGCCGCCGCCCTGGACAGCGGCGCCTTCTCCCCCGCCGACCGCAATCTGCTGCTGATCTGCAACAACGCGGCGACCCCGGAGACCACCCCGGCGCTGGACGCGGCGCCCGGCTTCGCGAAGCTGCGCGCCCGCTTCGACGGGGTGCTGTCCTGGAACGAGACCATCCACCCCTTCCACCCCGGCGGCTGGTCCCCGCGCCCGGACGACGTCCCGCTGTGGGAGCGGTATCTGCGCAAGGAGTGGGGGCTGGGCGACGACCGCGTGGCGCTGGTCGTGGAGTCCATCCAGGTCAACCCGGCGCTGGCGGTGGCGCAGCTCTTCCCGGACGCGCCGGTCGACGTCTACGCGGACGGGCTGATGAGCTACGGCCCGACCCGCAACAAGCTCGACCCGCTGGTCGGCACCCGCATCGACCGGCTCCTCCACCTGGACCTGGTGCCGGGGCTCGTCCCGCTGCTGCTCACCGAGTTCGGGGTGGCGGCGGAGACCGTGCCGACGGCGGCGTTCACCAAGGTGCTCGGTGAACTCGACGAGGCGGCGGGCGCGTTGGAGCTGCCGGAGGGCGGGGCGCTGCTGCTGGGCCAGTACCTCTCCGCGCTCGCCATCCTCACCCCGCAGGAGGAGGAGGACCTGCACGTACGGATGGTGCGCGGCGCGGTCGCGCGCGGCCACCGCACACTGGTCTTCAAACCGCATCCGTCGGCCCCCGCGCGCTGGTCGCGACTCCTGGAGCGGGAGGCGGAGCAGCTCGATGTGACGCTGACGGTGCTGGACACCCCGGTGCTCGCCGAGGTCGTCTACGCCCGGATGCGGCCGGATCTCGTCGTCGGCTGCTTCTCCACGGCGCTGCTGACGGCGTCCGCGTTCTACGGGCTGCCGGTCGCCCGCACCGGCACCAGGATGCTGCTGGAGCGGCTCACGCCGTACCAGAACAGCAACCGCATCCCGGTGACGCTCGTGGACGCGACGGTGCCGGACCTCGACGATCCGGCGGCCACCGCGGTCAAGCCGGTGCCGCCGGGTCTGGTCGAGGCGGTCGGCTATGCGATGCAGCACCAGATCTACCCGCAGCTGCGCCCGGCCGCCGAGCGGTATCTGAGCGCTCATCTGACGCCGTACACCCGCCGCTACTTCAAGCGGCGGCGGCTGACCGCGCTGGCGCTGCCCGGCGCGATCCCGTCGCAGCTGGCGTTCCTGCCGCGCAACCCGGCGGTGCTGCGGGTGGCGCGGCGGGCGCGGGCGGTGCAGCGGCGGCTGAAGAAGCGGGTCGCGACCGGATGACCGGGCAGCTGACCGCCCCGGCGCCCGCAGCCGGGGCGGACGCACCGCCCGCCGCCCCGGAGCGGACGCGCCGTGCGCCGTCCCGGCTGCGGGCGCTGGACGGGCTGCGGCTGCTGGCCGCGCTGATGGTCGCCGCGTACCACTACGGCGGACGCGACGGGGAGATCGGCACGGCGTGGGGCTCCTCGCCCGCCGCGCAGTTCCCGACCGCCTCGGGCTTCTTCGCGTACGGCTGTCTGGGCGTGCAGATCTTCTTCGTGATCAGCGGTTTCGTGATCTGTCTCAGCGGCTGGGGGCGCACCCTGCGGGCGTTCATCGCCTCCCGGATCTCGCGGCTGTATCCGGCGTACTGGGTCGCGGTGCTGCTGGTCACGGCGGTCTTCGCGCTGCCGGGCGTGGTGTACAAGACCGTGCAGCCCAGCGAGGTGCTGACCAATCTGACGATGCTCCAGATGCCGCTCGGCGCCCACCGGGTGCTGGGGGTGTGCTGGACGCTCTGGGCGGAGATGCGGTTCTACGCGCTCTTCGCGCTCTGTGTGGTGCTGCCGGGGGCGACCCGGCGCCGGGTGGTGCTGTTCTGCGCGGGCTGGACGCTGGCCGCCGCGCTGGCGCAGGCGGCCCATGAACCGCTGCTGGACACCGTGCTGATGCCGGAGTACGCACCGTTCTTCATCGGCGGCATCGGGCTGTACCTGCTGCACCGCTACGGCGCCCGCGATCCGATCGCCTGGTCGATCGTGCTGGTCAGCTGGTTGATCGGCCAGCATTTCGCGGTGGCCGGACTCTGGCACCCGGCGTCCGCGGGCGGCTTCTCCTACCGCTCGCAGTTCGGCATCGTCGCCGTCGTCACCGCCGGTTTCGTCCTCGTCGGGGCCATCGCGCTGGGCCACCTCCGCTGGGCGGACTGGCGCTGGCTGACCGTCGCCGGTGCGCTGACCTACCCCTTCTACCTCGTCCACGAGCATCTGGGCTGGGTCGTCGTGCACGCCCTGCACGTCGGCGCCGGACTGCCGTCGTCCGCGACGCTGGCGCTGACCGTCACCGCCATGCTGCTGCTGGCGTGGCTCCTGCACCGCCTGGTGGAACGCCCGCTGACACCGCTGCTGAAACGGGCGATCGACCCCAGGCGGTGAGGGGCCGGGGCGCCCGCGCGGCGCGCGGGCGCCCTCAGCCGATGAGGGTCCGCTTCGGCCGGACCACGCAGAATTCGTTCCCCTCCGGGTCGGCGAGGACGGTCCACGACTCGTCGCCGCGCTGGCCGACGTCCACCCGGCGGGCGCCGAGGGCGAGGACGCGCGCGATCTCGTCCTCCCGGTCCTCCGCGGTGGTGGTCAGATCCAGGTGCAGACGGTTCTTGCCGGTCTTGCGGTCGGTCACCGGCATGAAGCAGATGCCCACCGGGGCGTTCTCGTCCGGCCCGATCACCACCTCCCGCTCCCGCTCGGACAGGATCCGCCACCGCAGGACCGCGGCCCAGAACCGGGCCAGGGCGGGCAGATCATGGGTGTCGATGACGATGTGGTGCGGCGCCAAAGGCATGTCGGCCAGTATGCGCGCGGCCGACCGGAAGCGCTTGCGTGGCGCGCCCCGGCCGAAAAGGCACCGTCAGCCCGCGGTCGGCCGTATCTCCGTCGTCGCCTCGATCCCGGCGATGATGATCCGCAGCCCCGCCTCGAAGTTCCGCTCGATGTCGCCGAACAGCTCGGCACCGGCGCGCGCCGCGTACGGATAGCGGTCGCCGAGCCGCGCGGTGCGGTCCGCGTCGTCGTACGCCGGGTCGCGGAACTCCGGGTGGGCCGGATCCGGGTGGACCGACTGCTCCTCGATGACCAGACCGACGGTGAAGTTGTACGCCGTCCACCACGCCCGGACCGCGTCCGGGAAGGCGAAGCCCGCCCCGACGAGCCGCCGCAGGAAGACGTCGTAGGGCTCGGCGTATCCGTGGCCGACCATCCGGGTGCCGCTGAAGACCTTGGCGCCGTCGCGGTAGCCGAGCAGTCCGTGGCGCATCCCGCGGCAGGTCTCGGCCAGCTGCTCCTGCCACGGGGCGGCGGACTCGGGCTCCGCCAGCAGCGGGGTGGACATCCGGCGCATCATCTCGGTGGCCATCTCGTCGAGCAGCTCCTGCTTGTTGCGGACGTGCCAGTAGAGCGCGGGTGCCTGGACGTTCAGCTCCGTGGCGATGCGGCGGACGGTGAGCCTGTCGAGACCGACCTCGTTGAGCAGCCGGAGGGCGGTGTCCACCATCTTTTTCCGGTCGATGCGCGAAACCATGTTGACAACTTAACACCGTTAAGCGCAGTCTCGGAAGCATGGCACTTAACAACGTTAAGGACACCTCCGTCGCGGCCACCGCCGCAGCCCTGCCCACCTCCGAGGACCCCGGCGACGCGGTCGACGTCCTCATCGCCGGAGCGGGCCCGACCGGCCTCGCCCTCGCCATCGACCTGACCCGCCGCGGACTGCGCGCCCTCGTCGTCGAGCGGCAGCAGACCCTCTCCCCCGGCGCCCGCGGCACCGGCCACCAGCCGCGCTCCCTGGAGGTCTACGACGACCTCGGGCTCCTGGACGCCATGCAGGCGGGGGGCGGTCCCTACCCGGAGATCGGCGTCTGGCGCGACGGCCGCCTCGTCGAATCCCTCACCGCCGTCGAGCGCTACGAGCCGACGCCCGCCACCCCGTACGCCAACATCCTGATGGTGCCGCTCTTCCGCACCGTCAAGCTCTTCCACGACCGGCTGCGGGAGCTGGGCGGCGAGGTCCGCTTCGGCACCGAACTCACCACGTTCTCCCAGGACACGGAGGGGGTGACCGCCACCCTCCGCGGGCCCGACGGCGTCTCACGGCCGGTGCGCGCCCGCTATCTGGTCGCCGCCGACGGCGGCCGCAGCACCGTCCGCCGCGCCCTGGGCATCACCATGAGCGGGCCGTCCCTGGAGGAGGGCGCGGCGCTCCTCGCCGACGTCCGCGTCGAGGGGCTCGACCGCGACCACTGGCACCGCTGGGTGCTGCCCGGCGAGTTCGGCGGGGTGATGATGCTCCCGCTGGCCCGCACCGACCTCTTCCAGGTGTTCGTCATCGCCCCGGACGAGACCCCCGACCCCAGCGAGGAAGGCACCCGCGCCGCCCTCGCCCGCCACACCCATCTCACCCCCGAGCAGATCCGCGAGGTGCGGTGGACCTCCGTCTACCGCCCCCGGGCCGCCCGCGCCGACACCTTCCGCTCCGGCCGTGTCTTCCTCACCGGTGACGCCGCGCACATCCACTCCCCCGCCGGTGGTCAGGGCCTCAACACCGGTGTGCAGGACGCCTACAACCTCGGCTGGAAGCTCGGCCAGGTGCTCCGCCACGGCGCCCCCGACACCCTCCTCGACAGCTACGAGGCCGAGCGCCTGCCGATCGCCGACCACATCCTCGACACCAGCACCCGCCTCCACCGCGACCGCAACTGGCGCCGCAGCCGCGACCTCCACCAACTCGGCATCGGCTACCCGGACAGCCCCCTCACCCAGGAGCTGCGCCCGCACGTCCCCGAGTCCGTCCCGCACGCCGGTGACCGCGCCCCGGACGCCCCCTGCACCACCCCCGACGGCGCCCCCGTCCGCCTCTTCGACCTGCTGCGGGGCCCGCACTTCACGCTGCTGGCACTGGGCGACGTCGAGCTGGACACCGCCGCACTCCCGGCCGACCCGACCCTCCTCCGCACCGTCCGCGCCGCGGGCCCGTCCCCCGATCTCCTCGACCCACACGGCCATCTCCGGGACGCCTACGGCCCGGACGCCGCGCTCTATCTGATACGCCCGGACGGCTACATCACCTGGGCGGCACCGGCGGAGGGCGCACCGGGGCGCGTGGCGGAAGCCCTGCGACCGTTCCTGGGCGACGGGGCGCTCCGACCGGTGGGCTGAGCGGGGATCGGCACGGGCGGGGCCGGTGGCGGCTCCCGCCCGCGCCTGCGGCAGCGGCGCGGCCCGGCCGCATCGCTCCCGTGATCCGTGGACGTCAGGGGATCCGGGCCTCGATATGGGCGAGGTGGGCGGCGAGGATCTCCTCGAAGGCGGCGCCGCGGTCCGCTCCGAGGGGGCGGATGTCGCGGGCGAAGTGGGACAGGGCGGGGAAGCGTTCGGGGTCGGCGCCGAGCACCGCGACGCGGAACTGCTCCATGCCCTGTTCGTACTCCTTGGGGGTGAGGGTGCTGATACCGGCCTCGGAGGCGATCAGCGCGGCGAGGAGGATCACGATGCGGTGGTAGCGCACCGGGACTTCCTCGTCGGGCAGGCCGGACGCGCGCAGGGCCTGTAGCAACTCCTCCATGACCAGGCGGGATCCGGTGCCGCCGGAGGCGTGGCGCCCCCACACCGCGGCGAGTTGGGGCTGCTCACCGAAGGCCCCGCGCAGACGCAGGGCCAGGGCGGTGATGCGCTGTTTCCAGTCACCCTCGGGGCGGTGGCCGTCCATGGCGGCCAGGAGGATCCGGTCGGCGACGGCACGCAGCAGCTCGGTCTTGTTGCGGAAGTGCCGGTAGAGGCTGGAGGAGTCGGTCCCGAGCGCCGCGGCGAGTCTGCGCACGCTGAACGACTCGGCGTCGCCGGTGCGCAGCAGTTCCGCCGCCGCGTCCAGGATCTCCTCGGTCGACCATCGCCTTCGGCCCGTCATCTCGCCCCTCTCGTCCGCACTCCGCCTCATTCTATGCACTCGCCGATGCACGCGGTGCGTGCATAATGCGGGCAAGGCGCTTTCCGACCGCACCGCACGCCCGGCATCCGGCCGGGCGGGGAGAAGGGGAGACATGAGCGAGACCACCGCCGCCACCCGGCCGCCGGAGCCGGACTTCTCGGCGATCACGACTGCGGAACTGCTCGCCTACCGCGACGCGGAGAACCGCTTCCGGTCCTCCGGCGCGGCCCGCGCGATCCTCGGAGAGCCGGATCCCGGAGCCGCGATCGACTGGCGGAAGATCGCCCTGCCCGGCCGCGACCTCCCGGTCCGGGTGTACCGGTCGACCCGGGCAGGAGACGGCGGGGCCGCGGCCCGGGACGGCCTGCCGCTCGTCCTCCATGTCCACGGCGGCGGCTTCGTGGGCACGGCGGCGCAGTGCGACTGGGCCAACAGCCACCTCGCCGCCCGGCTGCCCGCCGTCGTCGTCTCGGTCGAGCACCGCCTCCTCGCCCCGGACAGCCCGCTCGCGGACGCCGCCGACGACGGCTGGGACGCGCTCGCCCAGGTGCTCCGGCACGCCCCGCGGTGGGGCGTCGACCCGGCGCGCACCGCCGTCTTCGGCGAGAGCTGCGGCGCGCTGATCACCGCCCTGACGGCCCTTCGGGCCCGGGACACCGGCCTGGGGCTGGCCGCGCAGATACTGGTCAACCCCGCGGTCGAGGTGACCGGGACGATGTTCGACCACGCCTCGGTCACCGAGTACGCGTACCGCCCCACCCGGGCCCTGCCGCAACTGCGGCTCTTCCAGCGGCTCGCCGTGCCGCCCGGCGCCGACGCCCGCGCCGTCTCGCCGCTGTACGCGGACGATCTGAGCGGGCTCGCCCCGGCGCTCGTGGTGGTGCCCACCCAGGACGCGGTCGCCGACCACGGCCGCCGCTACGCCGAGCGGCTGCGCGCCGCCGGGACACCCACACGGCTCTCCACGTACCCGGGCGCAAGGCACGCGTTCCTCACCCTGCCCGGTGTGGAACCGCAGGCCGAGGCCGCGCGGGCGGAGATCTGCCAGTTCCTCCGCGCGGCCCTGGCGAGTTGACGGAGAGCGACGCACCCCGCCCTCGGGCCCCACGGCCGAGCGGCCTCCCGCCCCGGCCCCACCTGCACGAGCACGACCGCAAACCGACACGACCGGCTCCCGACGAATCCGCGTACGAGGAGCCGACGGCGACCGTACGGATCCGTGCCGAGACGGTTCACGACCACCGCACACCATGGAGGAGACAGAGTGCAGAGCATCGGCATCATCGGAGTGGGCGAGATCGGCCAGGCCGTCGTCGAGGGCCTGCGCAGCGGGGGCGGTGCGGCACCGGAGGTCTTCCTCTCGCCCCGAGGGGCGCGCACCGCGGCCGGGCTGTCCGAGCGTTTCGAGGGCGTGCGGGTGTGCGCCGACAACCAGGAGGTGGTGGACCGTTCCGAGGTGGTGATCATCGCCGTGCGCCGCCAGGACCACCACGGAGCCCTCGCCGGGCTGCGGTGGGACGACGACAAGATCGTGATCAGCCTGATGGCCGGTGTCGCCACCGACGACCTGCGCCGGACCCTCGGCACCGGCGCCCCGATCATCCGCGCCATCCCGCTGCCCGCGGTGCGCGAGCGCCGCTCCACCACCGTGACCTGCCCCTCGCACCCGGTGGTGGACTCCCTCTTCGAGCGGCTGGGCGGGGCACTCCCCGTCCCGGACGAGGACACCTTCAACGTCTTCTCCGCCCTGACCGGGACGCTCACCGCCCACTACGCCTACCTCGCCACGCTCACCTCCTGGGCCACCGACCACGGCATCGCCTCCGACGCCGCCGACCGGTATGTACGCAGCCTGTTCCGGAACGTCGGCCGCTCCCTGAGCGACGAGACCCGCCCCCTCCACCAACTCGCCGCCGACCACGAGACGCCCCGGGGGAACAACGAGCGCATCCGCACCACCTGGTTCGACCCCGCCAACACCGCGGCCCTCAAGGAGGCTCTGGACGGTCTCCTCGCCCAGCTGCGGTAGGGACGTCCGGCGGAACGCGGGGACCGCGGGCGCCCGGAGGCGGGAAAAGTCCAGCCGCCGCCGCGTTCCGTCCATGGCCCGCCGGGCGGACGGCCGCGACACTCGGCGCCACCGTCCGCCCCCGCCCGTAGGGAGACCCCCATGCCGCTGCCGCGCCGCCACCTGCTGACGACCGCGCTGGGCGCGGCAGCCGCCGTGCCGCTCGGCGTCTCCCCGGCTCTCGCGGTCCCGGCGCGCACCGGGACCGTCTGGCACCGCGTCCCGCACCGCGGCATCCGGCCCGACGACCCGGACGGCCGCGCCCCGCTCACCAATCCACGGCGCGGCTTCCGCTACGAGATGTCGTACAACGCCGTGGATCTCACCAGCCCCTGGGAGAACGAACAGGACCACTCCCCCGACGCCGCCCGCACCCTCGACCTGCTGGAACGCCGGTACGGGCGGGGCGCCCACCTCACCCAGCTCTACTTCTACCTCTGGGACTTCGCGACCTCCGAGATCCCGCGGAGCGCGCTCGACAACATCGAACGCGTCCTGCGCGCACTCCGCGGCAGGGGGTACGCGGCGGTCCTCCGCTTCGCCTACGACGACGGCGTCCGCGAGCAGCGCCGCTACACCGTGCAGGACATCCGGCGCCACATCGGACAGCTGGCGCCCGTGATCGCCCGCAACAGCGACGCCGTCGCCGTCTGGCAGGCGGGCTTCCTCGGCGACTGGGGCGAGTGGCACGGCAGTTACCACGCCCACGAGACCTACCCCGACGCCGTCACCGCGATCATGACGACGCTGGTCAACGCGTTGCCGCCGGGTCTGCACACCCAGCTCCGGCAGGCCGCCCACCGCGAACTGATCACCGACACGGCGCTCCTGGACCGGATCGGCTTCCACAACGACTATGTGACGCTGGGCGAGGGCGAATGGGACTACTACGTCCCCGGCAATCCCGGCTGGCCGACCTATCTCGACGTCACCCGGGACCGGATGACCGACGGCGAGATGCCCTGGGACAAGGGACAGAGCACCGATCCGTACGCCTGGAGCACCGTCATCCCGCCGCTCACCGCGGCGCGGCGGTTGCAGACGCTCCGCTTCGACAGCCTGTCGCTGGTCCACAACGCCACCGTGACCCTCCCCGCCTGGCGGACCACGGACCTCACCGAGACGCAGATCGGCGAGGCCCACCTACCGCTCTCGGACGGCTACTTCCGCGACCGCGCGGGCCGCGCGGTGCCCCGTACCGCCTTCGAGTACCTCCGCGACCACCTCGGCTACCGGATCGAGATACGCGAGGCCCGGTACGCCGCCGCGGGCGTGGGCCGGGACGGGCGGCTGCCGGTGGAGGTCGACGTCGTCAACCGCGGCTTCGCCCCGCCCAAGCATCCGCGGCCGGTCCGGCTGCTGCTCCTGGACGCGGCCGGGCGGCCGGTGTCCGCGGTGGACACCCGGGCCGACTGGCGCGGCTGGCAGCCGCGGGGCCGTACGGAGACCGACGACGACCACGGCGTCCCGGCGCCCACCACCCTCCGCGCCCGCCTCCCCGTCCCCCGCGGCACCCGCGGCGTCCACCACCTCGGACTCGCCCTCCCCGACCCGGACTTCCCCGACCGGGGCCTGCCGGTGCGCTGCGCCAACGCCTCGACACGGTGGGCGGACGGGGTGAACGTCCTCGCCCGGGTGGAGCTGAGCGGCTGAGGGTGCCACCGGCCCGTCAGCGGGCGGGCGGGCGCCACCGGTTCCCCGACGCGCCGCGGCCGGGCCGCCGGGCGCACCGCCCGGTCTACACTCCCGTGGCCGCCCGGGCGCCCGGCGTCCCCGCCGCGCGCCGCACCTTCCGCCCGCCCGCGGCGGGGCGGCGTCCGGCGGGCCGAGCACAGGTGGGGCGATGACACAGTCGGCGGAGCGGAGCGACGGCATACCCGTGACGACCGGGCGCACCGCCCGGGACGCGGCGGACACCGGCCGCCTACCGGGGGCCCGGAAACCGGCGGACGCCGCCGCGCAACGGCCGCCGGGGGACGACGGATCCGGCGGGCGCCTCGCCCGTCTCCCCGGGCGTCTCCTCCCGGCGCTGCGCGACCGCATCCCCGGCCCGCGGGCCCTGGCCTGGTCGCTCTCCGTGGCCTGTTTCGTCCTCTACACCGTCGTCTCGCTGCTGCGCCACGGCCAGATGCTCAACGCAGGCTACGACCTGGGGATATTCGAGCAGGCGATCCGCGCCTACGCCCACGGCCGGGCGCCGGTCGTGGAGTTGAAGGGCCCCGGCTTCAACCTCCTCGGGGACCACTTCCACCCGATCCTGGTCCTCGTCGCCCCCGTCTACCGGCTCTTCCCCGACGCCACCACCCTGCTCGTCGTCCAGGCCGCCCTGATGGCGGCGGCGTGCTATCCGCTCACCCGGTGGGCGCACCGCGCGGCCGGGCCGGTCGCGGGGCTCGTCATCGGCTGCGGCATGGGCGCCTCGTGGGGCATCGCCACGGCGGTCACCAAGGACTTCCACGAGATCTGCTTCGCCGTCCCGCTGCTGGCCTTCGCCGTCACGGCGCTCGGCGAACGCCGGTGGCGGGCGGCGCTGGCCTGGTCCCTCCCGCTGTTGCTGGTCAAGGAGGACCTCGGGCTCACCCTGGCCGCGGTCGGCGGCTATGTGATGTGGCAGACGGGGCGCGAACGGCGCGCCCGCCCCGGGGAGCGGTCGCGCGGACCGTGGTGGCTCGGGCTCGCCGCCGTCGTGGTCGGGGTGGCGGGCACCGCGGTGGAGATGCTGGTCCTGCTGCCCGCGATGAATCCGCACGGCGGTTTCGACTACTGGCAGCAGCTGCCGGGCGGGGCGCCGTCCGGCGGCGGGACCGGCCTCGTGTCGGCGGCGCTGCACCTCTTCTGGCCGCCGATGAAGTGGCTGCTGCTGTTCATGCTGGCCGCGCCCACCGCCTTCTTCGGGCTGCGCTCCCCGCTGACGCTGCTCTGTCTGCCCACCCTCGGCTGGCGGCTGGTGGCCGGGAACGAGCACTACTGGCAGCCGAACTTCCACTACAACGCCGTGCTGATGCCGCTCGTCTTCGCCGGTCTGATCGATGTGCTGCACCGCAGGCCGGAGCTGTTCCCGGCCCGTCGGCGCCGCCGGGTGCTGGCCTTCTCCGCGACGTTCACGCTGATCGCCGCGGCCGTCTACCCCTTCCACGACCTGGTGCTCCCCTCGGCCTGGCGCACCCCGGCGCACGTCCGCACCGCCGAGGAGGTGGCGGCGCGGATCCCGGACGGTGCGCGGGTCGCCTCGTCCAACCGGCTGGCGCCGTTCCTGACCGGCCGCACCACCGTCAGCCTGGTCTGCTTCGGCACCGGCCCGGACCCCGCGGCGCCCACCGGGCTGCCCGCCCGGCTGCCGGACTGGGTGATCTCCGACCGGCACGACCCCACCGTCAAGACACCCTGCCCGGCGGCCGGCACGGCCCGCATGCTCGACCTCTACCGCGCCCACGGCTACCGCCAGATCACCGACCAGGACGGCATCGTCCTCCTGAAACGGCCGTCGACCACGGCCTGACCTGCGATTACGCGGACATACGACGGGGCCGTACCGGCGGCGATCCGCCCGTACGGCCCCTCGGGAGAAGCGCCTGTCCGCTAGACCACCAGCGACAGCAGCAGCACGCAGGCGATGCCGACCACCGAGATCAGCGTCTCCATCACCGACCAGGTCTTGAGGGTCTGGCCGACGTTCATGCCGAAGTACTCCTTGACCATCCAGAATCCGGCGTCGTTGACGTGGCTGAAGAACAGCGAGCCGGTGCCGATGGCGAGGACCAGCAGGGCGACATGGGTGCTGCTCATATCGGCGGCGAGCGGGGCGACCAGGCCCGCCGCGGAGATGGTGGCCACCGTCGCGGAGCCGGTCGCCAGGCGGATGGCGACGGCGATCAGCCAGGCCAGCAGCAGCGCGGAGATGTTCCAGCCCTTGGAGATGTCCAGGATCATCTGGCCGACGCCCGCGTCCACCAGCGTCTGCTTGAAGCCGCCACCGGCGCCGACGATCAGCAGCACCCCGGCGATCGGGCCGAGCGACGACTCGACGGTGGTGGCGATCCGCCCCTTGGTGAATCCGGCCGCGCGGCCCAGTGTGAACATCGCGACGACGACACCGGCCAGCAGCGCGATCATCGGGGAGCCGATCACGTCGAAGACCCGCTGCACGGAGTCCTTCGGATCGTCGACGACGATGTCCACCAGCGCCTTGGCCAGCATCATCACGACCGGCAGCAGCACGGTGGCGACGGTGACACCGAACCGCGGACGCTTCGCCAGCTCCGCCGAGGCGCGCTCGGGGACCATGTTCTCGGGCGGCTCGATGTCGACCCAGCGGGCGGCGTAGCGGGAGAAGAGCGGCCCGGCGACGATCGCGGTGGGGATCGCCACGACGACGCCGAGGGCGAGGGTGATGCCGAGGTTGGCGCCGACCGCGTCGATCGCGACGAGCGGCCCGGGGTGCGGCGGGATCAGGCCGTGCATGACGGAGAGTCCGGCCAGCGCCGGGATGCCGATGCGCATCAGGGAGAAGTTGCCGCGCTTGGCGACGAGCAGGACCACCGGGATCAGCAGCACGATGCCGACCTCGAAGAAGATCGGCAGCCCGACGACGCAGGCGATCAGCACCATCGCCCAGGGCATCGACCGCCGCTTCGCCTTCGCCAGGATCGTGTCGACGATCTCGTCGGCGCCCCCGGAGTCCGCGAGCAGCTTGCCGAGGATCGCGCCGAGGGCGATGAGCACGCCCGTACCGGCGACCGTCGAGCCCAGTCCGGCGGAGAAGCTGGCGATGGCCGCATCGAGCGGCGCCCCGGCGGCCGCACCGAGCACCAGCGAACCGATGATCAGCGACAGGAAGGCATGCAGCTTGAACTTGGTGATGAGCACAACGATGACGGCGATGCCCGCCAGAACGGCGATGCCCAGCTGCGCATGACCGGCCGAGGTGATCGGCTCGACCGCGTCCGCTGCGAGCATCTCGACGCTGAGATGAGTCACGGCGATTCCTAGGAGGAAGAGGAGGGGAGGGAGGGGCGGGCCCGGGGGCCCAGGGGTCAGACGGCCGGGGCGCGGAGCGCGTCGGCGGCGCGGGCGGCGATCTCCTCGGGGGTGCCCGAGACGTCCACCGCGACGCCGCGTTCGTCGGCGCCGAGGGGTTCGAGGGTGGCGAACTGCGAGTCGAGCAGCGCGGTCGGCATGAAGTGGCCCTTGCGCTCGGCCATCCGACGCTCGATCAGCGCGCGGTCGCCGGTGAGGTGGAGGAAGACCACCTCGGGGGCGGCGGCGCGCAGCCGGTCGCGGTAGCCGCGCTTGAGGGCGGAGCAGCTGACCACGCCGCCGTGCCCGGCCCGCTCATGGGCCCAGGCACCGATGGCATCCAGCCATGGGCCGCGGTCGGCGTCGTCCAGCGGGGTCCCGGCGGTCATCTTGGCGATGTTGGCCGGTGGGTGGAAGTCGTCGCCCTCGGCGTACGGCACACCGAGCGCCTCGGCGACCAGCGGGCCGATCGTCGTCTTGCCGGTGCCGGCAACTCCCATCACGACGATGACGTGGGGCGTGCTCATTCCCGGGTACCTCGCTGTCTTCTTCGACCTCGGTAGGACACCCCACTGAAACCCATTACGTACGACTTATTCAAGAGAGTGTGGCGCAAACGTCATACTTAAAGTGGCAGTCGGGCGGAACGTAGGGTGATCCCCATGGAGAACCAGGGGCAGGGGCCGCACACACGGGTGCTCGAAGCCCTCGGTCCGGCGATCACCGCGGGCGATCATCCGCCGGGCACGGTCCTGCGCACCGAGGAGCTGGCGGCGGAGTTCGACGTCTCCCGCACCGTCGTCCGCGAGGTGATCCGGGTCCTGGAATCCATGCGGCTGGTGACCTCCCGCCGCCGCGTCGGCGTCACGGTCCTGCCGACCGAGGAGTGGAACGTCTACGACCCACGGGTCATCAGCTGGCGGCTGGCCGGACGCGACCGCCCCCGGCAGCTGCGCTCGCTGACCGTGCTGCGCTCCGCCGTGGAACCGGTCGCCGCGGGGCTCGCCGCCGTCCACGCCGACCCCGCCCAGTGCGCCGCGCTCACCGAACACGCCATGGGCATGGTCGCCACCTCCCGCGGCCAGCAGCTCGACGCGTACCTGGTGCACGACACCGCGTTCCACCGCGTGGTGCTGACCGCCTCCGGCAACGAGATGTTCGCCCGGCTCGGCGATGTCGTCGCCGCCGTCCTGACCGGCCGCACCGCCCACCATGTGATGTTCACCGACCCGGACCCGGCGGCGGTCTCGCTGCACGTCCAGGTCGCCGAGGCGGTACGGGTCGGGGACGCGGCGCGCGCCGAGGAGCTGACGCGTCAGATCACCGTCGGCGCCATGGCCGAACTGGACGTACTGGCGCCCTGACGGCTCCGGCGCGTACCGCTCAGAACAGCGGTTGCTGGCCGGGGAACGGCGGCTCCTCCGGGTCGAAGAGCTTCTCCGCCGGTGCCATCATCGGGGCGATCCGCCGCGACCCCGGGCAGGAGACCAGCTCCAGCACCGTGCGCCGCCCGGGCGGGTCGTGGCGGGCGAAGCGGCCGCCGACGACGGCGATCTCTCGGGTGCAGACGGGGCACGCGCGGCGGGGTGACGACATGCCACCAGTGTGACGTAGCCCCCGCACGCCCCGCCCGGCGGCCGGACCGTCCCCCACCGGGCGCCGCGGGAACGGCGCCACCGGACACGAGGCGGCGGGACCCGCGGGGCGCGGGGAAGTGGGGGGCGCGGGCAGGGCCGGGGGAACGTGCCCCGCCCGCGCCAGGTGCGCGAGGTGCCTGGGTACGGGGGGAACCCGGCCCGCGCGCCGCCGATGACCAGTCGGCTCACTCAGTACTGCGCCGGGCGCCGCAAAAACGTCACACCGGGGCGGGAGCCGTGTCGTCCGTGCTGGTGGTGGGCGTCGGCGTCACCGTGTCCGAGGGCTCGGGGGACGTGGGGACGGGGTCCGGGTCGCCGGACTCGGGGGGCTCGGGCGCGGTGGACGGTTGTCCGTCACCGTCGTCGTCGCCGCCGTGGCCGCCGCCCTGACCGCCGCCCGCGCCGCCGTCACCGTTGCCGTTGCCGTCGCCGTTGCCCCCGCCGTCGCCCTTGCCGTCCCCGCCGCCGTTGCCGTTCCCGTTGCCCTGCTGCTGGAGATAGCGGCGGCAGAACGCGTGGATCTTCGCCGGGCCCCCGGCGGCGCGCTCCAGCCGCTGGAGGGTGTCGCGGTCCATGTCGCCGCGCTTGCCCGCCTCGTAGTCGCGGCAGAGCGCCAGCACCACCTCGCGACGGTCCGCCGAACCGTTCTTGCCGTTGCCGTTGCCGGGCACGCCGGGCACCCCGCGGCCGGGGGCCCGGGTGGTGGCGGAGGGCGGCGGGGTGGTGGTGGTGTGCGAGGCGTCCGGGGTCGGGGAGACCGTCGCGTCGTCGGTCGGCCGCTCCCCCGCCGTCGCGTCCGGCGAACCGGGCGCGGTGGTGCCGGGGTCCGGGGTTTCGAGAGTGCCGGGGCTGACGTCCGTGGAGACGCTGGAGGCCGGATCGGGGCCGGGCCGGAAGGGGCTGGGCAGCACGCCCGTACCGGCGGCCACCGCCACCCCGCCGAGCGCGCAGGCCGCCAGCGCCACCGCGAAACCGCGCCGGAAGGGCCGGGCGAGACCGGCGCGCGCCACCGGGCGGGACGGTGCGGCGGGGTGGGCCCGGCGGAAGGCGGCGACGGCGGACTCCTCGCCGGGCAGCGGACCGGCGGCGGGCTCGGCGGGGGCCGCACCCTCCAGCAGCAGGGCGAGTTCCCGCGCGCCGTCTGCGGTGGTGCCGACCGGCTCGCCGCGCAGCAGGCGCTCCGCGGCATCGTTGTCGAGCCAGTTGTACCGGTCGTCGGCCATCACATGTCCTTCTGCGTTCGCGCGGCCGTTTCCGTCACACCCGGTACGTACGATTCCGCCACGCCGTCACGGCGTCTTCGCCCCTGTACGGGGACCCCGCCCATCGTTCCACCACCCCCGCGCGGCCCGCCGCGCGCCCGGCGGCCGGGGGCACCGTCCGCCGCGCCGTCGCCCTCGGTGACGGGTCCGGCGTCCGCCCCGTCCTCGTCCTCCGCCCGGTCGCCGAGGAGTTCGGCGAGGCGGCGCAGCCCGCGGTGGGCGGCGGTACGGACCGCGCCGGGCCGCTTGCCGAGGACCTTCGCGGTGCTCTTGGCGTCCAGTCCGACGACGACCCGCAGCACCACCGCCTCCGCCTGGTCCTGCGGGAGCGTGGCGATCAGCCGCAGCGTGCGGCCGGTGCCGAGGGCGGCGAGCGCCTCGCCCTCGGTGTCGGAGAGCGCCGGGGTGTCGACGAGTTCGCTCTCGTCGCCGCCGCTCACCGGGCGGCGGCCACGCATCCGGATGTGGTCCAGGGCACGGTTACGGGCGATCCGGGCCGCCCAGCCGCGGAACCGGTCGGCGTCCCCCTTGAACCGGCCCAGGTCCCGGGTGATCTGGAGCCAGGACTCCGACGCCACGTCCTCCGCGTCCGCCTCGCCCACCAGCGTCCGCACATAGCCCAGGAGCCGGGGGTGCACCGCACGGTAGACCGCGCGGAACGCCGTCTCGTCGCCGTCCTGTGCCGCCTGCACCGCAGCGGTCAGCCGAGTGTCGTCCGGCTGAGTGTCGTCCCCTCGCACGGGTCCATTCCTGTCACGTGCGGAATCTCCGCTGCCCGGTCCTTGCTGCTGCCCCACTGCCCGCTACCGGCCGCCGCCTCTGGCGACAGCCGCGAAACCCCCGGTGACCCCGATGGTTCCGCAGACGGTATACCGGCTGATCACCGCGGCGGTCCCCGGGCCCGGAATCCGCCACGGGCGGCCCGGGACGTACCGCGCGTATCGCGCGCATCGATCCATCGAACCCCCCGTTGACGGCGGCCCGACTCCGGCCGCGGCAGACGTACGACAAGCGCGCCGACCGGCGCGAAGTGGCACGTTACGGGCCCCGCACGGCCGCCGTCCAGACCGCTGGGGTGCGGCCTTCCACACCCCCTGTGACGCTTTTGGCGCGTACGGCGCTGTATCGGTTGAGGGGTCCACGACCTCTCCCGCGAACGACGGCCGGGGCCTCTCCTGTGGGGGGTGGCGGCCTCGGCCGTCCCTCGCGCCCGGTCGGCGGGCTCGCCCGGGGCCTTTCCGCCCCCTCCGTCTCAGCTCTTGCCGGACACCTTCGTCGCCAGCTCCTTGAAGTCCGTCCAGCTCATCGCGGGCTTCCGCGGGTCCCACACCTTCTGCGACAGCGCCGCCAGCGGCATCCGGATGCCCTGGGCGATCTGCTGCGGCGTCTGGGCGTGCGCCAGATCGCACCAGATCGCGAAGCGGGCGCCCGGGATGCGGTCCGGGGTGGTCATGCTCGCCGGGACGTCGACGGGCGAGGTGTGACGCAGCACCGCGGGCGTCCACTCGCGGAAGATCCGCTCACCGGTCGGATAGGTGAACTGATTCGGCTCGCCGAGGACGTAGTAGAGGTACTCGTCGTTGAGGTTGACCACCTTGCGGCCCTCGCGCAGGAAGCGGGCCGGGTCGTTGGCGCCGATCTCCTTGCCGGTCCAGTAGCCGACGGTGCGGTTCTTGTCCGCCTGGACGTGGGTGTCCTTGAAGAAGCCGTCGTTCCACGCCTCGATCCGGTCGCGCCCGGCCTTCTCGGCGGCGCGCTGCCGGTCGTTGAGCCAGCCGGTCGCCAGGTCCTCGATGGTGCCGTTCGCCCCGTACTTCTTCCGGGCCGCCTGGGCCAGACCCGGGTAGGACGCGGCCGGGTTCGCGACCGTCAGCGCCTGGTACTCGTCGCCGCCCAGGTGCCAGTAGGCGGCGGCGCCCTTGGGCACCTCGAAGAGCTTGCCGTACTCGCCGATCAGGTCGTCGATGAGCTTCCCGGCGGCGGGCTTGGAGATGTCGATCGCGCCGCGCAGCACCGTCCCGCCCGCGTTGCGCAGCTGGAGGTCGGGGTGGTGGTCGAGGACGGCGCCGAGGTGGCCCGGCGAGTCGATCTCGGGGATCACGCTGATGTGGCGGGAGTGCGCCAGCCGCAGGATGCGGCGGACCTCGTCCTTCGACAGATGGTCCTTGGAGACGATCTCCGGGTGACTCTCGCTCTCGATGCGGAAGCCCTGGTCGTCGGAGAAGTGCAGCTGGAGCTGGTTGAGCTTGAGATCGCCCAGCTCCCGGACCCGGTCCTCGATCCAGCTGGCGGTGAACGGCTTACGGGCGTTGTCCAGCAGCATCCCGCGCTGCGCCCGGTCCGGCCGGTCCTCGATCGTGCCCTCCGGCAGCCCGCCGGCCGCGCGGACCGCCTGCTTGACGGTCCGGGTGGCGTAGAAGACCCCGGCGTCGGTGGGGGCGGCGAGGGTGAGCCGGGAGCCGCGGGCGGTCACCGTGTACGCCTCGTCGGCGGTGTCGCCCGTGGGCGCGTTGTTCGGCCGTTCCGGCAGCCCCTTGCCGTTCGTCCCGGCCAGCTTCACCTCGACGTCCCCGGGGCGCACCGGCTCGTCGCCCCAGACGACGGGCATCCCGCCCAGATCCTGGCCGAGCAGCCGCGCCTCGTCGGCGACGCTGCTCTTCTCCCCGGCGGGCACCACGATCCGGGCGCCCTTGGACGGCCGCCAGCCCTGCCCGTCGGCCGGCCGGAAGTCCCGTACGGCGGGGACCGTGCGCGGGGTGCCGGTGACCTTCTGCCAGGTGGGGGTGGGCAGCGGCGAGGCGCCGCGGCCGGTAGCGCCCGGCGCCCGGGAGTCCGCCGCGTCGGAGCAGGCGGAGAGCGTGAGCGCGGCGGCCACCAGCGCGGCGGGCAGCGCCGCCCGGGCCACCGGCGACCGGCCGCCGGACCGCCGCACCGGCTGCTTCCCGGGCCGCCGCCCGGGCCACTCGCCCGGCGGCGCATTCTCCGGTGCCGCCTTCGGCCGTTCGGGGCGTCCGGACCGACTCGGGTAGGGCATCGCGCGCTCCTCTGCTGCTCGGTTCTCTGCTCGCTGTACCGCGGCTCCCCGCGGCCGGACGCGCCGGTACGGGGAGCGCGGGTCCCGCCGCGTCCCGGGGCGCCGCTCCCGGGGGCGGACCCCGGCGGCGGCGCCCGCCCGGCGCGGCGGGCCGCCCCCGGCGCACCGGCCCGCGGGCGGGCACCGTCGCGCCGGAGGCGGTCCCTGGGGTGTGTCCCTGACATCCCGTCGTGGACCCGGCGGAAGATCAGGGACATGCCCTAGGGAAAACCTCTCTCATCCGGGTGAAATTCGCGCATCCGTCGGACAGGGGCCACCCGGCGTCGTTACGGTGGCGTTTCGGTTCATCACACCGCGCGCAGGGTGTCCGGATCTCCGGACGGCCCCGGCCGACGCCTCCGTCGCCATGACACGCCCCGGCCGCCGCGCCAGCGATCCGAAGCCCGCACCGCCTCCGTCAGCCGCCGTACCCCGGCCCGCCCGCACCACCCCGCTCGTCCGATCCTCCCGAGGAGCCTCCGCTGTCCGGTGACACCCCGGCCGCCCGGCCGACGATGCTGCGCCCGTCGTGCGCCCCCTGGCGCGGCATACCCTCGCAGAGCCACGGCGCCCGGCCCCCGCTTTCGGACACCGTCGTGCCCACCGCCTTCAACGCGCTGCCGCCCGAGGAAGCCCGGGCCGCGCTGCTGACCTGCTGCGGAAGCCTCCGCTGGGCCCAGCGGCTGGCCCGGCACCGCCCGTATCCGGACCTCGGCGCGCTGCTCGCCGCCTCCGACGAGGGCTGCTACGACCTCGCCGCCGCCGATCTGGACGAGGCGCTGGCCGCCGAGTCGGCCTCCCCCATGCCGCCGCTCGGCGCCCGCGGCCCGGGCACCCTCGCCGCGCACACCGCGCTGCGCGCCGCCCACGCCGAGTACGAGCGCCGCTTCCGCCACGCCTTCGTGATCTGCCTCGACGGCTACGGCGAGGACGAGGTCCTGGACCAGATGCTGGCCGGTATCCGCACCCGGCTGGGCCACGACCCGGACGAAGAGCGGGCGGTCGCCGCAGATGAGCTGCGCCGCACCGTTCGCGGGCGTTTGGCGCGCTTTATCACGGGATGCGCATAACATCCCGTTTTGCTCTTGTGTGATAGCCCGTTGGTGGCTGTTTGATCACACCTGTAGGGCCCCGGGGCAATGAACCGACAAGGCGTCGCTACGATGACCAGGGCCGGTGGACCGTATCCGGCCGGGCCAGACCGACAGAGAAGCCGGCAGGCCCCAATCCCCGCTCCCGGAGGGTTTTTCCGTGCCGGCTGGAACGCTGTACCGCGGCCGGGAAGGCATGTGGTCCTGGGTGGCTCACCGAGTCACTGGCGTCCTCATCTTCTTCTTCCTGTTCGTGCACGTCCTCGACACCGCTCTCGTCCGCGTCTCGCCCGAGGCCTACGACGACGTCGTCGCGACGTACAAGACACCCATCGTCAACGTGCTGGAGTACGGCCTCGTCGCCGCGATCCTCTTCCACGCACTCAACGGTCTCCGCGTCATCGCCGTGGACTTCTGGTCCAAGGGCCCGAAGTACCAGAAGCAGATGCTGTGGACCGTTGTGGGCGTCTGGGTCGTACTGATGGCCGGTGCCTTCTACCCCGTGCTGCAGCACACCCTGCGCACGCTGTTCGGGAGCTGATGACGCGAGATGTCTGCTGAAACGACCTCCCCCGCCGGCGCGTCCGACGTCACCCTCTACGACGTCGACAACCCCGCGCCCGTCATCGAGCCGCCCCGCAAGCGCACCGAGAAGACCCCGAAGTCGACGCGGACCAACTTCGAGCTGTACGGCTGGCTCTTCATGCGGCTGTCCGGCATCGTGCTGGTCGTCCTGGTCCTCGGCCACCTGCTGATCCAGCTGGTGCTGGACGGCGGCGTCTCCAAGATCGGCTTCGCCTTCGTGGCCGGCCGCTGGGCCTCGCCGTTCTGGCAGGTCTGGGACCTGCTGATGCTGTGGCTCGCGATGCTGCACGGCGCCAACGGCCTGCGTACGGTCATCAACGACTACGCCCAGCGGGACAACACCCGCTTCTGGCTGAAGATGCTGCTGTACACCGCCACGGTGTTCACCGTCCTCCTGGGCACGCTGGTGATCTTCACCTTCGACCCGAACATCCGCTAACGCCGGGGCTGACGAGACCTATGAAGATCCACAAGTACGACACCGTCATCGTCGGCGCCGGTGGCGCGGGCATGCGCGCGGCGATCGAGTCGACGAAGCGCAGCCGCACCGCGGTCCTGACGAAGCTCTACCCGACCCGCTCCCACACCGGCGCGGCGCAGGGCGGCATGGCCGCCGCCCTGGCCAACGTCGAGGAGGACAACTGGGAGTGGCACACCTTCGACACGATCAAGGGCGGCGACTACCTGGTCGACCAGGACGCCGCCGAGATCCTGGCGAAGGAGGCCATCGACGCCGTTCTCGACCTGGAGAAGATGGGCCTGCCGTTCGGCCGTACGCCCAAGGGCGAGATCGACCAGCGCCGGTTCGGCGGTCACTCCCGCAACCACGGTGAGGCCCCGGTCCGCCGTGCCTGCTACTCGGGCGACCGCACCGGCCACATGATCCTCCAGACGCTCTACCAGAACTGCGTCAAGGAGGGCGTGGAGTTCTTCAACGAGTTCTACGTCCTGGACCAGCTGGTCGTCGAGGAGGACGGCGTCAAGAAGTCCGCCGGCGTCGTCGCCTACGAGCTGGCCACCGGCGAGATCCACGTCTTCCAGGCGAAGTCGGTGATCTACGCCTCGGGCGGCACCGGCAAGTTCTTCAAGGTGACGTCGAACGCCCACACCCTGACCGGTGACGGCCAGGCCGCCTGCTACCGCCGGGGTCTGCCGCTGGAGGACATGGAGTTCTTCCAGTTCCACCCGACCGGCATCTGGCGGATGGGCATCCTGCTGACGGAGGGCGCCCGTGGTGAGGGCGGCATCCTCCGCAACAAGGACGGCGAGCGCTTCATGGAGAAGTACGCGCCGGTCATGAAGGACCTCGCGTCCCGTGACGTCGTGTCCCGCTCCATCTACACGGAGATCCGTGAGGGCCGCGGCTGCGGTCCCGAGGGCGACCACGTCTACCTCGACCTCACGCACCTGCCGCCGGAGCAGCTGGACGCCAAGCTCCCGGACATCACGGAGTTCGCGCGCACCTACCTCGGTATCGAGCCCTACACGGACCCGATCCCGATCCAGCCGACCGCGCACTACGCCATGGGCGGCATCCCGACCAACGTCGAGGGTGAGGTCCTCTCGGACAACACCACCGTCGTCCCGGGTCTGTACGCCGCCGGTGAGGTCGCCTGCGTCTCCGTGCACGGCGCCAACCGCCTCGGCACCAACTCGCTGCTCGACATCAACGTCTTCGGGCGTCGTGCGGGCATCGCCGCCGCCGAGTACTGCGCGGACCACGACTTCGTCGAGCTGCCCGAGGACCCGGCGCAGCAGGTCATCGACCAGGTCGAGCGGCTGCGCAACTCCACCGGCACCGAGCGCGTCACCGAGCTCCGCAAGGAGCTGCAGGAGTGCATGGACGCCAATGTGATGGTGTTCCGCACCGAGCAGACGATCAAGACCGCGGTCGAGAAGATCGGCGAGCTGCGCGAGCGCTACCTGAACGTGTCCATCCAGGACAAGGGCAAGCGGTTCAACACCGACCTGCTGGAGGCCATCGAGCTGGGCAACCTCCTCGACCTGGCCGAGGTCATGGCGGTCTCCGCCCTGGCCCGTAAGGAGTCCCGCGGCGGTCACTACCGCGAGGACTTCCCGAACCGCGACGACGTCAACTTCATGCGGCACACCATGGCGTACCGCGAGGTCGGCGCGGACGGCAAGGAGTCGATCCGTCTCGACTACAAGCCGGTCGTCCAGACCCGCTACCAGCCGATGGAGCGTAAGTACTGATGAGCACCCCGACTCTCGACAAGCACTCCGCGGCACTGGACGCGGCCGAGAACACCGCTTCCCACACGATCAAGGTCACCTTCCGGATCCGCCGGTTCAACCCGGAGGTCTCGGAGGAGGCGAGCTGGCAGGACTTCGAGCTCGACATCGACCCGAAGGAGCGTGTCCTCGACGCCCTCCACAAGATCAAGTGGGACCAGGACGGCACCCTGACGTTCCGCCGCTCCTGCGCCCACGGCATCTGCGGCAGCGACGCCATGCGCATCAACGGTAAGAACCGTCTGGCGTGCAAGACGCTGATCAAGGACATCAACCCGCAGAAGCCGATCACGATCGAGGCCATCAAGGGCCTGACGGTCCTCAAGGACCTGGTCGTGGACATGGAGCCGTTCTTCCAGGCGTACCGCGATGTGATGCCCTTCCTGATCACCAAGGGCAACGAGCCGACCCGCGAGCGCCTGCAGTCCCCCGAGGACCGCGAGCGGTTCGACGACACCACCAAGTGCATCCTGTGCGCCGCGTGCACGTCGTCCTGCCCGGTGTTCTGGAACGACGGTCAGTACTTCGGCCCCGCCGCGATCGTCAACGCGCACCGCTTCATCTTCGACAGCCGCGACGAGGGTGGCGAGCAGCGTCTCGAAATCCTCAACGACAAGGACGGCGTCTGGCGCTGCCGTACGACCTTCAACTGCACGGACGCCTGCCCGCGCGGTATCGAGGTCACCAAGGCCATCCAGGAGGTCAAGCGCGCGCTGATCACCCGGCGCTTCTGACCCCCTACGGGCCTGCCGTCACCCGGTGACGGCAGGTCTCGGGCTCACGGCTTACGCAAGAGGCCCCGCACCCACTCGATGGGTGCGGGGCCTCTTGCGTGCGGGGCCTCTTGCATGCGGGCTTCTCGCATATGGGGCCTCTTGCGTGCGGGGCGGGGACGCTCCCCTCACTTCCTCGCCGTCACCTTCTCCAGGAACTCGTCCAGATTCCCCTTCATCCGGGCGATCCGCTCCTCGACCGGCAGCGTCTCCTCGTACCGGGCGGCGAGCTGCGACCGCTTCTTCCCCCGGACGTACAGCGAACAGGCGAGATCGGCGCAGAAATACGCGCCCACGGTGTTCCCCTCGCGACCGGAGGCGCCCGCACGGCGGGCGGCGAGCAGACTGACGCCGGAGCCGGGGTGCCCCGTGAGGCACACCGAGCAGACCGTCGTCTTCGTGAAACTCCGCCGCACCCCCTGCGGCACCCGCAGCGTCACCCCGACCAGCCCGTCCGCCCGCGGCACCACCAGATAACTCCGGTCCGGCGCCCCCTGGTCCCGCCATCCGAGAAAGTCGAGGTCCGCCCAGGGCAGTTCCTCCCTCTCCCGGGGCAGAGCGATCCTGCTCGCCTCCCCCTTCGAACAGTTCACGAAGGACGCACGGATCTCTTTTTCACCTACGGGCTCCATGACCAGGAACGTAACAGCGACAGCCTGGGCGTGTCGTCCGGGTTTTTCTGTGCGTGGGTGCGTGGGCGCGTGCCCGTGCCTGTGCCCCGCACAACGGCTGAGGCCGCCGCCCGGTGTCGGGCGGCGGCCTCAGCCGTATTCGTGTGTTCGCGGGGGGGGCGCTCCGGGATCAGCCCCAGGACTGGCTGCCCGCATTCCCCTTACGGCGCACAAGGGCCACCCCGCCGATGATCACGCCGAGCACGAGGACCACGCCCAGCCCGATACCGCCGTACAGCAGCACCGCCTGCTTCCCACCCATCGGCGGATCGGGGTCCTGCCCCTTGTCCGCACCGGCCACGACCGGCGTCTTCGACGCCTTCCCCGCCGGCATCGGCAACGGCCCGGCCACAGGCCCGGCGGGAATGTCCCGCCGCAGCGCCGGCCCCGGCTGGATGTACCCGTAACCGTAGTGGTCGTCGGGAAGCTTGAGACTCCTGTCCTTCTCCGCCTGCGCCAGCCCGGCGGTCTTCACCAGCCGGTTCGCAATCTGCCCGGGCGTGAGGTCCGGAAACTTCTCCTTGAGCAGAGCGGCGGCGGCGGAGACGTAGGCGGTGGCCGCCGAGCTGCCGTCCGCGGTGCGGTAGTCGGTGTCGCTCTTGCCCATGGCGACGGGGATCTTCACCCCGGGAGCGAGCAGGTCGAGGGTGGCGTTGTAGTTGTTCGAGTCGGACGCCTCACCGTATTCGTCCACCGCCCCGACGCCGATCGCCCCCGGGCATGCGGCCGGATACTCCTTGTCCGCCACGGCGTCGTTGCCGACACCGGCCACCACCACCGCGCCCTTCTCCAGGGCGTAATGGATCGCCGGGCAGATGTCCGTCGACTGCGTCTCGATGAAGGACATGTTGATGACGCCCGCGCCGTGCTCGGCCGCCCACCGGACCGCCGCCGCGGCGTTCTTGTACGTCGGCACCGGCATGATCTTGGACCCCGGCGCCAACCCCTTCACGCCCTGGGAGCCACCGGGCCCGTGCCCGTGGCCCGCGATGATCCCGGCCATCGCCGTGCCGTGGTCGCGGATGTCCTCCCCGTCGGCCAGGGAGTCGGAGCCGTCCCCCTGCGAGGTGTTCGCGAAGTTCTTCCCGGTGACGAACTGACCGGTCAGGTCCTGGTGGCTCTCCCGGAACCCTCCGTCGAGGACGGCGACGGTGACCCCCTTGCCGGTGGCCGACTCCCACAGCTTCTCCGCGCCGAAGGCCGTCAGCGGCCACTGGTTGCTCCGAACGGAGTCCGCGTACGCGGCTCCGCCGGCGGACAGCAGCAGCGCTCCCGTCAACGCGGCGCCCACCGTGGCGCGCAATGTCCGGGTGACCCTCATCTTCGCTCCCTCTCGCTCTGCTGTCTGGACGGCAACACCGGTCGGGCTCGATCCCCACATGCGGAGCTTCGAGCCCGACCGTCACGTTTACAACCGGGACTTGGACTCACTCGATGACGCGAGGCGCCACCTTACGCTGCGAATTCCACGTCTCTTCGTCCTCGACAAGGTAGTCGGGACGCTGGTTGGTGGGACCCTCGTTCTTCCGCTTGCCCTTGTCTTTCCCACCGGCTCCAGCACCGGCCATACCCTTGCCCGCCTGGGAGCCGCCTCGACTGCGATGCAGACCGGAGCCGCCCTGCTTCGCTCCGCCTGCGGGACCGCCCGGCTTGCCGACCACTCCGCCCCGCGTACGGGCCTGCGCTCCGCCGCGAGCCCCCGCGGCCGCGCCCTTGCCTCCGGCTCCAAGACCTCCGGCTCCGCCCGGACGTCCCATGCCGCCGGGCACACTCGCGCCCCGGCCACCGCCGGAGGCACCACGGCCGCCCGGCATGCCGATGAAGCCCGGCGGGACCATGCCACCCGAGGTCCCCCCGGGCGTCCCGGTCGAATGTCCGCCCGGGACGCCGCCGCCTCCGATGGTGCCTCCAGCGACCGGCGGAGGAGTGAGAGTTCCGCCCTGCAGACCGTCCAGACCGGTCTGCACAGGGATTTCCGGACGCTTGATCGTGGGGCCGTCGAAGCCAGGGGGGACGGCGTGTCCGCCTCCGCCGTTCGGCATGTTCGGCTGCACCACGGACGGGGTGGGCCGGTGGCCGCCGGTGTCCGGCATGTTGACCGGCGGCGGAGAATGCCTGGTGGAAGGCTCCTTCGGCCAGTCTCCGTGCACGCCCCCCGGGTCGACGCTCTCTTCCAACACCTTTGAGTGAGCGTCGTAGTTGGCGGCCAACTCGTCCATGACGATGACGGCCTCCACCTGACGCTCCTTGCTCAGGGAAAGCTCATCGCGGTTGAGCTCCAGCGCCATGCGCGCATCCATCTTGGGATTCGCCATGTCCTTGTGGAACTGGGCGTCGTCCCCGGAGGCGTTGAAGGCGCTCTCGACCTTTCCGGGATCCTTGATCTTGGCCATGGCCTGCTGGGCTTTACGGAGGCTGTGCGCCACCCCTATTTCCGGCCCGGTCCCGCGCGTGCCGATGAGGGTGCGCTCCACCACACGCGCGTGCTGGTACGTCTTGTCGATCTTCTTCAGGACCTTGGCGGCTTCACGGCGGAACGCGTTGGCCGCCGTGCCCTCCCAATGCTCCGAAGCGTGGTCGACAGCGGCCATGAACGCCTTGCGGATGCCGCCCGTGCCGTCATGCCCCGCCAGCCGGTCCGCGGAAGCCCGCCAGTGCTCGCCGGACGACTCGATGGCACCCGGCTTGGCATGCTCGACCAGCGAACGAAGCTCGTTGATACCTCGGTGGTGAAAGTCCGACGGAGAGGTCGGCGTGAGCCGATGTCCCTGGAAGGACTTGAGGCGGTCCGACCGCTCCTCAGCCTTCCGGTTTCTCTCCATCGCCTGGGCGTTCCTGTGCTCCTCTGCCGCGTCAACCATGCAGACTCCCCCTCGTCAACGTCGCGTGAATACGTCCTTGCTCGACCTTCCTGGTCAGCCGTTCATCGAGGTCTTGGTCCTGTGCTCCTGGTCCTCGTAGCCGCCACGGCTGGCCTCGGTCTTCTCGCCGAATTCGTGGATCACGTCCTGGAGCGCGTCGATCACATCCGTCATGTAGCCCTGCATGCGGTCGTGCGCACCGGCGAGCTTTCCGCGCTCGATGAAGTCCCCGCCGAAGGCCGAATCCGGGATGTGCGTGCTGAACTTCACCTTCTGACTGGGTTCGTCCATCTCTTTCCGGAGACGCTTGAGCTGGCGCACCACGTCATCCAGTTCATCGAGATCGACCTTGAACTTTTCAGTCATCACTACCCCCGTTGCCCTGCCCTCCGCGCCCCGGCGAGCGTCCAGCCAGAGCAGCGTCAAAGAGTGTCAATACTAGGGAGTTAGGTCCTGCCAGGGCAACATCGAAAGTCCTGATGTGTCCGATTTAGCAGCAGATTGCGCCACGCTCCGTAGACCTGTTGTTACCAACCCGAGGCAACCCTTCCCTTCAAAGCCTCGTCCACCCACGGCGACCAAGTCGCACAACTGGGGCACACCGCCGAGCGGTCACTGGTCACCCCAATCACCAGAAAGCAGATATTTGACTTGTTCGATGCGTAAGTAACTCAGACTGGACAGGTCATTACGGGGTGGGCAGTGCAGAGGGCCGACCCATGGGCAGACACTTCAATGATCTACTGGCTCGGCTGCGACGCTCCGGAGATTCCTGGATCGGAAGCCGGAAATCTGGGCGTCGCGATTAAAGGGTGTGCAGGAGATGCCGGCCGGATCTACGGCAGTTCGCTCATGGGATTCGCGCTTCCCATCAAGGTCACGCCCCAGCCAGTCTGTCGATTCCCCTCCAAACGCCAGGACCACCCCGTGACCCCCGTGGTGCCAGTCGCGCCCGGTGGGCCCGCATTCGCCCAGTGAGAATTTTATGTCCCGACTGCGTCCGTCTCGCTCGTTCGCGCTACTGCTGACCTTCTCGGTCACGCTCTTCACCGGAGGCTGTATGTCTCAGAATGATGCCGCTCTCAATAAGCCACTGCCACGTAAAATTCGCACGGCCGCGTTGAGTTGGGCAAAGCAGTACACGAATGTCATGGCGCATTACGCGGGGGTTTCCGTCGCCGATGCGCCGCCACCGTTGGAGTCTTTCGAGGACTGTGTCGGGCAGAACGACGAGGTGGCCGACGACGGTCGTTTCACCCTTAGTTACACCGTCTACGCGCACCTACCGCAGGGGAAGCACATCGAAGCGGTGCGGAAGGTGCGGCATGCTCTGGAGGAGCATGCCGTAAAAATCACGAGCTACGAGGAACGGCCCGCGCGCCCTGAGGTGCTGCTGTACGGGTACCACGAAAAGGAGCGATTCAGTCTCATCGCCGACTCCGTGAAACCGCCGAATCTCCTCCGGTTCTCGGTGAGCACCCCATGTTTTCTCCCGCCCGGGGCCGAGCAACAGCATTTCTGAGAAATGCCTGGAGAGTCCGTTACTCCGCCGAGGTCGGGCCGGAGCCGTCCCCCTTCGTCCGTTCGCGGTGGAGGGTGCGGACGGAGCGGAACCCGAGTACGCCGATTGCCGTCCCCAGGAGAAAGGAGGCCACCGCCAGCAGGAGGTGGATCCAGAAGTAGGGGGTCGGGTCGCCCATGTCGTTGAAGGCGAGGCCGCTGCCGTCCTGCCAGAGATTCTTGACGAAAGTGATCCAGATGAACCAGCTCCAGACCCCGAAGGCGAGCAGGAACCAGGAGACGGGGCGAGAGAGCTTCATGGCTTCCAGTATGGGCGGGGCGGTCGGGAAGCGGGCGGCGGGGGCAAGAATTCGCAGGGTGGCGGGCGGTGGCACAGGGGCGGCGGGTACGTTCGCGGGCGTGTCGATGATGTCCTCCTCCCCGCTCCCCCCGCCCGCGCCCCGAGGGGCCTCCCGCCGGGGCGCCGCGTCCAACGTCCCGGGTGCCCGTACAGCACCCGCCGCCTCCCACGTCCCAGGCCCCCGTACGGCGCCCCCCGCCCCCCGTGGGCGTCGTGCCGTTTCCGTGTTTGTGCTGTCCGCGCTGTTGGTGCCGCCCGTGGTGGCCGGTGGTGGCGCGTATGCCGCGGACGGTGGCGGGGAGGAGCGGGCGAAGGAGCCCGTGCCGCCCGCGGTGATGTCGCGGGTCGGGGGTGAGCGGCTGGGTGTGCCGGGGGTGCAGGTGCAGCTGAAGGACGGGGCGCCGAAGGTGCCGCGGGACATCACGGCGCGGTCGTGGATCGTGTCGGACGCGGAGACGGGTGAGGTGCTGGCGGCGAAGAACCCGCACTGGCAGCTGCCGCCCGCCAGCACGTTGAAGATGCTGTTCGCCGATACGGTTCTGCCGAAGTTCCCCAAGGGCGAGAAGTACACGGTCAAGCCGGCGGACCTGCAGGGCATGGGCGAGGGCAGCAGCCTGGTGGGGATAAAGGAGAACCTGACGTACACCGTCCACGATCTGTGGCTCGGGGTCTTCCTGCGGTCCGGGAACGACGCGGTGCACACGCTCTCGGCGATGAACGGCGGCACCGCGGCGACGGTCGCGGAGATGCGGCAGCGGGCCAAGGACCTCAACGCCGTCGACACCCATGTCGTCACCCCGGACGGCTACGACGCGCCGGGCCAGGTCTCCAGCGCGTACGACCTGAGCCTCTTCGCGCGCGCCGGGCTGCAGAACGCCGACTTCCGGGAGTACTGCTCGACGGCGAACGCGCAGTTCCCGGGGGACAAGGGCAAGAACGGCAAGCGGGAGTCGTTCGGCATTCAGAACACCAACCGGCTGCTGAGCGGCGATTACGACATCAAGCCGTATCCGGGGATCGCCGGGGTGAAGAACGGGTCGACGACGAACGCCGGGTCGACGTTCACCGGGGTCGCCCAGCGCGGTGAGCGCAAGTTGCTGGTCACCGTGATGAACCCGGAGAAGAAGGAGCACAACGAGGCGTACAAGGAGACCGCGGCGCTCTTCGACTGGGGGTTCTCGGCGGCGGGCAAGGTCGCGCCGGTCGGGCGGCTGGTCGGGCCGCGGAGCGAGGAGGGGGACGCGACGGCCGCCGGGCACCACGGCGCCGCCGGTGACGACGCCAAGCCCGGGAAGGGCCAGGACCCGTCCGCGCTGAACGCGACGGATACGTCGAGCGGGGCGTGGACCGCGGTCGGGGTGGCCGGTGGGGCGCTGGTCGTGGTGGGGGCGGTGGCCCTCTTCGTACGCCGCCGTCGGCCGCTGCCGGAGGCGGTACGGCGGGGGTCGCGGCGGCGCCGGTGACGTGGGGCCGCCCCTGTGAGCCGGTACGGGCCCGACCCTGTGAGGGCGGGCCCGTAGGGCTGGTCCCGTAGGGGCGAGTCCGTACGGCTGATCCCGTGGGGGCGAGTCCGTACCGCTGATCCCGTAGGGGCGGGCCCGTACGGCTGAACCCGTAGGGGCGCGCCCGTACCCGCTGAACCCGTAAGGGCGGCCCCGTAGGGCGAATCCCGTACGGAGGATCCCGTAGGGGTTCAGTGGCCCCCTTGCGGGCCAACTACCCGTCGGAGGGGCGGATTCAACGCTTCCCCGGGGGCGGGCCGAGGGGGTTTCCCGGTTTCGGTTTCGGGTCCGTCTCCGGGGCCTCGTCCTTCTCGGCTCCCGCCGTCGATTCCTGGGTGGCCGTCCATGCCGCGCAGAAGACCAGGAGCTTCGCGGTGAAGTTGATCCAGAGGAGGAGGGCGATGGGGGTGCCGAAGGCGCCGTACATGCTCTTGGCGGCGACGCCCTTGAGGTAGCCGCTGAGCAGGAGTTTCAGCAGTTCGAAGCCGACGGCGCCGATGAGGCCGGCGAGCACGACGGCGCGGCGCGGGGGGTGGACGCCGGGCAGCCGGGTCAGGACGTAGACCAGCAGCAGGAAGTCGGCCAGGACGGCGATGCAGAAGCCGGCGGCGGTCAGCAGGGCGCCGCCGACGCCGCCCCCGCCCAGGCCCACGGTGTCGGCGGCGCGGCCGACGGCGGCGGTGGCGAAGACGGAGCAGGCGACGGAGAGCAGGGCGACGCCGCCGAGCCCGATGAGGACGGCGCCGTCGCGGAGCTTGCCGAGGAAGAAGTTGGTCTCGTCGTCCGCCCGCTCCCAGACGGCGCGCAGGCAGTCGCGGAGCGCCTGGATCCAGCCGATACCGGTGAAGAGCAGGGCGGCGCCCGCGATGAGGCCGACGGTTCCGGCGTTGTCGACCAGGGCGCCCAGGTCGAGTTGGCCGGAGATGCCGGGGATCTGGGCGGCGAGCCGGGTCTCCAGGGAGTGGAGTTGGCTCTTGCTGAGGACGGTGGCGCCGATCGCGGCGCCGACGGTGATCAGCGGGAAGAGCGCGACGAAGCTGGTGAAGGTGATCGCGGCGGCCAGCCGGGTCCAGTGCACCCGCTGTATCCGGGTCCAGGCGCGCCACAGGTGAGTGGTCATCAGCCAGGTCACCGCCGGTCCGATCAGCGGCAGCCTGCTCAGCCAGTCCATGGCGTTCCCCTCGTCGCACGTCGTCAGGCCGGGTGATCCGGAACCTTAGCCTCCGCGTACCCCGGAATCCGGTGGGTACGGCTGCCGGTTCCGGCCCGTCGTACGGAGGCGGCCACCCGTTCGGGCGAGACGCGGTCGGGGCGGGCGGTTCGGACGACTAGTAGGGATGTCACACCGTCTACGGTCGCGGCATGGACGACGCGTGTGGGAGCCCGCGGTCGCTGCTGGTGCTCGGCGGGACCTCCGAGATCGCCCTGGCCACCGCGGAGCGGCTGGCCGCCCGCCGCACCCGGACGATCTGGCTGGCCGGACGGCCGTCACCGGGCCTGGAGGAGGCGGCGGAGCGGCTGCGGGCGTACGGCGCGGAGGTGCGGACCGTCGCGTTCGACGCGCTGGAGACGGGGAGCCACCGGGAGACGCTGGAGGCGGTCTTCGCCGAGGGTGAGCTGGACATGGTGCTGCTGGCGTTCGGGGTGCTCGGGGACCAGCCGCGCGACGAACGCGACACCCGGCACGCGGTCCGGCTCGCGCAGACCAACTACACCGGCGCCGTCTCCGCCGCCCTCATCTGCGGTCAGGAGCTGCGCCACCAGCGGGGCGGCTCCCTGGTCGTGCTGTCGTCGGCGTCGTCCGAGCGGGCCCGGCGTTCGGACTTCCTCTACGGGTCGAGCAAGGCGGGGTTGGACGCGTTCGCGCAGGGGCTCGGCGACGCGCTGCACGGGTCGGGGGTGCACGTCATGGTGGTGCGGCCGGGCCGGGTGCGGACGCGGATGACGCCGGAGCTGGCGGCGGCGCCGCTGGTGACCACGCCGGAGGAGGTCGCCGAGGCGGTCGAGGAGGGGCTGCGCCGCCGCTCGGAGGTGGTGTGGGTGCCGGGGAAGCTGCGGTATGTGATGGCGGCGCTGCGGCATGTGCCGCGGCGGACGTTCCGGCGGCTGGCGCTGTAGCCGCCGCGGGCCCGGAACGCGGCTCTCCGGCCCGTACGGGCCCGGCGCGGGGAAATGATCATGGGCCCGCGCCCGCGCCCCCGTACGGGCGCCGTACGGCCTCTCAGCAGGACGGGGCCGGGGGGCGGGTCAGGTCCGCCTGGCGGGGGACGGTCGCGGTGCGGGGGCCGAAGGGGTACTCGCGCTCCAGGCGCCAGACGGCGTCGGCGCCCTGTTCGTAGAGGGCGAAGCCGCCGATGGTCCAGGTGGCGCGGAAGTCGCGCAGGGCGTGCTGGGCGCGGTCCATCGCGGCGTCGTCGAGGTGGTGGGCGACGGTGACGTGCGGGTGGTACGGGAACTGCAGCTCACGGGCGCAGGGGCCGTCGGCGGCGCGGACGCGGGCCTGGAGGGCGGCGCAGCCCTCCTCGCCCTCGGCGACCTTCACGAAGACGACGGGCGACAGCGGGCGGAAGGTGTCGGTGCCCTCCAGGCGGAGCGGGAAGGGGCGGCAGCCCGCGGCGACCTCGGCGAGGTGGCGTTCGACGGCGGGCAGCGCGTCCCGGTCGACCTCGGTCGGTGGCAGCAGGGTGATGTGGGTGGGGATGCCCTGTGCGGCGCTGTCGCCGAAGCCCTCGCGCTGCCTTTGGAGGTAGCTGCCGTAAGGCTCCGGGACCGCGATCGAAACGCCCAGCGTTACGGTCCCCACTGTGTTCTCCCTCCACTGTGTGCGCTGTGCCGACGGCCGCCCCGCAGGGGGCCGCACGACGGGGTGCGCCGCTTCGTCCGAGGCGTCGCACCGTTACCAGTGTGACGCGTGTGGGCACCGCCCGGCGGCGGTGCGGGCCCCGGGCAGGCGGGGCGGGGCGGCCCGGCGGGGCCGCTTCGGTGGTCCGTCCGGGGGCCCGCCGGGCCGGGGTGTGACCGGCCCGGCGGGGTGCCGGTCAGCGAGCGGCGGGGAGGAATCCCAGCCGGTCATAGGTGGTGGCCAGGGTCTCGGCGGCCACCGCGCGGGCCTTCTCGGCGCCCTTGGCGAGGATCGCGTCGAGCGTCGCCGGGTCGTCGAGGTAGGACTGCGTACGGTCCCGGAAGGGTGTGACGAAGTCGACCATGACACCCGCCAGGTCGGTCTTGAGGGCGCCGTACATCTTGCCCTCGTACTCCTTCTCCAGCTCGGGGATGCCGGTGCCGGTGAGGGTGGAGAGGATGGTGAGGAGGTTGGAGACGCCGGGCTTGGCCTCGCGGTCGAAGCGGATGACGGTGTCGGTGTCCGTCACGGCGCTCTTGATCTTCTTCGCGGTGGCCTTCGGGTCGTCGAGCAGGTCGACGATGCCCTTGGGCGACGACGCCGACTTGCTCATCTTCACCGCCGGGTCCTGAAGATCGAAGATCTTCGCGGTCTCCTTGACGATGTACGGGTTGGGGACCGTGAAGGTGTCGCCGAAGCGGGTGTTGAAGCGGTCCGCGAGGTCGCGGGTCAGCTCCAGGTGCTGGCGCTGGTCCTCGCCGACCGGGACCTGGTCGGCCTGGTAGAGCAGGATGTCGGCGACCATCAGCACGGGGTAGGTGAAGAGACCGACGGTGGTGCGGTCCTGGCCCTGCTTGGCGGACTTGTCCTTGAACTGCGTCATCCGGGACGCCTCACCGAAGCCGGTGACGCAGTTCATCACCCAGCCGAGCTGGGCGTGCTCGGGGACATGGCTCTGCACGAAGAGGGTGCACTTCTCGGGGTCGAGCCCGGCGGCGAGCAGCTGCGCCACCGCGACGCGGGTGTTCTGCCGCAGCGTGGCGGGGTCCTGCGGGACGGTGATCGCGTGCAGGTCGACGACCATGTAGAAGGCGTCGTGGGACTCCTGGAGCGCCACCCACTGGCGGACGGCACCGAGGTAGTTGCCGAGGTGGAACGAGCCTGCGGTGGGCTGGATGCCGGAGAGCACCCGCGGGAGATCGTGAGCCATGCCGTCGATTGTCTCAGGTCCGGGAAACTCTCCCGCGCGAGGTCGGCGGCGGGCGGCGGCACCCGGGGCGCGCGGCTCCGGACGGCGGGCGCGGGGGCGCACCCCGGTGACCGCGGGGCGCGCCCGGGAGCGCGGCGGGGTGGGGCGGGCCCGGCGCCGTGCGGCGCCCCGCCCCGGTCCCGCTCCCCCGCGCGTCGCCGGTGCGGCTCAGAGGATCACATGCGGCAGGAACCGCGCGTACTCGTCCGTGATCAACCCGGAGGATTCGCGGATGCCCAGGCCCGCCGCCTCGTTCTCGACGACCCAGGCGCCGAGGACGGTGCGGTTGCCGTCGAAGTCCGGGAGCGGCGCCAACGCCTGGTAGCAGCACGGGTCCTGGGGGTCGCGCGGCGGCGCCGGGGTGCCCGGCGGGTGGAGGGTGACGCCCTCGCCCTCGCGGCCCAGCAGCGGCTTGGCGGCGTAGCCGGTCGTGTCGGCCAGCTCGCGGGGACCGTCGAGGTGGGCGGGGAGGAGGTTCGGGTGGTCCGGGTACAGCTCCCAGAGGACGGCCAGCAGCGCCTTGTTGGAGAGCAGCATCTTCCAGACCGGTTCGATCCAGAGCGTGGTGCCGGTGCCGCCGCCGTTGTCGAGGGTGTCCAGGACGTGCGGACCGAAGGCGTCGGTGGTCAGCCACTCCCAGGGGTAGAGCTTGAAGCAGGCGCGGAGGAAGCGGAGCCGCTGGTCGACGAAGCGGCCGCTCAGATCGTCCCAGCCGATCTCCTCGACGGGGATCGCGACGGTCTCCAGACCCGCCTGGCGCGCGGTCTCCTCCAGGTAGGCGACGGTCATCAGGTCCTCGCCCAACTCGTCCCCGGCGGAGTGCGCGAAGTGCAGCGGGGCGCCGGGCGGCAGCAGCGGAGCCTGCCGTTTCCAGGCGGCGACGAGGCGTTCGTGGAGGGAGTTCCACTGGTCGGCGCCGGGGAAGCGCTCCTCCATCCAGAACCACTGCGGGCTCGCCGCCTCCACCAGCGAGGTCGGCGTGTCGGCGTTGTACTCCAGCATCTTCGCCGGGCCGGTGCCGTCGTAGTGCAGGTCGAACCGGCCGTAGAGGGACGGGAGTTCGGCGCGGCGGTGCCAGGACTCGCGGATCAGTTCGGCGACGCGCGGGTCGTGGATGCCGAGGTCGGCGAGGCGGTCGTGGGTGACGAGGTGCTCGGCGGCGGCCAGGCACATCGTGTGCAGCTCCTCGACGGTCTCCTCCAGCGCCTCGACCTCGGGCAGCGTGAAGGAGTAGTACGCGCTCTCGTCCCAGTACGGGCGCAGCTCACCGTCCGGGTGGCGGGTGAGCGGATAGATCAGCCCCTGCGCCTCGACGGTCTGCTGCCAGCCGGGGCGCGGGGTGAGGGTGTGGCGCTCCACGCTGCGCTCACCCGCCGCTGGAGCCGGAGTGACCGAAGCCGCCGCGGCTGACCGAGCCGCCCTTGCTGAAGGAGCCGCCGTCGGCGTACGAGCCGGACTTGCCGGGGCCGTAGTACCACTGGCCCTTGACGGACTGCTTGCCGGTGCGGCGGTTGCCGGTGCCGTAGTGGGACGAGGTCTCGCTGCCGGAGCGGCAGAACTTGGCGTCGACGACGCGGTAGCCGCGGGCGGCGTCGTAGCTGTTGCGGTCCACGCAGCGCTTGTCGGGCTCCGAGCCGCAGGCGGTCAGCGTCGCCGCGAGGACGCCCATCCCGCCGAGGACCACCGTGCCCGAGCGCAGCCGTCGGCGTGCTTTTTCAGCCATCTTCCGTCTCCCCCGTGGAGCAGTCGTATGAATGTGCCAACCCTAGACGGTGGCCGCGCCGGGGTCAGGGGGCAGGGCCCGCAGCAGGGCCTCCAGGGCGCCGCCGAAGGCGTGTTCCGGGGGCCTGCCGTACGGGACGACGAGGCCGTCGCGGGCGGGCATCGTGCGGGCCGCCGGATCGCGGAAGGCGTGCAGCCCGTTGAGCGCCAGGCCCTGCCAGCGGGCCGCCTCCACAAGGGACTGCTCGGTGCCGGGCGGGAGTTCGAGGACGGCGTGGAGCCCGGCGGCGATGCCGGAGACCTCGATGTGCGGGGCGTGCTCGGCGAGGGCGGCCACCAGCCGGTCGCGGCGCCGCCGGTAGCGCTGCCGCGATCCGCGGACATGGCGGTCGTACCCGCCGCCGGTCAGGAACTCCGCGAGGGTGAGCTGGTCGAGGGCGCCGGACTGCCACTCGCCGCCGCTCTTGACCGCGAGGACGGGGTCGACGAGGCGGTCGGGCAGCACCAGCCACGCCAGCCGCAGCGCCGGGACGAGGCTCTTGCTGGCGGTGCCCAGATAGACCACCCGGTCCGGGTCGAGGCCCTGGAGCGCGCCGACCGGCTGCCGGTCGTAGCGGAACTCGCCGTCGTAGTCGTCCTCCAGGATCCAGCCGTCCTGCGCCACGGCCCAGTCGAGGGCGGCGGCGCGGCGGTCGGGGTGGAGCGGGACGCCGGTGGGGAACTGGTGCGCCGGGGTGAGCAGCGCCGCCGACACCCCGTCGTACGACCGGAGTTCGGCGGTGCGGGCGCCGAGGGCGTCGACGGTGAGGGGGACGGTGCGCAGTCCGGCGCGGGCGAGGACGCCGCGGTGGAGGTCGAGGCCGTAGCCCTCGGTGGCGACGGTGGTCGGGCTTCCGGCGACGGCGGTCAGGGCGCGGGCGACGAGGGCGAGGCCCTGCATGAATCCGGCGCAGATCACGATGCGGTCCGGGTCGGCGCGGACGCCGCGGACCCGGGCGAGGTAGTCGGCGAGGACCGCGCGCAGTTCGGGGCGGCCCTGCGGGGTGCCGTAGCCGAGCGCGTCGTTCGGGGCGGCGTGCAGCGCGCGGCGGGCGGCGGCGAGCCAGGCGGCGCGGGGGAAGGCGGAGACGTCCGGGGTGCCGGGGGTGAGGTCGAAGCGGGGGG
>NZ_JODY01000017.1 GCF_000718015.1 Streptomyces catenulae | reverse complement strand
CCGCCGCCCCCTGCCCCACGGCAGCCGCCCCACCCTGGCGGCGCCCATCCCGAGGCGCCCGCCCGGCCCCGGCGAGCGCCTCCCCGCCGGGGGCTTCCCGTACGGGGCTTCCCCCGCGGGTTTTCCTGTACGGCACCTCCCGTACGGCACTTCCCCTGCGGGCCTTCCCGTACGGCACTTCCCCTACGGGCCTTCCCCTGCGGGCTCTCCCGTACGGCATCTCCCGTACGGGCCTTCCCTCCCATGGCCGTCCCCTCTACGGCTACGGCACCCTCCCCGAGGCCGTCTCTCCCTCGCGGCTCCGCCCCGTACGGGATCCGGCCAGGGGTACCTGACTCATCCGCACCGGGCCACCCGGCCCTGGAGCACACCATGAACCCCACTGCCACTGGAGCCACCACCGGAATCACCGGAAACACCACGACCGCCGGAGCCACCGGACCCGCCGGACCCGCCGGGGCCACCGCCGCCCGGCGGCAGCCGCACCGTGCGCCGCCGCCCGTCGCCCGGCTCGCCATCGCGCCCGCCACCGGCGTCGCCCGCCGCACCGACGGCGTCTGGTGGCCGCGCACGGCCGACCTGGAGGCCGAACTCCCCGAACTCCTCCCGGCGTTGCCCTTCGACTGGCCCCGCATCACCCACGCCACCGTGAACGGCGCGCTCTGGACGCCGCTGCCCACCCTCACCCTCGTCGGCGGCCACGTCATCCGCCTGCGCCGCCTCCCCGACCGCCCGGGCCCGCCCACCCTCTGCCTGGTCGCCGCCGGCCTCGGCCGCTGGGATCTGCGCGTACTGCCGCCCCGTACCGCCGAGGCCGACGCGGTCCGCATCCTGGCGGGCGTCGCCACCGGCGCGATCCCGGCCGACGCGCCCGTACCGGACGAGGAGCCGGGGCCCCGCCGCCCGGAGCGTCCGCGGGCGGCCCGGCTAGGCCACCCCCACGCGGTCCGCAACCGCTGACAACCCCCGCGACCCGGGCCGCCGGGCCCCTCGGGTACTGCGGTCGGGTGGTGTTCATCCGAAGAACGGCACCACGCGTGCGTCGGTCCTCCGATCCTCCCATTGCGTATTCATCATGAGAAAGCACCACAGAACCGGCAGAACAGCAGCGGTGGCCCGCCACCGTGTTCGGCCCGGGACTGCGGTGCACCACAGACCCACCGAGGTTCCGGCGGCCGACCGCCGGTACGCGAAGGAAAGCGAGGGACCATGGCTGCGACCAAGGTCGTGAAGTTCTGGGCGGTGTGCCTTGCCGTGCTCGGCAAGCTGCTGGCGATGTTCCGCTACGCCGCCCCGGGTGCGGCCGCCTGCCGCCGGGCCGCCCGGTACGGCGACTCCCTGTACGGCGCCACCCCGTACACCCGGGCGCTGCGCACCACCGCGTACGTCCCGGTCGCCCCGTACGCACCGACCCCCCGCGCGGTCCTCGGCGCACCGCGCACCGCGGCCACCGCACCACCGGTAACGGTGGCGGCGGGTGATCCCGGTCCCGCACCCGGCGCCCCCACGGCCCCCACGGCACGGACGGTCACCACCGCACGCACGGCCCGGACCTCGGCCCCCGCACCGGTCACCGCACCCGCCCCGGTCACCCCCGCCGCCCGCCGCGCACCCGAGGACCACTTCCCCGAGCGGCCACCGGCCCCGCGCAACCGGCTGCTCCCCGCGGGCCCGTTCCTCCCCTCGCCCCGCATCGCCGCCCCCTACGTACCGGAGATGCGCTCCTACGGCGGCCCCCAGTTGCCGCCCACCATCAAGCAGCGGATCCGCGCCGAGGCCCACGGTTCGTCGCCCACCACCCGCAGCCGACTCGCCACCGGGACCGAACCCTCGCACACCGTCCCGGCGGACGATCCGCACGCCGACCCGGCGGACGACCGGTCCGCGGCCACCGTCCCGGCGGCCCGCAGCCGCGAACACACCGCCTGTACGACGTGACCGGGGGCCCGACGCCGCCGGGGTGAACGGCCCCGGACCCACGCCACATGCGCGGCGCTCCCGAGCGCCGCGCGGCAGCGTGCCCCCACACACCGTCAGGGCACGGCAGCGACAGAGCAGTTAGCAGAGAAGCAAGACAGCAGAGAAGCAAGACAGCAGAGAAGCAAGACAGAAGAAAGGCAAGACAGCAGAGAAGTAGGCAGAGAAGTGAGGCAGACGCCGGTGTGATCCGGCGCCGGACGCGGCGGATGCCGCACCCGGTCCGCTGACGACGCACCCGGCGCACGAACCCGTACGGGCCGGTCGGGGGAGACACGGCCCAGGGGAGAAGTAGGGGAGAACCAGGGGAAAAGGCGGGGGCGTTCGGCGTGTGGCACGACCGCGCCGGGGGATGAGGGGCAGGGGCGTACCGGAGGTCTCCGCGTACGCGCCACGGGGGTGGAGGGGGATTCCGGGCGAGGGCCCGGCCGCGCCGGAGTACGAGCGCGCCGCCCGACCGCCTGCTGTGACTTCGGGGCCCGACCGGCTCCCGCTCTTCCGACGGCGCCCGCACGGCGCCCGTCCACGCATCCGCACCGCAGCACCTCCGCTTCCGCGCCCGTACGACAGCGGCTCCCGCGCCCGTACGCCGCCGGAGCGCAGCCCCGCCCGTACCCGTACCTGCCGTTCCCGGGCCGCCCTCTCCCGCAGGGTCCCTGCCGCGTTCCGGCGCGCAGCTGTCCGTCCGCGCCCGTGTCGCGCCCGCCTCTACACCCGGTGCCGGACCGCCGCCACCCGACCTCCACCACCGCACCCCGTACGGCCACTCGTCACGACGGGAGGGCGAGGGAAATAGCCGTCAACTGACCAGTCAGACAAGGGAGTTGAGAATTCTCGGCGGTCGTTGCTCCGAAACGGGACGCGGGCGCTCCGCGGTGCCCGGTGGAGCGGTTCCAGGGCTTCCGCAACAGCGGCCAGCCGGGTGAAACACGCGCATTTCAGGCTCAGCAGACGTGCCGAAAAGCATATTGCCCGGTTTCTTGGGTCGTGCCCACGGCCGTGGCGGACCTCGCGTCACGGCGTCGCCGGAGCATGGAGGAAACCGTCATGTCGTCAGCTTTTGCCAAACGGTCCGTCGGAACCATCCTGTACATGCTGGTCGTCGTCCTGAGCGCACTCGGCCTCGGCGGCCAGAGCGCCACCGCAGCCGCGGCCCCCACCGCCGCCGCCGGACCGGTCGTCCCGGCAGGCACCGACTGGGACCGCATCGCCCACTGCGAGAGCAGCGGCAACTGGCACATCAACACCGGCAACGGCTACCACGGCGGCCTCCAGATCGCCCCCACCACCTGGCGGGCCTACGGCGGCAAGAAATACGCCCCGCGCCCCGACCTCGCCACGAAGTCCCAGCAGATCGCCGTAGGGGAACGTATCCGCGCCGACCGCGGTCTCCAGCCCTGGCCGGTCTGCGGCCGGTTCGGCGCCACCGACGCATCCGACGGCGTCAGCAAGGCCACCCCGGAACGCCCGGCCACCCGCCCCGCCCCGGCACCGCAGGCCCAGCGGCACCCGCACCACCAGGTCCAGCGCCAGCACGGCACCACCGCCCACCGCCAGCAGGGTTCCGTGACCGGCAGCAGCTATGTCGTTCAGCCCGGCGACTGCCTCTCCGTCATCGCCCAGCGCGCCCACACCCCCGGCGGCACCCAGAAGCTGTACGAACTCAACCGCCACACGCTCGACGAAGGCCCCGACCACATCTACCCGGGTCAGCGCCTGAAGCTGCGCGCATGAGCCGGGGAGAGGTGACCGGGGCCGTGGGGCCGACCGCACTGGGGTCGACCGCCCTGGAGCCGGGGACCGAGGAGCTCGGTGCCGGTAACCGGGGTGGGGAGTCCGCCGAAGTCATCGGGACCTTGGAATCGGTGACCGCGGGATCACTGACCGCCGACCGGGTTGACGAAGGTGCCGGGGTGGGTGGCACCGGACTGGTCGAGGATCTTGCCGCCGAAGGGCCACTGCAGCTGGAAGTGCTGGGTCTCGTTCGGCGGAGTGATCGTCACCATGCCGGGAGTGAAGCTCTTGCCGCCAGCGTCGACGTTCGTCAGCAGCGCGAAGGTGAAGCTGGTGTGCGCACCGGGCTTGAGGGTGACGGTGGGGGTCGCCTGGTTGGAACGGGACAGGTCCCAGGGCTGGCCCTCGGTGCCGCTGATGCTGACGCCCGGGAAGCCCTTGAGGGTGCAGGTCGAGCTGCCGGTGTTCTTCAGCCAGACCGCCACGATCTGCTGCTCGCCGCTGTTCATGTCGGGCCTGCCGCCACCGTCGGAGCCCCAACCGGCCTCCATGTTGTCGGTGTGGCAGCGCTCCGTACCGCCCGAGTTGCCACCGGAGGACTTCGCCGCACCGCCCGCGGCGGCGGGCGCACCCTTGTCGGCGGACTTGTCGGCACCCGCGCCGTTCGCCTGGGCCGAGTCGTCCGAACCGGCAGCCGGCTTGCCCGGGGTCGAGTCCGTGGCGGCGGAGGAGGACGAGGCGGCCGACGCCTTGTCCGAGCCGCCTTCCTGGCAGGCGGTCAGGCTGAGCGCGGCGGCGGCGACCAGGGTGGCGGCGGCGGTCCTACGGACCATACGGAGCGTGGTGGTGCGCGACATGGGGTCCCCCTCGTGGGTTCGGTTTGTGCGGTCCGGTGCTTCGTTCCGCACACACCACATTGCTGGTGCCCACTGATGATCGACTAACGGCGCGCTAACGTCCAGAAGTCGCCCGGCGAGCATCCGCTCCACCGGGTTCCGCCCACCGCCGTTACCCCTCTCCACCAGGGAAGATGCAGTAACGCCGCCGGGCGTTCCGTTCTGTGCTGAGCGATCTGGCGAGATGTCCGAAGCGTGGTCCTTCGAGGCCGCTACGGAGGCCCGGCGCACCCGTCGCGAACATTCCGCTTCGCGGCTGCGGGCGGCCCGACGGACGAGGCCCGGACGGACGAGGCCCGGACGGGATGTGCCCGCCCGTGACGGCCCCGACCCGCCCGGCACGTCACCGCCCCGCGACCGCCTCGGCCAGGGCCAGGATGCGGCGGGCGTCCTCCACATGGAGGTTCTCGATCATGCGGCCGTCGACGGTGACCACACCGCGGCCCTCCCGCGCCGCCTCGTCGAACGCCTCGATGATCCGCCGCGACCGCTCGATCTGCGCCTCCGACGGTGCGAACACCTCGTTGCACGGCGCGACCTGGGCGGGATGGATCAACGTCTTGCCGTCGAAGCCGAGTTGTCGTCCCTGGACGCACTCCGCCTCGAAACCGGCGAGATCCTTCACATCGTTGAAGACGCCGTCCAGGATCACCCTGCCGCTCTCGCGGGCCGCCAGCAGCGCCAGCGACAGCCCCGTCAACAGCGGTGCGCGGCCCGGCACATGCTCGGCGTGCAGCTCCTTCGCCAGGTCGTTGGTGCCCATGACCAGCACCGACAACCGCTCCCCGGCCGCCGCGACCTCGCGCGCGTCCAGCATCGCCCGGGGCGTTTCGAGCATCGCCCAGACCGCGGTGTGATCCGGCGCCCCGGCCGCCTCCAGCGCCCGCTCCACCTCCCGTACGGTCGCCGCCGATTCGACCTTCGGCACCACGACGGCGTCCGGACCGGCCGCTGCGGCGGCCCGCAGATCGTCGGCGTGCCAGGCCGTACCGGGGCCGTTGACCCGGATCGTCACCTCGCGGTGGCCGTACGCGCCGGAGGCGGCGGCCGCGGCCACCCGCTCCCGGGCGGCGGCCTTCGCATCCGGTGCGACCGCGTCCTCCAGATCGAGGATGAGCGCATCGGCCGGGATCGACTTGGCCTTCTCCAGGGCGCGTTCGTTGGCGCCGGGCATGTACAGCACGGAGCGGCGGGGCCGCAGCGCGGGACCGGTCACCGTACTCACTCCTCTCCGGCCGCGTCGTACGCGGCGCGCAGCTCGGGGTCGCGGGCGGCGAGGGCGTCCGCCAGCTCGACCACCACCTGACACTGCTTGAAGGTGGCGTCGTCCTGCATCTTGCCGTCGAGCATCACCGCGCCGGTGCCGTCGCCCATCGCCTCGATGACCCGGCGGGCCCAGCGGACCTCGTCCGGCGACGGTGAGAAGACCTTCTTCGCGATGCCGATCTGCACCGGGTGCAGGCTCCACGCGCCGACGCATCCCAGGAGGAACGCGTTACGGAACTGGTCCTCGCAGGCGGTGGTGTCCTTGATGTCGCCGAACGGCCCGTAGTACGGCAGGATCCCGTGCGCCGCGCAGGCGTCGACCATCCGCGCGAGGGTGTAGTGCCACAGATCCTGCTGGTACGTGGCCCGTTCCGCGTCCGTGTCCTGGCCGTCGGGGTCCTGGCGGACGAGGTAGCCGGGGTGGCCGCCGCCGACGCGGGTGGTCTTCATCCGGCGGCTGGCGGCGAGGTCGGCGGGGCCGAGGGAGATGCCCTGCATCCGGGGGCTCGCCCCGGCGATCTCCTCGACATCGGCGACGCCGGTGGCGGTCTCCAGGATGGCGTGGACCAGGATCGGCCGCCGGATACCGGCCTTCGCCTCCAACTGCGCGAGCAGCCGGTCGACGTAGTGGATGTCGGCGGCGCCCTCGACCTTCGGCACCATGATGACGTCGAGCTTGTCGCCGATCTCGGTGACCAGCGTCAGCAGGTCGTCGAGGGCCCACGGCGAGTCGAGGCTGTTGATCCGCGTCCACAGCTGGGTGTCGCCGAAGTCGGTGGCGCGGGCGATCTTCACCAGCCCGTCGCGCGCCGCCTCCTTGCGGTCGGCGGCGACCGCGTCCTCCAGATTGCCGAGCAGCACATCGACGGTGGGGGCGATGGCGGGGACCTTCGCGGCCATCTTTGCGTTGCCCGGGTCGAAGAAGTGGATCATCCGGGAGGGGCGGAACGGTACCTCCCGCACCGGTGTCGGCGCCCCGACGGCCAGCGGGCGGAAGAAGTCCTTCGGAGAGCGCATGCAGTCTCCCTGCTCGGATCGAGGGTTCCGGGGGGCCGCCCGCGCGCACAACGCCGACGGCGTGCGGCTCACTCTAGAGGCGGCGTCCGCGGATGCTACTGATCAGTATGTGTGCCGTTGGTCACCGCCCGCGCACGCCTCCGGAGCCGGTGCGCGGCGTGCGGAGCGTCCCTCCGGGGCGACCCTCGGGGCAGCCTTCGGGGCGCCCTTCGGTGGTGGCGTCGGCGTCATGCCCGGGTGCCGGTCGCGGTGGCCGGTGCCGGGTGGCCCGGGGCCGGTATCAGGCGGTAGGCGGCGCCCTGGGTCCGGACCACCCCGGCGGTGGGCGGCGGGAAGTGGGTGCCGAGGAGCAGGGTGTCCGTCCCGGCGAGGGAGTCGAGGAGCGCGCGCCGGGTGGCCACAGCCTGTGCCGGGTCGGTGTCCACGCAACTGCCCAGCGTGGGGTGGCCCAGTTGGACGGGGTGGTGGACGCAGTCGCCGGTGATCACCGCCGTGCGCGTACGGCCGCGCAGCTCCACGGCGATGTGGCCCGGGGTGTGTCCGGGCGTGGGGAGCAGGCGGATGCCCGGCGCGATCGTGGTCCCCTCGGCGGGGACGTCGACGAGGTCGAGCTGTCCGGCGTCGCGGACCGGGTGGACGGAGTCGCGGAACATCTGCCGCCGGGCGTCGTCCAGCTCCGCGGTGGACCAGTGCTCCCACTCCCGGCGGGAGGTCACATGGCGGGCGCGCGGGAAGGTGGGCCGCCAATCGTCGCCGTCGGCACGGGTGTTCCAGCCGACGTGGTCGGTGTGGAGATGGGTGAGGAGTACCAGGTCGACGCGGTCCGGCGGGAACCCGGCGGCCTCCAGTCGGGCGAGGTAGTCGGTCCGCAGGCCGTGCCAGGCGGGGTTGGCGCGGGTCTTGCCGTTGCCGATGCCGGTGTCGATCAGTACGCGCAGATCGCCGACGGTGCAGGCGAAGGTGTGGCTGCTCAGGCGGAGGACGCCGGACCCGTCGGCGAAGTCGGGCCGCAGCCAGGGGGTGTGGTCGACCACCTCGGGGGTGGCGGACGGCAGCAGCCAGGGGCCCGTCTGCGGCGGCAGCGCCACCTCGTCGATGCGGTGGACGGTGATACCGCCCAACTCCCAGGCGGGCGCGGGAGGGAGGGGTGGACGGACCGGCGGCGCGGGCTCGGCGGTCACCTCCCGCTCCGAGCCCCGCTCCCGCTCTTCCGGCGTGCGGTGGCCGGGCTCCGGTGCGGGTCGGCGGTGCGGCGACGGCTGTCGGCCGGACGGGATCTCCTGCGGTGCCGGGCTGGTGGGAACCATCTTTCGTGCCCCTTCCGTTCGCTGTAAAAGCTATCTGTTTGCGTTAGTCGAAGCTAACGCCTACTCTCAGCTAACGCAATCTTTTAGCGTTAGTTCGATCGGGTGGCGGGTGCGGCCCGGTCGAGCGGCCCCGACCGCGCCTGTACGGAGGGATGTTCATGGACCTCGCGGAGAACGCCGCGCCTGCCACGGCAGGGGAGGCGGGCCCGGGCGACGGCCCCGGTTTCCCGCCCGGGGAGGCCGCGCGGGCGGCGCTCCGGGCCGGGGTGCGGCTCCCGGCGGAGCGGTGCGCCGAGGTCGCGGCCGTCGCCCGGCACCTCCACGCGGTGCTCGCCCCGCTGCGGGAGCTGGATCTCGGGGAGACGCCCCCGGCCGACCACACCACCGAACGGGAGCCCGTCGATGTACCCCGCTGATCTGTCCCTCACCGAGGCGTCCGCCGCCGTGCGGGCGCGCGAGCTGTCCCCGGTCGAGCTGACCGCCTCCGTGCTCGACCGGCTCGACGCCGTACAGCCGCGGCTCGGGCCGTACGCCGCCGTCGGCCGGGACGCGGCCCGGGCGGCGGCCGCCCGCGCCGCAGCGGAGATCGCGGCCGGGCGCCACCGGGGCCCGCTGCACGGCATCCCCTTCGGCCTGAAGGACCTGATCGACGCCGCGGGGTGGGCGACCGCCGCCGGATCCCGCGTCCGCGCAGGTCACCGGGCATCCGCCGACAGCGCGGTGGCCGCCCGCCTCGACGGCGCCGGTGCCGTCCTCCTGGGCAAGACACACACCCATGAGTTCGCCTACGGGCTGATCACCCCGCAGACCCGGAACGCCCGGGACGACCGCCGGATAGCCGGTGGATCGAGCGGCGGCTCCGCGGTCGCCGTGGCCACGGGCGCCGCCACCTTCGCCCTGGGCACGGACACCGGCGGCTCCATCCGCGTCCCCGCCGCGCTCAACGGCGTCGTCGGGCTCAAGCCGACCTACGGCCTGCTCCCGCGGCGCGGGGTGACCCCGCTGTCCTGGTCGCTGGACCACGTCGGCCCCCTCACCCGCACGGTGGCCGATGCCGCCCTCGTCCTCCAGGAGCTGACCGGTCCCGGACGCGCACCCGTGGCGCCGCTCCCGGACGGCGACCTGACCGGCCTGCGGATCGGCGTGCCGGACACCTACTACTTCGACCGGGTCGCCCCCGAGGTCGAAGCCGCCGTCCGGACCGCCCTCGACCGGATGGCGGGGCTGGGCGCCACCCTCGTCCCCGTCGCGACGCCGATGGCCCGGTACGTCCAGGCCGTCCACTGGGGGCTGATGGTCCCGGAGGCGACCGCGTACCACGAGGCCACCCTGCGCACCTCGCCCGAGTTGTACGGCCCCGACGTCCGGGTGCTCCTGGAGGCCGGGACCACCGTCCTGGCCGGGGACCATCTGCGCGCCCGGCGGGCCCAGCGGCTGATGCGGGAGGCGTGGATACGCCTCTTCGCGCAGGTCGACGTGGTCGCCGCGCCCACCGTCCCGATGACCGCCACCGAGGTCGGGCGGTCCGCCGTCAGCTGGCCCGACGGCACCACGGAGAGCGTCTCCGACGCGTACGTACGCCTCTGCGCGCCTGCCAACATCACCGGGATACCCGCCCTGACCCTGCCGGTCGGTCAGGACTCCGCCGGGCTGCCCATGGGGATGCAGCTGATGGGGCCTCCCCTGGGCGAGCGGACCGTGCTGCGTACCGGGCACGCCTACGCCGCCCGGTACGGGGAGGAGGCGCGGGCCACCGCGGGGGCGTGACGCCGGGGCGCGGGGCGGGCGGAACGCAATGATGTTGCTTTAAGGTGGCGTCATGAGTCCCAAGCCCATGGCGCGCCCCGGTGGGCGCAGCGCGCGCGTGCAGGAGGCGGTGCACGCCGCCGTGCGGGAACTCGAAGCCGAGCAGGGGCGCGCCAAGCTGACCGTCCCGGCGGTCGCGGCCCGTGCGGGCGTCACCCCGTCGACGATCTACCGCCGCTGGGGCGATCTCCAGGAACTGCTGTCGGATGTCGCGGTCGAGCGGCTGCGCCCCGAGGAGCCGCCGTCCGACCACGGTGCGCTCCACGCCGATCTGACCGCCTGGGCGCGGCAGTTCCTCGACGAGATGGCCTCGCCGCCCGGCCGCGCCTACGTCCGTGACGCGCTGCTGGGCGACCCCGACGGCTCCAACGCCGGGCAGTGTTCCGCGTACGCCGCCGGGCAGGTCGAGACGATTCTGGCCCGTGCGCTGGACCGCGGTGAGACGGCTCCGCCGGTGGAGACGGTCATGGATCTGGTGGTCGCCCCGATGATGTACCGCATCCTGTTCCGCCCGGACCCGTTGACCGCCGCATACGCGGATCACCTCGTCGAAACGGCCCTCGCCGCGCCGGAGGAATCCGCCTGACGACTGCCGGGCGCGCGGCCGGATCACGGTATTCACCGAACCGGAATTACTCCGGAAATGATCTGTATCCCGGGGGCTCGGGCATCGGCCGCGCAGGGCGTTTACCACGCCGCTCGCCCAGATGAATGCGTACGCGCATCCCGCACGGCACATTACCCGCCGTAACGTGGAATCCACCTTGCGTGGCGAAGGTTTCCCTTTCTTACCGGTGAGTACTTGTGCGGGCCGTGGCCGGTCCGTCGCCCCGACGCGCATCCACTCCGCCGGATGTCGCCCCGTGCGGAGAAGTGCGTAAGAGGAATACCGCACCGAAAGGGCGGGCTCTGTCAATGCCCGGCATCGGGGCGCTCTGCCGCGCATCGTTCCCGTACCCCGCCTGACCTGCGGGGTTTCCCGGGTGGAGGGCTGTGGGAGTACCGGAAGTGAGGACGGATCCGTGTCCCTGAAAGGGGGTATGTGGGCCGCGATATGTCCCTGGAGGGTGGCCGGGCGGGTGTACCAGAAAAACGGTGGATTGAATTCCCGAAGGCGGCGTGAAGCCCCGCGATTCCCTCCTCCTGTGATTTACGAATCAAATTCCGGCGGGTCGCCGGGTCCGGTATTTGCCACTTTGGCGGCGCGGTTCAAAAGCGGCGCACGGCCGGATCGGCGGCGGGGCGCAAAGTAAGCAAGGCGTTAATTCCCGGGGAACTGTTGACAGTGCAGATTCGCCAGTCCTACGGTTGCGGCGCCCGGTCACCTGGCTGGCAGCGCAGCCCCAGACAAAGGGAATGGGGATTTCCTCTTTCCTCGGGCATTCCCTTTATCCGCCGCGCGCACCACTCATTTCCCACGACAGGAGAACTGATATGCCCGCCGCTCTGCTGGAAGACCTCGACCTCGACATCCGCGAGCTCCTCGACGAGGAGACCGACACCGCCGCCAAGGCGGAGACCACCACGGTGATCCTCACCGTGCAGCCCTCCACCTGCAACTGCTGAAGCTGAGCGAACCGGTGGTCCCGGGGCCCGCGGCGAACCGCCGTCGGGCCCCGGTTCGATGAGACGTCGCCGCCCCGGCACGGGCGCCGGACCGGGCGGCTGGTGAGGAGCGTGCCCAGGTGTCCGAGCAGTACCTCTTCCGGCCCGCCGGTCTCGGCATGCTGCGGGCACCGGTCCACCCGGCGGGCACGCACCCCTGCGCCGCCCCCGGGGACGGCGGGCGGGCGGACGGTCCGGTCGCCGCACTGCGGGCGCTCGCCGACGGCCCGATCGTCCGCGAAGCCGTGGAGATCGCCAGCCCGCCGCTCGCCGGAGTGCTGACCAAGGTCCTCGACGAGGGTCAGGACGCCACCCCCGACCGGCTGCACCGCGCCGTCCGCGCCCTCACCTCCTACCGCCTGCGGATGAGCACCCGCGCCACCCCGTTCGGGCTGATGGCGGGCGTCGCCCCGGTCCGCTTCACCGCCCCCGGCGAACCGCCCCGTGTCCGCCTCGGCGCCGCCCACCGCCGCGCCGTACGCCCCGACCGAGCCTGGCTGACCGGGCTCGTCACCGAGTGGGAGCGCCGCCCCGAGGTACTGCGCCAACTGCACGTGGTGGTCAACTCCCTCTGCCGGGTCCGCGGTGGCCGCCTGGTGCTCTCCCAGGTGCCGCACTCCGGGCGGGACGGCGCGGAGCGGAAGACCCGGCCGGTCCAGGAGGTCAGCCTGCGCCACTCGAAGGTGGTGGCCGCCGTACGGGAACTGGCCCACCGCCCGGTGCTCGGAGCCGATCTGGTGACCGCGCTGCAACAGCGCTTCCCCGGCCTGACCGAGGAGGCGGCGGACGGCCTGATCGGCCAACTGGTCCGCGCCGACGTCCTGTTGACGCAGGCCAGGCCGCCCCTGGAGGAGGCCGACCCGCTCGGGTACGTGCTCGACGTCTGCGGCACCATCGGCGGCGGCGACCTGCCGGAACTCGCCGAACTCGACGCCGTACGGAAGGAACTGCTGCGCTACGCCGAGAGCCCGCTGGGCGACGGCGTACCGGAGCTGCGGGACGTCGCCGCCCGGATGCGCCGACTGCGGCCGGGGGCCGATCTGCTCCAGGTGGATCTGGCGCTCGACGCCGAGGTGCGGCTGCCCGCCGCCGTGGCGGAGGAGGCCGTCCGCGCCGCGGCGCTGCTGTGGCGGCTGTCCCCGGACACCGCGGGCCCGGCGCATCTGCGCGAGTATCACCAGGCGTTCCTGGAGCGGTACGGCACCGACCGGGCCGTACCGCTGACCGAACTGCTCGACCCGGACGCCGGGTTGGGCGCCCCCGCCGGATACCGCCGCCCACCGAGCCCCCGCACCGCCCCCGGCGACGTACCCGATCAGGAGCGTGCCCGGGCGCTGGCCGCACTCGCCCAGGAAGCGCTGCTCACGGGCGCCTGCGAAGTGGTCCTGGACGACGACCACCCCTTCGTCCGCCGTCTCGCCGAGGACGGGGACGGGGCGCCGGAGACGCTGGAGATCTGCGGGCGGCTGCTGGCGCCGGACGCCGACGCGCTGGCCGCCGGTGACTTCCGGCTCGTCCTCGCCAACGGATCGCGGCAGGCGGGCAGCCTGCTCGGACGGTTCGGGTACCTCTTCGACGCGCGGTCCGCCGGTGACCTCGCGGCGCTGGTGCGCCCGGACGGCGCCCCGGGGCAGCCGTCCCCCGGTGCGGACGGCGCCGTGCGCGCCCAGGTCGCCGTCCGGCCCGGTGACGTCCGGATCGGCAACATCGCCCAGGTGCCGCGGCTGCTGGACCATCTGCTGCCGGTCGGCTGCTACGCCGACCCCGGCGATCCGTCCGTGCTCGACCCCCGCGACCTGGCGGTCCGCGCGGACCTCGACGGGCTGTGGCTGGTGGACACGGCCACCGGCGGACGGGTGGAGCCCACCGTCCTCCACATGCTCAACGTGGAGGAGTGCCTGCCCAATGTGTCCCGTTTCCTCTGCGAGATCGCCGCGAGCGGGCGCCGCACCTGGTCCATGTGGTCCTGGGGCGGCGCCGCCGTACTGCCCCGGCTGCCACGCGTCCGTTACGGGCGTACGGTCCTCAGTGCGGCGCTCTGGACCCCAGGGCCGGAACTGCGGGCGCCCGAACCGCCGTTCGCGCAGTGGTGGGAGGCGTTCCGGGACTGGCAGCGGCGCTGGGCCGTCCCCGACCGGGTCCAGGCCGGTTGGGGGGACCGCTTCGTCCGCCTCGATCTCACCCGGCCCGACCACGCCCGGCTCCTCCGCCGCGAACTGCTCCGCGGCGACCGCGTCCACCTGCGCGAGGTCCCCGAGGAGAACGGCCTCCCGGACGGCTGGCTGCACGGTCCCGACGGCCCGCACCACGCGGAGGTCGTCATCCCGCTGCGCGCCGTCCCCGGAGCCCACACCCCGGGCGTGAAGCCCCGCGCCGCGCGCCGCCCCCTCCCGCGTCGCGCCCCCGCCGTCCACTTCCCCGGCGGCGACTGGCTGCACCTCTCCCTCTACGCCCCGGCCGACCGCCACGAGGAACTGCTCGCCGTCCATCTCGCCCCGCTCCTCGGCGAGTTGCCCGACTGCGTCGACCGCTGGTTCTTCCTCCGCTACACCGACGGAGACGGCCCCCACCTGCGGCTGCGCTTCCACGGACCGGCCGCCGCCCTCGGCCGCGACCTCCAGCCACGCCTCCACGACGCGACCTCCGCGCTGCACGCCGCCGGGCTGACCCGGCGCGCGGTCTGGGACAGCTACGACCCGGAGCTGGAGCGGTACGGCGGCCCGGAGGCGATGGCCGCCGCCGAGCGGGTCTTCCACGCGGACAGCGTCGCCGTGCTGGAGCAGCTGCGCCGCCGCCACGCCCGGCGGGAGCCGGCCGAACCGCTGCTGGTCGCCGCCGCGGGCTTCGCCGATCTGGCCCGCGCCTTCCACGCCGCGGACGGGGCGGAGCGGGGCGGACCCGCCGGTGCCGACTGGCTGGTGCGGAGGATCCCGAAGGACGAGGAGCGGCAGCGCGGCTTCCGCGAGCGGCGCCGGGAGGCCCTGCCGCTGGTCGACCCGTACCGCGCGGGCCCGGCGGGCGACGCCGACGGGACGCTGCGCACGCTGTGGCGGCGGCGCGCCGAGGCCACCGCCCGCTACGGCGCCCTCCTCCGCGCTCTCGGGGAACGGAGCTGGTCGGACCCGGACCAGGCCCTCAGCTCCCTGCTGCACCTGCACCACAACCGCCTCATCGGCACCGACCGGCCCGCCGAACTCCTCGCCCACGCCGTGGCCCGCGGCGCCGCCCAGGCCCACACCGACCGCCGACGGCACACCCGATGACCCCACCGCCGCCCCCGGACCCGCGCCCCCGCGCCGCCGAGGTGGCGTACGAGGTGGCCGGGCGGCTCGCCGTCCCGGAGCGCCTGGCCGAGGACCTCCCGGAGTTGGCCCCGCTCGGCCTGGACCAGGGGTACCCGGCGCTCGCCCTGCTCCACGCGGAGCTGTCCCACGGGCGGCCGGAGTTCCGCCGGGCCGCCCACGCCCACCTCGGGGCGGCCGCCGCCCGCGTCTCCGGCCGCACCGTCCAGGCGCTGTACCACGGCATCCCGGCCCTCGCCCTCGCGGCGCACGCCGCCCGGCGCACCCCGGACGACTACGCCGCCCTGCTCACCCGCCTCGACACCGCACTCGACCGCATCGTCGACCGCGCCCTGGAGCCGGAACGCGCCCGCCTGGACGCGGGCCGCCCCGGTGTGCCGTTCGCGCGGTACGACCTGATCAGCGGCGTCGCCGGGCTGGCCCGGCTGCTGCTGCTCCGCCGGGAGACCCACGAGGACGCGCTCGCCGCGGCCCTCGGCCACCTCGTCCGGCTCACCCGCCCGCTGACCCGCGACGGCGCGCCCGTACCGGGCTGGTGGTCGCCCGACGGACCGCGCACCCCCGGCGCCGCCGACCCCGGATACCCCCACGGCCACGTCAACTTCGGCCTCGCCCACGGCATCGGCGGCCCCCTCGCCGTCCTGTCCGCCGCGCTGCGCGACGGCGTCCCCGTCCCCGGCCTGCGGTCGGCCGTCACCGCGCTCACCCGCGAACTCCTCGCCCACCGCACCGAGGCGGGCGGCTGGCCCGCGCTGATCCCGCTGGAGCGGTACGGCACCGAGCCGCCCGCCCCCGGCCGCACCGCCTGGTGCTACGGCACCCCGGGCACCGCCGCCGCCCTCCACCGGGCCGGACGCGCCCTCGGCGACACCGGACTGTGCGCCCTCGCCGCCGACGCCCTCGCCGACGACCTCGACCGGCCGCGCGGCATCACCGACCACGCCTTCTGCCACGGCCACGCCGGTCTGCTCCACCTGTGCCACACCCTCACCGAGGAGACCCCGCACCCCCGGCTCACCGCCCACCGCGACGCCCTCGCCACCCGCCTCGTCACGGCGTACGACCCGGAACTCCCCTACGGGTTCCCCGACACGGCCGCACCCGCGGACACGGGTGCCCCCGCCGGACCCGGTCTCCTCACCGGCGCCGCCGGGATCGCCCTCGCCCTCCACGCCTACGCCACCGACGCCCCGCCCCGCACCCCCTGGGACGCCGCCTTCCTGCTGCGCTGAGACGGACGGGCCGGGGCGGCGGCTCAGCCCTCCGCCGCCCCGGCCCTCCCCAGCCGCTCCCCCAACTCCCGTACCATCTCCCGCAGTTCGGGCGGCCCCACCACCCGGAAGTCCGCCCCGAGGGTCCCCAGCATCATCGCCGGCCAGTCCAGCACGTCCGCCGTCAGCACCACCCGGCAGCGCCCGCCGTCCAACTCCTCGACCGTGCCCCACCGCCCGACCCGCGCCCGTACCGCCGCCGCCGGGGCCTCGACCACCGCCTCGACGCGGTGCGGGCCCGGGCGGCCGCTCATCCCGGCGCGGACGAACGCGGCGGCGTCCTCGGCGGGCAGCTCCCGCGGCCGGAACCGCTCCCCGGTGGTGCGCGGCCCGGCCATCCGGTCGACCCGGAAGCTGCGCCAGTCGTGCCGTACGAGGTCGTACGCGACGAGGTACCAGCGCCGCCCGGGACAGACCAACCGGTGCGGCTCGACATGGCGTTCGCTGTGGCGGCCGTCGGCGGCGGTGTAGGAGAAGCCCAGCGCCTCGCCGTCCCGGCAGGCGAGCGCCACCGTGGTCAGCGCCTCCGGATCGACGCCCTCCGCGGGCGGCCCCCACTGCGCCGGGACCGTCATCGCCCGCAACGCCTCCACCCGCCGCCGCAGCCGCCCCGGCATCACCTGCACCACCTTGGCCAGCACCCGCACCGACGACTCGGCGAGGCCCTCGACCGCCCCCTGCGCCGCGGCCTGCAGTCCGACGGCGAGCGCCACCGCCTCCTCGTCGTCGATCAGCAGCGGCGGCAGCGCCGCCCCGGGCGCGAGCTGGTAGCCGCCGTCGACGCCGCGCCGCGCCTCGACCGGATAGCCCAGCTCCCGCAGCCGGTCCACGTCCCGCCGCAGCGTCCGGGCGGAGACCTCCAGCCGCTCGGCCAGCTCGGCGCCGGGCCAGTACCGGTGGGTCTGGAGGAGGGAGAGCAGCCGCAGGGTCCGGGAGCTGGTGTTCGCCATGCCGCGATTCTTGCCCGCATTGCGGCCGGAAAGTGGCCGCAACCGCTCCTAGCGTGGTCGACGACCGAGGGAACGGACCCCGGACGGACCGGCCGCGCCGCGCCGCGCCGCCCGGACGGTCCGACCCCACGACCACCACGGAGGGCGCGACGATGACCGACGCACAGCACGCCACCACCCGGCAGACCCCCACCGGGGAGCACGCCGATCTCCTGGCCGCCCTGGCCAAACAGCGCCACTTCCTGCGCTTCACCACCCGCGACCTCACCGACGAACAGGCCGCCCGGACCCCGACCGCGAGCGCGCTCTGTCTGGGCGGCCTGATCAAGCACGTCACCACGGTGGAGCGCGGCTGGGCGGGCTTCCTCGTCGAGGGCGCGTCCTCGATGCCCGACTTCACCAGGATGACCGAGGCCGACTGGGCGAAGCGGGCCGACGACTTCCGCCTGCTGCCCGGCGAGACGCTGGCCGGTGTCCTCGACACCTACGCCGAGGTGGCCGACCGCACCGACGCGCTGATCGCCTCGCTGCCGGACCTCGGCGCCGACCAGCCGCTCCCGAAGGCGCCGTGGTTCGAGGCCGACGCCCGCTGGTCGGCCCGGCGGGTGGTGCTCCACCTCATCGCCGAGATCGGCCAGCACTCGGGGCACGCCGACATCATCCGCGAGACGCTCGACGGCGCGAAGTCCATGGGCTGAGCCCCCGGCCACCGACCGCGCGCACGGCGGCGCCCCGGGCCCACACCGTTCATGGCGTGGACCCGGGGCGCCGCCGGGGGCGCCCACCGTCCCGGCGGGCGCCCCCGTGGTCACTTCCCGGCGGTGCGCTCCAGACGCTCCCGCCACCAGTCGACCGTCGCCCCGATCTGCTCGTCGATCGGCGTGGGCCGGACCGTGAACGCCGCCTCGTACGCGCTCGCGTCCATGACGAAGCCGTGGTCGAACTGGTACCGGACCTCCTTCAGTTCGCGGAGCATCGGGGAGAACAGCCCGCCGAGGGCCAGCACGAACGGCGGCACCTTCTTCACCTCGACCGGCTCCGTCCCGGCGTGCCCGGTCAGCCGCTCCACCATCTCCCGGGCCGAGCGCGCGGTCGACGTCGGCACGTGCCAGGCGCGGCCCAACGACCGCTCCTCGCCCGCCACCTCGACCATCGCCCGCGCCACATCGGGCACATAGCTCCAACTGTGCTCCGCGTCCGGATTGCCCAGCGCCGAGACCGCCTTGGCGGCCAGCAGCCGTGGCAGCACCCGCCCGGCCAGATGCCCGCCGTCGGTCACGCCCGGCCCGAAGAAGTCCGACGCCCGCACCTCGACCGCCCGGATCCGCCCGGCGTCGTGCAGCTTCTTCGCCTGCTCCCAACCGGCGGCCCGCACCCGGCCCTTGACGCCCGTGGCCGCCAGCGGCAGCTCCTCTGTCAGCGGCCCCTCGACCGGCCCGTAGCCGTAGAGATTCCCCAGCATGACGAGGAGCGCGCCGCTCTCCTCGGCCGCCGCGCAGACCGACGCGACGAGCCCCGGCCACTCCCGCCCCCAGCGCTGGTAGGGCGGCGCGGCGCACTGGTGGATCACCTCGGCGCCCCGCACGGCCTCCTTGAGCCGCGCGGTGTCGGCCGCATCGCACGCGACGTGTTCGATCCCGTCCGGACCGCCCTGCGCACCGCGTCCCGTCCTGGTGACGACCTTGACCGTGTGGCCCTTCTCGACGAGCAGCTGCGCAGTGGCCGCCCCGGCGGGCCCGTACCCAATGACGACATGAATGCTCACGCGGGCACAGTAACGCGGACGCCGCGACGGGGGCCCCGCCCGTCCCCGGAGAGATCGCCAACGGCCTTGTCCACAGGGCGGATTCGGCCACCGCGTGCGCCCCCGTGGCCCCCTGCGTACCGTCCGCCGCCGGATCGCCGCCGCGCGGACCGCATCCGGAACGGTCCCCGCCGCCCCGTGGACGGGTTCCCGGGCGCGGCGTCGAACGGGCCTTCCCCACCGCCGCGAACGGCCCGGATCGTTCCCCGGAGGAGAAACACCGGGGAGAAATAGGGGACGGGCAGGGGGCCGTCAGGGGTCCCGTGGCGGGTGCCCCGGCCGTTGAACACCTTCGCGGGGCCCCGGTGCGAGCGGCGTACCGGGGGCCGCACGGCGTGAGGAGCCCCCGTTGAAGAGCGTGTTGGTGACCGGAGCCGGGAACGGCATCGGCCGGGCGGCGTCGCTCCGGCTGGCCCGCTTCGGCCACGAGGTGTTCGCCGCCGTCGGTACGCCGGAGGAGGCCGCGCGGCTCACCGCCGAGGCAGCCGCCGACGGTGCGCCACGGCTGCGCGCCTTCCCGCTCGACGTGACCGACGCCGGGGCGTGTGCGGCGGCGGTCACGGAGATCGGCGAACGTACCGGCGGCGGCCCGTGGGGCCTGGTCAACGCCGCCGCGGCGGTCGCGGCGCGGGCGGTGGAGGAGACCGACGAGGCGGAGATCCGCCGCCTGCTGGAGGTGAACTGCCTCGCCGCCGGACGCCTGGCCCGGCTGGTCCTGCCCGCGATGCGGCGCCGCGGCGACGGCCGGATCGTCATGGTCTCCTCGGTGTCCGGGCGGGCCGTGCTGCCGTGGCTCGGCTGGTACGGCGCGAGCCGGGCGGCGGCCACGGCGATGACCCACGCCCTGCGGATGGAGACCGCCGGGACCGGCGTCCGGGTGGTGCTGCTCGAACACGGGGTGCACCTCACCGGGTTGCTGACGGAGGCGGCCGAATCCCTGGAACGCCCCAGCACCGTCTCGCCCGGTTTCACCCGCTCCTACCGGGCGACCGCCGCGGCGCTGCGGGACCGGGCCCGGTACACCGGCGCCGAACTGCCCGCCGCCGCGGTGCACCGCGCCCTCACCGCCCCGCGTCCGGCGGCCCGTTACGTGGTGGGCCGCGACGCCCGCGTCGGCGCGGTGCTCGACACCTGCCTGCCCTACCGCTGGGGCGACCCCGTCAAACGGGCCCTCCTCGGCCTCACCGCGCCGCACCCCGCCACCCGCGCCCTGGCCCGCGCCTTCCGGCTGCCGCGGCTGTGACGGACGGACCCCGCACCGTGGGCCCGGGGCGGACCCCTTAAGGGCCGAGTAGGGGGGAGGCAGGGGTCGGCAGGCCGGTACCCGTACCGGTCCGGCTCGTTCTCCTGCCACGACGGCGCGTGACGGACGGGCCGCGGTTGGCGAAGGAGTGATGGTGTGATGGCGGCAGCGAACCGTACGACGGGCCCGATAGCCGGAGCGGGCGGCCCCCTCCGGCCCGGGGCGGACCCCCTCCCGCCACGGAGCGGCCGGGCCACCGCCCGCCACAGCCGCATCCGGGAGGTGGCCGTCCATCTGCCGGAGAGGCGGGAGAGCGCCGAGGAGATCGAGGACCGGCTGCGCGCGGCCAGCCCGGGCATCCGCGTCCCGTCCGGGCTGCTGCGCCGCCTGTACGGGCTGGAGGAGCGCCTCGTCGCCGCCGACGACGAGCGGGCCTCCGACCTCGCGGCGCACGCCGTGGACAAGGCGCTGGCACAGGCGGGCATCGCGCCGGAGGAGGTCGATCTGCTGCTGTTCGCCGCGGTCTCCGCCGACGTCCAGGAACCGGCCAACGCCCATGTCGTGGCCGCCAAGACCGGCCTGACCTGCCCCGCCTTCGACCTCACCAACGCCTGCAACAGCGTCCTGAACGCGATCGAGACGGCCGACGCCTTCCTCCGCGCCGGGACCTACCGCCGGGTCCTCATCGCCTGCGGTGAGGTCGGCTCCCGCTTCAGCCGCTGGAAGCTGTCGGGTCCGGCCGAGGTCCGTACCGGCATCGGCGCGCTGTCCGGCGGCGACATCGGCGCCGCGGTGCTGATGGAGGCGGCCGAGGAGCCCGGTGTGCTGGGCGGCGCCTTCTTCTCCAACTCCCGGGGCTGGCCCGCCGCCACCCTCTTCAACCCGTACCAGGTCCGGGGCGAGCCGCTCGGCCTGCACATCGACTCCGAGCGGCTGCTCGGCTCGTTCCAGAGCCTGCGCGGTCCGGCCGGGCGGTGGCTGGAGGAGCAGGGCCGGGCCCTCAAGGAGTGCGATCTGGTCTGTGTCCACCAGCCGTCGGTGCCCTTCGTCAGCACCTTCTGCGAGTGGATGGACGTCCCCGAGCACCTGATCGTCCCGACCTTCGCCCGCACCGGGAACATCGCCGCGGCCACCCTCCCCCTGCAACTGGTCCGCGCCCAGGAGCAGGGACGGCTCCACCCCGGCGCCCAGGTGGCGCTCTTCGGCCTGGCCAGCGGCGCCAGCGCGGGGATCATCCTGCTCACCTGGTGACCCACCCCTTCCCCGGGGCGCCGCCCGCCTCCCCTGAGCAGGACGGCCCCCGCCACGCGTGGGCGGACCGGCGGACCACCGGCCCGCCCACGCGCACCCCTAGGGGCCAACTCAAGGAATTCCAGGGCTACTTCATGGATACTTCAGGGCTACATCGGGGCTACTTCAGGTATCCGAGGACGGTCATCATCCCCGACTCCGAGTGGTAGACGTTGTGGCAGTGGAGCATCCACAGGCCGGGGTTGTCGGCGTCGAAGTCGGCGTGGACGGTACGGCCGGGGAGCACGATCGCGGTGTCCTTGCGGGGGCCCGAGGCACCGAGGGCGAAGGTGTGGCCGTGCAGATGCATCGGATGCCACATCGAGGTGGTGTTGACGAAGGAGAGCCGGACGCGCTCGCCCGCGCGCACGGGGTGGCGCCGCGCCGGGTCGTAGGGCTTGCCGTTGATCGCCCAGTCGTACTTCTCCATGGAGCCGGTGAGCCGTAGCTCGATCGTCCGGTCCGGCGTGCGGGGCTTGAGGCGGACCGGCGCGTCGGCCGTCAGCTGGTCCGCCCGCAGCAGCTTGCCGTCCAGCTCCTTCGGGCGCGCGGTCGGCTTCGGCGCCGCGCCCGGACCGGTCCGCAGCAGCGCCCGCGCGCTCTGCTTCTTGCCCTCGGCGAGCGCGGTGAGCGGGAAGACGCCGTCCTTGACGGTGACGAGCACGTCGTACCGCTCGCCCATGCCCAGCAGCAGCGCGTCCGACTCGGCGTGGGTGACGGGGAAGCCGTCGGTGTGGGTGACGGTCATCCGGTGGCCGCCCAGGGCGACGCGGAAGGCGGTGTCGCCACCGGCGTTGACGAAGCGGATCCGGATCCGGTCGCCGGGCTCGGCGCGGAAGGTCTGCGGATCGTCCGCCGTCCTCCCGTTGACCAGGTAGTACGGGTAGGCGACGTCCCCGGCGTCGCCGCCGAGCAGGTCGCTGGTCGCGCCCATCATCATCCGGGACGGGCCGGACCCGCCGCCGGGCCCCTTCCGGGCGGCGGCACCGGTGGCGAACGATGCGGCGCTCACCCGGCCCGCGCCGGAGCGGCCCAGGCTCATGGTCATCCCCTCGTGCTTCATGTCCATGCCGCCGTGGTCCATGTTTCCGTGGTCCATGCCGCCGTGGTCCATGCCGCCGTGGTCCATGCCCTCCATGCCCTTGCGCAGCTCCGCCAGGACCGCGTCCGGCGTGCTGCCGTCCACCCCGTCGACCCAGTCGTCGAGGACGACGACCCACTCCTTGTCGTACGACAGCGGCTCCTTCGGGTCCTCGACGATCAGCGGCGCGTACAGCCCGCGGTCCTGCTGGACGCCCGAGTGGGGGTGGAACCAGTACGTACCGGGGTGTGCGGCGGCGAAGCGGTAGGTGAACGACGCGCCCGCCTTGACCGGCGGCTGGGAGAGCCCCGGCGTGCCGTCCATGTCGTTGCGGAGGGCGAGCCCGTGCCAGTGGACGGAGGTGGCCTGCGGGAGATGGTTGGCGAGGGTCGCCTCCAGGGTCTCCCCGGCCGTCACCCGGATCTCCTTGCCGGGCAGTTCGTCCCCGTACGACCAGCTGCGGACGGTGCGACCGCCCAGGTCCAGGGTGGACGGGGTGGCGGTGAGCTGCACCTTGCGGACGGGGCCGGGCCTGCGCGCGGCCTCGGCGGCGGCGACCTCCTTGCCGTCCGGGGCGAGATAGTCGCGGGCGGTGGGGCCCGCGTGGCCCGAGCGGCCGGATCCGGAGCCGGAACAGGCGGCGAGCAGGCCACCGCCGGCGAGGGCGATGCCGGCGCCGAGGGCGGTACGGCGGGTGGGGGTACGCATGACGAAGAGCACCTCGTATCGGTGTGCGGAAAAGCGGGAACGCGCGGATGCGCCGGAACCGGGGCGTGCCGGGACGGCAGCCCGGGGCGGCGGGGCGCGCTCCTACAGGCGCAGCACCGAGATACGGGCGAGAAGTCTGCCGTGCGGGGGCGGCGGGATCGGCCGCAGCGCGTACGGGAGCCGGGCGAGCGCGGTGGCCGATCCGTCCGGCGCCCGGCGCGCGAAGGCGGCGCCGAGGGCGACGAGGGCGACCGCGCCGAGCACCGCCAGACAGACGGCCGCCGGATCGGCCCCGCCGACGGGCAGCGGGGCGTGCGCCCGGGGCACGCCGTCCGCCGCCCCGTCCGCGGCGGCGGTGACCGTTCCTCCGGTCATGTCCATGGACCCGTGGGCGAGCGCCGTCCGGGCGGGGGCCGTCGGCTCCGGCCCCGAACCGTGGTGGGCGGCGGCGGTGGTCACGGAGGCACCGGCGGCGGGGGAGGCGGGGTGTTCGGCGCAGTGGCCGAGGCTGTGCATGGCGACGATGCCGAAGAGCAGCGCGGCGAAGAGCAGCAGCCGACCGCACAGGGCGGTGCCTCTCCGCTGCCCGACCACGTCACGCCCTCCCGAATCCCCGCCGACCCGTCGCCCCCGGATCGTACCGGGAGGGGGTATACGGACGGCGTAACGGGGCGCGGAGCGGGACGGGCGCGGCCATGACCTGGGACGGGACGGGCCGGACCGGTCGACGGCCACGGACGCGGAGCGCCCGGGGGCGGCCCGGAACCGCCCCGACCGTCGCCGGGAATCGTCCGCCCCCTCACCCGCCCGGCCGGGTCCGGATGCCGTGCGGGGTGGTCGCGGGCAGGTTGGGGGGCGGACGGGCGGAGAGGTGAGGCATGTGAGGGGCGCGGGCGGCGGTGCGACGCGGGCGGCGGACTCCGGTGGCGGGGCCGCCGCGCGGCTGCCCGCCCGGCTGGCCGTGCTGGCGGTGCTCGCCGTCGTCGCCCTGCTCTTCCTCGCGCTGGGGGAGGGCGGCCTGGCGGTCATCGTCTCCGGGCTCGCCGGGCTGGGCCTCTGCGCCGTCGGGGTGTGGTGGTTCCTGGCGTACCGCGGTGCGGTCCGGCTGCTCGGGGCGCTCGTCGCGGTCGCCGCGCCCGCCGCCGTCCTGGCGTTCTTCACCCTCGCCGGACTGTGGCGCACGGCGCTGGTCCTGGTGGTCTGCTGGGCCGCGGCGCTCGGCTGCGCCCAGGCGGCGCTCCGGGCGGCGGACCGCCGACGGCCCCCGCGCACCGCCCCCGCGCCCCCGCCGCGGCGCCCGGTGCTGATCATGAATCCGCGGTCCGGCGGCGGCAAGGTCGGCCGCTTCCGACTCGTCGAACGCGCCGAGGCGTTGGGCGCCCGCGTCATCCTGCTCGACCCCGACGCCCCGGCGGATGTCGCCGCGCTGGCCCGGGAGGCGGTCGCGGACGGTGCGGACCTGCTCGGCGTCGCGGGCGGCGACGGCACCCAGGCGCTGGTCGCGGCGGTCGCCGCCGCCCACGACCTGCCGTTCGTCGTGATCTCCGCCGGTACCCGCAACCACTTCGCCCTGGACCTCGGCCTCGACCGCACCGACCCGGCCCGCTGCCTCGACGCCCTCACCGACGGCGAGGACCTCCGCGTCGACCTCGGCGACGTCGCGGGCCGCGCCTTCGTCAACACCGTCTCCTTCGGCGTCTACGCGGACGTCGTCCAACGCCCCGAATACCGCGACGCCAAGGCAGGCACCGCCCTCACCCTCATGCCCGACCTCCTCACGGGGGACCGCGGGCCACGCTTGGACGGTTACCTCGACGGCCAGCTCGACGTCGGCGATCCCGGGCCCGGGCCCCGCCCCGGCCCCGGGGTCCAGGCTCCCGCCGGTGTCCCCGTAGCGCCGGGCGCCACCCTCACCTCCCAACAGGCCCTGCTGATCAGCAACAACCCCTACGCCTCCCCCGACGACCTCGGCGCCGCGGGCCGCCGCCCCCGCCTCGACACCGGCACCCTCGGCGTCCTCGGCATCCGCGTGGAGAGCGCCGCCCGCGCCGCCGAACTGGCCGTACTCGGCGCCCAGTCCACCGCCCTGACCGTCCTCACCGCCCACCGCGTCACGGTCACCGCCGCCACCGCCGACTTCCCCGTAGCCGTCGACGGCGAGGCCCTCCGTATGCCCACCCCGGTCATCTGCACCCTCCGCCCCCGAGCCCTCCGCGTCCGCGTCCCCCGCACCCGCCCGGGCACCGTCACCCCCACGCCCCCCATGGACTGGCGCCGCGTGGGACGGCTGGCCCGGGGCGGGAGCGGGTGAGCCGGAACCGCCCCGCCTCCGCCGTAGCCGCACGCGCCCGAACGGCGCAAGGAACGGCGCAAGGAACGGCGCAAGGAACGGCGCAAGGAACGGCGCAAGGAAGGGCGCAAGGAACGGCGCAAGGAATAGCGCAAGGAACGGCGCAAGGCAGCGGTTACGTCACGGCCTCACCCCGCGCACCACCGTTCCAGCAGCGATACGCGCTCCGTCGGCCTGGGGGTGGCGGCGCCACCGGTGGACCGCCACCACTCCGTGAGCCGCGACGGACCCGTCTCACCTGCGGCGAAGCGGTCCAGGAGGGCGTGGGAGAGCGCCACCTCGCGTGCCGTGTACGCCGGTGCGGCGGCCGACGGCACCCGGTGCTCGCTCTCGCCGTCGGCGTGGGTGACCACCACCGTCATCAGCGGCGGCGCCTCGGGACCGCCGAACCCCGCCATGGCGCTGACCACGTCGACGGCGGTGCTCACCCCGCGCCGGAACGCCGAGCGGACCGGGGCGTCCGCCACCGCGACCCGTCTCACCCGCGACCAGTTCAGAACGGCACCCGCCGCCCCGACCGGCTCCAGGCCCTCGTCCGTCAGCCGTATCTCCTGCTCCTCCGCGCCGGGCGGGGCGCCGAGTCGGCAGCCCTCGGCGTCGATCCAGAAGAGACCGACCATCGCGCCCCGGCCGCCCGGGTACGCCGACGGTTCGTCCGGAGGACCGGCCGGTCCGCTCGGGTCTGTCATGATTTTCCCCTTTTCTCGCCACGGTCCGTGTGCACCACAGTGTTCACTCCGAACCCACCGGAATCGGGCCAACCCTCACTTTCGGCCAGCCGGTTGGCTCCCGGACCGCCCGCCTCGCCCGGCGGCCGACGCGACGGACGAGGCGCCGCACCTCCCCGCCGCACCCTCTCCGCCACCACCGTGCCGCGCGGGCGCTCCCTCCCCGGGCAAATGGTCCCGCCCCCGGTCACCCACGAGGGTGGCTGATCCGCCGCGTCGCGCCGTGGCGCGGGGGCCGGTGGGTGGGGCGGCGCTACGAGTGGGGCCGGATCGGCGGTGGTGCCGGAGGCGTGGCGGCGGGATCGGGGCGGGAAGCCGGGGGCTTCGCCCGGCCCGCGTCACGGTGCCGGGCCGGGCCGCGGTGCGTGGAGCCCGGGGCGGCAGCCGCCCCGGCCGGACGAACACGAGGTAGGGCTGTGCACCTGACTCCGCATGAGCGGGAACGCTTGATGATGCATGTGGCGGCGGACGTCGCCGAGCGGCGGCGGGCCCGGGGGGTGCGGCTCAACTACCCCGAGGCGATGGCGCTGTTGATCGTCCACGTCCTGGAAGGCGCCCGCGACGGGGCGACCGTCTCCGACCTGATGTCCTCCGGCCGGAAGGTGCTCGCACGGGAGGAGGTCATGGAGGGGGTCCCCGAGATGATCGAGAGCGTGCAGGTCGAGGCGACGTTCCCGGACGGCACGAAACTGGTCACCGTCCACGACCCCTTCCCACCGGCGGGCAAGGGCGAGGAACCGCTCATCTGGCCGGGGAGGACGGACTTCTCCCCGCTCGACGAGGACCGGACCGTGATCTTCAACGAGCCCCAGCGGGAGGCCGACGAGATCGTGACGGTCCGGGTCGAGAACCCGTGCGACCGCCCCGTCCAGGTCGGTTCGCACTTCCACTTCGCCGAGGCCAACACCGAGCTGCGGTTCTGCCGCCGCACCGCGTGGGGCAGACGGCTGAACGTCCCGTCCGGCTCCTCCGTACGGTTCGAGCCCGGCTTCGACGAGGAGGTCCAACTCGTCCCGATCCAGGGCCGGCAGATCGTCCCCGGTCTGAGCCTCGACGCCCACGGCCTGCCGAGGAAGATCGACGGCTCCCTCACGGACCTCGACGGCGAGATCACCGACGCGGGCTGCCCGATCCACGACACCGAGGGAGCCGCCGACCATGGCTGAGTGCCCCGACTGCTGCCCCTGCTGCCAGGAGACCCCGGACCCGCACGCCCCGCTGGCCCGCCCCGACTACGCGGACCGCTACGGCCCGACGGTCCGCGACCGGATCCGTCTCGCCGACACCGCGCTGGAGATCAAGATCGAGGCCGACTGGTCCGGCGGACCCGGCCGCAGCGGCGACGAACTGGTCTTCGGCGGCGGCAAGGTGATCCGCGAGTCGATGGGCCAGTCCACCGTCCCGCGCGATCCGCTGCCGCACACGGCGAAGGACTCCGACTCCGCGCCGCCGATCGCCCCGGACACCGTCATCACCGGCGCGGTCGTGCTGGACCACTGGGGCGTCGTCAAGGCCGATGTCGCCCTGCGCGACGGCAAGATCCTGGCGCTCGGCAAGGGCTACAACCCCGACATCATGGACCCGGTCCACGAGGACGCCGTCCCGCACAACGGCATCGGCCCGACGCCCACCGACTTCGTCGTCGGCGCCGAGACCGAGGTCATCTCCGGCAAGGACCGGATCCTCACCGCCGGTGGCATCGACACCCACGTCCACTTCATCTGCCCCGACCAGGTCGGCGAGGCCCTGGCCGCGGGCGTCACCACCCTCATCGGCGGCGGTACGGGACCGGCCGAGGGCAGCACCGCGACGACCGTGACGCCCGGCGCCTGGCATCTGCGCCGCACGTTCGAGGCGCTGGACTCCTTCCCGGTCAACATCGGGCTGCTCGGCAAGGGCGCCACCATGTCGAAGGAGGCCCTGTTCCACCAGGTGGACGCGGGCGCCATCGGCTTCAAGATCCATGAGGACTGGGGCGCCACCCCGGCCGTCCTCGACACCTGCCTCCAGGTCTGCGAGGACACCGGTGTCCAACTCGCCCTGCACGCCGACTCGTTGAACGAGGCCGGATTCGTCCAGAACACCCTGAAGGCCATCGGCGACCGCCCGATCCACATCTTCCACGTCGAGGGCGCGGGCGGCGGGCACGCCCCCGACATGATCACGATGGTGAGCGAGCCGAAGATCCTCCCCGCCTCCACCAACCCCACCCGGCCCCTGACCCTCAACACGGTCAGGGAACACCTCGACATGGTGATGGTCGCCCACCACCTCAACCCGATGGTCGACGAGGACCTGGCCTTCGCGGACTCCCGGATCCGGCCGTCCACGATGGCCGCCGAGGACGTCCTGCACGACCTCGGCGCCATCTCGATCATGTCGTCGGACGCCCAGGCCATGGGCCGCATCGGCGAGATGATCATGCGCACCTGGCAGACCGCGCACGTCATGAAGGTCCGCCGCGGCTTCCTCCCGGAGGACCTGCCGCCGCACACCCTCACCGACAGACCGGAGACAAGCGTCCTCCCGTCCCCCGTACCGGACGACACCACACCGGAGCCCGTACCGCCGTACGCCGACAACCGGCGCGCCCGCCGGTACGTCGCGAAGTACACGATCAACCCCGCCCTCGCCCACGGCATCGACCGGTTCGTCGGCTCCGTCGAACCCGACCGGCTGGCCGATCTCGTGCTGTGGGAACCGAAGTTCTTCGGCGTGAAACCGCACATGGTCCTCAAGGGCGGCCAGATCGCCTACGCGCAGGTCGGCGACGCCAACGCCTCGATCCCCACCCCGCAGCCGGTCCTGCCCCGCCCCATGTGGGGAGCGACCGGCTCGGCACCGGCTGCCATCTCGTACAACTTCGTCGCACAACGAGCCATCAAGGCAGCCGAGACCCGCAAGGCCAAGGGCGACGACAGCCTCCAAGGCCCCCCACTCAACAAGAAGTTCATGCCCATCACCTGCACCCGCCAGGTCTTCAAACACCACATGAAGGAGAACAACGCCACCCCCAAGATCGACATCGACGCCAACACCTACGAGGTCACCATCGGCGGCGCCAAGGTCACCGACGTCACCACCTTCGTCGACAACGAAACCATCGACCGCGTCTACGCCAGCGAACTACCGATGGCACAGAGGTACTTCCTGTTTTGAGGCGCCGATTCTCTGCGAGGGGAGTGAGGCGTGGGGCGTGGGGGCGATGTCGGCGGGTGTCGGCGGGTGGGGCTGTGCCTGGGCTGGCGGGGGGCTGGTGTCGTTGTGTCCGGGCTGGCGGGGGCCTGGGCTCGGTGGGCCGCTGCCGGTGGCGCGGTGCCGGTGGCGCGGTGCTTGGGTTGCCGGGGTCCGGATTCCGGATTCCGGGCTGCGGACTGCCGGGTCGCCGGGTCGCCGGTGTCGGCGTATCCGAGGTGCTGGGCCCGGGCACGGCGGCCCGCCAACCGGTGGTGCAGCGCTCGGGCTACCGGACTGCCGGACCGCCGGTGTCGGTGCACGGGAGCCGCCGGACCGCCGGTATCGGCGCACCCGAGCGGCCGAGGCCCCGGCCGTGGCGGCCCGCCACCGGCATCGCCGCACCCGAGTTGGCGGGCCCGGACCACCGGACCACCGGCACCGCCGACCCGAACTACCGGGCCACGGGACCACCGGCACCACCGCACCCCGAACCCCCGCCCTCCCACCCCACCCCACCCCCAAGAAGAGGTGACCCCCGCAAGATGAACCGTGCCGCACTGTTCGTCCTGGCCGACGGCCGGTTCCCCGCCGGAGGCCATGCGCACTCCGGTGGGGCCGAACCGGCCGTGGCCGCGGGCCGCATCACGGACGCGGCGTCGCTGGAGCGCTTCTGCCGGGGCCGGTTGCACACCGCCGGACTGGTCGCGGCGGGGCTGGCCGCCGCAGCCGCCGACGGCCACGACCCGCTGGCCCTCGACGCCGCCGCCGACGCCCGCACCCCGGCCCCGGCGCTACGTACCACCGCCCGCAAACTCGGCCGCCAGATGATGCGCGCGGCCCGCGCCACCTGGCCGTCCGCCGCGCTCGACGACCTGGCCGCGGCCCGGCCGCACGGCGCCCACCAGCCGGTGGTCCTGGGCCTCGCCGCCCGCGCCGCCGGGCTGACCCCGCTGGACGCCGCCCACGCCGCCGCCTACGAGGCGGTCAGCGGCCCGGCGACGGCCGTGGTCCGGCTGCTGAGCCTGGACCCGTTCGACGCCACCGCCGTCCTCGCCCGCCTCGCCCCCGACCAGGACCGGACCGCCGCCGCCGCAGTCGCCGCCACCCGGCGTATCCCCGCCGAGGGCCTCGACGCGCTGCCCGCCGCCTCCGCGCCGCTGCTCGACATCACCGCCGAGCAGCACGCCGCCTGGCCGGTCCGCCTCTTCGCCTCCTGACCCACCGCCGCCCGATCCCGCTCCCTCCCCCCCCACGATCCGAGGCCCCATGCACCGTGACCACGCACTCGACGCGACCTTCCCGCACCGCCACACGTACAGCGCCGCCGCGCCCACCCGCCCCGACGGCACCCGCCGCGCCCTCCGCATCGGGCTGGGCGGCCCGGTCGGCACCGGCAAGACCGCCACCGTCGCCGCCCTCTGCCGCGCGCTCCGCGACGAACTCTCCCTCGCCGTCGTCACCAACGACATCTACACCCGCGAGGACGCCGAATTCCTGCTCCGCGAAGCCGTCCTGCCGCCCGACCGCATCGCCGCCGTCGAGACCGGCGCCTGCCCGCACACCGCGATCCGCGACGACATCTCCGCCAACCTCGAAGCCGTCGAGGACCTGGAGGAACACGCCGGACCCCTCGACCTGATCCTCGTCGAGTCCGGCGGCGACAACCTCACCGCCACCTTCTCCAAGGGACTCGTCGACGCTCAGATCTTCGTCATCGACGTCTCGGGCGGCGACGACATCCCCCGCAAGGGCGGCCCCGGCATCACCACCGCCGACCTCCTCGTCGTCAACAAGACCGACCTCGCCCCCTACGTCGGCGTCGACCTCGACACCATGGCCCGCGACGCCGAGGCCCAACGCGGCCCCCGCCCCGTCCTCTTCACCTCCCTCACCTCCGAAGGAGGCGTCAAACCGGTAGCCGACTGGACCCGCGAACGCCTCACCACCTGGACCACGGCCCCGACGACATGACCCTGACACCCACGACCACCAAGAAATCGACCTCCTCCGGGGACACGGGAGCCGGTACGGCGGACGGGGGCACGGGACCTGCCGTAGCTACCGGGCCTACTACGCCCGCCGGGCTCGCCGCTGCGCCTGCCGGACCTGCCGGACCCGCTGTGCCTGCCGAACCTGTCGGACTTGCCGCACCCGCCGAACCCACCGAGACCGCCATGCACCGCACGGCAGGCGTCGGCACCGCCCACCGTGTGGCGGGCGGAAGCACCACCCCCGCCACGCCTGACACGGCCCCCGGACACCTCCCGGCGGGCGGGGACGGCGCGCCCGCTGCTCCCGCCGCATACGCCGGCTCTCCCACGCCTGACAAGGACGCCCCGCCCCACGCAGCCCCGGGCATCAGGCTCCCCGCGCGGGACGAGTCCCCTGGACGCCTCCCCGTAGCCGCAGCCGCAAACGGAGCCAGAGCCGCAGCCGGACCCGGACCCGCAGCCGCACCCGGACCCGGACCCGCAGCCGCACCCGGCATCCACGCCACCGCCCGTATCACCGCCGCCGACCGCGGCGGCGTCACCACCCTGCCCGTCCTCGACGGCGACGGGCCCTTCGCCCTGCGCCGCCTGCGCGCGCGAGGGCCCGCGGCCCGGGTCTGCATCGTCGGGGCCATGACCGCACCCCTCGGCGGCGACCGGCTCCGCATCGAGGCCACCGCCGAGCAGAACGCGACGCTCCACCTCACCTCCTCCGCCGCGACCCTCGCCCTGCGCGGCGCCACCTCCGCCGCGGCCATCTACGACATCCGGCTGACCGTCGCCGACGGCGCCGAACTCCGCTGGCTGCCCAAGCCGTTGATCTGCGCCGCGGGCAGCAACCTCCGCCAGACCTGGACCATCGACCTCGCCCCCACCGCCCGGCTCGTCCTGCGCGAGGAACAGATCCTCGGCCGCACCGGCGAACCATCCGGCCGCCTGACCACCCGCCTCACCGTCCGCCGCGCCGGGCACACCCTGCTCACCCAGGAAGCCACCTACGGCCCCGACGCCCCCGGCTGGGACGGCCCCGCCGTCCTCGACACCCACCGCGCCACCGGCCAACTCCTCATCGTCGACCCGTCCTTCGCCCACTCACCCCCGACCGTCCACCTCCTGGGCACCCCCGCCGACGGCCACGCCGTCCTCACCCCCCTGCCCGGCCCCGCAGCCCTGGCCACCGCCGTAGCCCCGAACGGCCTCCACCTACGCCGCCTCCTCAACACGGCCCACTCCACCACCCACCGCCCCACCCCGCCGGACTGACCCACCCCACCCCACAGAACACCCCAGGTCAGTCAGCGACCTGGGGCGTTCTGTCCGGAGGACGCTGGGGACCCTCGGGACTCCGGGGCGTGAGACGAGCCGGAGCGCACCCGGTGCGGTCGACGAAGCCGTGCCGGGCGATACGGGCGGGCCGTTGTGCCAGCCAACCGGATACCTCGTCCGGGTCCGCCGTGGTGCGTACGTGCTGGAAGCCCTGCCGCAGGTAGTAGCGGTGCAGCCCGGCGTTCGTGGTCCACGCGTCGAGACGCAGCCACCGGGCCCCCTGCCGCGCGGCCCGGTCCCCGGCCCAGTCGAGAATGCGACCGCCGAGCCCGCTTCCGGCGTACCGGCGGTCAACGGTGAGTTTGTGCACGTAGAGAGCGGGGTCCGCCCGCTCCTCCGGGGTCCAGAGGTCCCACAGCTCCGGGTCGATGACACGGTCGAGCGTCACCGTCGCCGCCGGATCGCCGCCCGCACTCTCCCCGAACAGAAAGACCTCCCCGGCCCACACACTCGCCACCAGACGCTCCGCCGGAAAGGGCGCGGCCCACTGATCGGTCCCCAACGCCCCCAACCAGACCGCCGCATCACTCCGGAACCTCACCAGCCGCGGCACATCACCGACAACAGCCCGCGTAATGATCACTCGTCTTCCTCCTGGCGGCAGGGAGCGAACGGGATAACAAAAGACCCAGGTCTTCGACCTGGGCCTCAACTATGGAGCGGGTGACGGGAATCGAACCCGCGCTCTGAGCTTGGGAATCACCCGACGCTTGACCGTGCATGAGGGATGACCTGCGGAAATATCAACTCGGTCACGTCTCTTCAGCGTCTGGCGGCTCCTCTGTTGTCCGCTGTTCACCGCCTCTACCGGCACGTAGTGGCACGCCCCTTGGATGGCGTGCGGGTGCGCCGGTGGCCACCTCATGCCGGGGTGAGACATCAGATCGAGACAACGGCGGAACCTCAGGTCTCGGACCTGGGACTGCTGTTCATCGGCCTCAGGGACACAGTTGGGGCTCGGAGCGCGGAGGGTATCCCACCCTGCGGAGACTCGTCTGATCGAGCCGGGCCAGCCCCGACCCGCTCAACCGACGTCGTTGTCAGTGCCTCCTTCTAAGGTCACCGCATGACGACATTCCGTTCCAGTTTCACGCTCTGGCAGATGGTCGGCGAGGCTCGGGAGCTCACTGAGCACCCGAGCGTGCTGGAGCGCATCGATGCAGTGCTGCGCATCATGGGTCCTGCCTTCGGCGGGACCGGGTACGGCAAGGGCAGGCCGTTGGTGAGTGCCTTGGAGGACGTTGCCCAGGAATCGCTTCTGCTCGGAGACTTCGCTCTTGCGCAGCGGTTCCAGCGCTTCGCTGCCTATGCCGGCGGTGAACTATTTCTCGAGATCCTGGAGAACTACTACGACGAGAATGCTCGGCATCGTAGCGAGGAAGGTGTGCGCAGGCTGGTGGCCATGGGCGCCGATCGAGCGGTGGCCGTTTTGGATGCCCTCTCTGAGGAAAATCCCGATGCGACGGTGGCCGACGCGCGGGATCTCTTTCGCGGTGTAGCCCTGTCCGTGGACCACTTGGGCCTCGGTGAGGGGGAGGGCGGGATACGGCTCCCCACTCGAGAGAGGAGGCGACTCCAGCAGTACGGGCACATGGAGTTGGTCCTGAGGAACCTGCCGCGTCCGGCCTCGACTGAGGCAGCGCGGATGGTGGGCGACTTCCTCGCGGATGCCGACGCGGGGTTGCTCGCTCAGTTGCTGGAGCTGAAGGCCCGGCGAGCGGGTCTCGACGCGCTGCGCGCTGTGGTGGAGGAGGAGACGAGTTCGGAGAGCGCCCTCCACGCCCATCTGAAGAATCAGGAGTGGATCTTCGGCGGTGCCTACGTGGCGGAATTGGCACGTAGGCAGTACACCGCGGACACAATTCTGGATATCCCGCTTCTGCGCGGTGATGGTTCTCTTCACGTGGTGGAACTCAAGCGTGCCAATATCAAGGACCTGGTGATTCGCCGCAGCGGCCACCTCATGTTGGGTGCCGCGGCCCACCATGCGGTGTCGCAGGCGCAGAACTACCTCCGCACCATGGACGAGAACCGCGAGGGCATCCTCGCCGACCATGGGGTCGATACCCGTAGAGCCTCGGCAACGGTTGTGATCGGGCATCCGCGATTCGTCACTGGGGACGTCACCCCCCAGGACATCGCGGAGACACTCCGCACCTACAACACGCACGCGGCACGCATTGAAGTGATCACGTACGAAACCCTGCTGGAGTCAGCAGCCCGGATGCTCGCTCTCGCCTCGGCACAGCAGGATCCTGACCAGATGGAGGAGCTCACGGCATGACCGAAGACAACCGGCCCGCGATCGAACAGCTGCTGGCCCGCCTGTGCGGCGGCGTGATTACAGGCAAGGACTACGTCGGTTACTTCCTCAACGAGCATGGAGAAGAGCTCGTCTTCGCCCAACGCCGGGGAGAGAAGACCGCCCGGTTCTGGCACAGTGACGCCGACTGGCAGATGGTCCGCGTCGGCGACCACTCAGTACGGGTCGGCAGCGCGATGGGCGGGGTGATCACTGTCGGCGACCTGATCATCGACCGCAATGAGGCGACATGGCTGTCTTCATGCCTTGCTGCCTCCCGCCACCTGCGTCAGAAGAGCGGCTGATACGTCGCTCGGAGAGTGGGCAACGACGAAGGCCCAGGTCTCTGACCTGGGCCTCAACTATGGAGCGGGTGACGGGAATCGAACCCGCGCTCTGAGCTTGGGAAGCTCATGTTCTACCATTAAACTACACCCGCGTAATCGCCGGAATGTGCGGCGATAACTGCGGACACTGTACCCCATGGGGTGACCGGCGTGTGCCGGGGCCTCCGTCGGGTGGTGCGGAGCGGGTGTTCCCCCCTCATGTGAAGCGGCTGTGGGGTGCGGGAGTTGAGGCGTACGGTGGGGTGGTTCCCCGGGTGGTGCGCGGGGTGGATCCATGGTTCTCGGTGGTGGCCTCCGGGGTTCTCGGCGGTGGCTTCCGGGTGGTGGAGTGCCGCTGGAGAAGGCGCCCGGTTGATCCCCTAATGTGGCTTTCGTTGTCCACGCAGTTGGGAGAGGACTTGATGGAGCGCACCGTCGTCCGTTGTGCCGAGGGGCACGTGTTCAGCACCGCTTCGTTCCCGATGCAGACCACCGACCGGCTGGGTCCCGGGCGGCTGCTGCGGTGCCCGCGCTGTGCGCGGCTGCGCAACGCCGTACCGGTGGAGTACGCGAAGCGGTAGCCCGGCGGTCCGCCCGGCAGGTGCCACGGCGGGCCGGAACCGACGGAAGCAGGAGTAGCGGGTGACGGCCCGGTCCCGGTGGGGCCGGGCCGTCCTCGTATCCGGCGCCGGGCCCGGGCCGTCCTCGGGCCGCTCCCCGGCCGGGGCCCCGAGTTGCGCAGGTCACGCCCACCCCTTCACAGGTGGGGTCCGCGCGGGTGGGCGCGTATCCTCGTCCCCGTGCTTCTCTCAGACAAGGACATCCGGGCCGAGATCGACGCCGGCCGGGTGCGCATCGACCCCTACGACGAGTCGATGGTGCAGCCGTCCAGCATTGACGTCCGTCTCGACCGCTACTTCCGGGTGTTCGAGAATCACCGCTACCCGCACATCGACCCCGCCCAGGAGCAGGCCGACCTGACGCGTGAGGTCGTGCCGGAGGGGGACGAGGCGTTCATCCTGCACCCCGGCGAGTTCGTGCTGGCCTCGACGTACGAGGTCATCACGTTGCCGGACGACGTGGCCTCCCGGCTCGAAGGCAAGAGCTCGCTGGGACGGCTGGGGCTGCTGACGCACTCGACGGCCGGGTTCATCGACCCCGGGTTCAGCGGGCACGTGACCCTGGAGCTGAGCAATGTGGCGACGCTGCCGATCAAGCTCTGGCCGGGGATGAAGATCGGGCAGCTGTGCATGTTCCGCCTGACCTCGGCGGCCGAGCACCCCTACGGGTCGGAGCGGTACGGCTCCCGGTACCAGGGCCAGCGGGGGCCGACCCCGTCGCGGTCCTTCAAGAATTTCCACCGTACTCAGGTGTGAAGGCACGCCCGCCGAGCGCGCGTGCGTCGGCGGGGGTGGCGTACGGCGTGCGGAAGGCGGGGCTTGCGCCCCGGCGCGTGGCGCGCACAGGGCGTAGGACAGAGAAGGTCTGAGAGAGATTCGTGAGTGACGTACGGGAAAACCTGACGTACGAGCGGTTCGGCGGGGCGATCCGCGAGCTGGCGCAGACGATCGCCGACGACGGCTTCGAGCCCGACATCGTGCTGTCGATCGCCCGCGGCGGCGTCTTCGTCGCCGGGGGGCTGGCGTACGCGCTGGACTGCAAGAACATCCACCTGGTGAACGTGGAGTTCTACACCGGCGTGGGCACCACGTTCGTGATGCCGAGTAAATCACAGTGTGAGGTGCCCCGCTCCAGGTCTCGCGCGATCTCTTGCTCGGGGGGCGGCGCCGTGCGGCGGCGTCGGTCCGAGGCAGCGCCGCACGGGCGTTCTTGCGGCCGTATCTGACTCCCACCGACTGAGACCTGCGAGGGGCACCCATGAGCGACATACGCGAGAACCTGACGTACGAGAAGTTCGGCACCGCAGTGCGCGAGCTTGCCCAGTCCATCGCTGATGACGGCTACGAGCCCGACATCATCCTGAGTATCGCCCGCGGCGGCGTCTTCGTCGCTGGCGGTCTGGCGTACGCCATCGACTGCAAGAATATTAATCTTGTGAATGTCGAGTTTTACACGGGCGTGGGTCAGACTCTCGAAATGCCGGTTATGTTGGCGCCGGTGCCGAACTTGATTGATTTCTCGAATAAGAAAGTTCTGATCGCCGACGACGTTGCCGATACCGGCAAGACGCTCAAGCTGGTGCACGACTTTTGCCTCGATGCAGTAGCCGAGGTTCGGTCCGCAGTGATTTATGAGAAGTCGCACAGCCTCGTTAAGTGCGAGTATGTGTGGAAGCGCACCGATGATTGGATTAATTTCCCGTGGTCGGTTGAGCCGCCCGTCGTACGCCGTGAGGGTCAGGTTTTCGACGCGTGAGCGCTAAAACCGCCCGCCACGTCATAGGACGTGGCGGGCGGTTTTAGCATTAATTAGTGAGTGCAGGCGGGAAATCGGCGCCGCCCCGCCCGAGCATTCGCGGGCGGGGCGGGCGGGGAGTCAGCCGCGTACAGCCGGGGCAGGTGTACGCCGTCGGCAGCGGACGGCGATCATGCTCCCATCGCTACGTGCAAGGTTCGGACGCCCGGGGCGACGTGTACGCCGTGTATCCGGGTCGGGCCCACGTCGTGTCCGCGCACGGCCATGTCGAGCTGCCACCGTCGTTCGGCCTGTGCCCGGGTCTTCGCGTCGGTGGGGCGTCGGCGGGGGTGGGCGAGGACGTAGGGGCGTACGGCGCCGGTGTCCTCGCCACGGAGGGTGCGGTACCGGGCCTGGACGTGGGGCGGGAGGATCTCCGGCGGCCGTGTGGGCATGGGCGGGAAGGCTGGGCGCGGCGGGGTGGTCTTGAGGTGTGCTGCGCTGTGCCGGCCCGGGGCGCGGCGGGGCCATGGGGCGAAGATGGCCAGGGCGAGGGTCGCCCAGGTGAGTATGAACGGGGTAGCGTCGGGCATGTTGCGCTCCTACGTAGCGTGACCACGCCCCGGGGCGGGTGGAGCCGTCGCCGGGGTCCTTGCTGTGTGCGTGTGCGCTCGTGCCGGTGGGTGCGGGCTGAGGCGCGGGGCCGCCCCGGATGTCGTGGGGCGGCCCGGGGGCGCTATTCGGGGAGGGACCAGAACGAGTCGCCGAGGCGGAGCTCGTGCTGTCCGGTCGGGTAGACGGTGAGGCTGTAGGCGTCGGCGTTCGGTTGGTCGGCGGCGGCCCAGCGGCTGATGAGCGGGGCGCGTTCGGCCCACAGGTTGCGGGGGCCGCCGTGGTCGAGCCGGGCGGTGCCGTCCGGGCCGGGGGTGATGCGGGCCCACGACCTCGACCTCGGGTGCGCGAGGCAGTGCACCGACTGTCCGTCGAGGAGCAGGGAGAAGTCGACGACGTCCGGGTGGACGAGGGAACCGAGGAACTGCGGCATGTCCTCGCCGGGGGCGGCCGACAGCTCGATCTCCTGCATGTGGCCGGTGGCGGTGGCGACCGTGCCGGCGTAGGTGCGTGCGGGGGCCGGGGCGGCGTCGGCGGTGGGCCGGGCCCGCATGAAGGCGGCGAGGCTCGGGAGGAAGTGGCCGGTGGCGCTGCGGTGGTCGCCGATGGTGAGTGCGACGAGGCCGTTGCCGATGTTGGCGACGATGTTGCCGCCGCGGGCGACCTGGTGGCGCCACGCGTCCGGGATGCGTCCGGTGCCGTAGGTGGCGATCAGGGCGCCGTAGGGGGCGTTGCCGGGGCAGCCTTCGGCGCCGTTGCCGAGGGTGAGGGTGGGGGAGTACCCGGCCTCGGCGAGGTGCTTGGCGGCGTCGGTGACGATGTTGGGGTCGACGTCGCGGGAGACGACGCGGTCGGAGCCGTAGCGGTGGCAGAGCAGGGCGGCGTTGTATCCGGGGCCGGTGCCGAGGTCGAGGACGGGCAGCCGGTCGCCCGCGGGGGCGAGGGCCTCGCACATGCGCGCCATCATCGACGGTTGGCTTGATGAGCTGACGGCCGTTCCGTGGATGTCGTACCGCGTGTTCAGGGAGACGTCGGAGTAGACGGCGGCGAGGTAGTCGGGATCGCCCGCGCGGTAGGTGACGAGGTCGCTGCCCTCGCGCCGGGTGAAGCGGGGCACGAACAGCTCGCGGGGCACGGCCGAGAACGCCTCGTGCCAGTAGCGGGAGCGCAGGGCGCCGTCGCGGGTGAGCTGCTGGACCAGGCGGCGGCGGAGGATGCCGGACCGGATGGCGGTGGCGGTCATGGGGTTTTTCCTTCGAGCAGATCGGCGAGTGCGTGCGTGAGGGGCGTGCGGAGTTCGGGGATGAAGCCCCATTGGCCGTTGGGGTTGACGTCGACGAGGTACCAGCGGCCGTCTTCCTCACTAACGAGGAAGTCACAGGCGACGTAGCTGAGGCGCAGGGTGTCGAGCAGCTCCCGCATTCCGGCGGCCACGGTCCCGGGGACGTGGCAGGGGCGGTAGGTGAGGTGGTCGTAGTCGGTGCGGAAGTCGATCCGGGCGGCGTCCGATCCGGCGTGGATCTCCGCGGCGAACAGCCGGTACTCGACGGCGGTCACCCGCACCTCGTGGGGTGCGCGGTGCGCGCGGACGGGCGTTGTTCGCTGTCCGCTCCACTGCGGCGAGGGAAGTTCCGTGCCCGTCGGGCTGCTGCTGTCCGGGAAGTAGCCCGACGGGCACGGCCGCCCCGGCGGACCGCGTAGGCGGTGAGTCGCCGGAGCGGGGCGGAGTCTGTGTCAGTCCGACGGTTGATCGGTGTCGGACGTCTGCTCGTAGGAGCTGTCGAGGAGGCCAACCAAGCGACTGAGCTTCTGGACGGTTTCGACCGTCTTTTCGAGCTGCTTGCGGTAGCTGCCGAGGGGATTCGGCGTGCGGGTGAGCATCTGGGCGATTGCGTCGGCTTCTTCGATCTGCTTGCGGTAGCTGTCGAAGAGATCCATTGTGCGATTGATCTTCCGGGTGTACTCGCCCGCCTCTTCGACGGAGATCGTCCCTACGTTGATGCGGTGGTCGAGCCGGCTGCATGTACCGCACGGGTCGGTGATCTCGATGTCGTCGAAATCGACGCCCAAGCGGCGGAAGGCATTGACGAACTCGACTGCTTTCTCCTCCGCGGCCAGCCGGTCATCGGTCGCCCAGTAACCGCGGTCGGAGCTGATGGGTTCCATGTGTACGTCTCCAGTGGTGGGGCTATACGCCGACGGCGCAGCGTTGCTGTGAGCGATCGGGGCGGGATTCGGTACGACGCTCGTGGTCGACCAGGTACGGGCGGACGAGCAGGAAGTCGTCGGCGCTGATGGGCTGCGCCCGTGCCTGGACGTGGTCGGGCAGCGGACGGCGGGCGTACGGCGGGGCCGGGGGGATGACCGGCGGCGCGGGCGGCAGCGGCGGCGGGAAGAAGAAGGCCGACGCCCGGCGAGCGAGGGCGTGTCTGCGGCGGCGGGTCGGTTCCCCTAACAAAAGGAACACCAGGCCGATAAAGTCGCGGATGGTCAGCTCCTAGCGGTGGTGACTTCGTCCCTGGCAGCCGTGGCAGCGGCGGACCGGGGTGGTACCCGCTCCCCTGCCGCGGGCGGTCGGCGCTGGCAGGCGCCGACCGGTTCCACCGGGGCAGGGGGCGGGACATCAGGGCCGACGCTCAGTCGGCGGCGAATTCGAGGGCCGTCAGTCGCCCTTCGGGGGAGCGAGCGGGCGAACGGGCGGGGAACAGTGCTCGACGCCCTGCCCGACGCTGGCGTATCGCTCATACATGGCGTCAGCCTTACGCGGGTCTTCGCCGAGGTGACACAAGGCGAATTGGTAGAACCAGTACCACTGCTCATCAAGTCGGCCGAGTGCCTCACCCAACATGCCACGCACGATGATCCGGATCGCTCGGAAGTTCACAGCGACTCCAGCGCGGCCACAACGGGCACCGTGTGCACCAGCCGGAACTTGAAGTGCTCTCTCTCCTGAAGGTGGCCGAGTGCCCATGCCCCCCCTACCGAACCGTCAGAGCAAAAGCCGCTCATCTCCTCGCACGTGTAGCACTGCATCGCGTACGCGGGCGGCTCGGTGGTGGGGAAGAGGTCACGAACGAACCTGAAGCGACGTGAGCGCTCTACCTCGCCGGTGGGGGCCCTACCGGCGTCGTGCTTCGTGGGGCTGGCCGTGTGCGGCACATGCAACTCCGATGGTTGGTGGGGCGGTTCCGCGCGCGGGCTTCTGCGCGACGGGACATCAGCTCGGCAACTAGGTCTTCTTGCCGAGGAGCGCCCAGTGCGCCGCGATCGCACCTTCCAACCGGGCAATTTCTGCGTGGAGTTGGTCGGAATCGTTCTGCTCGTCGGACGACTTCAGGTCGGGTTGCTGTTCCTGCTCTTCCTGTCCAGGCACGTGTCTGCCCCTCCGTAGCGCAGAGCTGATGACCCGCCAATACCGCTTGATCCGACCGGAGTTGGCATCAAGCGGTTGCGGGTCTACAGAGTGCCCGGCGATGACCCTTCATGCAAGACTTCATGGCGATGGTTCGTGAGTAGGTAGTCGAACTGGTGACTTGCATTGCATGGCGGGGGCGCGACTGCTTTCATCGTGATCGACATGGGTCCGTCATACTGGGGCATGTAGAAGGGGTGGAGAATGGCAGAGGGAACGACGGGGTCGACCGTTCCGCGTCGGCAGTTGGGTAGGAACCTGCGCGACCTGCGGAACCGTGCTCGTCTCACAGTCCGTGCTGCGGCGAAGAAGCTGGAGTGGTCCGAGGCCAAGATCTGGCGTATCGAAACGGGCCAGACTCCGCTACGAAGTCTTGACGTCCAAGCGATGTGCTTCGTCTACGGCGCGCCCACTGGCTTGACTGAGGCGCTGATGGGCCTCGCGAAGGAAACCAAGGCCCGCGGTTGGTGGCACGCGTACGGCGATGTCATTCCCGAGGGTTTCGACATCTATGTCGGTCTGGAAGAAGCCGCGTCGAGTCTTTCCTCGTATGAGAGCGACGTGGTTCCGGGGCTGCTCCAGACGGAGGGCTACGCCCGGGAAGTCACGCGGACTCATGTTCGTGGCATTGATGAGGAAGACCTCGATGGACGGGTGCGCCTGCGGATCGAGCGTCAGACTCTCCTCACGCGCGTAACCGATCCGCCGACGCTGCGGGTCGTGCTGAGCGAGGCCGTCCTGCGCCGACCCATCGGTGGCCGTGACGTCATGGCGGAACAGCTTGAGCACCTCGTCGAGGTGTCCGAGCTGCCGAACGTTTCGATTCGCGTTGTTCCGTTCGCTGCTGGTATGCACGACGGTGTCGTGACCGGCCCGTTCGTCATCCTGCGCTTTCCGCTCAACGGCGACGGGATCGACTCGGAGCCGCCAACGGTCTACGCCGATGGCTACACCGGGGGCCTGTACTTGGACAAGCCGAAGGAAGTCGAACAGTACGACATGGCTTTCCAGGGGATCTGGGAAACATCGCTCGATGAGCAGGCGTCACGGCGTCTGATCTCCGAATTGGCAGGGAGTCATGAACAGGGTTGATCTGACACGCGCAGCGTGGTTCAAGTCGAGCTACAGCAACGGCAACGGCAACTGTGTCGAGGTGGCCGACCTCGGGACAGCAGTTGGTCTGCGGGACAGCAAGCAGGATGCGGGTCCGGTGCTGACCAGCTCTGCTGAGGGGTGGCAGGCGTTCATCGCCGGCGTGGTGAACAACCATTTCGAGAAGCTGTAGAGCTACTCGACCCCGTCAGCAATACCTACGGTCAAGGCACGCCCCTGCACCGGACGCGTTTCGTCGTGCTGGGGTTGCTCTGTCGCGCGCTACCGCGTTAACGCAGACAGCGCCCCCTGCCGGCCCGAAGGCCGACAGGGGGCGCTGTGTTGTTCAGCGGAAGAGTTCGAGTACGACGTCGTTCGGGTCGGGCGGCGTCACACCGCGCCCCCGCCTGTGGCCGGGTCTGGGTCCGGTTCCTGCGTGGGGGCCGGTACGGCGCTGCGCAGCCACTTCGGGAGCAGCTTCTGCACCTGGTCGTTCTGCATGATCCGGGTCGCCGCCGCGGCGACGGCGAGGGCTGTTCCGACGCCGGCCGCGGTGTGGGGGACGTCGGCGGCGTCGACGAGGATCGGGAGGGAGGCGGCGAGGCTGAGTGTGGTCTGCACGATGGTCCGTACGGTGCGCCGGGCGGCGTCCGACATGGGCTGTCCCTTCTGCGGCGGGTGAGGTGTCGGTGCCGGGGTCGGCTTCTTCGGTGGCTTGTGTCGGGGCGGCTTCTTGTGCGGCTTCTTCGGCTTCTGTGGCTGCTGGCCGGGCGGGTGCTTGAGGCGTGCGGCGACCCGCCGGCGCATCTCGTCCATGGCGAACCCTCGGGGGTCCGTCTTCTGGTTCGTCCACTCGCGGTGGCCGATCACCGAGGCGGCGTGCCATCCGTGGTGGCGGCACAGCGCCGCCGCCACCCGCTCGATCGCGTCGAGCTGCGCCTCGGGCCACGGGTCGCGGCCGTCCCCGCGGTTCTCACACTCGAACCCGTAGAAGTGCGGGTTCCCGTCGACGTCCTGCCCGTTCGGTGCCGGGAGCGTGCGTTCGTCGATGACGGCGGCGAGCACGTCGCGGTCGCCGAGCCCGGCATGGTTCGCGCGGCCGTGCCCGGTGAGATGAACCGTCCCGTCCTTGGTGATCGCCGCGTGAGCGAGCGGCCCCGGCAGATCGGACCGGCCGCGGTAGATGAGATCGACGGTCTGCGCGGCGCCGCTGGTGACCGTGTGGTGCACCATGACCCCGTTCACCGGCCCCCACGGACCGCGGGCGTTGCGGTTGTGGCTGCGCCACGAGCGCACACCCTTGACCTTGACGCCCTCGGCCTTGAGCGCGGCGACCAGGGCGGCGGCGCCTATGGGTGCCGACACGAGCGCCCCCTCTCCAGCGGCCCGGCGCTCATTCGACGCCGCCCTTGGCTTGGTCACCGTCGTCGGTCTCGACGGGCAGCGTCGGATCGGGGCGGCCGGTGTCCCCGTCCTGCCCGGCCGGGGCTTCCGGCGTCTCCTCGGCCGAGTACGTGTTGCGGCTGTACGCCGACAGCAGCCGCGTTTCGATCGGCTTCCGGGCGTTGTGCGTGTAGTGCTCGACCTGTATCGCGTAGTCGTCGAGGAATCCGGAGCGGTCGAGGGGCTGCTCGACGGTGTGGGCGGTCCACTCGCCCTCGGGCACCTCCCACTCGTCCGCGGTGAACGCGGTACCGCCTTCGGCCCGCATCCGGACGCGGACGCGCCCGCCGGCCTCGGCGTAGCTGGTGACCTCGATGTGCGCGACCGGGTTGTGCACGGGGGTGATGCCGACCCATGCGTGCTGCCACCCGGTCGCGCCGGTGGACTGGTTGGCGGTCGGGTGGAGTTGGAGCGGCAGCCACGGCCGGCCCAGGTGCCGGGGGCTGTGCTTGTCGTCCATGACGAGGATGCGGTCGGGCGCATCGGTGGCGCGGCTCCACATTCGCACCGTGCCGCGGTCGGCCTTCTCGCCCTCGACGGTCAGCGCGTAGCTGCCATCCATGCGGCGGGCGACCAGGCCGTACGAACCACCGGGCCACTCCCCCACGACGAACGTTGCGAACTCTTCCTTCGGGGGCACGACGGCGAGCTGCCCGCCCTCGGAGATCCGCACGTCGCCGTCGCGGATCTGGTCGAGCGGCGGGCGGGACTGCGAGCGGCCGGCGAGTTCCTTCACCTGCCGCTCGATGGCACGGATTCGGTCGAGCAGATCGTTACGCACTGTTGCCATTGGGGTTCTCCGGGGTTTCGAGGGTGAGTTTCACGGACTCGCCAGCGCCCCGCTCCGGGGGCGTGACGGCGATGCCGACGACGCGGTGCCGCACGTCGAGGCCATCGGCGAACCACAGATCGCGCACCCGCAGCCGGACGTACCGGCCGAGCAGGTCAGGGCTGATCTGCGAATCGAGATGCACGGTGATTTCGGGGATGACCGCGGGCCGGCGGGCGGCGGCAGCTTCGGCGCGGGCGTGCTCGGCGAGCTGCTCGGGGTCGTCGATGGACTGGTGATCGCTGGTGCCGTCGAGGCGCGGCCACCCGGCGGCGAGGGCCTGCTCGTCGACGAGCAGCTCGGACAACAGCGGTTTCGACGCGGCGGCCTGGTTGCGGTTGTTGGTCGCGCCCCGGGCCTGCCACGTCGTCGCGACGGTCGTACCGTCGGCCGGCCACGCGTAGTTGAGGATGTGGCCGGGATGGGTGAGCACGACGTCGTCGCCGCGGACGATGCGCGGGTGCCCGAGGTCGAGCTGCTTCACGCGCTCCCCGGACTCCGGGTCGCGGAAGCACCGGATGCGCCACTCGAACCCGCCCTCGGCCGTGCTGAGCTTGTCGAGCAGATCCCGGATCGTCGGCTGATCCGATGCGGCGAACGTACGCGACCGCAGTACCCCCGACGTGTCGGTGCCGTACCGGATCCCGATGTCGCCGCCGGGCTGCTGCTGCGCGTAGTCGACGAGGTCCCGCGCGATGTCGAACTGATCGGTGCGCGTCGCCTCGTGCGTGGTGCGCAAGATGCGGTGGTCGAGGTAGGTGTCGAACGTGCCGCCCTGCACCTCGACGGCGAGGCGTCCGCGCTCGTCGCTCTGTGGGTTGACCAACCAGAGCACGCCGCCCCACCAGATCCGCCGGTCACGCTCCACCCATAGCGCCGTACGGGCCACGCGGTCCGGGCCGATCGCGGCGCGCGCCCGGTCGGCGAGCTCCCGGTTCGGGATCGGCACCGTGCCCCGGAAGCTGCCCGCCTTGCCGATGTAGTCCTCGATCGATACGCCGGTCAGGGGCAGCACATCGAGCAGCCGGTCGGAGCGGAGATCACACACCAGCACGCGATACGTGGACGTCGCCACGGTCCCGCCCCTCACCAGTGTGCCGAGCGCCACCGCAGCAGGGCGGCGGCGCGCGGGTCGGCGGGCGCGTCCGGCGCGGCCCGGAAGGTCAGATCGTTGAGGCCGGAGCCGAGCATGAACGCGGGCTCGGGCCACGACTCGAAGCTCGCGGCGTTCAGCAGACTCTCGCCGGTGTCGAGCACGGCCGTGCCCGAGTAGGTGTCGATGGTCAGCCGCTCGCCGGCGTCGAGGATCGCCTCGTACTCCAGAACCGCGCCGGTCGTGATGTTGGTCAGCCTCGGCGTATCGACGGGCCCCCACAGCTCGACGACCGGATGCGCCGGCGCCGAGCCGAAGTTGTGCACGACGACGTCGCCGGTCGACGCCGGGATACCGCGCGGTCCGTGACCGTGGTCGGCGTGCCACGGCAGGCACGGCTCGGGCAGCCCGACGCCTGCCTGCTGCACGGTGGGGGTGTAGCGGCGCGGGTCGCTCGCCTCGAACTGGATCGCACCGCCGACCGCCACGCCGACCCCGTACGCCGGGTCGACGGGGACCTCGCGGCGGACCACGCGCGCGTGAACGAGCAGCGGCCCGCGGTCGTCGAGGTGGATGAGCAGGGGCTGCTCGTCGTCGATGAGGGGGGTCGCTGCTTCGAGGGTGGCGACGGTGGCGCCGATGCGTCCGGGCTCGGCCCGCACGATCATCTCGTCGAGCGTGATCGTGCGGACCTGCGCGAGCAGGGCGCCCGGGTAGGCGCCGTGCGCGGCCGGGCGCGGCACGCTGCCCGAGTCGATGGCCGGGATTTCGTTCCAGCCGGTGAGCTTCTTCCAGCCGTACGGGGTGCCGGGGCCGAGCAGCAGTTCGCCGAACTGCACGGTCCCCGGGCGGGTGTTGGTGGTCATGGGTGGTTACCCCCTTGCTTTCATCTGCCACGCGAGCGCGGCGGCGGTCTGGTCGGGGCTCGCGTGGCCTGCGTGCCAGTTCTCGATGTGCACCGCGGGCCCCCACGAGCCGCCGCCCGCTGCGCCGGCCGGGGCTGCGGCGGCGGGGGCGAACTGCGGGGCGGCGGGGAGCGAGACGAGATTGCGCATGGTGCGGCCGACGGCGGGGGCACCTGCGCGGATACCGGCAATGAGGCCCGTGGGGATGTGGCGGCCGATCTTGTCGCGCATCACGCGCGAGGGCGAGTGGATACCGAGCGCCTTCGCGATCGGCCCCGGGATCATGGCCTTCGCCCACGAGCCCAACTTGCTCCTGAGCCATCCGCCCATGGACTTGATGCCGTTCCACAGGCCGAGGATCAAGTCGCGGCCCTTGACGATCAGCATCGTTGCGAAGCCGCGAAAGAAACCGACGATCTTTCCGGGCAGCGATTTGACGTAGGCAAGCATCTGGCTCGCCTTGTTCTCCGTGGCATTCTTGACCGCTTCCCAGTTCCTGATAATGAACCCCAAAAGCGGCCAGTTCAGAAAAAAGGAAACGATTCTGCGAGGAATTGCCTTGATGAAGTTGAGAATCGCGTTCCACGCCGTCGAGGCGCCATTCTTGATGGCGTCCCAGTGTTTGAATATCAACCCCGGCAACGTCCAGTTGAGGAAGATCTGAACGACGAATCCCGCAATGGCCTTGATCTTTCCCCAAAGCCAATTCCACGCTGCGGCGGTGGCGGATTTGATCGTGTCCCACTTGGCGATGACCAGTACGACCAGGCCGACCACCGCGGCGATCACCAGGCCGACCGGACCCATGGCGAGCGCCCACGCCGCGGCCATGCGCGCGCCCTGGATCATCGACTGCGCGCCCATCAGGACCCACGCGGCAACGACGCGGACGGCTGCGGCACCCGCGGCGGCGCCCTGCCGGGCCCACCCGGCGAGGATGAGCGCGTTCACGGCGACGTACCGCGCGGCGGCGACCGCTCCGGCGGCGCTCTGAGTAGCCCAGCCGGTCACCGTGGCCGCAGTGGTGATGCCGGCCTGTGCGGCGAGCCGGACGAGGGTGGGCAGCATCACGGCCGTGACCACCACCGCGAGGGCGATGAACGCGCCGCGGTTCTGTGCCACGAACCCACCGGCGGTGCCGAGGGCGCTGCCGAACCGCATCGCGTACGCGGCGCCGGTCGTCAGCGCGGGAATCACCTGCGTGCCGAGAACCTCGACGAACCCTTGCGTCAGGGACCGTTTGAACGCCTCGACCTTGGTCGCGGCGTTGTCCCTCATCGCGGTGCCGGCCGTGTCGGCGGCGCCCCTGACCTTGCCGAGTGCGGCGACCGCCGTCGACGGGTTCAGCTTGTAGAGCGCGCCCTGTAGATCCTCGGCCTTGGTACCGAACAACGCGACCGCGACGGCATTGCGTTTGGCCGGATTTTCAATGGCCTTGATCCGGGAAAGGACGGTGCCGAGTGCGGCACTTGCGGCCGGGCCGCCCTTGGTGAACGTGGCGGCCATCTTGCCCGCGTTCAACCCGATCGCCTGAAAGGCGCCGACGCTGCCGCTCGACATGTCTTTCGAGCGGATCGCGAATTCCTTCAGCGCGTCGGCGACGGTGTCCGCGTCGCGCGCGCCGCCCTGCAAACCTTGTTGCAGCAGGCCCATTGCCGTTTGCGAGTCGAGCCCGAGATCCCGGAATTGGACGCTGTATTCCGAGAAAGTGTCGAGCAAATCCTCGCCCGCGTTCGCGCCGCGCTGCGTGCCGCGGACGAGGACGTCCATGGCCTCGCTCGCGTTCTGCGCGACGCCGGTCTTCAACATCGTGCCGACCGCGCGGGATACGGCGCCGACGTCTTCGCCCATGACCCGCGCGGTGTCGGCGACGCGCGTGCCCATGGACGCGATCTGCGCCTGTGTCGCCTCGGGCGGCAGCAGACCCTGCTGCGCGATGCCGCGCAGCACGTCGGCGCCGTCCTGGACGGAGTCGACGATCGCCCCGGAGTACAGGGCCCCGGCAGCCTTGCCGTACTGCGCCGCCACCGGGCCGGACGTGCCGAGCTGCGCTTGCAGGGTGCTGGTGATCTTGCCCTGCTGCATGGCCTCGGAGAGTCCGGCCATGAAGGCGGCGCTGATGCTCGCGCCCACCGCCGCAGCGGCGAACCCCTTGAGCGCACCGGCGATTCCGGCGGCGGCGCGGTCGCCCCCGGCGGCGGCGCCGTCGGCGAGCCCGTCGCCGAGCGCACCGCCGGCGGCGTCGCCCGCCCGATCGGCGTCGCCCGCGATCTGACCGGCGCCGGCGCGCATCGCTTGCCGGGCGCGGGTGATACCGGCCTCGGCGCCGGACGGGTCAACGGTGAGTGTCGCCGTGAGTTCGCCGACGGTGAGCGCCACGGCCGATCACCTCCTAGAGGGTCGGCCGGACGCGTCCGGCGGCTATGCGGTTATGTGGAAGGCGGGTTGAGCAGGCGGGCGAGGCGGGAGTCGGTGGACATCAGTCCCAGCAGACGCACGCGCAACCAGCGCCATGAACGGTCGCGCAACAACGCGCGGTCGCCGAGGTCGATTCCGTAGACCTCGTGCAGGTCAGCCTCGACGAGCGGCCACTCGTCGAGGATGCGGGACCAGGTCAGCCCGTCGGCTGCGTGGCCGCGCCGGGGCCCGGCACCGGGCGGGTATTCGTACCACTCGAAGAGCCCCGATTCGGGGTCGAGCTCGCCGCGCCCGATCGGGCCTGTGCGCGCCGCGTCTCCCGGTTCGGGGCCAGTCGAGAAGGGTCGCCGCCGGCGTCCCAGTAGCGTTCGGCGGCCTCAGTGTCCTGTGCGATCCAGACCATGGCGGTGATCGCGCAGTGCTTCAGCTCGGGCCAGGTCACGCCGTCGGCGATCATCTCGTCGTAGGCGGCGCCGAGGGCGTCGCGGTACAGGTCGCGCTCGGCGGCGTCCGCGAGCACCTGCTCGTCGGCCTCGCCCCCGTCGGCGGCGACCGCGGCGGCGTTGATGATCGCCTGCACGCGCAGACCGGTCTCGGCCGACGGCGCGGGCACGGTGTAGGTGCGCTCCCCGATCGGCAAGTGCAGGCCATCGTTGAGGAGTTGGCCAATCTCCTTGAACGCCATCAGTTGCTCACCTCGTCGTCGGTGCCGGTGAACTCGGCCGTCAGGCGGATGACCGGAAGGGCGGCCGGGTTGCAGATCCCGCTCAGCCGACCGGAGCCGGTGAGCGTGATCTTCACACTGTCGATCTCGTCCGGGCCGCCCCCGTCGGGCTCCCACGTGACCAGGGCCGTGCCCTCGTACGCGTCGTTGGCGCCGTTGCGGTCGTAGTAGCGCACCCGCACGTACGACTCGCTGCCGAACCGCATCGACGCCCGGCGGAGCGCTTCCTGCGCCGCGTTGAACTCCCCGGTGTCCGGGTGCGCGCGGTGGGCGATGGTGACCTCGATCGACCAGGCGAGCATGGTGACGGCCTGCTCGACCCACCCCTCGGTGTCGTACGTGCTGACGTCCTGCTGCGTGGGCTCGATCTTCGTCGTGAACTCGGTGATCCCGGGGACCAGGGTCCAGCAGGGGGCGTACTCGGTGCCCATGTCGAGTTCCAGGCGGTACCGGCGCGCGAGCGCGGTCACGGTCTCGGCCGGCGGCGTGGGGTTGTGCATGGCGGTCTCCTTATTCGAGGCGGGGGTGCGCGCGGTGCGCGCGCAGGTGGTAGTTCGCCGACCGCTCCATGCGGCCGGACGTGTCGGCGCCGATCGGCGAGGCCGAGGCGCGAGAGATGAGCTGCACGCGCACCGAGCCGAAGAGGAACGGCCCGGATGCGTGCAGCGCGTCGAACACGGCGTCGTCGAGCGCGTCGACCTCGCGCGGGTCCGCGCCCGCACGGGTGCGCACCTGGATGCCGGTGGTGGTGTCGGTGAGCGCGGGGGAGTCGAGGACGGGATACGCCGACAGGCAGATCACGCGGTCGGGGACCGGCGGGGTAGCGGCGATGGTGATCGCGGTCTCGCCCGCGATGTACACCCCGTCGGGCCGGTAGCAGCCGACCCCGGCGGCATCGAGCAGGCGGGCGAGACCGTCGAGCAGGTCGACGGTGTAACTCACGAGCGCAGCGCCCGCCGGACCTGCGCGGCGATCAACGCCTGCACGTCGTCGGCGACCTCGGGCAGTACGGATTCCAGGTACTTCGCTGCCCGGCCGGGGGAGTGCCGCGCGTTGAGGTCCTCGTGCACGCGCACGGCGTACGGGGTGTCGTAGGACACGGCCGCGGCGAGCTGCTGCTCGTCGACGCTCGCGGCGCCGGAGCGTTCGAGGGTGCCCTCGGCGATCGGCACGCGCTGCCGGGATGCGGCGAGGGTGTGCTCGGCGCCGAGCAGCAGACCGCGCGCGGCTGCCTCGCGGATGACCGCCGAGGCGGCGGCGCCGTTCCACGTCAGCCGGGCGCGCTGCGGACTCATTCGCAACTCACCTCCGTGTTCGCCGGCACGGGCAGCCCCGGGGCGGTGTGGTGGGCGACGGTGAGTGCGGTGGTGGTGCGCCCGTCGGGCAACGTGATGCGGGAGCCGGGCGGGCAGTGCAGATCGGGGGCGGCGATCACGGTCGCGGTGGCGAGCACCTCGCGGCCGTCCGCGCCGCGCACCATGCGCGGGGATTCGTCGACCAGGGCGGGCACGTCCACAACCTGTGGACCGAACGAAGGGCCGTACGCCGTATCGCCGAGGTACGGCTCGATGGCGATCCGGTGGCGCAGCAACCACCCGGGCACGCGCCTCACCACGGGTACACCTCATCGGGGCCGAGCACCTCGCCGGGCAGCAGACCGGCCATGTGCAGCGCCCGGTACGCGCGCGGCGCGAGCTCGACACCGTTCACGACGGGGGGCGCGGGCGGGCTGCTGCGGCCGGACAGGCTGACGGGGCCGATGCTGACCGCGTCCCACTGCTCCCCGGTGCCGGTGCCGTCCTCGCCGGTCGCGAGCCAGTATTCGACCTCCGCACAGACCGCGCTCGCCAGGGCGGCGCGGATACGGGCCTCGACCGGATAACCCATCTCGTCGGTGCGGTAGATGGCGGTCAGCAGCGCGGCGTCGATGTCCTCGGACGCGCGGGCGAGCAGCCGCTCGGCGTCGTCGGGCAGCGCGGTTCCGAGGTAGGCGGCGAGCTGCTCGCGGGCGGCGTAGACACGGCCCACGGCTCACCCCCCTTCGCTTGGTCCCGGCTTGTTGCGGGAGCGGGCACGGGCCGCAGGTTTGGAGTCCTGCGGCCCGTCGTCGGCGGGGGTGATGCGGTAGCCGTGGCGGCGGAAATACTCGACGGCGCCCGGCGGCGGGTCAGCGACGAGCGCGTGGCCGGCGGTGAACGCGACCCCGGCAACCAACCCCGTGTCACCGCTCGCGGGGGCGGTGATCTCGTAGCGCACGCTGCCCCCTTACCGAACGCGGATGTTGCGCAGTACGGCCGCGGACTTGGTGGCCTTGAGCGCGACGGCGACGGGGCCGAGCTCGACCTCGCCGCGCTTTACGGCGCCGGCGGAGTCGAAGGACGGCAGCCACTGCCGCACCAACTGCGTGCCGACCGTGCTCACCCCGTGGAAACCGTCGAGGCCGAGACGCACCGCGTACAGGTCGGACAGGCCCGTACCGAGGCCCTCGCGGTCCTCGATGGCGATGACCGGGTCGCTGCTGCCGGCCTTGTCGCCGAGGTCGACGAACGGGATACCCGCGTAACTCTCGACGGTCTGCCCGAACGTGTCCTCGCTGCGCGTGTAGTAGCCGGCCCTGCGCGCCAGGGAGCGCACGCGGGCAATGGTGCGCTTGTTGCCGAGGATCGCCGAGGGGGTGCCGTCGAGCAGGCCGAGCCACTCGTCGAGGACGTCGAGCGCGTCGTGCGCCGCGGCCTGGTCGTCGCCGAGGGCGGCGCCGGTCCAGTCCAGTACGTCGCCCGTGCCCATTTCCGTGGTGGACGCGGCGAGGGCGACGTCGAGACCGTCGAACCCGGTCTCGGCACCGGGGGTGTGGTCGCGGCGACCGTTGATGACCTGATCGGCGAAGAACGCCCGTGCGCTCTTGACCGTCTGCCCCATCTGTAGGGCGACTTCGTTCGTCGCGGCCGGGCCGAGGGCGGCGAGGACACGGTCGACCTGAAACGCACCGCCGAGCGGGGCGAGGTCGACGGTGAAGCGGGCGCGGCGCGCCTCGGCGACGTCGTACTCGGTGTTGAACGGGCGGAAGGCAGCGCCGCGCTCCTCGATCACACGGGTGTACCCGTAGGTGAGCGTCGCGCCGCCCCCGGCAGGGTTCACCGAGTTGTCGAACGTGAGGTTGTCGAGCAACCACGAGCTCTTGCGGAACTCGTCGATCAAGGTCAGATCGATGTCGTCGAGGGTGTTCAGCTTGGCGTCGGCGAGGGTGATCGCCATGGTTCAGGGCTCCTTGGTCAGCCGCCGAGGCGGGCGGCGATGGCGTCGTGCAGGGAAGCGGGGCGACGTTCACCGGCCGGGGCGCCGTTGAACTCGGCGCCCGACCGCGTCGGCGCTGCGGGCGCGGCGCGGTAGAGCTCGGGGTCGGCTTCAACCGCGGCCGTGATGGCGGCGGCGAGCTGCTCGCCGAACTTCGCGTCATCCGGATCGAGGGCGGCGAGCGCCTCGGCGAACGCCCGGGAGTTGAGCAGCCGGTCGGCCCGCGCGCCCTGCTCGCCCGCGGCCTTGTAGGCGGCGAGCTCGGCGCGGGCGGTGCGCAGCTCGGCGGCGACCTGGTCGAGCTGCTTGTCGCGCTCGGCGACACGGGCGGCGAGCTGCGCCGGGTCCTGCGCGTTGTCGTCGGCGCCGGGGTTGAGCGCCCGGGTTACCGCGTCGAGGGCGGCGCGCAGCTCGTCGCGCTCGGCGGCGGCCTCATCGGCCCGCTTGGCGGCGTCGACGAGCTGCTGCGCGGTACCCGGGTCCGAGGCCGGTGGCGTGCTCGACGTGGGGGCCGGGGCGTCCGACGGCGGGGTGTTCGGGGCGCCGGTCGGTGCAGGGTCGCCGCCCTCGCCCGAACCGCCCTTGATGGGCCAGATCGGGCGCCCATCGCGGCGCAGACCGAGGGCAAGCTCGCCGGTTCGCGGGTGGGTCGGCAGGGTCTCGTCGAGAGAGTGCTCGGGCATACGGGCGCGCCTCCGGGGTGTGGAAAGAGGGAGAGGCCCGCCAGCGGCGGGCCGAGAGAGAAGAAGGGGAGAGGTCTACTTGCTGCCGTTGTCGGCGGCGCCGGGGAGCGCTCGGGCCTTGGCGTAGCCGCGCACCCATGCCGAGCGGCGCAGGTCGCCGCGGGGGTAGGGGCACGCGCTCACAGGGGATGCGGCGCGACCGGCGTCGATACCGGCGCGCAGTGCGCGCACAAGGTCACCTCGGGTGCCCACAGCCACCCCCTAGAGCCGATTGTTCTGGGCGTTGCGAGAGACACGAGCGGTCTCGGCGGCAGTGCTGCGCTGCCCGGTGACCATCTCCTCGTACTCCACGAACGTCATGCGCGGGTGGTCCGCCCAATACCGTTTGAGCTCTTCCGAGGCGCGGGCGTAGGCAACGTGCGCGGGACCGCTGAACAGTGATGCGGGATCAACGCCGGCGGCTCGGGCCTCGCGGGAAAGCAGGTAACCGTTCGTGGCGTCTTCGGCGTCCATGTACTGCGCCCATGTGTGTTCGCGGTACATCTCGCGCAGCTGCTCGCGGGTGTAGGCGGTGCGCTGCTGCATGTCGGCGTACTCACGCTCGGCGACCCATCGCTCGGTGCTGGTCATGCCCTCGTACCAGTCGACGGCAAGGCCGTTCCACGCGTCCGGCGGCGCGGCCGGTTCGAGGGCCTCGTCTACCGCAGCACGGTCGGCGAGCTGACCCTCGACGGTGTGCGCGCCGGACGCTTCGGGGAGCGGGGCGGGCGGGTACCGGGCGTCGATCTCGTCGGCGATGCGTGCCGCGTCCTCGGGGGAGGCGTAGCGCACGGCCCACCCGAGCACGTCGTCGCCGACGCCTGACAGATCGCGGGCGAGGCGCCCGTCGGGGAACACCTCGGCGAGCAGCCGCCGGCGGTGCATCTCGGCGCCGATCGCCGGCCGGTCGCCCTCGACGTGCCGGGCGCGGGCGGCGAGGTCGTGCTCGGACATGCCGACAAGGTCACGTCGGGCCCCGGGCAGTGCGGCGTCTATATCGCGCCGGTCGGCCTCGGCCATGACGCGCAGCATGTCGTCGTCGCCGAGGTGGGGAGAGACGCGGGCGAGCTCGTCGTCGCTGAACTCGATGAGGTTGTCGACGAGTTGGCCGTGCGGTCGGATGCGGTCGAGCAGGGCCTGCTCGTCGCGGCGGTCGGCCTCGGTGGCGATGCGGTCGCGGTCGCGGTCGTCGAGGACTCCGGGGCGGATCGCGGCGCCGAGCTGCTCGTCGCTCATCTCGGGCAGGGTGCGCGCGTCACCGGAGCGGACGCGCGCGGCCTCGAACGCATCCGACCCCGGACCGCCAGGGGCGCCGGGGTGTCCGGCGGTGCCGCGGCTCGGGGGCAGGTTGCCTGCGCCGAGCTGCTCGCGCTCGCGACGGCGGATGAGCTCGGGGTGCGCGGCGAGGTGCTCGCGCTGGCGCTTCTGCCACTGCCGCACCTTGGCCTCGGCCGCCCGCTTGCCCTCGGGGGACGTCGAGGCGGCGACGCGGTTCTTCCACTTCCGGATGCCACGCTCGATCGCCCGCTGCCGCTGACTCGCCTCGTACCCGACGGGATCCTCGGAGTGCTCGACGGGGGCACGGGTGACACCGGACAGATAAGCACTGGTCGAGTGGCGGCAGTTGGGATGCTGAAAGCCGCGCTGCCGGGCCTCGTCGAGGCTCCCGGCGATCTGCACGCGCACCATGCGGCCGTCCTCGACGGCGTGCTCGACCTCGACCGACCGCGCGCCACCAGGACCGTCGAGGGACAGCACCTTGCCCTCGAACGGCGCGCACAGCGGGCACTCGTGCGGCGCGTTGGAGACGATCACGAGATCGAGACCGGCGGCACGCAGCCGGTCGCCGTGCCCCTCAACAGCCGCACGCCCGACAGACGTGCGCACGGCCATCTCGGCGTAGCTCGTCATCTGCCACGCACGCCCCGACCGGTCAACGAATGTCCGTAGACCGCGGTCGGCGAACCGCTCCATGGCGCGCTGCGTGGCCTGCCGACGGGTGTCGATGCCGAGCAGCGGCGTTGCTGACACCTCGGCGACCACCTGCCGGTACCCGTCCTCGACGCCGCGCAGAATCCCCCGGTGCGTCTCGGTGACGAGGTCGACGGTTTCCTGCGCGAGCCGGTCGACCGCCCGCGTGTTGGGGGTGGTGTCGGCGATCCGGCGCGCGTCCGCGTCGTGCAGGGCGCCGAGCTCAACCAGGCCCGCCCGCGCACCGATGCTGTACGCCTCGGCGACGGCGTCGAAGACTTCCAACTCCATGGCGCTGCCGAGGGCATCGACGATGCCCTGTGCGGCACGGCGTAGCGGCTGAATGTCGCGCAGCTTGGCCGTGGCCCAGCCGGGCGCCTCGTACCCGTCCGCGAGCTGCCGCGCCACGATGCCGAGCAGCCGCGCCTCGGCGTCCGCGTACAGATCGCGCACGCCGGCCGAGAGATCCTCGACCATCCCGGGGTGAATTGGCATGACGTCACCCCCTGGCGATTTCCTTTAAGAGGTGACAGAAAAGAAACACCCAATGTGACTTGTGTCACGATTCTTTGTGGGAGCGGGGGTGAGGTTATAAGGCACGATTAGCGATCGACTGCGACCACAGAAGCCCCTGATCAGGGCGTTTGTCGATGTATTTGAATCTAAAGACTTGCAGTTTCGTCTTCAAGGTGTATAGCGATAAGAGTCAAAGGGCCTCATGGGGCGTCATGTAGCGTTCTGTGCATGGAAATTGATGTGCAGATCTCCGCTGTTTCCGGCTCTTTCTTCGCCCTCGTTATGGTGCTGCTCGCGGTGGCAATGGCGCACCCTGACCCGCAGATCAGGGCGCGCGCAGAAAGGCTGATCGGGAAGATCTTCGGGAATGGGTAGCTAGTCGAGCACGCCGGCCTGCATGGGGTCGGGCACGGCTGCGCCGGTCTCGGTGAGGATGCGGTCGACCTCGGCTTGTACGTCGGTGTCGTCCCAATCGGGGTGCAGCGCGCGAACCTTCGTGTCGGTGCTCACGGCCTGCGCCTGCTGGAGCAGGGACAGGGTCTGTGCGACCGTTTGCGGGTCCTCGCTCACGCCGTCGCCGAAGGTGACGCGCGGCCGGTCGACGACAAGGCCCGGGGTGAACATCGCTCGGTCGAGTCGCAGCATGACGAGCAGGACGTGCGCGAGGGCGGGGCGCCAGTACCGCGACTTCTTGCCCCGCGTGATCATCGACCGGCGTTCGCGGGCGGTGACCTCGGTCGCGGTGACGGCGGCGCCCTGGTCGCCGAGTCCGAAGCTCTGCGCGGAGTAGCCGGCGGAGCGTATGGCCTGCTGCACGAGCGAGTCGGCGGTCGACTGGTGCTCGGCGACTCTGATCGCGAACTGGGACAAGGTGATGCCCCCGCCTTCGGTGGGCGGGATGTTCAGTCCCTGCCAGATTTCGCGGTCGTCGTCGAACGAGGCCCCGCTACCCGGCCCGTGATCGCGCATATACCCGTCGGGGATGATCAGCCGCGCCCTGCCGAGCCTGATGTCGCGCAGCCACGAGGACCATGTCTCGTCGAGTGCGTCCATGAGGTCGTGCAGGGGCGCGGCGTAGTCGGAGCGGCCGAGCGGGCTTCCGCGGTGGCGGCGGTTGGGCCGGATGTTGGGCATGTACGCGGCGGTGAGCTCGGGTATCCCCGTCTCGATCGCGTCGCCTTCGGGGCCGAGGGAGGCGGCGAGGTCGGCGACCTCGGGGTGCTCGGTGAGCGGCACGCGCCGCCCGAGGCTGTCGACGGTCCCCTCGTACAGGCCGTGCAGGATGCGGCCCGGTTCGTGGTGTTCGAGGTGGCGCCATACGGTTGAGCCGTCCGAGGCGAGCTCGTGCCAGAACGTGACCTCGGTCAACTGCCCCCAGCGAAAGCGCGGTACGGCGGCGTCGGCGTGCACGGCTGTGAGCAGCGGGCGGGGTGCGAGCGAGGTATCCCACGTGACCCGGAGATACGCGCCGCCGAGCGCGGCGGCGACCTCGGCCCCTTCGAGCAGGGTGTTCTCGATGCCGCCGACGTCGACGAGTTCGGCGAGGCGATCCTGTGCGCCGGTGTCCGGGACGGTGAACGCGGGCGGTTCGGAGAACAGCAGGTCGGCGCTCGTGGTGGCGATGTCGCCGGCGAGCGGGATGTGCAGGCGGGTGTCGCGCTTGCCGGGCTGCGGGGCGCGGTTGCGGGACCACAACCGGCGTCGGCCGTCCTCGCGCTGCGGATGGTGCTGGTAGATCTCGGCGAGCTTGGTTCGGTCGCCGGAGTACCAGGCGTCGTCGACGCGCATCTCGCGGTACATCGGGGCGAGCTGCGGCGGTGGCCACGGGGCGTTGCTGTCAGGCAGCGGCACAGGTCGCCCCCTGTCTGTTGCGGGCGCGGTTTCGCGCGTTGGCCCGGCACCTGCGGCACTTCCGGGTTCCGTTCGTGGCCCGGTAGGTGTTGGCGTTGTCGAACCGGTGACCTCGGATGCACGCGACCTGTCGGGCGCGGGCGGCGGCGTACGATTGCCCGCGCAGGACGTTGACGCGCTGCGTTACGGCGTCGAGGTGCTCGGGGTTCACGCATCCGCGGTTGCGGCACAGGTGGTCGATAACGAGGTCGTCGGGGATGGGGGCGACGAACGCCTCGTAGGCGACGCGGTGCGCGTACCGCCGCTCGCCGTCGACGCTGATGCGGGCGTACCCGTTGGGCATCAGGTAGCCGGTCCACTGCCAGCAGCCGCCCGGGGCGTCGGTGACGGTGGCGAGGAAACGGTCGGCCCAGCCAGTACACACAGTGCGCCGCCCCCCTTCATGACGAGGCCCAGGCGCCAACAGGTGCGGGCGGGGCGGTGGTCGGGGTGCGCTATGCGGCCGGGGCGAGCAGCCCTCGCCATTCGTGCGCGGTGCTGTGGACGACGTAGCGCAGCGCGTCGACCGAGTGGTCGTTCTGCTTGAGGGGCTTGTCCTCGCCGCGCGCGGCGGCCTCTTCCGACCATGCGTAGCCGGGCAGCTCGCCGAGCAGCCCCTCGCACGAGCGGTGCACGCGCAGCAGCCCCAAGTCGAGGGCGGTCGCGGTCGAACGGATGCCGTCAAGCACCGAGTTGTCGGCGCGGGCGACGCCGGGGTGCCCGTCCGCCCATAGCTGAGTGAGGAACGAGGCGGCCGAGGGGTCGACGAACGTCCACGCCGGTTCGACGTCGAGCTCGTCGAGCCACGCGCGCACGGCGCGGCTGTACTGCGCGTCGGTCATCTGCCGGTGAACCCGGCGGGCGTCGTGGCGCCACTCGGCGACCGCGTACAACCGATCGTCGTCGCCGAGGCCGAGCAGGATCGCGGAGAAGGGGTTGCTCGTGCCGTAGTCGACGCCGAGCCAGTGTCGGCGCATGGGCGGTAGCTCGTCGACGACGTGCTCGGCCTCGTCGAACATGTCGTACACGGACCCTTCGGCGACGCACCACGCGCCATCGATCATCCGGCGCCGCCACAGACCGACGTACTCGGCCGACAGGGCAGCGACGTACGCCTCGGAAAGGCTGGGGTTGTCGGCGAGGCGGAAGTGCCACGAGGCGAGGTCGAGCTCGGCCTCGCGGTCGAGGTACGAGGTGCGGAGCCAGTGTCTCGGCGCGTCCGGGTTCGTGGTGGCGAGCAGCCGCGCACCGTTCACGGACAGGCGGGCAAGCAGCTGTGTCCAAAACCCCTCGGGGACGAGGGTCGCCTCGTCGACGTAGGCAAGGGCGGCGGTCGCGCCGCGCAGCCGGCCCTCGGCCCGCGCATCGCTCGCACCGATCAGGTGCACGGTGCGGCCGAGGATGTTCGCGGTGGTCGCACCGCGGGTGTGCCGCACCTCGTCGGCCGCAGTCCCGAACAACCCGGGGTCTTGAAGTGGCTCGATGATGTTCCGCTCGATCGTCTGCAACGACCGGCCGCACACCAGGATCAACCCGGTTGCCGGCGCCCGGCGTAGCGCGAGCAGGAACGCGAGAAGACTCGCGATGGTCTTGCCCGAGCGAACGCTGCCGTGCCAGATCGAGATGCGCGCGCGGGCCGACTCGCGGATCGAGCGCAGTTGCTTGTCGGACAGGGGTACGGTCAAGGCTCACCCCCCGTCGCGGTCACCACCGTTGGGCGGGCCGAGCAGGGCGTCGGCGAGCTTGTCGAGCATCGAGCCGCCCGCGCTGCCGCTCCCGGTATGACGGGCGAGCTCGGCGACACGGGCGTGCACCTCGGTCAAGGCTCGGGCGGCGGTGGCGTGGTCGCGGGCATCGCGCGCCGAATCGGCGCCGGTGGTCTTGGTGACCTGCCCGAGGGCACCGTCGAGCGCCTCGTCGGCGAGCTGCTCACGCCGCGCCGCAGCATCGGCCCGCCGTGCCTCGGTGGCTGCGGCGACCCGAGCGCCCCCGGAGAAGGCGAGCCCCTCGGCGCGCGCGATCTTGCTCACCGTGGCGGCGCTGCGCCCGATCGTCCGGGCGATCTTGTTGCGCGACTGGCCCTCGGCGTGCAGGCGGCGAACGCCCTCGCGGTCGCGGGCGGTGATCGGCTCGGCCACGCGTCACCTCCCTACGGGCATACGTACGCCCCGCCGACGGGGGACGGCGGGGCGTACGAGATCGGGGAGTTTCCGGGCAGGCCGGAGACGGCCCCAACATTAGGTCACGAAGAGATAACGGCGCAACCCTTCTCGAAATGCGTCGAGTTGCTGGACTTCCCCGGGGCGGGCGCCCGGCCGAGAAGTCAAGCGGCGCCCCGGCGGACGGTCTCAACGCCGTACGCCTTGGCGGTTTCCATGAGGGTTGCCCCCTCGCGGCGGTTGGCCCGCCTCGGTGGCGAGGTCACCGAGGCGGGCGCAGCGTACGGGGGACGGGTTCGGCTACGCCGCTGTGTGGTCGTGCAGTACGAGCATGGGACGGATCTCCGGGTCCGGCGCCACGTGCCAGCGGTCACGCAGGTACTCGGTGTACTCCGCCATCACCGCGGTTATGCGCGCTCGCTGCTCGTCACCCGTGAGGGATCGGTTCAGCTTGTCGCCGCATTCGTAGTGCACGATCACCGAGCCCGGATCGTCGCCCGCGAAGACCTCGAATCCTTCCTCCGACTCCCGGCGGCTGCGTGTGAAGCGCTTACCCATGTGTCGACTGACGGCGTTGGCCGATGCCATGACGTTCGCTCCTTCGGTGGTGGGACGGCCGCCCCCGTCACATGTCTCGACGGGGGCGCCGATCGACGGCGGGTGATCAGGAAGTGCGGGATGCGTCCTGCGCGTCGCCCCATGGCCCCTGCTTGCGGTTGTTGGCGCGCAGGAGGTGCAGCGCGGTACCGAGCTGGTCGTCGGTGAGGTCGACGCTCCAGAGGTTGCGCGAGGCGTTGTAGGTGGCCTTGTCGAAGGCGGCGCGCATGTCGGCGGGGATGTCGAGTTCGTCGACGAGGGTGTTGCGGGCGGCGTTCGTGAAGGTCTGCACGGTGATGCGTCCTTTCGGTCGGCGTGCGCTGACTCCTCATTTATAGGGGGTCTAGAAATAGAAAATCAAGAGGGTCTAGAAAAGAATCTCGGCGAAGGCCGTACGCTGCTCCCATGACCGACACCGACCCCGCTGAGCAGGAACGCGCCGACCGGCGCGCCCGCATGGAAGCGCACATCAACGCAGCCGTCGCCTGCCTCGACGAGCTCGGCGACCCGGTCGAGCGGGAGTTCGCCGCCCGCGAGCTGGCTGACGAGTTGCTGCCCGATGCCGGTCGCCGGGTCAAGGCAGTTCGCAGCGACGGCGTGCGCGAACTGCGGTACGGACGCGGGCTCAAGCTGCGTGAGGTCGCCGAGCTGATCGACCTTTCCATTCCCCGTGTCGATCAACTCGCCAAGGGAAAGTAAGGCCGATCAGCCACGACGCGGCCAGCTACCCGCCCGCCCGCGCCTCGGTGGTCACCTCCCGCACCCGGCGCAGGAACCACGCCCGTCCGGCCTCGGGCAGCTCGACGGCGGCCTGCGCGGCGACGTCGGCGAGCTGCTCGCCGAGCCGAGCGAGGCGGCGGTCGAGCTCGGCCTGCCACCGCGCGGCCTCCCGGCCGACGACGTACGCCTCGAACTCACCGAAGAAATCGTGCTGTTCCGCGGTCATGCGGCGCGCCCCCGCTCGGTGTGCTGCGGCGTGGTGGCGAGGGCGGTGTGCAGGTCGACCAGGTCGCCGCGTGTCCACACGCGCCGGCCGAGCCGGTCGAGCGGCACCGGGGCGGTGCAGCTCGGCCCGGTCGAGCAGGTCACGGCCGACGAGTCGTCGCCGGGGTCCTTGTGCAGGGTGAGCTCGCTACCGCACCACGGGCACACCCTGCTCGGTATGGGCGTGCGGCGCGGTTCCTCCCCGAGGGCGCGCAGCAGGCGGCCCTCGACGGTCCGGGCGGTGCGCCGTGCCTCGTGCAGCAGGTGCGGAGGCAGGGGAGCGAACGGCGGCGGAGCGAGGGTGCCGTCGAGCTGCTGCTCGGGGCCGGTGTCCTCGTCGAGCACGCGACCCTCGATCCATACCGAGGCCCAGTGGGGGCCGTGCGCGCGGCTGCCGGGCGAGGTGAGGCTGCGGAACGTCCAGCGGCGCGGGTCGTCCGCCTCGGTGTGCTGGACGGTGGCGGCAAGGGTGTCGGCGAGGTCGTACAGCATCCGCTCGATGGCGAGCCGCGCGTCGAGTGCATCCAAATTGGCGGGGGCGGGGTGCTCGCGCAGCACGAGCGGCGACCGGTCCTCGACGACGATCTGCTCGTCGTCCCCGCCGGTGCGCAGGAATCCACGGGTCTCGCGCGGCGGCCACCCGGCGGCCGGCGGCGGGCACTCGATCGCGAGCAGCAGCCGGGCCCACTCGTGGCGGACGACGAGCAGCGCATCGGCGGTCTCGTGGCGGGCGAACGTGGTGGTGGTCATGGGCGGTGCTCCCTTCGGGGTCAGCCGGTGGTTTCGGTGAGGGCCTGCTGCGGGCTGATGCGCCCGGCACACAGACGGCGCGCGGTGTAGGCGAGGTGCCATTCGTCGCCGGTCAGCGCGTCCGTCAGTGCGTAGGTGAGTTGCCCGGCGACGGTGAGGCGTTCGGCGAGCTCGGCCGCTGCCGTGGCGTGGCGGTCGCGTTCGGCCTCGGCCTCGACGATGGCCTGCTCGGCCGCCTCGACGCGCTTGTGCAGCCGCATCGCCGCGGCCTGCTGCCCGCCGGCGCTGCGCCGGAAGGTGTCGCACTCGGCGAGCTCGGCCTCGACGTCGCCGCGGAGTTGGGCGGCGTCCTCGGTGCTCAGCACTCCCCGGTCGGCGCGGGCGAGGAACAGCCGGAGCCGGTTGCGGCGAGCGTCGCGCTCGGCCTCGCGGGCGGCGATCCGGCCGCGACGGGAGTCGGACCGGGTACGGGCGGTCATCGGTGGCTCTCTTTCTTCAGCGCGGTGCAGGCGGGGCAGCGCGTCGAGCAGGCGTCGCGGACGGTGGCCGGTCGGCGTGCGCACAGCGGCCCGGGGGAGCGGCGGCCGGCGTGGCGGGCGAGCAGTACGACGGCGACGGCGGCGAGCAGCGCGATCAGGGCGAGCACGGGATCGACGGTCATCGGGCGGTACCTCCGTCCGCACGGGTACGGCGCAGCAGCCGAGAGAGGGAGCGCCGAGTGCCGCGGTTCCCCCGCGCGCGAGGCGCGACCGGTCGCGCGTGCCGGGTGGTGTTGATCTCCCATCCCTCGATGGCGAGGCGGTCGAGCAGTCCGGCGGCGGTGAGCGTGGCGAGGTGGGGGTGCACGTCGAGTGCGTCGGTGAGGTGGGCGGCGATCACGGCTCGCGCGGCTGCGGGAGTCATCGGGGGTTGCCTCCCGAGGTGTGGCGGGCGCGGGTCTCGCGGGGTGCGGGCGGGGTGCGCATGAGGCGGTCGAGCTGGCGACGATTCGGTACGGGCCGGTCGGCGACAGCGGCGCGGACGCGGGCCGGGTGCGGCTCCGGCGTGGTGCACGGATGCCGAGGCGGGGCGCCGCACTCGGGGCACTGCGTGTGCCGGATTGCGTAGACATCGCGGCGTTGGCCGTGCACGGTGCCGCGCAGTTCCTTGCCGCGCGAGGACTTGCACAGATGGCGCCGAGCAGCACGACACCGCGTGTTGGGACAGTCGACGGCGAGCTCGACAAGCGCGGCCCGGTTGCCGGGCAGCGTGGCCCGGATTTCCGCGCGGGTGGCCTCGTCGACGTAGGGCTGCGGCTCGGTCTCGTCGTCGACCGGGTGGCCGACCGCGGGCAGCAGGGCGCGCAGCTCGGCCGAGGGCACGGCGCCGACTGCCTGCGTGATGGTGCGCGAGGGCAGGTGGCCCTCGGCCGCGGCGGTGATCTGTGCCTGCCAGTTGGCGGCGAACTGCTTGCCGGTCTCGTCGGGGTCGCCGTCGTAGACCGGGTGCGCGGCGGCGATCCGGCCTGAGCGGATGCGGGTACGCATCTCCCGTACCTGTGCGGCGGTGATCCATTTGTCGGTGTGGCCGTAGTGCTCGGCGACGGCGCCTCGGGTGTCGTCGTCGAGGGGGACATCGTGCAGCGCACGGCCCCATGCGCGGGCGTCGGCCTCGCCGATGGTGCGGCGGTCGAACGCGGCGCAGTGGGCGAGCAGTTCAGCGGCTTCGGCCGGGGTCATGACGTGGCCTCCTGTTCGCGGAGTCGGGCAGCGAGGTCGAGACCGTCGCGCACGCGCTGATCGGTGGTGGACGGACGCGAGCCGTGCAGCGCGACGACGTTCGGGCCGCGCCCGGGAACCTCGGGGGCGCTTGCCGACGTGGCGGGCAGGGAGCGCCAACCGGCGAGGAAGTACCGAGCGCTGCGAGGCCGGGTACGTGCGGCCTGCCAGGCTCCGCCGGCGTGGTCGACGAGGACGGCGACGCCGCAGCGGTCGATCAGGGTGTGCAGCAGCAGCCACTCGCCCGATTCGAGCTGCCAGGAGACGACCATTCCGGCGGCGCTCATGGCGTCGACGAGGGGCCGTACCGGCTCGGCGATCCTCGGACCGTCCGGGCTAGCTTGTTTTCCTCTACTTCCGAAGGAAGTAGAGGGGGATGGTTTGGTGTTGGTTAGGGGGCCCGTGACACCTCCCATGGCGTCACGCCGTGACACCCCCTCCTGACCTGCGGCACCACCCGAAAATCGGGGTTCGATTCGCTCGCGATTCCTCGACGGCCCGCGCTCGTTTCGCGCGCGATTCGCGTTCGACTCGTCGACGACCCGCGTGTGATCCGCAGCCGAACCACCCGGGACCTGGCCGCCGTTGGCGCGCTCGCGGCTCTTCGCCTTGCGCTCGGCGGCGTCCCGCCGATTGGCCTCGACCTGCGCGCGGGTGGCGTTGCGCCCGGCCTCGAAGTAGTCGTGCACGACGTAGTCACCGGCGGCCGACGGTTGCGGGCAGCGCGGACAGTCGTGCCCGTGCGCGTGCCACAGACCAGCCGTGACGAGCTTGCGGGCCTGCGGGGCGGTGCCGTACTGCTTGGCGACCAGGGCGGGCACGTGGCCCTCGGTGAGGTGCTGCGCGCAGTAGGCGCCGCAGCGCAGCCACAAGCCGAGCGCCGCGTTACCCGCGGCGATCACCTTCGGGTGCATGTGCGCGCTGTCGTCGATCTTGAACCACGCCACGGGCCGGTACTCCTTCCATGCGGGGCGGGTCGGTTGGGGGCTCGGGCTGCCCGGCGAGGGCGGCGGGGGAGTGGCTCGGACAGCGGTAGCCAATGACGTAGCGGCGGGCGCCCGCCGCGCAGCAGTAACAGCACGCCGGACTGTCCCAGTGACGGCACCTCATACGGCGAGCGGGATGTCGTCGAGGCGGTCGAGCAGCAGCCGCACCGCGCCAGCCGCCTGTTGCGGTACTACGCCATTGCCAAGTGCCTTGAGCTGCGCCGCCCTCGACAGGCCCGGAACGCCGGTCACGTGACCGGCCGGCAGGCCGAGCATCCACTCGACGAACAGCGGGCTCAGTCGCCCGCGATCGTCAGTTGGCCAAGGAGCGGTTCGGGTGAGCCCTTCCCACCTCGTGACGGCTTCGGCGTACGGTCCCCAATCGACGTCGTCACGTTCGACAGATAGACCTGATGACCGGCCGCCGCCCGCTCCTGCGCAGTCGCATCGTTCGACCCGTGATCGCTGGCCGACGGCGTCGGCAGCAGGCTCGGCGCGATCCTGTCCAGCGAGGGACGTGTCGCCGCGCCCGGCGACGGGGAGCGGTTCGACCCGTACGGCGTCGCGGTCGGAGTCGGCAGCATCCGGGCCGCTGTGCTCGACAGAGTCAGACTCCCGTCGCCGTGCTTCTGGTTCGGGCTGCCCTTGCTCCCGTCGCTCGCCCTCGGGGTCGGCAGCAGGTGCTCGACCTCGTCCGCGAGATTCGGGCCGTGTCCGCCGCTCTTGCGCTTGTCCGGATGTTGCGAGCCACCGTTGATCGCGAGATTCGACGTTGGCGTTTTCAGCAGCCGGACCCGCGAGCGCAAGGTGTCCCCGCGGTTCCCGTCGATCGGCCCCGGGCCGTTGCCCTCGGTCGTCGTCGGGGTGGGCAGCAGCTTCCCGGCCACGGTCGGCAGACCGTCCTCGTAACCGCGCCCCTTGCCGTCCCGCGCCCGCGGCGTCGGCAGGCCAGGCGAGGACGAACACCCGCTCGCGCTGGTGCGGAGCGCCGACCTCCGAAGCGCGTACGCACGCCCACGTCGCATCGAGCCCGAGGCGGGCCAGGTCGCCGAGTACGGCACCGAGTGCTCGCAGAGCAGGCTCAGCGCTTCCGTCTCCCACACACCACGGGCACGGTTCCACTGCGCTATGGGCCTGCGTCGAGAGGAGGCCACGCACATTCTCGATCACCACCAACGACGGTCGAAGGGACTCGATCGCGCGGGCGACATGCAGCCACAGACCCGAGCGGGTCCCGGCCGCGATGCCCGCACGAAGGCCGGCCAAGCTGACGTCCTGGCACGGAAACCCGGCAGTCAGGACGTCGACCGGCTCGACGTCGGAGAAGTCGACGGCGGTCAGATCAGAGAGGTTGGGAACCTCGGGCCAGTGCTGCGAGAGGATCTTCGAGGCGTTCGGGTCAATCTCACAGTGCCAGGCGACCGAGCCGCCCAGCACCGACCGCACGCCCATGTCGAGTCCGCCGTAACCGCTGCATAGCGAGCCGATCCTCGGCTCGTCCGGGAGCATCACGCGGCAGCCCCCTCGGCGCCCGGCTCGGCCGCCTCGGGCCACCCGGAGAACTGCGCGGGCACATCCTCGACGACCTGCTGCTCGGCACCCCGCGGCGCTGGCTGCGGCACGGTCTCGCCCTCGATGTAGTCCCCGGGCACGTCGAGCCCCTCGGGCGACGCATCACGCCGCACGGTCTCGTCGTGCGCGACCGCCCGCGCGAGCTCGGCACTCTTCGGAATGATCTTGAAGAGCTGGCGAATGGCGGTCTTGCGGGCCATGGCGTCGTAGTCCGTCGCCCACGGCCCGAAGTCCTTGGCCCTGCTGCGCCTTCGGATGGCCTCGACGTCGTCGACGTCGAGCACGATGAACGCCGAGCCGCCGTTCGACAGGCGCGCGACGGCGTAGTAACCCGTCGGCTGGCCCTTGGCCGAGCCGCGCGCCGGAACGTGCCGCAACTTCGGTTCGAGCCCGTACTCGAACTCGAACTCGTCCCCCTCGTACACCGTGTGCGCGTCGAGACCGGCGGCGAGCGGGTGCTGCCAAAACAGCTTGATCATGCCCTGATAGCCGATGACGAGCTGTACCTCGTAGCCGCGGGTCTTCTTGTTCCAGAACGGCAGCAGGTACGCCTCGCCGGACACACCGCCCGGCTCCAGGCCGAGCGCCGAGCAGGTCATCAGCGCGCCGGCGAACGACTCGGGGGTGCTCTCGGCGAGGTGCTCGACCCTGCGCAGCTCGGTGAGCGCGATACGGGCGATCCGGTCGGCGCCGCCGAGGTGCGCGGGCAGCGCGCGCTCGATCTCCGGGCGCATCCGCTGCACGAACTGCACGAGCGTCGGCTGCGCGGAACTGTTGGACTGGACAGCGGGGGAGTGCGACCGGCTGCGCTTGTCGGCGACGCGCTCGGCGAGGTTGGTGCTCACGCTGCGGACTCCTTCGGTACGACGAGACGTCGGGCGCGGTGCGCCCGGAACTCGTCGGGGTGCTCGGCGGCGAGGCGCGCGGTATCGAGCGCGTCGACGCGGTGCGTGTACTGCTGCGCGAGGTCCGGGTGCGCGGCGGCGAACCGCTTCGTCGACAGCGGGCCGTTCTGCTTCCACGTGAACGCGGTTCGGCCTTGCGTCTTGACGATCTCGGCCTCGCCGGCGACCGCCTTCAACCGGTTGTCGACCTCGCGCAGCTCGTCGGCGGTCCGCGCCTCCCGGGCCTTGAGCTCGCGCCGGCGCTCCAGCAGCGGCACGACCTCGGCCGGGTCGGCGACGGTCACAGCCTCGGCCTTGACCGTGTAGAGGTGGCCGAGCAGTTCCTCGGTCGCCTCGGACCCATCGACCGGCGGCGGGGTGCCGTCGAGCACCCCCTGCCAGAACTCGCCGACCAGGTCGACGAGGTGCTCGACGAGTACCTCGTCGCGCTCGACGCGATGAATCAGCAACCGGTTACCGCCGAGCAGCGCGGCGACGTACGCGTACGAGTAGCCGGTCACGGCGAGGTACCAGTGCGTTTGAAGGGCCGGACCGTCCGGCACGCCGTCGAGCCACTCGTCGAGCTGAAACGCGCTGCGTGTCTTGATCTCCAACAGGCTGGACGGCTGCGCGTCCTTGCCGAGCACGTACCGGTCGACGTTGGCGAGCATCCAACGGCGCTCGACGTGCGCGAGCGTGCCCGGCCCCTCTACGACGGCGAGGCCGGACCGCTCGGAGAACACGCGGGCGATCGTCGGCTCGTGCGCCAGACCCCAGAACGCCGCCTCGGCGAGGTCCGGGTGTTGCGGGCGGTCGAGCGGCAGCTCGCCCCGCTTGTCGAGGTAGACCTCATGCGCCGACGTGTACTTGCTCATGCCGAGCACCGCGGCCACCTCCGAACCACCGACCCCTGTACGCCGCGCAGCGAGCCACTGCTCGCGGCCGAGGTTCGGCGGGGCGACGACGACGCCGGTCGGCGTTACGGCCGCCGGCTGGCCGACGGGGGTCACTTTGTGTCCCCGACGTACCGGGCATACACCCGGTGCTCGACACGGCCGCCATCGGTGATCGTGCGGGCGACGGCCTCGAACGTTCCCGCCGGCCCGTACGCGGGGAGACGGCCGGTCTTGATCGCCTGTGCTGCGGCAGCCGCGCGCTTGATGGTGGCAGGCCGCTGCACCACACCCCACTGTCGTGGGTGTGCCTTGAGCTGCTCGGCGATACGAGAGTGCTTGGTGTTGCGCTGCTTGGGCGGCGGCCCGATGAACTCGACCTCGTTCACTTTCTGGTCTCCCCTCACGCGGCCGTCTGCTGCTCGGCCTGCTCTGCCCGTGCCCGGCGGACATGCGGCGCGAGAATGCGCCGGATGAGATCGAGCTGCTCGGGCGTGGGCACGGGCCACTCGTCCGCCTTGGACGGCGTGGGGTTCGACTCGTCGACGTGCACGGCTCCCCCTGGTCTCTGTAGTCGAATACGAACAACATGACGCGAGTTGCCCATGGTGAAGGACGGACGTCTGTTGTCGTTCGCGAACAGCAGCACCGTAGAAGGGGTGTTCTGGCACGTCAATACGGTTCTTCAGTGCACGATCGGTGTAGATGAGTGCTTAGATGAGAGTGTTCGCGTTCAGTGACGAGAACGGAGACGAGAGAGTGTCGGAAGCCGACACCCCCTTTGCCGACATGGTGCGCGCAGCGCTAGCGGCCCCAGGGGCGACCTACCGCAAGTTGACCGAGCGGGCGATCGACCCGGAGACCGGCTACCAGCCGTCCCACACGACACTGAGGAAGATCGCCCTCGACGAACCCGTCAAAATCTCACCCCCGCTGGTGCGATCAATCGCCGCAGCGGTCGACAAGCCTGTTCGCGAGGTACAGATCGCGGCCGCGCACCAGTACGTCGGACTCATCGCCGACGACCCGCTCGGCGCCAGCACTCCCGAGGCAACCGTCGTCGTCGCGCACGTGCCCGGCATGACGGCTGGCGACATGCCGAAGGTTCAAGAGCTCCTAAACAAGTGGGCAGGCGGCGAAAAAGTGGAGGCAAATCAGCCAGATCCGTAACGCGGGCAAGTCGACGCGTGACCTGGCCTCTTACCCCCTAGTAAGGTGCGTCCTCCTTGAATCCTGGATCTTCGTTCGGGTCAAGGGTCTGCACTAGGGGATCGGGGGATCTTTGATAGTCGTTAGCCGTATCCGACTGGACGACGGCTCACCCGCAGCCGTCCGCGCAACCGCCCACAACCTCACCATTGCGATCGACGACCGCCTCATCACCGAGGCCGGCGCGAACGCCCTTCAGAGAGTGCTGAACGGCCTCGGCTCCCACACCTCCGAAAGCCCCAGCACCTCAGCGCACCAGTCGGACACCGGCGGGGGCAGATCGTAAGACACGATGAGGGCCGCACAGCACACGAGTGCTGTGCGGCCCCTTCGGTGTCGTGACTTCACGCCGCCTTCGCGAGCTCGCTCTGCTTAGACACGGTCGGCCGCAACGACTTACGGACCACCGTGACATACGACGAGATCGGCACCCCGGCACGGCTATGCCGACCCTTGCCAACAGGATGCAGCGTGACCTCAAGCAGCGATTCGACGATCACACGTCGCTGCGCGACCTGAAGCCGAGTCCACGCCTTCTCGATCTCCTCGCGTGACGCACCCGCAAGATCAGCAACAACCTCCGGCGCCCGCAGCGACCTTGCCGCCTCCTCCGCCTTCCTGATCTTCGGCAGTAGCCGGGCCTCCATCGCCGCCAGACTGTCCGCCGACAGATCACCCTCGGCAGCCTTGTCGCGAAACCCCTCCAACCGCGACGACAGCAGCTCGGCCTCGGCCTGAGCGTCCGCGATCTGGTCCTGCAACTCCCTGTCGCCCTTGGTGTACGCCTCCACGAACGCCGGCGAGGCGAGCCAGTTGAACAACTCCCCGAGCACGTACGCGTCGATCGGCGCCTGCTTGCCGCTCACGTGGTACCCCGTGGCCCCGTCTTTGCCGGGCGTCTTGCACTGGTAGTTCAACCCGTAATCGGTCGGATCGGAAACCACCGGATACCTGCACTCCGAGCAGCACATGATCGACGACAACAGGTACTTCGCCACCCCCGGGCGCGAGTTGCTCGGCTTCCCCTTCTTCGCCTTGTCGAGCGCTACGCACTTCGCATGGATGTGCGGCGGCACAATCTGCGGCCACGCGGCCTCGTTGGTGACCTCGCCATGATGCGTACGCGCACCCGTATAGCGCACGTCCATCGCGATGTCCTTGACCGTGGCCCCGTGCCAGACAGCAGCGATCAACGGCTCGTCGCGCTCGTTGAAGTCACGAGCGATCGTCAGCGGTTCATCACCCTGCCCCAAACGCTCGACCGCCTCGTGCCACAGTGCCTCGTGCGCCGGATTCGAAGGCTTCTCACGAGACAGCCGAGTAACCATCCCCTTCGTCCAACGCAACGCCGGCGGCGTAATCTCCCGAGCCTGCAAGCTCCGGGCAATGGCCTTGTACGGCTCGGCGTTCGCGACGCGCTTGCAGATTTCAAGAACGACCGGCCCCTGCACGGTGTCCTCTTCCTCCCGCACGAAAGCACCGGTTCGCGGGTCGTACACCCGCCGATATCCGTACGCCGAAATCCCATGCGGCCGACCGATAGCCGCATTCGCACGCAACGTGCGCTTGACGTTGTCGCGTAGCTCGTCGACCTCGCGCTCGCCGAGCAGGGCGTCGAGGCCCGTGCGGAAACGGTCGTCCTTGTTCGACAGGTCGTAGACCTTGCCGCCGTAGCACCACAGAACGCCGTACTTCGCGCAGGTGTTGCGCAGTCGGGTGTATACGTCCAAGTCGCGTTGCAGCCGGGACGAACCCCACGCGAGGACGATGTCGAGTTTGCCGGTCTCGATCCACTCAATCATTCGCTCGAACTCCTCGCGCTCGCGGTCGCGGTAGCGAGAAGCCGAACGGTCATCGTCGACGAAGTCCTCGACGATGTTCACGCCGAGGCGGTCGGCGTCACCTTGCGAGGCGTGGAGCTGCTCGCGCACCGAGTAACCCCGGCGTGCGCTCTTACCGCGGTACGCGCTCTTGCGTGCGTACCTTCCACCGCGCAAACCGGCGGTCGGGCGAGGACCCTCGACCCGACCCCCGGTAAGGACATGAGAACGAGGAACCTCGCTCTGAGCTGCAACAACGCTGGTCGTCATGTTGCCCCCTCGTGGCTAAGACTAGGTCTTGCGGGGGATCGAGCCCAGCGATTACCGGTACGCACTCGGCACCACGCTGGTAGTCCCGCGCAAGAGGCGGTGTAGCCATCACCGGGACTCTCTCGGGATGACGTTGGAGATGCCGGTCATGCTGGCGCCGGTGCCGAACGCCATCGACTTCAGCGACAAGAAGGTGCTGATCGCCGACGACGTCGCCGACACCGGCAAGACGCTCAAGCTGGTGCACGACTTCTGCAAGGACACCGTCGCGGAGGTCCGCAGCGCGGTGATCTACGAGAAGTCGCACTCGCTGGTGAAGTGCGAGTACGTCTGGAAGCGCACCGACGACTGGATCAACTTCCCGTGGTCCGTGCAGCCGCCGGTGGTCCGCCGGGACGACCAGGTGCTGGACGCCTGACGGGCGAACGCGGGTGAACGAAGGGGCCGTGGCACTGTGCCACGGCCCCTTCGGCGTTCCGGCGCGCCGGTTTCGGCCAATACCGCTCCGGGCGTTCCGCCGGTCCCTCCCGCCGAGTAGAAACCGGCGGTAACAGCGGACCGGAGGGGAGACCTCATGGCACGTGTGAGAACCGTGCGGCGGACGGGACCGGGGCGGCGCGGCAGGCGGTGGCCGGTGGCCGCCGTCGCGGCGCTGGCCGTGGCGCTGGGCACCGGCGGCGGGACGGGCGCGGCGGTCGCGGCACCCGCGGCGGCACCGGTGGCCCACCCCGCCGCCCCGACCGCCGCGCCCCTGGCGCCCCGGCTGGAGGCGGCCCGTGCGCGGGAGGCCACCCGGCTCTACGGCGACCCGGCGGTGCGGCCCCTCGACGAGCGGAAGACCTCGCTGATCTCGCTGGGCGACAGCGAGATATCCGGCGAGGGCGTCGGCACGTACGAGCCGGGCACCGACGGGCCGGACAACTGGTGCCACCGCTCGCCGGACTCGGCGATCCACCGCACCGGCGTCCCGGCGGATGTCACGTACAACGTGGCCTGCTCGGGCGCGTACAGCCAGAACATCGTGATCGGCGGGGACAAGCAGTACGCGGACGAGGAGGTGCAGAGCGACAGTCTGGCCGCGGCGGCGCGGAACACCCGGGTCAAGATGATCGTGATGATGGTCGGCGCCAACGACGACCTGCAGTTCGGGCCGGTGATGACGGACTGCGTGACGCGGTGGCTGACGCTCCAGGGCACCTGTGAGCCGAAGTACCAGCCGGGCTGGCAGGCGCGGGTCGACGGGCTGGTGCCGAAGGTCGAGCGGACCGTCGGTGATCTGCGGACCGTGATGCGCGGCGCCGGGTACGCGGACGGCGACTACCGCCTCGTGCTCATGTCGTACCCGAGCCCGATCGGGCCGGACATGACCGATAACCCGAACTTCCCCGGCAAGCTCCCGGGCGGCTGCACCGGCTACACCTCCGACTCGGCGTGGGGGCGGAACACCGCGGTCCCGGCGTTCGAACGCGGGGTGCGGAAGGCGGCGAACACCTCGGGCGCGGAGTACCTCGACACCTCGCGGCTCTTCCACGGCCACGAGGTCTGCACCGAGGACACCTGGGCGCGCGGGCTCTACGTGGACGTCTCCTATCCGTTCCCGCCGGACGCCAACTCGGTGCGGCAGTCCTTTCACCCCAACGCGAGGGGCCACGCCGCCTTCGCCTCCTGCCTGACGCAGTTCTACGACAGCGGGCTGCGCGAGGCGTCCTGCGCCGACCCGGCGAGCACCGGGAAGCCGCAGCTCTACCCGGGCGCCTGGGACGACGCGTTCCGCCCGCTGCGCAACGCGGCCACCGGGACCTGCGCGGATCTCACCGGCGGCGCCTCCGCCAACGGCACCCCGGTCGGCGGCTGGGACTGTCTCGGCCAGCGCAACCAGGGCTGGTGGTACGACCCCGGCGAGCGGTCGCTGCACACCGAGCTGACCCATGACCGCTGCCTCGACGTACCCGGTGGCCGCTACGAGGCGGGCGCCGCGCTGGTGGTGTGGAACTGCTCCGGGGCGGAGAACCAGCGCTTCACCGCGGGCGACGGCGGTACCTACCGCCCGGCGGCGGCCACCTCGCTCTGTCTGACGCTGCGGGCGGCGAAGGACCCGCTGCGGCTGGAGAGCTGCGACGGCTCGGCGGCGCAGAAGTTCACCCGCGGCTGAGCACTCCGGCCACGGCGAAGGGCCCCGCCCCGGACGAGATCCGGGGGCGGGGCCCTTCGGTCCGTACGGGCCCGGCGCCTGTTTCACGTGAAACACGCGCCCGGCCGTACGGTCAGAGCGTGCCGAGCTTGACCAGGGCGAGCAGGGCGACCAGCTGGATCGCGGAGGCGCCCAGGGCCTTGGGCCACGGCAGGTCGTGGGACTTGCTGACCATCTGCGTCAGCAGGAAGCCGGAGGCCAGCCAGGTCAGCCAGCCCAGGATGGTCACCAGCGGGCTGTCGCCGCCGAGGAACATCGCGAACAGCAGCCGGGGCGCGTCGGTGATCGCCGTGATCAGCATCGACAGGCCGATGGTGGGCGCCCAGGCGCCGTCGCCGCCGAGCTGGCGGGCGAGGGTGTGGGTGACCGCGCCGAGGATCAGGCCGCCGACGACGAACATCACGGCGGTGATCAGCACCCACGGGATGCTCTGCGCCAGCGTGGCGTTGAGAACGTCCTCGCGCGCCTTGTCGAAGCCGAAGACCGCGAGCAGCCCGTAGAGGAACGAGACGATCAGCGCGGGCGCCCAGACCTGGTGGTCGCGCATCTGCCAGAACGTGGCGACCGGCCGCATCACGATGCCGGGCAGCAACTGCTTCCAGTGCAGCCGGGGGCCGGACGGTGCGGTGTTCTGCCCCGCCTGGTAGACCCCGGCGTCGCCGTACTGCCCGTCGTCGTAGGGCTGCTGCCCGTATGCGTCGGCCTCGTCGAGGCTGAACTGCTGGGTGTGTCCGGGGGCGTCTGCCTGGGCGTACGGGGCGTACGGCTGTTGGTAGCCGCCGTCGCCGAAGTACTCGGGCTCGCCGGAGCGGTCCGGCTGCGTGGCGCCCGGCCCGCCGTACTGCCCGGGCTGCGGCTGCTGCCACTGGGCGTGCGGGGGCGGGGGCTGCTGCCCGTAGGGGCCCTGCCCGTACGGCGCCTGCTGTCCCTGCTGCTGCCTGTCCTGTGCGGCGCGGGGATCTTGTCCGCGACCCATCCTGAATCCAGCCACGCCCTCGAACGTACCTGCTCCGCGCGGTCCCCGTGGTGGCCCGGGGACAGCGGGGGACCTTTGCTGCCGAGCTGTGACATCCCCTAGGGGGAACCGGACACCGCTACCTGCGCAAACCGGCCATGACCCCTAGGGGAAGCCCCGACGGGAGATTCCGACGGGAGGCTCCGCCTCAGCCGGTCGGGCCGCGGTGGAGGGTCAGCTCGGGCAGGCCCTCCATGTTGTCGGAGCCGTCGGCGACGGTGGTGAAGCCGTGGTGCTCGTAGAAGGCGCGGGCGCCGGTGTTGGCCTCGAAGACGTGCAGGGTGAGGCCGTCCGGGCGGTGGGCCAGCGCCGTTTCGAGCAGCCGGGTGCCCAGACCGCGGCGCAGCTCGTCGGGGTGGAGGTAGAGGTCTTCGAGCGCGTCGTCGCGGACGGCGGCGTAGCCGATGATCTCGGTGCCGCGTTCGGCCACCCAGGTGGTGCAGCCGGGCAGCAGATGGTCGCGGATCCAGGTGATGACGTCGTCGAGGTCGCGCCGCTGCGGCGGGAGGTAGGGCATGGTGACCCGCCGGGACTCGCGGTGGACACGGGCGATGGCGGGGGCGTCCGCCGTGGTGGCGCGGCGGACGCGGACGCCGTCGTCCGGGATCGCGCCGCCGGGGCGCGCGTCGGGTGCCGGGGCAGAGGTCATGGCCGTCATCGTGCCGGACGGCGGGACGGACGTCGCGTGGTTTTCCGGGGGCGGGAGGCGCCGGGGAGAGCCAGGGGAGAGCCCGGGGACGGCGGCAGCGGACGCGGCGCTTCCGGGCCCCGCGCCCCCGGGCCTCCGCCTCGCCCCCGTACAAACCGACGGCCGGTCCGCATCGAGGGATGAGCTCGATACGGACCGGCCGTTTCCGTGGAACGCGGCCCCTAGGGGGCCACCGGCGCCCGGATCACTCCGGGGCCCGGGGTCACTTCGGGTCCCGGGATCACTTCGCCGGTTCCGGCTCCGGTGCGTCTTCCGCCGGGGCGTCGTCGGTGGGGTCGATCGGGGTCTTGACGGAGTCCAGCAGCAGCTGGGCCACGTCCACGACCTGGATCGACTCCTTCGCCTTGCCGTCGTTCTTCTTGCCGTTGACCGAGTCGGTCAGCATGACGAGGCAGAACGGGCAGGCGGTCGAGACGATGTCGGGGTTGAGGGAGAGCGCCTCGTCGACCCGCTCGTTGTTGATCCGCTTGCCGATGCGCTCCTCCATCCACATACGGGCGCCGCCCGCGCCGCAGCAGAAGCCGCGCTCCTTGTGGCGGTGCATCTCCTCGTTCCGCAGGCCCGGCACCTTGGCGATGATCTCGCGCGGCGGTGTGTAGACCTTGTTGTGCCGACCGAGGTAGCAGGGGTCGTGGTACGTGATCAGGCCCTCGACGGGCGTGACCGGCACCAGCTTGCCCTCGTCCACGAGGTGCTGGAGCAGCTGCGTGTGGTGGATGACCTCGTACTCGCCGCCGAGCTGCGGGTACTCGTTGGCGATCGTGTTGAAGCAGTGCGGGCAGGTCGCGACGATCTTCTTCGAGGACTTCGGCTTCCTGGTCGACTCGTCCTCGTCGTCCTCGCCGAAGGCGGCGTTCAGCGTGGCGACGTTCTCCGCGCCGAGCTGCTGGAAGAGGAACTCGTTGCCCAGGCGGCGCGGGGAGTCACCGGTGCACTTCTCGTCGCCGCCCATGATCGCGAAGTTCACGCCCGCGATGTGCAGCAGCTCGGCGAACGCCTTGGTGGTCTTCTTCGCTCGGTCCTCCAGGGCACCGGCGCAGCCGACCCAGTAGAGGTAGTCGACCTCGGTCAGGTCCTCGACGTCCTTGCCGACGACCGGGACCTCGAAGTCGACCTCCTTCGTCCAGGCGAGCCGCTGCTTCTTGGCCAGACCCCAGGGGTTGCCCTTCTTCTCCAGGTTCTTCAGCATCGTGCCCGCCTCCGAGGGGAAGCTGGACTCGATCATGACCTGGTAGCGGCGCATGTCGACGATGTGGTCGATGTGCTCGATGTCGACCGGGCACTGCTCGACGCAGGCGCCGCAGGTGGTGCAGGACCACAGGACGTCCGGGTCGATGACGCCGTTCTCCTCCAGCGTGCCGATCAGCGGGCGCTCGGCCTCGGCCAGCGCCGCCGCCGGGACGTCCGCCAACTGCTCGGCGGTCGCCTTCTCCTCGCCCTCGGCGTCCTTGCCGCCACCCGCGAGCAGATACGGCGCCTTGGCGTGCGCATGGTCGCGCAGCGCCATGATCAGCAGCTTCGGGGAGAGCGGCTTACCGGTGTTCCACGCGGGGCACTGCGACTGGCAGCGACCGCACTCGGTGCAGGTGGAGAAGTCGAGCAGGCCCTTCCAGGAGAAGTGCTCGATCTGCGAGACGCCGAACTGGTCGTCCTCGCCCGGGTCCTCGAAGTCGATCTCCTTGCCCTCGCTGGTCATCGGCTGCAGCGCGCCGAGCGCGACATCGCCGTCCGCCTCGCGCTTGAACCAGATGTTGGGGAAGGCGAGGAAGCGGTGCCAGGCGACGCCCATGTCGGTCTTGAGCGCGACGGTGATCATCCAGATGAACGAGGTCGCGATCTTCAGCCCGGCGAAGAAGTAGGTGAGGTTCTGGAGCGTCGCGACGTCCATCCCCTCCAACCAGCTGACGACCGGGTACGAGATGAAGAAGGACGCCTCGTAGCCGTCGACGTGGTGCTGGGCGCCTTCCAGCGCGTGCAGCATGAAGATGCAGACGCCGACGATGAGGATGACGGCTTCGACGAAGTACGCCTGGCCGAAGTTGGAGCCCGCGAAGCGGGACTTGCGGCCCGGCTTGCCCGGCTTGCTCAGCTGGCGGATCGCGATCAGCACGAGGATGCCGAGCACCGTCATCGTGCCGATGAACTCGACGAAGACGTTGTACGGGGCCCAGTCGCCGATGATCGGCAGGAGCCAGTCCGCCTTGAAGAGCTGGCCGATGGCGTTGACGATCGTCAGCAGCAGCGAGAAGAAGCCCACCGCCACGAACCAGTGCGCGACGCCGACGACGCCCCAGCGGTTCATGCGGGTGTGGCCGAGGAACTCCTTGACCACGGTGACGGTGCGCTGCTTCGGGTCGTCGGTCCGGGAGCCGGCGGGGACGTTCTGGCCGAGCCGTACGAAGCGGTAGATCTGTGCGATGGCACGGCCGAACAGCGCGACGCCGACCGCGATTAGGACCAGCGACACGATGATCGCGGCGAGTTGCATTGATGGCTCCTCGGGCCTGCGAGAGCGGGGACTACTGCGACTACTAAGCAGTAACTTTTCGGGTCTGCGCTGAGGTTACCCAGTATCCGGGGCCCCATGAAGCCGCCCGGCCGGTGATCTGCGTCGCGCGGGCGCCCCCGCGCGAGGGCGGCGGGCGTCCACCGGACGGCGGTCGCGCCCCCGCGCCCGCTCCTTGATCGCTCCGCTGAGGATAAGGCTCGTATAAAAGTTGAGCGGTCGCGACTCAACTCCGTTGACAGGTGTTCCGGGCTCATGCATGCTTGAGTCCGTTCCACTCAAGTCAGCTGGAGGAATCGACATGGCACGTGCGGTCGGCATCGACCTGGGCACGACGAACTCCGTCGTCAGTGTTCTCGAAGGCGGTGAGCCCACCGTCATCACCAACGCCGAGGGCGCCAGGACCACGCCGTCCGTCGTCGCCTTCGCCAAGAACGGCGAGGTGCTGGTCGGCGAGGTCGCGAAGCGCCAGGCGGTCACCAACGTCGACAGGACCATCCGGTCGGTCAAGCGCCACATGGGCACCGACTGGAAGGTCGACATCGACGGCAAGGGCTTCAACTCGCAGCAGATGAGCGCCTTCATCCTGCAGAAGCTCAAGCGTGACGCCGAGGCGTACCTGGGCGAGAAGGTTGTGGACGCGGTCATCACCGTCCCGGCCTACTTCAACGACTCCGAGCGCCAGGCCACCAAGGAGGCCGGTGAGATCGCGGGTCTGAACGTCCTGCGCATCGTCAACGAGCCCACCGCGGCCGCGCTGGCCTACGGCCTGGAGAAGGACGACCAGACCATTCTGGTCTTCGACCTCGGTGGCGGCACCTTCGACGTCTCGCTGCTGGAGATCGGCGACGGCGTCGTCGAGGTGAAGGCCACCAACGGTGACAACCACCTCGGTGGTGACGACTGGGACCAGCGCGTCGTCGACCACCTGGTCAAGCAGTTCCAGAACGGCCACGGCGTCGACCTGTCCAAGGACAAGATGGCGCTCCAGCGGCTGCGCGAGGCCGCCGAGAAGGCGAAGATCGAGCTGTCGTCCTCCACCGAGACGACGATCAACCTTCCCTACATCACCGCCTCCGCCGAGGGCCCGCTGCACCTGGACGAGAAGCTCACGCGCTCGCAGTTCCAGCAGCTCACCAGCGATCTGCTCGACCGCTGCAAGACCCCGTTCCACAACGTCATCAAGGACGCGGGCATCTCGCTGTCCGAGATCGACCACGTGGTCCTGGTCGGCGGTTCGACCCGTATGCCGGCCGTCGCCGAGCTCGTCAAGGAGCTGACCGGCGGCAAGGAGGCCAACAAGGGCGTCAACCCGGACGAGGTCGTCGCCATGGGCGCGACCCTCCAGGCCGGTGTCCTCAAGGGCGAGGTCAAGGACGTTCTGCTCCTCGACGTCACCCCGCTGTCCCTCGGTATCGAGACCAAGGGCGGCATCATGACCAAGCTCATCGAGCGGAACACCACGATTCCGACGAAGCGCTCCGAGATCTTCACGACGGCCGAGGACAACCAGCCGTCCGTGCAGATCCAGGTCTACCAGGGCGAGCGTGAGATCGCGGCGTACAACAAGAAGCTCGGGATGTTCGAGCTGACGGGTCTGCCGCCGGCCCCGCGCGGTGTCCCGCAGATCGAGGTCTCCTTCGACATCGACGCCAACGGCATCATGCACGTGACCGCCAAGGACCTGGGCACGGGCAAGGAGCAGAAGATGACCGTCACCGGCGGCTCCTCGCTGCCGAAGGACGAGGTCGACCGCATGCGCCAGGAGGCGGAGCAGTACGCGGATGAGGACGCGAAGCGCCGCGAGGCCGCCGAGTCCCGTAACCAGGGCGAGCAGCTCGTCTACCAGACGGAGAAGTTCCTCAAGGACAACGAGGAGAAGGTCCCCGCCGAGGTGAAGACCGAGGTCGAGACCGCCGTCGGTGAGCTGAAGGAGAAGCTCAAGGGCGAGGACTCCGCCGAGATCCGCACCGCCACCGAGAAGGTCGCCGCCGTCTCGCAGAAGCTGGGCCAGGCCATGTACGCCGACGCCCAGGCCGCGGGTGCCGACGCCGGTGCCGCCGGCGCCGCGGGTGCCGGTGCGGGCGAGGCCAAGGCCGAGGACGACGTCGTGGACGCCGAGATCGTCGACGACGAGAAGCCCAAGAAGGACGGTGCGGCGTGACGGAGGAGACCCCGGGCTTCGACGAGAAGCCCGACGTCTCCGCCGAGTCCGCAGCTGACGACGCGGCACGAGCCGAGTCCGCCGACAAGGCGGGCTCGGCCCCGGCCGGGGACGACAAGCAGAGCGCACAGGACGTCGCGCTCACCGCCCAGCTGGACCAGGCCCGTTCCGCGCTCACCGAGCGCACCGCGGACCTCCAGCGGCTCCAGGCCGAGTACCAGAACTACCGGCGCCGGGTGGAGCGGGACCGCGTCGCGGTCAAGGAGATCGCCGCGGCGAACCTCCTGTCCGAGCTGCTCCCGGTCCTGGACGACGTGGGCCGCGCCCGCGATCACGGCGAGCTGGTCGGCGGCTTCAAGTCGGTGGCCGAATCGCTGGAGACCGTGGTCGCCAAGCTGGGCCTGCAGCAGTTCGGCAAGGAGGGCGAGCCCTTCGACCCGACGATCCACGAAGCCCTGATGCACTCGTACGCACCGGACGTCACGGAGACCACGTGCGTGGCCATCCTGCAGCCCGGGTATCGCATCGGTGAGCGAACGATCCGCCCCGCGCGGGTCGCCGTCGCCGAGCCGCAGCCGGGCGCCCAGGGTGGTAAGTCCGCATCCGAGGACGGTGCCAAGGCTTCGGACGAGGAAAACGGTGGCCCGGACGAGGGCTGACGTGCGGACGGCAGAGAAGAAGACACGGAAGGAGGGACGTCGGGGATGAGCACGAAGGACTTCGTCGAGAAGGACTACTACAAGGTCCTCGGCGTCCCGAAGGACGCCACCGACGCCGAGATCAAGAAGGCGTACCGCAAGCTCGCCCGGGAGAACCACCCGGACGCCAACACCGGTGACTCCGGCGCCGAGGCGCGCTTCAAGGAGATCTCCGAGGCGAACGACATCCTCGGCGACCCCAAGCGCCGCAAGGAGTACGACGAGGCGCGGGCGCTGTTCGGCAACGGTGGCTTCCGGCCCGGTCCCGGCGGGGGCGGCGGCAACTTCAACTTCGACCTCGGCGACCTCTTCGGGGGCACGCCGGGGCAGCAGGGAAGTGGCGGCGGCTTCGGCGGGGGCCTCGGGGACGTCTTCGGCGGCCTGTTCAACCGCGGCGGCGGGGCGGGTACCCGTACCCAGCCGCGGCGGGGGCAGGACATCGAGTCCGAGGTGACGCTGAGCTTCACCGAGGCGGTGGACGGGGCCACGGTCCCGCTCCGGATGTCCAGCAAGGAGCCGTGCAAGGCGTGCTCGGGCACCGGCGACAAGAACGGCACCCCGCGGGTCTGTCCGACCTGTGTGGGCACCGGTCAGGTCAGCCGGGGCGCGGGCGGCGGCTTCTCGCTCACCGATCCGTGCGCCGACTGCAAGGGCCGCGGCCTGATCGCGGAGAACCCCTGCGACGTCTGCAAGGGCAGCGGCCGGGCCACCAGCGCCCGGACGATGCAGGTCCGCATCCCGGCGGGTGTCTCCGACGGGCAGCGCATCCGGCTGCGCGGCAAGGGCACGCCCGGCGAGCACGGCGGTCCGGCGGGCGATCTCTACGTCGTGGTGCACGTCCAGCCGCACCCGGTCTTCGGCCGTAAGGGCGACAACCTCACCGTCACGGTGCCGGTCACCTTCCCGGAGGCGGCGCTCGGCGGCGAGGTGCGGGTGCCGACGCTGGGCGGACCACCCGTCACGCTCAAGATCGCACCGGGTACGCCCAACGGCCGCACCATGCGGGCGCGGGGCAAGGGCTCGGCGCGGAAGGACGGCACCCGGGGTGACCTGCTGGTCACCGTCGAGGTGATCGTTCCCAAGGACCTCGGCGACAAGGCGAAGGAGTCGCTGGAGTCCTATCGCGAGGCGACCGCGGATCAGGATCCGCGGGCGGAGCTGTTCCAGGCCGCGAAGGGAGCATGAGATGGACAGCCGGGGTCACCGTCGGAATCCGTACGAACTGACCGAAGATTCGCCGGTATACGTCATCTCCGTCGCGGCCCAGCTCTCCGGCCTGCATCCGCAGACCCTGCGTCAGTACGACCGGCTCGGCCTGGTCTCGCCCGACCGCACGGCCGGGCGGGGCCGCCGGTACTCCGCCCGGGACATCGAACTGCTCCGCACGGTGCAGCAGCTGTCCCAGGACGAGGGCATCAACCTCGCCGGTATCAAGCGCATCATCGAGCTGGAGAACCAGGTCACCGCCCTCCAGCAGCGGGTCGCCGAACTCCAGGGAGCCCTGGAGGGCGCGGCCAGCGCGATGCAGCAGCGGGAGGCCGCGGTCCACGCGTCCTACCGCCGCGATCTGGTGCCGTATCAGGATGTGCAGCAGACCAGCGCGCTGGTGGTGTGGCGCCCCAAGCGGGGCGAGTGACCGCAGGCGTGCGGTGGTGAACAGCGGAGAGGGCCGGGGCTACCCGGCCCTTTCGCATGCCCGGGTCCGGGGTGCGCCGGGGGCCCGCTCAGCGTCCGCTGTACCCCGCCGTCGGCATCGACAGACGGCGGTGGACGCCCGAGGTCAGGGCGCGGTCGTAGACCGGTTCGTCGAGGTCGGCGGTGGCCAGGCGGACACCGGCGGCGGCGCAGCGGGCGGCGAAGGCGTCGGCGTCGTCCACGGCGTGCTCCAGCGCCCGGCGGTGCGGGGCCACGAAGACGTCGACCAGTCCGCGGTCCACGTCGCGCCAGAGTGTGGGGTGTCCGGCGGGCAGCCGGTGCAGGCTCAACCGGCAGGTGAGGTCGTAGCCGTGGGCTGCCGCCCACCGCGCGCACATCGCGTGCTGGCCCCGGTCGTCGACGAGAAAGGGCTCGTCGCCCAGGTCCGACAGCGGCATCAGACAGGCGAGGGCGGTGGCGCGGACCGGGTTCATCGGGCCCTCCGGACGGGTTCGGTGTGCGGGCGAGGATACCGGCGGACGGCGCCCGCGGTAACGGCGCGCACACCTGCCGCGCACCGCCGTCGTACCCGCTCAGGCCCGGCCGAGCGCCCGGACCACGCTGATCTCGATCGCCACCCGCTCCGGGTTGGGCGTCGGCGTCCGGCCGTACCGCTCGGCGTACCGGCGCTCGGCCTCCGCGACCGCCGCCGCGTCCGCCCGCACCTGGGCGATCCCCTCCAGCGTCGCCCACCGCCGCCCCGCGACCTGACAGACCGCGACCCGCGCCCCGTCCGCCCCCGCGGCCCGCACATTGCGCGCCTTGGTGGAGCCGCCGCGGGTGATGACCCGCGCGATCCGCCGCTCCGCGTCGTACGTCACGCCGACCGGCACCACGTGCGGGGAGCCGTCGCGCCGCGGCGTGGTGAGCGTCGACATGAGGTGCTCACCCCAGAAGGCGAGGTAGGCGGGGCTGAGGTCGGCGAGATCGTGAGCCATGGGGGAAGCGTACGGAACGGGCTGCGGGGCGCCCGTTCCGCGTACGGAGTGGGGCGGGGGCCGCGGCTCGGGCCTCCGGCTCAGAGGAAGTCGCCGGTCTCCAGCGTGAAGGAGAAGGGGGCGGGGAGCGGCAGCGGTTTGCCGAAGGCCACGGAGTGGGATTCGCGGTAGTCGTCGCCGGAGGGATCCGAGAACAGCGTGGTCGTGGCGGTCTCGCGGTCGACCAGGAGGTAGTGGGGAAGCGCGCCGCGGGCACAGCAGTGGCGCTTGTCGATGCGGACCCGGTGCGCAGTGCTGCCGGTCACCTCGATGGCCAAGGAAATGCCGTCGGGCGGCATCCAGGGGGGAGCGCCCCGGAAGTGGCGCAGCCGCCGCGGTGCAACCGTGGCGTCGGGGACGACGTGATTCCTCGCGTACCGCCCTCTGCCCGGCAGGACGAGGCCCTTGTTTTCCGATACGTCCATCTCGGTCGCCGAGAAGCGGATGAATTGCCAGATCAGCGTGCTCAGGCAGTCCTCGCGGTCTCCACCGGCAGGCGGGGCCACGACGATCTGTCCCTCGATGATCTCGGCCCGGCACCCTCGGGGGACGGCCAGGCCGAGAAAGTACTCCAGGAGGGTTTCCTGGTCGGTCGCCGTCGGCTCGTACGTGACAGTCACTGCACCTCCATTGCGTTCAGGGCCAGTGTCGAGGCCCTGTGGCGCATGTCGCTGGCATATGCCACCCCGTTCACCCATAGGTGTGGCGCCCCCGCAGGTGTGGCGCTGCCCGTCCCCGGGAACCCGGATGCCGCCGTGGCGCGGCAGGCTCGGCGTCGGGGGCGGGCTTTCCATAATCTTGAGTCAACCCGGCTCAACTTCACTCTTGAGTGTCGTAGACTCAACTTACTGAACGTCGACCCGAGCATGCGGGGGAGCGCCGTAGGCGCACCGCCTGCCCGTCGGCGGGCGGACCGGCAGTACCGGACGAGAACGTCGAGCACGAGGAGGACCCCGCGACCGTGGACGCCGAGCTGACCAACAAGAGCCGGGAGGCGCTGAGCGCCGCCAACGAGCGGGCGATCACCGCCGGGCACGCGGACCTGACCTCCGCCCATCTGCTGCTCGCACTGCTGGCCGCACCGGCCGAGAGCAACGCCAACATCACCGATCTGCTGGCCGCCGTCGGCGCGGACGCCGCGGTGCTGCGCGGCGGCGCCGAGCGGCGGCTCGCCGCGCTGCCCAGCGTGCAGGGCTCGACGGTCGCGCCGCCGCAGCCCGACCGGGAGCTGCTGGCCGTCCTCGCGGACGCCGCCCAGCGCGCCAAGGAGCTGGGCGACGCCTATGTCTCCACCGAGCACCTGCTCATCGGCATCGCGGCCAAGGGCGGTGCCACCGGCGCGCTCCTCGACGAGCAGGGCGCGTCCGCCAAGAAGCTGCTGGCCGCGTTCGAGGAGACGCGGGGCGAGCGCCGGGTCACCAACGCGGACCCGGAGGGCACGTACAAGGCGCTGGAGAAGTTCGGTACGGACTTCACGGCGGCGGCGCGGGAGGGCAAGCTCGACCCGGTCATCGGCCGGGACCACGAGATCCGCCGCGTCGTGCAGGTCCTCTCCCGCCGGACGAAGAACAACCCGGTGCTGATCGGCGAGCCCGGCGTCGGCAAGACCGCCGTCGTCGAGGGGCTGGCCCAGCGCATCGTCAAGGGCGACGTCCCCGAGTCGCTGCGGAACAAGCGGCTGGTCGCGCTCGACCTCGGCGCGATGGTCGCGGGCGCGAAGTACCGCGGGGAGTTCGAGGAGCGGCTGAAGACCGTCCTCGCGGAGATCAAGTCCAGCGACGGCCAGATCATCACCTTCATCGACGAGCTGCACACCGTCGTCGGCGCGGGCGCCGGTGGCGACTCCGCGATGGACGCCGGCAACATGCTCAAGCCGATGCTGGCCCGCGGTGAGCTGCGGATGGTCGGCGCGACCACGCTGGACGAGTACCGCGAGCGGATCGAGAAGGACCCGGCGCTGGAGCGCCGCTTCCAGCAGGTGCTGGTCGCCGAGCCGACCGTCGAGGACACCGTCGCCATCCTGCGCGGGCTCAAGGGGCGCTACGAGGCGCACCACAAGGTCGCCATCGCCGACTCCGCGCTGGTCGCCGCCGCCACCCTCTCCGACCGCTACATCACCTCCCGCTTCCTGCCCGACAAGGCCATCGACCTCGTCGACGAGGCCGCGTCCCGGCTGCGGATGGAGATCGACTCCTCGCCCGTCGAGATCGACGAGCTCCAGCGCTCCGTGGACCGGCTGAAGATGGAGGAGCTGGCGCTGCGGAACGAGACCGACGCCGGTTCCGTCGCCCGGCTGGAAAAGCTCCGCCGCGACCTCGCCGACAAGGAGGAGGAGCTGCGCGGGCTGACCGCCCGCTGGGAGAAGGAGAAGCAGGGCCTCAACCGCGTCGGTGAGCTGAAGGAACGCCTCGACGACCTGCGTGGACAGGCCGAGCGCGCGCAGCGCGACGGCGACTTCGACACCGCCTCCAAGCTGCTCTACGGCGAGATCCCGGGCCTGGAACAGGAGCTGGAGGCGGCTGCGGCTGCCGAGGCGGAGCAGGAGGCGTCCGCCGAGTCGATGGTGAAGGAGGAGGTCGGCCCGGACGACATCGCCGACGTCGTCGGCGCCTGGACCGGCATCCCCGCCGGTCGCCTCCTCGAAGGTGAGACGCAGAAGCTGCTGCGGATGGAGGACGAGCTGGGCAAGCGGCTGATCGGGCAGGGCGAGGCGGTGCGCGCGGTCTCCGACGCGGTCCGCCGCACCCGCGCCGGGATCGCCGACCCGGACCGGCCCACCGGCTCGTTCCTCTTCCTCGGGCCCACCGGTGTCGGCAAGACCGAGCTGGCGAAGGCGCTCGCCGACTTCCTCTTCGACGACGAGCGGGCGATGGTCCGTATCGACATGTCGGAGTACGGCGAGAAGCACTCCGTCGCCCGTCTCGTCGGCGCGCCTCCCGGCTACGTCGGCTACGAGGAGGGCGGCCAGCTGACCGAGGCGGTCCGCCGTCGGCCGTACAGCGTGGTGCTGCTGGACGAGGTGGAGAAGGCCCACCACGAGGTCTTCGACGTGCTGCTCCAGGTCCTCGACGACGGGCGGCTCACCGACGGCCAGGGCCGGACCGTCGATTTCCGGAACACCATCCTCATCCTCACCTCCAACCTCGGCTCGAACTTCCTCATGGACCCCCTGCTGAAGGAGGAGCAGAAGAAGGAGAAGGTGCTGGAGACCGTCCGGGCGTCGTTCCGGCCGGAATTCCTCAACCGCCTCGACGACCTCGTCGTCTTCCACCCGCTCGGCACCGACCAGCTCCAGCGGATCGCGAAGATCCAGATCGACCATCTGCAGCGGCGCCTCGGCGACCGCCGCCTCACCCTCGACATCAGCGACGCGGCCCTGACCTGGCTCGCCTGGCTCGGCCAGGAGCCGGGGGCGGACGCCCCGGCGCCCGACCTCTCGTACGGCGCCCGGCCGCTGCGCCGCCTGGTGCAGACCGCCATCGGCGACCAGCTGGCGCGCGCCATCCTGGCGGGTGACGTGCTGGACGGCGACACCGTCCGTGTCGACGTGGACGGCGACCACCTCGCCGTCACGTCCGCCCGCGCCGCCGACTGACGCGCCACGCTCCGCCCCGTCCGGGGTTGCCAGGACGGGGCGGGCATGGTGGAGGATGGCGCAGACCATACGAAGGGAAAACCACGGTGAGCATCGACCCGTCCTCGATTCCGAATTTCGGGGGCCAGCCCGAACCGCAGCCGACCGGGCCCGAGGGTCCCGTCGTGCCCGACCAGGATCTGGTCAAGCAGCTCCTCGACCAGATGGAGCTGAAGTACGTAGTCGACGAGGAAGGTGACCTCGCCGCCCCGTGGGAGCAGTTCCGTACGTACTTCATGTTCCGCGGCGAGGAGGAGCAGCAGATCTTCTCCGTCCGCACCTTCTACGACCGCCCGCACGGCCTGGAGGACAAGGCCAAGCTGCTGGAGGCGATCGACGACTGGAACCGCCGCACCCTGTGGCCCAAGGCGTACACCCACACCCATGACGACGGCACCGTCCGGCTGATCGGTGAGGCGTCGATGCTGGTCGGCACCGGTGTCGCGCTCGAACACTTCGTGTCGAGCACGGTCAGCTGGGTCCGTGCCTCCATCGAGTTCGACAAGTGGATCGTCGAGCAGCTGGGCCTGGAGTCCGAGCTGGACGACTCCGGCGACGACAAGCCGGACGACGAGGGCTGACCCGGCGTCCCACACCTGCCGCGGGCCCCCGGAACGGAAGCGTTCCGGGGGCCCGCGGCCTGTCCGGCAGCCCGTTCCGTAGACGGCGAATGCCCGCTTTTCCCGCCGTATGGGGGCGGCTGCCCGTTCCGGTACGACCGTCTCACCATGGCGGGAACCGGATCTCCAACTCGCCGGTAGGGCCCGGATACACTCCCCTGCCATGCGTGAACGGACAGTGGAGACCAGGTGGCGAATACGGGCGCCGCGGCAGGACGGGAACAGATCGGACGGCGCCGGTGACCCGCACAGTCCCGATGTCCGCCGCTGATGGCGGGCCGCGGCAAAGCGACCGGTAACGGCGCCGCCCGCCACAAACAGGCGAGGGATCCCCGGGCACACTGGCTGTTCCTCGCGCTCACCCTGCCCGTCCTCTTCGGTGCCCTGCTCTTCCAGGGCTGGACCGAGAACGAGGTCGACGGCTCCAAGACCAAACAGGACTGCACCCGGCCGGTACCCGCCGCGGCGGCGGACGCCGGACCCGTCCTCACCGTCAACGGCGACGGTGCCCGCTCCACCTCGATGCCCGCCGGCACCGTCGCCCTCACCTATGACGGCGGCCCCGACCCCTACTGGACCCCGCGGCTGCTCGCCCTGCTGAAGAAGCACCATGCCCACGCCACCTTCTTCCTCGAAGGTGCGGACGCCGCGCAGTACCCCGACCTCGTCCGGCAGATCCGGGCCGAGGGACACGAGATCGGCTCCCACTCCTACACCGGAGCCGACCTCGGCAACGCCTCGGGGGTGCGCCGCGCCCTCGAACTCCGGCTCACCCAGGGCGCGTTCGCCGGAGCCGACGGTTTCCGGACGAAACTGCTGCGGATGCCGATGACCACGACCGTGGCCACGCTCTGCGGCGCCGAATGGCCCGCGGCGCAGCGCGCCTCCGAGCACGGCTACACCCTGGTCGCCGCGGACCACTCCGGCCGCAAACCCGCCCAGGGCCTGGTCCGGCAGTTCAGCCTGACCTCCCTCGCCTACGGCCAGACCAAGCAACTGCTGGCCGATCCGAAGGCCCGCCGCTTCACCACCATCTCGGCGGGCACCGGAGCCACCGAGCCCGCCATGACCGAGGTGGGCGCCCCGCAGCGCTGGCTGGGCACCGCGCTGATCTGGTTCCAGCAGCTGGGCCGCAGCTCCGTCTCCGCCCTGACCTGGGTGCTGACGATCGCCGCCGCGCTCGGTCTGCTCCGGCTGTTCACGCTGGTGCTCTTCGCCCGCGCGCACGTCAGACGGCTGGAGCGGGAACGGCCGGGCGCGCCCCGGCTGCGGCAGATCGCCGACCCGGTGACCGTCCTCGTCCCCGCGTACAACGAGGAGGCGGGCATCGGCACCACGCTGCGCTCGCTCCTCGCCTCCACCCACGAGCGGCTCCAGATCCTCGTCATCGACGACGGATCGACCGACCGCACCGTGGAGATCGCGGAGGGGTACGCGGAGCGCGACCCGCGGGTGCAGGTGCTCTGCCAGCCCAACGCGGGCAAGGCGGCGGCCCTCAACCACGGGCTGGCGTACACCCGCTCCCCGTACGTGGTGATGGTCGACGCGGACACCGTCTTCGAGGCGGACGCGATCGAGCGCCTGATCCAGCCACTCGCCCACCCGGCGGTCGGCGCGGTGAGCGGCAACACCAAGGTCGGCAACCGCACCCGCCTCCTGGGGCGCTGGCAGCACCTGGAGTACGTCTTCGGGTTCAACCTCGACCGCCGGATGTTCGAGGTCCTGGAGTGCATGCCGACGGTGCCCGGCGCGATCGGTGCGTTCCGGCTCGACTCGCTCATGGGCGTCGGCGGTCTCAGCGAGGACACCCTCGCCGAGGACACCGACCTGACCATGGCGCTGTGGCGGGCCGGCTGGCGGGTGGTCTACGAGGAGAACGCCATCGCCTGGACCGAGGTGCCCACGACCCTCAGGCAGCTCTGGCGCCAGCGCTACCGCTGGTGCTACGGCACGCTGCAGGCGATGTGGAAGCACCGCCGCGCCGTCCGGGAGGTCGGCCACGCCGGTCGCTTCGGTCGCCGCGGACTGTCGTATCTCCTCCTCTTCCAGGTACTGCTGCCGCTGCTCGCCCCCGTCATCGACGTCTTCATGCTCTACAGCGTGCTGTTCACGGACAGCCCGGTGAAGTCGGTCGTGACGTGGTTCGGGTTCCTGGCAGTGCAGATCGCCGTGGCGGCGTACGCGCTACGGCTGGACGGGGAATCCCGGCGTCCGCTGTGGGCGCTCCCCTTCCAACTGCTGGTCTACCGGCAGCTGATGTACCTCGTCGTCCTTCAGTCGGTGGTCGCCTTCGTGACCGGCAGCCGACTGAAGTGGCAGCGCATGCACCGCTCCGGTACGGCCGCCGCGGCGGCCCAGCACATCGGCGGACCCCACGACCGCCGCAGTCTGACCGTTACGAGGTGACGACCCTGTATCCCCCCACCGGATACGTCCAGTGGCCCGCGAACCCCCACGTCGCGGGGCACCAGGAGTACGGACCGGGGTACGGCCAGATGCCTGGCCAGGGGCCTGGCCAGATGTACGGCCAGGGGTACGGCCACAGCGCCGACCCCCTGCTCACCTACGCCCCGGAACCACTGACCCCGTACGCCCCGGAACACACGGCGTACGAGGTGTATGAGGCATACGAGGCGTATGAGGCGGCCCCGGTGCCCGGCGCCCATGTCTCCGACGCCCTCGTGCCGTACGGACCGGAGCACGGCGGATACCCGCCCGCGCACCCGGCACCGCAGGCCGCCGAGGTCACGGAGCTGCCCGAACCGCATCCGCTCGACCCGGCGGACGCGGACGCGGTGCTGCCGGACGCGCCACCGGTCGCCGGGCAGCCCCGGCGGGTGCGCCGTCCCTCGCGCCGCCGCCGCTCCCGCCTCGGGCGCGCCGTCCGGGCGTGCTGTGTGCTGCTCGTCCTGTCGGTGGGCGGCGGCGCCGGGGCCTACGCCTGGGCGGACTCCCGGCTGGACAGCACGGTCGATCTCGCCGCGCTGCCGGACCGGCCCGCCCCCGGCAAGGGCACCAACTACCTGATCGTCGGCTCCGACAGCCGCGCCGGGCTCTCCGCGAAACAGGCCCAGGACCTGCACACCGGGTCCGGTATCGACGCCGAGGGCCGCCGCACCGACTCGATGATGGTGCTGCACACCGGCGCCCACGGCACCACGATCACCAGCCTCCCGCGCGACTCCTGGGTGGTGATCCCCGCCTACGTCGACCCGCGCACCGGCATCCACCACCGGCCGGCCCGCAACAAGCTCAACGCGGCGTTCTCCCTGGGCGGACCCAAGCTCCTGGTCCGCACCATCGAGTCCAACACCGGTCTCCGCCTCGACCACTACACCGAGATCGGCTTCGCCGGGTTCGTCGGCATCGTCGACGCGGTCGGCGGGGTGCGGATGTGTGTGAACCGCCATGTCGTGGACGAGAAGTCCGGCCTCGACCTGACCCGCGGCTGCCACACCCTCTCCGGCCGCCAGGCGCTGGCCTTCGTCCGCCAGCGCCACCAGGAGAAACAGGGCGACCTGGGACGCTCCCGCAACCAGCGGAAGTTCCTGGCCGCCCTCGCCGCGAAGGCGGCCTCCCGGGACGTCCTGCTCAATCCGTCCGCCCTCGTCGGCACCGCCGGTGCGGGCCTGAAGACCCTGATCGTCGACCGGTCCACCGGGCTGCCCCGGCTGACCCGCCTCTTCGAGGCGCTGCAGGACGCGTCCTCGGGCCGCGGACGCCAGCTCAACGTGCCCATCTCCGGCTTCGGCGTGGGCACCTCGAAGGGCAGCGTCGTCGTCTGGGACAAGGCGAAGGCGCACCGCCTCTTCGCCGAACTCCGCGCGGACCGGCCGGTCACCGTCACCGGCTGACCCTCACCCCTGACGGGGCCCGCCCCGCGCGGACCCCGTCAGGCGGTTCCCCGCTGGCCCACGCGCCGAGACGGCAGGGTGAGCCGCTGTGCGCTCAGCCCATGGTGAAGCCGGCGATGCCGAGGACGACGCCCTCGGCGGGGATGGCCAGCACGAAGGCCATGGCCGCGCGCCCGGCCCTCCTGGACGGCGACACCTCCTCGCTGACCAGGGCGGTGACGAGTCCCGCCACGATCGCGATGAGGAGCACGACGCAGGTCACGAGGACCTTGACCGTCGTTACGTTCGCCATGAGGTGCACCGTCCTTGGATGAGCACGAACTGCCGGGAGTCACACAGTGTTTGTGTGCCCGGCGCCATCTTTCCCGCGCTTGAGGCGCTGCGCGGCTTTGTTTATATTGTTCAGTGAACTTCATTTTGTTTCAGTGAACAAAGGGGCTGGTGTGGCGGGTAGGGGTGGTTCGCAGGGGAGGCCCTGGGCACCCCTGCGCGGAAGGGACAGGGAGAGCGACGAGATCGCGATGCTGATGCGTGATCAGCTCGACCGAGCTGGCCTCACGATCAGGCAACTGCGGGAGCTGCTGACCCCGCAACTGCTCGACGGCAGGAAGGCCCCCAGCGTCACCACGCTCTCCAACAGGTTCGCCGGAGTGGGCCTGATCAACGAGGGCTGGCTGGTGGACGCTGTCCTCCACGTGTGCGCCCCGGCCGACGAGGTGGACGCGCTCAAGGGACGCGTGCGGGACCTGCTAGCCAAACGGCGCGCCCGCGAACAGGGCGGCGCGAGGAGCGAGGAGATCGTGCTGGCTCCTCAGGTGCCCGACCTCCGGCGTCAGCTCGACGAGGAGCGAGAGAAGCTGCGCCGGAGTCAGGTGGTCACGGCCATGCTCATGGGCATGCTTGCCCGTGGAGCCGGTAATGCCGCGAGCGGCCTGCCTGGTCGGCACTCGGACACCGGTCAGCTCGTCCACCGCATCGACGGGCTGGAGAAGGAAGTGCGCCTGCTCCGGCTCCGGTTGACGGCTGAACGGGCCGAGCCGTCCCCGATGAGGGAGCCTGCCGTCGCCGCGGTCCCGCCCACGCCGAAGGCCCACCCTGGCGGGGACGGTGGCGCGGGCCTGAGTACCGTCGCCCGGACGCTGCAGTCGCTGGACCCCGATGGATCACGCCTGGTGTCCTGTATCCGCAGAACCTTCGATCAGGTGCTGGATGGACCACGGACCGGAAGGTTTCGGCTCGACCAGTTGAGCAGGTCCGAGCGGATGCGTCTGCCCCTGCAGATGGAGACCGAGGTGGAGCGGGAGTTCGGGTTCGCCTCCAACCGGAGCCTCTCCGTCGGCCACGGCGCGGACTTCTACGTGGAGGGCGTCCCGGTCGACTTCAGATTCCGGGTGGGCAGGATCGGCAGGGTGCGGTCCTTCGGTCCGGATCCGGTTCTCCTCGTGCATGCCGACGACGGCAGGGGCCTGTGGAGCGCCGGGCTCTGGTGCGATCCGCAAGCGGGCGGTGCGGCTCTTCTTGGCCGTGAGCTGCAGGACACGATGCACTGGCTGTTCCGCGACGCACCCCTGCCGGGCAATGTGCTCCTGCAGCTGCCTGCCGACGACCTTCAGGCGATTTTCGCCCCCGGGTCCGCTCATGGGCGCATCGTCGAACTCATGCGCCGGGCGCCGGGGCGCCTCGTATCGCGCTCGGCGCTCAAGACGGTGGGGATGACCTCCGACGTCGACCGGCGGATCCGAAGGGTCCGCGCCCGGCTGGCGGACGACGGCATCGTGATCCTCACCTGGTTCGACCGCGATCTGGCCGCGCAGCTGGGCCTGCCGCAGCCCAGCCCCCGCGAATACGTCAGTGCTCGCCTCGCCCGCGTCGCCCCCGGGCGCACCGACGTCCCCACCGCCGAACTGGAGGGCGAACGCTGGACGGTGGCGGGGCAGGACGATCCGGTGGAGTCCGTCCCGTACCTGCGGTGACGGGTCCTCTGTCCCGGCCGGAGAGCTCACGGGCGGAAGGCGAGGCGATGGGTGCATCTCGGTCGCCGCCCGTCGGCCTGTGGGCACCCGCGCGCCCCGTCAGGCGGCGAGCTTCTTGAGCCGGTCCACTGCCTCCTGGAGAACCTCGGTCTTCTTGCAGAACGCGAAGCGGACGAAGGGCGCGCCCTGGTCCCGGTGGTCGTAGAAGACCGCGTTCGGGATGGCGACGACCCCGGCGCGCTCCGGCAGCGCCCGGCAGAAGGCGTGGCCGTCGGTGTGGCCCAGCGGGCGGATGTCGGTGGTGACGAAGTAGGTGCCCTGCGGCCGGTAGACCTCGAACCCGGCGGCGCGCAGCCCGTCGGAGAGCAGATCGCGCTTGGCCCGCAGATCCTCCAGGAGCCCGGTGAAGTAGCCGTCCGGCAGCGCCAGCGCCTCGGCGAGCGCGTACTGGAACGGGCCGCCCGAGGTGAAGGTGAGGAACTGCTTCGCCGAGCGGACCGCGGCCACCAGCTCCGGCGCGGCGGTCACCCAGCCGACCTTCCAGCCGGTGAACGAGAACGTCTTGCCCGCCGAGCCGATCGTCACCGTCCGCTCCCGCATCCCGGGGAACGTCGCGAGCGGCAGATGCGCGCCCTCGAAGACCAGGTGCTCGTAGACCTCGTCGGTGACGACCAGCAGATCGCGCTCGCGGGCGAGCCGGGCGATCTCGGTCAGCTCCTCCCGGCTGAGCACGGTGCCGGTGGGGTTGTGCGGGGAGTTGAGGAGGATGAGCCGGGTGCGGTCGGTGATCGCGTCGCGCAGCTCGTCCAGATCGAGGGCGTACGTCCCGGACTCCGGCCGCGGGCGCAGCGTCACGGGGACGCGCCGCCCCCCGGCCATCGCGATGCAGGCGGCGTACGAGTCGTAGTACGGCTCCAGCGCGATGACCTCGTCGCCGGGCTCCAGCAGGGCGAGGAGTGAGGCGGCGATCGCCTCGGTGGCGCCGGTGGTGATCAGGACCTCGGTGTCGGGGTCACAGGTCAGGCCGAGGTGTCCGTAGAAACGTTCCTGGTGGGCGGCGACGGCGGCGCGGAGTTCGGGGATGCCGGGGCCGGGCGGGTACTGGTTGCCGTGGCCGTCGCGCAGGGCGCGCACCGCCGCCTCGCGGACCTCCTCGGGGCCGTCGGTGTCGGGAAAGCCCTGGCCGAGGTTGATGGCGCCGGTCCGTACGGCGAGCGCGGACATCTCGGCGAAGATCGTCGTGCCGAATTCGGCCAGGCGGCGGTTGAGCAGCGGTCGGTCCATGCGCGCCATCCTCCGCCGAACCTCTGGACTTCCTCAACTGCGCTTTGAGTCAGCGGCGGTCGGGCATCAGCCCCGCACGGAAGGACCACCGGCGCGCCTGGCGGCCGCCGGAAGCCTCGCTCGGGGGAGCGGAAGGAGTGTGAGGCAGATGGGTGTGGCGCTGTTCCTGCTGATCGTGGTGGCGGTGCTCGGCATCGTGTCCGCCGCGTCCCGCGGCTCCGGCGGCAAGCGGGCGGGCGGCTCCAGCTGGTGGGTCGCGGGCGACTCCGGTTCCGGTACGGGCCACCACGGCGGCGGTCATCACGGCGGCGGGCACCACGGCTGCGGTGGCTCGTCGTGCGGCGGCGGTTCCTCCTGCGGGGGCGGCGGCTCGTCCTGCGGCGGCGGCTGAGCCGGACGCCACGGACACCACGGCCGGGGCGCGGGGCGGCCCGGCGGCGCACCGGCGCGCGCCGGGGTGCGCACCGTGGGGTGCCGTACGGCCGCCGGTCGCCGGTCGCGGCACCGCACCGCCCGCCGGATCACCGGGCCCGCCACCGCCCGCCCTGCCGCGTACGCACCGTGGCCACCGCCTTCGCCGCCACCGCCGTACGGCAGCCGGACCGCCGCGTGGAGCGGCGCCTCCGGGGACCGGCGAACGCCCCTTGTGTGCTTGGCGGTTGAACAAATGATCTGATGGGCCCTCTGAGGGATGGAAACCCCGCGAACATGGGTAATTCCGCTGTGGGCGCCTGTCATTCGTGATTCCCTCTTCAATGAGAATCCCCCAGTTCTCGGATCCCGCGTGGGCGCGAGCCGGCACAGATGTCCCCGATGTTTTCTCCGGGGCGGACCGGCCCACCCATCCACTGCGTGCTTGCGGAGCCGACCCATGCTCACGACCCTGACAACGGCCTATACCGATACCCGTGCATCAGATCTCGCCTGGGCGCTCGGCAGGGAACCCCTGCCGGCCCTCGCGGTTCTCGATCTCCAACTGGCAGGCGCCCAGGTGCAGTTGAGGCTGCTGGGGGCCTCCCATCAGGTGCTGCTGGAGGAGGAGCGCGGCACCTGTTCCGAAACCGTCGCCTGTATGCCGGGCAGCAGTACCCCTCTCCCACTCGGCGTCGCCAAACGCCTCGGGGAATGGGAATACGAATTCGCCGCCCATGTCGAGACGCTCTCCCGCGGCTCGTTCGCCGGGCGCGCCCAGGAATTGCTGGCGCTGGTATCCGACCATCCACACGGTCTGGCCGGGACGTTCCCCGGCTCGCCGCACGCCTTCACCGCGATGCTCGCCCAGCGCCGTGGCGGCGAGGTCTGCTGGCGCACCTGGCACTCCTACCCCCAGGAGGGGTGCCTGGTCGCCACCCGTACGAGGGTGGGCGTACGCATCCCCGCCGCGGTCTGAGGCGGGCGGTCGCGTACGGCGGTGCGCCGGGGACGGCCGGGGTGCGGCCCCGGTCCGGCCCGGCCGTCCGGCGCGACCGGAGACCGGCGCCCGGTGTGCGTCACCCCGCGCACGGCGACGGGCGAGCGCCCCCTGTGCACCACAACCACCCAACTCCCGTGTGTAACCGGCCTACTGCACTCTTGTGGGTGACGAATACGCACGGAATCGTCACGTAGCGTTCATTTCATGATCGATCCGCAGGAGCCCGCCCCAACCGCTGCCTACGGGCCACCGGAGGTCATGCGACCGGCGCGGCTGCCGGTGCGGTCCGGGCCCGGCCGGCTGCTCGTCCTCGCCGCGGTCTTCGTCTGCGCGGCCTGCGGTCTGGTCTACGAACTCGAACTGGTCGCCCTCGCCTCCTACTTGACCGGCGACTCCGTCACCCAGTCCTCCGTCGTGCTGTCGGTGATGGTCTTCGCGATGGGGCTGGGGGCGCTGCTGGCCAAGCGGTTGCGCTGCCGGGCGGCGGTCGGCTTCGGCGCGATCGAGGCGGGGCTCGCGCTGGTCGGCGGCTGCTCGGCGATGGCGCTGTACGCCTGCTTCGCCTGGTTCGGCCAGTCCCGCTCGGTGCTCGTCGGCTTCTCGCTGGTCATCGGGGTGCTGATCGGCGCCGAGGTGCCGCTGCTGATGACGCTGATCCAGCGGGTGCGGCAACAGGACGCGGGCGGCGCGGTCGCCGACCTCTTCGCCGCCGACTACGTGGGCGCCCTCGTCGGCGGGCTGGCCTTCCCGTTCCTGCTGCTCCCGGTGCTCGGTCAGCTCACCGGCGCGCTCGCCACCGGCACGGTCAACGCCGTCGCGGGCGGCGCGCTGGTCCTGTGGCTCTTCCGCCGCGATCTGACCCGGCGCGCCCGCCGCCGTCTGCTGGCCGTCAACGCCCTGGTCCTGGTCCTGCTCGCGGTGGCCGTCCTGCTGGTCGCCCCGTTCGAACGCGCCGCCCGGCACGCGGTGTACGGATCGGCCGCCCGGGTCGTGCTGCAGACCGGCGTCCAGGAGGTGGTGATGACCGGCGGCGCGGGGCCCGGGGGCGGTGCGGGACACGCGAGGAAAGGTTCCGGCGGGCCGCTCGCGCTCTATCTGGACGGACGGCTGGAGGTCAGCGCGGACGACGAACGCGGCTACCACCGGGCCCTGGTGCACCCCGCCGTCGCCGGTGGTCCGCACGGCCGCGTCGTGGTCCTCGGCGGCGGCGACGGACTGGCCGTCCGCGAGGTGCTGCGCCACCGCGCGGTCCGCTCGGTGACCGTCGTCGAACTCGACCCGGGCGTGAGCGACCTGGCCCGCACCGACCCCGGGCTCTCCGCCCTCAACCGCCACGCCCTGGACGATCCGCGCGTCCGGGTCGTCACCGCCGACGCCTTCGACTGGCTGCGCGCGGCGAGCGCCCGCTGCGGACGCCGCTGCCGCGGCCCGTACGACGTCATCGTCTCCGATCTGCCCGACCCCCGGATGACCGCCGGGACCAAGCTCTACTCCCAGGAGTTCTACGGCCTGGTGGCGCGGCTGCTCGCGCCGGACGGGCGGCTCGCGGTGCACGCCGCGGCGCCCGAGGCACGGCCGCGGGTGTTCTGGACGGTCGAGTCGACGCTGCGTTCGGCGGGGCTGGCGACCGTGCCGTACGAGGCGCCCGGGCGGCGCGGCGGCGAGAGCGCCCGCCCGGTGTCCGGCGGCGGCGCGGGGCGGGCCGCCGCCGGGACGCGGTACTGGGGCTTCATCCTCGCCGGGCACCACGCCCGCGACCTGGACACGGCGCCGTCCTCCCGGCCGCCGTCCGCCGCCCGCGCGGTGCTGCCGGACGGCGCCCGGCCGCTGTCCGGCGCCCGGATCGGCGGGCTGCCGCCGTCGACGCTGATGCATCCGCGCTACGGCTGACCGCGGCGTTCCGGGCCGCCGGGAAAGTCGCACCGATGCGGGTAGGCGCCCGGGGGCGCTGGGTAGGCTGCCATGCCATGGAGCATGAGATGTACGTTCCGCTTCCCGTCGGGACCGTCCGGCGGGCGCTGGGCGAGGTGGCGCGGGTCGCGCGCTGCGTCCCCGGCGCCCAACTCGACGCCGAGGCGGATGCCGCGCGCCCCGAAGGCCGGTTGCGGCTGCGTATCGGCGGCTCCACCATCACCTACCGCGGTGCGCTGACGGTCGCCTCGCCGGGCGGGGCGGACGCCGACGTCACGGTCGAGGCGCGGGGCACGGAGGCGCGCGGCGCCGGGTCCGTCGCCGTCACCCTCACCGTCCGCCTGTCGCCCGACGGTTCCGGTACGACGCTGACCTGCACCGGCACGGTCCGTAGCGAGGGGCGGCTGGCCGAGGCCGAGGCGCAGACCGCGCGGACGGCCGGGCGGCGCCTGCTGGACCGCTTCGCGGAGAACCTCGCGGCGGACGTGGCCCGGGACCCGGTGGCGGAGGACGAGGGGCCCGACGCCCCCGCCGGTGACCGCCCGGGCGGCTCCGTCTTCGACACCGAGGTCCCGCCGCCCTCCCTCGACCCGGAGGCGGACGACGCCCCGGAGGACGTCCCCGCACCGGACGCGGACGGCGCGGACCGCCCCGCCTCCGACGACGACGCGCTCCCCGGAACCGGCCCCGACGGCGTCGTCGACGGGGAGAACTACGACGGTCAGACCTACGACGGGCAGGACTTCGGCGACGACGAGGACGAGGTGCCCGCCGAAGCCGCGCACGCCCGGCGGACGATGATCGGCCGCAGCGCCGAGGAGGTCGACCACGCCCCGCCGCGCGGCCGGTACGCGCCGGTGCCCGCGCCCGAGACCCACACCGCCTCCGCGGCGCTGCGCTGGGCCGCACCGGCCGCCGCCGTGGTGCTGGCGGGCGCGGTCGTCGTCGGCCGGGCGCTGCGCCGCCGCCGCTGACCCCGGGCCCGGCCTCCGGGGGCGGCCGCTCCGCGGCGCCCGGGCCGGGATCGCCTAGGGTCGGGCGGTGTGAGTACGGACAACACCACACAGGCACGGCAGGACCGGCACCGGGTTGTACGGCTGACCGCAGGCGACGCCGAGGTCGATGTCGAGCCGGACAACGGCTGCCGCCTCTCCGGGCTGCGCGTCGGCGGCACCGAACTGCTGCGGCAGGGTGCGAAGTACGGCTGCTTCCCGATGGTCCCCTGGTGCGGACGGACCGACCGGGGAGAGTTCCGCAACGGCGGGCAGCTGCACCGGATGCCGGTCAACGCCCCGCCGCACGCCATCCACGGCACCGGCCGCGACCTGCGCTGGCGCACCGCCCGCCGGGACGCCCGCGCCGCCGTCTTCACCTACGACCTCGCCGACCCGGCCGCGCCCTGGCCGTACCCGGGCACCGTCACGCAGGTCGTGGAGCTGGCCGAGGACGGCCGGTCGCTGACGCTGACGCTCGGGGTGGAGGCGGCGGCCGACTCGTTCCCCGCGCAGGCGGGCTGGCACCCGTGGTTCGTGCGGCGGCTCGACGGCGGCGGCGCGCCCGTGGAGCTGTCCTTCGACGCGGCGTGGCAGGAGGAGCGGGGCGAGGACCATCTGCCGACCGGCCGCCGGATCGACCCGCGGCCCGGCCCCTGGGACGACTGCTTCGCCATGCCGGACGGCGTCGAGGCCACCGTGACCTGGCCCGGCCGTCTGGAGCTGACCGTCGCCAGCCGCGCCGAGTGGGTCGTGGTCTACGACGAGCAGGAGGCGGCGGTCTGTGTCGAGCCGCAGTCCGGCCCGCCCAACGGCCTCAATACGCTGCCCCGGCTGGTCACCCCGATCGACCCGCTGGAGGTCTCCACCACCTTCAGCTGGCGGACGCTCGGCTGACCGCCGCGGGCGTCCGGTACCTGCCCAATTAAGCTCAGGGGCATGACCGAGGACGTACGCGGCGCGCTGCTGCAGCAGATCAAGGACAAGGCCGTGGTGCACGGCAAGGTGACGCTCTCCTCCGGCAAGGAGGCCGATTACTACATCGACCTCCGCCGGATCACCCTGGACGGTGCGGCGTCGCCGCTGGTCGGGCAGATGATGCTGGACCTCACCGCGGACCTGGAGTTCGACGCGGTCGGCGGGCTGACGCTGGGCGCCGACCCGGTCGCCGCGTCGATGCTGCACGCCGCCGCGGCGCGCGGCCGTCGGCTGGACGCGTTCGTCGTCCGCAAGGCGCAGAAGACCCACGGGATGCAGCGCCGTATCGAGGGCCCGGACATCAAGGGCCGCCGGGTGCTGGTGGTCGAGGACACCTCGACCACCGGTGGTTCGCCGCTGACCGCCGTCGAGGCGGCCCGGGAGGCGGGTGCCGAGGTCGTCGCGGTCGCGACGATCGTCGACCGCGGTGCCGCCGACGCCATCGCCGAGGCCGGTCTGCCGTATCTCACCGGCTACCGTCTCGGTGACCTCGGCCTGGCCTGAGCCGGGTCCGCCGGACCGCCGCATGGGCGGCCGGTAATCGGTGGGGCGCCGGGCCCGTCCCGGCGTCACCACGCTGACCGGTGGTTTTCTTCGGGGGGCGGCTGTTTCACGTGAAACGGCCGCCCCCGGCATATCCGGCACGGCGGGGGATGCCGAGCGATCCGGGCCGTCTGGGAAGATGAGGACGGCGCGGTCGTCGCCCCCTGGTCAGGGCCTAAACGCATACCCGTACTTCACAAGGAGCGGACAGATGCCCATCGCAACTCCCGAGATCTACAACGAGATGCTCGACCGGGCGAAGGCGGGCAAGTTCGCCTACCCCGCCATCAACGTGACCTCGACGCAGACGCTGCACGCGGCGCTGCGCGGCTTCGCCGAGGCGGAGAGCGACGGCATCATCCAGATCTCCACCGGTGGTGCGGAGTTCCTGGGCGGCCAGTACAGCAAGGACATGGTCAGCGGCGCGGTGGCGCTCGCCGAGTTCGCGCACGTGGTGGCCGGGAAGTACGGCGTCAACGTCGCGCTCCACACCGACCACTGCCCCAAGGACAAGCTGGACGGCTATGTCCGCCCGCTGATCGAGGTCTCCGCCGAGCGGGTCGCCAAGGGCCAGAACCCGCTCTTCCAGTCCCACATGTGGGACGGCTCGGCCGAGACCCTCGCGGACAACCTCGCCATCGGCCAGGAGCTGCTGGCCAAGGCCGCCGCCGCCAAGATCATCCTTGAGGTCGAGATCACCCCGACCGGCGGCGAGGAGGACGGCGTCAGCCACGAGATCAACGACGAGCTGTACACCACCGTCGACGACGCGCTGCGCACCGCCGAGGCGCTGGGCCTGGGCGAGAAGGGCCGCTACCTGCTGGCCGCCTCCTTCGGCAACGTCCACGGCGTCTACAAGCCGGGCAACGTCGTGCTCCGCCCCGAGCTGCTCAAGGACCTCCAGGAGGGCGTCGGCGCCAAGTATGGCAAGCCGACCGGTTCGCAGCCGTTCGACTTCGTCTTCCACGGCGGCTCCGGCTCCACCGAGCAGGAGATCGCCACCGCGCTGGAGAACGGCGTGGTCAAGATGAACCTCGACACCGACACCCAGTACGCCTTCAGCCGCCCGATCGCGGACCACATGTTCCGCAACTACGACGGTGTGCTGAAGGTCGACGGCGAGGTCGGCAACAAGAAGGTCTACGACCCCCGCAGCTGGGGCAAGCTGGCCGAGGCCGGCATGGCCGCGCGGGTCACCAAGGCGTGCGCGGACCTGCGGTCCACGGGCACCACGCTGCAGAAGTGAGCTGACACCCCGTTCGTACGAGGGCCCCGCACCCGGGTGGTGCGGGGCCCTCGCGCATGTCCGGCGGGAATCCCGGGCCGATCGCGGGCATGCTCGCGGTATGACGATGCCGAGTCCGCCCGGAGGCGTCCGCCTGGTCTCTCCGCAGGGCCGATGGGTGCTGCTGACCGCCGTCCTGGGGTCGGGCATGGCGATGCTCGACAGTACGGTGGTGAATGTCGCGCTGCCGCACATCGGCGACGATCTCCACGCCGACCTGGGCGTTCTCCAGTGGACGATCACCGCGTACATGCTCACGCTCGCCTCGCTGATCCTGCTGGGCGGGGCGCTGGGCGACCGCTACGGGCGGCGGCGGATCTTCCTCGTCGGGGTGGTGTGGTTCGCGGTGGCGTCGCTGCTGTGCGGGCTGGCGCCGACCTCGGGGGTGCTGATCGCCGCGCGGGCGCTCCAGGGCATCGGCGGGGCGCTGCTCACACCGGGGTCGTTGGCGCTGATCCAGGCGGTGTTCCGGCCGGACGACCGGGCGCGGGCGGTGGGCGCCTGGTCCGGGCTGGGCGGGGTGGCCACGGCGATCGGCCCGTTCGTCGGCGGCTGGCTGGTGGACGGCGCGGGCTGGCGCTGGGTGTTCTTCCTCAATGTGCCGCTGGCCCTGGTGTGTGTGCCGATCGCGCTGCGGTTCGTACCGGAGACCCGGGAGCGGGCGGCGGCGCGCGGCGGGTTCGACGTGGCGGGCGCGGTGCTGGGCGCGCTGGCGCTCGGCGGGGTGACGTATGCGCTGATCGCGGCGCCGGAGCGGGGTCTTTCGGCGGGTGTGGTGGTGCCGGGGGTGGTCGGGCTGCTGCTGGGGGTGGCGTTCGTCGAGGTGGAGCGGAGGCGGGCGGATCCGATGCTGCCGCCGCAGCTGTTCACCGTCCGGCAGTTCAGCGCGGTCAACGCGGTGACGGTCTGCGTCTACGCGGCCTTCAGCGGGTTCTTCTTCCTCTCGGTGGTGCAGCTCCAGGTGGTGGCCGGGTACTCGGCGCTGGCGGCGGGCACCGCGCTGCTGCCGACCACGGTGCTGATGCTGCTGCTCTCCGCCCGCTCGGGCGAGCTGGGCCAGCGGATCGGGCCGCGTATCCCGTTGACCGTGGGGCCGCTGCTCTGCGCGGTCGGGATGCTGCTGATGACGCGGGTGGGCGCCGGGGCGTCGTACGTGGTGGATGTGCTCCCGGCGCTGGTGGTGCTGGGCGCCGGGATGGTGACGCTGGTCGCGCCGCTGACCGCGACGGTGCTGGCCTCGGTCGACGTGGACCGCGCCGGGCTGGCGAGCGGTATCAACAACGCGGCGGCGCGGGCGGCGGGCCTGGTGGCCATCGCGGCGCTGCCGCTGCTGGCCGGAATGGGCCCCCAGGCGTACCGCTCGGCCGACGCCTTCGACGCGGCGTTCCGCCGGGCCATGCCGTGGTGCGCCGGGGTGCTGCTGGTCGGCGCGGTGATCGCCGGACTGACCGTGCGGACGGTGCCCGCGGCGGCGGAGGAGCAGCCGGAGGCGGAGGAACGGGCGGCGGTCGCGGCACCGGAGGCGGTCGGCGCGGCGGAGGGCGCCGGGGGCGCGAGCGCGGTGCACGAGCAGGTGCGGCACGGGGCGCCGTGCCATCCGGAGTGCACGTACCACTGCGGGGTGGGGGCGCCGCCGCTCGACCCGGGGGACGTGGCGGCGGAGCCGCCGGTGGGCGCGGGGGCGGCGCCCGGGCCGGGGGCGGCGCCCGGGCCCGGCGCGGAGGCGTCCGGCCCGTCCGGCGGCTCCGGTCCCGTCACGGAGCGGCCCGGCCCGGAGGGCGACCGGGAGCCGTAGGGCGGGCCGGTACGGGTGGCCGCGGGGCCCCGAACCGCCTCTTTTCGGCCACCCGTACCGGCCCGCTCCGGGCGCCCGCCGAGCGGTCCGCGGGACCAGGCAGACTTGGGGCATGGCCATTCACGAGAACCTTCTCGGGGGACCGCCCCCGACCCATCTGCCCGACGACCCGGGCCCGCGCGAGCTGCTCGCCGCCGGTACGGCCCCGGCCGATGTCGCGGCCAAGTTCCCGACCTCCTCGCTGGCCTGGGCACAGCTCGCCGACGACGCGTTCCAGGGCGGCCGGACCGTCGAGTCGTACGCGTACGCCCGGACCGGCTACCACCGCGGGCTCGACGCCCTGCGGCGGGCGGGCTGGAAGGGGCACGGACCGGTGCCGTTCGAGCACGAGCCGAACCGCGGCTTCCTGCGGGCGCTGCACGCGCTGGCCCGCGCCGCCCATGCGATCGGCGAGGAGGCGGAGTACGAGCGCTGCACCACCTTCCTGCGCGACTCGTCCCCGACCGCGGCGGACACCCTCTCCTGACCCGCCCGGGGGCCGGTCGTACGGACGGCCGGTCCCCGAGTGTGTCCGCGGCGTCGCAGCGGGTCACCGGCCGGACGTCCGGTCGGCTCTTGCGCCGCACGGGACCAGCACCGATGATGCGAGTGGGGCGGCTGATCCGTCCCGAGGGGACCGGGGCTCCCGAGCCGATCAGGAAGGGGCGGACCGCTACCCGGAGTTCGCAGCCTGAGGAGTCCCTCATGTCGCACCCTTCGCCGTCCGCACACGGTTCGCCCGCCGCCTCCGGCGCGGCGCCGCTCGCCCCGGATCTCTCCATCGGCGCCGAGGCCACCACCCCGTACGAGGACTACGTCCGCGCCGACGTCCTGACGCATCTGCAGCACCCGCTCTCCGAGGACCCCGGCGAGATGGTGTTCCTGGTGACCACCCAGGTGATGGAGTTGTGGTTCACCGTCATCGTCCACGAGTGGCGTACCGCCTGTGAGGCGCTGCACCGCGACGACCTGCCGGTGGCGCTGGACGCGCTCAGGCGCTCCACCCACGAGCTGACCGCGCTGAACGCCGCCTGGCAGCCGCTGGCCCGGCTGACCCCCGCGCAGTTCAACGCCTACCGCGGGGCGCTGGGCGAGGGCTCCGGTTTCCAGTCCGCGATGTACCGGCGGCTGGAATTCCTGCTCGGGGAGAAGTCCGCGTCGATGCTGGTGCCGCACCGCGGTACGCCGCGCGCCCACGCCGAGCTGGAGAAGGCGCTGCACGAGCCGAGCCTGTGGGACGAGGTGCTGCGGCTGCTGGCCCGCCGCGGTTACGCGGTGCCCGCCGCCGTCCTGGAGCGCGATCCGGTCGAGCGTCATGAGCCCGATCCGGCGGTCGAGGCGGTCTGGGCCGAGGTGTACGCCGGGGACCAGGACTCCGACCTCGTCACCCTGGGCGAGGCGTTGACCGATGTCGCCGAGCTGGTCTGGCGGTGGCGCAACGATCATTTGGTCGCGACCCGGCGGGCGATGGGCGCCAAGATGGGTACCGGCGGTTCCGCGGGCGTGGCCTGGCTGGAGAAGCGGGCCCGCAAGAACGTCTTCCCCGAGCTCTGGACGGCACGCAGCCATGTCTGATCACCGCGAGAACCACGAGCCCCAGGCGCCCCGCGACCACCGTGCGGAGGCCGCCACCCTCGACGCCTCCGACCCGCTGGCCCCGATCCGCGACCGCTTCGTCCTCGACGACACCGTCTACCTCGACGGCAACTCCCTGGGCGCGCTGCCCCGCTCCGTCCCCGACAAGGTCGCCGACGCCGTCGCCCGGCAGTGGGGCGAGCTGCGCATCCGGTCCTGGACCGAGGGCGGCTGGTGGGAGGCGCCGGAGCGGATCGGCGACCGTATCGCCCCGCTCATCGGCGCCGCGCCGGGCCGGGTCGTGGTCGGCGACTCCACCAGCGTCAACGTCTTCAAGGCGGTCGTCGCGGGCGTCCGGATGGCCGGTCCCGGCTGTACGGAGATCCTCGTCGACGCCACGACGTTCCCCACCGACGGCTACATCGCCCGCTCCGCGGCGCGGCTGACGGGCCTGGCGGTGCGCCCGGTGGAGCCCGCGCGGATCGCCGACGAGGTCACCGAACGGACCGCGCTGGCGCTGGTCAACCACGTCGACTACCGCACCGGACGCCTCCACGACCTGCCCGGCATCACCACCGCGCTGCACTCCGCGGGCGCGCTGGCGGTCTGGGATCTGTGCCACAGCGCGGGCGCGCTGCCGGTCGGGGTGGACGCGCACGGCGTCGACCTCGCGGTGGGCTGCACGTACAAGTACCTCAACGGCGGGCCCGGCGCGCCCGCGTATCTCTACATCCGCGAGAGCCTCCAGGAGCGGTTCGACTCGCCACTGCCGGGCTGGAACTCGCACGTGGAACCGTTCGGCATGGCCTCGCGCTACGAACCGGCCGAGGGCATCACCCGGGGCCGCGTCGGTACCCCGGACATCCTCTCGCTGCTGGCGCTGGACGCGGCGCTGGACGCCTGGGACGGCGTCACCGTCGAGGCGGTCCGCACCAAGAGCCTGGCGCTGAGCGACTTCTTCCTCGACTGTGTGGCCGCGTACGTCCCGCCCGGCGAGGTCCGCTCGGTGACGCCGTACGAGCATGCGCGGCGCGGCAGCCAGGTGTCGCTGGAGTGTGCCGGGGCGGGCGAGGTGATGGCGGAGCTGATCCGGCGCGGGGTGGTCGGCGACTTCCGCGAACCGGATGTGCTCCGCTTCGGGCTGACGCCGCTCTACACCTCCTTCACCGATGTGGAGCGCGCCGCCCGGATCCTGGGCGAGGTGCTGCGCGAGCGCCCGGCGGAGACCGGGGCGGATTCCGGGGCGGGCACCGGCGGCGACGGTCCGGCCGAGGGCGGCGACGGTCCGGCGCCGGACGGCCCCGCCGCGTGAGCGTCGCCGACGAGGAGGCGGCGCTGCTGGGGCTCGCCCCGGTGGCGCCGCACCGCTCCGTGACGTACGGGCCCCATCCCGACCAGCGCGTCGACCTGTACGACCCGGCGCCCGGCACCGCCCGCGGGCCGCACGTCGTCCTGGTGCACGGCGGGTTCTGGCGCGCCGCGTACGACCGGACGCACCTCTCCCCGGCCGCCGCGGAACTGGCCCGGCGCGGGCTGCCCGTCGCACTCGCCGAGTACCGCCGGGTCGGCGGGGGCGGCGGCGGGGAGCGGACCTTCGACGACGTGGCGGCGGCCGTCGCGGCGGCCACCGCGGCCTGGGCTGCGGAGGGTCCGGCGCCCGCGCCGGTGCTCGTCGGGCACTCGGCGGGCGGGCAGCTGGTGCTGCTGACCGCGGCGCGGGGCGCGGCCGGGCGGATCGGGCGGGTGGTGGCGGTCGCGCCGGTCGCCGATCTCGCGGCGGCGCACCGCCTCGGGCTGAGCGACCACGCCGTCGCCGCGCTGCTCGGCGACGGCCCCGGCTTCGCCGACCGCCTCGCCGCCGCCGACCCCGTACGGCATCCCCCGGCGGGCGTCCCGGTCACCGTGCTGCACGGGACGGACGACCCGGACGTGCCGCCGCAGCTCTCGCGGAGCTTCGCCGCCGCGGCGCGGGCCGCCGGGGCGGAGGTGGCGCTGCGGGAACTGCCCGGGGTGGGGCACTACGCGCCGTTCGTCCCGTCCGCCGCGGCGTTCCGGACCCTGCTGGGTGCGGTGTGCGGCGGCTGCTGAGACCGACCGTGCACACCGCGTAGTACTTGAGGCGGACCTCGGCAGATCCCCTTCGGTGGGGACGATTCCGCGGGGCGTCCTGCTTACCTTGGTGGGGTGAAAGACACCCAGCCGCAGGACGCCCTGCGTACCGAGGCCCGGATAGCCCGTGGCGCACTGCACCTGCTGCGCAAGGACCTCTTCGAGGACGCCTTCGCCTTCCGCCCGATGCTGCCGCTCGACGACCCCGCCGTCCCGGGCTGGCGGCAGCGGCTGCCGAAGCGGGTCCGGCACTACGGGCGCTGGGCGCCGCACATCGTGCTGGTCTGCGCCGCGGTGGCCAACTTCCTGCTGGGCATCTCCGCCACGCTCGAACGGGGCGGCTCCTACGGCTTCCTCCACACCCCGTCCTCCCTCGGCTTCAGCCTGCTCGTCGCCGCCCCGGTGGTGCTCGTCCTCTTCCGCCCGGTCGGCGCGTTCTGGGTGTCGTTCGCCGGGTTCGGCCTCGCGATGCTGGACACCGCCTTCGGCGCCTACGACGCGACCTGGCCGATGGTGTCGCTGCCCACCCATGTCGTGGTGATGGCGCTGGTCGTGCTGCGGACCCGGCCGCGCCTGGCGCTGGAGATGTGGGTGGTCACGATCGTGGCCGGCGGCATCCTGTCGACGGCGACCGGTGGCTTCGGCTACCGCGAGCTGTTCGCGCTCGCGGTGCCCTCGGCGTTCATCCTCACCGCCGCCGCGGCGGTCCGTGCCTGGCGGGAGGAGCGGCGGCACGTCGTCGAGACGCAGACGGTCACCGCGGAGGAGCGCTCCCGCCGCACGCTGCTGGAGGAGCGGGCCACCATCGCCCGGGAGCTGCACGACGTCGTCGCGCACCACATGTCGGTCATCGCCATCCAGGCCGAGGCCGCGCCGTACCGCGTCGAGCACACCCCGCCGGAGCTGGCGACCTCGTTCGCCACCATCCGGGAGAACGCCGTCGCCGCGCTCACCGAGCTGCGCCGCATCCTCGGCGTCGTCCGCTCCGAGGACCCGGACGCGTTCGCCGAGAACGATCCGGAGGCGCCGCAGCCGAGCCTCGCCCAGCTCGACGGGTTGCTGGAGAGCGTGCGCGGCGCCGGGCTGACCGTCGAGGCGGTCGTCACCGGCGCGGCGCGTCCGCTGCCACAGGGCGTGGAGCTGTCCGCGTACCGCATCGTCCAGGAGGCGCTGAGCAACACGCTGCGCCATGCGCCGGGCGCCGAGGCGCGCGTCGAGGTCTCGTATGTGCTCGGCGGGATCGGGCTGCGTATCGTCAACGGCAAGCCCAGTCGGCTCGCCACCCCGTCACCGGGCGCGGGCCACGGCGTGCTCGGGATGCGGGAGCGCGTGCAGATGCTGGGCGGGGAGATGACCGCCGACCACACCGAGGACGGCGGGTTCGAGGTCGCGGCGTTCCTTCCGGTCTCCGCCGCGGGGGAGGCGCAGTCATGATCCGGGTGCTGATCGTCGACGACCAGGTGATGGTCCGCGAGGGCTTTTCGGTGCTGCTCAACGCGATGCCGGACATCGAGGTGGTCGGCGAGGCGGTGGACGGACGGCAGGCCGTCGCCAAGGTCGGGGAGCTGCGGCCGGACGTCGTCCTGATGGACATCCGGATGCCGGAGATGAACGGCCTGGAGGCCACCCGCGAGATCGTCGCCGCCGACGCGGACGCGAAGGTGCTGGTGCTGACCACCTTCGACCTCGACGAGTACGTCTACCAGGCGCTCCGGTCCGGGGCGAGCGGCTTCCTGCTCAAGGACGCCTCGGCGGGGCAGCTCGCCGACGGCGTCCGGGTCGTCGCCTCCGGCGAGGCGCTGCTCGCACCGACCGTCACCAAGCGGCTGATCTCGGAGTTCTCCCGGCTGGGCACGCCCCGCGCGCCCGCCCAGGAGCGCATCGGCGAGCTGACCGAACGGGAGACGGAGGTGCTGGTCCTGGTCGCCCAGGGCCTGTCGAACGGCGAGATCGCCGAGCATCTGGTGGTGGCCGAGTCGACGGTGAAGACCCACGTCAGCCGCATCCTTGTGAAGCTCGGCCTGCGGGACCGCACCCAGGCGGCGGTCTTCGCGTACGAGGCGCGGCTGGTGACGCCGGGCGGCTGAGGGGGACGGGGAGCCTGTGCGCGGGCGGCCCGCAGCGGGCGGGCCCTCGCACGCGCGGTCGGGCCCGGCGCAGGTTTCACGTGAAACCGTCCACAGGCTGTGGACGGCAAGGCGCCCCGCCCGGCACGGCCCCGCCGTCACTCCGGTGCGCCGCCCCGGTCACTCCCGTGGCAGCGTCAGCCACCACGCGCCCGGCTGCACCGTCCAGGTACGCGTCCGGACCGGGCCGCCGACCACCGCGTCCGCGCGGTAGCGGAAGTCCGGGCCGGAGACCGTCACCGCCCGGGCGCGGGCCCGCAGCGGCCGGTCGTCGCCGGGGCGGTCCACCACCACCTCGGCCAGACCGTCGCCCGCGGCGGGCGCCCCGGCGTCCGTCCCGTCGTCCCCGGAGCGGGGGCCGGGCACCACACGGACCTGGTGCACCGGCTGGTCCAGATCGGCCAGCAGCACACCGTCCGCCTCGATCCGCAGCCGCTGCCCCGGCACCGCCCGCCGCTCCCGGCCGGTGGCCTGCGCGGCGAGCGCCGACAGCGCGGCCCGCGCGGTACGGGCCGCCGGACGCCACCAGGACGCCCCGCCGCCCTCCCCGTGCGCCGCCGGTGCCGCGGGCGCGGTGGCCGGGCGACCGCCCGCCGGATGCGTTCCGGCAGGTGCGGCGCCGTCGGCGTACGGGATGCGCAGCCCGCCCAGGACGATGCCGTCGCTGTCGTCGGTGAGCAGATCGAGGGGGCGGGCGTCGCCGTCCAGGACGGTCCGGGCCGCGGCCACCGTGTCCGTCGGCACACCCAGCGCCCGGCTGAGCGTCACCGCGTCCGCCGTGCCGACCGGCACCACCGACACGGCGACCTGCGCCAGCTCCCGTTCCTTGTGGAGGACGCCGACGGCGAAGCGCAGCGCGCGGTCGTCGCCGATCACCACCGGCCGCCTGCGGCCCCGCCGGGAGAGCGCCCGGGCGAACTCCTCGGGGCCGTCCGGAAGGCAGATTTTCGCGCCCGCGCCCGCGCACAGCACGTCCTTGGCGATACGGACGGACTCACCGTCCGCGGTGCGGGCTGCGGGGTCGATGACCACGAGCAGAGGGGTCCCCCGGACGGAGTCCGATGAAGAGTGCCCAGAAGGCTGCGCCGACACCTCGGTCCTTCCTCAGGTAGCATCTCGGTGCAAGAGCCCCTTGCGCTATTGCGCCAGGGGCTTCGTCTATTCCGGGGCACCGGTTCGACGGCTGCAGTGATGACATCCGCGTGCGACCGCATGCTCACGCCATCCACGCACGTTGGACATGCCCCGCCCGGAAGGGGTGTACGCCTGTGCCCGCACTTGTGCTGCTCGGTGCTCAGTGGGGTGATGAGGGCAAGGGAAAGGCCACCGATCTGCTCGGTGGGTCCGTTGACTACGTGGTGCGTTACCAGGGCGGCAACAATGCCGGCCACACGGTCGTCGTGGGCGACCAGAAGTACGCGCTGCACCTCCTCCCTTCCGGAATCCTCTCGCCGGGGTGTACCCCGGTCATCGGCAACGGCGTCGTCGTCGACCCGGCGGTCCTGCTCTCCGAGCTGAGCGGACTCAACGAGCGCGGCGTCGACACGTCCAAGCTGCTGATCAGCGGCAACGCGCACCTGATCACGCCGTACAACATCACGGTCGACAAGGTCACCGAGCGCTTCCTCGGAAAGCGCAAGATCGGTACGACCGGTCGCGGCATCGGCCCGACCTACGCCGACAAGATCAACCGCACCGGCATCCGGGTGCAGGACCTCTTCGACGAGTCGATCCTGCACCAGAAGGTCGAGGCGGCCCTCGACGTCAAGAACCAGGTGCTGGCCAAGCTCTACAACCACCGCGCGATCGCCGCGGAGCAGGTGGTCGAGGAGATGCTCGGCTACGCCGACCAGCTCCGGGGCTTCGTCGCCGACACCACGCTGCTGCTGAACAACGCGATCGACGACGGCAAGGTCGTCCTCTTCGAGGGCGGTCAGGGCACCCTCCTCGACGTCGACCACGGCACGTACCCCTTCGTCACCTCCTCGAACCCGACCGCGGGCGGCGCCTGCACGGGCGCGGGCGTCGGACCGACGAAGATCAACCGCGTCATCGGCATCCTGAAGGCGTACACCACCCGCGTCGGCGCCGGTCCGTTCCCGACCGAGCTGTTCGACAAGGACGGCGAGGCGCTGCGCACCATCGGCGGCGAGCGGGGCGTCACCACCGGCCGTGACCGCCGCTGCGGCTGGTTCGACGCGGTCATCGCCCGCTACGCCACCCGCGTCAACGGTCTGACCGACTTCTTCCTCACCAAGCTCGACGTGCTCACCGGTTGGGAGCAGATCCCGGTCTGCGTCGCGTACGAGATCGACGGCAAGCGGGTCGAGGAGCTGCCCTACAGCCAGAGCGACTTCCACCACGCGAAGCCGATCTACGAGATGCTGCCGGGCTGGTCCGAGGACATCACCAAGGCCAAGACCTTCTCCGACCTGCCGAAGAACGCGCAGGCGTATGTGAAGGCGCTGGAGGAGATGTCGGGCGCACCGATCTCCGCGATCGGTGTCGGCCCCGGCCGTGACGAGACGATCGAGATCAACTCCTTCCTCTCCTGAGCCCCGCGGGGCGGCCTGCGGGCCGCCCCGGTGAGCTGACCGGCCGGGCCGGTGGACGCATCCTGTCCACCGGCCCGGCCGTTTCACGTGAAACATCAACTCCCTTGCGGGGAGGCAGGTTTCACGTGAAACGGCGGACCCTGTGTGCCGCTCACTGTTTCACGTGAAACGCCAACTCCCGTACCCCGCTTGCCGTTTCACGTGAAACAACGACCTCGGGGCCGGGGCGCTCAGCTCGCGCGGGAGTAGTTCCGGGGGCGCAGATCGCGGCCGAGGAAGTCGCGGCGGAGGTCGCCGGTGCCGGTGAGCCGCAGTACGGAGGAGTGGCCCGGGCGGCACTGCGGCCCGGCGTGATCGACCACCGTGGGGCCGATGACCAGCTGGTTCCCCCCGGCGTAGAGATCGGCGTGCGCGGTGCAGCTGCCCTCGGGGCCGGTGGCGACGAGCGTGGCGACCTGGCTGCCCACCGGCGAGCGGGTGATCGTCAGCCGCTGCTTCGAGCCGCCGCCGGTCGGCCGCTCCCAGGCGCCGAGGAAGCCGTCCGGCACCCGCTCCGCCGCCGGTGCGATGCGGCGCAGCGTCGCATCGCGCCCCGCCGCCGCCCACCGGAGCGTGCCGTCGGGCCCGGGCCGGAGCGTGTGCTCGCCGAGCGCGGCGCACCGGCCGGGCGGCAGGGACCGGACGACCTTGGTGTCCAGCCGCAGCGCGGGCCGGTCCTCCCCGTCCCGGACCGAGACCAGCTTGGCGTCGCTGCGGCACTCGTACGTCCCGCCGAGGCTGGTGCTGTTGGCGACCACCTCACCGACCTTGCCGTGGCTGATCACGAACCGGCGCCGCTGCCCGGTGGGCACACCGTCGCGCAGCACCGGCCCGGCCCACACGCCGACGTAGCGGTCGGTGATGTCGGAGGAGTCGTCGCCGTCCGCGCCGCCCCCGCCGCGCAGCGCGGGGAACGCGAACGCCCCCGCCGCCACCGCGCACACGGCCGCGGCGATCAGCAGCACCCGCCGTCGGCGCCGCCGCCGCGGGACACCGGGGTCCGCGTCGGCCGGGCGCGGTACGGCCGTGGCGCCCGGGACGGCGGTCGGCGCGCCCTCGACGGGGACGAGCGGCGGCCCGGCGGGCGTCTGCCGCCCGGGCCGTACCGTCGCCTCCGCGTCCACCGCGGTGACCGGGTGCCGGGGCGGCGGCGCCGTGCGGTGCGGGGCGCCGGGCGGGGTGTCCGTGTCGAGGAGGCGTACCGCATGGCGGCCCAGATGGGCGATGAGTCCGGCGGGCAGCCAGGGCGCGGCCGGATCGCCGTCGCGCAGCGGATCTATCCGGGCGGCGATCTCCTCGGGCGTCGGCCGGTCCTGCGGCTCCTTGGCCAGACAGGCGCGGATCAGCTCCCGCACCGGGCCCTCGGGCGCCACCGTCAGATCCGGCTGCTCCTGGGCGATGTTGAACATCACGGCGTGCACACCGGAGTCCATGCTGCCGAACGGCGCCCGGCCGGTCGCCGCGTACGCCAGCACCGAGCCGAGGCAGAACAGATCGCTCGCCGGACCGACCCGGTGGCCCTGGACCTGCTCGGGCGACATGAAGCTGGGCGAGCCGACGACCGTCCCGGCGCCCGGCTGGGTCTGCTCGCCGACCGCGTCCAGCGCCCGGGCGATACCGAAGTCGATGACCCGGGGACCGTCGATGGTCAGCAGGACGTTGGAGGGCTTCAGATCGCGGTGGACCAGCCCCACGCCGTGGATGTCGATCAGCGCACAGGCCAGCCCGTACGCGAGGCGGCGCAGTGCGTACTCCGGGAGCGGGCCGTGCAGTCCGCTCCTGCCGAAGCCGCCGCCGACCACCTCGCTCAGCGTGGGACCGGCGATGTAGCCGGTGGCGACCCACGGCACCGCGGCTTCGGTGTCGGCGTCCAGGACCGGCGCCGTCCAGCGACCGCCGACCTTCCGCGCGGCCGCCACCTCGGCCCGGAAACGGTCCCGGAACTCCTGCTCGGCCGCCAGCTCGGTGCGGATCAGCTTCACCGCGACGGTCCTGCCGCCCTCCGAGCGCGCGAGGTAGACCCGGCCCATACCGCCGCTGCCGAGCCGGCTGAGCAGCCGGTAGTCCCCGATCCACGCCGGATCGCCGGGCGTCAGCCCGCGCAGGCCCTCCATCCGGGCGCCTCCCGTGTCGTTGCCGTGCCCGCCGCCGTCGTCCGGCGCCCCTCCCGAGCGTAGGTGCACCCGGATCGCACACCGGCCGCCAAGTCGTTACGACGGGAGAACGATCGGTGGCCGCACGGGTGTCGGGGCACCCGCTCTGACCGGCGGATTTCCCCCACCGCAGGCGAAACGGACGCCCGGCTCACCGCACCTTGTGGTACGTCAGCGCGGGCGCCCCGCCCCCGCCGTCGAAGGAGCGGCGCACCCCCTCGGAGGTCTTCTCCAGCGTGCTCGGCTCACCCGGACGGCAACTGGTGGCCGGACCCGAGACGACCCGCGAGGGCCCCAGCCGGACCGGCGGGCCCGCCGAGCGGAGCGCCGCGGAGAAGGTGCAGCTGTAGGCGGCGCCGGACGCGGTCATCGTCATCACGGTGTCCCCGGCCGCGCCCTGGGTGAGGGTGAACCGGCGGACGTCCGCCGAGCCGTCGGCCGACGCCTCCCAGGTGCCGAGGAACGCCGCCGGGATCCCGCCGGTCTGCGTCCCGCTCGTGCTGCTGCCCGCCGAGTCGTTGTTCTCCGCCGCCGCGCGGTCGCTGTGCAGCAGGAAGTACGCCCCGCCCGCCCCGGCTCCGGCCAGCGCCACCGCGGCGGCGAGGGCCAGCGCGGTGACGGCGCCGCGGCGGCGTCGGCGCGGCGCCGGGGCGGGCTCCGCCTCCGCCGCCGGTCCGGCACCGGCCTCGGGGTGCTCGGCCTCCAGCAACTCCACGGCGCCGCGGCCCAGCCGTGCGACCAGCGCGCCGGGCAGCCACGGCTCGTCGTCCGCCGCCGGACCGGCGAGCGCCGCCGTGTCCCGCTCGGCCCAGGCGACCAGCTGCGCCGGGGAGGGCCGCGCGGCCGGGTCCTTCGCCAGACAGGCGGAGACCAGCGGGCGCAGCCGCTCGGGCACCGCCGCGAGATCCGGCTCCGCCTCCGCGATGCGGTACATCACGGCGTGCACCTGGCTCTCCGGCGTACCGAACGGGGAGCGCCCGGTCGCCGCGTACGCCAGCACCGAGCCGAGGCAGAAGACGTCGCAGGCGGGGGTGAGATCGTCGCCGCGGACCTGCTCGGGCGCCATGAAGCCGGGTGAGCCGACGGCCTCGCCGGTGCGCGTCACACCGTGGTCGGTCACCGCCTCCAGCGCCCGGGCGATACCGAAGTCGATGACGCGGGGGCCGTCGAGGGTCAGCAGGACGTTGGAGGGTTTGAGGTCGCGGTGGATGATGCCCGCGGCGTGCACCGACTCCAGCGCGCGGGCCAGCCCCGCCGCCAGGATGCGGACGGTCCGCTCGGGCAGTTTGGTGCCGCCGCCGACGGTCTGCTGGAGGGACGGCCCGGCGATGTACCCGGTGGCCACCCACGGCGTCTCGGCCTCGGTGTCGGCGTCCAGGACCGGGGCGGTCCACTCGCCGCCGACCCGCCGCGCGGCCCGCACCTCGCGCCGGAAGCGGGTACGGAACTCCTCCTGACCGGCCAGTTCGGCGCGGACCAGCTTCACCGCGACCGTGCGGCCACGGTCCGAACGGGCCAGGTAGACATGGCCCATGCCGCCTTCCCCGAGGCGCCCGATCAGGCGGTAGTCGCCGATCCGGCGGGGGTCCTGGTCCCTGAGCGGCACCGGCCCACCGGTGCGTACCGGCCGTCCCGCGCGTCCCGGGTGCAGTTCCACGATCGCCGCCCTTTCCCCCGAAGCCACCCCCGGAGCCGCCCCGAGGATATCGACCGTCCGACCGTGCCCGGGGCGCGCACCCGACGGAGCGCGCCCCGCCGCCGCACGACGCCCGGGAGAGGGGCGCGCTTAACCCGGGGAGGGGGCGCGCTTAACCCGCGGCTGCCTAGCGTGCGGACGTATCGGAGAGCGGTCGACGGGGCCGCCGCACGGACCGCCGCACCGGAACGGAAGGGGGGAACGCCATGGAGACGCCGGGGACCTCGGCCGATGCGACCGGCACCCCCACCGGCCCGCGCGGGAACACCCGCCACCGGCGGGTAGGGAAATGCCCCGATCCGGTGTCTTACGGGCACGGACTTTTCCCCCTCCTGTCCCGATATCCGGACGGTCGGTCGGGTGCCCGGTGCCGGAAAGCGGGTATGCGGCCTGCTACCCGGCGCCTTCTCCGGGCGGCCCGGACCGGGCACGCCACCGGAGGCCCCCGCCCGGCGGGCCACCCGCCCCGGAACGGCGCCGCCCGAACCGTCCGTCCCGACCCCCCGACGTCCGCCTTCCGGTTCCGCCCCGCCGCAGGCCCCCGCAGCACCGACGCCAAGGAGACCCGCGTGATCCCCGCCGTACGAGCCCTCGCCCGCGCCGCCATGGCCGCCCGCCCCGTCCCGCTCACCGACGTCCAGGAGCGCGCCGCCCTCCTCACCCGGTACGACAGCCGCTACCTGGTGCCGGTCGACGTCTTCGCCGAGTTCGCCGCCGAGCTGACCGACCGGCGCCGCCCCGGCGGCCCGTTCGCGGCGCTCTGCATCAACGGCCGCCGCTGGTTCCGCTACCGCTCCGTCTACTTCGACACCCCCGACCTGCGCTCCTTCCACGACCACCAGCAGGACCGCGGCGGCCGCTTCAAGATCCGCGAGCGGCTCTACCGGGACACCGGGGAGCGGCAGTTCGAGGTCAAGCTCAGCGGCGACGGCGGCCGGACCGTCAAGCACCGCCGCCCGCTCCGGCCGCACGACGCGGCGCTCGGCACCGGCCAGCGCGACTTCCTCGCCGACGTCCTCGACCGCGCCTACGGCATCGACGCCCCCGCCGAGTTGGACCCCTCGCTCACCACCGACCACCAGCGCGCCACCTTCGTCGCCGACGGCCAGCGCATCACCTGCGACGTGGCGCTGGTCGGCGAGGACGCCCGGACCGGCCGCAGCGTCCGCGCCGACGGCGGGCTGGTCCTCGTCGAGACGAAGACCACCGCCCCGCTCTCCGAGGCCGACCGTCTGCTGCACGGCTACGGGCTGCGCGCCGCCCCGTTCACCAAGTACTGCGGCGCCCTCGCCGCCCTCCGCCCGGACCTCGCCGCCCACCGCGGGCAGCCCACCGCGCGGACGCCGTTCCCGGCCCGCTGACCGGCGCGCGGCCCGGGCGCCCCGCCCCGACCGCGCCCTCAGCCGCCCCGCCCCGTGCGGCGCGCCCCGCGCTCCGGGGCGCCGCCCGACCCGGTGCCCGTACGGGATCCCGTACGGGCACCGGCCCTGCTCCGTGCGGCCCGCCCGGTCCGCGGACCGTCCCCGGCGAACGCGGCCGTCACCCGGGCGCCGCCGCCGGGGGCGCGGGTGAACTCCACCGTGCCACCCGCCTCCTGGGCGGCGCGGCGGACGATGTCCAGACCGAGACCGGTGGAGCCGCCGCCGCTGCGTCCGCGCTCGGGGACGTGCCCCTCGGGGAAGCCGGGGCCGTCGTCCTCGACGGTGAGCCGACCGCCGTCGCCGTCCGGGGCGCGGACCACCGCGAGCCGGACGCCGGTGCCCTCCGGGGTGTGGTCGAAGACGTTGCCGAGCAACGCGTCCACGGCGGCGGCCAGTTCCGTCCCCTCCACCCGGACCGGCACCCCGTCCGCCGCGCCGTCCGGGAGCGCGCACTCCAGGGTGCGGCCCTGGTCCTCGGCGAGCGGCAGCCAGAAGGCGGCGCGGTCCGCCACCACGGCGGCGAGATCGGCGCGCGGCGGGCCCGAACGGTCCTCCCGCAGCGGCTTGCGGGCGGTCCGGATCACCTCGTCGACGCTCCGCTCCAGCGCCGCCACGCCCGCCCCGATCCGCTCCGCCTCCGCCGGGTCCCGCAGCCCCTCGGCGTCCAGCCGCAGCGCGGCGACCGGCGTACGGAGCCGGTGCGCGAGGTCGGCTGCGTTCTCCCGCTCGGCGGTCAGGAAGGTCTGGATGCGCTCGGCGAGATGGTTCAGCTCGCGGGCCACCAGCCGGAGTTCGGGCGGTCCGGACGGTTCGGCGCGGGCCGTCAGATCGCCGCGGGCCAGCCGGTCGGCGACCGCGGAGAGCCGCCGGGTGGCGCCGACGAGCCGGGCCCCGAGCCGGTCCGCGAAGAGCAGCCCCAGCACCATCAGCCCGGCGCCGAGCCCGGCGAACCCCAGCGACGAGGCGAGCGTCCCGTCGTACAGCCGGTCGTCGCCGATCGCGATGTGGATGACGGCGGTGCCGCCGACGACGCCCTGGACGGGCAGCAGCACGGTGCGGCCGCCGCCGGACGGTTCGTAGGTGAACGCCCGCCCGTAACGCGCCAGCCGGACCGCGTCGGAGACCGGCGCCGGGGGCCCGAGGACGGTGCCGTTCCCGAGGATCACCGAGGTGCGGGGGAGCCCCGGGCCGTTGGCCGCGGTGACCAGCGCCTCCGCGCCGGACCGGTCGGACGGGGCCGCCCCGGAGCCCGCGGCGAGCGTCTTCCCGAGCCCGGCGGCGAGGGCGTGCGCCCGCGAGGTGGCGTCGGCGGTCGCCCGGTCCGCGGCGTGGCTGCGCGCCAGCAGCGACAGCGGGACGAGGAGCGCGGCGAGGATCAGCGCGGTGGTCGCCGCGGTGACCAGCAGGATGCTGCGGCGCACGGCTACGCCCGGCCGGGGGAGGGGCGGCCCGCGTCCGCCGCGTCGTCCGGCCCCGCCGCCTCCTCGGGCGCCGCCAGCTTCACGCCGACCGTCCGGACCGTGTGCAGATAGCGCGGCCGCTGCGCCGTCTCGCCCAGCTTCCGGCGCAGCCAGGACAGATGGACGTCCACGGTCTTGTCGGCGCCGCCCAGCGGCTGCTGCCAGACCTCGGCGAGCAGCTCACGGCGGGAGACCACCTGGCCGGGGCGGCGCGCGAGGTACGCCAGCAGGTCGAACTCGCGCGGGGTGAGGTCCAGCGCCGCCCCGGCGAGCGTCACCTCGCGGGCCGCGGCGTCCAGGACCAGCTCCCCGATCCGTACCGCGGGCTCCGGCTCGGCGGTGCCCAGACGGCGCAGCACCGCTTTGATCCGGGCGTCCAGCTGGGCCGCGCCGAACGGCTTGACGATGTAGTCGTCGGCGCCGTCCCCGAGCACCGCGACCATGTCGGGCTCGTCGTCCCGGGCGGTCGCCACGATCACCGGGACGTCGCTGACCGCGCGCAGCATCCGCAGCACCTGCGTCCCGTCGACGTCCGGCAGACCGAGGTCCAGGACGACGAGGTCGGGGCGGTCGGTGACGGCGGCGTCCAGCCCGGACATGCCGCTCGCCGCGGTGGCCACGGCGTGCCCCCGGTCGCGCAGCGCCCGCACCAGCGCGCCGCGCAGCTGGGGGTCGTCCTCGACAACAAGAAGATGTGGCATGCACGTACCGTGTCACGCCCGGCGCGCCCCGGAAACGGCGGGCGCGGGCCGGGCACCCGGCGACGGACCGCCGACCCGCCGTCACCGGGCGCCCGGCCCCGGCGCGCACCCGGGCCCCGCGCGCCCCCGGCTCCCCCGCCGTCCCGGCCGTCTCCGGCGCCCGTCCCCGCACGTCGACAGAGTGTCCGCGCCCGCCGCGGCTGCCGTACAGACTGTCGGTACCGGCGGGCGACCGGTGATCCCTAGGGTGGAGAGGTTCGCCGCGCCTGTCCCCGGCGGACCCGAGCGACCGATCCGAGGTACTGACCGTGACCACGACGCCCCCCGCCCCCTCCGCCGCCACCGGCGCGGCCGTGAAGGCCGCCGACCGCGCGCACGTCTTCCACTCCTGGTCCGCACAGGGCCTGATCGATCCGCTGCCCGTCGCCGGCGCCGAAGGCTCGTACTTCTGGGACTACGACGGCAACCGCTACCTCGACTTCTCCTCGCAGCTGGTCAACACCAACATCGGCCACCAGCACCCGAAGGTCGTCGCGGCGGTCCAGGAGCAGGCCGCGAAGCTCTGCACGATCGCCCCGGGCTTCGCCGTCGACGTCCGCTCCGAGGCCGCCCGGCTGATCGCCGAGCGCACCCCCGGCGACCTCGACAAGATCTTCTTCACCAACGGCGGCGCCGAGGCCGTGGAGAACGCGGTCCGCATGGCGCGGCTGCACACCGGCCGGGCCAAGGTCCTCTCCGCCTACCGCTCGTACCACGGCGCCACCGCCGCCGCGATCAACCTCACCGGCGACCCGCGCCGCTGGCCCTCGGACACCGCGTCCGCCGGTGTCGTCCACTTCTGGGGCCCCTTCCTCTACCGCTCGCCGTTCCACGCCGAGAACGAGGCCCAGGAGTGCGAGCGCGCCCTCGCCCACCTGGAGGCGACCATCGCCTTCGAGGGCCCGCAGTCGATCGCCGCGATCATCCTGGAGACCATCCCGGGCACCGCGGGCATCATGGTCCCGCCGCCCGGCTACCTCGCCGGTGTCCGCGAGATCTGCGACCGCCACGGCATCGTCTTCATCCTCGACGAGGTGATGGCCGGATTCGGCCGCACCGGCCACTGGTTCGCCGCCGACCACTTCGGCGTCACCCCCGACCTGCTGACCTTCGCCAAGGGCGTCAACTCCGGTTACGTCCCGCTCGGCGGCGTCGCGATCAGCGCCGAGATCGCCGCGACCTTCGAGACCCGCCCCTACCCCGGCGGCCTCACCTACTCCGGCCACCCGCTGGCCTGCGCCTCCGCCGTCGCCACCCTCAACGCGATGGCCGAGGAGCGGATCGTGGAGAACGCCGCGGAGATCGGCGAGACGGTCATCGGCCCCGCGCTGCGCGCCATGGCCGAGCGCCACCCCTCCGTCGGCGAGGTCCGCGGCCTCGGCGTCTTCTGGGCCCTCGACCTGGTGCGGAACAAGGAGACCCGCGAGCCGCTGGTGCCGTACAACGCGTCCGGCGCCGACAACGCCCCGATGGCGGAGTTCGCCGCCGCCTGCAAGCGCGGCGGCCTGTGGCCCTTCGTCAACATGAACCGCACCCATGCCGTTCCGGCCTGCACCATCACCGCCGCCGAGGCCGAGAAGGGGCTGGCGATCCTCGACACCGCCCTGGAGACCGCGGACGCCCACACCGTCTGACGGCACAGCGGCCCGTACGGGCCCGCCGCCTCCCGGCGCACACCCCGCACCGGGAGGCGCGCGCCCGGACCCCGCGCGCCCCGTGCGCGGGGCCCCGGACCGGCCCCGAAACCGCCCCGTACCGGCCCCCGGGCAGGTCAGGACGGCCCTCGCCTATCGTGGACGGGCCGCCCGCCCGCCGTGCGGCACCAGGTCGTCGAAGGGGACGGACGGACACCATGGCCGCTGACTGGCCCGGCTCGGTCGTACGGCGCAACACCCTGCGCCGGCAGATCGCCGATGCGCTGCGCGACGAGGTGCTGGCCGGGCGGCTGCCGTGCGGCCACCGCTTCACGGTGAAGGAGATCGCCGAGCAGTACGGCGTCTCCGCCACCCCGGTCCGCGAGGCGCTCCTCGACCTCTGCGCCCAGGGACTGCTCGACATCGAGGAACACCGCGGCTTCATGGTCCGCGCCTTCACCGCCGAGGACTACCGCGCCATGGTCGAGGCCCGCACCCTCGTCGTCGAGGGCATCTTCCGCGGTCCCGGCGCCCGGATGCCGCGCCCGCCCGACGAGGACCTGCTCTCCCTGCGCCGCCGCGCCGAGGAGGCCGAACGCGCCGCCCGCGCCGGTGACCTGGACGTCCTCATCGGCTACGACCTGCGCTTCTGGCGCGAGCTGGGCGGGCTGGTCGGCAACGCGTACATCCGGGAGTTCCTGGACCGCCTACGGGTGCAGACCTGGATGTTCGCCGTCCCGCTGCTGCGCGAACGGGACGAGCTGCGCGGCCTGCTCTGGCAGGGCCACCGCTCCCTCGCCGAGGCCGTCGCCCGGCACGATCCGGCCGAGGCACAACGGCTGATCGCCGAGTACAACGCGCACGCCCTCACCCTCGTGGGAACGCCCGGCTAGCACTACGCTGTCCCGACCGTCGGCCGAAGCCTCCGCCACCGCGGACCGCCCACCCGCCCCTCCCGACCTCCGTAAGCCCTCTCTCCACCCGTCCTCTCCGCAACACGCGCGCCGTGCCAGTGGCCCCGACCGGAAGCGAGCACTCACTCGTGGCATGTGACCTGTGGCTGGTACCCCTCGTCGATGTGCTGTGCCACAGCCCCGACAACCCCTTCTCCGAAGAGATCGCCGCCTACGACAAGGCCCTGACGGACGCCGGGCTGCCGCCGGTCCCCGTCTTCAGCTACATGCCGGGGCTCTCCGGCGACGTGGCGCCGGTCGCCGGTTTCGACTACGACGCACTGCACTTCCTGCGCCGCGCCTACCTGCTGCGCCTGTGCGGCCTGGAGGTGACCCCGGTCGACGAACTGGGCGGCGACTACGAGCAGTTGCTGGAGATGTTCGAGCAGACGGCCCAGCAGTCGCACCTGGTCTGGCACTACGACCACGCCGGGGCGTACGTCCCGGTCGACTTCCCGCACCCGCTGTCCAACGACGAACTCCTCGACGGCGGCGGCCCGTTGGGCTCCTCCCACGGACTCCTGCGCGACCTCGAACTCGTCGCCCCGGCCCTCGGCATCGACCCGGCCAACCCACCGGCCCCGCCCGCGCCGCCGTCCGGACCCACCGGTCTGGAGGAACCGTCGGTGAGCCCGCCCGCCGACGACGGCCCGTTCGCCCGCGAACGCCACGTCTGGCTCGGCCTGCACGCGGCCGCCACCCGCAGCCTCGGCCAGGGCTCCATGATCGTCTTCAGCTGAGACGTACCCCGGACGCGGCGCCCCGCCCGGCGACGGACGGGACGCGCGTCCGGGGCGGTCACCCCGGGGCCGTCAGCGCGGCGGCTCCGGCGGACGCTGCCGCGGCATGTTCGGCCGGGCGCCCGGCGGCAGCGTGAACCGCCCGCCGCCCGGCTGCCCCGGCGCCTCCGCCCGCGGCCCGGACCACGGCGGCGCCGACCGGTCCGCCCGCGGCACCGGCCCGGCCCGGAACTGCGTCATCCAGTCGCCGGTCTCGGACCGCACCAGCTCCCCGATGTCCTCGTGGAAGCGGCGCAGCACCCCCAGACACCGCTCCGCCGCCTCGCTCGCCGTGCCCTCCGCCGGGCCCAGCACCTCGCGCACGCTCTCCGACGCCCAGTCGAACTGCAACGCCTCCAGCCGCCGCTGGATCGCCTGCGCCGTCGCCACGTCCCGCATCCAGCCCGCCGTCGCCCCGAAGTACCGGTCACAGCCCCCGCAGACGGCGGCTATCAACAGCGCCACGTACTCCCAGGGCGCCCCGCCGTGCCAGGCGCCCGCCAGATCGATCAGCGGCAGCGCGGCGCCCACCGAGACCCCGGCGGCGGTCCCGGCGCGCAGCGCCCGCGCCGCACGCCGCTTGCCGCGCCGGTCGCGCAGATACCAGTCGGCGGCGCGCAGCGCGCTCTCCTCCGTCCACGCGTAGAGCGCGTCCAGCCGGTCGGCGGGCTCGCCCCAGTCGCCGTGCGGGAACGCCCGGCCGGTCAGGTCGCCGGGCCCGCGGCTCTGGGAGCGGGCCCCGAGCAGGGCGGCGGCCCGCTCCCAGGCGCGCCGCGGCTCCCGGCCCCGCCCGCCGTCCCCGGGCGTCCCCTCCGGCTGCATCTCCGGCTGACTCAACCGTGGACTCCCTCGTTGCGGCTACGTACGGTGCGCCCGGTGCGTAGGAAAAGCGGATGCGAACACCCCTTCCTACCGCCGAACGGTGGGGCTTGCCCCCAAGATCACGGGATTCCCGGCCGGAAGTGGCCTGCCATCGGGTATAGGCCAACCGGGCGTCTCACCCGAAAGAGTTGCCGCCCCCGTGGGCGCCGGGTTGCCGGGGAGGGCTCCCGGACGGGGCGCCGGGCCGGGCCGGAACCCCGGGCGACTAGGCTGCCACCCGTGAAGGTCCTCGTCATCGGCGGCGGCGCCCGCGAACACGCCCTGTGCCGCTCCCTGTCCCTCGACCCCGACGTCACCGCGCTGTACTGCGCCCCCGGCAACGCCGGTATCGCCGAGGTGGCCGAACTCCGCTCCGTCGACGCCCTGGACGGCGCCGCCGTCGCCGCGCTCGCCGCCGACCTGGGGGCCGGACTCGTCGTCGTCGGCCCCGAGGCGCCGCTGGTGGCGGGCGTCGCCGACGCGGTCCGCGCACGCGGCATCCCGGTCTTCGGCCCCTCCGCGCAAGCCGCCCGGCTGGAGGGCTCCAAGGCGTTCGCCAAGGACGTGATGGCCGCCGCCGGGGTCCCCACCGCCCGCAGCTACGTCTGCACCACCGCCGAGGAGATCGACGCGGCGCTGGACGCCTTCGGTGCCCCGTACGTCGTCAAGGACGACGGGCTGGCCGCGGGCAAGGGCGTCGTCGTCACCGAGGACGCCGCGGTCGCCCGCGCGCACGCGCTGGCCTGCGGGCAGACCGTCATCGAGGAGTTCCTCGACGGCCCCGAGGTCTCGCTCTTCGCGATCACCGACGGCGAGAGCGTCGTCCCGCTCCAGCCCGCGCAGGACTTCAAGCGCGCCCTCGACGGCGACGCCGGTCCCAACACCGGCGGCATGGGCGCCTACAGCCCGCTGCCCTGGGCCGACCCGCAGCTCGTCGACGAGGTCCTGGCCACCGTCCTCCAGCCCACCGTCGACGAACTGCGCCGCCGCGGCACCCCCTTCTCCGGACTGCTCTACGCGGGTCTGGCGATCACCTCGCGCGGGGTGCGGGTCATCGAGTTCAACGCCCGCTTCGGCGACCCGGAGACCCAGGTGGTCCTGGCCCGCCTGAAGACGCCGCTGGCCGGACTGCTGCACGCCGCCGCGACCGGCACCCTCGCCGCCGTCCCGCCGCTGCGCTGGAGCGACGGCGCCGCGGTCACCGTCGTCATCGCCTCGCACAACTACCCGGGCACCCCGCGCACCGGCGACCCCATCGAGGGCCTCGCCGCCGTCGCCGAGCAGGACGGCCCCAAGGCGTACGTGCTGCACGCCGGGACCGCGCAGGACGCGTCCGGCGCGGTCCTCAGCGCGGGCGGCCGGGTCCTGTCGGTGACCGCGACCGGCGCCGACCTCACCGCCGCCCGCGACCGCGCCTACCGCGCCGTCGGCCGGATCTCCCTGGACGGCTCCCAGCACCGCACGGACATCGCCCGCCAGGCCGCGGCGGACGCGGACCGGGAGGCGAACGCGGGGGCGCAGGCGTAACGCCGCCCCGTCCGGCACCACCGGACGGCCCCGGGGTCCCGCCCGCCGCGGCGGTGGCACCGGGGCCGTCGGCGTGTTCGGGAGCGTTCGGTCCGTTCGGCCCGTCCCTCCGTCGGGTGCCGACGGGGCACGGGGGCGGTCACGGCGGTGGGGGAGCGGGCCCGGGGCGCGCCGGGCGTGCGCCGGAGCGGCTACGGGAGCGGTCGGACGGGGTCCGCGGCGGGGCCGGGACGCCGTCGGGCACCGGTTTCCGGGGCCGCCGGGAGACAGTTCCCGGCTCTGCCCAAAGCCATACCATCGAGTGACCGATCCGGCGAGCTGCTGACGGGAGCCGGGCCCCCAACTAGGGTGCCGCGCAAGCGTTCTGTGTGCGCCGTGCTGCTCTCCGGTACGGCGACCACGGGGACGTGCGGCAAGTGGGTCACCGGCGTTGCGATGTCAGTGGCCGGTGCCACAGTGGTGGGGAGCGCGCGAAGGCTCGGGCCCGGTGCCCGTGCGGACCGGAGCCGCCGGGCGCTCCCGCTGTTCGGCTCGATTCGCGTGATCTCTCCGATGTCTCCGTCCGTCTCCACGAGGACAGCAGGGGGTGCAGGCTCATGGCAGGTCCGGAAACAGGCGCCCTCGCGGCGCGCTCCCGTGCCCTGGCCGTGCTGCGGATCCGCGGCGCGGCGCTCGCCGTGGCGCTGCTCCCCGCCGCGGTCGCCGTGGTGCTGCTGGTCGGCGGCGCCACCGGCCACCTCGGCACGCCGGACGCCGCCGCGGATTCCGGCTGGGGCCTGGCCCGGCTGATCACCTGCGGCGTCGCGGTGCTGACGCTGGCGCTCGCCGCACTGGTCGGCGCGGTCGTCGCCGGGGCCAGGCCCGCGCTCAGCCCCTCCGTCCCGGTCCCCGAGACGGCCGCACCCGACCTGCACCGCCTGGTCCGCGAGCTGGCCGACCGCCTCGACGTCCCCGCACCGTCCGCCCTGGCCCTCACCCCGGACTGCGACAGCTGGCTGGAGGACCGCACCCACCGCGCGCTCGCCCCGCCCCGCGGCGCCCGCCGCACCGCCCGGCGGACGGCGGCCCCGGTGCTGGTCATCGGCTCCCCGTTCCTGTGGTGGATGCGCGTCGGTGAGCTGCGCGCCCTGCTCGCCCCCGTCGTCGCCGGTACGGGCCCCGCGGCCGACCCGGACATAGCCGCGGCCCGCCGGTTCATCCGCGGGCTGGACGCCGCGGTCGCCGTCGCCGCCCGCGCCCGGGGCGTACGGGCCCCGGCGCTCCGCTTCGTCGGCCGGGTGGCCCATCTGATGCTCCGCGCCTGCCGCGACCACGCCACGCTCATGGAGCGCGCCGTGGCGGCCGCCGCGTCCGAGCGCGCCCAGGACGTCGACCACCGTCTGCGGACCGTCGCCCAGGAGCAGGTCGGTCTGGCGTACGCGGGGTGGGACCGGCTGCTGACCCGCGTCGCGCTGCCCGCCTGGCGGCTGGGCCGCTGGCCCTCGCACCTGGACTCCGGCGTGGTCTCCGCGCTCACCGAGCTGTCCCGCCGCGACCGGCTGGCCGACGGCTTCACCGCCCGGCTCGGTGAGCGGCCCGCCTGCGATCTCCTGGAGGAGCCCGGCGTCATCGACGGCGCGACCTCCCTGCTGGCCGCCCGGCTCTTCCACGGCGGCCCGGCGGCGGCCGGTCCCGGCTGGGCGCCCGTCGGCTGGGGCGAGTATCCGGACGAGGTCGTCGACCGCACCTGGCGCCTGGAGGCCGCCCGCCTCCACCGCGTCCTCGACGACCTGCCCGCCGCGCCCCCGCCCGGCCCCGACGACCGCCCGGCCCGTACGCCGGACACCACCGCGCCGCGGACGGGCCCGGACGCCGTGGCGCCCGTCGCCGCGCCCCTGGCCACCCCGGTGGCGGGCCCCGCCGCGGCCGCGACCGGCAGCTCCGCCGCCGTCGGCCCGGCCCGCCCCCCGTCCGCCCTGGCCACCGCGACGGCCCCGCCGCCCGCCGCCCCGTCCCTGGGCCCGACGCTGGAGCGGGTCATCGACCACCTCTCCGGCGACACCACGGCCGGTGACCTGGTCGCCGCCCGTCTGGACGCGGAGCTGGCCCGCGAGGCCCGCACCACGGCCGCCAAAGGCGCCGCCCAGCCGGGGCCGACGGACGCGCCCGCCGCCCCGGCGACGGACCGCTCCGGTGCGGCCGACGGCCCCGGCTCCCCGGCGGAGAGCGTCGAGCCGCCCGCCCTCCCGGAGTTCCCGGAGCTGCCGGAGCCGGACGGCGCGGACGGTCTCACCGACGGCGAGCTGCCGCTCTTCCCGCTCCAGCCGCCCCGTACCGGCCGCGATCTGCTCGCCGACCACGTCACGGCGATGGTCTGCTGCGCCGCCGTGGACACCGCGGGCGCCGCCCCCGGCCTCGACTGGCTGGATGGCCCGGCCCTGCTGATCGACGGCGCCCGCCGCGCCGACCTCGGCACCCCGGTCCGCAGCCTCGTCGAGGACGGCGACGCCGCCCCGCTCCGCGCCTGGCTCGCGACCATAGGCGCCCGCCCGGAAAAACCGGTTCGCCTGCCCTGAGCCCCCCCGGACCTGCATCCCGGGCCCACATCCCGAATCCCGAGCCCCACACCCTGAACACCGAACACACCGAACGCCCGGCCTGCCCGCCGCTGTCGCCCGTCCCAGCCGACGGCCCGCACCGGCCCCGCGGCGCCCGCTGCCCCGGATGCCTCCGGGCCCGCGCCGCCGCCCGTCCCGGGCGCCCCACCCGGCCCCCGGGCCCCGGCGTTCCGCGTCACGGCACCGGCCCCGCGGCCCTCTTTCCGGCCTCGCCGCCCCTCCTCGGCCGCCCGTCCCTATCCGAACGCTCTTTCCTCTACGCCCCCTAAGGCACCGTTCCGTATACCTGTCGGGTTGTTTCTCTCGTCAAGTCCGTTGAATTCGCGACGAAGGGTGACGAACTGAGTGCTTAATGTGATGTGCTGGAAGTGGCCGCGTCGGTTCGGAGGAACTCCGCGGCGCCGGTCCCGCACGCCGTAGCGGCTCTGTGCGGGCGGCCCGCGACGCCGGCCCGCCGCGGGTGTCCGACCGGCGGTGTACGGAACCAGGCCGGCCCACGGGGGACGCGGGAGGGGAGCTGATGGTGGGGACGGATCAGATCAGGCGCTGGGAATCGGGCGCCCTCGCCCACGCGGTGACGGACCCGTTCGGCCAGGGCCCGCTGCCCTGGCTGCGCGGCAGCGAGACCTACTTCGACTCCGGCCACCTCGTGCCCTGGTACGTCGAGCAGGCCACCGCCCACGGCGACCCCCGGGTCCCGCCGCCCCGTAAGCACAACGGCCCGCGCACCGCCGACGACGTGCACCGGCAGATCAAGGGGTTCGCCACCACCGGCGCGGTCGCCCCGGGCGAGGCCATCGACTTCCGGGTCTCGGTCGATCCGCCGCAGCCGTTCAGCATCGACATCTACCGCATCGGCCACTACGGCGGCGCCGGCGCCTTCAAGATCACCACCAGCCCGCGGCTCTCCGGCATCGTCCAGCCCGCCCCGCTCGCCGCCGAGCGCACCGTCTCCTGCCACCACTGGTGGCTCTCCTGGCGCCTCCAGGTCCCCGCGTACTGGAATCTCGGCGCCTACGTCGCCGTCCTGACCACCGCCGACGGCTACCGCAGCCACATCCCCTTCACCGTCCGCGACGACCACCCGGCCGATCTGCTGCTCCTGCTGCCGGACATCACCTGGCAGGCGTACAACCTCTACCCGGAGGACGGCCGCAGCGGCGCCAGCCTCTACCACGCCTGGGACGAGGAGGGCGCGCTCCTCGGCGAGCAGGACGCCGCCACCACCGTCTCCTTCGACCGCCCCTACGCCGGTGCCGGACTGCCGCTCCACGTCGGCCACGCCTACGACTTCATCCGCTGGGCCGAGCGGTACGGCTACGACCTCGCCTACGCCGACGCCCGCGATCTGCACGCCGGACGCGTCGACCCGTCCCGCTACCGCGGCCTGATCTTCCCCGGCCACGACGAGTACTGGACGACGCCGATGCGCCGCACCGTCGAGCGCGCCCGCGACCAGGGCACCTCACTGGTCTTCCTCTCCGCCAACACCATGTACTGGAAGGTCGACCTCTCCCCGTCACCCTCCGGCCCCGACGCGCTGCTCAGCTGCCGCAAACGCCAGGGTCCGGGCCGCCCCGCCCTCTGGCGCGAGGTGGGCGACCCCGAGCAGCGGCTGATGGGCGTCCAGTACGCGGGCCGGGTGCCGGAGCCCGCGCCGCTCGTCGTCCGCAACGGCGCCCACTGGCTGTGGGAGGCCACCGGCGCCGGTGAGGGCGACACCCTCCCCGGTCTGGTCGCGGGCGAGGCCGACCGCTACTTCCCGCGCACCAGCCTCCCCGAGCACACCGACCGGGTGCTGCTCGCCCACTCCCCGTACCGCGACACCGAGGGCCACCGCCGCCACCAGGAGACCTCGCTCTACCGCGCCCCCAGCGGCGCCCTGGTCTTCGCCTCCGGCACCTTCGCCTGGTCACCGGCGCTGGACCGCCCCGGCCATGTCGACCCCCGCATCCAGCGCGCCACGGCCAACCTCCTGGACCGCATCTGCAAACGCGACTGACGCCGTAACGGAACGGACCGACGGCACCGGCGGGCGGACCCCGCGCCGCGCCCGCCCCGCGGCAGCCCCCGGCCGCCGTCGGCTCACCCCGCCTCCGGCCCCCGCTGCGCGAACGGCGCCATCTCGCGGGCCAGCGCCACCGTCAGCGCCCGGAAGATCCGCACCTCGGGATGGGGGTCACCGGCCCGCGTCGCCAGCACACTGTGCGCGGGCGCCGCATCCAGCACCGGGACGTACACCGCCCCGGGCCACGGGTAGTACCGCGCGAACGACGCCAGCCCGGAGCCCGCCCCACGCCCGGCGGCCACGCTGGTCAGCACGTCCTGCGGGGTCAGCGCGCAGTCCGGCGCCCGCCGCTCGCCCGCGTCGAAGTAGAGATAGTCCGTGAACGGCCGCGGCGTGTGGCGCGGCAGCCGCAGATACGGCAGATCCAGCACATCGGCGACGCGCAGCCCCTCCCGCCGGGCGTCCGCGTACACCGAACCCGCCGACACCGCGACGATCCGCCGCTCCGTGGTCAGCACATCCACATCGATGTCCTCGGCCTCGATCGCCGGGCGGACGAACGCGACGTCCACCCGGCCCTCGCGCAGCGCGCTGCAGTGCTCCGTGAAGTTCAGCTGGACCAGCCGCAGCTCCACCTCGGGCCGCGCCCGCCGGAAGGCGTTGACCGCGGCGGGCGTCACCTCCGCCGAACCGTGGCCCATCACCCCGACCCGCAGCCCCCGCGCGGCCGGACCGCTGTCCAGGGCCACCTCGGAGACGTCCTCGACCGCCGCGTTCACCGCCGCCAGCAGCGTCCGGGCGTGCGAGACCAGCCGCCGCCCCGCCGCCGTCGGCACCACCGTGCCCCGGCCGCGCTCCAGCAGCCGGGCCCCGAATTCCCGCTCCAGTTGCTGGACGTGGCCGGTCACCGCGGCCGGTGACAGGAACAGCCGGGCCGCGGCCCGGCCGAAGTGGCCCTCCTCGACCACCGCCAGAAAAGAAGACAGCCGCCGCAGATCCATGGCGCCACGATACGGCCGGAGCCCCCGTCGGCTCGTACGCATTCACGAATTCTGAACGGCGGCGGCGCCGGACCCGGGGCCTCCCGTAGAACGGCCGGTATGACGACGCCTTCCCTCCGGACCGACGCGCCCGCCGCCCCGGCACTCCCGGCCGCCGGGCCCCGCCACTGGCTGCGCGCGGGCTGGCTGATGACCGCGTCCGGCTGGAGCGCCAACCAGTTCTCCGCCCTCCTCGGCGCCTACCGCTCCGACCTGGGCCTGACCGACGCCACCACCACCGGCCTCTTCGCGGTCTACGTCCTCGGCCTGATCCCCGGCCTGCTGCTGGCCGGACCGGCCGCCGACCGCCGCGGGCGCCGCCCGGTCACCTTCGCCGCGCTCGCCGTCTCGCTGCTGGCCACCTGTCTGCTGATGGCCGGTCCGTCCGCCGCCTGGCTGCTGTGGCCCGGCCGCTTCCTCACCGGGATCGGCGCCGGGACCCTGCTCACCGCGGGCAGCGTCTGGATCAAGGAGCTGTCCGCCGCCCCGTACGGCACCGCCCCGAGCCCCGGCGCCGCCGCCCGCCGCTCCGGTCTCTTCCTCTCCGCCGGGTTCGCCTCCGGCGGTCTGGCCGCCGCCTGTATAGCCGAGTGGGCGCCGCACCCGATGGTGCTCGCCTACCTCCCGCACCTCGTCCTCGCCACGCTTGCCGCCCTCAGCGCGGCCCGCACCCCGGAGACCGCCGCCGCCCACCGCCCGGCCGGTACGCCCGCGCCGTCCGCCGAGCCCGCACCCGACCCGTCCCCCGCGGCCTTCCGCCGCCTCGTCGCCCCCATGGCGCCGTGGGTCTTCGCCGCCCCGACCATCGCCTTCGCGACCCTCCCGGGGCTGGTCGACGCCCACCTCGACGGCTGGCGCACCGTCTACGCGGGCCTCGCCACCGCCGTCACCCCCGGCACCGGCATCCTCGTCGCCCCGCTCGCCCGCCGCCTCGCCGCCCGCCACCGGATGGCCACCGCGTTCTGCGGGCTCGCCGCCATCGCCGCCGGTCTGCTCCTCGGTGCCCTCGCGGTGGCCCGCACCGACCCGGCGCTGGCCCTGCTCGCCGCGGTCCTCCTCGGCGGCGGCTACGGCCTCTGCGTCGCGTACGGCCTCACCGAGGTCGCCGCCCTCACCCCGCCGCACCGGCTGGCCCGCCGCACCGCCCGCTTCTGGGCCCTGTGCTACCTGGGCTTCTGCGCTCCGTACCTGGTCACCCTGCTCACCGGCGCCTGGTCGCCGTCGGCCGTCCTGACCGGCGGCGCGGTCCTCGCCCTGCTGACCCTCGCCGCCCTCGTCCGCAACGCCGCCCGCACCTGACCGGTCGCCCCCGCCCCACCGCCCGCCCTCCGCGTACGGGAGAATCGCCGGGACTCCTGGACCAACCTACGCGGAGGCAGCGTGTCCGGTTTTGTAGAAAAGCCCGAGCCCTTGCAGGTGCCCGGCCTCACCCACCTTCACACCGGCAAGGTGCGTGACCTCTACCAGAACGCCGACGGCGAACTGATCATGGTCGCCAGTGACCGCATCTCCGTGTACGACTGGGTGCTGCCCACCGAGATCCCCGACAAGGGCCGCGTCCTCACCCAGCTCTCCCTGTGGTGGTTCGACCAGCTCGCCGACCTCGTCCCCAACCACGTCCTCTCCACGGAGCTGCCCCCCGGCGCCCCCGCCGACTGGGCGGGCCGCACCCTCGTCTGCACCTCCCTGGACATGGCCCCCGTCGAGTGCGTCGCCCGCGGCTACCTCACCGGCTCCGGCCTCGCCGAGTACCGGGAGTCCCGCACGGTCTGCGGTCTGGCGCTCCCCGAGGGCCTCGTCGACGGCTCCGAACTCCCCGCCCCGATCTTCACCCCGGCCACCAAGGCGGCCGTCGGCGACCACGACGAGAACGTCTCGTACGAGGAGGTCGCCCGTCAGGTCGGCGCGGAGACCGCCGCCCGGCTGCGCCGCGCCACCCTCGACATCTACGCCCGCGCCCGCGACATCGCCCGCGGTCGCGGCATCCTCCTCGCCGACACCAAGTTCGAGTTCGGCTTCAAGGACGGCGAACTGGTCCTGGCCGACGAGGTCCTGACGCCCGACTCGTCGCGCTTCTGGCCCGCCGACCTCTGGGAGCCCGGCCGCGCCCAGCCCTCCTTCGACAAGCAGTTCGTCCGCGACCACCTGACGTCCCCCGCGTCCGGCTGGGACCGCCACGGCGAACTCCCGCCCCCCGGCCTCCCGCAGGACGTCGTCGACGCCACCCGCGCCAAGTACATCGAGGCGTACGAGCGGCTTCCACCGGCCGGGGCCTTTTCGCTGAGCGGACGACGAGGCTCGAACTCGCGACCTCAACCTTGGCAAGGTTGCGCTCTACCAACTGAGCTACGTCCGCATGCTCCGTGCGAATCCGGCGGCCGTTTCCGGCCTCCGCCGCGCGGTGCGGGGACCACTATAGCCAATGAATGGGGCGCCTCCACCGGCCGGGGCCTTTTCGCTGAGCGGACGACGAGGCTCGAACTCGCGACCTCAACCTTGGCAAGGTTGCGCTCTACCAACTGAGCTACGTCCGCAGGCATCCACCCGGCTTTCACCGAGCGGCGCGACAGCTACTCTACCTGATCGAAAAGACTGCTTGAGTCCAAAGACCGAGAACTGTCAGAGCGGGTGACAGGGATTGCACACTGCGCCTCCCTCTTGGAAAGAGGGCGCTCTACTACTGAGCTACACCCGCATGACTCCTCGGGGCCCGGCCCTTCGGCCTCGCCCCTCGGCGTGCTCCAGACTCTAGCTGATCAACAGGGGTGCCGTGCAAGTCGGCTCCGCGCGGGCCCCGGCGGGCCGCGCGCGGCTCAGTGGTTGGCCGCGCTGAACGCCTCGTAGACCTTCTTGGGGATGCGGCCGCGCGGCGGCACCTCCATCTGGTGCGAGCGGGCCCAGGCGCGGACCGCCGCCGGGTCGGGGGTCACCGCGGTGCGGTGGTAGGTCCTGCCTGACCTGGCCCGCTTCCGCCCGGCCTCGACGAACGGCTCCAGGGTGTCGCGCAGTTTCTTCGCATTGGCGGGATTGAGGTCGATCTCGTACGACTTCCCGTCCAATCCGAAGGCGACCGTCTCTGCGGCTTCTCCTCCGTCGATGTCGTCGGAGAGCGTTACCACTACGCGCTGCGCCACGGATATCGGTCCTTTCGTGCAGCAACCCCGTGTTGACGTGGGGCGTTGCTTCGGATCCTGTTGACAGGAATCAATGCTTTTTCATTTGTACAGCGGTGGGCAATGCATTGTGAAGCCCAGTTAATTTCTTCAGCGTGTCATGTCGCAATCCGGAGCGTGGATCTTTTCGAGGATTTTCCATGGTGTGCACGTCGGGCCGATACCGCACCGTGAGGGGACGATCACTTATCTATGCGCGTAGAATTTCGCACACGGTAGTGTGAGGGAACCGCCTTACGCACCACACCACCGGGAGTGCCAGTGGCACGCGTCGTAGTCGACGTCATGCTCAAGCCGGAGATCCTCGACCCGCAGGGGCAGGCGGTGCAGCGCGCACTGCCACGCCTGGGATTCGAGGGGATCGCCGACGTCCGTCAGGGCAAGCGTTTCGAACTTGAGGTGGAGGGCCCGGCCGACGACGCCGCCCTCGCCCGTATCCGCGAGATGGCCGAGACCTTCCTCGCCAACACCGTCATCGAGGACTTCACCGTCCGCGTCGAGGCCGGATCATGACTGCACGCGTCGGAGTCGTGACGTTCCCCGGGACGCTCGACGACCGTGACACCCAGCGCGCCGTCCGGGTCGCCGGCGCGGAGGCGGTGCCGCTGTGGCACCGGGACAAGGACCTCAAGCAGGTCGACGCCGTGGTGCTGCCCGGCGGCTTCTCGTACGGCGACTACCTGCGGGCGGGGGCGATCTCCCGGTTCTCGCCGGTGATGGAGTCCGTCATCGCGCAGGCGAAGGACGGCCTGCCCGTCCTCGGTATCTGCAACGGCTTCCAGGTGCTCACCGAGACGCATCTGCTGCCCGGCGCGATGCTGCGCAACGAGAGCCTGCACTTCGTCTGCCGGGAGCAGAAGCTGCGGGTGGAGAACGCGGACACCGCCTGGACCACGGATTACACCGCCGGTCAGGAGATCTCCGTCCCGCTCAAGAACATCGACGGCCGCTACGTCGCCGACGCGCGCACGCTCGACATGCTGGAGGCCGAGGGCCGCGTCGCCTTCCGCTACCTCGACGTGAACCCCAACGGCTCGCTCCGCGACATCGCCGGAATCACCAACGAGGCGGGCAACGTCGTCGGCCTCATGCCGCACCCCGAGCACGCCGTGGAACCGCTGATCGGCACGGGCCGCACCGACGGCCTCGGGTTCTTCACCTCGATCCTGAAGAAGTTGGTCAACGCATGACGCTGGACACGGTCAAGCATGCCGCCGAGACCCCTGAGGCCGAGCAGCCCTGGGCCGAACTGGGCCTGAAGCAGGACGAGTACGCGCGTATCCGCGAGATCCTCGACCGCCGCCCGACCGGCGCCGAGCTGGCGATGTACTCCGTCATGTGGTCCGAGCACTGCTCGTACAAGAGCAGCAAGGTCCATCTGAAGCAGTTCGGCGAGAAGGTCCCCGAGAACGACGCGATGCTCGTCGGCATCGGGGAGAACGCCGGTGTCGTCGACGTCGGCCAGGGCTACGCCGTCACGTTCAAGGTGGAGTCGCACAACCACCCCAGCTACATCGAGCCGTACCAGGGCGCGGCCACCGGCGTGGGCGGCATCGTCCGCGACATCCTCGCGATGGGTGCCCGTCCGGTCGCGGTCGTCGACCCGCTGCGGTTCGGCGCCGCCGACCACCCCGACACCAAGCGCGTCCTGCCGGGCGTCGTCGCGGGCATCGGCGGCTACGGCAACTGCCTGGGCCTGCCCAACATCGGCGGCGAGGTCGTCTTCGACGCCTGCTACCAGGGCAACCCGCTGGTCAACGCCGGTTGCATCGGTGTGATGAAGCATGAGGACATCCACCTGGCGAAGGCGTCCGGCGCCGGTAACAAGGTGATCCTCTACGGCGCCCGCACCGGCGGCGACGGCATCGGCGGCGTCTCGGTGCTCGCGTCGGAAACGTTCGACGCCACGAAGCCCACGAAGCGTCCGGCCGTCCAGGTCGGTGACCCCTTCCAGGAGAAGCTGCTCATCGAGTGCACCCTGGAGGTCTTCAAGGAGCAGCTGGTCGCCGGTATCCAGGACCTCGGCGGCGCCGGGCTGTCCTGCGCCACCAGCGAGCTGGCGTCGGCCGGTTCCGGCGGTATGCGCGTCGAGCTGGACACCGTTCCGCTGCGTGACTCCTCCCTCTCGCCCGAGGAGATCCTCATGAGCGAGTCGCAGGAGCGGATGTGCGCGATCGTCGAGCCCGACAAGGTCGACCGCTTCCTGGAGATCTGCGAGAAGTGGGACGTCATCGCCACCGTCATCGGTGAGGTGACCGACGGCACCCGGCTGGAGATCTTCTGGCACGGCGAGCAGATCGTGGACGTCCCGCCGCGCTCGGTCGCCCACGAGGGCCCGACCTACCACCGGCCGTACGCCCGCCCCGACTGGCAGGACGCCCTCCAGGCGGACGACGCCAACCAGCTGGCCCGGCCCACCACTCCGGAGGAGCTGCGGGCGCAGATCCTCCAGGTCGTGGCGTCGCCGAACCAGGCGTCGAAGGCGTGGATCACCGACCAGTACGACCGGTTCGTGCAGGGCAACACCGTCCTCGCGCAGCCGGAGGACTCCGGCATGGTCCGTATCGACGAGGAGACCAACCTCGGCGTCGCCCTCGCCACCGACGGCAACGGCCGCTTCGCCAAGCTCGACCCGTACGCGGGTGCGCAGCTGGCGCTGGCCGAGGCGTACCGCAATGTCGCCGCGACGGGTGCCAAGCCGCTGGCGGTCTCCGACTGCCTGAACTTCGGTTCGCCCGAGGACCCGGCGGTGATGTGGCAGTTCGCCGAGGCCACCCGTGGTCTCGCCGACGCCTGCCAGACCCTGGGCACCCCGGTGACCGGCGGCAACGTCTCGCTGTACAACCAGACCGGCGAGGTGGCGATCCACCCGACGCCGGTGGTCGCGGTGCTCGGCGTCATCGACGACGTCAACCGCCGTACCCCGGTGGCGTTCGCCCAGGAGGGGCAGCTGATCTACCTCCTGGGTGACACCGCCGAGGAGCTGGGCGGTTCGGCCTGGTCGCAGGTGGTCCACGAGCACCTCGGCGGTCTGCCGCCCAAGGTCGATCTGGAGCGCGAGCGGCTGCTGGCGGAGATCCTGATCTCGGCCTCCCGCGACGGTATGGCCGACGCGGCGCACGACCTCTCCGACGGCGGTCTGATCCAGGCGCTGGTCGAGTCGTGCCTGCGCGGCGGCAACGGCGCCCGGCTGGTCGTCCCGGAGGGCGTCGACCCGTTCGTCTTCCTCTTCTCCGAGTCCGCGGGCCGCGCCGTCGTCTCGGTGCCGCGGAGCGAGGAGCTGCGCTTCACCGACATGTGCGGGGCGCGCGGTCTGCCGGCCACCCGTATCGGTGTGGTCGACGGCGACGCGATCGATGTCCAGGGCCAGTTCAGCATCGCGCTGGACGAGCTGCGGACGGCGCACGAGGCGACGATCCCGGGCCTGATCGGCTGAGGGAGCGCCACCGTGCGGCGGTGAGCTGACCGCGGAACGGCCCGCCGGGATTCCCGGCGGGCCGTTCCCGTGCGGTCGGCGACGACGAGGGCGCCCGCCGGTGGTCGGCGGACGCCCTGTCGTACGGCGTGGCGGTCAGTCCTCCGGGGGCCTCACCGTCGCGCCGGGTGCCTCACTCCTGTTCGCAGCGCCTCCCGTCGCACGGCTTGTCGCAGTGGTCGTCACCGTGCTTGTCCTGGTGCTTGCCGTCGCACCGCTTGTCGCAGTCCTTGCCGTGGCACGGACGGTCGCAGTGCTTCCCCTTGCAGGGCTTGTCACAGTGCTTGCCGTGGCAGGGGCGGTCGCAGTGCTTCCCCTTGCACGGGCGGCAGTCCTTGCCCTTGCAGGGACGGCAGTCCTTCCCCTTGCACGGCTTCCGCTCCTTGACCTGGACGGTCGCCTGGGACGGTGCGGAGCGGACCCCGCCGTCGGCGGTGGCCACCGCGGTGTTGGTGACCTTGCCGCGCTCCGCGTCCTCCTTGGTGACGGTGTAGGTGCCGGTGCAGGTGGTGCTGCCACCCGGCGCCAGCGTGGTCGCCCGGCAGGTCACGTCGGAGACCCGGTCGTCCTCGACCGCGACGCCGTGCAGCGTCGTGGTCCCGGTGTTGGTGACGGTGTAGGTGTACGTGATCCGGTCGCCCACCCGGTAGGTGCGGGAGGTGTCGACGGTCTTCTTGATCGACAGCCGGGGCTCGTTCCGCCCGACCTGGACCTCCGCGCTGTCCGGCGGCGATTCCACCGTGGTGCCGTCGGACTGGCCGTGCGCCACCGCCGTGTTGGCGACGTGCCCGGCTTCCGCGTCGGCGCCGGTCACCGTGTAGCTGCCGGTGCAGGTGGTGCTCTCACCCGGGTCCAGCGTGGTCGCCAGGCAGGCGATCCCGGAGACCCGGTTGTCGGCGACGGTCACGCCGCTGATCGTGGTGTTCCCGGTGTTGGTGACCCGGTAGGTGTAGGTGATCCGGTCGCCCACCGCGTAGGTGCGGGAGGTGTCGACGGTCTTGTCGATCGAGAGTCCGGGCCGGTCGGCCACGGTGTCGATCCGGGCGCTGTCCGGCGGCGACTCCACCGCCGTCCCGTCGGACCGCCCGTGCGCCACCGCCGTGTTGGCCACGCTCCCGGCCGCCGCGTCGGCGGCGGTCACGGTGTACGTACCGGTGCAGGTGGTGCTCGCCCCGGGCGCCAGCGTGGTGGCCTCGCAGGTGATCCCGGAGACCCGGTCGTCGGCGACGGTCACACCGTTGATCGTGGTGTTGCCGGTGTTGGTGACGCTGTAGGTGTACGTCACCTCGTCACCGACGCGGTACGGGTGCGAGGAGTCGACCGTCTTGTTGATCGACAGCCCGGGCTCGTTCCGTCCGACCTCGATCTCCGCGCTGTCCGGCGGCGACTCCACCTCGGTGCCGTCCGACTGTCCGCGGGCCACGGCGGTGTTGCGCACCTGCCCGGCGTCCGCGTCGGCGGCGGTCACCGTGTACGTACCGGTGCACTCGGTGCTCTCCCCGGGGGCCAGCGTGGTGTCCTGACAGGTGATCCCGGAGACCCGGTCGTCGGCCACGGTGACGTTGTCGATCGTGGTGTTCCCGGAGTTCCGCACGGTGTACCGGTAGGTGACGGTGTCACCGACCTGGTACGGGTGCGAGGAGTCGACGACCTTCTGGATCTCCAGCCCCGGCTGGTTGGGGACCACGTCGATGGAGGCGTCGTCCGGCGGCGACTGCACGGTCGTCCCGTCGGACCGCCCCTGGGCGAAGGCCACGTTGGTGACATTCCCCAGATCCGCGTCGGCCCTGGTCACGGTGTAGGTGCCGGTGCAGGTGGTACTCGCGCCCGGCGCCAGCGTGGTGGCCTGGCAGGTGATCCCGGTCGCCCGGTCGTCGGTGACGGTGAGGTCGTCGAGCGTGCCGTCCCCGGTGTTGGTGACCGTGTAGGTGTAGGTCACCTCGTCCCCGACCTCGTACGGGTGCGAGTCGTCGACGCTCTTCGTCAGGCTCAGCGAGAGGTCCGAGGCGACCGCGATGACCGCCTGGTCCGGCCCGGATTCGACCGGGGTGCCGTCCGACGTCCCGTGGGCGACGGCCGTGTTCGTCACCGACCCGGCCCGGCCGTCCGCCTCGGTGACGGTGTACGTCCCCGTACAGCCGGTACTCGCGTCCGGGGCCAGCGTGGTGGCCTCGCAGGTGATGCCGGTGACGTGGTCGTCGGAGACCCGGATGTCGTTCAGCGTGGTCGGACCGGTGTTGGTGACGGTGTAGTGGTACGTGACCTCGTCACCGACGCGGTACTCCCGGCCCTCGTCGGTCGTCTTCTCCAGCCGCAGTCCCGGCCCGCGTTGGACCGGTAGCGTCACTTCGTCCGGTGGGGAATCCACCGGCCCTTCGGGTCCCGTGCCGTGGGCGACGGCGGTATTGGTCACCGACCCGGCCTCGGCGTCCGCGTCGGTGACGGTATAGGTGCCGGTACAGGTCATGCTCTGGCCGCTGGCCAACGTGGTCTGCGGACAGGTGATGCCCGGGACGTGGTCGTCCGTGACGTTCACCTCGTTCAGCGTGACATTGCCGCTGTTGGTGACGACGTACTCGAACGGCACCTGCTGACCCGGCGTCAGCGGCTGCGGGACCTCGGTGGCCTCGGAGACCTGCTTGACGAGGTTGAGCTCCGGCAGCGCCGCGGCCGGGTGCACGGTGACGTTCCGGATCAGATGGACGTCGGTGAAGTCACCGGTCGATCCGGCGAACCCGAACTTGTAGGTGCTCGGCACCGGGTTGGGCGCCGGGGTGGAGAGCACCTCCTGGGTGCCGTTGCCGTCGTGGAAGTCGATCCAGACGGTGACGACCGGGTTCGGCGCGGGCGAGACCTCCACGGTCACGGTGCGCCGCGACGGCTCCAGCAGCGCCTCGGCCTCGGCGGGCGTCGCGCTCGGCGGCATCGCGGTGGTCGGCCCGTGCAGCTGGCCCGGCAGCGTGGAGGGCCAGGGTCCGGTGGTGGAGAAGTTGCTGGTGGTGGCGTCCAGGAAGCAGTAGCCCTCGGTGCCGTGACCCGGTCCGCGCAGCGTGACCATGTTCGCGCCCGGGGCGGGGACATGGAACCCGGTGCCCGCCGGGGACCGCTGCGTACAGCCGTTGCCCCGGTGCTCCCAGTCGCCGAAGAAGTTCCCCAGGACGTCCAGACCGACGCCGAGGTAGCCGCGGTTGACGCCCGGCAGGAACGGCTGCCCGGGATCGTCGTTCGGCAGCTTCTGCGCATAGCCGAGGCTGCCGCCGAACGCGCCCGGCGCGTCCAGCGTGGCCGCGCCGTCGATGAGGAAGAACGAGATGCCGTCGGCCGGCGGGTTGGTGGTGTTCCCGTACTGCCACTGGTCGAACGTGGTCACCAGGCCCTGGTTCGCGGGGAGGGCGTGGTTGTACAGCGCCGCCGCGGACCGGTCGTGACCGGCGTCGGTGAGGTTCAGATAGCCGTGCGGCGCACCGTCGTTCGGCGGTACGGGACCGACCTCGTTCGTCGGGCAGCCGCCGAGCGGATGCGTCCCCGGACCGGGTGCGGGGGCGGAGGGCGCGCCGGTCAGGCACGCGTTCCCGAACCCTTCGAACTCCGGGTCCGCCGTGGCTCCGGTGAACGTCTCGTTCACCAGCGGTACGCCCGCCCCTTGGGCATGGGCGGCGGTGGCGGGCATGCCGAGCGTCGCGGCCACCATGCTGAGCACACCCAGCAGGGCCATGGCCCATCTCCGCGCCCGGCTGTGCCACCCGCTTTCGCCATATACCCGATATCTACGTTTCAGCATCATGCGGGGAACGTAGATATTTATCCGCTTTGCGGGCATCAGTACACGCACTTACCTCTGCTTTATCCACACCCATGGTGGTACGCGTCCCCTTTTGTCTGACCGGTTCCCCGGGGCGCCCCGGGACGGCACCGGACCGCCCCGCCCACCACGGCGCCACCCCCGCACAACCCGCACCCCGCAAGGCTTCCGCGGCCCTCCGCCCGCCTGCCGCCCGCGCCCGCCGGGCCCTTTTCCGGGCCGTGCGGAAGGCATGACGTTCCGTACCGCCCTTCCCGGTACGGCGGCACCACGGGATTCACAGAACGTTTCTCCCGGGCCGTTCACCGGTATCTGCCGGAAAAGGACACGGACGGCATTCCGCGATACGGCCCGGAGCGCGGAAAGCCCCGGCCGATTGTCGGTGGTGCCGCCTAGGCTGAAACGCATGACATCCGCCGCCCGCGCCCGCCGGTACGACGGCAGGAAGACCCGCGCCGCCGTCCTGGCCCAGCTCGACCACGTCCGCGCCGCCGTACGCGCCCTCACCCCCGAGCAGTTCGCCCTGCCGACGCGGCTGGGGGAGTGGACGGTGCGCGAGCTGGTCGCGCACCTCTCCATGGCCACCGGCAGCGTCGCCCGCGGCCTCGAACTGCCGCCGCCGGCCCGGGCGGAGGCCACCCCGGCGCAGTGGCCGCACGCCTCCGCCACCTTCGCTGCCTCGGTCGACGACCGCACCCGCGCGCTGGCCGCCGCCCACGACCCGGTGGAGCTGCTGGAGCGCACCGCCGAGGAGTTCGCCCGGGTCGTCGAGGAGGATCCGGCCGAGCGGGTGGTCGCGGTCCGGCCCGCCGCCATGCGGCTCGTCGACGTCCTCGCCACCCGCTGCGTCGAACTCGTCGTGCACACCGACGATCTCGCCGCCGCGCTCGGCACCGAGATCCCCTACGACCGCCAGGCCCTCGCCACCGCCACCCGCCTGCTCGCCGACGCGCTGGCCGCCGCGGCGCCGGGCGGATCCGTCGAGGTCCGCGTCCCGCCCTTCGCCGTCGTCCAGTGCGTCGAGGGCCCCCGCCACACCCGCGGCACCCCGCCGAACGTCGTCGAGACCGACCCGCTGACGTGGATACGCCTGGCCACCGGCCGGACGTCCTGGTCCGAGGCGCGGGACGCCGCGAAGGTCACCGCCAGCGGCGAGCGCGCCGACATCGGCGGGTATCTTCCGATCCTGTCCTGAAAGACCGTTGCCGTCCCCGGCGTAGCGCATCTCACACCCGCCCGCGGCCGCCCGCCCGGGGCGCGGCGCCCGGTCGCCTCCCGCCCGTCCGCCGGGGCCGCGCCCCGGCCGGTGCGTCCGCCCCGCGCCGTACCGCCCGAGGCCAGACGCCCCAAGGGGTGTGGCCGCCGCGCCGCCCGGTGCGCGGCCCCGGCGGGCGGGCGGCGCACCGGACCGGCGCACGGCCGTCGCGCGCCGCTCACATGCAGGCATCCGGCCCACCGGCCATCCCCGGTTCGGATGAATCAGCGACCTGCCCTAGACTCAAGGCGTGCCTCGTGGTGACGGACGACTCAGCCACGACCTGCTCCCCGGCGAGAAGGGCCCCCAGGACGCTTGCGGCGTCTTCGGTGTCTGGGCGCCGGGCGAAGAGGTCGCCAAACTCACCTATTTCGGGCTGTACGCGCTGCAGCACCGTGGACAGGAGTCCGCGGGCATCGCAGTGAGCAACGGCTCGCAGATCCTCGTCTTCAAGGACATGGGCCTGGTGTCCCAAGTCTTCGACGAGACCTCGCTCGGCTCCCTCCAGGGCCACATCGCCGTGGGCCATGCCCGCTACTCCACCACCGGTGCCTCGGTGTGGGAGAACGCCCAGCCGACGTTCCGCGCCACCGCGCACGGCTCGATCGCGCTCGGCCACAACGGCAACCTGGTGAACACCGCCGAGCTGGCGGATCTGGTCGCGGCCCTGCCCCGCGAGGGCGGCCGCGCGACCCAGGTCGCGGCCACCAACGACACTGACCTGGTCACGGCGCTGCTCGCCGGTCAGGTCGACGAGGACGGCAAGCCGCTGACCGTCGAGGAGGCCGCGCCGCGCGTCCTCCCGAAGGTCAAGGGCGCCTTCTCGCTCTGCTTCATGGACGAGCACACGCTCTACGCCGCCCGCGACCCGCAGGGCATCCGCCCGCTGGTCCTCGGCCGTCTGGAGCGCGGCTGGGTGGTCGCCTCGGAGACCGCCGCGCTGGACATCTGCGGCGCGTCCTTCATCCGGGAGATCGAGCCCGGCGAGATGGTCGCCATCGACGAGAACGGCCTGCGCGCCACGCGCTTCGCCGACGCCCGCCCCAAGGGCTGCGTCTTCGAGTACGTCTACCTCGCCCGCCCGGACACCGACATCGCCGGCCGCAACGTCTATCTCTCCCGTGTGGAGATGGGCCGCAAGCTGGCCGCCGAGGCGCCCGCCGAGGCCGATCTGGTGATAGCGACGCCCGAGTCCGGCACCCCGGCGGCCGTCGGCTACGCCGAGGCCAGCGGCATCCCGTACGGCTCCGGACTGGTCAAGAACTCCTACGTCGGCCGGACCTTCATCCAGCCCTCGCAGACCATCCGGCAGCTCGGCATCCGCCTCAAGCTCAACCCGCTCAAGGAAGTCATCCGCGGCAAGCGCCTGGTGGTCGTCGACGACTCCATCGTCCGCGGCAACACCCAGCGCGCCCTGGTCCGCATGTTGCGCGAGGCCGGTGCCAAGGAGATCCACATCCGGATCTCCTCGCCGCCCATCAAGTGGCCGTGCTTCTTCGGCATCGACTTCGCCACCCGCGCCGAGCTGATCGCCAACGGACTCACGGTCGACGAGATCGGCAAGTCGCTGGGGGCCGACTCCCTGGCGTACATCTCCATCGACGGCATGATCGAAGCGACCACGATCGAGAAGCCGAAGCTCTGCCGCGCCTGCTTCGACGGCGAGTACCCGATGGAGCTGCCCGACCCCGAGCTGCTCGGCAAGCACCTCCTGGAAGCGGAGAGCGCGGGCGGGGCCAAGCCGGATGTCGACGGCGTCGGGACGCTGACGGCCGGTGTCGGTGGCGCCGATGCGCTGCGCCGTCCGTAGCCTGCACACCCATCACACGAAAGTTCTGGGCCATGCCTCCTGAGTCCTCCGAGCCCGCGCGCACCAGCGGCGCCAGCTACGCGGCCGCCGGTGTCGACATCGAAGCGGGCGACCGCGCCGTCGATCTCATGAAGGAGTGGGTGAAGAAGGCCACCCGCCCCGAGGTCGTCGGCGGGCTCGGCGGCTTCGCCGGTCTCTTCGACGCCTCCGCCCTCAAGCGGTACGAGCGCCCGCTGCTCGCCTCCGCCACCGACGGCGTCGGCACCAAGGTCGACATTGCCCGCAAGATGGGCGTCTACGACACCATCGGCCACGACCTCGTCGGCATGGTCGTCGACGACCTGGTGGTCTGCGGCGCCGAACCGCTCTTCATGACCGACTACATCTGCGTCGGCAAGGTCTACCCGGAGCGGGTCGCGGCGATCGTCAAGGGCATCGCCGAGGGCTGCGTCCTCGCGGGCTGCGCCCTGGTCGGCGGCGAGACCGCGGAGCACCCGGGTCTGCTCGGCGTCGACGAGTTCGACGTCGCGGGCGCCGGCACCGGTGTCGTCGAGGCCGATCAGGTCCTCGGCGCCGACCGCATCCGCAGCGGCGACGCGGTGATCGCGATGGCCTCCTCCGGACTCCACTCCAACGGCTACTCGCTCGTCCGCCACGTCCTCTTCGACCGCGCGGGTCTCGCCCTCGACCGGGAGATCCCGGAGTTCGGCCGGACCCTCGGCGAGGAGCTGCTGGAGCCCACCAAGATCTACTCGCTGGACTGCCTGGCGCTGACCCGTACGGCGCCGGTGCACGCCTTCTCGCACATCACCGGCGGCGGTCTGGCCAACAACCTCGCCCGTGTCATCCCCGACGGACTGCACGCCACCGTCGATCGCTCCACCTGGACCCCGGGCGCGGTCTTCGACCTGGTGGGCTCCGCCGGTGCGGTCGAGCGCCTGGAGCTGGAGAAGACGCTGAACATGGGCGTCGGCATGATCGCCGTCGTCCCGCAGGAGTCCGTGGACGTCGCCCTGACCACCCTCGCCGACCGCGGCGTGGACGCCTGGGTCAGCGGTGAGATCGTCGAGCGCGGTGACCACGCCGAAGCGGTGACCCTGACCGGTGACTACGCGGGCTGACGCGCCGGTCGCCGGGGCAGCACAGAACCCGGTCCGAGGTGAGACACCCCGGACCGGGTCCGTGGAGAAGCTGTGCGCGCCGTGAGCGGATACACAGAGGCCCGCAGAACAACCGCGGGTGGATTCCCGCGGAAGTGTCTACGGTGCGTCGTCAGGCGCGGCGACGATGCTGGGACGAATCTTTCTCGTCCTCGTCATCGTCGTCGTTATACAGGTCGGCGTACCGCGCGTACGGGTCGTCGTCCTCGTCATCCTCGAACGGCTCGCCGTTCGGCGGCTGCTGTGCCGGCTGTTGCGGCGATGCACCCAGCTCTTCGGCCAGGCGTGAGAGATCAGTCCCACCGCTGTTGTACTTCAGCTGGCGGGCGACCTTCGTCTGCTTGGCCTTGGCCCGGCCGCGCCCCATGGCTCGACCCCCTCAACGACGGGGCTCGACGGCCCCAGAGTCTTGACACGCGTTCATGATTCAGAGCGGACTCTCGACAGAGAGACCGGTCCGTAGGGCTTCAACGGTACCTGCTTCCGCGGCCATACGGTACGTCGCCCGCATCACCCGCCGCTCGGCATGACCTGCGAGGCGCCCTGTCCGCGCTGGTCAACTGCGATTTTAACCCGTCCCTTGCGGCGACCCGCCGACGGGTGGTGAGAGAAGTCTCCCCGGCCCCTGTCGACGGGTCTCCCAATGGGCGATTTTCGGCCAGATTTCGGGCACCGCCGGGGTGCCCGGCCGCGCCCGCCGACGTTCCGACGCGGCGGAGGGTGTGTTTCCGGCCTTAGGCGCGGAAACACACCCGAGGCGTCCGGGTGACGGCGTCAGCCGCGCCGGGCCTCCGCCATCCGCTGCTCCGCCAGCCGGTCCGCCGCGGCGACCGGCGGGATGCCGTCGGCCTTCGCACGAGCGAATATCGCCAGCGTGGTGTCGAAGATCTTCGCCGCCTTCGCCTTGCAGCGGTCGAAGTCGAAACCGTGCAGCTCGTCCGCCACCTGGATGACACCGCCGGCGTTCACGACGTAGTCCGGCGCGTAGAGGATGCCCCGGTCGGCGAGGTCCTTCTCGATACCGGGGTGGGCGAGCTGGTTGTTCGCCGCGCCGCAGACCACCGTGGCGGTCAGCGCGGGCACCGACGCATCGTTCAGCGCACCACCCAGTGCACACGGGGCGTAGACGTCCAGCCCCGGCGTACGGATCAGCGCCTCGGTGTCGGCCACCGCGGTCACCTGCGGATACGCCGCGAGCACCCGCTCGACGGAGGCGCCGCGCACATCGGTGACGACGACCTCGGCGCCGTCCTCGACCAGATGCCCGACGAGGTGGTACCCGACCTTGCCGACGCCCGCCACCGCGACCTTCCGGCCGCGCAGCGTCGGGTCGCCCCACAGGTGCTGCGCCGAGGCGCGCATCCCCTGGAACACGCCGTACGCGGTCAGCACCGAGGAGTCACCGGCGCCGCCGTTCTCCGGGGAGCGGCCGGTGGTCCACCTGTTGGTGCGCGCCACGACGTCCATGTCCGCGACGTAGGTGCCGACGTCGCAGGCGGTGACGTACCGGCCGCCGAGCGAGGCGACCGCGCGCCCGTAGGCGAGCAGCAGCTCCTCGGTCTTGACCGTGTCCGGGTCACCGATGATCACGGCCTTGCCGCCGCCGTGGTCCAGCCCGGCGAGGGCGTTCTTGTACGACATCCCGCGCGAGAGGTTGAGCGCGTCGCGCACCGCCTCCTCCTCGGAGGCGTACGCGTGGAAGCGGGTGCCGCCGAGGGCCGGGCCCAGGGCGGTGTTGTGCAGCGCGATCACGGCCTTGAGGCCGCTGGCGCGGTCCTGGCAGAGCACGACTTGTTCATGGCCGCCCTGCTCGGTCCGGAACAGGGTGTGCAGGACGCCTTCGGCGGGGGGTGTCCCCGGGGCGGACTGCTCGGCGGAGGAAGGACGTACGTCGGTCACGGTGGTGACTCCCATAGGCCGGGGAGGACGCCCTCCTGTGGGGTGGGGAGGGCCGGTCGGGAAGAGCGTAAGACCTCCGGGACCCGAAGATCGGCCGGGTCCACGGGATCACCCACTCGTGGGGGACGGACGTGCGACGATTTGCCGTGTCCCGGGCCCGCCGGTGGCCCTGACCCCCGGTAACTCCCGGTGGCGGACTTCCGATTGAAGGAGCGTGCGTGGCCTTGGCGTCGTCGGTGACGGTCCCGTACGGGGCATACCTGCGGGTCTACGAGCCGCTGGCGGCATTCCCGGAGCCGGAGCGCTCCCACTGGGCCCGGTACGCCCGCCGCGAGTCCACCCCGACGGCCCAGGACGAGCAGCGCAAGGCCCTCGCCGACCTGTTGCCCACCCCGCCCGTCCCGGTCCCGGTGCACGAGAGCGCCGACGCCTTCGTCGCCCACCTCGACGACGTCCCCTGCATCTGCCCGTGGCGCACCCGGCTGCGCGGCTGGCAGGCGCTCCAGGATCTGCCGGAGCTGCTGCCCGCGCCGGTGCTGGACGCCGCGCTGCCCCCGGTGGTGCGCCGCCAGGCCGCGACCGACTACGAGGAGTGGCAGGAGCGCAATCCGGACGCCCGCCCCTGGATCCGCGGCGCCACCTGGCACGTCCCGGTCCGCTGGTTCGTCCTCTTCGACGACGCCGAGCGGGAGTACGAGCCGAAGGGTGCCGACGGACCGCTGCTGCGCTACCGCACCCCGATGGTCGAGGCCCGCCGCCGGGTGGCGCGCGGACTGCGGACGCTGCGCGACGCCCTGGAGGAGGGGCCGCTGATCGACGGCCTGCTGGACGTGGGCCGTTGGCTGGAGGAGTTCCACCCGCGCTCCCTGGTGGAGTTGGACTACGGCGGGCTGGTGCACGCGGTCTCCGGCGAGCTGCTCGCCGAGGACCGGTCGGCGGCGGAGGTGGCGGAGGGGCTTGCCGCACTTCGCGACGGCGACGGCGAGCGCGCGGGCGCCGCCTACGAGAAGCTGAGCGACCGCTGGCGCTCGGTGCGCGAGCGGCAGTTCTCCAGCTGACCTCCCGGTGGGCTCCGATCGGCCGGGGCGGACCGGCCGGAGCGGGCGAGCGGGGCGCGGTGCCGGGGCTTCCGTGGTGCCGCGACCGGATCCCGGTGGGCGTCCGGGCGATGCTTCCGCGACAAGAGATGATCTTGAAAGCGGGCGTCGTCGCGTAGGCTGGTGTTCTCCAGGACGTAGGTCCCGATCCGGGCGTTTGCCTCAGCAGTGACCTAAAGCACTGACAACGGGCCTTGCGCCCAAGCCGTCTCCTCGTGCCAAAATAGGACAAGGAGTCTGACTTGGGCTCCTCCGTCCAACTTTGGGTGGATAGATCGGTATTGCGCTCCTTGAGGGGTCTAGTGACGCGTGATCACCCTGTGACTGATCGTCACGGTGGCGTGACTGTCCGCTATGACATGGTCCATCGGCTTCCGTCGAGGTTGAACACCTGAGAGGGCAATTCCATCGGTTTGGCCGACGTGGCTGGACGGATGGTGTAGTTGTAGTGCCGAGGACAAGCCGTTCGTCCTATAACCGACTCGGCCCGCGTCCGCCATTTCGGGCAACGCGGGTCAAGGTGCAGAATTTAGAGGAAAGAACCGTGATGGTTCGGTTCTCCCGAGGAGGCCGCTCATGACCGCTCGCACCCCTGACGCCGAGCCGCTGCTTACCCCCGCCGAGGTCGCCACGATGTTCCGCGTGGACCCGAAGACGGTGACCCGTTGGGCCAAGGCAGGCAAGCTCACGTCCATCCGCACGCTCGGAGGACACCGGCGTTACCGCGAGGCTGAGGTCCGCGCACTGCTCGCGGGCATTCCGCAGCAGCGCAGCGAGTCCTGAATAACCGCATAGCCGGGCTGTTTTCGGGCCCCCCAACCCGAGAAGCGCCCCTGCAACACCCCTAGCTTCACCACGCTCCACACAGCTCCACTCGACGCGGCGCCCGCCCCAACGGGCCCACACCCGCAGCAGCCGGGTACGTCATCGATCGCGCTGGACTCCGCCGGGTCCAGCGCGATCTTTTTTGTGCGCGCGCTCACGGGCCTCCCGGCGGCGCGGACCGTCGTCCGCTCCACCGTGCCCACCGGCGCCCTTGCGGGGTGCCTTCATGGGCTCTGAGGGGTGCTCCGCGCACAGACCTTGCGGTCTCCTTTGGGGTGTCCTGAAGGGTGGTGCAATTGCACATATTAAATGGACCAGTTGTAGGGCGGGGGTAAGTTCCCCACTTCTGGAAACTTGTACGGTGACACCCGTCACACGGCGAAGAGGTTGAAGCTCCACTTGCCTCTGCGGTAAAGGCCGGATTGTCCGACGCTCTGTCACCAACCTCCCATGGCAAGGGAGATGGCGTCGGCTTCTCGGGTCACCGGACGGCGGGACTTCCGGCCCGCGCCGCGTGCGCCTGTGAGCGCCTACGGCGCCATCGGAGCGGATCCGGACGCCGAGCCTCCTGAACGGCCCGTACGCGGCCGCTGAGCCGCCCGGGCTCGGCCGGGGCGGAGGAGCGGACCCGCGCGCCGTCCCCGGCCACGGATCCCGCCGCCACGGAGAAACCGACCGCGGTACGGAAACGCGTTCCGGAACGGGGTGATGGCGTGGCGGCAGGAGGCGGCTCTCCGGCCGCGTGGCGGGAAAGGCGAGGCGCGCCCGTACGGCATGCGCGCCCGTACGGCGCGCGGGCCGTCGGCGCGGGAAACGAAGAACGGCCCGCATCCTTGTCGGATGCGGGCCGTTCTGCTGCGGTCCTGACGGGATTTGAACCCGCGGCCTCCACCTTGACAGGGTGGCGAGCACTCCAAACTGCTCCACAGGACCTTGCTGCCGCTTCCGCTTGCGCGGTCGCTGCGAAGCAAGACTCTACAGCAGGTCAGGGGGTGCGGTCGAACCAGGCTCCGGGTGATGCCCCGCCCGGCGTACGGGGTGGACCCTGCGCCCCCGTATGTGCCGGTATGCACCGTTCCCGGGGCCTCTTCGGCGGGCGCTCCCGGAGCCCGGGTGCCCGCCGTCGCGCCCCGCCCCGGGCTACGGCGCCGCCGCGTCGACCGCCTTGACGATGCGCTTGTCGGACACCGGATAGGCGGTGCCCAGCGCATGGGCGAAGTAGCTGACCCGCAGCTCCTCGATCATCCAGCGGATCTCCCGCGCCGCCGCCGGGACCGGACGGCCCTGGGGGAACTGTTCGAGGAGCCAGCCGTACTCGTCCTGCATCTCCTTGACCTTCGCCATCCGCGCGCGGTCGCGCTCGGCGTTCGTCGGGAGCTGCTGGAGACGGCGGTCGGCGGCGACCAAGTAGCGCATCAGGTCCGGCAGCCGCTTCGCGCCGTGCGCGGTGACGAAGCCGGGCCTGATCAGCGCCGCCAGCTGTTCCTTGATGTCGGTGAGCGACGGGAGCAGCGAGGGGAACGAGGTGTCCTTCAGCCGCCGTTCGCACGCCTGCCAGGCGGCCAGCACCTCCTGGACCTGCCCGATCGTCGTCATCGTCGCGTCCACCAGATCGGCCCGGACGCCGTCGAAGAGCTTCCGGAACGACTCCTCGTCCCAGGCGGGGCCGCCGCGCGCGGCCATCAGCCGGTCGGCGGCGGCGGTCACGCAGTCGTCGAAGAGCGCCGGGATGGAGCCGTGCGGATTGCGGGACAGGGCCAGCTTCTGCTGGTTGCTCAGCTTCGACTGGGCGAACTTGGCGGGGTTGGAGGGGATGTTGAGCAGGATGAGACGGCGGGTGCCGGCCCACATCGCGGTCAGCTGCTCCGCCTCGGTGTCGAAGAGCCGCACGGCGACGCTGCTGCCCTCGTCGACCAGTGCCGGGTACGCCTTCAGTGGCTGGCCGGCCCGGCGGGTCTCGAAGGTGCGGGGCAGGGTGCCGAGCGTCCAGGACGTCAGGCCGGTGCGCTGCTCCGGGCCGGGCAGGGCCGGACCGTCGTCCTTGGTGCCCTTGCCCTCGCGGGCGGGGCGGTCGGCGGCCTGCTCGAACGCCTTGGAGATCGCGGCGCGGGTCTTCGGCTTGAGCTGGAGCCGCAGCGCCTCCAGGTCCTTCGCCTCGGCCAGCTTGCGGCGCCGCTCGTCCACCACCCGGAAGGTGATCTTGAGGTGGTCGGGGACCTTGGCGGTGTCGAAGTCGTCGGCGGCGACCGGGACGCCCACCATCCGCTGGAGCCCGGCGGCCAGCGACGCCGTCAGCGCGCCCTGGAGCGGGACGGTGGTGTCGAGGAAACGGGCCGCGAAGTTCGGCGCGGGCACGTAGTTACGGCGGATCGGCTTGGGCAGCGAGCGGATCAGCTCCGTCACCAACTGCTCGCGCAGGCCCGGGATCTGCCAGTCGAAGCCCTCGGACGCGACCTGGTTGAGCACCTGGAGCGGGATGTGGACGGTCACGCCGTCCGCGTCCGCGCCGGGCTCGAACTGGTAGGTGACCTTGAACTTCAGCTTTCCCTGCCGCCATGAATCGGGATAGTCGTCCTTGGTGACGGCTTCGGCCGATTCGTTGATGAGCATCGAATGCTCGAAGTTGAGAAGCTCCGGCTCCTCCTGCCGCTTCTTCTTCCACCACGCGTCGAAATGCGCACCGGAGACGATGTCCGCCGGAATGCGCTGGTCGTAGAAGTCGAAGAGGGTTTCGTCGTCGACGAGGATGTCGCGGCGGCGGGCGCGGTGCTCCAACTCCTCGACCTCGCCGAGGAGTTTGCGGTTGTCATGGAAGAACTGGTGGTGCGTACGCCAGTCACCCTCGACCAGGGCGTTACGGATGAACAGATCGCGGGAGGTCTCCGGATCGATCCGACCGTAGGCGACCTTGCGCTGCGCGACGATCGGGACGCCGTAGAGCGTCACCCGCTCGTACGCCACCACCGCCGCCTGCTTCTGCTCCCAGTGCGGCTCGCTGTAGGTGCGTTTGACCAGGTGCTGGGCGAGCGGCTCGATCCACTCGGGCTCGATCCTGGCGTTGACGCGGGCCCACAGCCGGGAGGTCTCGACCAGCTCGGCGGACATGATCCAGCGCGGTGGCTTCTTGAAGAGCGCGGAGCCGGGGAAGACCGCGAATTTGGCGCTGCGGGCACCCAGATATTCGTTCTTCGCGTCGGTGTCCTTCAGGCCGATGTGCGAGAGCAGACCGGCCAGCAACGACGTATGGATGTGGTCGGGTGCCGCATCCTGCTCGCTCAGATGAATTCCCATGGTCTTCGCGACCGAACGCATCTGGGAGTAGATGTCCTGCCATTCACGTATGCGCAGGTAGTTCAGGAATTCATTGCGGCACATACGGCGGAAGGCGGAGGAGGAGAGCGCCTTCTGCTGTTCGCGCACATAGCGCCAGAGATTCAGATACGCCAGGAAATCGCCGGTCTCGTCCTTGAACCGGGCGTGCTGCTGATCGGCCTGCTGCTGCTTGTCGGCGGGCCGCTCGCGCGGGTCCTGGATGGAGAGCGCCGCGGCGATGACCATGACCTCGCGGACGCAGTTGTTCCGGTCGGCCTCCAGCACCATCCGCGCCAGCCGCGGGTCGACCGGCAGCTGGGAGAGCTTGCGGCCCATCGGGGTGAGCCGGGGGCCGCCGCCCTTGGCCGGAGCCTTCGCCGCGCCGCCGGAACCGCCCTTCGTACGGGCCTCCAGCGCGCCCAGCTCGTGCAGCAGATCGACGCCGTCCTTGATGTTGCGGCGGTCCGGCGGGTCGATGAACGGGAACTTCTCGATGTCGCCGAGGCCCGCGGCGGTCATCTGGAGGATGACGGAGGCGAGGTTGGTCCGCAGGATCTCCGCGTCGGTGAACTCGGGACGGGTGAGGAAGTCGTCCTCGGAGTAGAGGCGGATGCAGATGCCGTCGCTGGTCCGGCCGCAGCGGCCCTTGCGCTGGTTGGCGCTGGCCTGCGAGACCGGCTCGATCGGCAGCCGCTGCACCTTGGTGCGGAAGCTGTAGCGGGAGATCCGCGCCATACCGGGGTCGATGACGTACCGGATGCCGGGCACCGTCAGGGACGTCTCGGCGACGTTGGTGGCGAGCACGATGCGGCGGCCGGTGTGGCGCTGGAAGACGCGGTGCTGCTCGGCGTGGGAGAGGCGGGCGTAGAGCGGCAGCACCTCGGTGGCGCGGAGGTTCTTCTTGTTGAGGGCGTCCGCGGTGTCGCGGATCTCCCGCTCGCCGGAGAGGAAGACCAGGATGTCGCCGGGGCCCTCGGCCTGCAGTTCGTCGACGGCGTCGCAGATCGCGGTGATCTGGTCGCGGTCGCCGTCGCTGCCGCCCTCCTCCAGGAGCGGGCGGTAGCGGACCTCGACCGGATACGTCCGGCCGGAGACCTCGACGATCGGGGCGCTCGGCGCCTCCTCGCCCTCGGCCGGGCGCGCCGCGCCGGGGCCGACCGCCGCGAAGCTGCCGAAGTGCCGGGCGAAGCGCTCCGGGTCGATCGTCGCGGAGGTGATGACGACCTTGAGGTCCGGCCGCTTGGGCAGCAGCTGGGCGAGGTAGCCGAGGAGGAAGTCGATGTTGAGGCTGCGCTCGTGCGCCTCGTCGATGATGAGGGTGTCGTACTGGCGCAGCTCACGGTCGGTCTGGATCTCGGCGAGCAGGATGCCGTCCGTCATCAGCTTGACGAGCGTCTCGCCGCCGACCTGGTCGGTGAAGCGGACCTTCCAGCCCACCGCCTCGCCCAGCGGGGTGTCCAGCTCCTCGGCGACCCGCTCGGCGACGGTACGGGCCGCGATCCGCCGCGGCTGGGTGTGCCCGATCAGACCGCGGACGCCGCGCCCCAGCTCCAGGCAGATCTTGGGGATCTGGGTGGTCTTGCCGGAGCCCGTCTCACCGGCGACGATCACGACCTGGTGGTCGCGGATCGCCGCCAGGATCTCGTCCTTCTTCTGGCTGACCGGCAGCTGCTCGGGATAGCTGATCGCGGGCACCGCGGCACGGCGGCGCGCGACGCGCTCCTCCGCCTCGGCCATCCCCTCGGCGATCTCGGCGAGCACGGCCGCACGGGCCTCGGGCTTACGGATCCGCCGGGCGCCGTCGAGCCGCCGCCCCAGCCGCTGCTGGTCGCGCAGCATCAGCTCGGGCAGCCGCTCCAGGAGGGCGGGGAGCGTGGGCGCGGCCGCGGACACGGCGGAGGCGCCGTCGGGCAGGGCGGAGGCAGGCTGACTGGACATACGGATCCCAGGATCTCACCTCCCCGATTCGACTGGCGAACGATTTGCCGCAGCGGCCGGGCGCGCGCCGCGGCCACGGTGGGCGGGGCACGGCGGCCCACCCGGCGGGCAGCCGCGCCCGCACCCCGTTCTCCGGTGCCCCGCCCCGCAGAGGTATGTCCGCATTACGTGCTTTAGCGTGTTCGCATGGCTGATCAACACGGCGCCCACGGCCCGGACGGCACGCCCGCGGACGACGGGACGGGGCCGCGGGACGACGGCGACGTGCCCGGTGGCGGCGGGGGAGCCGCGCACGGCGCCCACGGCAGACCCCCGACCGCCGCACAGCGCTGGCGTGCCTTCAAGGCGTCGCCGTTCCTCCCCGCCTGCGTCCTCCTCTTCATCCTCGCGGCCGCCGCCGGACTCTTCGCCGGCTCGTACACGTACGCCATGGCCAACCCGACGCCGCGCCATGTGCCGATGGCGATCGTCGGGGCGGAGACCGCGCCGGGCGGCGGCCCCTCGCGCGAGAAGCTCTTCGCCGACGGCATGGAGAAGGCGCTGAACGCCTCCCTGCGGCTCACCGCGTACCCGACGTATGCGCAGGCCAGGAAGGCGGTGGAGGAGCAGCGGGAGTTCGCGGTCGTGCGGCCGCGCGGGCCGGGTGTGGAGCTGGACGTGGCGGGCGCCGCGGGCGCGTCGGTGGCGGAGCTGCTGGCCACGGCGGGTCCGAAGGTGGGCGCGGAGGTCGGTGTGCCGGTCCGCGTCCAGGACATCAAGCCGCTCCAGAAGGGCGACCCGCGGGGCCTGGCGCTCTTCTACATCTCGCTCGCCGCGGTGATCGTCGGCTTCGTCGGCGCGATCCAGCTCAGCGTGCACGCCCGCGGCCTCAACCCGGCCGAACGGATCGCCTTCACGATCGCCTACGCGCTGCTCGGCGGCTTCGTCATCGCCGCCGTCGTCGACTGGTGGCTGGGCGCGCTCCACCTGCCGTTCGTGCACTCCTGGCTGATCCTGTCGTTCACGATGTTCACGACCGGCATGGTCTTCACGATGTTCAACACCCTGATGGGCCGGTGGGCGATGATCCCCACCTGGGGCGTGATGGTGCTGCTCGGCAACCCGTCCTCGGGCGGCGCGGTCTCCTGGCCGCTGCTGCCGTCGGCGCTCGGCCACATCGGTCAGTGGCTGCCCCCGGGCGCGTCGGTCAACGCCCAGCACAACGCGGTCTACTTCGGCGGCTCCCAGCACCTCTTCCCGTACCTGGTGCTGGCCGGGTGGTCGGTGGTCTCCTGCACGGTCTTCTGGGTCTGGCGCCACCGCCATCCGGGCGGCCGCGACACGGAGAAGCCCCCGGCGCACGCGGCGGAGTGACGGCGTCCGCACACGAAGAAGGCCCCGATCCGAAGATCGGGGCCTTCTCCCAATGGGTGTGGCTGGGGCCGGGGTCGAACCGGCGACCTATCGCTTTTCAGGCGATCGCTCGTACCAACTGAGCTACCCAGCCACAGCGGTCCTGACGGGATTTGAACCCGCGGCCTCCACCTTGACAGGGTGGCGAGCACTCCAAACTGCTCCACAGGACCTTGCATTGCGCGGAACGACCTGAGCCATTCTTGCACACGGTGTTGCGTGCCCCCAACGGGATTCGAACCCGTGCTACCGCCTTGAAAGGGCGGCGTCCTGGGCCACTAGACGATGAGGGCTAATTGGCCCGCCTTGGCGTCGTTACCGGCGCCGTCGGGGACGTGAGAAGCATATGGGATGGGGGGACGGTTCGCCAAAACGGTTGACCCGGTGCGGCCGCGGCGGCCTGCGGTGGGGTGCCGTGGTGCGTGCCGGGGGCGGTTCCGGTGCGTGCCGGGGGCGGCGGGGCAGGGTGTCGGGGGCTGACAATGGGCCCGTGCTGGAAATGACGCGCGAGGAGTTCGAGGAACTGGTCGCCGAGGCGCTCGACCGGATCCCGCCGGAGCTGACCCGGCTGATGGACAACGTGGCGGTCTTCGTCGAGGACGAGCCGCCGTCCGACGACCCCGATCTGCTCGGGCTCTACGAGGGGACGCCGCTCACCGAGCGCGGTGAGTGGTACGCGGGGGTGCTGCCCGACCGGATCACCGTCTACCGCGGCCCGACGCTGCGGATGTGCGACAGCCGGGAGGACGTCGTGGCCGAGACGGAGGTGACGGTGGTCCACGAGATCGCCCACCACTTCGGCATCGACGACGAGCGGCTGCACGCACTCGGGTACGGCTGAGCCGCGCGGGCCCTTCCCCGGGCGGCCCGGTCGTGCCCCGGGCGGTGGGTTCCGGCCGTGGTGGGGGTGGGGACGCGCCAAGGATCGGCGTCGTCCGGCGCGTGTCCTCGGGCGGGGCGCGGGAGTTGGGCAGGGCGTCCCCCGTTCTCCCAGCCGGCCGCGCCGACGCCTGCCGCAGTCCGCGCCCCGGGCCCGGAGGTCCGCCCGTGCGACCGAACCCCGCGACGCCCGTGCTCCCGGCGGGTACCGCCCCGCCGCTCCCCGAGGTGCCGCGCGCCGCGCCAACGCCCGCCTCCCGTAAGGAGGGTGGGCCCGTGCGCCGGGCCGTGGCCGCGGCGGTGGTCGCCGCGTCGCTGACCGCCTCGATCGCCGGGTGTGTGAGCGTCACCGGCTCCGGTCCTGCGCCGCGGCCGGGTGGCGGGACCGTTCCGCACGGCGATACGGACGGGAAGGCGCCGCGTGCGCCGGGCGGGCTCACGGTCGACGGCAGCGGTTCGGGGCCGCACCGCATGGGGCGGCCCGGGGGTACCGCGGGGGAGCGGGGCATGACCCGGACCGCGGCGCCCGGGGCCGGACGCGCGCCGGGTCCGGGCGCCACCGCGCCGCCCGCGCCGTCCCGTACCGTCGGGGTTCCGCCGCGCGGGCCGGGCTCCCCGGTGGGTCCGCGGCCGTCGCCGTCGGTTCCGGCCACCGGGCCCGCCTCGTCCGCCGGGCCGACGCCGCCCGCCACGCCGGGCAGCCCCGTACCGCCGTCCGGTGGGGCCGGGACGCCGAGCGCGGGGGCGTCGGGGCCCACGCCGCAGGCGCCGGGGCCGCTGCCGGGTGTGCTGAGCTGAGGCCCGGCGCGGAGCCCGGTGGGGCGCCGGGAGGGGCGGCGGCCATTTGCCTTACCGGGGTGGAGGTGCGTATGGTGGTAGATCGTTTGATCCCATTTGCCCGGCGCCAGAAAAGAAGCGCGCCGCGTGGCGCGTTCTCTCCCTTGCCGTGGCTGACCGCATTGAGGCGGTCTCTGTGAAACACACGGAGTTTGGGCGCGTGCCGAGACTCCGGAAGGTTTCGCATTTCGCATGTCCATTTCCACTGAACAGTCCGTCCTGCCCGCAGACGACGAGCAGGCCGTGACGGCGCTTCCCGCCGAGGGCGCCGAGCAGGCCGAGCAGGCCCCCGCCGAGCAGGCCCCCGAGGCCGTCGAGGAGGCCGCCGCCGACGAGGAGCCGCAGATCACCTTCGCGGACCTCGGTCTCGACGAGAAGATCGTCCGCAAGCTGGCGCAGAACGGTGTCACCACGCCGTTCCCGATCCAGGCGGCGACGATCCCGGACGCCATCGCCGGGCGCGACATCCTCGGCCGCGGCCGTACCGGCTCCGGCAAGACCCTCTCCTTCGGTCTGCCGCTGCTGACCCGCCTGGCCGGTGGCCGCACCGAGAAGAAGCGCCCCCGCGGCGTCATCCTCACCCCCACCCGTGAGCTGGCCATGCAGGTCAGCGACGCGCTGCAGCCCTACGGCGACGTCCTCGGCCTGAAGCTGAAGGTCGTCTGCGGCGGTACGTCCATGGGCAACCAGATCTACGCCCTGGAGCGCGGCGTCGACATCCTCGTCGCCACCCCGGGCCGACTGCGCGACATCATCAACCGCGGCGCCTGCTCGCTGGACGAGGTCGAGGTCGCCGTCCTGGACGAGGCCGACCAGATGGCCGACCTGGGCTTCCTGCCCGAGGTCACCGAGCTGCTCGACCTGGTGCCGACCGGCGGCCAGCGGATGCTCTTCTCCGCCACGATGGAGAACGAGATCGGCACGCTGGTCAAGCGGTACCTGAACGACCCGGTCAGCCACGAGGTCGACAGCGCCCAGGGCAACGTCACGACCATGACCCACCACGTCCTCGTCGTGAAGCCGAAGGACAAGGCGCCGGTCACCGCCGCCATCGCCGCCCGTAAGGGCCGCACCATCATCTTCGTCCGCACCCAGCTCGGCGCCGACCGCGTCGCCGAGCAGCTGCGCGACGCCGGTGTGAAGTCCGACGCGCTGCACGGCGGTATGACGCAGGGCGCGCGTACCCGCACCCTGGCCGACTTCAAGGACGGCTACGTCAACTGCCTGGTCGCCACCGACGTCGCCGCGCGCGGTATCCACGTCGACGGCATCGACCTGGTCCTCAACGTCGACCCGGCCGGTGACCACAAGGACTACCTGCACCGTTCCGGCCGTACGGCCCGTGCGGGCCAGTCCGGCACCGTCGTGTCGCTGTCCCTGCCGCACCAGCGTCGGCAGATCTTCCGTCTGATGGAGGACGCGGGCGTCGACGCCTCGCGCCACATCGTCGGCGGCGCCGGTGCCTTCGACGACGACGTCGCCCGGATCACCGGTGCGCGCTCGCTCACCGAGGTCCAGGCCGAGTCGGCGGCGAACTCCGCCAAGCAGGCCGAGCGCGAGGTCCAGGAGCTGACCCGGGAGCTGGAGCGCGTCCAGCGCCGCGCCACCGAGCTGCGTGAGGACGCGGACCGGCTGACCGCCCGCGCCGCCCGTGAGCGCGGCGAGGACCCGGCCGAGGCGCTCGCCGCCGTCGCCGCGACCGTGGAGGCCGTGGCCGCCGAGGTTCCGGCCCAGGCCGCCGCCTCCGAGGAGCGCCGCCCGGCGCAGCGTGACGAGCGCGGCAACTACGAGCGCCGTGACCGTCGTGACGAGCGTTCCGGTGGCCGTTCGTTCGACCGTCGTGACGACCGTCAGGGTGGCCGTTCCTTCGAGCGCCGCGACGACCGTCGTGACGACCGCTCCGGCGGGCGTTCCTTCGAGCGCCGCGACGACCGTCGTGACGACCGCTTCGGCGGCCGTTCCTTCGACCGTCGTGACGACCGTTCCGGTGGCCGCTCGTTCGACCGTCGTGACGACCGCCAGGGTGGGCGTTCCTTCGACCGTCGTGACGACCGTCAGGGTGGCCGTTCCTTCGACCGCCGCGACGACCGTCGTGACGACCGTTCCGGTGGCCGCTCGTTCGACCGCCGCGACGACCGCTCCGGCTCCGGCTTCAACCGTGACCGCGGCGACCGTCCCAGCCGTCCGTTCAACCGTGACGACCGCTCCGGTGGCCGTCCGTCCTCCGGCGGCTACCGCTCCGGTGGCGGCGACCGTCCGTTCAACCGCGACGACCGCTCCGGTGGCCGCCCCTCCGGTGGTTACCGCTCCGGTGGCGACCGTCCCTACGGCCGCCGTGACGACCACCGTGGCTCGGGCGCCGGTACCGGTTCCTTCGGCCGCCGTGACGACAAGCCGCGCTGGAAGCGCAACGGCTGACCACGGCCGAGGTGACGCCGTGACCCGGCGCCGCTGAACCCTCCGCAGGGCCCGTACCGCACACAAGTGCCGTACGGGCCCTGCGTGTTGAGGGGGTGGAACGGCGGTGGGCGCGCCCGGGTGGTGCCGCTCGGGGGCGCTCCGTGGGGCAATGCCTTCGGGCCGCGGGAGGGTGTCGGGCTATGCTGCTCGGTGCGGGCCATTAGCTCAATTGGCAGAGCAGTGGACTTTTAATCCATTGGTTCAGGGTTCGAGCCCCTGATGGCCCACCGGATGCGGTGCGTTGCGGCGCCGTCGACGGATGTGGAAGCGCCCCGCCCGGGGATCCTCGGGCGGGGCGCTTCTGTTCCGTGTACGGGCCGGTGCGCGGGGGTTCCGGGTCAGGCGCGGGCGGCGTCCGTCCCGTCGGGGGACGGCTCGGTGGCCGCCCGGGGGAAGTACCGGCGGGCGGCGAGGGCCACATGGACGAGGGCGATCAGGACGGGCACCTCGATGAGGGGGCCGACGACGCCGGCGAGCGCCTGGCCGGAGGTGGCGCCGAAGGTGGCGATCGCGACGGCGATGGCGAGTTCGAAGTTGTTGCCCGCGGCGGTGAACGCCAGGGTGGTCGCCCGCGGGTGGTCGAGCCCGACCGCCCTGCCCAGGGCCATGGAGCCGGTCCACAGCACGGCGAAGTAGACCAGCAGCGGCAGCGCGATCCGGGCCACGTCGACCGGCCGGGAGGTGATCGCGTCACCCTGGAGCGCGAAGAGCACGACGATGGTGAAGAGCAGGCCGTACAGGGCGTACGGGCCGATGCGCGGGATCAGCTTCGTCTCGTACCAGGTGCGGCCCCTGGCGCGTTCGCCGAGGCGGCGGGTGAGGAATCCGGCCACGAGCGGGATGCCGAGGAAGACGAGCACGTTCAGGGCGATGTGCCACACGGACACGTCCAGGCCCTGCCCGTCACCCAGTCCCAGCCACCGGGGCAGCAGGTCGAGGTAGAACCAGCCCAGCAGGCCGAACGCGAGGACCTGGAAGACGGAGTTCAGGGCGACGAGGACGGCGGCGGCTTCGCGGTCGCCGCAGGCCAGGTCGTTCCAGATGATCACCATGGCGATGCAGCGGGCCAGCCCGACGATGATCAGGCCGGTGCGGTACTCGGGCAGGTCGGGCAGGAAGAGCCAGGCCAGCGCGGACATCACGGCCGGGCCGATCAGCCAGTTGAGCACCAGGGACGGGATCAGCAGACGGCGGTCGCGGGTGACCGTGTCGAGGCGGTCGTAGCGGACCTTGGCGAGGACCGGGTACATCATCGCCAGCAGCCCGAGGGCGATCGGCAGTGAGACGCCGGTGACGGTGACCTTCGCCAGTGCGTCGCCGAGGCCCGGTACGAGACGCCCGAGGCCGAGGCCGGCGGCCATGGCGACCAGGATCCACACGGCGAGGTAGCGGTCGAGGAACGACAGGCGCCCGGCCACGCCCGGCGCGGGCGCGGCGGTCATGCGCGGCCCCCGGGGGCCGCGGCGGGGGCGGGCAGCGGCTCGCCCGCGGGGCGGGTGAGGAGTCCGGCGAGCCGGTCCGTCATCGCGGGCAGCAGCCGGTAGTGGACCCAGGTCCCGCGCCGCTCGCCGTCGATCAGACCGGCCTGCCGCAGCAGTTTGAGGTGGTGGGAGATGGTCGGCTGGGACAGGTCGAAGGCGGGGGTCAGATCGCAGACGCAGACCTCACCGCCGTCGCGGGAGGCGATCATCGACAGCAGCCGCAGCCGGACCGGATCCCCGAGCGCCTTGAACACCTTCGCCAACTCCCCGGCCTGCTCCTCGTCCAGCGGGGAGGTCAGCAGGGCCGGACAGCAGCCGTCGGCGGCCTCCTGGGCGCGCACCTCACACTCTTGATTCGACATACGTCTATGTTGATGAACTTCGATGCAGAGGACAACCTTGTGTCGATGGAGGTCGATTCGGCGCCCTCGGCGGGCTGCCGTGTCCCGCGTACCGCTCGTTCTCGACGTCGGACCAGGTCGCCGCCGCCACCCGGCGCCTGACGGACGCGGTCCAGGGCAAGGGCTGGGTGCACGGCCCCGGCGAGGAGCCGTGGGAGGGCTATTGGGAGGGCTATGGGGAGGGCTATGGGGTCAAGGCCGACTCGGGCCCGTATGACCCGTCCGGACCCCTTCGGCTCGCGTGACGGGGGAGGGGCGGAAAGCCTTGGGTGCCGGAGGAGTGGCCGGGAGCACGGTCGGCCGCGGGCAGGTGAGGCGGGAAGAGGCCGGTGCGGATGGGGCGAGGCGGGCGGGTCCGCACGGAGGACCGGGAGCGGTGGGCGCGGCGGGCGCAGATGTCGCCGGTCGGCCGCCGGTTGGCGCGGTGGCTGCCCGCCCTGCTGATCCTCGTCGGCATCGTCTTCGACAGCATCACCCCCGCGCGCTACACCGCCTCGCCGTTCTTCTCGGCGGCGCCGCTGGTCGCCGCGCCGCTGTACTCGCTGCGGAACACCGCGCTCACCGCCCTCGCGGCGCTGCTCGGCGAACTCGGGGCGGCGCTCTACACGGACACCCGGGACGCCAACCTCTCCGCGACCGAGGTCTCCACCGTCTTCGTCGTCGCCGTCCTCGCCCTCGGCATCAACCGGGTCGTCCGCCTCTCGGACGCCCGGCTCGCCTCCGTACGCGATGTCTCCGAGGCGGCCCAGCGGGCGGTGCTGCCGACGCCGCCGGAGCGGATCGGGGGGTTGGCGGTCGCCGCCCGGTACGTGGGGGCGCAGGCCGACGCGCGGATCGGCGGGGACCTGTACGCGGTGCAGGAGACGCCGCACGGGGTCCGGTTGATCGTCGGGGATGTGCGGGGGAAGGGGCTGGAGGCGGTCGAGGCGGCGGTGATCGTCATCGGGGCGTTCCGGGAGGCGGCGGAGCAGGAGGCGACGCTGGAGGCGGTGGCCGGGCGGCTGGAGCGGGCGCTCCAGCGGGAGGGGCGGCGGCGCGAGGGGCTGGACCAGTACGAGGGGTTCACCACGGCGGTGCTGGCGGAGATCCCGCCCGGGGAGCGCGCGGTGCTGCGCGTCCTGAACCGGGGGCATCCGCCGCCGCTGCTGCTCAACCCGGACGGCGGGCTGCGGGCGCTGGTGCCCGCGGTGCACGCGCTGCCGCTGGGCATGAGCGAGGTGGCCGGGTGGCCGGACCGCGCGGACGAACTCTTCTACCCCGCCGGTTCGGTCCTGCTGCTGTTCACGGACGGGCTGACGGAGGCGCGCAACCGGGCGGGGGAGTTCTACGACCCGGTGGCCCGGCTGCGCGGCCGGGTCTTCTCCGGCCCCGAGCGGCTGCTGGACACGCTGGTCACCGAGGTCGCTGCGCACACGGGCGGGGCGGGCGCGGACGACATGGCGCTGCTGGCGGTGCAGCGGCCGCTGGAGGAGTAGGCGGGGCGCTCCGGGGAGCGGCGGGGCGCGCGGCGCCATGGGGTGCGCCGGGGCGCGCGGGGAGGCCGGGGCCGTACCGGCGCGCGGGGCGTGCGGCCCGGGCCCGCGCGCCGGTACGGCCCCGGGGGCGGACCGCTACGCCACCCAGTGGAGGCTCTGGCCGTGTGCCCCCGTCAGCGCCACCGGGCGGTCGTCCAGCGCGAGGGTCAGCAGCTGCTCCCGGTGGTCCGGGGCGAGGCGGTCGGCGGTCGGGGCGGGCAGCCACGGGGTGACGGAGTGGTGCTCCTGGGAGATCCAGTGGCCGCCGCCCGGCCGCCCGGCGAGCAGCGCCCGCACCCGGTCGGCGAACCGTTCCCGGTGCGCGGGCGGCAGATACGGCAGCACCGAGGTGTGAAAGACGACGAGCGTGGCGTCCGCCGGGACCCGCGCCGCCAGCGTCGGCAACTCCTCGACCAGGTCACCGCGGACGATCTCGGGCCGCGGCGCCGCCCGTACCGCGTCCACCGCCGCCGTCAGCCGCCGCGCGCGCTCCGGGGTGCCCGGCCACACCAGGGAGCGCAGCCAGCGCAGCGCCTCGGGGTCGTCCACCGGGTCGAGCGGGGCGAGGTCGATACCGCCGCGCCAGACGACCTCCGGCAGCCGCGCGGGCGGCGCCGCCTCCGCCGCGGCCACCCGGTCCTCCCGCCCGATCCGGCACCGGAAGGTGACCGGGCTGTCCGGGGCGCCGAGGGTGTGCGCCTCCGGGGGCGCGTCCGGCCCGGCCGTCCCCGGGGAGACGCCGTCCGGCTCGTACGCGTACCGGTAGCGGTCCGGGTGGAGGCAGAGGCCGGCCGAGGTGCCGACCTCCAGGAGGGCCAACGGGCCGCGGAGGCGGGCCAGGAGGGGCAGCAGGGTGGCGCAGCGGCCCGGCTCGTTGGTCTGGGTGGAGCGGCTCATGACGACCGCCCGGACCTCGTCCCAGTGCCGGATCGTCCACTCGCGCCAGCGCCCGTACGCCAGCTCCCCGCGCGGACCCTGCTCGGCGTGCGGCCCGTCGAGGTGGCGGACGGCCGCCAGCAGGAGGTTGGGTTGCTGTTTGTTGCCCACCGGGAGGGACGCGGCGAGGAGTTCGCACAGCTCCCGGTCGTGCCCGATCCGTGCCGTCAGCTCCTCGTGGGCCGCACACCGGCCCCGCGCCTCCCACCAGGAGAAGTCCCGGTAGCGCGCTGCCAGGGCCGGTGCGTTGTTGACGAAGTCGACGACCATGATCAGACGCTACTGCCCTCACGGAGCGTGAGGAATGTGCACCCCTCCGCATAACAAGTGATGCACAATCACCCGCAGGCCGTTTCGTGAACGACGATCAACTCGACCGGTTTGTACGTGCGTTGCCCCGAAAAGTCTTGGCCAAGAGCCGTAGTCGTACGGAGTGGATTCGCGGGATCGCTTGGAAATCGGCCGCGATCTCTATTACTGTCCGATAACGGAGCGCGGTCGTCCCAGCCGTCGCAGAGGCGGCACCGTGCCCCCACGCCGAATCCCGTACGCGCTCTTCAGGTATGCCGGGCACCCAGGCACACCGGTGGTCACTTCCGCATACGGCGCCTCCCCGCACGTCGATGCGCCGATATTTCGTGAACTGCCGTGATGTGTCCTGCCTTTGACCCGGCGCCCCGAGCGGCGCGGAGGGAACCGGGGAACCACCTCCATGGGGTGAATCGGACGCCTCGGCCAGAGGCCGCCCGTAGGAGACCTTCCTGCTCCGAACCCGTCAGCTAACCCGGTAGGCGCGAAGGAAGGAAAGGAGTGCGCCCCCGTGGCGTCCAACAGGCTTGCCCCCGAGGCCCCGTACCCCCACGACCTCCCCCAGGATCTGCCCGGTTCCCTGACCGATACGGCCACCTTCGCCCCGGGCGCGTTCGCCCCGGAGGGCCCCGGTCCGTACGGCTACGCGGACGGCGAGCCCGGTGAGTGGAACCCGACCGAGGAGTCCGTGCGCTCCGTCCGGGGCCGCCACCGCGTCGGGAAGCAGCGCTCCGCGCTCGCCCGCAGCGGCACGGTCCTCGGCGTCGGCGTGATCGCGGCGGTCGGCGCCGGTGGCATGGCGACCGCCGAGGACAAGCCGCCGGTCCCGATCTCCATGCCGGACATCGGCGCCCTCGCCTCCGACGTCACCGGGGCGCTGCCGGACGCCGAATCGCTGCCCGGCATCGGCCCGTTGCTCGGCTCCGACGACGCGTCCCACCCCGCCACCGCCGCGGCGCCGCTCTCGTCCGCCGGGCTCACCGCCGAGGACGGGCAGGGCACCGGCGCCGGGGAGGCGCTGCGCAGCCGCATCCTCCAGCAGGCCGACACCCAGCAGGAGGCCGGGGAGCGCGACGCCCGGGACGCCGCCGAACACCGTGCGCTCGCCCGGGCGGAGCAGACCGCCACGAGCGACCACAAGGAGGCGGTGGCCGACGCGAAGGCGGAGCGCGCCGAGGCCGCGCGCAAGGCGGCGGCGGCCAAGGCGGAGCGGGAGGCCGAGGCCCGGAAGAAGGCCGAGGCCGCGCGCCTGGCCGAGCTGGCCAAGAGCTATCTGCTGCCGGTCACCTCGTACACCCTCACCGCCGGCTTCGGCCAGGCCGGTGACCGCTGGGCCGCCGACCACACCGGCCAGGACTTCGCCGCCCCCACGGGCACGCCGGTCAAGGCCGTCCACTCCGGCACCATCACCCAGGCGGGCTGGGCCGGTGCGTACGGCTACCGCATCGTCCTCACCCTCGACGACGGTACGGAGCTGTGGTTCTGCCATCTCTCGTCGATGGTGAAGACCGGCGGCAAGGTCTCCACCGGCGAGGTCATCGGCCGCGTCGGCGCCACCGGCAACGTCACCGGCCCCCACCTCCACCTGGAGGTCCGCCCCGGTGGCGGCGGCCCGATCGACCCCATGCCGTGGCTGCGGGCCCGGGGCCTGAACGTCTGAGGCGGCCCCGAGCGGAGTCCGGGGCCCGGCGCCGCTCCCGGGTCGGTGCACCCGGATGCCGTAGCCGGGAAATGCCCCTGACCCGAGCTGTGTTGAATGGCCGTATGACCACCACACGTAAGCCTCTCGGCTCGCTCTCCGTCTCCCCGCTCTGCCTCGGCGGCAACGTCTTCGGCTGGTCCACCGACGAGGCCGGGTCGTTCGACGTGCTCGACGCGTACGTCGCCGGCGGCGGCAACTTCCTCGACACCGCCGACGTCTACTCCGCCTGGGTCCCGGGCAACGAGGGCGGCGAGTCCGAGACCGTCATCGGCAACTGGCTCACCGCCCGCGGCAACCGCGACGACGTCGTCATCGCCACCAAGGTCGGCGCCCTCCCCGGCCTCAAGGGCCTCTCCGCCGCCACGATCCGGCAGGCCGTCGAGGGCTCGCTGCGCCGCCTGCGCACCGACCACATCGACCTCTACTACACCCACTACGACGACACCTCGCTGGAGGTCGGCGAGTTCCTGACCGTCCTCGACGACCTCGTCCGGGCCGGCAAGGTCCGCGAGATCGCCGCCTCCAACATCTCGGCGTCCCGCCTGGAGGAGGCGCTGACCTTCTCCGAGCGCGAGGGCCTCGCCCGCTACGTCGCCCTCCAGCCGCAGTACAACCTGGTCTCCCGCGACACCTACGAGGGCGAACTGTCCGAGGTCGCCGCCCGCCACGGCCTGGGCGCCGTCCCGTACTACGGGCTCGCCTCCGGCTTCCTGACCGGCAAGTACCGCCCCGGTACGGACGTCGACAGCGTCCGCTCCGGCAAGGCCGCCGCCCACCTCGCCACCGAGCGCGGCGTCCGCGTCCTGACCGCGCTCGACACGGTCGCCGCCGCCCACGGCGCGGAGGTGGCCACCGTCGCCCTCGCCTGGCTCGCCGCCCGCCCCACGGTCACCGCCCCCCTCGCCAGCGCCCGCACCACCGCCCAGCTCCCGGCCCTCCTGGCCGTCCAGGACCTCCGGCTCACCACCGAGGAACTGACCCTGCTGGACGAGGCTTCGGCGTAGGAGGCGTAGGAGGCGTAGGAGGCGTAGGAGGCGGAGGGAGCGGAAGGGCGAACGGGGGCCGCCCCCGGTGTCGGGTGCCGGGGCGGCCGGTTACGTAGGGGAGCAGGGGAGCGGGGGAGAGGAGAGCTGCCCATGGACAGGTACGTGGACGCGGACGTGGACGCGGACGCGGTCCGGGCATCGGGTGCGGGCCCCGGTCCGCTCCCCGCTGCGCGTCGGGCGGCGTACGCGGAGGTGGGCGCGCGGCTCTCCCTGCTGAGCGACCGCGCCCTCGGCGACGCGGTGGCCGCCGCCCCGGCGCAGGGTTCGGGCATCGGCGGCCGACGAGCGGAGATGGCGGTCGCGGGGCGCCGGGTCTTCGTCAAACGAGTCCCGCTGACCGACCTCGAACGGCGCCCGGAACACCTCCGCTCCACCGCCAACCTCTTCGGCCTCCCCGTGCACTACCAGTACGGGGTCGGCTCGGCGGGCTTCGGCGCCTGGCGGGAGCTGGCCGCGCACCTCATGACCACCGCCTGGGTCCTGGGCGACGCGTACCAAGGCTTCCCGCTCCTGTACCACTGGCGCGTGCTGCCGGACCGGCCCCCGGCCGACTTCGCCGACGAGTTCGGCGGCATCGACGGGGCCGTCGCCCACTGGGAGGGATCCGGCGCGGTACGCCGCCGACTGGAGGCCATCGGGAACTCCTCCGCCAGCCTGGTGCTCTTCCTGGAACACCTGCCCCGCACGCTCGCGGACCGGTTCACCGACGTCCGCGAGGGCGCCTGGGCGGAGCCCGGCGGCTGCGCGCCCTACCTCTGGGCGGAGCGCGAACTGCTACGCGGCACCGCGTTCATGAGCGCCCACGGGCTGGTCCACTTCGACACCCACTTCGCCAACCTGCTCACCGACGGCCACCGGATCTACTTCACGGACTTCGGCCTCGCCCTCAGCCGCGACTTCGACCTCACCCCCGAGGAGTCCGCCTTCCTCACCGACCACCTCGTGTACGACCGCTCGTACGCACCGTGGCATCTCCTCCGCCACCATCTCCCGGCCCCCGTACGCAAAGCCCTCGATCAGGAACCCTTCCTGAAAACCTGGCCCACGGCCCCCCGCCCCCACGCCCTCCCACCCGAACTCACCACCCTCCTCGACCGACACGCCCCCCACGCGACGATCCTGGACGAGTTCCACCGCCGCTTGATCGAGAAATCCAAACGGACACGGTTCCCGGGGGACGAGGTGAGGAGGGAGCTGAGGCGGGGAGGGGGCTGAGGTGGGGTGAGGGGGAGGTGGCTCGCGGGGCGGGTGTGCTGTTGGTGGGGCGTGCCGTTCGTGGGCTCCGGTGGGTCGCTGGCCATTGACCTTCGGCCCGTGCCCGGCCCGGGGCGTCCCGCCGGGGGCACCCGTGCCATCCCGCCGGGGCACCCGCGCCGGTCCGCTTGGGTCGCCATCCCGCCGGGGCACCCGCGCCGGTCCGCTTGGGTCGCCACCCCGCCGAGGTCACCCGCGCCGGTCCGCCACCGCCCAGGACGCCAGCGCCATGCCACCGGCCACCGCGAACACCGACGGCCAGGCACCGATCTTCTTCGCCAGCGGATGCGACCCGGCGAACGCCGCCACATACGCCCCGCCCAGCGCCGCCGCGGCCTTCCCGCCGGCCTTCTCCTGCCACCCCTTGGCCGCCACCGCCCCGGCAGCCGCCAACGCCACCCCACCCAGGGGCCGCTTCTTCGTCCACCGGGCCACGGCGTAACCACCCACGAGACCGGTCGCGGCCACTGCTGCTGTCGGAATGCCTGCCATCGCCATCACTCATGCCTCTCGTTCACGGGTTTGATAAACCGTCTCGTTGCTGGACCTTACGCCCGCCCCCTCGGACCTGAAGGGGCTGCCCGGCGCGCTACGACATCGGGGAGAACGCGACTCGTTTCCTCAACTGATTCTCTTGATCCTCAAGGAGCTGGACGCCAGAAAGATGTGGCGCTGCGCACATCGCTTGCAGACGCGTGCTATTCCCCCATCAGGTTGGCAAGATCGACCCATGGTGAAGGAGAAGTCGGCCCCCATTAGCTTTGGCGCCCCTGATGGGGTATCTGAGGGGCAGTGGTTCAAGGGGCACGCGGAGCTCCATGCAGCCGGGGTGCATCGCGCCCTTGGTAGGGGAATCGCGGGAACTGCTTCGGGTGGCGTAGATTCCATCGTCCTCTCTGGTGGATATCTCGATGATGTCTATGGCGAAGAAGAGATCGTCTATACCGGAGAGGGGTGTCGCGACCGCGATACGGGACGTCTCTATGCGGACCAGAGTATGGAATTTCCCGGAAATGCTGGACTGCTGCTCAACGAGGCGCGCGGTAACTCAGTACGCGTCATTCGCGGTCTGAAGATCAGGGGGAAGAAGCGACGCAAGGCGATGGGGGGATATGAATATTGCGGCTTGTTTCGGGTGGCCGACCACTGGATGACCGTCGGGAAAGAAGGCTTTCTCGTCTGCCAGTTCAAGCTGGTGAAGCTGGCGCCTGGTGAGACGCCCAAGGCGAAGCCGATAGCGCCGCCGATCGAAGATACTCCCGTCGAGGAGCAGGTGCGCCGTGCGGTGGAGTATCAGCGCCTGGTGCGGAATTCCAAGGTGGTGCGCGCCGTCAAGGAAATGTACGGCAATACGTGCCAAATGTGTGAGACTCGCCTACAGGTCTCTCCTGAGGGCGAGGCGTATAGCGAGGCCGCGCATATCCGGGCGCTGGGCAAGCCGCATAACGGGCCGGATGTGCTGGGAAATGTGCTCTGCCTGTGCGCTAACTGCCATGCCTTGTTTGATCGAGGTGCGCTTCAGCTCTCCGATCACCTTGACGTACTCGATGGTTTGACCCGGACGATCAAAGGCAAGCTGAAGAAGGTGCGCGAGCACGAAATAAAGGTTGAGTTTGTGCGCCACCATCGGCAGCGCTGGGACGACCGTTTCAGTACGCCGATTGACCACAAAAGCTGACGAAGAAAGGTGAGGGGACCTCAGGCCAGAACCCCTCACCTCGGCACCACGCGATGGCGAGGCGCCGCCCGCCCCTACTCCCCCCGTCGGAACATCAGGTCGTGGACCACGTGTCCCTTCTCCAGGCCCTGGCCCTCGAACTTGGTGAGGGGGCGGAAGTCGGGGCGGGGGGCGTAGTCGGGGTGGAGGTTGTGGAGGGTGGGTTCGGCGGTGAGGACGTCGAGCATCTGCTCGGCGTAGGGCTCCCAGTCGGTGGCGCAGTGGACGAGGGCGCCGGGGGCGAGGCGGGTGGTGGCCAGGCCGATGAACTCCGGCTGGATCAGGCGCCGCTTGTGGTGGCGCTTCTTCGGCCAGGGGTCGGGGAAGAAGACGCGCAGCCCGGCCAGGGAGCCGGGGGCGAGCATCTCGCGCAGCAGGATGATCGCGTCGCCGTTGACCACGCGGATGTTGGTCAGGCCGTTCCGTTCGGCGAGGGCGAGGAGGTTGCCCTGGCCGGGGGTGTGGACGTCGCAGGCGAGGATGCCGGTGTCCGGGTCGGCCGCGGCCATCTGCGCGGTGGCCTCGCCCATGCCGAAGCCGATCTCCAGGACGACCGGGCGGCCGTCGAAGAACGTGTCGAGGTCGATCCGGGAGAGCCCGTCGATGTCCCGGCCCCACACCGGCCACAGGCGTCGCAGCGCGGCGGCCTGGCTCGGCGAGACGCGGCTGCGGCGGGGCTGGAAGGAGCGGATCCGGCGTTCGTGGTGGTCACCGGCCGGGTCGGCGGCGGGCCCGCTCCCGTCGGGGAACATCGGGCCGTCGCGGCGGATCCGCGTCGCGCCGGACGCCTCGGCGCCGCCGGACTCCGGGACGCCGTCGTTCACGGGGCCGTCGTGCCCAGCGCCGTCGGCCGGGGCGCCGTCCGCCCGGTACGGGGCGGTGCCTTCCGGGACGCTGGTTTCCTGGCTGCCGGACTCGGGGGTGCGGGGATTCTCGGACACAGTCCGGAGATTCTACGGGCCCCGGGCGGCCGGACGCGTTCCCGATGAGCGGGGCCGTCGGCCAGTGGACGGGCGGTGAGCGGGCGGTGAGCGGGCGATCGGCGGACGGTGAGCAGGCAGTGAGCGGCGGGTGATCGGCCCCCGGCCGGGCGGTCCGGTCGGGAGTGGGTGGCTCCCCGGGGGCTACCTCCGGGGGTGGGGCGTTCGGCCTTGCGGGGGGGGGCGATGGGCTGAGCTGACTGTTCGGGCCTTGCGGTGTGGGGCGGGGCGATGGCCTGAGCCGACCATCCGCCCTCGCGCGGGGGTACGGGGCCGATGGCCCGAGCCGACCGTCCGGCCCTGCTGCCTCGGCCTCGACCACCCCGAGCCGACGGCCCTAGCTGACGATCCGACCTTGCCGCCTCGGCCCCGATCCCCCCGAGTCGACGGCCCTAGCTGACCTCCGGCCTTGCCGCCCAGGCCCCGTCCCCGAGCCGCTCCCCCACCCGGCCGCCCAGGCCCCGGCCGCCTCCCCCCAGCCGCCCAGGAACCCCACCGCAGGCCGAGGCGGGCGAGGGCGGTGGCCACGTTCCGCCCCTTCCGCCCAAGCCCCGCCCCTTCCGCCCAAGCCCCACCCCACCCGTCCGAACACGCCTCCCCCACACCCTCCACACACCGCGCCCGCACGCCCCCTGTCCCTTGCGGCGCCTACCCCCGGGGCGGTTGGCGCGCTGTGCAGCGGGCTGCATACGATGCGTGGCCGCCACAACGAACAAACCAGGGGGTCGGTCGGAATGACGCAGGAGCAGGGGAACGGGGCTCATCCGCAGGAAGAGCCACCGGGCTCCGGGCCGACCCGGCCCGACACCGCGACGCCGGGCCAGGGCCAGCCGGGCGCCGCCCCCGGCGCCCCCACACCGGCCACCCCCGGGGCCACCCCCGGGGCACCCGCCACCCCCGCAGCTCCCCCGCCGGGACCGGAGGCATCCGCCCCCGCGCGCCCCGCCGGGACCATGAAGCTCGCCGCCGTCCAGCCGCCCGCGGCTGCGGACCAGCAGGCTGCGGACCAGCAGGCTCCGGCGCGCCCCGCCGGAACCATGCAGCTCTCCATGGCCAAGCCCCCCGCGCCCGGCACCCCGCCGGTGCCGCCGCAGGGGCAGCCCGGCGCCCCGCAGCCCCCCGCGCCCCAGGGACACCCGGGAACGCCGCCGCCCCCGGGCCCGTACGGCGCGCCCCAGGGACAGCCCGGCGCCCCCGGACCGTACGCCCCCGGCCAGGGCGTCCCCGGTGCGTACGGTCAGCAGCCCGGTGCGCCGGGAATGTATCCGCCGCCCGGCGGCCCGATGGCTCCCGGGCAGGGCGGTGCGGGCTTCCCGCCGCGCGGTGGACCGCAGGGGTTCGGGCAGCCGCCGCAGGGCGGGGCGCCGTTCGGGCCGGGGCCCGGCGGGGTGCCGGGGGCGCCGCTGCCGCCGGGCGGGCAGCGGCGCGGGATACCGCTGGCCGCGATCCTCGCGATCGTGTTCGTCCTGGTGGTGGCGCTCGGCACCGGCGGGTACTTCCTGCTGCGCGGCTCCTCCGACGACGGGGCGGAGCAGCGGCCGCCGCTCTCCATGGCGCAGATGTGGAACGTCGATCTGAAGAAGAGCGCCACCCCGCCCGACGAGAAGCTCGGGATGCGGTCGGTGTGGATGACCGACGGCGCCGTCGTCTACGGCGACAAGGACGGCGTCCGCGCCTACAACGACCAGACCGGTAAGAAGGAATGGGAGCTGGAGGCGCCGAAGGGCGCCGGTGAGGTCTGCGCGCTGCCCGCGGAGCCGAACGGCGACGGCGTCGGCGCCGCGGTCTTCGACTCCGGCGGCGGCGACTGCTCGTTCCTCTCCGTCTTCGACACCAAGTCCGGCCACACCCTGTGGGTACGGAACCTCAAGGGCCGCCAGTCGGAGGACCACCCGCTCGTCGGCATCAGCCATGAGCAGGTCGTGGCCGCCATCGGCAACACCTACTCCGGCTACGCCATCTCCGGCGGCGCCGGCAAGTGGACCCTCAAGTGGCCCGCCGGTGACTGCACCGCGTCGTTCGGTATGAGCAACGAGTACCTGGCGCGGGTCAGCGACTGCTCGAAGGCGAAGCCGCACCGCACGCTGCTGGTCCAGGAGCACGAGCTGGACAGCTTCAACGCGTTCGTCCCCAACGAGAAGCTGGAGGTCGAGCGCATCGTCTCCGACGACCCGCTGGTCCTCCTGATGGGCGGCAACGGCCCGAACGACAAGCGGGTGCTGCGGACGTTCGACACCGAGAGCCGGCCGAAGCCGGACAAGACCATCGAGCTGACGGGCGACCTCGCGGAGCTGGACCTCGAAGCCCGGACGACCATGGTCGACCAGGACGCGAAGGTGCTGGTGACGACGTACGGCAACCACGCGGGCACGACCGCCGTCGACCTGAAGACCGGCAAGCGCCTGTGGAAGCGGTCCGGGGCGGCTGCCGTAGCGCTCGACGGAGAGCACGTCATCGCGGTCGGTGCCTCCCACGGCAGCCCCTCGCACCCCGCCACGCAGGACCCCGAACTGCTGTCGCTGGGGCTGCGGGACGCCAAGACGGAGCTGATGGGCACGCTCTTCACCGAGAAGCACGATCTGCCGTCCGCGCCGAACATGTCGATGAAGTGGGACGGCAACGAGCGGGTGCTGTACGTCGAGGGGGAGTCGGTGTCGACCTCCCAGCCGTTCCTCCGCGCCTACAAGGCGTCGAGCGGCTCCCCGATGCCCATCCCCGCCGACTGACGACCCTCCGCCGGACGGCCCGCCGTCCATGAGCACCGCGTGGGCGGTGCGGGCCCCGCGCCCGCACCGCCCACCTGTGCGTTCAGCGCCGGTCCAGCACCGCCGTCACCCGCTCCGCGATCTCCCGCCCGATGGGCAGCGACGCGGTGGCCGCCGGGGACGGGGCGTTGAGGACGTGGACGATGCCGGGGGAGTCGGCGAAGAGGAAGTCGTCGACGAGGGTGCCGTCGGGCAGGACCGCCTGGGCGCGGACCCCGGCGGGCGCCGGGCGCAGATCGTCCTCGGTGACGGCGGGCAGCAGACGGCGCACGGCGGTGGTGAAGGCGCGGCGGGAGAGTGAGCGGTGCAGCTCGCCCGCGCCGTACCGCCAGTGGCGCCGGGCTATCCGCCACGAGCCGCGGTACGCGAGGGTCCCGGCCAGCTCGGTGGGGCGCAGGGTGCGCCAGTCGTAGCCCTCGCGGGCCAGGGCCGGGACGGCGTTCGGGCCGATGTGGACGGCGCCGTCGACGCCGCGGGTGAGATGGACGCCGAGGAACGGGAACGCCGGGTCGGGGACGGGGTAGACCAGACCGCGCACCAGCCCGGCGCGCTCCGGGGCGAGGAGGTGGTACTCGCCGCGGAAGGGCACGATCCGCATACCCGGGTCGTCACCGGCCAGCCGGGCGATCCGGTCGCTGTGCAGCCCGGCGCAGTTGACCAGGGCGCGGGCGCGGTGGACCGTGCCGTCCGCCGTGGCGACGGCGACCCGCCCCGGGCGCCGCCCGATCCGCGTCACCTCGGCGCCGTACGCGATCGTGGCCCCGGCCTCCCGGGCGAGGCGGCCGAAGGTGCGGGCGACGGCGCCGAAGTCGCAGATGCCGGTGGTGCCGACATGGATGGCGGCGAGGCCGCGGACCTCCGGCTCGTACTCGGTGATCTGCGCCGGGCCCAGCTCGCGGACGGGCAGCCCGTGCTCGCGTCCGCGCTGGATGAGGGCGTGCAGCCGGGGCAGCTCGGCGCGGTCGGTGGCGACGATCAGCTTGCCGGTGACCTCGTGCGGGATGGCGTGCTCGGCGCAGAACGCCACCAGCTCGGCCGAGCCCCGGAGGGCGTAGCGGGCCTTGAGGGAGCCGGGCGGGTAGTAGATACCGCTGTGGATCACGCCGCTGTTGCGGCCGGTCTGGTGCCGGGCCGGGCCGGACTCCTTCTCCAGCACCGTCACGCGCAGCCCCGGTACGGCGCGGGTGAGGGCATGGGCCGTCGAGAGTCCGACGATGCCCGCACCGATCACCAGCACGTCGCAGTCGTGCGCCGCCACTGCACCTCCCCAACCGCGAGAACGCGGGAACCGCCCCCGACGCGGGCCACCCCTGACCGCGGCCCGCTCGCCGTCGCCCGACGACCTACCCCATCATGACGCGAGGTACTGACAACACCGCGCGACCAGGGCGGGAACCCCCGCAGAGCCTGCGAAACGGCGGCGGAACGGGCAACTCCGGCGGAAGCGGTCCACCGATCGGCCGACCGAACCCCGACCGACCGGCCACCCGGCCCCGGCCCTGGCCCCGGCCGACGCTCCGGCCCGTCCGCCCCGCGTGCCCCGGTGCGCCTACGCGGGCGCCGCCAGCAACGGGCGGGCCCGCTCGCGCAGTTCCACCACCCGCGGCTCGTCCCCGTACGGCTCCAGGCGGTGGAGCAGATCGCGGACGTACTCGGTGGTGCGGGCCGAGGAGATACGGCCGGCCACCTCCACGGCACGGGTGCCCGCGGCGCAGGCGGCGTCGAGGTTGCCGGACTCCAGCTCGGCGACGGCGGAGACCACCAGCCGCAGCCCGTGCGAGCGGACGAACTCCTCGGTGGGCCGGGAGAGCGCCTGCTCGGTGAAGCGGCGCACCTGGCGGGGCAGGCGCAGATCGCGGTAGCACTCGGCGGCGTCGGCGGCGAACCGCTCGTAGGAGTAGAAGTCGAGCCAGGACGGGTCGGCGTCGCCGCCGCGGGAGCGCTCCAGCCACCCCTCGGCGGCCTTCAGCGCCACCTCGCAGGCCCGGGCCTCCCCGGCCTTCGCCTGGGCGCGCGCCTCCACCAGGCGGAAGAAGCTCATGGTGCGTGCGGTGGCCAGCCCGCGGTTGCGCTCCAGCGCCGCCTGCGCGAGATCGACGCCCTCGTCGGCGAAGCCGCGGTACGTCGCCTGGAGGGACATCGAGGCGAGGACGTAGCCGCCCAGGGGGACGTCGGCCGCGGCGCGGGCCAGCCGCAGCGCCTGGATGTAGTAGCGCTGGGCGGCCTCCTGCTGCCCGGTGTCGAACGCCATCCACCCGGCGAGCCGGGTGAGTTCGGAGGTCGCGCCGAAGAGGGCGCGCCCCACCTCGTCGCTGTACGAGGCGAGGAGCAGCGGGGCCGCGTCCACCCGCAGGCACTCCGGCACCATGGACGAACGCCAGTCGCCGCCGCCGTACTTGGAGTCCCAGCGGCGCGCGTCCTCCGCCGCCTCGCGGAGTTTGCTGACGTCGCTGTGGCCGACATGCTGGGGCGTCGCCGCGTCCGCGGCGGAGGCGGCCTCCTTCTCGCCCGCCTCGGCCGCCTCGACCGCGTTCCGTGCCACCGAGCTGTCGGCCGGGGATATCAGCCACCGGGAGGCGGGGGTGGCGTACGCGCTGACGGCGAAGGATCCGGCCAGGCTCTGCCAGATCCCTCCGCCGCCGGCCCGCCGTCCGGCCAGATCCAGTCGGTAGAGATCGGTGGCGGAACGCACCGCTGCGCCCACATCGCGGGGAAATGTCAGCCCGACCTCGGGCGCCGGATCCGCGTCCCCGAGGCCGATCTCGTGCAGCGGGACCGGTCGTCCCAGCTTGCTGCCGATCGCGGAGGCGATCAGATGGGGCGCGGCGCCCTGCGGCACCATCCCCTTGGAGACCCAGCGGGCGACCGACGTCTTGTCGTAACGAAGCGTCAGCCCGCGCTGTGCGCCGAGGTCGTTCACCCGGCGCGCCAGACCGGCGTTGCTGATACCCGCGAGGGCGAGAACGGTGCCGAGCTTCTCGTTCGGCCCGCGTATATCCCTGGACATGCGCACCCCTCGACACTGCGACGGCAGCCCCGGTGCCCCGGGGCGTGCGTCCACCCAGAGTAGTTCGCCGGATCCCGACCGTTAAGGGCCGGTGTCCCGGATGGCGAGATTCATCTCGGCTCGGGGGAGCGGGAGTTGGCATGTGCTCCGGGTACGTGTTGCCGTGCGCCCACATGTGCGCGCTGCCTCCCCGGGAACGCCGCCGCTTGCATGGGTGCCGCGTGGGTCGGCCCGCTGTACTGGATCCGGTGGGCTGGGGGATACCGCCGCTCCATTCCCCGCGGGCGGTGGTCCGGTCCGGGAGGCGCAGCCCGCTTCCCGGACCGTCGCGCGAGCCGGAGCGGCCCCGCGCCGCCGCACCGTGCGACACGCCGTGGCGCGGCGCCAATTGAACGGAGTTCAGCAGAGTTTGGCCGAATAACGACGGGCGGCGGAAACGCGCCGCGGACCCGTCCGGCACCCTCCGTCACCGCGCGACGCGCCCCGCGGCACGCCCCCGGCGCCCGCCGCGCGCCCCGCCCCCGCTCCGGTCCGCACCCCGCGCCCCGGACCCGCCCGCCGCGTCAACTCCCCGCCGCCGGGCGCCACCCCGCCGCTCCGCTCGGCTCCCGTACGCCCCCGTCATGGCAGCATGGACGGCACAACGGCTGAAATCCGCGGTACGGGGCGGTGGCGCGCCCCCGCGGCACGGGGAGCGGGGAGGCGGCATGCGCTGGTTGGTGGGGTGGAGCAGTGCCCCCGCGGGGCCGGCCGCCACCGGGGGGAGCCGCACGGTCCTGCCCGTGGGCGCCCAACTCCTGTGGGACGGACCGGATCCGCTGTGGGCGGTCGGCGACTGGCGGCCCGACGAGGTCCGCGTCGTCCGCGCCGACCCGGAGACCGCGCTCGCCGTCTTCGGCGTCTGCGGCGCCACCGACGACCAGCTGCGCGTCGGCCTCTTCGCGGCCCGCGGCGGTGCGCTGCGCCATCTCACCGCCTGGCCCGGCAGCTACACCGCCGTCGTCCGCATGGGCCGCCGCCTCACGATCACCGGCGACCTCGCCGGGGCCCGCCCCGTCTTCCACACCCCCTGGGAGGGCGGCACCGCCTTCGCCACCGCCGCCCTGCCGCTCGCCGACCTCATCGAGGCCGGACTCGACATCGGCCACCTCGGCGCCCTGCTGGCCTGCCCGGACGCCCCCGAGGCGCTCGGCTCCGGCACGCCCTACGAAGGGGTGCGCCGCGTCCCGCCCGGCCACGCCCTGGTGCTGCGCGGCGGCGCCCACGAGATCACCTCGTACGAACCGGCCGCCTCGCTGGCCGTCGCCGGTCCCCGGGTCGCCCCGGAGCAGGCGGTGGACGGCGTCCGCGAGGCGCTGGTCGACGCGGTCCGGGCCCGGCTGTCGAGCCCCCGGCACGTGGCCGCCCCGGACGGCCCGGACGGTTCCGACGGCCCCGTCGGTCTGGACCCGGGACCGGTGCCGGGCATGGGCCCCGCCGAGCGGCGCGCGGCCCGCGGCGCCCCGGCCCCCGGTGTCGCCGCCGACCTCTCCGGCGGCAGCGCCTCCGGCACCCTCGCCCTGCTGGCCGCCGGGCTGCCCGGCGCACCGGGGGCGCTCACCGGCCACGGCGAGCGCCTCCTCGCCGTCACCTTCACCGACCACGCCACCCAGGGCGGCCGGGCCCACCGCGACGCCGAGTTGGAGCGGGCCCGCGCCCTCGCCGACAACCCCCGGCTGCACCACCGCGTCGTCACCGGCGGCGAGGAGGCGCTGCCCTTCGCCGGGCTCGGCACCCTCCCGCTCACCGACGAGCCGGGCCCCTCCCTCGTCACCGCGTTCCGCCACCGCAGCCGCCTGCTCGCCGGGGGCGCCGACCACTTCACCGGCCACGGCGCCCGCCAGGTCCTCGACGCCCACCCGGCCCGCCTCGCCGACCTCCTCCTCGACCGCCGCCGACGCCATCTGCTCCGCCCGGTCACCGCCCTGGCCAGGGCCGACGGCCCCTCGGCCCAGTCCGTCCTGGTCCCCTTCACCGTCTACCGCGCCGCCCGCAAACTCGCCCGTACGCCCTACGGGACCGGGGTCGCCGAGACCGCGCGGCGGCTGAGGGAGCGGCGGATCGACGGCGTCGGCGACCCGGGCGCCGTCGACGCCTCCCTCGCCGCGCTGTTCTGGTGCCGCCCGGGGCCCGCCGCCCGCTGGCTCACCGGCGAGGCGCTCGCCGAGGTCGCCGTCCTGCTGGGCGCGGCGGCGGCGCGCACCCCCGGCGCGGGACGCCCGGGCGAGCGCCGGGCGCGCGCCGCGCTGGCCCGCCGCGCCGCCGACCACCGCGTCTTCGAACAGGCCGTGGAGGTCCGCGGCCAGCGGCTGCACGCGCCGTTCCTCGACAACCAGGTGGTGCTGGCCTGCCGCGCGCTGCCCGACACCCTGCGCGTCCAGCCCGGCGCCCGCGCCGCCGTCCTCCGCTCCGTCCTCGCCGGGGCGGGCGTCCGCGAACTGCCGCCGGGCTGGGGCGCCACCGTGCACCTCCCGCACACCGCCGCCCAGCGCACCGGGCTGCGCGCCGCCGTCGACGGACTGGTGCAGCTCTTCGACGCCCCGCTGCTCGCCGACGCCGGGCTGGTCGAGGCGCGGGTGGTCCGCAAGGCGCTGCGGGCCGCCGCCGAGGGCGCCGCGCTGCCCCTGGACGGCCTGGCCGAACTGGTCTCCACCGAGCTGTGGCTGCGCCGTCTGGTGCTGCGGCGCGGCAGCTGCTGGACCGACGCGGCCACCTCCCCGCGCCGCCGCGCGGTCGCCGCCGGGGTCCCGCCCCGGGCCCGCCTCTGAGCGGACCCCTCGGCGGACCCGTCCGACGGGCCGCGGATCAGCGGCAGTTGATCTCCGACCGCGCCCAGTCCGCGAGCGTCAACGCGTCCATCGGCCGCTGCGGCGCCACGCTCAGCCGCAGCGTCTTCACGCCGGTCAGCGGCACGTGCACCGGCACCCCGGGCCGCCCGCCGCGCACCACGTCGGAGTGCCACAGCGGCGCGCCGTCCCCCTCCACGGAGAACCGCACCGCGCCCCGCCCCAGGCTGAGATCGTCCACCCCGGCGACCGCGTCGTACGAGGTGCAGGGGCGGTTGAGGTCGATGACGACGCTGGACGCGCCGTGGACCGTCACCCCGTGCGGGTACGACCGCTCGGCGATCTCCGGCGCGTCCCGCTGCCATATCCAACTGCTGCCCCAGAGATGGACCTCCGGCTCCGTACCGTCCCCACCGAGGTCCATCCCGAGGGAGTTGAGGGGGTACGGCGTCGGCGCCGGGCTCGGCGTGGGGGTCGGCGTCGGCGTGGGCGTCGGCGTCGGGCTGGGCCTGGGCGGGGTGGGCGTGGGCGTCGGCTTCGGGGTGGGCTTCGGCGGGGGCGGCGGCGCCGGACGGGTGGCGGGCGGCGGCGTGGGCTCCGGCCTCGGCGTGGGCGTCGGCGTGGGCGCGGGCGTCCGCGGCGCCACGGCGGGCGTCGGCGCCTTCCGCGCCTCCGGCTGCTTCGGCGGCTCCTGCGCCCCGGTCATCGCCATCGCCAGCGCCGCACCGGCGACGACCATCACCCCGGCGCCGATCGCGACCTTCGCGGGCATCCCCAGCGCCTCCCCCGCCGCGGCGCCGCCCGCCGCACCGCCCGAGGAACCGCCACCGGTCGCCGCCGCCGCGGCCCCCGCCCCGGCCACCGCGCCGACCCCGGCCGTCCCGGCGACCGCCGCCGCGGCCTTGACCGCGTACGTGGCGGCGAACCAGCCGATGACGGCGACCGGCAGCAGCGCGCCGATCCGCTGGTTGACGTCGGCGACCTCCATCGCCGCCGTCCGGCACCGCGCACACCCGTCGAGATGCTTGCGCAGCCCCCGCTCCGCCCGCATCCGCAACCCGCCGCGGGCGTACGCGCCGAGCCGGTCGGCGTAGCGCGCGCAGTCGCCACCGGCGGTCAGCGATTGGCTGACGTGCGCCTGCAGATAGGCCTGCTTCAGCCCCTCGCGGGCCCGGTGCGCCAGCACCGCGGTGGCGTTGGCGGTCAGCCCGAGCAGCGGCGCGACCTGACTGGGCGTCTCCTCCTCGACGGTGGTGTGCCACAGCACCGTCTGATAGCGCTCCGGCAGGCTGCGGAACGCCTGCATCGCCAGCGTCCGCTCGGCCTCCTGCATCGCCCGGACGTCGGCGCCGAGATCGACCCCGCTGCCCGGACCGCCACCGGCGCCCATCGACGCCCCCGCCGCCGAGACCGCGAACACCGCGAAGTCCTCGACCAGCTGCTCCCGCTTCGCGGTCTTCGCCCAGGCGGCCGCCACCCGCCGGACCGTCGTCAGCAGATACGCCCGCACCGCGGTGTCCGGCCCCGCCCCGCCCCGCACCGCCTGCAACGTGCGGGCGAACACCTCGCCGGTCAGGTCCTCGGCGGTGTGCGCGTCCCGGCAGCAGCCGCGCGCATAGCGGCGCACCGCCTCGGCATGGCGGCGGTAGAGCTGCTCGTACGCACCGTCGTCCCCGGCGCGCATCGCGGTGATCAGCGCGGCATCGGATGCCGGACCGCCCTCGGCGTCCTCCGTACCCTCCCGCGGCCCGGACGCGGCTGACGGGCCCTCGGATCCGGCGCCCGGCGGCTCGGTGCGCTCGCGCTGCGGCGGCACACCGGCGAGCGGCGTCCCCCCGGCGCGCGCCTGCGGCGCCGTCGGACCGGCGGCCGGGGGAGTGGCGCCCAGCGGCCCCGTCTGTCCCGGGACCTGTCCCGTCCGTCCGTCCGGATCCGTGGTGGTGTGGTCGCCACCGTGCTGTTCGTCCCGCCCGTCAAGAGTCATCGCCAAGGCCCCCGAACACGCCGTCACACCGGAACACCGCGCAAGCGTGCCACACGACACGCCCGGGTCGAGGGGTCAGTCCCCGCAACCACTCGTCCGGGGCGCGCTCCCCGGAGAGAGCCCCTTCGGACGCGGTTCCGGGGCACAATGTGCGCGCCCCGGCACCGGCGGCGGACAGCGCTCCGGCCGGGACGCGCCGCCCCGGCCGGATCTCACCCTTACGTCAGCTCTGCGGCCGCGACCGGAGCCCCTCCAGCAGAATGTCCAGCAGCCGCGCGGACGCCGCCTGCTGATGCCCCGGATCGGGCAGCGTCGGCGCGCTGGTGGCGATCACCAGCAGTACGTCGCCGACCGTGACGTCCGGCCGCAGCGCCCCCGCCGACCTGGCGCGCTCCACGAGCCGCCCGACGACATCCAGCAGCGCGGGCACACCCCCGGTGCGCTCCGCCTCCGCGCCGTACGCGTCCACGGCGGGCTCCCCGCCCGCCACCGGCACCCGTTGCTGCGGCACCCGGGCGCCCGCGGCGGCGGACTGCCCGGCGTCGGCCGCCCCCTCGGGGACCACCGTCTCCGCCTCCGGACCGGTGCCGACGCGCAGCACGTTCGGCGGCAGCAGCCGCCCGGCGCCCGAGGCGACCGACGTCCGCAGGAAGCGGGAGAGCGCCGACCAGGGGTCCTCCTCCTGGCCCAGCGCGGTGCGCGCCTGCTCGGTCAGCCGGGACGTCTCCTCCTCGGCTATCCGCCGTACCAGCACGTCCTTGCTCGGGAAGCGGCGGTAGACCGTCCCGACGCCGACCCGTGCGCGCCGGGCGACGTCCTCCATGGGCGCGCCGTACCCCAACTCGCCGAAGACCTCGCGCGCGGCGCGCAGCACGTGCTCCAGATTGCGCTGGGCGTCCACCCGCAGCGGCGCGCTGCGGGAGCCCCCTCCTGCGGGCCGCCCGGTGCGCCCGTCGGCCTCGCCGCCGTGCGCCATGGCGGCCCGGCCGCCGTTAACGGGCGCCGTGACGGTGCCCGACCAATGTGTGCCCTGCATATGCATATGTGATCCCCCGGTCATGACGTCTCCCCCCGGAGACTCCCCGCCCTGACGGAAAAGGGGCGCGCCGATGAGCGGGCCCGCCCCCACGAGCTACCGAACATAGTTGAGCCCCGGTCAAGAATGAAGGGTCAGTTCCGGGCACTCCGCACCCCCGATCGGCCTATACCGGCACCACCTTCTCCACGGCGTTCCCCCAGCGCCCCGCCACCGCCCGCCTGACCTGCGCACCTCGCTCGCACACCGCGGAAGCCGACCCTCCGCCCGGCCCCGCGCGACCGCCCGCGCATTTCGTCGAGCCTGTGGACAAAGCGCGGCCGGGAAGGCGTCATGGAACAGTGCTGTGCCTTCCCGGGGGCACAGTGCCTCCTGGGGCTGCCGTGCCACCGGCCGGCCTGACCCCGGGGCCCTGCCGGGACCGGTCCACCGCGAGGAGAAGCTCTGTGAAGGCTGTGTCTTCGAACGATGTGGCGCGCATCCTGATCGTCGGCGGCGGCTACGTGGGCATGTACAGCGCCCTGCGGCTGCAGCGGAAACTCAAGCAGGAGCTGCGGCAGGGCGGCGTCGAGATCACCGTGGTGGACCCCGAGCCGTACATGACCTATCAGCCGTTCCTCCCCGAGGCCGCGGCCGGATCCATCTCCCCCCGCCATGTCGTCGTGCCGCTGCGCCGGGTGCTGCCGCAGTGCCGGGTCGTCATCGGCGAGGTCACCGCCCTCGACCACGACGCGCGCACCGCCACCGTCGAGACCCTCGCCACCGAGGCGACCGGCGCCGCCGACACCGAGATCCCCTACGACGAGCTGATCCTCGCCCCCGGCTCCGTCTCCCGCACCCTCCCGGTCCCCGGGCTCGCCGACTTCGGCATCGGCTTCAAGACCGTCGAGGAGGCCATCGGCCTGCGCAACCACGTCCTCGAACAGCTCGACATCGCCTCCTCCACCCGCGACCCGGCCGTCCGCGACGCCGCGCTCACCTTCGTCTTCGTCGGCGGCGGCTACGCAGGCGTCGAGGCGCTCGCCGAACTGGAGGACATGGCCCGCTACGCCGCCCGCTACTACCACAACATCGAGGCCACCGACCTGAAGTGGATCCTCGTCGAGGCGACCGGAAAGATCCTTCCCGAGGTGGGCCCCGAGATGGGCCGCTACGCCGTACGCGAGCTGCGCGCCCGCAACATCGACGTCCGCCTCGACACCCGCCTCGACTCCTGCGAGAACCGCACCGCCGTCCTCAGCGACGGCTCCCGCTTCCCCACCCGCACCCTCGTGTGGACCGCGGGCGTCAAACCGCACCCGATCCTCGCCGCCACCGGCCTGCCCCTCAACGGCCACGGCCGCCTCCGGTGCACCGCCGCCCTCCAGGTCGACGGCGTCGACCACGTCTGGTCCGCCGGGGACGCCGCCGCCGTCCCCGACCTGACCGCCCCCGAACCCGCCACGCCGGACGACCCGCCCGCCCTCTGCGCCCCCAACGCCCAGCACGCGGTACGCCAGGCCCGCACCCTCGCCGAGAACGTCGCCGCCGCCGTCCGCGGCGGCCCGCTCCTCGACTACCGGCACAAGTACGTCGGCTCCGTCGCCTCCCTCGGCCTCCACAAGGGCGTCGCCCACGTCTACGGCCGCAAGCTCAAGGGCTACCCGGCGTGGTTCATGCACCGTGCCTACCACCTCAGCCGCATCCCCACCTTCAACCGCAAGGCCAAGGTGCTCGCCGAGTGGACCCTCTCCGGCCTGTTCAAACGCGAGATCGTCTCGCTCGGCTCGCTGGAGAACCCCCGCGCCGAATTCGAGCTGGCCGCCGGTACGGGCCGCCACAACGAGGCCAGCTGACCCACCGCCCGCCGGGACACGCCACGCCCCACCCGCGCGGCCCGGCCGCACCGGGTCCGGCCGGGCGAAACGGAGTCCGGAACTCCACCCCGGTGCCCGGACGTCTGACGGATACCGCGCGGGTCGGCCACACTGGTCGTGTGACCATGGGTGGGCTCGTCTCCGCGAAGAGTAATAATCACGAGGAATTCGGACGTTTGCTGCATCACGTCAGAGAGCGCCCCACAGGACCCCGGCCGACCGCCCGCCGGTCCCCCGGCAGGCACGTCCCACGAGCCGACGGCCCCAGGACGTGCCCGGAAGGTCCTGCCCGGCGCCCTTCGGGCGACAACGGGAGCGTGACGACAGGTCCGAGCCCGCGCGACGAAGCGAAGTAAGAGGTACCCCTCCGTGATCTTCACGCGCTGGAGCGCCAAGCTCCCCCAGCGGCGCACCGGCCGGACCGCACGCCCGGCCGCCACCCCGCCCAACGGCCGGCAGGCACCCGCCGCCCGCCCCACCGCGGCCGAACCCCCGCCCGGCGGCGCCGTCCCGGCCGCCCGCGCCGAGACCTCCGGCCCCACCGGCCCCGACGGCGGGGAGCCACCCGCTGCCCCCGAGGACCCCACGGGCACCGAGGGCCTCACGGGCACCCCCACCCCGCCCACCGTCGACGCCCTCTCCGTCCACGACATCCTCGGCACCATCCCCGCCCTGGTCGCCGTCGTCTACGGCCCCGAGCACCGCCTCGCCTACGTCAACGCCGCCTACGCCACCGTCTTCGGCCCCCGCCCGGCCGGCCGCACCGCCCGCGAGGCCCTGCCCGAGCTGGACGAACTCGGCCTGCTCCCCCTGATGGACCAGGTCCTGCGCAGCGGCCGCCCCCGCACCGTCAAATCCCGCCGCATCCGCGCCGGAGCCGCCCGCGTCCGCGACACCTACTACACCTTCACCTGCACCCCCATCGAGGTCGCCGCCAGCGGCCCGGCCCCCGACCCGGAGGTCGCCTGCGTCGCCCCGCACAAGGGCGTCCTTGTCTTCGGCGCCGAGGTCACCGACCAGATCGAATCGGCCGAACGCCTCCGCGCCAGCGAGGCCCGCCAGCGCGCCGCCGCCGTCACCCTCCAGCGCTCCCTCCTCCCGCAGGAGCTGGAGCAGCCCGACGACCTCCGCGTCGCCGCCACCTACCGCCCCGGCGGCACCGACGCCGCGGTCGGCGGCGACTGGTACGACGTCATCACCCTCGGCGGCGGCCGCACCGCCCTCGTCATCGGCGACGTCATGGGCCGCGGGGTCCGCGCCGCCGCCGTCATGGGCCAGCTGCGCACCGCCGTCCGCGCCTACGCCCGCCTCGACCTGCCGCCCCACGAGGTCCTCCAGCTCCTCGACGGCCTCGCCGCCGAGATCGACGCCAGCCAGATCGCCACCTGCGTCTACGCCGTCCACGACCCCAACGAGGGCCGTCTGGTCTACGCCTCCGCCGGGCACCTGCCGATCCTCGTCCGCGACGCCGACGGCACCGTCCACCGCGCCGCCGAACCGACCGGCCCACCCCTGGGCACCGGCGGCTGGCTGCACACCTCCGGCACCGTCCCGCTCGGTGCGGGCGCCGCCGCCGTCCTCTACACCGACGGCCTCGTCGAACGCCGCGACAAGGACATCGACCACGGCGTCGAGGCGCTGGCCACCGCCTTCGCCGGGGCGGACGACGCCCCCGCCGTCGTCTGCGACCGCCTGCTGCGCTCCATGGGCATCACCGACGCGCACGACGACGACGTCGCGATCCTCGTCGTCCAGCACCCCGAGCGCACCGGCCACGACGCCGAGCTGTTCCACAACGCCGTCCTGGAGCTGCACGGCGGCACCGAGGCCGCCCCGCGCGCCCGCGCCTTCGCCTCCGGGGTGCTCGCCTCCTGGCGCTTCGCCCCCGAGCTGCACGACCTCGGCGTCCTCGCCGCCAGCGAGCTGGTCGCCAACTCCCTCCAGCACGGCACCCCGCCGATGCGCCTGCGGCTGCGCCGCACCGACCGCCGCCTGATCGTCGAGGTCACCGACGGCGACGACCACCTCCCGCGCCGCCGCACCGCCGAGCCCGCGGACGAGGCGGGCCGCGGCATCTCCATCGTCGCGACCATCGCCTCCAACTGGGGCTCCCGCCGCACCCCCGACGGCGGCAAGGCCGTCTGGTGCGAATTCGCCCTCCCGTCCCCCTGACCCCGCTCATGACGAACGGCCCGGCGCACTCGCCGGGCCGTTCGTCATCACTCTTCCCCTGTACGGGCTCCCCCTACGGGTACGGGTCACCGCCCGCCGGGACCGCTCAGGCCACCGCCACCGCGGTCTCCGCGTCCTGCACCGCACGCACCGGAGCGGCCGCCGCACGGTGCGGGTTGTCCTGCACCGGGGTGAGCATCCGCCCCAGCCGCAGCGACAGCACCGTGATCCCCAGCGCACACAGCACCAGCATCCCGATGTACGCCGCCGACATCCCGTGGCCCACCATCAGCGCGCCCACGGCCGGACCGATCGCCAGCGCCAACTGCTTGACCAGCGCGAACGCCGAGTTGTACTGCCCGATCAGCGACGCCGGCGCCAGATCGGCCACCAGCGGCGCCACCGTCGGCGACAGCAGCGACTCACCGATACCGAAGAGCGCGTACGTCGAGATCAGCAGCGTCGTCGCGATCACCTGCGAGCCGTGCACCAGCCCGGACAGACCGGCCGCGACCCACGCCACCGTCCAGATCAGCCCGACCAGCGCCATCACCCGGCTGCGGCGCCGCCGCTCGACGAGCTTCAACACCACGAACTGCGCCACCACGATCGCCGCCGTGTTGGCCGCCAGCGCGATCCCCAGCGTGGCCGGAGCGATCCGGGTGACCTCGGTGGCGTACGCCGCGAGCCCCGACTCGAACTGTCCGTAGCAGGCGAAGAAGAGGACGAAGCCCAGCACGCACAGCCACACCATCCGCCGGTCGGCGAAGAGCGCCCGCCACGCACCCTGCGGCCGCTCACCGGTCGGCACCGCGTCCTCGACCTTCGGCGCCCGCGGCAGCCGTACGGTCGCCACCGCCGCACCGAGCACCAGGAACATCGCCGCCTCGATGGCGAAGAGCCGCACGAAGCTCGACGCGTGCGCCGGGTCGACGAGCAGCCCGCCGACCAGCCCGCCGATACCCAGACCCAGGTTGTTCAGGAAGAACTGTGTGGCGAACGCCCGCGAGCGGGTCACCGTCGTCGAGCACCACACGATCATCGTGGCGAGCGCCGGCTGGATCACCGCGATACCGGCACCGAGCGCCACCGCCGACGCGATGACCTGCGCCTGGCTGACGGAGAGCCCCATCCCCAGCGCACCGAGCGCCGCCGAGACCGTACCGACGACGGCCACCGGAAGGGGACCGCGCCGGTCGATGGCCCGACCGGTCAGCGGCAGCACGGCCAGCGCGGAGATCGCCAGCATCGCCAGCACCACACCCGCGGTACTGGCACCCAGGTCCCGCACCTTCGCCACATAGACGTAGAGATACGGAACCGTGAAGCCGTTGCCGAACGCGCTCAGCGCGTTCCCCAGCTGGATCCGGCGCAGCGCGGCGCCCATTGCGGTGGTCACACTCACCTACCTAGGTCAGGTCGGAAGACGATCAGGAAGTACGGGATGAACTGCGGAGGAAGCCCGACGGACGGGCGCGCGGACACCAAGAAGCCCCCGCTGCTCCAGGGGACCGGACGATCACACCCTGAAGACTTCAACTCTAAAGTTCGAAGCTAAAGAGTACATGGCGAAGGACTTCAACGCCAATGAGTTCCATGCCATACTGCGGCGCATGCCTGAGACCTCAGATACGGCCGGTGCCACCGAGCCGAGCCTTGAGGAACAGATCGCGGCCTACCAGCGAGAGTTCCAAGACCTCGACCCCCAGGTGGAACAGGTCGTCTCCGCACTCCAGCGACTCAACCGCCGGATGAACGTCGCCTACGGACGCCAGACCGCCACCCTCGGCATGAGCAACGCCGAATGGGAGGTCCTCAAGGCCCTCGTCGTCTCGGGCGCCCCGTACCGCCTCGGCCCCGGCGAACTCGCCAAGCGCCTCGGCCTCACCCCCGCGGCGATGACCCACCGCATCGACCGCATGGCGGCCGAAGGGCTGGTCAACCGCGAGCGGGACGAGAACAACCGCGTCCGGGTGATCGTCGAGCTGACCCACGAGGGCCGCGAGAAGTGGCTGGAGGCCATGCGGATGGCCTCCGTCTTCGAGGAGGACCTCCTCCAGGACCTCGACGGCGAGGAGCGCCGCATCCTCGGCGCGGTCCTCACCCGTCTCCTGCGCCGCGTGGAGGAGACCCAGCCCGACGCCGAAGGCCGCCTCAGCGACCTCGACTGACCGGGTTGACACGGCCCTGGCCGATACGTAGTGTTCTCCGAGTTGCCACTCAGCCGGAACGGTTCTGTGGCAGCCATCCGCCGCATCGCGGCACACCACTACTGCACGACTCCTCACCGGGACGAATTTCGGCATGCCCGAATTTCACACCGCGACGTGATTATGCGTCACCGAG
>NZ_JODY01000016.1 GCF_000718015.1 Streptomyces catenulae | reverse complement strand
GCCGTGGGGCGCGCCGGGGCGGCGGGCGCGCTTGCGGGGCGCGCGGCGGCGCCCGCACGCCCCGGGCGCGGGACGGTGTCCACCGGGGGCACGACGGGCGGCGCCACCGGGCGCGGCGGGGGCGGGAGGGCGCCGCCCGGTCCGCGGACGGGGATCGCGGGGTCCGGCGCCGGGGTCGCCGAGGCCGAGGTCCGTACGGGTGCGGCGGACGGTACCCGCGGCGGGGCAGGCGCCCGCTCCGGAGCCGGGGCCGCCTCCGGGGAGCCCGCGAAGGCCGAGGCGGAGGTGGTCCCCGGGGCACCCGCCCGCGGGGCGCCGTCCTCGGCCCCGACGGGCACCCGGCGCAGCACGGCCGTGGTCGCGTCCTCCTCGGGCGACGCGGGGCCGGTGCCCGGGGCGGACGGCCGGGACCGGGGCCGCGGCGGGACCGACGGGCCGGAGGCCGGGGAGGCGGTCGGCTCGGGGGGCTCGCCGGGGGCGGAGCCGGAGCCGGAGTCGGCCGAGGAGGAGCCGTCCGAGCCGGAGCCGCCCGCGCCCGAGTTGGAGTTGGGGTCGGGCTGCGTCACGGGATGCGCGTCGGGTGCGGGTGCGGTGGAGGACGGGGTCGAGCCGGAGGCGGTTGTTCGGGGGTCCGGCGCCGGGCCGGAGGCCACGGCGTCGGAACCGGCCACGTCGGAACCCACGGCGCCGGAGCCCGTAGCGCCGGAAGCCTCCGTATCGGAACCCTCCGCGCCGGAACCCGCCATGTCGGAACCCTCGGAACCCACGGCGTCGCCCCCCTCCGTACCGGAAGCGGCAGAACCGGCTGCCGAGACCGCCGCCCCCGAGCCATCCGCACCGGAACGGTCCGCACCGGGCGCAGCCGAACCGGGCGCAGTCGGACCAGCCGCACCCGAACCGGTCGCCGACGGACCAGCCGCAGCCGAACCAGCCGCACCCGAACCGGCCGCCGACGGACCAGCCACAGCCGAACCAGCCGCCCCCGCGCCTCCCGCTCCCGCCGAACCAGCCGCCCCCGTCGCCGCAGGGCGTACCGCGCTTCCCGGCCCCGGTGGCGTAGGACCGTCGTCGGGGCCGTCCCCGCTCGCGGGCCGTCCTGGCGTGGGCTCCCGCACCACGGGTACCTCCGGAAGGGATCGCGAGGATGCGGACGGCGCGGGGCCGTCCAGTTCGGCGGCGGGGCGGGACGGGGCGGGGGTGGCGCGTCCGGGGGCCGGTGGCGGGGCGGCGGAGGCCGGGCCGTCCAGCGCCGCGGCGGGCGGGACGGGGGCGCGGCCGACCGTGGCGGGGAGCGGCGAAGTGCCCGCCGGGACCCGGGAGACGCCTGCCAGACCGCCCTTCGCCGGGTCGCCCCCGGGGCGGCGCGGGCCCTCCGGGGACGACTCGCCGCCCCGGCCGCGCGGACCGGAGGTCCGGCCCGGGGACTCGGGGGCGGCCTCTCCCCCACGGCGGCGGGCGCCCGCCGAACGGCCCTTCAACAGCCGTCCCTTCGCCGCCCGGACCTTTCCGCCGCGCGCCTTCGGCTTCGGCGTCCGGCCCTTCGCGGGCGGTGCGGTACCGGCGTCCGCCACCGGGTCCGCCGACGGACGGGGCGGCACCGGCGGTGCGTCCGGCGCGGCGGTCGGCGGGGGCGGGGCGTCGAGGCGGATGACCGGGAGGCTCGCCGTGTCACGTTCCAGGTTGGCCGGGGGGTAGGACGGGGGCGGGGGTATCGGGGGGAGTTTCCGCTTTCCGGCAGAGTCCGCCTCGGTGCTCACCCGCGCCCCCCTCGCGCCCACACACCCGCCCCCGCACGGCAATCGGGGCAAGGTGGTCCATATCCCGTAAAAGCGCCGCTGACCTGCTGGTTACGGCGTCCGGACACTCTACGGTCTCCGGTGGTCCGGCCCGTACCCCCGTGGCCGCTCCGCCGGGTTCCCGGCCCCTACCCAGCGGTAGCGGGGTCTGGCAGGCTGCCGCCATGCCCCAGGACCCCGCCGTCGCGTATGGCGACAAAGCCCGTTACGACCGTGCGACCGCCGGACTCGACGCGCCGCTGGCCGTCGTCGACCTGGCCGCCTTCGACGCGAACGCCGACGACCTGGTGCGCCGCGCCCGGGGCAAGCCGATCCGGGTGGCGAGCAAGTCGGTGCGCTGCCGGGCGCTGCTGGAGCGGGTGCTGGCCCGGGACGGCTTCGCGGGGATCATGAGTTTCACGCTCGACGAGTCGCTGTGGCTGGCGCGTTCGGGCTTCGACGACGTGCTGCTGGCCTATCCGACCGCGGACCGCGCCGCCCTCACCGAGCTGGCGAAGGACGACCGGGCGGCCGCCGCGGTGACGGTGATGGTCGACGACCCGGCGCAGCTGGACCTGATCGACGCCTGCCGCCCCACCGGCGGCGGCGCGGAGATACGCCTCTGCCTGGAGCTGGACACCTCGTACCGGACCGGCGGCGGCGCGCTGCGGGTCGGCGCCCGCCGGTCGCCGCTGCGCCGCCCGTCCCAACTGGCCGCGCTCGCCCGGGAGGTGGTGCGCCGCCCCGGTTTCCGGCTGGTCGGGCTGATGGCGTACGAGGGGCATGTGGCGGGGGTGGGGGACGAGGTCGCGGGGCGGCCGGTGTTCTCGCGGACGGTGCGGATGATGCAGGCGGCGGCGCGCAAGGAGTTGGCGGCGCGGCGCTGGGAGGCGGTGCGGGCGGTGCGGGCGGTGGCGCCGCGGCTGGAGTTCGTCAACGGCGGCGGCACCGGCAGTGTGCAGCACACCGCGGCGGAGGCGGCGATCACCGAGATCGCGGCCGGTTCCGGGCTGTTCGTCCCGCGGCTGTTCGACAACTTCCGGTCGTTCCGGGGGCGTCCGGCGGCGCTCTTCGCCCAGCCGGTGGTGCGCCGCCCCGGGCCCGGTGTGGTGACGGTGCTGGGCGGCGGCTATCCGGCGTCGGGGGCGGCGGGCGCCGACCGGCTGCCGGAGCCGTACCTCCCGGCCGGACTGCGCTACGACCCGCAGGAGGGTCCGGGCGAGGTGCAGACGCCGCTGCTGGGGGCGGCCGCCGATCGGCTGGCGCTCGGCGACAAGGTGTGGTTCCGCCACGCCAAGGCCGGTGAGCTGTGCGAACGGTTCGACGCGCTGCGGCTGGTGGAGGGCGACCGGATCGTGGCGACGGTGCCGACGTACCGGGGCGAGGGCCGGACGTTCCTGTGAGGTGACGGAGGCGGGGAGCCCCGGGCGCCGTGACGGGCCCGGGGCTCCCCCGGTGCCGGACCCCGAGGGGCCCGGTGGCCGGACCGCGCGCACAACCCCGTGCGGTCCGGCCGGTGGTTCAGCCGTGGATCCGGTCCTTCTGGTCGGGCACGACGGAGGTGTCGGGGCGGCGCAGCGGGCCGAGGACACCGTCGGTGTTGATGTGGCCCTGGGTGGCACAGGGGTAGCTGCCGGACTTGCGGGGCAGCGGGTCGATGAACATCGGGTTGATCACCCAGCGGCCGTCGGCGTTGTCGTAACCGCGGCACATGACCTCGGTCTTGTTGCGGTTGATGACCAGGTGGGCGCCGGTGGCGTCGGCGACGAAGGTCGAGTCGGTGTCGGCGTCACCGCCGCCGAGGGCGATGCGGTGCGCGGGGTCCTGCTTGCGCCACGCCTCGGCGCCCTTGATGTGGAAGATCTCCTGGTTGATCCAGCAGCGCTTGCCGTCGATGTAGGGGATGGCGTCGCCCCGGGAGTCGGGCATGTCGCCGCAGCCCTGCATCCGGTACGTCAGCTTCCGCTCGTCGTCGAGGATGCTGCGGATGGCGACGGTGTGGGCGCGGTCGAAGCCGAGGGAGCGGGACCACACCTCGGTGACCGGCTTGGAGCCCGCCGAGACGATGTAGACGTCGAACCCGGCCTTGCGCAACGTACGGACCAGGTCCTTCTGCTGGTCGTAGTAGCGCACGTAGGCGGGGAGGGTGTGGGTGCCGACCTTGACGGTGGCGCCGACGGGGGCGGCGAGGGCGGCCTTGCGGCCGGCGGCGGCGTACGCGCGGACCTCGTCCTCGGTGTGACCGGCGAACAGCTGCGGCACCCAGGCGTACTCGGGGACGGTGCGGCGGTGGTTCCAGGTGCCGGAGAAAGCTTCCTGCCCGCTCATCGTCTTCGCCTCGGCGCGGATCTGGAGGATCTCGTCGGCGCAGTCGGCGTCGGTGGAGGTGGGCAGCGGGGAGCCGACCGGGACGGAGGTGCCGCAGGCGGCGGTCAGCGCGCGGTCGGCGGCGGGCGTCATCCACTTGCTGGTGTCGCGCCAGTGGGCGGGCCGCAGGATCTTGTCGTTCAGCAGGGACCAGTTGAGCGTCGCGTCGGTGACGTCGTTCTTGGTCATGGTGTTGTCCCAGTCGAACGCGGCGACGGGGGCGCGGCCGTGGCCGTGGGCGAGACCCGGGTTCTCGCAGGTGCCGCGCTCGTCGATGGTGCGCTGGAGCTTGGCGCGGTTGTGGCCGTACCAGGGCAGGTCGCGGGAGAGCTGCGGGCAGCGGGTGGCGTGCGACGGCTCGGTGCGGGCGGGGGCCGCGGCGGTCGCCGGGACGCTGCCGGCGAGGAGTGCGGCGGTGGCCAGGCCCAGGGCCAAGGCGGATCTGCGCATGGGGGACTCCGGTGTCCGGTGCGGATGGGAAACGTGCCGGGACCGGCACCTGATGGCACCGGTCCCTGCCGTGACGTGCGACTTTACCCAGTCTTCACACCGGGGTGACATAGGCCCCGGCGATACCGCCGTCGACCAGGAACTCGGCGGCGTTGACGAAGGAGGAGTCGTCGCTGGCGAGGAAGGCGACGGCGGCGGCGATCTCCTCCGGTTCGGCGAACCGGCCGACCGGCACATGGACCAGACGGCGGGCGGCCCGCTCGGGGTCCTTGGCGAACAGCTCCTTCAGCAGCGGGGTGTTGACCGGCCCGGGGCACAGGGCGTTGACGCGGATGCCCTCGCGGGCGAACTGCACGCCCAGTTCGCGGGACATCGCAAGGACGCCGCCCTTGGAGGCGGTGTAGCTGATCTGGGAGGTGGCGGCGCCGAGGACGGCGACGAAGGAGGCCGTGTTGACGATGGAGCCGCCGCGCCCGGTCCGCTCGAACTGGTCACGCATGTAGGGCAGGGCGTGTTTGCAGCAGAGGTAGACGGAGGTGAGGTTGACCTCCTGGACGCGCTTCCAGGCGTCGAGTCCGGTGGTGAGGATGGAGTCGTCCTCGGGCGGGGAGATCCCGGCGTTGTTGAAGGCGATGTCGACGGAGCCGTACGTCTCGAAGGCGGTGCGGTAGAGCGCCTCGACCTGATCGGAGTCGGTGACGTCGACCTGGACGAAGAGGCCGCCGGTCTCCGCGGCGGCGGCTTTCCCGGCCACCTCGTCGATGTCGGCGCAGACGACGCGGGCGCCCTCGGAGGCCAGGCGGCGGGCGGTGGCCAGGCCGATGCCGCTGCCCGCTCCGGTGACGACGGCGGTGCGGTCCACCAGGCGGCGGCAGACGGGGGTCTGGTCGGTCACGAGCTCTCCTCGGCGTTGATGAAGACGTTCTTGGTCTCGGTGAAGGCGGTGAGGGCCTCGGGGCCCAGTTCGCGGCCGATGCCGGACTGTTTGAAGCCGCCGAACGGGGTCTGGTAGCGCACGCTGGCGTGGGAGTTGACGGAGAGGTTCCCGGCGGCGACGGCGCGCGAGACACGCAGGGCGCGGCCGATGTCGCGGGTCCACAGGGAGCCGGAGAGGCCGTAGTCGGTGGCGTTGGCGAGGCGGACGGCGTCGGCCTCGTCGTCGAAGGGGAGGACGACGGCGACCGGGCCGAAGATCTCCTCGACGGCGGCGCGGTCGCCGGGGCGGCCCTCCAGGACGGTCGCCGGGTACCAGAAGCCCTTGCCCTCGGGGGCCTCGCCGCGGATGGCGACGGGCGCGCCCTCGGGGACGTAGGAGCGGACGCGGTCGCGCTGGGCGGCGGAGATCAGCGGGCCCATGCGGGTGTCCGGGTCGGCCGGGTCGCCCGCGGTGAACGCCTGGACGGCGGGCTCCAGCAGCTCCATGAAGCGGTCGTGGACGGAGCGTTGGACGAGGATGCGGCTGCGGGCGCAGCAGTCCTGGCCGGTGTTGTCGAGGAAGGAGCCGGGGGCCGCCGCGGCGGCGGCCTCCAGATCGGCGTCGGCGAAGACGATGTTGGGGCTCTTGCCGCCGAGTTCGAGGGTGAGGCGTTTGGTCTGTGCGGCGCAGCGGGCGGCGATGTGGCGGCCGGTGGCGGTGGAGCCGGTGAAGACGACCTTGGCGACGCCGGGGTGGTCGACGAGGGCGGCGCCGGTGACCTTGCCCTCGCCGGGCAGCACCTGGAAGAGCCCTTCGGGCAGTCCGGCGTCGAGGGCGTGGCGGGCGAGGCGGAGGGCGGTGAGCGGGGTGGTCTCGGCGGGTTTGAGGAGGACGGCGTTCCCGGCGGCGAGGGCGGGGGCGGCGCCCCACGCGGCGATCGGCATCGGGAAGTTCCAGGGGGCGATGACGGCGACGACGCCGAGCGGTTCGCGGAAGGTGACGTCGAGGCCCCCGGCGACCGGGATCTGGCTGCCGGTCAGGCGTTCCGCTCCCCCGGCGGCGTAGTGGAGCAGATCGCGGACGTTGCCCGCCTCCCAGGTGGCGTTGGCCAACGGGTGACCGGCCTCCAGGAGTTCGAGGTGGGCGAGGGAGTCGAGGTGGGCGTCGACGGTGTCGGCGAAGCGGCGCAGCAGACGGGCGCGGTCGGCGGGGGCGAGGGCGGCCCATTTCTCCTGGGCGGCGGCGGCCCGCCGGACCGCCGCGTCGACCTCCTCGGGGGAGGTGACGGGGACGGTCGCCACCGTCTCCTCGGTCGCCGGGTTGATGATGTCCAGCTCGTGCGGCACGGGCAGTCCTTACATGCGCTCGAAGGAGCGGAAGCGCTCCCAGTCCGTGACGGCCGCGTCGTAGGCGTCCTGTTCGACGCGGGCCATGTGGCGGTAGTGGTCGACGACGTCGTCGCCGAAGGAGGCGCGGGCGAGGGCGCTGTGCTCCCACCGGTCGGCGGCCTCGCGGAGGGTGGCGGGGACGTGGGCGGCGTCGCCGTCGTAGGCGTTGCCGGTGCAGGCGTCCGGCAGCTCCAGTTCGCGGTCGATGCCGTGGAGTCCGGCGGCGATCATCCCGGCGACGGCGAGGTAGGGGTTGACGTCGCCGCCGGGCAGCCGGTTCTCCAGGCGCAGGGCGGCGCCGTGGCCGACGACGCGCAGCGCGCAGGTGCGGTTGTCGGGGCCCCAGGCGACGGCGGTGGGGGCGAAGGAGCCGGGGCGGTAGCGCTTGTAGGAGTTGATGTTGGGGGCGTACAGGAGGGTGAAGTCGCGCAGGGCGGCGAGCTGTCCGGCGAGGAAGTGGCGCATCAGCGCGGACATGCCGTGCGGAGCGCCGGGGTCGGCGAGGACGGCGGCGCCGTCGTCGTCGCGGAGCGAGAGGTGGATGTGGCAGGAGTTGCCCTCGCGCTCGTCGTACTTGGCCATGAAGGTGAGCGCCATGCCCTCCTGGGCGGCGATCTCCTTGGCGCCGGTCTTGTAGACGGCGTGCTGGTCGCAGGTGGTGAGCGCGTCGTCGTAGACGAAGACGATCTCGTGCTGGCCGAGATTGCACTCGCCCTTGGCGGACTCGACGGTCATTCCGGCGGCGCCCATCTCGTTGCGGATGCGGCGCAGCACGGGCTCGACGCGGCCGGTGCCGAGGACGGAGTAGTCGCCGTTGTACTGGTTGGCCGGGGTCATCTCGCGGTAGCCGCGTGACCAGGCCGCCTCGTAGGTGTCCTTGAAGAGCTGGAACTCCAGCTCGGTCCCGGCGAAGGCGTGCAGTCCGCGCGCGGCGAGGCGGTCGAGCTGGCGGCGGAGTATCTGCCGGGGCGAGGCGGCGACGGGTGTGCCGTCGTGCCAGGCGAGGTCGGCGGTGATCAGGGCGGTGCCCGGGTTCCAGGGGGTGCGGCGCAGGGTGGCGCGGTCGCCGTGCATGGCGAAGTCGCCGTAGCCGCGCTCCCAGGAGGACATGGCGTAGCCGTCGACGGTGTTGAGGTCGACGTCCACGGCGAGGAGGTAGTTGCAGCCCTCGGTGCCGTGGTCGAGGACGGAGTCGAGGAAGTGGCGGGCGGCGAACCGCTTGCCCTGGAGCCGTCCCTGCATGTCGGTGAAGGCGAGAACGACGGTGTCGATCTCCCCTGCGGCGACGAGTGCGCTCAGCTCCTCGACGGAGAGCGGGGGCGTGCGGTGGGCCACGGTGTTGCCTCCTGTCGCTGCGGTCCGGAGCACTGTCCGGCGCTCCGGCGCTCCGGCCGGAATAAGGTATGCACACGAACCATTGGTTGGGAAGGGGTCGGGATGGACGGTGCGGCGGACGGTCTGGCACCCGTGCTGCGGCCGGTGCGGGCGGGCAACGGCTTCGAGGAGGCGCTGGAGCAGATACTCCAGATCGTCCGGCTGGGCCTGGTGGCACAGGGCGAACGGCTGCCCGCGGAGCGGGAGTTGGCCGACCGGCTGCACATCAGCCGGGTGACGCTCCGCGAGGTGCTGAAGGTCCTTCAGGACGAGGGGTTGGTGGAGAGCCGGCGCGGGCGGTACGGCGGCACGTTCGTCCGGGCGCGCGACGGGCATCCGGGCGAGGCGGAGCTGCGCCGCCGGACCGACCGGATCGATCTGGAGGACACCCTGCGCTTCCGCGAGGTGCTGGAGACCGGCGCCGCCGGACTCTGCGCGGCGCACGGGCTGCCGGACGCGGACGCCGCCCGGCTGCGCGCCTGTCTGACCGCGACCCACGACGCGCCGCTGGCCGACTACCGCCGCTGCGACACCCTGCTCCACCTCACCCTCGCGGAGCTGTCCGGCTCCCCTTCGCTCGCGGCGCAGTACGCGGCGGTGCGCGCCCGGGTGAACGACCTGCTGGACTGCATCCCGCTGCTGGTCCGCAACCTGGAGCACTCCCAGTCCCAGCACGACGCGCTGGTGGAGGCGGTCCTGGAGGGCGATGCGGACGGCGCCCGCGAGGTGGCGCGCGAACACTGCGGCGGTACGGCGGCGTTGCTGCGGGGGTTTCTCACCCGGCCCGCGGGGTGAGACCGCGAGGGCGCCTGGCACTCCCCCGGTCCGGCCCCCATTTCCCGCACGGGTCTTGCGCCCGCCCCGCCGACCGGGCAAAGGTATGCCGCTGAACCTTTATTCGGGCCGTCCGTCCCGGGCGCCCCGGACCACCGGCGAGGCAGGAGCGGCTGATGGCCGACCGTACGGAACCGCAGAGCGCACCGCCCCGGACCGGCACCGGGGAACCCTCCGCCGAGAACGCCTATCTGGAACGGCGGTCGCTGCGGCGCGGCAGCGCGGGCCCGCTGCTGCTGACCGGTCTCGGCGTCGCCTATGTCGTCTCCGGCGACTTCTCCGGCTGGAACAACGGCCTGGCGCACGGCGGGTTCGGCGGACTGGCCGTCGCCGCCGTGCTGATGGGCCTGATGTACACCTGCCTGGTCTTCGCGCTGGCGGAGCTGGCATCGGTGCTGCCCACCGCGGGCGGCGGCTACGGCTTCGCCCGGCGCGCGCTGGGCACCTGGGGCGGCTTCCTGACCGGCACCGCCATCCTCATCGAGTACGTCCTGGCGCCCGCCGCCATCTCGATCTTCATCGGGGACTACGTCGCCTCGCTCGGCCTGTTCGGCCTGCACTCCGGCTGGCCGGTCTACCTCGCCTGCTTCGCCGTCTTCATCGGCATCCATCTGTGGGGCGTCGGCGAGGCGCTCCGCTTCAGCCTGGTCGTCACCGCCGTCGCGGTGGCCGCGCTGCTGGTCTTCGCGGTCGCCGCGTTCAGCAACTTCCAGGTGGACGCGCTCGACGACATCCCGGTCCGCGCGCATGCGTTCGGCGCCTCGTCCTGGCTGCCGTTCGGGCTGCTCGGCATCTGGGCGGCGTTCCCGTTCGGGATGTGGTTCTTCCTCGGGGTGGAGGGTGTGCCGCTGGCGGCGGAGGAGACCCGGGACCCGGCGCGGGTGCTGCCGCGGGCGATGGCGTCCGCGATGGGTGTCCTGCTGCTGCTCGCGCTGGTCACCTTCACCGCCGCGACCGGCGCCCGGGGCAGCGCGGCGATCCAGTCGGTCGGCGATCCGCTGGTGCAGGCGCTCCAGCCGCACGGCACCCCGACGGTGGTGAGCCGGATCGTCAACTACGCGGGGCTCGCCGGTCTGGTGGCGTCGTTCTTCTCCCTGATCTTCGCCGGTTCCCGGCAGCTCTTCGCCCTCTCCCGGGCCGGCTACCTGCCGCGCTTCCTCTCCCTGACGAGCCGCCGCAAGGCCCCCTACCTGGGCCTGCTGGTGCCCGGCGCCCTCGGCTTCGCCCTCGCCGCGGCCACCGGCGACGGCGCCCGGATGCTGAACGTCGCGGTCTTCGGCGCCACCATCTCGTACGCCCTGATGGCCCTCTCGCACCTGGTGCTGCGGCGCCGCGAGCCGGGGCTGCACCGGCCGTACCGCACCCCGGGCGGGATGCTCACCTCCGCCGTCGCCTTCGTGCTGGCCTGTGCGGCGCTGGTGGCGACGTTCCTGGTGGACAAGGACGCGGCGCTGATCGCGCTCGGTGTGTACGGCGTGGCGCTGGTGTACTTCGCGTGCTGGTCCCGGCACCGGCTGGTGGCCGCGGCGCCCGAGGAGGAGTTCGCCGCGCTGGCCGCCGCCGAGGCCGAACTGGACCGCGGCTGACCCCGCACCGACCGACCCGACCCCGTACGGAGGACCCGATGCACCGCCCGCTCATCGGTATCAGCACCTATCTGGAGGACGCGGCGCGGTGGGGCGTGTGGACGCAGCCCGCCGCCGTGCTGCCCGCCGGGTACCACCGGCACGTCCAGCGGGCGGGCGGGATCGCCGCACTGCTGCCGCCGGACGCGCCCGGGACCGCCGCCGCCACCGTCGCCCGGCTGGACGGGCTGGTCATCGCGGGCGGCGCGGACGTCGCCCCGGAACGCTACGGCGCCGCACCGGACCCGCGGACCGGGCCGCCCGCGCCCGCCCGGGACGCCTGGGAACTCGCCCTGATCGACGCGGCGTCGGCCGCGGGCGTCCCGCTGCTCGGCATCTGCCGGGGGCTGCAACTGCTGAACGTCGCGCGCGGCGGCACGCTCGTCCAGCATCTCGACGGGCACAACGGCCCGCCCGGCACCTTCGCCCGGCACACCGTCACCCCGGTCGGCGGCACCGCGCTGGCGGCCGTCCTGCCCGCGGCGGTCTCCGTCCCGACCTACCACCACCAGGCCGTCGACCGCCTCGGCCACGGTCTGCGGGTCTCCGCGTACGCGGCGGACGGCACGGTGGAGGCGGTGGAGGACCCGGACGCGGCGGCGTTCACGCTGGCCGTGCAGTGGCACCCGGAGGCCGGGGACGACCCGCGGGTGGTGGCGGCGCTGGTGGCCGCGGCCGGGGGCTGAGCGGTACGGACCCGCGCGGGTACGGAAACGGGCCCCGCCCCCGGCGTACTGCCGGAGGCGGGGCCCGCACCGTGCGACGGGTGTGCCGTGCGTGTTACTTCACGGGAGCCATCTTGTCGACGATGCCCGGGTGGGCATCGATCCACTTCTGGACACCCTTGTCCTCGTTGCCCTTACCGGCGTCCTGAATGTCCTTCTCCAGGCTGTTCAGTTCGTCGGGGGTCATCTTCCAGTTCTTGAGCCAGCCGTGGAACTCGGGGAATTCCTTCGGGAAGCTCTTGTTGCCGATCGAGGTGATGTGGTTCTCGGCGCCCCAGGTGCCCTTGGGGTCCTTCAGCTTGGTCAGGTCGTACTTGCTGTACGCCCAGTGCGGCGACCACAGGACGACCGCGATCGGCTCCTTCTTGCCGTACGCCCGCTGCAGCTCGGCGAGCATCCCGCTGGTACCGGCGGAGGTGACCTGGAAGCCGTCGAGACCGTATGCCGGGGCGACGGTGCTCTTGAGCCGCTTCATCTCACCGGTGCCCGGCTCGATGCCGATGATCTTGCCGCCGAACTCGTCCTTGTGCTTGCGCAGGTCGTCGAGGGTCTTGACGTCCTTGACGTAGGACGGCACCGCGATCTCCAGCGACGTCTTGTCGTACCAGGGGCCGACGTCGACGAGATCCTTCTTGTACTTGTCCCAGTACTGCTTCTGCGCGACCGGGAGCCAGCCGTCGGTCTCCACGTCGATCTGACCGGTCGACAGGCCGGTCCACATCGGGCCGACGTCGAGGTTGTGCAGCTTCGGCTTGTAGCCGCGCTTCTCCAGGACGTTCTTCCACAGGTACGTGGTGGCGATGCCCTCGTCCCACGCGGGGAAGCCGATGTCGGGCGCCTTGCCGGCGTCCTTGCCCTTGGCGTAGTCGGCGTGGCTGGACGGCGCGATCTTGTCGACCAGACCCGGGTTCTTCTTCAGCCAGGCGCGGACACCCTCCTGCTCGTGTCCGATACCGGCGGTCTGGATCTCGTTCTCCAGGCTGGTCAGCTGGTCCTCGTCCAGGTGGAAGTTCTTCATCCACCCGGCGACCAGCGGCTCGTCCTTGGAGAAGCCCTTACGGCCCAGCATGTGCAGGCTGTCACCGGAACCGAAGGCGCCCTTGGGGTCCTTCAGCTTGGTGAGGTCGTACTTGTTGTACGCCCAGTGCGGCGACCACAGCGGCACGGCGATCGGCTTCTTCTTCGCGTACGCGCGCTGCAGCTCGGCCAGCATCGAGGCGGTCGTGGAGTCCTGGACCTTGTACTCGCCGGACAGGCCGTACTCCTTGAGGACCTTGTCCTTGAGGATCTTCATCTCACCGGCGCCCGGCTCGATGCCGATGATCTTGCCGCCGAAGGTGGAGCCCTTGCCCTTCAGGTCCTCCAGGGACTTGAAGTCCTTCATGTACGACGGGACCGCGATCTCCAGCGACGTCTTGTCGTACCAGGCGCCGAGGTCCTCCAGCTTGTCCTTGTACTGCTTCCAGTACGCCTCGTGCGTGGTCGGCAGCCAGGCGTTGGACTGGACGTCGATGTCGCCACGGGCCTGACCGGCGAAGAGCGGACCGGCCTCCAGCGCCTGGACCTTCGGCTTGAAGCCGCGCTGCTCCAGGATCTCCTTCCACAGGAAGGTGGTGGCGCGCCCCTCGTCCCAGTTGACGTAGCCGAGGCTGATCGAACGGCCGTGACCGTCGTTCCCGGCGGCGGCGCCACCGGAGTCCTTGCCGAAGTAACCCATACCGCCCGCGACCAGCGCGAGGACGACGACGCCGACGGTCGCCAGCGAGGTGGCCGGCTTCCAGCGCAGGAACTTCATCCCGCCGAGCGCGGCCTGCGCCTTGGCGAGGGCGCGGCGGCCCAGCGGCGAGACCCGCTGGTTCAGGGCGCCGGTCATCCGGTCGAGGTAGACGGCGAGGATGACGACGGAGAGACCCGCCTCGGCACCCAGCTTCACATCGACGGAGCTGAGCGACTGGTAGACCGAACCGCCCAGACCGCCGCCACCGGCGGTACCGGCGATGACGACCATGGAGAGCGCCAGCATGATGACCTGGTTGACACCGGCCATGATCGTCGGCAGCGCCAGCGGCAGCTGCACCCGGAAGAGGGTGCGCCGCGGGTGGGTGCCGAACGCCTCGGCCGCCTCGACCAGTTCCTCGTCGACCTGCCGGATGCCCAGCTCCGTCATGCGGACGGCGGGCGGCATGGAGAAGACGATGGTGGAGACGATGCCGGGGACGACACCGAGACCGAAGAAGAGGATGCCCGGGATCAGGTAGACCATCGCGGGCATCGTCTGCATCAGGTCGAGGACCGGGCGCAGCGCACCGCCGACGGCGCGGCTGCGGGCGGCCCAGATGCCGAGCGGCACGGCGACCACGATGGTGATGATGCAGGCGACCAGCACCAGCGAGAGCGACGAGATCGTCTCGTCCCACTGCTCGATGGAGTCGATCAGCGCGAAGCCGAGGAAGGTGAGGACCGCGGCGGGCAGGCCGCGCAGCCACCAGGCGATGATCGCGAAGATCCCGGCGAGGATCAGCGGCTCGGGACCGGCGAGGACCGCGTGGATGCCGGTGTAGAAGCCGTTGAGTACGTGGGTGACGAAGTCGAAGAGCCAGGCGGCGTTGTTGGTGAGCCAGTCGACGGCGTCGCTGGCCCAGCTGCCTATCTGAATCCTAGGCACCGGCGCTCACCTTGCCCTCGGGGTCGTTGTCCTCGGGCGCTTCCGCGTCCTTCTTCGCGTCCGCGGCGGCAGCCTTGGTGAGCCTGTCCGCCGGGGCCGGGTCGGTGGCCGGGCGGGGCGCGGGGGCCGCGGGCCCGCCGTCGTCCTCACCGAGCGCGGCGAGCAGCCGGTCGGCGCGGACGGCGCCGACGGCCTTGCCCGCCTTGTCGGCCACGGCGACCGGCACGGTGCTGACCGAGCAGGGCGTGAAGAGGTCGACGATCGGGGTGTCCTCGCCGACCACGGCGGGCGCGGCGGCGAGGAAGTCGTCGAGGGTGGCGATCTTCTTGCCGTCCGGGGCGGTGGTGCCCAGCACCTCGTCGGCGCAGGTCATGATCGCACCGGCGGTCAGCACCCGGGTGCGGTCGACGTCCTGGGTGAAGGAGGCGACGTAGTCGTTGGCCGGGCGGACGAGGATGTCCTCGGCGCTGCCGATCTGCACGATACGGCCGTCGCGCATGACGGCGATCTTGTCGCCGAGACGCATCGCCTCGTTGAGGTCGTGGGTGATGAAGACGATGGTCTTCTTCAGCGTCTTCTGGAGCTCCAGCAACTGATCCTGCATGTCGCGGCGGATCAGCGGGTCCAGCGCGCTGAAGGACTCGTCCATCAGCAGCAGGTCGGCGTCGGTGGCGAGCGCGCGGGCCAGACCGACGCGCTGCTGCATACCGCCGGACAGCTCATCCGGCCAGGACTTCTCCCAGCCCTTGAGGCCGGTCAGCTCCAGCGCCTCGTACGCGCGCTTCTCCCGCTCGGCGCGCGGGACGCCCTGGACCTCCAGGCCGTAGGCGGCGTTCTCCAGCACGCTGCGGTGCGGGAAGAGCGCGAAGTGCTGGAAGACCATGGAGATCTTCTCGGAGCGGACCTTGCGCAGGTCCTTGGCGCTGAGCGAGGTCAGGTCCTCGCCGTCGAACCGTACGGTTCCGGCGGTGGGCTCCAGCAGCCCGTTCAGAGTCCGCAGCAGCGTGGACTTACCGGACCCGGACAGACCCATGACGACGAAGATCTGGCCCTCGTCCACCTCGATCGACGCGTCGATCACCGCGGCGGTCGTGCCCTCGGCGCGCAGTTCGTCGCGGTCGGCTCCCTCCTGGAGCCTGCGCACCGCGTCCTTCGGTCGTCTGCCGAACACCATGTACAGGTGCTCGGCTTGAAGCCTGGACACATACACCTCTCTTGTCGCACGAGAAACGACCTGCCACCCCCGTAGACAGGTCGTGGAGAGGGACGGGATCCGCCCGCCTGCACCGATAAAAATGTTGAAACGCTTATCGGGTCCGCTCCGGCTGCGCGCCTGCCCCCCTTTATCTGGCTCAAACCATCCGGTGACCCACCTCACATCTGGGCCACGTTTGAGCCGTACTCCTGGGAGGTTTCCGCCGTACGGCATCATGCGGGGGTGACTCGACGCCTGATGCTCCTCGACACCGCCTCCCTCTACTTCCGCGCGTACTTCGGCGTCCCGGACTCGGTCCGGGCCCCGGACGGCACCCCGGTGAACGCGGTGCGCGGCCTGCTGGACTTCATCGCCCGGCTCGTCCAGGACCATCACCCCGATGACCTGGTGGCCTGCATGGACGCCGACTGGCGCCCCCAGTGGCGGGTCGACCTGATCCCCTCCTACAAGGCCCACCGGGTCGCCGCCGAGGCCCCCGCGGGCTCCGCCGACCCGGACGAGGAGGAGATCCCCGACACCCTCTCCCCGCAGGTCCCGGTGATCGAGGAGGTCCTGGACGCGCTGGGCATCGCCCGCGTCGGCGCGGCGGGGTACGAGGCGGACGACGTCATCGGCACCCTGACCGCCCGCGCGAGCGGCCCGGTCGACGTCGTCACCGGCGACCGCGACCTCTACCAGCTGGTCGACGACGCCCGCGGCATCCGCATCCTCTATCCGCTCAAGGGCGTCGGCACCCTCCAGCTCACCGACGAGGCGCTGCTGCGCGAGAAGTACGGGGTCGACGGGCGCGGCTACGCGGACCTGGCGCTGCTGCGGGGCGACCCGAGCGACGGCCTGCCGGGCGTGCCGGGCATCGGCGAGAAGACCGCGGCCAAGCTGCTCGACGCCTACGGTGACCTGGACGGAATCATCGCGGCGGCCGCCGATCCGGCCTCGAAGCTCACCCCGACCCAGCGCCGACGGCTGACCGACGCCGCACCGTATCTGGCGGTCGCCCCGAAGGTGGTGCGGGTGGCCACCGACGTACCGGTGCCGCAGAACGGCTTCGCGCTCCCCCGCAAGCCCGCCGACCCCGAACGGCTGGAATCGCTCGCCGCGCGGTGGGGTCTGGGCGGCTCCCTCCACCGCTTGCTCGACACACTCCGGGGATGAACTGCTAGGTTAGGTAAACCTAACCAATCATCGCGCCCAGGGGAGACCGCCGTGGCAGCAGAGCGACCCGCCCGTAAGAAGCAGACGCTGCACCGCGCCGAGGTCCGGCGCACCGAGCAGCTCACCCCGCACATGGTGCGGCTGGTCCTCGGCGGTGAGGGCCTCGCCGCCTTCGCCGTCGGCGCCTACAGCGACCACTACATCAAGCTGGTGTTCCCGCTGCCCGGCGTCGATTACCCCGAGCCGTTCGACATCGCGCAGATCCGCGCCGACCTGCCGCGCGACCGGTGGCCCCGGACGCGTACGTACACAGTGCGCGCCTGGGACCCGGAGCTGCGGGAGCTGACCGTCGACTTCGTGGTCCACGGTGACGCGGGCGTCGCGGGCCCGTGGGCGGCCGCCGCGAAGCCGGGCGACGAGGTCCTCTTCCTCGGCCCCGGCGGTGCGTACGCCCCCGAGATCACCGCAGACTGGCATCTGCTCGCCGGGGACGAGAGCGCCCTCCCGGCCATCGCGGCGTCGCTGGCCCGGATGCCGGAGGGCGTGCCGGTCCACGCCTTCATCGAGGTGGCCGGTCCCGAGGAGGAGCAGGCGCTGACCGCACCGGCGGGCGCCGAGATCACCTGGCTGCACCGCGGCGACGCACCGGTCGGCCGTCACCTCGTCGCCGCCGTCGACGCGCTGCCCTTCCCCACCGGGCGGATCCAGGCGTTCGTCCACGGCGAGGCGGGCTTCGTCAAGGAGCTGCGCCGTATCCTCCGCGTCGAGCGCGACGTACCGCGCGAGGCCCTGTCGATCTCGGGCTACTGGCGCAACGGCCACGACGAGGACGGCTGGCAGGCGTCCAAGCGCGACTGGAACCAGCAGGTCGAGGCGGAGCAGGAGCCCGCGGCCGCCTGAGCGGCACCGACGACGATGCGGCGCCCGCCCCCGGGAAGGGGACGGGCGCCGCATCGCGTGCGGACACCGCCCCGGACCGTCGGCCCGGGGCCCGTCCTCACCCCACCGACGAGTACGCCACCACTCCGCGCAGCACGCCGTCCACGGCCTTGCGGGCCGTACGGGCGACGGTGCCACCGGGCGGCGCCGCGACCGCGATCTGGCCGAGGACATCGATCAGCTGCTTGCACCAGCGGACGAAGTCACCGGCCGGCATCTCCGCCTCCGACAGCACCTCGTCGAGGCCGAAGCCGGACGCCCAGCGGTAGGCCGCCCAGGCGAAGCCGAGATCGGGCTCCCGCTGGCCGACCCCCTCCGCCTGATTGATCTTGTGGTCCTCCTCCAGGGCGTCCAGCCGACCCCAGATCCGCACCATCTCGGCGAGCGCGTCCCGCGCCTGCCCGGACGGCAGCTTCGGCGCCACCGCGTCGTCCGCCTGCCGCGCCTCGAAGACCAGCGCCGACGCACAGGCCGCCAGCTCCGCGGGGCCGAGCCCCTCCCAGACGCCCTCGCGCAGACACTCGCTGGCCAGCAGATCCAACTCGCCGTAGAGCCGGGCCAGTCGGCGGCCCTCGTCCGTGACGGTGTCGGCCTCCAGATAGTCCAGCTCGGTCAGGAGCGCGCAGATGCGGTCGAAGGTACGGGCGATGGTGTTCGTCCGCCCCTCGATCCGGCGCTCCAGCTGCCGGGTGTCCCGCAGCAGCCGGTGGTAGCGCTCCGCCCAGCGGGCGTGGTCCTCGCGCTCGTCGCAGCCGTGGCAGGGATGCGCCCGGATCTCCTTGCGCAGCCGGGCGATCTCCCGGTCGTCGGCCGCCTCCGCACGCGGCTTGCGGTGCCGGGAGGGGACCAGATGCCCCGCCTTCGTCCGCAGCGAGGAGGCCAGATCCCGGCGGGACTGCGGGCTGCGGGCGTTGAACGACTTCGGGATCCGCATCCGGTCGAGCGCCTCGACCGGCACCGGGAAGTCCATCGCCGCCAACCGCTTGACCTGCCGCTCGGCGGTCAGCACCAGCGGCCGCGGCCCGTCGTGCACCTCGTAGCCCCGCTGCCGGTCGGTGCGGCCCGAGGACATCCCCGGATCCAGCACCAGCGCGAGCCCCGCGTACTTCCCGGCCGGGACATGGATGATGTCGCCCGGCCGCAGCTTCTCCAGCGCCGCGGCGGCCGCCACCCGGCGGTGCGCCGCGCCCTGCTTGGCCAGCTCCGTCTCCCGGTCCTTCAGCTGCCGCCGCAGCCGGGAGTACTCCTCGAAATCGCCGAGATGGCAGGTCATGGAGGCGCGGTAGCCCTCCAGCCCCTCCTCGTTCTTGTGCACCTGCCGGGAGATCCCGACGACCGACCGGTCCGCCTGGAACTGCGCGAACGACATCTCCAGCAGCTCCCGCGACCGGTGCCGCCCGAACTGCGAGACGAGGTTGACCGCCATGTTGTACGACGGCTTGAACGACGAGCGCAGCGGATACGTCCGCGTCCCGGCGAGACCGGCCAGCGCGCCCGGGTTCATCCCGCGCTGCCACAGCACCACCGCATGGCCCTCGACGTCGATACCGCGGCGCCCGGCCCGCCCGGTGAGCTGTGTGAACTCGCCCGGGGTGATGTCGGCGTGCTGCTCGCCGTTCCACTTGACCAGCTTCTCCAGCACCACGGAGCGGGCCGGCATGTTGATGCCCAGCGCCAGCGTCTCGGTCGCGAAGACGGCCTTGACCAGGCCCTTCACGAACAGCTCCTCGACGACCTCCTTGAACGTCGGCAGCATCCCGGCGTGGTGGGCGGCGATACCGCGCTCCAGGCCCTCCAGCCACTCGAAGTACCCCAGCACATGGAGATCGTCGTCGGGGATGCCCGCGGTCCGCGCCTCGACTATCCGCCGGACCTTCTCCCGGCCCTCCTGGTCGTTGAGGCGCAGCCCCGCGTGAAGACACTGCTGGACGGCCGCCTCGCAGCCCGCGCGGCTGAAGATGAAGGTGATCGCGGGCAGCAGGCCCTCGTTGTCCAGCCGGTCGATCACCTCGGGGCGGCTCGGCGTCCAGATACGGCTGCGCTGGCGCCGCTCGCGCTCGCGGTCCGCCTCGCGCAGATTCCGGCCGCGGCGCTTGTCCCGGCCGAAGGTGGGGCGGCTGTTCTCCAGCCGGGCCAGCCGCTCCAGATCCGGGTTGACCTCCCGGCGGGCGCCGCCGCGGCCCTCCCGCTCCTCGAACAGGTCGTACATCCGGCGGCCCGCGAGGACGTGCTGCCACAGCGGCACCGGGCGGTGCTCGGAGACGATCACCTCGGTGTCACCGCGGACGGTGTCCAGCCAGTCGCCGAACTCCTCGGCGTTGGAGACCGTCGCGGAGAGCGAGACCAGCGTCACCGACTCGGGGAGATGGATGATCACCTCTTCCCAGACGGCGCCCCGGAAGCGGTCGGAGAGGTAGTGGACCTCATCCATCACCACATAGCTGAGCCCTATCAGCGCCTGGGAGCCCGCATAGAGCATGTTCCGCAGCACCTCGGTGGTCATCACGATCACCGGTGCTTCGGAATTGACGCTGTTGTCGCCGGTCAGCAGGCCGACCTTCTCGGGGCCGTACCGGCGCACCAGGTCCTGGTACTTCTGGTTGGACAGCGCCTTGATGGGGGTGGTGTAGAAGCATTTGCGGCCCTGGGTGAGGGCCAGATGGACGGCGAATTCGCCGACGATCGTCTTGCCGGAGCCCGTCGGAGCCGCGACCAGCACGCCCTTGCCCGCCTCCAGGGCATGGCAGGCGTCGAGCTGGAACGGATCCAGGGGGAAGTCGTACATCTCACGGAAAGGGGCGAGTGCGGTGGCCTGCTCGGCCGCACGGAGCTTGGCGGCGGCATAGCGCTCAGCAGGAGACATGTCCTCGGTCATCGTGCTCACGAGCCTACCGGCCGCCTCTGACACTCGACCCGGCTTTATCCGGCACCGCTCCCTCCGTTCCCGTCCGGACGGCGGGAACGACGAAGGCGGGGAGCCACCGGCCCCCCGCCTTCCCCCGGGCGCGCGCGGGATCACCTCCCGCGCCGCCCCGGTGGAGGTCAGGTCACATCGTCCAGGTCACCGCGGCGGCGCCGGTCTTCACCGGGTCCACCTGCCTGCTCGGGCAGCTCCGGCGGGGCGCCCACCGGCTCCATCTCGCCGATCGACTGCGGCGTCAGATCCAGGTCGGACGCCTCGTCGTCGGACGGCCCGGACTCGTCCCTGCGCCGCCGCCGGGCGTCCCGGGAGAGCGCGAGCAGGACGGCGCCGAAGTACAGCACACAGATCGGCGCGGCCAGCAGCAGCATGGTGACCGGGTCGGTGCTGGGCGTCGCGATGGCGGAGAAGACCGTGATGCCCATGATCATGCCGCGCCACCAGCCGAGCATCCGCTTGCCCGAGAGGATGCCGGCGAAGTTCAGCATCACCAGCAGCAGCGGCAGCTCGAAGGAGAGACCGAAGACGATCACCATGCGGGTGATCAGATCGAGCAGCTTGTCCAGCGTCAGCAGGTTCTCCACACCGGTCGGCGTGAAGTCGATCAGCACCCGCGCGGTGGTCGGCAGCACCTTGTACGCGAAGTAGGCACCGGCGACGAAGAGCGGGAAGCCCGCCGCGACGAAGCTCAGCGCGTACTTCTTCTCCTTGCGGTGCAGCCCGGGCGCGAGGAAGGCCCACAGCTGGTACAGCCAGACCGGCGAGGCGAGGATGACGCCCGAGACGAGCGAAACCTTCAGCGCGAGGGTGAAGGGACCGAGCAGGTCCATCATCACGATGTTGGCGCAGCGGCCCGTGCGCTGCTTGGCCAGATCGGTGAAGAGGGCGTCACAACCGATCGTCTGCAGGATCGGCTTGGTGAAGAAGTTGATGATCGACTCGTAGAAGAACGCAGCGACGATCATCATCACGACGATCGCCAGCACGCCCTTGGCAAGGCGGTTACGCAGCTCCCGCAGGTGCTCCACGAGCGGCATACGCCCCTCGGGATCCTTCTCCCGCTTCTGCTTCTTGGGGACGGACTCGCGCACCCCTCGTCCTCATCTCATCCGGTGGGGGCGGCCGGATCCGCCACCCGGTCAGGGCCCTCGGTCTGCGCTACGCGGTGCGGTCGGTCTCGGTGACCGGACGCGCGCTGCTCACATCACCGGGTGCGGCCTTGATCGTCCGGGGTGCGGCCTGGGAGTCGTCCTGCGGCGGGTCGGCGGGGGCGGCGTCCTTCTGGGCGCTCTCCGACTTCATCGCCTTCGCCTCGCTCTTGAGGATGCGGGCGGACTTACCGAGTGAGCGGGCCATGTCGGGAAGCTTCTTGGCGCCGAACAGCACGACCACGATGACCAGGAGCAGTACGAGCTCGGGCCAACCGATCTTTCCAAACATAAGCGAATACCTTCTCACCGAGGCGGCTGAGGATGGGACTACCTGACTTGGCCGGACATCCGTCCGTCCGCCGTGCTTGAGCGATCGTAACGCTCACCGGTGAACGCCGGGCAACCCCCGTGCGCACTCCCGGACACGCGCACACCACGCCCGTCGGACCCGCGCTCCAGCGTACCGTCCCCGGACACGGCGCCGACGTCCCGTCAACCCCTGCGCTCCCCTGATCCGGTCTCCCCGGCGGCGGACCGTCCGGCCCGGGCCGCCAGCGGTGTGGCCGCCCGCTCCAGGTCCTGCGCGGCCCGCTGGATCCGCTCCGACGCGACCCCCACCTGCCCGGCCAGCCGCCGCACCTCGATGAAGACGCGGAGGGCGAGCACCCCGAGCACGGCGATGCCGAGGAAGCCGAGGACGACAGCGATCATGGGCCAGAGCATGGGACGAGCCTAACGGTGGCGCGGAACCGCACCGCCCACGGGCGGCCCGGTCAGCCGGTGTGCAGCCGCAGGGTGCGCACCCCGCCGCCGGTGAGCAGCTCCACGATCCGCTCCCCGGCCGGGCGGCGCACCGCGCGCCCGCAGTCGGGGCAGGTGAAGGAGTAGAACGTGGTGCGGCGGCTGCCCCCTATGGCCAGCCGGAAGGCGTCCGACGCCAGCTCGAACCGGCCCCGGCAGTCGGGGCACGCCGCCTTGAAGAGCACCGGAGCGGGCGCTGCCGCCAGGGTGCCGGTCGCCGTCGTCGTCATCCTTCGCTGCCTCTCCTCACGGTGACAGGGGCACGCTCACTCGCCGTACGCGGCGAGCGCCTCGGTGGCGGCGCGCCGTGCGCTGTCGGCCAGCTCCCGCGGGGCGGTGATCCGCCCGTCGCGGCCGAGCCGCAGCGCCAGGCGGCGCAGTGACGCGGGGTCGGGGGTGCGCAGGGTGATCCGCAGCCCGCCGTCCGGCAGCTCCTCGGCGCTGTCGTGCGGGTAGTACTCGGCGACCCAGCGGCCGCCGGGCCCGACCTCGATACACACCTCGGGGTCCTCCGCCGCGGGCTGGACCAGCCCCTCGGAGAGGTCGCGCAGTTCGACGGGGGGCGGGTCGGCGGGCGCGTCCAGCAGCCTGATCTCCGCGACCCGGTCGAGGCGGAAGGTCCGCCGGGCCTCGGAGAGGCGGCACCACGCCTCCATATAGGTGTGGCCGACGGCGAAGAGGCGGATCGGGTCCACCTCACGTTCGGTCAGCTCGTCGCGGGCCGGGGAGTAGTAGCGCAGCCACAGGCGGCGGCGCTCGGCGATGGCCCGGTCCACGTCGGCGAAGACCCCGCCCTCGGACTCGAAGGTCACCGACACCCGGGAGCTGGCCCCGGCCGCCTCACCCGCCGCGGCCTCCAGCTTCGCGGTGGCCCGCAGCAGCGCCTGCCGGTCGCCCTCGCGCAGGCCCGGCAGGGTCGCCACGGCGCGCGCCGCGACCAGCAGCGCGGTGGCCTCGTCGGCGGCGAGCCGCAGCGGGGCGGCGACGTCGTCAGGGTTGTGCCACCAGATGCGGTCGCCGTCGGTGTCGATGTCGAGGAGGTCGCCGCCGCGGAAGCTCGTCCCGCACATGGGCAGGACATCGAGGTCGGCGATCAGCTCGTCCTGGGTGATGCCGAAGGCGCGGGCCACATCGCTGACCCGGGCGCCGGGGCGCTCGCGCAGATAGGTCACGAGGGACAGCATCCGGCGGGTCTGGTCGATCGCGTTGGTCGCCATGGTGTCGTCTCCCTCAGCCCTTGGCCACGGCGCGCAGCCGGTCGATGACGTCGGCGCGCAGCTCGGCCGGCTCCAGCACCACCACGTCGGGTCCGAACTCCACGAGCCAGGCGTCGAGCCCGCGTCCGTTCGGGATCTCCAACTCGTCCCAGCCGTCGCCCAGCTCACGGACGGTCAGCGCGCGGGCCCGCAGCGGGTAGCCGTGCCCGGCGCGCAGCCGGATCCGGGCGGTGCCGGTCGCGGTCTCGCCCGCCCAGACCTCGACGGTCTCGCGGACGGTGACGTGGTCGGGCACCGGCGCGGTGAAGGCGCCCTGCCGGGAGCGGACCTTGCCGGTGATCCGGGAGAGGCGGAAGACGCGTTCGGCGTGGCGGTCGCGGTCCCACCCGGCGAGGTACCAGTGGCCGCGCCAGCACTCCAGGATCCACGGCTCGACCTGGCGGCGCTCGGGGTGGGCGGCGTTGGACTTGCGGTAGTCGAAGGTGACCGGGCGGCGGTCGCGGCAGGCCAGCATCAGCGGTTCGAAGGCGGCCTCGTGGGCGGGGATGCGCGGCTCCAGCGCACTGTGCGGGGCGTCGACGGCGTCGTCGCCGGAGGCCAGCGGCATCCCGGCGGCGCGCAGCTTCTGCAGGGCGCCGCTGGCCGCACCGGCCAGCCTGGCCTGCTGCCAGATCTTGGCGGCGAGCCCCAGGGCCGCGGCCTCCTCGGCGTCCAGGGTGATCGGTGGGAGGCGGTTACTGTCGCGGCGGGCGAGATAGCCGATGTCGCCGTCCAGCCCCTCGACGGTCTCGATCACCAGGCCCAGCTCGCGCAGGTCGTCCTTGTCCCGCTCGAACATGCGGTTGAACGACTCGTCGTGACCGCCGTCGTCCCCCTTGCCGAACGACTCGACGTACGCCTCGATCGACGACCGCAGTTCGCGCTTGGTCAGCGGGCGACGGGTACCCAGCAGGCACAGCGCCAGGTTCATCAGCCGCTCGGCCTTGGCAATCGCCATCGGCGCCCTTTCTCGTGGAACTCCCGATCCGTGACCGTACCGCCACGGGCGCCCGGGGCAAAAGCCGAGGGCCCGTGCGCTACGGCACGGGCCCTGGCGGGTGCGGCGTGGTCTCAGACGGAGACCAGGTCGCAGACGAAGATCAGCGTCTCGCCGGGGGCGATGCGGCCGCCACCGGCGCCGCGGTCGCCGTACGCGAGGTGCGCGGGGATGGTGAGCCGACGGCGACCGCCGACCTTCATGCCCTGTACACCCTTGTCCCAACCGGCGATGACCTGACCGGCACCGAGCTGGAACTGCAGCGGGGTACCGCGGTTCCAGCTGGCGTCGAACTCCTCACCGGTGCTGAAGGAGACACCCACGTAGTGGACCTTGACGTTGTCCCCAGCCTTGGCGACCGGCCCGTCACCCTCCCACAGGTCCACGATCTCCAGATCGGTGGGAACCGGGCCCTCGGGGAAGTCGATCTCGGGCTTGTCGATGCTCACGGATGTGCTCCTACGTGTGTTTCCTTGCGATGGCCGCGTCAGTCTCGCAGACCTCGGTCAGAACGCGTCGACGATGTCGACGGAGAAGACCAGGGTGTTCTTGGCGAGCTCGGACTGCGGTTGGGCACCGTAACCCAGCTTCGGCGGAATCACGATTTCGACGCGGTCGCCCACGTGCTTGCCGACCAGCGCGTCGTCCCAGCCCTTGATGACCGAGCCGGTGCCGATCTGGAAGGTCGTGGCGCCGCCGTGGTCCCAGGAGGAGTCGAACTTCTTGCCGTCCTCCCACTTCACGCCGGTGTACTGGGCGACGAGCGCATCGCCCTTCTTGACCTCCTTGCCCTTGCCCTTGCCCTTCACCAGCACCTGCTGCTTCAGGTCGGCGGGGGCCTTCTCCCCCTTGGGCACGGTGATCGTGGCGGCCTTCTCGCCCTCGGCCTTCACCTCGGGCATACCGTCCTCGGGCTTGGCCTGCGCGCCCTCGACCTTGGCCTTCTTGTCGATCTTCTTGGCCCCGGCGATGTCGACGACGTACACCATGCCGTCGTCGGCCTTGAGCTGGGAGCCCGGGGGCACCTCGCCGATGAACGACTTGACGGTGCCCTCGATCTGGACGCGGCTGCCCGCCTTCTGGCCCTTGAGCGCCTCCAGCACCTTGACCGGGACCGGCAGCTGCCGCTGCATCTGCGGCAGCTGGTCGTTCATCTCGACGACGATCTGGTGCCGTGCGTCACCCTTGGCGACCTTGCCGCCCTTGGCGTCCTTGCCCGGGCCGGGCGGAATCTCCCAGCTGCTGCCGAGGCTCTGCCCCTTCACCATCTTGCCCTCGTAGTCGACGCGCACGGTGGTGCCGTCGCCGACCTTCTCGCCGTCGCCCTCGACCAGGGTCTTGGTGACGAGGTCGGGCGCGACCTTGGCGTCCTTGGCGACCTTGATCGAGGGCTCGTCGCCCACCTTGCCCTGCACATCGGCGACCGTCTTGCCCGCGTCCTTGTCGTCGGACCCGCAGGCGGCGGTGAACAGCAGAAGGGGCACGGTCAGCGCGGCGGCGGCAGCGCGACGGGTGTTTTTCGTGAGGTTCATCAGTCCCACTCGGGATCGGGGGGTGGTGGCCAGTGCCCGCCACTCTACGACCTGAGGTCCACCGCGGTTCCCGTTCGAACACGGCAAAGTGCCGGGAGCCACCCGGGCTCCCGGCACTCCGTCCCCGGACACGCTCACATTCCGGCGATCAGCTTCTCCACCCGGTCGTCCACCGAACGGAACGGGTCCTTGCACAGCACCGTCCGCTGTGCCTGGTCGTTCAGCTTGAGATGCACCCAGTCCACCGTGAAATCGCGGCGCTGTTCCTGGGCCCGGCGGATGAAATCGCCGCGCAACCGCGCGCGGGTGGTCTGCGGCGGCACCGATTTGCCTTCGAAGATCTTCAGATCGTCGCAGATACGCGCCGCCTGCCCCTTCCGCTCCAGGAGGTAGTAGAGCCCCCGGCGGCGGTGGATGTCGTGATACGCGAGGTCTATCTGCGCGACCCGGGGATGCGACATGGTGATGTTGTTCTTGGTGCGGTACCGCTCGATGAGCTGATGTTTCATCACCCAGTCGATCTCGGTGGCGACGCGGTCGAGTTCCTGCTCACGGATTGCGTCGAGGGTGCGGCCCCACAACTCCAGTACGCGTTCGACGGTGCCGGTACGGATTCCGCGGCGGTCGCAGAAATCCACCGCCTTTTCGTAATACTCCTGCTGAACCTCGAGCGCCGACGCCTCCCGCCCGCTGGCGAGGCGGACCTTGCGCTGACCGGTGATGTCGTGGCTGACCTCGCGGATCGCCCGGATGGGGTTCTCCAGCGTCAGGTCCCGCATGACGGTGCCCGCTTCGATCATCCGCAGCACGAGATCGGTGGCGCCGACCTTGAGCAGCATCGTCGTCTCGGACATGTTGGAGTCGCCGACGATGACGTGCAGACGACGGTAGCGCTCGGCGTCGGCGTGCGGTTCGTCGCGGGTGTTGATGATCGGGCGCGAGCGGGTCGTCGCGGACGAGACGCCCTCCCAGATGTGCTCCGCGCGCTGGCTGACGCAGTAGACGGCGCCGCGCGGGGTCTGCAGCACCTTTCCCGCGCCGCACAGCAACTGCCGGGTGACGAGGAAGGGAATGAGGATGTCCGCGAGCCGGGAGAACTCCCCGTGGCGGGCGACGAGATAGTTCTCGTGGCAGCCGTAGGAGTTTCCCGCCGAATCGGTGTTGTTCTTGAAGAGATAGACGTCGCCCGCGATTCCCTCCTCGTGCAGGCGGCGTTCGGCGTCGACGAGAAGACCTTCGAGAATGCGCTCGCCTGCTTTGTCGTGGGTGACGAGTTCCGTCACGTTGTCGCACTCGGGGGTTGCGTATTCCGGGTGCGATCCCACATCGAGGTACAGGCGGGCGCCGTTCCGCAGGAAGACATTGCTGCTGCGGCCCCATGACACGACACGGCGGAAGAGGTACCGCGCCACTTCGTCAGGCGACAGTCGGCGCTGTCCCCTGAACGTGCACGTGACGCCGTACTCGTTCTCCAGCCCGAAAATGCGGCGGTCCATGACTGAACATTACGCCTGATGGCGTGCTCTGAAACCGGGTTCGACGGCCCCGTTGCGATCAATTTCCGCCGGGAGTACGACCTCCTTCGGCCGTACGGGATCTCCCAGGAAGCGCTTCGTGACCACCAGGACCAGCAACGCGGCGACGCCTCCGGCCCCCGCGACGGCGAACCCGGCGGCCGCTCCCCCGCGCTCCACCGCGGGCCCCACCACCGAGGCGCCGACCGCCGAACCGACCCCGAAGGTCGTCACCAGCCACGAGAACGCCTCGGTGACCGTGCCCTTGGGCGCATGCCGGTCCACCACGACGAACGCGCAGGCCAGCGCGGGCGCCAGGAACACCCCGGCGACGCCCGTCAACGCCGTCATGCCGACCACGCCGGGGACGAGCACCAGCGGCAGATACCCCAGCGCCAGCAGCCCGACGAGCAACCGCAGCCGCCCCTCCGGCCGTCCGGGCCACTCGCGCGCACCGTAGACGACCCCGCCCGCCAGCGCCCCGACACCGAGCGCGGAGAGGAGGTAGCTGGAGACCATGCCGCCGCCGTGCTCGTCCGCGTAGGCGACCGCGGCGACCGCGATGGAGCCGAGCGCCAGCCCGACGAAGAAGAACGCGCCGATCAGCACCAGCATCCCGGGCGAGCGCAGCGCGCCCAGCCAGTGCGCCTCCCGCGGCTCGCTGCGCCACTGCCGCGACGGCGGCGACACCACGACGGAGAGCGCGCCGAGCACCCCGATGACGTTGATGACCAGCAGCGCGACCCGCTCCGACCAGGCGGCCACACACACCGTCACCAGCAGCGGCCCGACCGCGAACATCACCTCCTGCGCCACCGCGTCCAGCGCGTACGCGGCGTGCACCTTCTCGGGCCGCTTGAGCACCGTGGGCCACAGCGCCCGCAGCCCGCCCTCCAGCGGCGGCGTGAAGAGACCGGCGATCACCATCGCGGTGTAGGCGAGCGGCAGCGACCCGAGCCCGACGGCGGCCAGCAGCCCCATGCCCAGCGCGGAGACCACCGCGGCGGGCAGCATCACACGCGGCTGCCCGAAGAGGTCCACGGCGCGGCCCAGCAGCGGTTGGCCGATGGCGGTACAGACGCCGTAGACGGCGGAGAGCGCACCGGCCAGGGCGTAGCTGCCGCCCTCGGCGCGGATGAAGAGCACCACGGCCAGGGCGGCGGTGGCGTTCGGCAACCGTCCGACCAGGGTGCCGGTCAGCAGCCGGACCGCATGCCTGGTCCGCAGCAGCTCCGCATATCCCGCGGCCATGCCGCCCCTTTCCCGTCCGGCACCGAGAGCCGGACATGATACGTATAACTTCCGGCGTCATACGTACCATGTCGGCACCCGCGGGTCCAGGCCGCCCGCCCGACCGCCAGGAGGAAACCGCCGGTGAGCAGCGACGACGCGACACAATCGGCGACGGACGCCGAACGGGCCACCGGCGCCGCCCGTGTCACCAGCCGGGACGTGGCCCGGGCCGCCGGGGTCTCGCAGGCGGCCGTCTCGCTCGTGCTGGGCGACAAGTGGCGCGGCCGGGTCTCGGCCGCCAAGGCCGAATCGGTCCGCACCGCCGCCCGCGACCTCGGCTACCGCCCCAACCTCGCCGCCCGCAGCCTGCGCACCGGCCGCACCCGCACCGCACTGCTCGTCGTCCCCGCGCTCACCACCGAGTTCTTCGCACGGGTGCACACCGGCGCCACCCGCACCGCCGCGGACGCGGGCTTCGGCGTGGTGCTCTACCCCTCCCCCGAGGGCATCGGCCCGGCGCCCGACCCGTTCGGCTCGGCACGCACCAGCCTCGACGGCGTGATCGCCTCCTCCATGGCCGTGGACGCGCTCGCCGCCCTGCACGGCGCCGGGCTCCCGCTGGTCATGCTGGACAACGACCCGGCCGACGGCCGCGCCGCCGCCACCGTCAACCTCGACATCGCCGGGGGCACCCGTCAGATGGCCGCGCATCTCCTCGCCCTCGGCCACCGCCGCATCGGCCATCTCGCCGCCGACGTCGACTCCTGGACCTTCGCGGAACGCGGCCGCGCCCTGGCCGAGGCGTTCGCCGCGGCGCCGGGCACCACGGTGCGCCGGACCCCGACCGCCCTCTCCGTCGCCGCGGGCCTGACCGCCGCGCACGCCGCACTGACCGGCCCGGAGCCCCGCCCGACGGCGCTGATCTGCGACGACGACGTGGTGGCCGCCGGTGCCTGCAAGGCGGTACGGCGGCTGGGCCTGCGGGTGCCGGAGGACGTCTCGATCACCGGCTTCGACGATCTGGCGCTGGCGGTGGCCGTCGAACCGGAACTGACGACCGTACGGCTGCCCGCCGAGGAGTTCGGCGCCGCCGGGATGCGGGCCCTGCTGGACGCCCTCGACGGCCACCGTCCCGCCGCCCGCACCCTGCCGGTCGAACTCGTCCCCCGCGGCTCGACGGGACCGGCCCCGGCGTAGGTACGCAAGGGGCCGGGGCGGAACGGGCGGTCACGCGGCGGGACGGCCGCGGGCGTACCGGGCACCCGGCAACCCCACGAATGCGAGGCGCCCCGGCGGGATGTTCCCACCGGGGCGCCTCGACCGGGCCGGGCCCGGGTGCCGTACGGCGCGGCTAGGCGTCGCCCTTCGGCTTCTGCTCCTCGTCCCCGCCGTCGGACGCGTCCTTCTCCACGTCCGGCGCCGCGGAATCCGCCGGGCCGTCCGCGTCCCCGGAGGTGTCCGCCGCGGACTCGTCCAGCAACCGGGAGAGCTGGCTGCCGAGGATCCGCTTGAACTTGCGCTGCTGGGGGCGGGTGCGGTCGAGCGTGGCGACCTCCAGCTGCTCCGCGGTGAGGGTGCGCTCACCGCCGTTGTTGTCCCGCGACAGCGAGTCCACGGCCAGCTTCAGCGCCTCGCCCAGCGTCATGCCGTCGCGGTGGTGCTGATCGAGGTAGCTGCTGATCTGATCGGCGTTGCCGCCCACCGCGACCGAACCGTGCTCGTCGACGATCGAGCCGTCGTGCGGCAGCCGGTAGATCTGGTCGTCCTCGGGAGCCTCCCCGACCTCGGCGACGATCAGCTCGACCTCGTACGGCTTCTCGGCGGCGCTGGAGAAGATCGTGCCCAGCGTCTGGGCGTAGACGTTCGCGAGGCCGCGCGCGGTCACGTCCGCGCGGTCGTAGGTGTAGCCGCGCAGGTCGGCGTAGCGGACCCCGCCGATCCGCAGATTCTCGAACTCGTTGTACTTGCCGACCGCCGCGAAGGCGATGCGGTCATAGATCTCGCTGACCTTGTGCAGGGCCCGGGAGGGATTCTCGGCGACGAAGACCACGCCGTCGGTGTACTGCAGCACCACGACGCTGCGGCCGCGGGCGATGCCCTTGCGGGCGTACTCGGCGCGGTCGGCCATGGCCTGCTGGGGTGAGACATAAAACGGCGTCGACACCGGTTATCCGTCCCTTTCTGTCAATGGCTCTCTCACTGGCACGCGCATCCGCCGGCCGTCCTTCCCTCAGAGCAGCGCGGCACGGGGACCTTCGGGCTCCTCCAGCCGACGCTCGTAGACGGCGCGGGCGATCTCCGCGACCTCGGCGTCGGTGAACTTCTTGAAGCCCTCGTCGGTGATCACCGTGACGATGGGGTAGATCCGCCGACCCATGTCGGGCCCGCCGGTCGCCGAGTCGTCGTCCGCCGCGTCGTAGAGCGCCTGGACGACGGCGGTGGCGGCCTGATGCTCCGTGAAGTCGTCGCGGTACAGCTTCTTGAGGGCGCCGCGGGCGAAGACGGAGCCGGAGCCCGTGGACGCGTAGCCGTGCTCCTCGGAGCGGCCGCCGGTCACGTCGTAGGAGAAGATGCGGCCCTTGGCGCGGTCGACGTCCCATCCGGCGAAGAGCGGCACCACGGCGAGGCCCTGCATGGCCATGCCGAGATTGCCCCGGATCATCGTGGAGAGGCGGTTCGCCTTGCCCTCCAGGGAGAGCTGGGCGCCCTCCACCTTCTCGAAGTGCTCCAGCTCCAACTGGAACAGCTTGACCATCTCGACGGCCAGTCCGGCGGTACCGGCGATGCCGACCGCGGAGTACTCGTCGGCGGGGAAGACCTTCTCGATGTCGCGCTGGGCGATGACGTTGCCCATCGTCGCCCGCCGGTCACCGGCGAGCACCACTCCGCCCGGGAACGACGCGGCGACGATGGTCGTGCCGTGCGGCGCCTCGACGGCACCCTGGACCTGCGGCAGCGGGCGGCTGCCCGGCAGCAGGTCGGGGGCGTGGTCCCCGAGGAAGTCCATGAACGACGAGGATCCAGGCGTCAGGAAGGCAGCTGGTAGACGCCCGGTGTTACGGGTGTTGGCTTCCACACGTTTCCTTCCGGATACTCGGCCGGTCGCCCGGGGCGACGGGCCGCTGCTTTGACTGTCCCAGGCTGCGGTGCAGCTGAAGCACTGTACGACCGGGACCCTACCCGCCCCGCGGGCGTGATCCACATGGGTGGTGGAACCGGGCTCCCGGCGGCACGGCCCGCGCGCCCGCCGGAGGCTGACGGACCGCCACGGCGCCCCGCCTGCCGGGGCCGGGGTGTGCCGGACGTGGCCGGTGGTGCCGCGCGGGACACCACCGGCGCCGTGCCCGGACCCGCGCTGCGGCTACTCCCCGCCCTTCTGGACGAAGCTCCGCACGAAGTCCTCGGCGTTCTCCTCCAGGACGTCGTCGATCTCGTCCAGCACCGAATCGACGTCGTCCGACAGCTTCTCCTGGCGTTCCTTGAGGTCGTCGGAGGTCTCCGCGTTCTCCGTCTGCTCCTCGACCTCTTCGGTGGAACGCGTGGCCTTCTGCTGACCGCCGCCGCTGTCCTTGGTCGCCATTACCCTCACCCCGCTCGGTTCGGCCCCGCTCGATGTGACTTTCAAGATCCGACCCTACAAGGCCCCTCTGACATCGGCCCTGCTCTTGATGCAACGTCCGGGGGACACCCCGATCATTCCCGCCACGCGGACCTTTCAGCCGCGATTCGGTGGTGAATCCGTGGCGGTTCAGCGGCCGGAAAGCGCCCTCACCAGGTCCTCCGCCGTGCGGCAGCGGTCCAGCAGATCCTTGACGTGCTCCCGGGTGCCGCGCAGCGGCTCCAGCGTCGGCACCCGCTGCAGGGAGTCCCGCCCGGGCAGGTCGAAGATCACCGAGTCCCAGGAGGCGGCCGCGACGTCGTCGGCGTACTGCTCCAGGCAGCGTCCGCGGAAGTACGCCCGGGTGTCCTCGGGCGGTTCGAGACCGGCCCGGGCGACCTCCGCCTCGTCCAGCAGCCGGGTCATCCTGCCGCGGGCGGCGAGGCGGTTGTAGAGCCCCTTCTCGGGGCGGACGTCGGCGTACTGCAGGTCGACGAGATGGAGGCGGGCGGCGTCCCAGTCCAGGCCGTCGCGGCGGCGGTAGCCCTCCATCAGCTCGCGTTTGGCGACCCAGTCCAGCTCACCGGCGAGGCTCATCGGGTCGTTCTCCAGCCGCCCCAGGACGTCCTCCCAGCGTCCCAGCACATCCTTGGTCTGGTCGTCCGCGTCCGCGCCGTAGCGGTCCTCGACGTATTTGCGGGCCAGCTCGTAGTACTCCATCTGGAGCTGTACGGCGGTGAGCGTGCGGCCGCTGCGGAGCGTGACCAGGTGTTGCAGACCGGGGTCGTGCGAGACCTGGTGGAGAGCGCGGACCGGCTGGTCGACGGCGAGATCGACGGCGATGAAGCCGTCCTCGATCATGGACAGGACCAGCGCGGTGGTGCCCAGCTTGAGGTAGGTGGAGATCTCGGAGAGGTTGGCGTCGCCGATGATGACGTGCAGACGGCGGTATTTCTCCGCGTCCGAGTGGGGTTCGTCGCGGGTGTTGATGATCGGGCGCTTGAGGGTCGTCTCCAGACCGACCTCGACCTCGAAGTAGTCGGCGCGCTGACTGATCTGGAAGCCGTGGTCCCGGCCGTCCTGGCCGATGCCGACCCGGCCCGCGCCCGTGACGACCTGCCGCGAGACGAAGAACGGGGTCAGGTGCCGCACGATGTCCGAGAACGGCGTCTCCCGCTTCATCAGGTAGTTCTCGTGCGTGCCGTAGGAGGCGCCCTTGTTGTCGGTGTTGTTCTTGTAGAGATGGATCGGCTGGGCGCCGGGGACCTGCGCGGCCCGCTCCGCCGCCTCGGCCATGATCCGCTCACCGGCCTTGTCCCAGAGCACCGCGTCCCGCGGGTTGGTGACCTCGGGCGAGCTGTACTCGGGGTGCGCGTGGTCGACGTAGAGGCGCGCGCCGTTGGTGAGGATCACATTGGCGAGACCGATGTCCTCGTCGGTGAGCTGACTGGAATCGGCGGCCTCACGGGCGAGGTCGAAGCCGCGGGCGTCCCGCAGCGGATTCTCCTCCTCGAAATCCCAGCGGGCACGGCGTGCCCGGTGCATCGCCGCCGCATAGGCATTGACGACCTGGGACGAGGTGAGCATGGCATTGGCATTGGGGTGACCGGGGACGGAAATTCCGTACTCCGTCTCGATTCCCATTACTCGCCGTACGGTCATGCGGCCCTCCTTGCCCGGCGGCGCCCCCGGATGGGGTCGGCGCTCAAGTACCGCTGCGCTTCCGATCCGCGTGTGCTCCCCGCGTCCGTACCGTGTGACGCGGCGGTACCCCTGAGCCTAGAGCGCCATTGCGGTACTGGGGAGATCATGACAGTCATTGCTCCATTCGGTTTCCCGCCGCACGGCATTCCGGGGGCCCTTTTCGGCCCCCGGAAAAGCGACCGGCTGCGGACGCCCCGTGCAGGACATCCGCAGCCGGAGCGCGGTTTACAGGTATTGGCCGGTATTGGCGACCGTGTCGATGGAGCGGCCGGTGTCCGCGCCCTGCTTTCCGGTGACCAGCGTGCGGATGTAGACGATCCGCTCGCCCTTCTTTCCGGAGATACGGGCCCAGTCGTCCGGGTTGGTGGTGTTGGGCAGGTCCTCGTTCTCCTTGAACTCGTCCACGCACGCCTGGAGGAGATGGGAGACCCGAAGGCCCTTCTGGTCGTGTTCGAGGAAAGCCTTGATGGCCATCTTCTTCGCACGGCCGACGATGTTCTCGATCATCGCACCGGAGTTGAAATCCTTGAAGTAGAGGACTTCCTTGTCACCATTGGCGTAGGTGACCTCCAGGAAGCGGTTCTCCTCGGATTCCGCGTACATCTGCTCGACGACCGACTGGATCATGCCGCTGACCGCTGCCTTCCGGGAGCCGCCGTGCTCGGCGAGATCGTCGGTGTGCAGCGGCAGGCGCTCGGTGAGGTACTTGGAGAAGATGTCCTTGGCCGCCTCGGCGTCCGGGCGCTCGATCTTGATCTTCACATCGAGCCGTCCCGGGCGGAGGATCGCCGGGTCGATCATGTCCTCGCGGTTCGAGGCGCCGATGACGATGACGTTCTCCAGGCCCTCCACGCCGTCGATCTCGGAGAGCAGCTGCGGGACGATGGTGTTCTCCACGTCCGAGCTGACGCCGGAGCCACGGGTGCGGAAGAGGGAGTCCATCTCGTCGAAGAAGACGATGACGGGAGTGCCCTCACCGGCCTTCTCGCGGGCCCGCTGGAAGACCAGCCGGATGTGCCGCTCCGTCTCGCCGACGTACTTGTTGAGCAGCTCGGGGCCCTTGATGTTGAGGAAGAAGCTCTTCCCCGCGGGCTGCCCGGTCACCTCGGCGACCTTCTTGGCGAGGGAGTTGGCGACCGCCTTGGCGATGAGCGTCTTGCCGCAGCCGGGCGGACCGTAGAGCAAGACGCCCTTGGGCGGGCGGAGTTCGTGCTCCTTGAAGAGGTCGGGGTAGAGGTAGGGCAGCTCGACCGCGTCCCGGATCAGCTCGATCTGGCCGCCCAGACCGCCGATCTTGTTGTAGTCGATGTCCGGGACCTCTTCGAGGACCAGCTCCTCGACCTCGCTCTTGGGAATGACTTCGTAGACGTAGCCGGAGCGCGGTTCGAGGAGGAGGGCGTCGCCGGGGCGGATGGTCGTGTCCAGCAGCGGCTCGGCGAGCCGGACCACCCGCTCCTCGTCGGTGTGCCCGACCACCAGGGCGCGCTCGCCGTCCTCCAGGATCTCCTTGAGGGTGACGATGTCCCCGGCACTCTCGAACTCCATGGCCTCGACCACGTTGAGCGCCTCGTTGAGCATGACCTCCTGGCCACGCCGGAGACCGTCCGTCTCCACACTGGGGCTGACATTCACCCGGAGCTTGCGGCCGCCGGTGAAAATATCGACCGTGTCGTCCTCATTGGCCTGCAGGAAGACACCGAAACCGGCCGGCGGCTGGGCGAGCCGGTCGACCTCCTCCTTGAGGGCGACGATCTGGTCGCGCGCCTCGCGCAGCGTATTCGCGAGGCGTTCGTTCTGCGCGGAAACGCCGGCCAGATTGGTCTGCAGCTCGACGATCCGCTCTTCGAGAATCCTCGTATGCCGCGGAGAGTCGGCGAGCTTACGTCGCAGGACGGCGATCTCCTGCTCAAGATAGGCAACCTGACCGGCGGGATCCTCGGACCCCCGCCCCGGCCGGATGCCGCGGTTGATGTCGTCGTCGTGGGCTGCCACGGTCCTCACCTCCTCCAAGGGGAGCTGGACGCTTCCTGACCCTACCTGGGCGGGTGCGGGTTGAAACCCCTAGATCGAAAAGACGGTCGGGGCGTGTCCGATCTTCACCCTTGCGCACGTCCGCTCACCAAGGGAATACCCACCGAACAACATCGGAAAGCGACCGGTTGTATCGTCGGGACGGTCAACACCCGTCAGGGCTGGCGCCACTTAGACAAAAATGCTTCACGTACGCAGGAAACGGCAGGCGAGATGACCGCGCAGGAAGAAGCCCGTCCAGAGCTTGAAGTCTGGATCGACCAGGACCTGTGCACGGGGGACGGGATCTGTGCGCAGTACGCGCCGGAGGTCTTCGAGCTGGACATCGACGGGCTCGCGTACGTCAAGAGCGCGGACGACGAGCTGCTGCAGGACAAGGGCGCCACCACGCCCGTCCCGCTGCCGCTCCTCGACGACGTACGGGACTCCGCGAAGGAGTGCCCCGGGGACTGCATCCATGTGCGGCGGGTCACCGATCAGGTGGAGGTCTACGGTCCCGACGCGGAGTAGCCGGGGGCGGACCGGGAGTGGCGGCGGCGCGTGGTGCGACCGCCGCCTTCCGCTGTCCGGACGGCGTTCCGCCCCCGGCCCGGCACCGGGGCGCCGGGCCGGGCGGTGACGGGTCAGACGGGGGCCGTGCCCAGCGCCGCCTGGTCGTCGGTGCGCAGGAACTTGCCGCCCCGCCAGCGCCACTTGGTGTCGGTGCGGACGTCGGGGCAGCAGCGCGGGACGTCGGTCGTGGAGTAGCCCAGGAGTGTCGCGGAGACCGTGCCGTCGTGCAGGGCGAGGCCCTGGACGCTCAGCTTCCGGGACGGGTCCAGGAGCGTCGCCACGATGCGGGGCGTGGCCTTGGCGTCGGAGGTGCGGGCGAGGACGTAGACGCCGCCGGGCGGGGTGCCGGTGTCGCTGTGGCAGCGGACGGTGGCGACGGTTTCCACGGTGCCGTCGCCGTCAAGGTCGCCGGAGACCTGTTTCACCACATCGAGGCGGTTGGGTCCGCAGTCGAGGGGGAAGGTCACGGCGCGTGCGTCGGGAGCGGGTGCGGAGCGGCCGGGCTTCGCGGACGCGGTGTTGGCGGTCGCATCGGGAGGCTGGACGAAGGACGCGGCGGCGACGACCGCGGCGACGGCGGTGGCCGTGGCGAGCCAGTGCATGGGGCGGGGCTGGGTGTGCGAAAGGTCCTGGCCTGCCAAGGGCTGCACGCGGGGTAACTCCTGTGAAGTGCTGTGGCGGTGGGAGTGCCCAGCATCGTTCCACAACGCGGGGTGCCGAGGAACCAGCGGGACCCGAGTTTCACGCCGGGAACACCCCGGAAACGAAAGAGCGCCGCCGACGGTTCCCCCGCGGGGAACTCATCGGCGGCGCCCGGTTGTTCGGTGGCCGGAAGCCTGCGGTCAGCCGCGCTCGGTGGCGGAGCCGGAGGTGTCCTTGGCGGCGCCGCCCGAGGCGGAGCCGGGGCCGGTGTAGTCGTCGCCGTACGCGCCCTTGGCGGGGCGGCGGCGGCGCAGCGGGGGCTCGACGCCGTCGGCGAGGCGACGGGCGGTGAGCAGGAAGCCGGTGTGGCCGATCATGCGGTGGTCCGGGCGGACGGCCAGACCCTCGACGTGCCAGGTGCGGACCATGGTCTCCCACGCCGACGGCTCGTTGAAGGTGCCGTGCTCGCGGATCGCCTCGACGGTGCGGGCCAGCTGCGTGGTCGTGGCGACGTACGCGCAGAGGATGCCGCCGGGGACGAGCGCCTTGGAGACGGCCTCCAGGCACTCCCAGGGGGCGAGCATGTCCAGGATGACGCGGTCGACGTCGGTGTCGGAGAGGTTGTCCTGGAGGTCGCCGACGGTGAGCGTCCACGCGGGGTGCGGACCGCCGAAGTAGCGCTCGACGTTCTGCGTGGCGATGTCGGCGAAGTCGGCGCGGCGCTCGTAGGAGTGCAGCATTCCCTGGTCACCGATGGCGCGGAGCAGGAAGCTGCTCAGCGAGCCGGATCCCACCCCCGCCTCGACGACGCGGGCGCCGGGGAAGATGTCGGCCATCGCCAGGATCTGCCCCGCGTCCTTGGGGTAGACCACGGCGGCGCCGCGGGGCATGGACAGGACGTAGTCGGGGAGCAGCGGGCGCAGCGCGAGGTAGGCGACGTTCCCGGTGGTACGGACAACACTGCCCTCGGGAGCACCGATCAGCTCGTCGTGGGGGAAGGCTCCCTTGTGGGTGTGGAAGCTCTTGCCCTCTTCGAGCGTGAAGGTGTAGTGGCGTCCCTTGGGATCGGTGAGCTGGACCTGGTCCCCGACCTTGAAGGGCCCGCGACGGCGGGCGGCACCGGTCGGTTCGGACATGTGACCAGCCTACCGGCCCCGGGACGTGCCCCGGACCAGCGGGCGCCCGGCGGCGGCGCCGGGGGCGCCGGGCGGGCCCTCGCGCCCGGCGCGCGGCGGTCAGGAGTGGCGGGCCATCGCGGTGACGAAGGCGCGCTCGACGTCGGCGGCGGAAAGTACGCCGTAGATCTCCCCGGTCTCCTCGACGACGAGGTACTCGCTGGCCGGGGTGGTGCGGAGGTGTTCCAGCAGCTCCTCGCCGGAGAGGTCGGCCGGGACGCGCATGCCCTCCTTGAGGTCCTGGGCGAGCGTGCCGACGGTCACCCAGGGGCGGCGGTGCTCCGGTACGCCCACGATGGCCGCCTCGCGGACGATGCCGGTGGGCCCGCCCTCGGGGTCGACGACGACGAGGGCGCGGGCCCCGGCGTCGTTGGCGCGGCGCAGCGCCTCGGCGAGCGAGGTGTCGGGCGAGGTGGGCGCGGCGCGGCGGGTGAGGGCCCGGGCGCCGAGGTCGGGGAGGCGTTCGCGCAGGCGGGCCATGCGCAGGCTGTTGCCCGCGCCGGTCCAGATGATGGCGGCGAGGACCGCGGCGAGCAGGGCGTCGGTGAGGGAGTCCGTACCGGTGATGTCGGCGGGCGGGGTGCCGAGCGCGCCGGAGTGGGTCAGCAGCGGCAGGCCGATGAGGACCGTGACGGCGAGGGCGCGGCCCACCCAGGCGGCGGCGACGGTGCCGCTCATGGGGCGGCCGGTGATCTTCCAGACGACGGCGCGGAGCATCCGGCCGCCGTCCAGGGGCAGGCCGGGCAGGAGGTTGAAGACCGCCACGATGAGGTTGGAGATCATCAGTCCGGCCATCAGGACGCCAGGGACGGTGCGCGGCTCGACCAGCATCATGCCGCCGTAGAAGACACCGGCGAGGACGAGGGAGAGCAGCGGGCCCACGAAGGCGAGGACGAACTCCCGGCCGGGCGTCTCGGTCTCCTTCTCGATCTCCGAGACGCCGCCGAAGAACTGCAGCTGGATGCGGCGCACCGGCAGTTTGAAGCGGAGGGCGGCGACGGTGTGCGCCAGTTCGTGGACGAGGACCGAGGCGTAGAAGGCGACCGCGAAGAAGAGCGAGACGAGGTAGCGGGCGGCGCCCAGCTCCGGCAGGACCTGTTCGAGCTGGCCGCCGAAGACCCAGGTGATCAGGGCGGCGACGAGGAACCAGCTGGGGGCGACGTAGACGGGCACGCCGAAGGGGCGGCCCATCAGGATGCCGCCGCCGGTGCCCTTGCGGCGGACGGGCTTCGGAGTCTTGCCGCCCGGGCCGCGCGGACCGGCCTCGGGGTCCCGGCGCGGCTCGGCCGGCCGGTTCGGCCGAGGCTCCTCGGGGCCCTGCGGCTCCTTGGGGTCCTGCGGCTTCCCGCTGTCGTCCACGGCGTCCCCTCGTCGGAATTACGGCCTTCGCGCCTGCTCGGTCCGATCGTTCCGGTCGGGTCGATCGTGCAGGGCAAAGGGGTTCTGCCGTCGATGGTATGCCGAGCCGCCGTCACGGATCCGTTGCGGGGCCGTCGCCGGTGCCGTGGCGGCGGGCCGCGGCGGGAGGCGTTGTCGGTGGCGGGCCGTAGGGTCGGGTGTCATGGGAACGAGCACCGAGAACGCCGGGCCGGACGCACCGCACGGACCGCGCGCGCAGGAGGCGGCGGACGGAGCGGCGGCACCGCCCGCGGACGGGAGGGCCGCGGACGGCCACGGCGCGGCGGCGATCGGGCCGCAGCCGGGGCCCGCCGAGGCGCCGGACGCGGCCGCCGGTGCGCCGGTGGAGACGCCCGCCACGCGGTCCCGGCAGCCCGGGCCGCCGGTGGCGCTGTCGCCGTCGCGGGCCGGTGATTTCCTGCAGTGTCCGCTGCTCTACCGCTTCCGGGTGATCGACAAGCTGCCGGAGAAGCCCAGCCCGGCGGCGACGCGGGGCACGGTGGTCCATGCGGTGCTGGAGCGGCTGTTCGACGCGCCCGCGGCGGAGCGTACGGCGGGCGGCGCGCGGGCGATGGTCGCCGGTGAGTGGGAGAAGCTGCTGGCCAAGCGGCCGGAGCTGGCGGAGCTGTTCGCCGACGACCCGGCGGGCGAGCGGCTGGCCGGGTGGCTGGCGGACGCCGAGGCCCTGGTGGAGCGGTGGTTCACGCTGGAGGACCCGACGCGCCTGGAGCCCGCCGAGCGGGAGCTGTACGTCGAGACGGTGCTGGAGTCGGGGCTGCAGCTGCGCGGCTTCATCGACCGGGTGGACGTCGCGCCGACCGGCGAGGTCCGGATCGTCGACTACAAGACCGGCAAGGCGCCGCGCCCGCAGTTCGCCGAGGGCGCACTGTTCCAGATGAAGTTCTACGCGCTGGTGGTGTGGCGGCTGCGCGGGGTGGTGCCGCGGCGGCTCCAGCTCGTCTACCTGGGCAGCGGCGACATCATCACCTACGACCCGGGCGAGAGCGAGCTGCTCGCCGTGGAGCGGAAGCTGCTGGCGCTGTGGGACGCGATCAAGGCGGCCACGGCGACGGGCGACTGGCGGCCGCGGCGGACGAAGCTGTGCGGCTGGTGCGACCACCAGGCGCACTGTCCGGAGTTCGGCGGCACTCCCCCGGTGTATCCGCTGGAGATCCGACCGGCGGACGGCACATAGCCCGAGCAGGGCAGAATGGAGCCGGTCCAACAAAGGAGAAGTGGTGGCAATCCGCGTCCTGCTGGTAGATGACCAGCCGCTGCTGCGTACGGGCTTCCGGATGATCCTGGAGGCCGAGCAGGATCTGGCGGTCGTCGGCGAGGCCGGTGACGGTCTCCAGGCGCTGGAGCAGGTCCGGGCGCTCCAGCCCGATGTGGTGCTGATGGACATCCGCATGCCGCGGATGGACGGCGTGGAGGCGACGCGCCAGATCACCGGCCCGGCGAAGGACGGCCCGGCCAAGGTGCTGGTGCTGACCACCTTCGATCTGGACGAGTACGTCGTCGAGGCGCTGCGCGCGGGCGCCAGCGGCTTTCTGCTCAAGGACGCCCCGGCCCATGAGCTGGTGCAGGCGATCCGGGTGGTGGCCGCGGGCGAGGCGATGCTGGCGCCGAGCATCACCCGGCGGCTGCTCGACAAGTACGCCGGGCATCTGCCGTCCGGCGAGGAGCCGGTGCCGGACACCCTGGACACCCTCACCGACCGCGAGGTGGAGGTGCTGAAGCTGGTCGCGCGCGGCCTGTCGAACGCCGAGATCGCCGCGGACCTCTTCGTGAGCGAGACGACGGTCAAGACCCATGTGGGCCATGTGCTGACCAAGCTGGGCCTGCGTGACCGCGTACAGGCCGCCGTGTACGCGTACGAGAGCGGGCTGGTGCGCCCCGGCGCCCAGTAGCGGCGCAGGCCGCGCCGCGGGGCGGCGGGGAACGGCCGAGGGGCCGGTCCGGGAGACTCTCCCGGACCGGCCCCTCCTGCTGTGTGCCGTGCGTCAGTCGGAGACGCCGCGGCCCAGCTCCCAGATCTGCAGCGCCGAGGAGGAGTTGAGCGCCCACTCCACGCCGGTGATGTCGTCCCGGGCGGCGACGTACTGCTTGCCCTGCCACAGCGGGAGGATCGGCACGTCGTCGGCGAGGATGTTCTGGATCTCCTTGAAACCGTCGCCCGCGGCGTTGCGGTCGGTCTCCTGGCGGGTGGCGGGGATCAGCTGCGTCTCGATCTTCGCGTTGCGGTACGGCGAGTTGAGGAAGTTGCCCTTGCCGAGGAACGGGCCGATGTAGTTGTCGGCGTCCGGGATGTCGGGGAACCAGCCCATGCCGTAGACGGCGTACTTGCCGTTCGAGGAGTCGGTGCGGAACTGCTGCCAGTTGTTGACGGCCTTGATGTCGACATCGAACAGCTTGCTGTCGTTGAGCTGCTTCTTGAGCGCCGCGAACTCCTTGGCGGTGCTGGCGCCGTAGTGGTTCTCGGTGTACGTCAGCGTCACCTTCACCGGGGTGTGGATGTTCGCCTGCTCCAGGATCTGGCGGGCGGCCGGGACGCTGGGGTTCCCGTACTTGGTGAAGAAGGAGTTGATGTGGCCGGTGAGACCGGTCGGCACCAGGGAGTACAGCGGGTCGCCGACGTAGGAGTAGACGTCGCGCAGGATCTGCGAGCGGTTGACGAGCTGCGCCATCGCCTGGCGGACGGCCGGGTTGGAGACCGACGGGTCCTTGGTGTTGAAGGCGAGGTAGCGGATCTCCTGGCCGGGCATCTCCTGGAGGGTGATGTGCTCGTCCCGGGAGTTCTGCAGGCCCTTGACCTGAGCGGGCGACAGACCACGGTTCATCAGGTCGATCTGGCCCTTGCGCAGCGCCTTCTCCATCGCGGACGAGCTGGGGAAGAACCGCATCTCGACCTTGTCGTTCAGCGGCTTCACCGCGCCCTTGTAGCCCGGGTTCCGGGTGAAGACGATCTTGGTGATGCGCTCGCCGCTGTGGTCGGCCTTGAGGGTGTACGGACCGGAGCCGACGAGCTCGAAGCCGCTGTAGAGGCGGTCGGCGGGGTACACCTGGTGGTCGACGATGCCCGCCGCCGGGGTGGTGAGCTTCTGCGGGAAGGTCGCGTCCGGCTTCTTGAGGTGGAAGACCACCTCGGTGTCGCTGGGCGTCTCGACCTTGTCGATGTCGTTGACCAGCGTGCCGGGGCCGTTGGCGTAGTTGATCCGCTGGACGCGGTCGATGGAGAACTTCACGTCCTGCGCGGTGAGCGCGTGGCCGTTGGAGAACTTCAGGTCGCTGCGCAGGGTGCACCGGTACTGCTCGTTCCGCGTGTCGCGGAAGCCGCAGGTCTTGGCCGCCTCGGGCACCGGCGTGGTGCCGGTTCTGGGCAGCCGCAGCAGCGTCTGGAGGGTGCCGCGCAGCACGTTCATCGCGTCGACGTCGTACGCCTGCGCCGGGTCGAACGGAGCGGGGGCATCCTTGGTGGCCTCCATCTGCGTGGCGACCCCGACGACGATGGGATTGCCACTCCCGCCCGCGCCGTCCGGGCCGCCACAGGCCGCGAGTACGGGGGCGAGCAGACCGGCCAGAGCCGGCAGCACCAAGGTCTTGCGATTCATCGTCGGCAGGTTCCTTATCAGCGCAGAGGTGTTGCTCGCGTCGACATTAGTAGGAACAGCCATCGCGTCCGGGCCGCAACGGAGTTGCCGTTATAGGGACACCGGATAACAGCACATCGATCTCCGATTACCGGACGCCGGAACGAACTACACGTCACCCCATGAATCCGGACACTTACCCCCGCACTTCCGGCCTCCGCACCCCTCTGGAACGTCCGTGAGGACCTCTGTCGACACCGGGGCGCGTGAGAAACGTCACGCGCCCCGGTGGCAGCGACAATGCGGGAATTCGGCCAGGGTATACGTCACGGAAAATGAGCGGGCCACTGCCCTGAGTTCCCTCTGCTTTCTCGGAGGAACGCTCAGTGCACGCGTCAATTGCTTTCCGTGATGAGCGCCCGGAGAAAAGAAAGATCAACTTCTTCGAGGGAGCGGACGACGGTCCGCCCCGCGGCGGGCGGCACCGGCACCACCGACGGCACGGCGACGACCCGGCACCCGGCCGCCTCCCCCGCACGCACCCCCGTGAGGGTGTCCTCCACCACCGCGCACCGCGCCGGGTCGACGCCCAGCCGGGCGGCGGCGGTGAGATACGGGTCCGGGTGCGGCTTGGTGCGTTCCAGTTCGTCACCGGCGAGCGTCAGATGGAAGTTGGCCGGGCCCAGGGAGTGCAGCATGCGGTCGATGATGGTGCGGTGCGAGGCGGAGACCAGCGCCGTGGGGATGCCGTGGGCGGCCAGCTCGGCCAGCAGGCGGCGGGCGCCGGGCATCAGCGGCACCCCGCGGCCGATCCGGGCGGCGAAGCGGGCGTTGAGCAGTCCGCTCAGCTCCGGCAGGCCGATCTGCGCACCGGTGGCCTGAATCAGATATCCGGCGCTGCGGGTCATGGGGCCGCCGACGACGACCTCGCGGTGGGTGTCGTCGAGGATGTGGCCCAGTTCGGCGAAGACCTCGGACTCCGCCTCCCACCAGAATCCCTCGGTGTCGACGAGGGTGCCGTCCAGGTCGAGGAAGACTGCCTGGAGGGCGGTGCCCTTCGCCGCCCGGGAGTCGGCCGCGGGGATGCTGCTGGTCATCCGTCCACCTCCGTGAGGACGTCCCCTGGGGGACAAAAGGGCCGGCCACCGCCCCGGAGTGGGGTGCTGACCGGCCGCTACCGGACCGACCAGTCTACGACTGTGTGTGCCGGTCCGCGGGGGTGACGCGGAAGCGGGCCGTCCGCCGTTCGGGCGACGGACGGCCCGGGACCTCACCGGGCGTTGAAGTACTTCGCCTCGGGGTGGTGGATCACGATCGCGTCGGTGGACTGCTCGGGGTGGAGCTGGAACTCCTCGGAGAGCTGGACGCCGATGCGCTCCGGCTGGAGGAGATCGGCGATCTTCGCGCGGTCCTCCAGATCGGGGCAGGCGCCGTAGCCCAGGGAGAAGCGGGCGCCGCGGTACTTCAGGGCGAACATGTCCTCGACGTCGGACGGGTCCTCGCCGCCGAAGCCCAGCTCGGCGCGGACCCGGGCGTGCCAGTACTCGGCCAGCGCCTCCGCGAGCTGGACGGAGAGCCCGTGCAGTTCGAGGTAGTCGCGGTAGGAGTTGGCGGCGAAGAGCTTGGCGGTCTCCTCGCCGATGCGGGAGCCGACGGTGACGACCTGGAGACCGACGACGTCGGTCTCGCCGGACTCCTCCGGGCGGAAGAAGTCCGCCAGGCAGAGCCGACGGCCACGGCGCTGGCGCGGGAAGGTGAAGCGGGTGCGCTCGGTGCCGTCCTCGTGGAGCAGGATGAGGTCGTCGCCCTTGGAGACGCAGGGGAAGTAGCCGTGGACGACGGCGGCTTCCAGCAGGTTCTCGGTCTGGAGCCGGTCGAGCCAGCCGCGCAGCCGCGGCCGTCCCTCGGTCTCCACCAGCTCCTCGTAGCTGGGGCCGTCACCGGCGCGGTTCTGCTTGAGGCCCCACTGGCCCTTGAAGAGAGCGCCCTCGTCCAGCCAGGAGGCGTAGTCGGCGAGCTGGATGCCCTTGACGACGCGGGTGCCCCAGAACGGCGGGGCGGGGACCGGGTTGTCGATCGCGACGTCGGAGCGGACCGAGCCCTCGGGCTCCTCGGCCTCCGCCGCGGGCGTCTCGCGCTTGGGGACGCGGCGCTGCTTCAGCTCGGGCAGGGTGGCGCCCGGGACGCCGCGCTTGACGGCGATCAGCGCGTCCATCAGGCGCAGCCCCTCGAAGGCGTCGCGGGCGTAGCGGACCTCGCCGTCGTAGATCTCGTGGAGGTCCTGTTCGACGTAGGCGCGGGTGAGGGCGGCGCCGCCGAGGATGACCGGGTAGTCGGCGGCCATCTTGCGCTGGTTCAGCTCCTCCAGGTTCTCCTTCATGATCACCGTGGACTTGACCAGCAGTCCGGACATGCCGATGACGTCGGCGCGGTGCTCCTCGGCGGCGTCCAGGATCGCGGCGACCGGCTGCTTGATGCCGAGGTTGACGACGTTGTAGCCGTTGTTGGAGAGGATGATGTCGACGAGGTTCTTGCCGATGTCGTGGACGTCGCCGCGGACCGTCGCCAGGACGATGGTGCCCTTGCCGTCGCCGTCGTCGATCTTCTCCATGTGCGGTTCGAGGTGGGCGACCGCGGTCTTCATGACCTCGGCGGACTGCAGGACGAACGGCAGCTGCATCTGGCCGGAGCCGAAGAGCTCACCGACGACCTTCATGCCCTCCAGGAGGGTGTTGTTGACGATGTCGAGGGCGGGGGTGTCGCGCAGCGCCTCGTCGAGGTCGGCCTCCAGGCCGTTCTTCTCGCCGTCGATGATGCGGCGGGCCAGCCGCTCCTCCAGCGGCAGTGCGGCCAGTTCCTCGGCCTTGCCCGCCTTGAGGGACTTGGTGTCGACGCCCTCGAAGAGCGCCATGAGCTTCTGCAGCGGGTCGTAGCCCTCGGCGCGGCGGTCGTAGATGAGGTCGAGGGCGCAGCCGACCTGCTCGTCGTCGAAGCGGGCGATCGGCAGGATCTTGCTGGCGTGCACGATCGCCGAGTCCAGTCCGGCCTTGACGCACTCGTCGAGGAAGACGGAGTTGAGCAGGATGCGGGCGGCCGGGTTGAGGCCGAAGGAGATGTTGGACAGGCCCAGGGTGGTCTGCACGTCGGGGTGACGGCGCTTCAGCTCCCGGATGGCGTCGATGGTGGCGATGCCGTCCTTGCGGGACTCCTCCTGGCCGGTGCAGATGGTGAAGGTGAGGGTGTCGATGAGGATGTCGGACTCGCGCACGCCCCAGTTGCCGGTCAGATCGGCGATGAGGCGCTCGGCGATGGCGACCTTGTGCTCGGCGGTGCGGGCCTGGCCCTCCTCGTCGATGGTGAGCGCGATGAGCGCCGCGCCGTGCTCGGCGGCGAGGCCGGTGACCTTGGCGAAGCGGGACTCGGGACCGTCGCCGTCCTCGTAGTTGACGGAGTTGATGACGGCGCGGCCGCCCAGCTTCTCCAGTCCGGCGCGGAGGACCGGCAGTTCGGTGGAGTCCAGGACGATGGGGAGGGTGGAGGCGGTGGCGAAGCGTCCGGCCAGCTCCTCCATGTCGGCGACGCCGTCGCGTCCGACGTAGTCGACGCAGAGGTCGAGCATGTGGGCGCCCTCGCGGATCTGGTCGCGGGCCATCTCCACGCAGTCGTCCCAGCGGCCTTCGAGCATCGCCTCGCGGAACTTCTTCGAACCGTTGGCGTTGGTCCGCTCGCCGATCGCGAGGTACGAGGTGTCCTGCCGGAAGGGGACGGTCTGGTAGAGCGAAGCGGCGCCGGGCTCGGGGCGCGGCGCGCGGGGCGACGGGGCCAGTCCGCGGACCCGCTCGACGACCTGCCGCAGATGCTCGGGGGTGGTGCCGCAGCAGCCGCCGACGAGGGAGAGGCCGTACTCGCCGACGAACGTCTCCTGCGCGTCGGCCAGTTCACCGGCGGTCAGCGGGTAGTGGGCGCCGTCCTTGCCCAGGACCGGCAGACCGGCGTTGGGCATGCAGGCGAGGGGGACGCGAGAGTGGCGGGCGAGATAGCGCAGGTGCTCGCTCATCTCGGCGGGGCCGGTGGCGCAGTTGAGGCCGATCATGTCGATGCCGAGCGGCTCCAGCGCGGTGAGCGCGGCGCCGATCTCGGAGCCGAGCAGCATGGTGCCGGTGGTCTCGACGGTGACGGAGCAGATGATCGGGAGCGTCGTGCCGGTGGCGGCCAGGGCGCGGCGGGCGCCGAGGATGGCGGCCTTCGTCTGGAGCAGGTCCTGGGTGGTCTCGACCAGGAGCGCGTCGGCGCCGCCCGCGATCATGCCCTCGGCGTTGCGCCGGTAGGCGTCGCGGAGGGTGACGTACGGGGCGTGGCCGAGGGTGGGCAGCTTGGTGCCGGGGCCCATCGAGCCGAGGACCCAGCGCTGCTGCCCGGTCGAGGCGGTGAACTCGTCGGCGACCTCGCGGGCGATGCGGGCGCCCGCCTCGGAGAGTTCGAAGACCCGCTCGGGGATGTCGTACTCGGCCAGTGCGGCGAAGTTGGCGCCGAAGGTGTTGGTCTCCACGCAGTCGACACCGACCGCGAAGTACTCCTCGTGCACCGAGCGGACGATGTCCGGACGGGTGACGTTGAGGATCTCGTTGCAGCCCTCCAGCTGCTGGAAGTCCTCCATCGACGGATCCTGCGCCTGCAGCATCGTGCCCATCGCCCCGTCGGCGACCACCACCCGTGAGGCCAGCGCCTCGCGGAAGGAGTCGACGCGGGAGGCGCTGTCGGACGTGGACGTGTACGAGGCCATGGAGGTGCTCCCCTGGTTGCGACGGCTGTCGGCTTTGCGCCTCCCGGTAGGCGGCGCACGTCGCCAGCCTAACCGGCGGTCCGGTACAGGTGTCCTCCTGTTCCAGCGCCTGGACTCCTGAGGTACCGGACCGGCGTACACCGGCCATGATCACAAGTGGACTCCGACCCTCCCGTGGTTCGGCATCGACCGATATCGTTCAGCATTGTCGAACCCGCATCTTGGAGGTTGTCCGATGGCACGCACCATCCAGTCGCTGGAGCGAGCCGCCGCGGTGCTGCGGCTGCTGGCCGGCGGGGAACGGCGGCTGGGACTGTCCGACATCTCCTCCGCGATCGGCCTGGCCAAGGGCACCACCCACGGCATCCTGCGCACCCTCCAGCAGGAGGGGTTCGTCGAGCAGGACCCGGCGTCCGGCCGCTACCAGCTCGGCGCGGAGCTGCTGCGCCTGGGCAACAGCTATCTCGACGTCCACGAGCTGCGCGCCCGCGCCCTCGTCTGGACCGATGACCTGGCGCGCTCCAGCGGCGAGAGCGTCTACCTCGGCGTCCTGCACCAACAGGGCGTCCTGATCGTGCACCACGTCTTCCGGCCGGACGACAGCCGTCAGGTCCTGGAGGTGGGCGCGATGCACCCGCTGTACAGCACCGCACTGGGCAAGGTGCTGTGCGCGTACGACCCGGTGGCGCACAGCGAGGTCGCGGAGGTGGAGCGGGAGCCGCTCACCCCGCACACGGTGACCGGGGCGGACGCCTTCGAGACGGCGCTGGAGCTGACCCGGGCGCGGGGGTGGGCCGCGGACGTCGAGGAGACCTGGGAGGGCGTGGCGTCGGTGGCCGCGCCGGTGCACGACCGGCGGCGGATGCCGGTGGGTTCGGTGGGCATCACCGGGGCCGTCGAGCGGGTGTGCCAGGACGGTGTGGTGCGGCCGGAAATCGTCGCTGCTGTCAGGGATTGCGCACGGGCTGTATCCAGGGACCTGGGCGCGGGCCGGTTCTGATCCGTATTGCCACTGCTTGTCCAGGTTAATTTTTCGCCACAGAACCCTTGACGCCGTTCAACAGGTGGACAAAACTGCCGTTCGTCGGTCGGCATTGTCGAACACCACACGACAATATTCGTTATGGTGGGCAATGCCGCGGGGCCGACCACAGCCCTCTCGGAGGGCGCGGACCACCGGAGACCCGGGGTTCGCCTTCCCCTGGACGAAGGACAAAGGAGTCGCGGGTGTCCAGCTCCGACATCTTCCTCAGCGAGACCATAGGTACCGCTGTTCTGATACTGCTCGGCGGTGGCGTCTGCGCCGCCGTCACCTTCAAGCGCTCCAAGGCGCATGCGGCCGGCTGGGTCGCCATCGCCTTCGGTTGGGGCTTCGCCGTACTCACGGGCGCGTACATCGCCGCCAAGTCCGGTGCCCACCTCAACCCCGCGGTGACCCTCGCCCTCGCGATCAAGGGCGGCACCGAGTGGAGCCAGGTGCCGGTGTACTTCGCCGGTCAGCTGCTCGGCGCCATGATCGGCGCGGTACTGGTCTGGCTGGCCTACTACGGGCAGTTCAAGGCGCACATGTCGGACCCGGAGGTGCTGGCCGCGCACAACGGCCAGGAAGGCATGGTGGACAAGGCCACCGCTCCCAAGGCGGGCCCCGTCCTCGGCATCTTCTCCACCGGTCCGGAGATCCGGAACGCAGTTCAGAACCTCGTGACCGAGATCATCGCCACCATCGTGCTCGTGCTGGCGATCCTCAATCTGGGTCTGAGCGACAACGGCAAGGGCGTCGGCCCGATCGGCTCGCTGCTGGTGGCGTTCGTCGTCGTCGGCATCGGTCTGTCGCTCGGCGGCCCGACCGGGTACGCGATCAACCCCGTCCGCGACCTGGGCCCGCGTATCGTGCACGCGCTGCTGCCGCTGCCGAACAAGGGCGGCTCCGACTGGGGCTACGCATGGATCCCGGTCGTCGGCCCGCTGATTGGCGGAGCCATCGCCGGTGGCATCTATCAGGTGGCCTTCGCCTGAGCCGCGTCCCCGTCCCGACTCCGCCCGCACAGAATCACTGGAGCACACCATGAGCGACACCCCCTCCACCTCCTCCCACGGTCACGGCCCGTTCATCGCGGCCATCGACCAGGGCACGACTTCCAGCCGCTGCATCGTGTTCGACAAGGACGGCCGCATCGTGTCGGTCGACCAGAAGGAGCACGAACAGATCTTCCCCAAGCCCGGCTGGGTCGAACACGATGCCGCCGAGATCTGGGCCAACGTCCAGCAGGTCGTGGCCGGCGCCGTCGCGAAGGCCGGCGTCACCGCCGACGACGTCAAGGCGATCGGCATCACCAACCAGCGCGAGACCACGCTGCTGTGGGACAAGCACACCGGTGAGCCGGTCCACAACGCCATCGTCTGGCAGGACACCCGCACCGACGCGCTCTGCAAGGAGCTGGGCCGCAACGTCGGCCAGGACCGCTTCCGCCGCGAGACCGGCCTCCCGCTGGCCTCGTACTTCGCGGGCCCGAAGATCCGCTGGCTGCTGGACAACGTCGAGGGGCTGCGCGAGCGCGCCGAGCGCGGCGACATCCTCTTCGGCACCATGGACTCCTGGGTCATCTGGAACCTCACCGGTGGCGTGAACGGCGGTGTGCACGTCACGGACGTCACCAACGCCTCGCGCACCCTCCTGATGAACCTCCACACGCTGGAGTGGGACGACAAGATCCTCCAGTCGATCGGCATCCCCGCCGAGGTCCTCCCGGAGATCAAGTCCTCCGCCGAGGTCTACGGCCTGGCCGCCGGTGGCACCCTCGCCGGTGTCCCGGTCGCCTCCGCCCTCGGTGACCAGCAGGCCGCGCTCTTCGGCCAGACCTGCTTCTCGCAGGGTGAGGCCAAGTCCACGTACGGCACCGGCACCTTCATGCTGATGAACACCGGCAACCAGCCGGTGAACTCGTACAACGGGCTGCTGACCACCGTCGGCTACCGCATCGGCGACCAGGACGCGGTCTACGCGCTGGAAGGCTCCATCGCCGTCACCGGTTCGCTGGTGCAGTGGATGCGCGACCAGATGGGCCTGATCAACTCCGCCGCGGAGATCGAGACGCTGGCCTCCACCGTCGAGGACAACGGCGGCGCCTACTTCGTCCCGGCCTTCTCCGGCCTGTTCGCCCCCTACTGGCGCTCCGACGCGCGCGGTGTCATCGCGGGTCTGACCCGTTACGTCACCAAGGCGCACATCGCCCGCGCCGTACTCGAGGCCACCGCCTGGCAGACCCGCGAGATCACCGACGCCATGACGAAGGACTCCGGCGTCGAGCTGACCGCACTCAAGGTCGACGGCGGTATGACCTCCAACAACCTGCTGATGCAGACCATCTCGGACTTCCTGGACGCGCCGGTGGTGCGCCCGATGGTCGCCGAGACGACCTGCCTCGGCGCTGCCTACGCGGCCGGTCTGGCCGTCGGCTTCTGGTCCAGCACCGACGAGCTGCGCGCCAACTGGCGCCGGGCCGCCGAATGGACCCCCCGGATGGATGCGGCCACCCGTGACCGCGAGTACAAGAGCTGGCTCAAGGCAGTGGAACGCTCCATGGGCTGGCTCGACGACGACACTGTCGAGGAGTAATTGATGAGCACCCTGCAGAGCGTCCCGGCACTCGGGACGCACCCGGCCGACGGTTCGACCCCGAGCCGCGCCGAAACCCGGGAACAGCTGTCCAAGGCGACGTACGACCTCCTGGTGATCGGTGGCGGCATCCTGGGCATCTCCACTGCCTGGCACGCCGCGCAGGCCGGACTGCGGGTGGCCCTGGTGGACGCCGGCGACTTCGCCGGCGCCACCTCCTCCGCCTCCTCCAAGCTGCTCCACGGCGGTCTGCGCTACCTGCAGACCGGTGCGGTGAAGCTGGTGGCGGAGAACCACTTCGAGCGGCGTGCGGTCTCCCGTGAGGTGGCGCCGCACCTCGCCAACCCCCTCACCTTCTACCTGCCCGTCTACAAGGGCGGCCCGCACGGCGCGGCGAAGCTCGGCGCCGGTGTCTTCGCCTACTCCGCGCTCTCCGCGTTCGGTGACGGCGTCGGCCACGTCATATCCCCGGCCAAGGCCCAGCGCGACGTGCCGGAGCTGCGGACCGACAACCTCAAGGCCGTCGCGGTCTACGGCGACGACCAGATGAACGACGCCCGGATGGCGCTGATGACCGTCCGCGCCGCCGTCGCGGCGGGCGCCACGGTCCTCAACCACGCCGAGGTCACCGGCCTGCGCTTCACCCAGGGCCGGGTCACCGGTGCCGAGCTGAAGGACCGCACGGACGGCGAGGAGTTCGGCGTCAGCGCCCGCCTGGTCCTCAACGCGACCGGCCCGTGGGTGGACCACCTGCGCAAGATGGAGGACCCGAACGCGGCCCCCTCCATCCGCCTCTCCAAGGGCGCGCACCTGGTCCTCAAGCGCACCTCCCCCTGGAAGGCGGCGCTGGCCACCCCGATCGACAAGTACCGCATCACCTTCGCCCTCCCCTGGGAGGACATGCTGCTGCTCGGTACCACCGACGAGGAGTACGAGGGCGACCCGGCGGACGTCGCGGTCACCGAGAAGGACACCGCCCAGATCCTGGACGAGGCCGCCTTCTCCGTCCGTGACCAGCAGCTGACGCGCGACCTGATCACCTACTCGTTCGCCGGTCTGCGGGTGCTGCCCGGCGGCCCCGGCGACACCTCCAAGGCCAAGCGCGAGACCGTCGTGACCGAGGGCAGCGGCGGCATGCTCTCCGTCGCGGGCGGCAAGTGGACGACCTTCCGCCACATCGGCCGTACGGTCATGAACAAGCTCGCCGCGCTCCCCGGCCACCCGCTGGCCGGTGACATGGAGCCGATCGCGCGCCTGCCGAAGAAGCTCCCGCTGCCCGGTATCGCCAACCCGAACGCGGTCGCCCACCGCCTGCTGGTCGACGGCACCGCCGACGGCCCGCAGATGACCCCGGAGACCGCGCGCCACCTCGCCACGCACTACGGTTCGCTGTCGTTCGACATCGCGCGCCTGGCGAACGAGAACCCGGAGCTTGCCGAGCGCATCCACCCGGACGCGCCGGAGATCTGGGCGCAGGTCGCCTACGCCCGTGACCACGAGTGGGCCGAGACCGTGGACGACGTGCTGCGCCGCCGGACCACGCTGACCATCCGCGGCCTGGACACCGAGGACGTCCGCGCCAAGGTGAAGGGCATGCTCGAAGGCTGAGCCCGGGGCGTACGCCGGGTGCGTACGGCCGGACGGAGGGGCGGTTCCCGTACGGGGCCGCCCCTCCGGCATGTGCGGGCACGGGGTGCGAAGGCCCCCGGAGGCCGGGCCATAATGTCCCAGACATCGGATGTCTGGAGGCGGATGTCCGGCGGTTCCGAACGGGGAGGTCGGCCGTGGGGGTCACTGACGAGGCCATCGAGAAGATCAAGGGGATGATCGTCACGGGGGCGCTGCGGCCGGGCGACCGGCTGCCCAGGGAGAGCGAACTCGCCGCTGAGCTGGGCCTTTCCCGCAACTCGCTGCGCGAGGCGGTGCGGGCGCTGTCGCTGATCCGCATCCTCGACGTACGGCAGGGCGACGGCACCTACGTCACCAGTCTCGCCCCGCGGCTGCTGCTGGAGGCGCTGAGTTTCGTGGTCGACCTCCACCGCGACGACACGGCGCTGGAGTTCCTCGCGGTCCGCCGGATCCTGGAGCCCGCCGCCACCGCGATGGCCGCCGGACGGATCGCCGCGGCCGAACTCGACGCGCTGGAGGCCGGGTTGGACGCGCTGGGCCCCGCGCCGTCGGAGGTCGAGCTGGTCGCCGGTGACCTGGAGTTCCACCGGCGGATCGCGGCGGCGTCCGGCAACTCCGTGCTCTGCGCGCTGCTCCAGGGCCTGTCGGGTCCGGCCACCCGGGCCCGGGGCGGGCCGGCGCAGCGGGACGCGGTGGCCCGGACGCTCGCCGAACACCGCGCGATCCTCACCGCGCTGCGCGAGGGCGACACGGAGGGGGCGCGGGCGTGGGCCACGGTCCACCTCGTGGGGGTGGAGCGGTGGGTGCGGACGGCGGGGTGACGGCGGGCGGTACCGGGCGCGGCGGCCGGGCGCTCGAAGGTCCTTCCGAACACCTCGGATGAATGAGCACTCATTCGTGCACAGGGGCTGCGGCCGGACGCCGTGGACCCCGTAGGCTGGGGAGCGCACGCAAGGAAACGGGGTGCCGGTGGCCGCTCAGCGGCGGAACACCGGCCGGAAGGAGGCGCTGGGTGATCGAGCTGGAGGGTGTTCCCGAGCTGATCGACCCGGTGATGGTGGCCGCGTTCGAAGGCTGGAACGACGCCGGCGACGCCGCCTCCGCCGCGGTCGCTCATCTGCACCGTGAATGGCAGGGCAAGGTCTTCGCCGCGCTCGACGCCGAGGACTACTACGACTTCCAGGTCAACCGCCCGACCGTCTTCCTGGAGGACGGCGTCCGCAAGGTCACCTGGCCCACCACCCGGCTGTCGGTCGTCCGGATCGAGGACTCCGACGGCAAGGGCCGCCGCCGCGATCTGGTGCTGGTCCGCGGCATCGAGCCGAGCATGCGCTGGCGCTCGTTCTGCAACGAGATCCTCGGCTTCGCCCATGAGCTGGGCGTGGAGATGCTGGTGGTGCTCGGCGCGCTGCTCGGCGACACCCCGCACACCCGGCCGGTGCCGGTCAGCGGCGTCACCTCAGACACCGATCTGGCGACCCGGATGGATCTGGAGGAGTCCCGCTACGAGGGCCCCACCGGCATCGTCGGCATCCTCCAGGAGGCGTGCACCCACGCCGGGGTCCCGGCCGTCAGCCTCTGGGCCGCGGTGCCGCACTACGTCTCCCAGCCGCCCAACCCGAAGGCCAGCCTGGCGCTGCTCAACCGCCTGGAGGACCTGCTCGGCATCCGGGTCCCGCAGGGCGAGCTGACCGAGGACGCCCGCGCCTGGCAGCTGGGCGTGGACCAGCTGGCGGCCGAGGACAGCGAGGTCGCCGAGTACGTCCAGACGCTGGAGGAGGCGCGGGACACCGCGGATCTGCCGGAGGCGTCCGGTGACGCCATCGCCCGGGAGTTCGAGCGCTATCTCCGCCGCCGGGACCCGCAGACCGACACCGGCCGCACCTGGCCCCGGCTCCCCAAGGAGTCCCGGGACCCGAAGGACGCCGGAGCCGATCCGTCGGACGGGCCGGAGGCCGACGGCGGGCGGTAGGCCGGGCGCGCGAACCACGGACGGGCGGGGCGGGACCGGAGCGGTCCGGCCCCGCCCGTCCGCTTCCCCCGGGTCTCCCCCACCGGCGCCCGGTACGCGGAAAAGGGGCGCCCCCGCGGATGCGGAGACGCCCCCTGGGGCCGGTGAGGGGTTACAGCGCGACGCCCAGCAGCGCGTCCACCGTGCGCGAGACCAGACCGGGCGCGCCCTCGTCGCTGCCGCCGCCGGACTCCTGCGCGGCGGCCCAGCGGTCGACCGCCGCCAGCGCCGCGGGCGAGTCCAGGTCGTCGGCGAGCGCCGTACGGACCTCCGCCAGCAGCGCCTCGGCGGACGGGCCGTCGGGGCGGGAGACGGCGGCGCGCCAGCGCGCCAGCCGGTCCACGGCCTCGGCCAGCACCGCGTCGGTCCACTCCCAGTCGCTGCGGTAGTGGTGGGAGAGGAGCGCCAGACGGATGGCCGCCGGGTCGACGCCGTCGCGGCGTACCGCCGAGACGAAGACCAGGTTGCCCTTGGACTTCGACATCTTCTCGCCGTCCAGCGCCACCATCCCGGCGTGGACGTACGCCTTGGCGAAGGGGTGCTCGCCGGTCAGCGCCTGGGCGTGCGAGGCGCCCATCTCGTGGTGCGGGAACGCCAGGTCGGAGCCGCCGCCCTGGACGTCGAAGCCCATGCCGAGGTGGTCCAGGGCGATGGCGACGCACTCGATGTGCCAGCCGGGCCGACCGCGGCCCAGCGAGCCGCCGTCCCAGCTCGGCTCGCCGTCGCGGGCGGCCATCCACAGCATCGGGTCGAGGGGGTTCTTCTTGCCCTCCCGCTCCGGGTCGCCGCCGCGTTCGGCGGAGAGCAGCCGCATCGCCTCGGCGTCGAGTCCGGAGACCTCGCCGAAGTGCGGGTCGGAGGAGACGGAGAAGTAGATGTCGCCGTCGAGTTCGTAGGCGGCGCCGTTGTCCCGGAGCCGTTCGACGAGCGGGACGATCCCGGGTATCGCCTCGACGGCTCCGATGTAGTGGCGGGGCGGGAGCATCCGCAGGGCCGTCATGTCCTCGCGGAACAGCGCGGTCTCGCGTTCGGCGAGCGCCGTCCAGTCGTCCCCGGTGGCGACGGCCCGCTCCAGCAGCGGATCGTCGACATCCGTGACGTTCTGCACGTAGTGAACCTGGCGCTTCGTGTCGAGCCACACGCGCTGAACCAGGTCGAACGCGTTGTAGGTCGCCGCGTGCCCCATGTGGGTGGCGTCGTACGGCGTGATGCCGCAGACGTAGATACGGGCGACGGGACCGGGGTCGAGGGTCACCCGTCCGCCGGTCGCGGTGTCGTGGATCCTCAGGTCGCGGCCCTGACCGGGCAGGGCGGGGACCTCAGAAGCGGGCCATGCATGCATGCCTTGAGACTAACCGGATGCTGGTTCCGCATACGAACCGGAGGGCCGGTAACGACCGGATAGGCGTTCTTGCGTTCGATGCCGGAACGTGCATCAGGCGCCGGTCCGCGCCCCCCGTCCGCCGCCCTTCGGCGCCCCGCGCGCCGGGGTCCGGCGGGGTGTCAGACCGGTGGCCAGGGGATCGGCGGCCAGTCGCCGCCGGGCTCGGGATGACGGCCGGAAGCCAGCAGCGCGGCGACCCGGGCGCGCAGTGCGGCGGTCTCGGCGGTGGTGAGGAGTTCGGCCAGTCGGGCGGCGAGCGGAAGGCCCTCCGCCAGCTCGGTGCGGAGCCGCTCCAGCACCGTGACCGCCTCCTCGGGCAGCGGCTCCCCGGCCCATCCCCACAGCAGGGTGCGGAGCTTGTCGTCGGTGTGGAAGGTCACGCCGTGGTCGATGGCGAAGAGCCGCCCGCCGGGCCCCGGCAGCAGATGGCCGCCCTTGCGGTCCCCGTTGTTGAGGACCGCGTCGAGCACCGCCAGCCGCCGCAGCCGGACGTCGTCGGCGTGGACCAGCAGCGCCGGGCGCCCCTGCCCGGTCTCCGCGAACCCGACCGCCTTCCAGCCCGGCCCCGGCTCGTCCCCCTCGACCAGCGCCAGCAGCGGCGGGATCTCCTCGCCGTCCGCCTCGGGCACCTCGATCCACCGCTGCACCATGCCCGGGCCGTACGGCCCCTCGCGCAGCACGGTGGCCGGGATCAGCCCCCAGCCGGTGGCCCGGGAGATCTCGTACGCGGCGACCTCCCGCTGGGCGAGGTTACCGTCGGGGAAGTCCCAGAGCGGCCGTTCGCCCGCGACCGGCTTGTAGACGCAGTCGACGGTGCGGCCCTCGTGGGTCACGGTGCAGAAGAGGACCGCGTTGGACGCCTCCTCGATACGGCCGCGGACGGTCAGCTCACCCGCGTTCAGGAAGGCTGCCTGAAGGTTCTCGTCGTTCAGGAAGGCTTCCTGAAGATCGGCATCGTCCGGGGAGGCCGCCCGGGCGTCCCGGGGGCCGTCGGCCGAGGGCTCGGCCGACGGCCGGTCCGGCGGTGTCGCGGGACCCGGGAGCGCCGGTTCTGCGGTGGGTTCCATGGCGGTCAGGCGTCCCGCCGGTAGCCGTTCTGGCGCGGGCAGACATGGCCCTCGGGGTCGAGCGGCAGGCTGCACAGCGGACACGGCGGGCGTCCGGCGTTCACCACCTCCAGGGCGCGCTTGGCGAAGGCGCGCGCCATGGTGCCGGTCATCCGCACCCGCAGCATCGGCGGGCCGTTCTCGTCGTCCTGGAGCAGCCGCTCCTCGGCCTCGGCGAGGTCCTCCTCGCTGTCGGCGTCCAGCTCGACCAGCGCCTGCGCCTCGATGATCATGCGTTCGTCCTCGCCGTCCCAGGCGAGCGCCATGGTGCCGACGCGGAACTCCTCCTCCACCGGCGTCTCCAACGGCGCGGTGTCCGCCAGCTCGGCGGGGGCGACGGCGGGCACCGGGGCGTTGCCGCCGCTGCGCCGCACCACCTCGTCCAGCAGCTCGTCGATCCGCTCGGCGAGCGCGGCGACCTGCGTCTTCTCCAGGGCGACGCTGGTGGTCCGGCCGGCCGCGGTGGCCTGGAGGAAAAAGCTCCGGCGGCCAGGCAGCCCGACCGTACCGGCCACGAAGCGGTCCGGCGCGTCGTAGAAGAACACCTGACGGGACAACGTCCTGCTCCGATTGCTCGACTGCGGGGGCTGAGCGGTCGCTGCGGCCCCTGTGTTCAGTGCGGTCAGTGCGCTCACGGCACGGTTCGCAGAGATGTCACGGGCAGCGCCGTCGCACCACCCTACTGCGCCCGCTGATCACGGTGCTCCCGCACCACCGCCCACGGCCGCCTCACCGCCGTCCCCGGAGCCCGTCGCGTCCGGCGCGGGCACCAGCCCGCCGAAGTCACCGGTGTCCCCGAGCCGTACGAGGAAGGGCCGCAGCCGGGTCCAGCGGATCGCGGTGACCGAGCAGGGCTCGACGGAGATCCGCTGGAAGAGGTCGAGGTGGAGGCCGAGCGCCTCGGCGACCAGCGCCTTGATGATGTCGCCGTGCGAGCACATCAGATACGCGGCGTCCGGGCCGTGCGCCGCCTCGATGCGGGCGTTCCAGTCGTGGACCGCGTCGACCGCGCGCGCCTGCATGGCGCGCATCGACTCGCCCCCGGGGAAGGCGGCGGCCGACGGATGGCGCTGGACGACCTCCATCAGCGGCTCGCCGCTCAACTCGGCGAGCTTACGGCCCGACCAGTCGCCGTAGTCGCACTCGTTGATGCGGTCGTCGAGGTGCAGCGGCAGCTCGGGGCGGGCGTCGAGCAGCGGGCGGAGCGTCTGGCGGCAGCGCTGCAGCGGGCTGGTGACGGCGGCGGCCAGCGGCAGCCGTGCCAGCCGCGCGGGCAGCGCCGCGGCCTGCGCGGTGCCGCGCTCGTCGAGGGCGATTCCGGGGGTCCGGCCCGCGAGGACGCCGGAGGTGTTGGCGGTGGAGCGGCCGTGCCGCACCAGGATCAGCGTGGGCATGGCGGCCACCCTACGTTCCCCGGGCCGCTCCCCGGCAGGCGTCGGCGGACCGTTCCCTGGCAGGAGTCCGGGGCCGGGGTGAGAATGCCTGGTGTGATCGTGGACTGCGCCATCTACCGGGACGGGCGCCGCACGGAGCGGCCCGAGGACTTCCCGAGCGCGCTCCGGGAGGCACGCCGCCGGCGCGGCCACGCCTTCCTGTGGCTGGGCGTCCACGAGCCGACCCCGGAGGAGTTCGAGCGGATCAGCGGCGAGTTCGGGCTGCACCCGCTGGCCGTCGAGGACGCGCTCAAGGCACACCAGCGGCCGAAGCTGGAGGTCTACGACGACTCGCTGTTCATGGTGCTCAAGCCGGTCGCGTACGACGACGCCACCGCAACGGTGACGGCGACGGAGCTGATGGTCTTCGTCGGCGACGCGTTCGTCGTCACCGTCCGGCACGGCGAGACCGGCCCGCTGGCGGCCGTCCGGCGGCGCCTGGAGCACCGGCCGGAGACGCTCCGGCACGGCCCGACGTCGGTGCTCTACGCGGTCAGCGACGCGGTGGTCGACCACTACATCGAGGTGGCCGGGGAGCTGCAGGCGGATCTGGAGGACCTGGAGGCCGAGGTCTTCTCCCCGGACCGCTCCGAGAGCCGGAACACCGCCGCCGAGATCTACGCGTTCAAACGCCAGGTGATGGAGTTCCGGCGGGCCACGGGACCGCTGACCGAGCCGATGACGCGGTTGCAGGAGAACACCGGCGTGCCGTTCGTGCACGACGGCTCGCGGCCCTTCTTCCGCGACGTCGGCGACCATCTGGCGCGCGCCAACGACTCGGTGGACGGTCTGGACCGGCTGCTGTCCGACATCCTCTCCGCGCATCTGGCGCAGATGGGCGTGCGGCAGAACGACGACATGCGCAAGATCTCCGCCTGGGCGGCGCTGGCCGCCGTGCCGACGCTGATCGCCGGGATCTACGGCATGAACTTCCACCACATGCCGGAGCTGGGCCTGCGCTTCGGGTACGTCGGGGTGCTGCTGGCGATGGCGGTCATCGAGTTCTCGCTCTACCGGCTGTTCAAGCGGCGCGGCTGGCTGTGAGCGGGCCCTCGGCGGGCGCCCGGCTCAGGCGTACTCGGTGACCGGCCCGCCCAGGGCGTCGCGCCGCTCGGGCATCCGGAGGCTGACCATCCGGCGCCAGCCGACGAGGCGTTCGTAGCCGTAGTGGAGACGGATGCCGACGGCGAGGAGGGCCGCCTTGGGGGCGGGCCAGCCGAGGATGCGGCCCATGTGGTCCATGACGGCGAGGCTGACGTCCCGGTGGACGGCGATCTCGGCGAGCGCGCAGTCGCGCAGGATCCGCTGGATGGTGCGGCCGCGGCCGTCGCGGGCGAGGCGGAGCAGTTCCTCGTGGCAGTAGGCGAGGTGGTTGTCCTCGTCCTGGGAGATCATCCGGACCGCGCGGCCCAGTTCGGGGTGGTCGCCGAAGTGCTTGCGCAACAGCCGCATCTGCTCGGACGCGCGCTGTTCGGTGACCCTGCTGTGCGCGAGGTAGGTGATGACGTCCTCCTCGGTCAGCGGCGTGGCGGCGCGCAGCCGGTCGTGGGCGAGGCCGATGCCGCGGCGCTCCAGGAGCATCGTGTAGTCGGCGGCGGCGGGGACGGTGGCCGCCTCCAGGCCGCGTCTGCGGAGCAGGGCGCGGAAGATCCGGCCGTGCTTGTCCTCGTCGGCGCCGTGCCGGGCGGCCTTGGGTGCCAGGTCGCGCCGCCCCTCGGGGATGAGGGCGGCGATCCGCCCGTTCTCCCAGCCGCCCTGGGCCTCGCCGCCCGCGGCGATGGAGCAGAAGAGTCGGTACGCCTCGTCGTGGTCGACGATTTCCTGGAACAGGCTCCGGGCCGAGAGCATCAGCGCCACCTCCGAAGGACACTCCTGGAGGCACAGTCAAGAGCGGGCCGCCGGACCCGGCAACCGGAGGCGGAGGATCGTTCCTCCGTGCGAACGAGCGGCGGCGTAACCGGGTGGTGGGCGGGGCGTTGTCCCCGGTGACGGCCGTGGCGGGGAGGACCCCGAGCCCCCACCACGGCCGCGGTCCGCAAGCCGCCCGGTGCCCGTGCACCGGGCGGCTTCCGGTCAGGCCAGCCCGGCCTTCTCCAGCGCCTCGGTGCCCGCGCGCAGGGCGGCGATCCGCTCGTCCAGGGTGAATCCGGCGGGCGCCAGCGTCAGCGTGGTGACGCCCGCGGCGGCGTACGCCTGCATCCGCTCCGCGATCCGCTCGACGGGGCCGAGCAGCGCGGTCTGGTCGATCAGCCGCCGCGGTACGGCGGCGGCCGCGCCGTCCTTGTCGCCGGAGAGGTACCGGTCCTGGATGTCGGCCGCCTCCGCGCCGTATCCCATGCGGGTGGCAAGCTTGTTGTAGAAGTTCTGCTTCCGGCTGCCCATGCCGCCGACGTACAGGGCGGTGTACGGGCGGAACATGTCGGCGAGCGCGTCGACGTCGTCGCCGACGGCGAGCGGCAGCGTCGGGCAGACGTCGAAGCCCTCCATCGTCAGCCCCGCCTTGGCGCGGCCCGCGCGCAGCGGGGCCAGGGCGGTCTCCTCCAGGTGCTCGGCCGAGGGGAAGATCAGCAGCGCGCCGTCGGCGATCTCGCCGGTCTGCTCCAGGTTCTTGGGGCCGATCGCCGCGATGTAGAGCGGGATGCGCTCGCGGGTGGGGTGGACGGTGAGCTTGAGGGGCTTGCCCGGGCCGTCGGGCAGCGGCAGCGTCCAGTGCGCGCCCTCGTACGACAGCCGCTCGCGGGAGAGCGCCTTGCGGACGATGTCGACGTACTCGCGGGTGCGGGCGAGCGGCTTGTCGAACTTCACGCCGTACCAGCCCTCGGAGACCTGCGGGCCGGAGACGCCGAGGCCGAGGCGGAAACGGCCGCCGGAGAGGGAGTCGAGGGTGGCCGCGGTCATCGCGGTCATGGCGGGGGTACGGGCCGGGATCTGGAAGATCGCCGAGCCGACGTCGATCCGCTCGGTGCGGGCGGCGACCCAGGACAGGACCGTGGGGGCGTCGGATCCGTACGCCTCGGCGGCCCAGCAGACCGCGTAGCCGAGCCGGTCGGCCTCCTGTGCCACGGCGAGATTGTCGCCGTCCATCCCGGCGCCCCAGTAACCGAGGTTGATGCCAAGCCTCATGCCGCTCCCCTTACCGATCAGTAACGTCACGTTGCGGGGACTCTAGCGCGCACCGGCGCCCGGCGTCATCGGCGGTTGTCCACAGGTCTCCTGCGCACGGCTGACGGCCACTAACCTCGGGCCGCATGGAGCAACGGCATCTCGGCCGTACGGGTCTGCGCGTGTCCCGTATCGGGCTCGGCACACTCACCTGGGCGCGCGACACCGACGAACGGGGTGCGGCCGAGCAGCTCAAGACGTTCTGGGAGGCGGGCGGCAGCCTCGTCGACACCGCGGACATATACGCCGACGGCGGCGCCGAGCGGCTGCTCGGCCGACTGCTGGAGGGCCTGGTGCCCCGCGCCGACCTGGTGATCGCCACGAAGGCGGGCAGCGTTCTGGAGCCGGACCGCCGGGTGGACGGCTCACGCCGCCATCTGCTCGCCGCGCTGGACGCCTCGCTGCGCCGCCTGGGCACGGACCACGTCGACCTCTGGCAGCTGCACGCCTACGACCCGCACACCCCGCTGGAGGAGACGCTGCAGGCGCTGGACACCGCCGTCAGCAGCGGCCGGGCGCGGTACGCCGGGCTCGCCGACTTCTCCGGCTGGCAGCTGGCCAAGGCCGCCACCTGGCAGCTGGCCGAGCCCGCGGTGCGCACCCGGCTGGCGAGCGCCCAGCTGGAGTACTCGCTGCTCCAGCGCAGGGTGGAGCGGGAGGTGCTGCCCGCCGCCCACGACCTGGGCCTCGGCCTGCTGCCCGCCTCACCGCTGGGCCGCGGCGTGCTCACCGGCAAGTACCGGCGGGCGACCCCGATCGATTCGCGGGGCGCCTCGGACCGGCTGGCCGGGTTCGTCGCGCCGTATCTGGACAAGCGGTGCGACGGCATCGTCGACGCGGTCACCACGGCGGCCGACGGGCTCGCCGTCACCCCGCTGCATGTCGCGCTCGCATGGGTGCGCGACCGCCCCGGGGTCGCCGCCCCGCTCGTCGGCGCCCGGACATCCGCGCAGCTCGCGGCGGCATTGTCAGTGGAGGCGCTTACGCTTCCTGACGAGATCACCCGGGCGCTGGACGACGTGTCGGCCCCGGACCACCACTATCCCGATCACCACTGGAGCACGCTGTGAGCACCGACCGCCCCTCCGGCGAGACCGCGCCCGAGCAGGAGGCCGCGCCGGGCGGCCCGCCCGCCGCCGCGGAGGAGAGCGCTTCGGAGCGGCCGACGGCTTCGGAGGGCCCGCAGCCGACCTCCCCGGCGGACGGGGCGGCCGCTCCTTCGGGTGACGAGACGGCGGGCCGGGCCCAGCAGGGTGCGGCCGGTGCGGCGCCCGCCGCCGCTCCGGGCGGGAAGGCCACGGCGGCGGCGCTGGCGGCCGCGGTGCGGGCGGTGGAGAGCGGCGAACGCTCCGCCGCGTCCTTCTTCAACGAAGCGCCGCGCCCCCCGGCCGCCCGGCCCGCCACGACGCCTCCCGCGGGAGGTCCGGCGGGCGGCGGGCGGCCTCCGCAGGGTGCCCCGGGGGCTCCCGGTGGCGCTCCGGAGCGGGCCACGGCCCCGTCCGCCGAGGCCCGGCAGGCGGCACCGGCCGCGCCGCCGCGCCCGCTGCCGCCCACCGCCGAGGGCATCGACGGCGTACGCCAGGTGCTGGCGGCGGGCGGTGCCCCGGAGGCGCTGGCGGGCAAGGCGGCCGAGGTGCTCGGCGAGCGGGCCGGGGAGGCGCTGCGCGAGGACCCCTGGCAGCTGCTGGCGGTGCCCGGCGTCCGGCCCGAGCAGGCCGACACCTTCGCGCGGGCGCTGCTGGGCGCCGCCTGCGGCCCCGGTGACGAGCGGCGTGCCGTGGCGCTCGTCGGCTGGCTGCTGGAGCAGGCCGCGCTGGCCGGGCACTCCGCCCTGGAGGCGTCGGCGCTGCGGGCGGCGCTCGCCCAGCGGGCGGTGCCGGAGCCGGACGAGGCCCTTCAGCTCGCCCTGGCCGAGGGCGCCGCCCTCGTCTTCCAGGACGCCCTCGACACCCCGGGCACGGCCCGCCCCGCCCCGGAGGACGAGGAGGAGACCCCGGTCCGGGTGCTGCTGGGCCTGGACCGCTACGCGATGGCCGAGGAGAGCGTCGCCGACGGACTGGCCCGACTGCTCAACACGTTCGAGGCGGCGGGGGGCGGACAGCCGGATACGTCCGGCGGGGAGGCCGGGCCCGAGGCCGGGGAGGCCGGGGAGGTGCCGGAGCCGGAGGCCGGTGAGGCGGCCGGGGGCACGGAGCCGGAACCGGAAGCCGAGGAGGAGGCCGGGGACGGGCCAGCCGCCCAGGGCGGGGATGCTCCGGCCGGGGAGCGGGTGCGGCCCTCCGCCGCGCAGTGGGAGGCCGTGGCCGCGGCGGCTCCCTCGCCGTCCGCGGCCGAGCTGATCCGGGCCGTGGCCCACAGCGGTCTGGTGACGCACACCGGCGCCGAGGCGGCCCGCGCCGAGCCCGCCGCGCTGGTCACCGCCGCCCGTGCGCTGGGCCTGCGCGCCTACGCCGCCGCCCACACCGGCAACGGCCGCGCCCGGCTCGCCGCCCAGCTCACCGCCGCGGACTCCCCGGAAGCGGCGGACGCCGGTGCCGTCACCGTCGCCGGTCTGCTGTCCGGCCAGGAGGGTCCGGGCCGGGACGCGGACGGGGCGCTCGCCCTCGACCTGCTGGTCGTCCTCGACGCCCCGCAGCTGGATCTGGAGACCGCGGCGGTGCTCATCGAGTCGCTGGCCGACGGGGTCCGGCTGGTGCTCAGCGGCGACCCGGGGGTCCTCGGCTCGGCGGGCCCCGGCCGGCTCTTCGCCGATCTGCTGGCCGCCCGCTGCTGCCCGCAGATCGCCTCGCGCACCCCGGACTTCGGCCCGATCGGGGAGCTGGTCTCCGGCATCGGCATCGGGGAGCTGAGCCCGGTGGAGGCGCCCGGCAAGGAGGTGGTGATCGTCCCCGTACGCGACGCACGGGAGGCGGTGCACCGCACGGTCCAGCTGGTCGCCGACTCGGTGCCGCGGGCGCTGGGGGTGCCGCCGCAGGAGACGCAGGTCATCACCGTCGGCCACGGCGGCTCGGCCGGGACCCGCGCGCTCAACGCCGCGCTCAAGGAAAGGCTCAATCCGGGCCCCGGCCGGTTCGGCGGCTTCGACCCCGGGGACCGCGTCGCCTACTCCCCCGCCCCGGGCCGTACCGTGCCCGCCACGGTCACCGGCGCGGACGCCGACGGCCTGCGGCTGGAGTGCGAGGGCGCCCCCCTCGTGGTCGGACGGGCCCGTGTCGAGGCGGGCGCGCTCCGGCACGGCTGGGCGCTCACCGCCCATCAGGCGGCCGGGACGCGCTGGCCCGCGGCCGTCGTGGTGCTGCCCGGCGACGCCGCCCAGGGGCTGAACCGCGCCTGGGTCTACACCGCGTTCAGCCGCGGCGAACGCCATCTGTCGGTGGTCCAGGGTGTGGACCAGGCCCTCCCCCACGCCGTCGCCGACGTCCCGGCCAAGGAGCGCACCACCCGCCTGCGCACCCTGCTCCAGCAGCAGAACGCCCAGGCCACGGCGGAGACCGCACAGGCGGAGTGAGACGGAAGAGCGGCGGCAGCGGCGGGAGGGCCGAAGGCCCGTAACCGCCGCTGCCGCCGGACGGCCGGGCGGCGGCGCCCCGAAGCGGGCTCGCCGCCGCACCGACCGGGACGGGCCCCGGCAGCCCACTGCCCCGGGGAGAGCCGGGCACGCACCCGCGCCCCGTCTCCCCGGGGCAGTTCCGAACCCTCGGACCGGTCGGGCCGGTCGGACCGGCCACCGACCGGGAGAAGCGCCTCCTCAGCGCCCCCGGTCCGGCCCGCCGGTGTCCTGCTCCTCGTCCAGCTCCTCGTCGAAGACCGAGCTGACGTCGAACCGGCAGACCACCTGCTGCGGATCGATGTCCTCGAACGGCTCCGACAGCCACTCCCCCGGCTCCGGCAGGTCGTCGGTGGCCGCGACCCAGAGCGTGGAGTCGCCCTCCTCCAGGCCGAACTCCTTGTGCCGGGAGGCGATTTCGTCCGGCTCGAACTCGCCGAAGAGCACGCCGAGCGCCGCGTACACGCTGGAGCCCACCACCGCGGCGCCGCTCTCGCCCGGGGCGCGGGCCACGTCGTCCGCGGTGTCCGGGTCGAGATCGGCGACGCGCTGTGCCTGATGGAGCAGTCGCTGCGGATCGGCGACCGCGTAGTCCCGGCGGATCAGCACGCTCAGCGCACTGGGTTCCTCCGGCCCCTGGTAGGCGGGGAGATGGTCACTTCCGGGAATCTCGAAGGGGGTGACTTCGTCGTAGGTGTCGTAGAGCAGCTCGTCGTAGACCTCTGCCGCGGCGGCGAGTTCGTCGAACGCGGCGTAGACGTCGGGATCGTCCTGCCCCGAGCGGCGTTCCACCGCGTCGAGGTGACGGTCCAGTGCGGCTTTGACCGCCTCGGCGGCGGCACGTACCTCGGCAGCGGAAGGCTGCGCAGCATCAGACATGGTGCAGACGCTATCCGTACCGGGGCCGGTCCCGCACAATAGATGCGATGCCGGAATACGAATTCTGCGATGTGTACGTGCCGCGGGGGGTCTCCCGCAAGGCCGCCACACGCCTGCTGACCGACCATGCCGAGTACGGGCACTGGGAGTTGGACCGTCTGCGCCTCAACCCCGACGGCAGCCGTCGGGTGCGGCTGCGCCGCCGGATCATCCGCCAGCTCCGCGCCACGTGGTGACGGTCCCCGCCACCCGCTGACGGCGGGCGCGCGCGGCACGCCGTACCCGGCGGGGCGCGCTGCACCGCCGCCGAAGGCATGCACCCGGCGCCGCGGGGCGGCTACCCGGCGCCACCGCGGGCGGTCCTTCACGGCAACGCAAAGCGGGCCCCGCCGGTGTGCGGGGCCCGCTCCGTGCTGCGATGCCGTGTCGGCGCTACCTCACCTGCGTGCGGCGCGGGCCCGACGGTAGAGCAGTGCGCCGCCGAGAATCAGACCGGCGCTGGCCGAGGCCGCGTACCCGATCGACTCGGAGCCGGTGTGCGCCAGCTCACGCGTCGGCTCCGGAGTGTCGGCGATCTTGACGTGCGACGCCGTCTGCGGCCGCGGTCCCGGCGTGGAGGGGTGCTCCTTCACCGGCACGGTGGGGTGGTGCGGCTGCTCCGGGTTCCCGGGCTTCGCCGGGTGGCCCGGCTCGACCGGGCGGGTCGGGACCGCGTCGTTGCCGCATTCGTTGCCGAATGTGGGGTTGAGCAGTCCGACGACGTCGACGCTGTTGCCACAGGCGTTGACCGGGACGTCGACCGGCACCTGGACGTTGTTGCCGGACGCGACGCCCGGCGAACCGGTGGCGCCGCCCTCGGCGGTCGAGCCGCCGTGCCCGCTCTGCGCCCCGCCCTGACCTGCGGGCTTGCCGCCCTCCTCGTGGTGCCCGTCACCCGGCGAAGTCCGGTGCTCACCGGAACCGTTGGCGCAGCCGTTGCCCATCGCGGGGTTGAGCAGCCCGACGACGTTGACGGTGTTGCCGCAGGTGTTGACCGGTACATGCACCGGGACCTGCACATTGTTGCCGGATGCGACGCCGGGTGAGTTCGCTGCGCCACCCTGGGCGCCCGCGTCGGCGTGTGCGTAGCCGACCGTGGCGGCGAGGATGCCGCCTGCAGCCGCCACGGTGATCAGGCCCTTGCGTGCGACCTGTCTCATAGGTTGTTCCCCTGCCTCGTGCCTTGCGAATGCGGACGGACGCGGAAGATGCCGCCCGCGGGAATCCTCAGCGGCTCCGGAACGCGAGGCGTCCCGGAGCCGACCGGATCGGACCCTTACGGGTGCAGATGCGACGTCAGTCGTTGATGCAGATGTTGCCGAAGGCGGGGTTCAGCAGCCCGATCACGGAGACCGTGTTACCGCAGAAGTTCACCGGGACGTGCACCGGAACCTGGATCACATTGCCGGAGACCACGCCCGGGGAGCCGACAGAGGCTCCCTCGGCTCCCGAGTCGGCAACGGCCAGGCCCGCGCCGGCGAGCACAAAACCACCGGTGAGCGCCGCGGCAGCGACGACCTTCTTGATCATTAAATCCTCCTACGTTGGCAGTGCGATCCCAGCCGCGGACCGCACAGCCTGCAACGATGCGGAGGACTTTCAGGCTACGAGGATGACTCGGCATTCACTCTTTCCAGCGAAAAACCCCTCAGTATTGGGCAGTTCGCCCCTTGTCGGGGTGATCAGCTCGCGTCGATGAAACGGTCCAGCACACGGACGCCAAACTTCAGCCCATCCACCGGCACTCGCTCGTCCACGCCGTGGAACATGCCCGCGAAGTCCAGCTCCGGCGGCAGCTTCAGCGGCGCGAACCCGAAGCCGCGGATGCCCAGCCGGTCGAACGACTTGGCATCGGTACCGGCCGACAGCATGTACGGCACGGCCCGCGCGATCGGGTCCTCGGCCAGCAGCGACGACTGCATCGCGTCGACCAGGGCACCGTCGAAACTGGTCTCCAGCGCCTTGTCGGCGTGGATGTCCTCCCGCTTGACCCGCGGGCCGAGGAGACGGTCGAGGTCGGCCAGGAACTCCTCCTCGTAGCCGGGCAGGAAACGGCCGTCGACATGGGCGGTGGCCTGGCCGGGAATGACGTTGACCTTGTAACCGGAGCCGAGCTGGGTGGGGTTGGCGGTGTTCTTGAGGGAGGCGCCGATCAGCTTGGCGATGCCGCCGAGCTTCGCGAGCGTGTCCTCCATGTTCTCCGGGTCGAGTTCGGTGCCCAGGGCGTCGCCCAGTTCGTCCAGGAAGTGGCGGAGCGTCTTGGTGACGCGCACCGGGAACTCGTGACGGCCCAGTCGGCCGACGGCCTCGGAGAGTTCGGTGATGGCGTTGTCGCGGTGGATCATCGACCCGTGTCCGGCGGTGCCGTCCACGGTGAGCTTCATCCAGTGCATGCCCTTCTGCGCCGTCTCGACGAGGTAGAGCCGCAGGTTCTCGTTGACCGTGAACGAGAAGCCGCCGACCTCACTGATCGCCTCGGTGACGCCCTCGAAGAGACCGGGGTGGTGGTCGACGAGGTGGCGGGCGCCGTAGGTGCCACCGGCCTCCTCGTCGGCGAGGAAGGCCAGGACGATGTCGCGGGGCGGCTTACGGCCGGAGCGCATCCGGTCGCGGACGACCGCCAGCGTCATCGCGTCCATGTCCTTCATGTCCACGGCGCCACGGCCCCAGACACACCCGTCGGCGATCTCGCCGGAGAAGGGGTGGTGGGTCCAGTCGTCGGCGTTGGCCGGGACGACGTCGGTGTGGCCGTGGATGAGCAGGGCCGGACGGGACCTGTCCTCGCCCTCGATACGGGCGACCGTCGAGGCCCGGCCCGGGTGGGATTCGAAGATCTGCGGCTCCAGCCCGACCTCCGCGAGCTTCTCCGCCACGTACTCCGCCGCGGCACGCTCGCCGGGCCCGGAGTGGTCGCCGTAATTACTGGTGTCGATCCGGATCAGGTCCCGGCACAGGTCGACGACCTCGTCCTCACCGGTGACCGTACGGGCCGGCTGTGACTCGCTCACTCTGCCTCCTTGTGGTTCACGGCCGCGGCACGCCCACCCAGGGACCGGCCGCGGCGGGGTCCACCGCCATCCTCCCTCCGCGGCGGGCTCCACCCAAGGCCGTAATACGGCCGACATGCCCTGGTCACAGCCGCAGACCGGCTCCGACGTGCGGGTGATCGAGCACCCCGAAAGGTTTGCTATTGTTTTCTCTGTCGGAACGGCCCAGGCCGGAACGGCAGACACCTTGTCCGGGTGGCGGAATGGCAGACGCGCTAGCTTGAGGTGCTAGTGCCCTTTATCGGGCGTGGGGGTTCAAGTCCCCCCTCGGACACCAGCGAAAGACCCCAGTGATCTGGGGTCTTTTTCGTTTTGGGCTGCGCCTCCCGGGCCCGACCGTTTCGGCACACCTCGCGTAATTGTGGTGCGGGTGGGCTCGGGGCCGTAGCCTGCGCGCCGTTGGGTGGTGTGGGGCGGGAAGGGTGTGCGGGTGCTGATCTTTGATGCGGATGACACGTTGTGGGAGAACAACGTGATCTTCGAGCGGGTCATCGAGGAGTTCACGGACTGGATGGCGCGTCCCGGGCTCGGGCGGGACGAGGTGCGGGCGGTGCTCGACGGGATCGAGGCGGCGAACGCGGTGACGCACGGGTACGGCAGCAAGGTGTTTCTGCTCAGTCTCGGGGAGTGTCTGGCGCGGTTGCGGGGGCGTCCGGCGAGCGCGCGGGAGGCGGCGCGGATCGAGGGGTGGGCGGCGGCGTTCGACGGCGGGACGGTAGAGCTGATCGACGGGGTGCCGCAGACGCTGGCGGAGCTGGCGGCCCGTCATGAGCTGCTGATGCTCACCAAGGGCGAGGCGGAGGAGCAGCGGCGCAAGGTGGCCGCGTCCGGGCTGGGCAAGCACTTTCGGGGCGTGCACATCGTGCCGGAGAAGGACGTCACCACGTACGAGGGGTTGGTGCGGGAGTACGGCGTGGCGCCCGCGGAGGCATGGATGATCGGCAACTCGCCGCGGTCGGACATCCTGCCCGCCCGGTCGGCGGGGCTGAACGCCGTCTTCATCCCGCACGACCGGACGTGGGTGCTGGAGCACGCGGAGCTGGATCCGGCGGACGGGAAGGTGCTGCGGCTCGGGGCGTTCGGCGAGTTGGTGCGGCACTTCTAGCGGCACTTCCGGAGCGCTGCGTGGGGTGGTGGGCGTCGGTTCGAGGGTGTGGTCCGGCTCGTTTGCGTCCGGGGCGTGCGGGTGGGCGGCGGCGCGGTGTGGTGCTTCCGAAGGTGCAGGTCGGGCCGGGGGACGGCGGGGCGGAGGGGGCGTGGGGGCGCACGTAGCATGGGCCGGATGAGTGCCAAGCGTTCCGGGCGGGTCGCCGCCGAAGCTCCGTGCCGGGTCACCGTCTGCCGTGGTTGCTGCTGTGGTGACGGAGCGAAGGTTCCCGGCGTCGATCATGCCGGGCAGATCCCGCGGCTGCGGGCGGCGTTGGGCGATGCCGCGCCGGTGCGTGCCTCGGAGTGCCTGGACGTCTGCGATCAGGCGAATGTCGTCGTGGTCCAGCCGTCGGCCGCCGGGCGGGTCGCGGGTGGGCGTCCGGTGTGGCTGGGGCTGGTCAACGACGACGATGCGCTGGCGGACATCGCGGAGTGGATACGGGCGGGCGGGCCGGGGCTCGCGGAGCCGCCCGGGGTGCTGGATCTCTACACGTTCACCGTCTCGCGCCGGGTGCGGGAGGCGTTGGAGGGGTGAGCCGGGCCCGGCCACGCCTTGAGGGGGCGCGGGCCGGGCATCGTCGGGGAAGCCGGATGTGGGTGCCGGAGGGTTCCCCACCTCGCCCCAGCCCGTCCGGCGTCACCCGGCGCGGGCCGCGCACCGTCGGGGAAGCCGGATGTGGAGGTGCCGGACGGCTCCCCACCTCGCCCCCAGCCCGTCCGGCGTCGCCGTTCCGTAGCGCCCGTCCGGTCCGTAAGCGGCCCGCGCGCCCGCGCCCTCCCCGGAGCGTGCCGTCTCTCGGCGAACGCCGTCTCCCGCCGTGTGCCGTCTCCCGGCGGACGCCGTCTCCCGGGGGTCAGGCGACCGCTCGGGCCGCTGCTCTTCCTGCGGTGCGGCCCGAGAAGAGGCAGCCGCCGAGGAAGGTGCCTTCCAGGGAGCGGTAGCCGTGGACGCCGCCGCCGCCGAAACCGGCGGCCTCGCCCGCCGCGTAGACGCCGGGGAGGGGGGTGCCGTCGGCGGTCAGGACGCGGGAGGAGAGGTCGGTCTCCAGGCCGCCGAGGGTTTTGCGGGTGAGGATGTGGAGGCGTACCGCGATGAGGGGGCCCGCCTTCGGGTCGAGGAGGCGGTGTGGGGCGGCGGTGCGGATGAGGCGGTCGCCGAGGTATTTGCGGGCGCCGTGCAGGGCCGTGACCTGGAGGTCCTTGGTGAAGGGGTGGGCGATCTCGCGGTCGCGGGCGGCGACTTCGCGGTGCAGCGCGGCCTCGTCGATCAGCGGTTCGCCGGTCAGGTCGTTCATCTGGCGGACCAGTGCGGGCAGGGTGCGGGCGGTGAGGAAGTCGGCGCCGTGGTCGAGGAACGCCTGGACGGGGCCGGGGGCGCCGCCGCGGGCGCGGCCCAGGACGTCGCGGACGGACTTGCCGGTCAGGTCCGGGTTCTGTTCGGAGCCGGAGAGGGTGAACTCCTTCTCGATGATCTTGCGGGTGAGCACGAACCAGGTGTGGTCGTGGCCGGTGCGCATGATGTGGTCGAGGGTGCCGAGGGTGTCGAAGCCGGGGAAGAGCGGCACCGGCAGCCGCTTGCCGGTGGCGTCCAGCCAGAGCGGGGACGGGCCGGAGAGGATCCGGATGCCGTGCTGCGGCCAGATCGGGTTCCAGTTGTCGATGCCTTCGGTGTAGTGCCACATCCGGTCGCGGTTGATGAGGCGGGCACCGGCCTTCTCGGCGACGCCGAGCATCGCGCCGTCGACGTGTGCGGGGACGCCGGAGAGCATGTGGCGCGGCGGGGTGCCGAGCCGCTCCGGCCAGTTGGCGCGGACCAGGTCGTGGTTGCCGCCGATGCCGCCGGAGGTGACGATCACGGCCTGGGCGCGGAGGGTGAAGGCGCCGGACGTCTCGCGGCTGCTGGGGGTGCCGCGTTCGGCGTCGGAGGGGACGAGGATGTCGCCGCTGACGGTGTCGACGGCGCCCGCGGTGCCGGTCAGGCCGGTGACGCGGTGGCGGAAGCGGAGGTCCACCAGGCCGCGGGCGGCACCGGCGCGCACCCGGCGGGCGAAGGGGGCGACGAGGCCGGGGCCGGTGCCCCAGGTGATGTGGAAGCGGGGGACGGAGTTGCCGTGGCCGGTCGCGTCGTAGCCGCCGCGTTCGGCCCAGCCGACGACGGGGAAGAAGCGGACGCCCTGGCGGTGCAGCCAGGGGCGCTTCTCACCGGCGGCGAAGTCGACGTACGCCTCGGCCCATTTGCGGGGCCAGTGGTCCTCGGGGCGGTCGAATGCGGCGGTGCCGAGCCAGTCCTGCCAGGCCAGGTCGTGGCTGTCGCGGATGCGCAGGCGGCGCTGCTCGGGTGAGTCGACGAGGAAGAGGCCGCCGAAGGACCAGTGGGCCTGGCCGCCGAGAGACTGTTCGGGTTCCTGGTCGAGGAGGATCACCTTCCGTCCCGCGTCGGCCAGTTCCGCGGTGGCCGCGAGGCCGGCCAGGCCCGCTCCGATCACGATCACATCAGCGTCGTACGCCATCGTCAGCTCTCCTCACCGGGGCGTGCCGGAGGTCCCGGATGCCGTGGTGATCCGATCCTCCGCGCAGGCCGGTACGGGCGTCAACAGGTCGTACCAACCGGTCGGCATGGGGCGTGGGAGGCGGTGCGCCCGGTGTCCGGCGGGGGTGGTGCGGCGCGGCAGGCCGACGTGACGGCGGCCACCGCGGCGGGCGGGCCGGGTGGCTATCCTCGGCCTCACCTCCACTCCGCCCGATACGAGGTGTATGTCGGTGTCCGTGACCGTGATTCTGCTGGCCCTCGGTGCGGCCTGTTGCCTGGGCCTGGGGTTCGTCCTCCAGCAGGCGGCCGCGCAGCACGCGCCGATGAAGGACTTCCTCTCGCTGCGGCTGCTGCTCGATCTGGCGCGGATGCCGCGCTGGCTCGCCGGTATCGGGCTGATGGTGTGCGGCATGGCGCTGGGCGCGTTCGCGCTGGGGATGGGCGACATCACACTGGTCGAACCGTTGCTGGCGACCAATCTGCTGTTCGCGATGGCGCTGTCGCGGTGGCTGACCCGGCAGCGGCTGGGGCGCAGCGGCTGGGCCGGGCTGTGGCTGTTGGCGGGCGGGGTGACGGCGTTCATCGTGGCGGGGCAGCCGCACGGCGGGCGGGCGACCCCGGATGTGCTGCGGCAGTGGGTGATCATCGGCGTGGTCCTGGGCACGGCGCTGCTGCTGACGGCGGTCGCGAAGCGGATGTGGATGGCGCTGGAGGCGGCGCTGCTGGGCACCGCGGCGGGGTTGCTGTACGGGTTGCAGGACGCGCTGACGCGGATGAGCGGGGACCGGTTCAACGCCGGTGGCTGGACGGCGGTGGCGACGAGCTGGCAGCCGTACGCGGTGGTGGCGCTCGGGGTGACGGCGCTGGTGTTGGTGCAGAGCGCGTTCGAGACGGCGCCGCTGCGGCTGTCGCTCCCGGCGCTGACGGCGGCGCAGCCGCTGGCCGGGATCGCGTGCGGGGTCGGGTTCCTCGGCGATCAGCTGCGGGTGACGCCGGGCGCGCTGGCGTGGCAGGCGGCCGGGATCGTGGCGATCGTGGTGGGCATCGTGCTGATCGGCCGGCATCCGGCGATGCCGCCCGGCGCGGGGCCGCCGCACCCGCGGGCGCAGGCGCTGGCGCCGCACTGAGGCGGGCGGCGGGGCCCGGCGTTCCGGTGGCGGGGCGCCGGTGGTTGCATGGCGGCATGACCGATCAGCAACCGCTCGACGCGGACGAAGTGCTCGACATCGTCGATGAGCAGGACCGGGTGGTGGGCCAGGCGCCGCGCGGCGAGGCGTACGCCCGGGGCCTTCGGCACCGCTGCACGTTCATCCTGGTCAGGGATGGCGAGGACCGGATCTTCATCCACCGCAGAACGGACCGGAAGCTGGTCTTCCCCGGGCATCACGACATGTTCGTCGGCGGGGTGGTCGGCGCCGGGGAGGGCTACGACGACGCGGCGCTGCGGGAGGCCGAGGAGGAGTTGGGGGTCCGGGGGCTCGACCGGCCCGAGCACCGCTTCTCGTTCCTCTACGAGGGGGACGGGGGTTCGTGGTGGTCGGCGGTGTACGAGGTGCGGTGCACGCTGCCGGTGGCGCCGCAGGAGTCGGAGGTGGCCTGGCACGCCTTCGTCACCGAGGAGGAGCTGGAGCGGCGGCTGGCGGAGTGGCCGTGGACGCCGGACGGGGTGGCCGCGTACCGGCGGTTGCAGGAGTGGCGCGTCGGCGGGGCCCGCTGATGGCGGTGTGGCGGACCGGGGTGCGGCCGTGAGCGTCGATCTGCGGTCGGTGCGGGAGACGGTGCGGCTGTGGTGGTCGCCCGCCCGGATCGGCGAGGAGGGGCGGACGCCCGACTACCGCTTCTCGCTGGCGAACGAGCGGACGCTGCTGGCGTGGCTGCGGACCGGGCTCGCGCTGGTCGGCGGGGGTTTCGCGGTGGATCAGTTCCTGCCTCGGCTGCATCCGGGGCTGCGGACGGTCTTCACGGTGGCGCTGCTGGTGGCCGGGGCGCTGTGCGCGGTGCGGGCGGTGAACCACTGGGTGCGGTGCGAGCGGGCGATGCGGCGCGGTGAGGATCTGCCGGTGTCGCGGTTCCCGTCGGTGCTGGCGGTGGTCGTGGGGGTGCTGGCCGCCGCGATGGTGGCGCTCGTCGCGATCGGCTGGACGCGCTGAGCGTGGGGACGGCACCGGACGGGTCCGGGGCGCGCGACCCCGGGTTGCAGCCGGAGCGCACCCGGCTGGCCTGGCGGCGGACCACGCTCTCCTGCACGGTCGTGGTGGCGCTGGCCGTGCGGCGGCTGACGCAGTCCGTGGCGCCGGGCGTGGTGACGGCGGGGGCGGTGGCGCTGACGGGGGTGGCGTGGCTGGTGTTCGGGCTGGTGGCACACGGCCGGATGCGGGCGATGGCGGCGGGCCGCCCGCCGGTGCTGGGGACCCGCGGGGCGGGGCTCGTGGCGCTGTGCACGGTGGTGCTGGCGGTGTCGGTCGCGGTGGTGCTGGTGGGCGGCGGGTGAGGGGCCGGGGCCCGGTCCGGTCCGCGCCGGGCCCCGGCGCCGTCCGGGAGCGCCTCCGCCCCGGGCGCCGGAGCCGCAGGTGAGGCGTCCGGTGTGCCGTCCGTAGCCGGACGCGTCGGCGTCACGGCACCGCACCGCGCACCGGCGATACGGTGGCGCCGCCGCGCCGGGAGCTGCGGTGGCCCGCCCCGCGAGGTGCCGGGCCCGCCCCGGGCGGCGACGTACCACCGCCACCCCCGAGGAGCCTCCCCATGCCCCGACCCTCCGGACCCGTCTCCCCCAGCACCCCCGACGAGCCGGGGCTGACCGAACTGAGCCCCGGCGTCTCGGCGTTCGTCCAGCCCGACGGCGGCTGGTGTCTGAACAACGCCGGGGTGGTGACCGACGGCGGGGCGACGCTGCTGGTGGACACCGCGGCGACCGAGCGGCGCTCGCGGCTGCTGGCGCGGCGGATCGCGGAGAGCGGGGCGCCCGCGCCGCGGATCGTCGTCAACACCCACCACCACGGCGACCACACCTACGGCAACTCCCTCTTCACCCCGGCGGCCACGATCGTCGGACACGCCGTCTGCCGCAGCGAACTCCTCGCCGCGGGGCACCAGTTGGAGGCGATGTGGCCGGAGAACGACTTCGGTGACATCACGCTGACGCCGCCGTCGCTGACGTACACGGACGCGCTGACGCTGTACGTCGGCGACATCGAGGCGCGGCTGCTGCACCCGGGCGTCGCGCACACCCGGGGCGACACCCTCGTCTGGCTGCCGGGTCGGCGCACCGTCTTCACCGGGGACCTGGTCTTCCACGGCGGTACGCCGTTCCTGCTCATGGGCTCGCTGGCCGGGTCGCTGCGCGCGCTGGAGCTGCTGCGGTCGCTGGACGCGACGACGGTGGTGCCGGGCCACGGACCGGTGACCGGTCCCGAGGTCTACGACACCGTCGAGGCGTATCTGCGCTACGTCGACGAGCTGGCGCGGCGCAGCCATGCGGCCGGGCTGAGCCCGCTGGAGGCGGCCACCGGCGCCGACCTCGGGCCGTTCGCGGAGCTGGCCGAGAGTGAGCGGCTGGTGGCCAATCTGCACCGCGCCTACGCGGAGTTGGAGGGCGCCGAGCCCGGGGCGCCGCTGGACGTACGGACCGTGTTCGCCGACATGACCGCGATGAACGGCGGGGTCCCGGTGGCCTGTCACGCCTGAGCGGACGCGGCGCCGGGGGCGCGGGGCGACCTCCCGCACTCCCAGCGCGCGCCGGTGCCCCGCGCGCCCCGCAGGCGACCGCCCCGGGGCCGCGTGACCCATCCCCCACGCCGGGGCACTGGACTCCATACCGACTAGTCGGCATGATCGTACGCGGGTGCCCCGGGACGACCCCCGGGCGCCTGCCGTGCCGCCGTCCCCGTACGGCACCGTCCGACCGTCCACTCCGTATGGAGGACCACGATGAGCAAGGGCACCCCTCCCCCACCGGGCACGGACCCGCAGGCGCCGCCCGGACTCGACCCGGAGGCGCTCCGCCGCCATCTGGAGCGCGAACGGCCGGGCCTGACGGCGGGCCCGCTGCGCGCCCGGCTGATCGAGGGCGGGCGGTCCAACCTCACCTACCGCGTCACCGACGGCACCTCCTCCTGGGTGGTGCGCCGCCCGCCGCTCGGCCACGTCCTGGCCACCGCGCACGACATGGGCCGCGAACACCGCGTGATCAGCGCCCTGCACCCCACCCCGGTACCGGTGCCCGAGACGCTGCTGCTGTGCGAGGACGAGTCCGTCATCGGGGCGCCGTTCTACGTGATGGAGCTGGTCGAGGGCGTGCCGTACCGGACCGCCGAGCAGCTGCGGCCGCTGGGCGCCGAGCGGACCCGGGCGGTGGTGCGCTCGCTCGTCGACACCCTCGTCGATCTGCACGCGGTCGACCCGGAGGCCGTCGGACTGACCGGATTCGGGCGCCCGGACGGGTTCCTGGAACGGCAACTACGGCGCTGGGGCAAGCAGCTGGCCGCCTCCCGGGGCCGCGACCTGCCGGGCATCGAGGCGCTCCACGAGGGACTCGGCCGGGCGCTGCCCGCCTCGCCCGCGCCGTCCGTCGTCCACGGCGACTACCGCCTCGACAACGTCCTGATCGGCGCGGACGACGCCCCGACGGCCGTCCTCGACTGGGAGATGTCCACCCTCGGCGACCCGCTGACCGACCTCGGGCTGCTGGCGATGTACAGCTCCGACCTGGGGCTCGCCGAGTCGCCGGTCTCCACCACGAGCGGCGCGCCCGGCCACCCGACGCCGGACGAACTGATCGCCCGCTACGCGGAGCGCTCCGGGCGGGACACCTCGGCGATCGCCTGGTACACCGCGTTCGCGTGGTTCAAACTCGCGGTGATCCTGGAGGGCATCCACTACCGGTACACGCTCGGGCAGACCGTCGGCGCCGGGTTCGACCGGATCGGCGAACTCGTGCCCGTCTTCATCCACCACGGACTCACCACCCTCAAGGAAGGCTGAGGCACCATGGACTTCGCATTCGACGCCCGTACCGAGGAGCTGCGCGCGCGGCTGCTGGCCTTCATGGACGAGCACGTACTGCCCGCGGAGGCGACGGCGGACGAGCAGCGCGCCGCGCTGGACTCGCCGTGGCGGACGCCGCCGGTGGTGGAGGAGCTGAAGGCCGAGGCGCGGCGGCAGGGGCTGTGGAACCTCTTCCTGCCCGACGCGGAGCTGGGCGCCGGGCTGACCAACCTCCAGTACGCCCCGCTCGCCGAGATCACCGGCCGTAGCCCGCAGCTGGCGCCGACCGCGCTGAACTGCGCGGCGCCGGACACCGGCAACATGGAGGTGCTGGCGCAGTTCGGCAGCGCGGCGCAGCGCAAGGAGTGGCTGGAGCCGCTGCTCGCCGGGGAGATCCGTTCGGCGTTCGCGATGACCGAGCCGGACGTGGCGTCGTCGGACGCGACCAACATCGAGACCCGCATCGAGAAGGTCACCGACGGTTCCGGCGACTACCTCATCAACGGCCGCAAGTGGTACATCTCCGGCGCGATGCACCCCGACTGCCGGATCTTCATCGTGATGGGCAAGACCGACCCGGACGGCGCGGACATCCGCCGCCAGCAGTCGATGATCCTCGTCCCCCGCGACACCCCGGGCCTGACCGTCAAGCGGGCCATGCAGGTCTACGGCTACGAGGACCACTACCACGGCGGCCACGCCGAGGTGGTCTTCGAGAACGTCCGGGTACCGGCGACCCACCTCATCGGCGAGGAGGGCGGCGGCTTCGCCATCGCCCAGGCGCGGCTGGGTCCCGGCCGGATCCACCACTGCATGCGGCTGATCGGGATGGCGGAGCGCGCCATCGAGCTGATGTGCCGCCGCGCGGTGTCCCGGGAGGCGTTCGGCAAGCCGCTCGCCCAACAGGGTGTGGTGCAGGAGTGGATCGCGGACGCGCGGGTCGCGGTGGAACAGCTGCGGCTGCTGGTGCTGAAGACCGCCTGGCTGATGGACACCGTCGGCAACAAGGGCGCCCACACCGAGATCCAGGCCATCAAGATCGCCACCCCGCGGACCGTCGTCGACATCCTCGACAAGGCGGTCCAACTGCACGGCGCCGGCGGCGTCAGCCAGGACTTCCCGCTGGCCGAACTGTGGGCGGCGGCCCGGACCCTGCGGCTGGCCGACGGCCCGGACGAGGTCCACCAGCGGTCGCTGGCACGCCGGGAGCTGAAGCAGTACCGGTAACGGCCACCCGCGCGGGAACGCCGCTCGTACCGCCGCAGGGGCGGGGCGGGCGGCGGGGCTGCGGGTGGGGGCGGACCCGTAGGGACGTGGGCGGGTGATCCGTAGGGTCGCCAGTCGGCGACCCGTAAGGCGGGGTCGAACGCCTCCCGTAGGGGTCGGGTGGGCCCCCTGCGGGGCCACAACGCGGGGCGGCGAGCCGATATTTCCGGGAGCGGGGACACGGACCGGAACTGGAGGCCGAGGGATGACGGAGGCTACGGCCGGGGGACGGCGGGAACTGCGGCTGAGAGGCCGGGGGCGGCGGGCGCTGCCGCTGAGACGCCGAGGCACAGCGGGAGCTGCGGCTGAGACGCCGAGGCACGGCGGGCGCTGCCGCTGAGACGCCGAGGCACAGCGGGAGCTACGACTGAGAGGCCGACGGGAGCTGCCACCGAGAGGCCGAGGCACGGCGGGCGCTGCCGCCGAAACGCCACCAGGGCCAACGGGAGCCACAGCCGAGAGCCCCCCGGACCGCCGCCCGGGCCTACGGTCGCAGCGCCCGCAGCAGCAGGTCGGCCAGGTGGTCGGCCACCTCCTGCGGGGTGAGGGGGCCGTCCTCGCGGTACCAGGTGCCGAGGTGGTGGACGGAGCCGAAGTGGTAGTCCACGACGAGGTCGGCGGGGACGTCGGCGGCGAAGACGCCGCTGCGCTGGCCCTCCTCGATCAGGGCGCGGAACCGTTCGTGGTAGCGGCGGCGTTCGGCCCGTACCTGCTTGTCCTTCTCCGGGCCGAGGTGGTGCATCGACCGGAAGAAGATCTTGGTGTCGTCGAGGTTCTCGATGGTGGTGACGACGACGTCCGCGGCGGCGTCACGGAGCCGCCGCTCCACCGGCGCGTCGGCGTCCGCGAAGTGGTCCAGGCGCTCCTGCTGGAGGCGGAGCACCCGGCCGTAGACCTCGTGGAGCAGGTCCTCCTTGGAGCCGAAGTAGTGGTAGAGGGCGCCCTTGGTGACGCCCGCCGCGTCGACGATCTCCTGGACGGAGGTGCGGTCGTAGCCGCGCTCCGCGAAGAGGTGGGTGGCGGTGGCCAGCAGCCGCTGCGCCACCGGCTTCGTGCCGTCGCCGTCCTTCGTTGCGGCCATCGCCGTCACCTGTTCCTTCGTCGTCGCGCGGGTCGTTCGCGGGGGCCCGGCCGGTCAGCGGCCGTCGGGGCGGGTGCGGTCCCGCAGCTCCCGCCGGAGGATCTTCCCACTCGTGGTCTTCGGCAGCTCGGGCAGGATCTCGACCTCCCGGGGACATTTGTACGCCGCGAGCCGCTCCCGGCAGTGTCCGGACAGCTCGGCCGGGTCCGGGGCGGTGCCGGGCCGCAGGCTGACGTACGCCTTGACGGACTCGCCGCGGTAGGCGTCCGGGATGCCGACGACGGCCGCCTCGCGCACCGCCGGGTGGGTGTAGAGGACGTCCTCGACCTCCCGTGGCCAGACCTTGAAGCCGGAGGCGTTGATCATGTCCTTCTTGCGGTCGACGACGTAGAGCCAGCCGTCGGCGTCCATGAAGCCGATGTCGCCGGTGCGCAGTTCGCCGCCGGGTATCGCCTGCGCGGTCGCGTCGGGGCGGCGCCAGTAGCCGGGGACGACCTGCGGACCGCGGGCCACGATCTCGCCATGGGTGCCGAACGGCACGTCGGCGCCGCTCTCGTCGACGATCCGGACGACGGCGTCGGGGCCGGGCACGCCGACGGCGAGGGTGCCGGACTCCGGGTCGACGGGTGCCTCGCGGCCGGGCGGGACGGTGGCGAGGGTGGCGGTGGTCTCGGTCAGGCCGTAGCCGTTGTGGAGGTAGCAGCCGGATCCGGCGCGGAACGCCGCCACCAGGGCGGGCGGTACGGGCGCGCCGCCGGAGGCGATCATCGCGAAGGAGGCGAAGTGGTCGCGGGTGACGCCGGGGTGGGCCAGCAGCGCCATGAACGCGGTCGAGGGGCCGACGGTGAAGGCCGGGCGGTACTCCAGGAAGGCGTCCAGGACGACGCCCGCGTCGAAGCGGTAGGTGAGCGCGCAGACGCCGCGGTTGGCGAAGGCTCCGGCCAGTTCGCAGACGAGGCCGGTGATGTGGAAGAGCGGGGCGAGGGCGTAGTAGGTCGATCCGGCGGGGAGTGCCAGTCCGGTGCGCTGCCGCTCGACGTTGTAGGAGAGGTTGCCGTGGGTGTTGGTGGCGCCCTTGGGGGTGCCGCTGGTGCCGGAGGTGTAGCTGATCAGCGCGGTGTCGGTGGCGGTCGGTGCGGGGACGGCGGGGACCGGCGCGGCGGCGGCGTTGCGGGCGGCGGTCAGCAGGTCGTCGGCGCCGTCCCGGGGGCCGAGGCGTTCGGGGCGGAGCACCCGGGTGTCGTCGCGGGTCTGGAGTCCGGCCTCGCAGGCGGTCAGGGCGATGCGGACGGATGGTTGCCGGGCGGCGGTGTCGCGGAGGAAGGCGTCCCAGGTGCGGTCGGCGCAGACGACGGCGGTGACCTCGGCGTCGGAGAGTACGTGGGCCATCTCGCCGGACTTGTACATGGGGTTGACGGGGACGACGACGCCGCCCGCCTTCCAGACGCCGAGGAGGGCGAGGACGAAGTGCGGGGTGTTCTGCAGCATCACCACGGCGCGGTCGCCGGGGCGGAAGCCGTGGGCGGCGAGGTGGGCGGCGACGCCGTCGGAGAGCGCGTCGGTCTCGGCGTAGGTGAGGCGGGCGTCGAAGTAGGCGAGGGCGGTGTGGTCGGGGACGTGGTGGACCGCGTCGCGGAAGGTGTGGAGCAGGGAGGCGGGCGGGTCGACGGGGGCGCGCTGCGCCTCGGTGAGCTGCGCCAGCCACGGCTTGTCCTGGTAGGAGGTCATCGGGTGCGGCCCTTTCGTCCTGGGTGCCGGGCCCGCCGCGCGCGGCCCGGGGCCGGTCGCGTACGGGACCGGCGGGTGCCGGTTGCCGTGCGGGGAGGGCGGGGTGGCGGTCGGTCACCCCGGCGGGCCGCGGGGGGGCGGCCCGGTCGGCGGGAGGCGCGCGGCCGAGGCCCGTGCGCCGGGGGCGTTACCTGCCGTCCGTCCGTTCCAGTTTCTGCTGGAGGCGGTTCATGCTGCCGAGCCAGCGGTCCGGTTCGGCGGCGCGTGCGGTGTAGTAGGCGGCGACCTCCGGGTGCGGCAGGACCAGGAAGCGGTCCTCGGCCATCGCGTCGAGGAGGGCGTCGGCGACGGTCTCGGGTTCGACGGCGGTGGGGGTGAGGACCAGTTCCCCGGCGGCGCCGGTCGCGGCGAGCATGTCGGTGCGGACGCCCTGCGGGCAGATGGCGTGGACGGCGACGCCGCGGTGACGGTAGGTCAGCGACAGCCATTCGGCGAAGGCGTAGGCACCGTGCTTGGTGACGCTGTAGGGGGCCGCCTCGATCATGGTGAGCAGTCCGGCGGCGGAGACGGTGGAGACGAAGCGGCCGTCGCCGCGGGCCAGCCAGCCGGGCAGCAGTTCGCGGGCGGCGCGGACGTGTGCCATGACGTTGACGTCCCAGGCCAGCGCCCAGTCGTCCTCGGGTGCGTCGGGGCCGCCGCCGGTGCCGACCCCGGCGTTGGCGCAGAAGATGTCGATGTCGCCGCCGAGCGCCTCGCGGGCGGCGGGGACGACGGTGGAGGCGTCCCCGGGGACGGCGAGCGCGCCGAGTTCCGCGGCGGTCTTCTCCGCCTTGGCCGCGTCGAGGTCGTTGACGACCACCCGGGCGCCCTCGGTGGCGAAGCGGCGGGCGAGTGCGGCGCCGATGCCTCCGCCCGCTCCGGTCACGACGACGGCCTTGTCCCGTACGGCTTCCACGCTGGCTCCCCAGGTCGTTCGGCACTTTCCCAGGGGCAGACTAACCAGTCGGTATGTGGCAGCGGAAGAGCTGGACGCGCCATGTCCGGCGCGTTCCGCGGGGCGCGTGGCCGGGTTACGGTGCGCTCGGCACGGCCCCTGTCCGCTCACCGCTCCCGGAGGGCTGCACATGACCCTGTCCCGACGTCTGCTGCTCGGCCGGCTCGCCGCGACCGGCGCCGCCGGTGCGGCGCTCGCCGCCGCACCCGCCACCGCCTCCGCCGCCTCCGCCCCGCCGGGCTCCCCGGTCCGCCGCCCGGTGCGCACCGGCTTCGACCGGCTCGCCGCCGACGGCTACCGCCTCCTCGACGGCCGCACCGTCGGCGTCGTCACCAACCCCACCGGCGTCACCCCGGAGCTGCGCCACATCGTCGATGTGCTGCACGCCGACGCACGGGTGCGGCTGCGGGCGGTGTTCGGCCCCGAGCACGGATTCCGCGGCACCGCGCAGGCGGGGGGTTCGCAGGGGCGGTACGACGATCCGGCGACCGGGCTGCCGGTGTACGACACGTACGGCAGGAGCGGTCAGGAGTTGGCGGACGTCTTCACCGCGTCCGGGGTGGACACCGTCGTCTTCGACATCCAGGACGTCGGCGCGCGGTTCTACACGTACATCTGGACGCTCTACGACTGCATGGTGGCCGCGGCGCTGGCGGGCAAGGGGTTCGTGGTGCTGGACCGGCCGAATCCGGTGACCGGACGGGACGCGGCGGGGCCGGTGCTGGATCCGGCGTACGCCTCGTTCGTGGGCCGCAAGCCGATCGCGCAGGCGCACGGGATGACGGCGGCGGAGCTGGCGCGGCTCTTCAACGAGGAGTTCGTGGCGGCGGACGCGGGGCGGCGGGTGCGGCTGGAGACGGTCGCGATGTCCGGGTGGCGGCGCGGTGACTTCTTCGACGCGACCGGGCTGCCGTGGGTGCCGCCGAGCCCGAACATGCCGACCCCGGACACCGCGCTGGTGTACGCCGGGACCTGCCTGTTCGAGGGGACCAACCTCTCCGAAGGACGCGGCACCACCCACCCGTTCGAGCTGCTGGGCGCGGAGGGCATCGACCGGCGCTGGGCCGCGGCAGCCGGGGAACTCGGTCTGCCCGGCGTGCGCTTCCGGGAGGCGTACTTCGCGCCCGCCTTCTCGAAGTTCGAGGGGCGGACGGTCGGCGGGGTGCAGCTGCATGTGAGCGACCGGGCGGCGTTCGACCCGGTGCGTACCGGTATCGGGCTGCTGGTGACGGCGAAACGGGTGTGGGACGGCTTCGCGTGGCGGCCGGATCTCGGCATCGACCGGCTGACCGGTTCGGCGACCGTCCGCACGATGATCGACAAGGGTGCGGGGACGGATGACGTCGTCGGCGCCTGGCAGCGGGAGCTGGCCCGCTTCCGGGCGGTGCGCCGCCGCTACCTGCGCTATCCGTAGCGGTCCGGCCCGGCCATCCTCCGGCGCATCCCACACTTCGAGACGGGCCATTCCATCTATTGACTACACGTCACACCGGCCAAGAGCATGCGGCTCGTGCGAAGCGATACGAGACCAGCGAAGAACGGGCCGGAGACGGCGGACGCCACGGCCACCGCGGAGGGCGGCGGGGAGAGCCTGCGCCGGGTGGCGGTGGCGTCCTTCATCGGCACGGCCATCGAGTTCTACGACTTCTACATCTACGGCACCGCCGCCGCCCTCGTCCTCAACGACGCGTTCTTCCCGGGGCTCGACCCGGTCAACGCCACCCTCGCGTCGTTCTCCACCTACGCGGTGGCGTTCGCCGCCCGGCCACTGGGCTCGCTGATCTTCGGGCACTTCGGCGACCGGGTCGGCCGCAAGTCCGTCCTGGTGGCGTCGCTGCTGATGATGGGCCTGTCGACGGCGTTCGTCGGTCTGCTGCCCGGCTACGCGACGCTCGGCGTCTGGGCGCCGCTGCTGCTGGTGCTGCTCCGCTTCGTGCAGGGCATCGGGCTGGGCGGCGAGTGGGGCGGCGCGGCGCTGCTCGCCGTCGAGCACGCGCCGAAGCGGCGCCGCGGGCTGTACGCGGCGTTCCCGCAACTGGGCCCGTCCGTCGGGTTCTTCGCGGCCACCGGCGTGTTCTGGCTGCTGTCGGCGGCACTGGACGACGCGGCGTTCCGCTCCTGGGGCTGGCGGGTGCCGTTCCTGCTGTCGTTCCTGCTGGTCGGCGTCGGGCTGTTCGTCCGGCTGAAGATCAGTGAGACGCCGGTCTTCGCGAAGGTGCGGGCGGCGCAGGAGGCCGGGCGGGTCCCGGCGCTCGACGTCTTCCGGCGCCACCCCAAGGAGCTGCTGCTGGGCGCGGGCGGCATGATCATCGCGTACGGCCTCTTCTACACGGCGACGACCTACTGTCTCGCCTACACCACCGGCACCCTCGGCATCTCGCGGAACACGATGCTGGGGCTGTCGCTGGTCGCCTGTCTCTTCCTCGCCGCGGGGACGTGGCTGGCCGCGACCCGCTCGGACGGCGCCGGACGCCGCAAGCTGGTCCTCGCCGGGACCGGCCTCGCCGTGGTGTGGGGCCTGGTGCTCTTCCCGCTGCTGGACACCGGGCAGCCGGTGCTGATCGCCCTCGGCATCGGCGGCGCGCTGTTCTGCATGGGCGTGGTCTACGGGCCGATGGGCGCGTATCTGCCCGAGCTGTTCGGCACCACCGTGCGGTACTCGGGCGCCTCGCTCGCCTACAACCTGGGCGGTGTGCTCGGCGGCGCGGTCTCCCCGCTGATCGCCACCCGCCTCCAACCGGCGTTCGGCTCCGCGTCGGTGGGCTGGTACGTCAGCGCGATGGCGGTGGTCTCGCTGCTGTGTGTGCTGGCGCTGCCGGAGACCCGCAGCCGCGAACTGGGCTGAGCGGCAAACGGCGGACGCCGGTCCGGGGCGCGTGCCCCGGACCGGCGTCCGTCTGTGCGCGCCCGCGGTCAGCGGTGCGCGGGGAACTCCACCACCTGCTGGTAGGTGGGGCGGTTCTGCCAGCTGATCGCGGTGTGGGTCAGTCCGCCGACGGCGCGGTGGATGATCGCGTCGGAGCACCACTGGTCACCCGCCTTGCAGCTGTCGTCGCCCGGGTAGACCTGTTCGGCCGTCTTCCCGGACGCCTCGCGCAGCGTGTCGAGGAGGGTGTCCCGGCAGGCCGAGAGGTCGCCGTTGCCGCAGAACGGCCGGGCCAGCGGCGCCTGCACCTTGTCACCGAGGACCGAGCGCAGATCCTTGTCGACATAGCTCCACCAGCCGTACTGGAACGCCGATCCGGCGTGCGCCCCGGTCGGGCCGTGGCCCGCCGACGGCGACTCGTCGATCGCCAGGTTGGCGTTGAGCGCCTGGTAGAGGTCGCCGCCCAGCTCCGGGGCGAACGCGCCCTTGACCAGCAGCGGCCACCAGGCGTCCAGCAGCCGGACCGCATCGGGGTGGGTGTAGGTGTGCGATCCGGCGGCGGTCTCCCGGCGCTGGGAGCCGTCCCGGCGCCACGAGTCGAGCTGCTGTACGGCCTTCTTGAGCTGCGGATCGGTGACCGGCTTGCTCTGCAGCACCCGCAGCAGCGCGGGCAGCACGTCCTCACCGCGCAGATCGGTGACGGCCGCCTCGGACATCGCGCGGGTCAGCGCGGCGCGGGTGACGCCGCCCTCGGCGGTGAGGGCCTTGACCCGGTCGTCGAGGAGGTCGGCGCGGTGCACCGGGCCGTTGCCGAAGCCCGCCGAGTCGTAGTCGGCGGCCTGCTTGTTGTTCCAGGAGACGTAGTAGTCCTGGTTGACCGACTGCGGGTGCTCGGCGGGCGGGGTGTAGTCGGTGAGGTTGTTCTCCGGCCGGTAGCCGCGCCACTCGTACTGCGGCTCCGCCTTGATCGGCAGCGCCGGGTCGGTCTTCGGGTTGCGGACGGGGTTGAGGCCGCTGTTGTAGTACGCGATGTCACGGGAGTCGGCGTAGAACCAGTTGAAGGCGTAGCCGATGTGCTGCGCCGCCTGCTGGAACGACCGCGCGTCGTGCACGTACGAGGGGTCGTTGAGCATCTGGAAGCCGATGATGGAGTCGGCCTCGTGGCGGTAGGTGGAGCGCAGCGCCGTGTAGGCGACGGGCTTGCCGCCGATGGTGGCGCGGTGGGTGACGGTGCCGTACTTGGTGCGGAAGACCTGCATCCGGTACGAGCCGGCGGCCGTCGGGTCGGCGATGGTCGGCTTCCAGGAGTTGGTCCGCTCCAGCTTCTCCATCGGGGTGCAGGTGCCGTGGTAGCGGTAGGCGACCGAGTCCTTGGTGGCCGGGGAGCCGTCGGTGTTGCAGAGGTCGACGGCGTAGGTGTCGGTGATGTCCTGCCCGGCGGAGGTGGCGCTCCAGGCGTAGTCCTGGCCGCGGCCCAGCTGGACGTACATGCCGACACCGGCGAAGGAGGCGCCGCGGGCGCTGATGCCCGGCCCCTGGATCTCCTGGAGCATCAGCAGCTGCGGGGCGAAGTAGCCGGTCTGCGGGCCGAAGACGGCGACGGGGTGGCCGCTGGCGGTGCGCTTGCCGGAGACCAGCAGCGCGTTGGACATACCGCGGTGCTGGGTCGGGTCGAAGGAGCCCTTGGGCAGCACGCCGTCCTTGAACAGCCCTTCCAGCTTGCGGTACTTGGCGGGCGCCTTGACCGGCTTCTGCGCGGGCTTCTTGTCGCCCGCCGCGCCGGTGCGGTCGTGGACGAGCGGTTCGGGGGTGACCGAGCCGCGGTCGGGCAGCGCCACGCCCTCGGCCTTGGCGGGCTTGACCGCGTACGGGAAGCTCTGGCCGTCGTGGAGGGTCTTGGTGGCCTCGGGGTCGTTGCGCTCGCGGAAGGACTCCCAGAGCGCGGTGCCCTTCTCGACGCCGTACTTCTGCTGCGCGGAGAGCAGTGCGAGGGCGGACGGCACCTCGCCGCCACCGCCGTTGCCGAAGAGCCCGCCGACGACGGAGGCGAGGGCTATCAGGTCGGTGAGCTTGAAGGGCTGGATCTCCCCGGCGTTGGTGATCGCGTCGACATGGCCGGTGAGCACGTACTCACCCGGGAAGTAGCGGCCGTTCTTCGACTGTTCGCGGTAGGCGTTGATGCCGTCGACGTACGCCTGGGCGTCGTCCATGGCCTGCTTGCCGCGGGCGCCGTTGGTGTCGCGGATCCGGTCGACCTGCGCCTGGAGATCGGCCTCGGTGTACGGCGCCTGGGGCCAGAACTCCTGCTCCAGGCCCTGATTGGCGAGGGCGCCACCGGCGAACGAGGTCAGCTCACCGCGTCCGATGTGGCGGAAGAGATCCATCAGCCACAGCCGGTCCTGGCCTGCGGCGTAGCCCGCGCCGAACTCGGTGCCGTAGCGGGTGGTGCCCTTGATGTGCGGGACGCCGGTCTTCTTGTCCCGGGTGATGGTGACGTCGTCGCGCGGCGCGGTGACCTTGTCGACCTGGTCCTTGGGTACGCCGAAGGAGGAGTCGTTGAAGAAGTCGGTCAGCTTGTCGTCGGTGAGCGACCGGTATCCGCTCGCCAGGGCGCCGTACGGGGCGAGTTGGTCGTCGGAGTGCTCGGGATGGGTGCCGAAGACCTTGCTCGCCAGGATGTCGGCGAGGGTGGCGTTGCCCGTCGCGCCCGGCGGCAGGATGTCGGCGCACTGGCCCTGGCAGTAGTCGGAGTCCTCGGGACCGTCGGCGGCGGTCGCGATGGGGGGCGGTGCCAAGAGCGTGGCACCCAAGGCGAACAGGGCTGCCGCGGCGGCGGTCCTGAGCCTTCCGGTACGTCGTCGCATTCCTGCTCCTCGGGAGGCGGGTGGGGCCGGACGTTACCGCTGGTTACCTCCCCGCGGGAAGATGAACAACAGTCACCTTTTCGTATCCCTCACCGCACACCCCCGACGACCACCACCCCTTCCGCCCCACACCGGGGAACCGCAAGAAAATTCGAGGGATCCGGGCGGCCGTCTGCTGCGTCCCTTCCGTGTCCAGTCGGGTCCTCCCCACGGAGGTGGGATGAATATGGCCGGTTTCAGAGCTTTCGCCGCACAGGTCCGCGATCCGCGGCTCCTCGCCACACGGCGCCGCACCGCCCTGCGCAAATGCCTGGAGCGCTTCGCCCCCTACGGGCACCGCGCCACCTGGCACCACCTGTGCACCCGGGCCGGTATCGCCCCGCAGGACCGCGACCCCGACCCGGCCCGCCTGCTCGCCGCCCTCGCCGAACTGGAGGAGGCACGCACCCTCTGGCTGGCGTACGAGGCGGAGTGCGTCGCCCGGCGCCGCCGGGAGAAGCGGGACGGCATCCGGCAGCCCGGCGCGCTCGACGCCTGGCACCGGCGCACCTGGGGCGGCTGCGAGATCGTGCCGTGCGCGGCCCCGCACCGGCACCCGGCGGCCCCCCTCGCGGCGGTGCTGCGGACCGTCATCGCGGCGATGGAGTCCGGACGGCCGCGGAACGACTGCCCGGTGTGCGGCTCCCCCCGCTTCCGCCCGCTCACCGACACCGACCGCCGCGCCGCCGGACCGGTCTGCGCGGACTGCGGCGTGATCACCCCGGCCGCCCTGCTGACCCGCGACACCCTGGCGGCGGCCCGGCGCGAGGCGCCCGGCGCCGGAACGGTGGCACCGGCGGGGGCCACCGCCGGTCCCGGCGCCCGCTTCGGCGCGTCGATGGCGGCCTGAACAGCCGTAGCCCGGGGCCGGGTTCGTACCCTCGGCGGGCGTTGTCAGACCCCTGTGCCAGCATCGGGGTATGACTCAGGTCGCTCTCAACGGAGCCCGCACCGCGGCGGATTCGGCCGCGGTGCCGCTGTCGCCGACCGCGCTGGCCGAGGCCGCGCGGCGGGCGGTGGCGGCCGGGGCCACCTCCGTCCACGTCCACCCCAAGACCCCCTGCGGACAGGACTCCCTCTCGCCCCGGGTGGTCGCCCCGGTCCTGGAGGCGGTGCGGGCGGCCGTGTCCGTCCCGGTCGGGGTGACGACGGGGGCGTGGGCCGAGCCCGATCCGGCACGGCGGGTGGCGCGGATACGGTCCTGGTCGCTGCTGCCCGACCACGCCTCGGTCAACTGGCACGAGCCCGGCGCCGAGCAGGTGGCCGCCGCGCTGCTCGCCCGGGGCGTGGCGGTGGAGGCCGGGATCTGGTCCGGCACCTCCGGCGCCGCGCGCTTCGCCCGTTCGCCGCTGCGCCCGCGGGTGCTGCGGGTGCTGGCCGAGGTCACCGACACCGACGCGGCGACGGCCCCGACCACGGCCCGGCGGCTGCTGGCCGCCCTCGGCTCCGCCCGGCACGGCCGCCCGGTGCTGCTGCACGGCGAGGAGGGCGGCAGCTGGCCGGTGCTGCGGCTGGCCCTCCGCCTGGGCCTGGCCACCCGGATCGGCATCGAGGACACCCTGCTGCTCCCGGACGGCTCCCCGGCCCGGGACAACGCCGCACTCGTACGCGCCGCACTGGAGTTGGCGGCCACCGGGACACCCGCGGGCGCCTCGCGGACGGCCGGGGCCGCCGGTCCGGCCGCCGCCCGGGAGGCGATATCCGACGGCGGCGCGCCCGGCGGTGCCCCGGGCGCCGCCCCCGGCGGCTGAGGCGCGGCGGAAGCCGCCTCCCGTACCGGCCGCACACCGGCCGGACCACCCACCGACGGCCGCACCGCCGTCCACCCCTGCCGTACGCCATCCGGGCCCGCGGCACAGCCGAGAAGGGGAACACCATGGCCGAGCTGCACGATCTCACCGCCCTCGAACAGGCCCGCGCCATCAGGGCGGGCGACCTCTCCCCCGTCGAGTTGACCGAGCACTACCTCGACCGCGTCGAACGGCTCGACGAGACCGTCGGCGCGTTCCTCACCCGCACCCCGGAGATCGCCCGCGAGCAGGCGGCGGAGGCGGAGCGGACCGCCACCGCCGCCCGCCGCGAGGACCGCCCGCTGCCGCCGCTGCACGGCGTCCCGGTGCCGGTGAAGGACCTCAGCCAGGTCGCCGGGGTGCGCTGCACCATGGGCTCCCTCGCCCTGGACGACCACACGGCCCCCGTCGACGACCACGTCGTCACCCTGCTCCGCGCCGCCGGTACCGTCCTGCTCGGCAAGACCAACACCCCCGAGTTCGGCCTCCCCTGCTACACCGAGAACCGGCTCGGGCCGCCCGCCCGCACCCCGTGGGACCTCGACCGGTCGGCGGGCGGCTCCAGCGGCGGGGCGGGCGCCGCCGTCGCCGCCGGTCTGGCGCCGCTCGCCCACGCCTCGGACGGCGGCGGCTCGATCCGGATCCCGGCCGCGGCGTGCGGTCTGGTCGGCCTCAAGCCCAGCCGCGGGCGGGTCAGTTCCGGCCCGGTGCTCCGCGATGTCACGGGCCTGAGCACCTCCGGCCCGCTGGCCCGTACGGTCGCCGACGCCGCGGCGCTCCTCGACGTCCTGGCCGGGCCGATGCCGGGCGACGCGTCCACCGCGCCCGCGCTGCCGCCGGGCGAGACGTTCACCGCGTATGTGGGGCGCGATCCCGGGCGGCTGCGGATCGGCGTGCTGACCGGGTCGCCGGTGCCGGGCGTCGAGGTGCACGAGGAGTGCCGACGGGCGGTCGGCGACACCGCGGCGCTGCTCAGCGGTGTCGGCCACGAGGTCGAGGAGGTGCCGCTGCCCGCCGACGGCTCCCTCCTGGAGCACTTCGTCCGCGTCTGGTCGGTGGGCGCCGCGAACCGCCCCGTGCCGCCCGGCCGCGAGGAGCTGCTGATGCCGCTCACCCGCCATCTGCGCCGCCTCGGCGCCGCGGTCTCCGGCCCGGAGTTCGCCACGTCCCTGTACACCCTGCAACAGGTCGGCCAGACCGTCGCCGACGTACTGATGCCGCCCGGCGGCTACGACGTGCTGCTCTCCCCCACGACCGCGACACCCCCGCCGAAGGTCGGTGAACTGCGCGACGACGCCGACCCGGAGGCGGAGTTCGCCGCGATCGGCAGGTACTCCCCCTTCACCGCCCTCTCCAACACCACCGGCCAACCGGCGGTCAGCCTCCCGCTGCACGAGACGCCCGAGGGCCTGCCCGTCGGCGTGATGCTGGCGGGACGGTACGGCGAGGAGGCCCGGCTGATAGCGGTGTCGAGCCAGTTGGAGGAGGCGCGGCCCTGGGCGGGGCGGAAGCCGAACCTCTGGTGAGCCCGTCCCGCCCGCGCGGACCGCGTCCGGTGACACGGGCGTGGCCCGCGCGGCGCCGGGGCGCCCGGCCGGAGCGGCGCCCTACTCCGCGGTGTCCTGCTCCGCCGTGCCCTTCTCCGGCCCGCGCCGCCCCGGCGTGCCGTCCGCGCAGCCGCCCGTGGCCCCGCCGGACGGGGTTCCCGGCGCGGGCGGTCTCCGGTCCACCCGCAGCCGCTGGGCGCCCGGGCCCTGTTGGCCGAGGTTGTCGTACGGGTTGGAGAGGGCGCAGCGCTCCAGCGAGAGGCAGCCGCAGCCGATGCAGTCGGTCAGATGGTCGCGGAGGTCGACGAGTTGGCCGATGCGTTCGTCGAGTTCGGCGCGCCATGCCTCGGAGAGGCGGGCCCAGTCGTCGCGGGTGGGGGTGCGTTCGTCGGGGAGTTCGGCGAGCGCGTCGCGGATCACCGCGAGGGGGATGCCGACCCGCTGGGCGGCGCGGACGAAGGCGACGCGGCGCAGTGTGTCGCGGGTGTAGCGGCGCTGGTTACCGGCCGTGCGGGTGCTGGTGATCAGGCCCTTGGTCTCGTAGAAGTGGAGTGCGGAGACGGCGGCGCCGCTGCGCGCGGAGAGCTGGCCGACGGTGAGTTCATGGACCTTGAAGGGAAGCTGGGGCACGGGCCCAGCCTAGGTCCCGCGCCCCGGGCACCGGGCAGCCCTTCGCGGGGCCGGTCGCCTGCCGGGCCGGACGCCTGCCGGGGCGGCCCCCGCCCCCGCCCCCGGCCCCGCGGTCCGTTGACAGCGGCACGCGCACTCCGCATGCTGAGCAAGCGCTTAGCGCATGGATCGGTCAGTGCACGGAAAGCGGCGACGGGCGTCCGGCAGGGCGCGACCGGCGGCGCGGGAAACTTCAGGAGGCGGACGGGATGGCTGAGCCCCGGGTGTTCGGATCGCTCGACGAGCTGCGGGCCGCGGTCGGCGAGGAGCTGGGCCCCAGCGACTGGCTGGAGATCGACCAGCGGCGGATCGACGGGTTCGCCGAGGCCACCGGCGATCACCAGTGGATCCATGTCGACGCGGAGAAGGCGGCGGCCGGTCCGTTCGGCACGACCATCGCGCACGGCTATCTGACGTTGTCGCTGCTGCCCGCCCTCGTCCCGCAGCTGATGCGGGTCGACAACGTCACGATGGGCATCAACTACGGCACCAACAAGGTCCGGTTCCCCGCGCCCGTGCCGGTCGGCTCGCGGGTGCGGGCCACCGCGCGGATCGCGGAGGTCACGGAGGTGCCCGGCGGGGTGCAGCTGACGACGGCGGTGACGGTCGAGCGTGAGGGCGGCGGCAAGCCGGTGTGCGTGGCGGAGTCGGTCAGCCGGTTCACCTTCTGAGCCACGGCCGGGCCGGGGCGGCGCGCACGGCGCCCCGGCCCGGGGCCGTCACGCCACCTCCGCGCCCACCATCCGCAGCACCAGCCCCGCGTAGAGGACGCCGACCTCGTCGGGGGTGCGGCGGCCGTCGGCGGTGAACCAACGGGCGACGTCCACGCAGAGCGACAGCACGGCGAGGGTGGTGCCGGGGACGTCGTCGGCGCGGAACTCGCCGGAGTCCGCGCCGTCCTGGATGATCTGGCGCAGCAGCCGGTCGGTGCGGCGGCGCAGCGCGGTGATCTCGGCGTAGTGCTCGGGGCCGAGCGCCTGGAGTTCGTACTGGATGACCCGGGCGGTGGTGTGGTGTTCGGCGTGCCAGCGGACGAAGGTGCGGACGGCTCCGGCGAGCCGTTCGGCGGCGCTGCCGTCGGCCGCGGCGGCCTCGCCCATGATGGCGAGCGCCTTCTCGTGGCCGATGCCGCTGATGCGGTAGAGCAGTTCCTCCTTCGTCCGGTAGTGGATGTAGAGCGCGGCGGGGCTCATTCCGGCGCGGCCCGCGATGTCGCGGGTGGTGGTCGCGTGGTAGCCGCGTTCGGCGAACGCCTCGACGGCGGCGCGGACCAGGCGCCGTGCGGCGTCCGGGGTCACATCGGCCCACTCGTCACCGGCGTCCGCCGCCTCCCGTGCCTCCGCGTCCATCGCACACCCCGCCTTCGCTCCGCCACGGACCCTCCACGGACGGACCGCACACCTTACCGCGCGGGTGAGCGGACGCTTAGCACATGTCCGCGGGGCGTCGCCGGGCGGGCCGCGCTCCCGGTCCGCGCCGCTGATCAGCGGTGGGACGGCCTCGTACCATGGGGCGCATGGCCCGCCCCCGCAAGCCTCTGCTGAGCCGCGCCCGGATCGTCGCCGCGGCGCTGGCGCTCATCGACGCGGAAGGGCTGACGGCGCTCTCCACCCGGCGGCTCGCCGCCGAGCTGGGGGTGAGCGGCCCGTCCCTCTACAACCACTTCCCGACCAAGGACGCGCTGCTCGACGCGGTCGCCGACACGGTCATCGCGCAGGTCGACGTCACCGCGTTCGCGGACGGCGACTGGCGGACCGGGCTGCTGGGCTGGGCCCGTTCCTACCGCGCCGCGCTCGCCGCGCATCCGCACATCGTGCCGTTCCTGGCACAGGGGCCCGGCCGCCGTCCGGCGGGGTTGCGGATGGCGGACGCGGCGTTCGGCGGGCTGGTCGACGCGGGGTGGCCACCGGCCCAGGCGACCCGGGTCTGTGCGATGGTCCGCTACTTCGTGGCCGGTTCCGCGCTCGGCTCGTTCGCCCGCGGCTTCGTCGACGACCCCGGCGCGTACGACCCGGACACCTATCCGCACCTCGGCCAGGCCCATCTGCTGGCGGAGCACCGGCGCCGGGTGGACGAGGGCGCGTTCGAGGCCGGGTTGCTGGCGCTGGTGGACGGGTTGGCGCTGCACCATCCGCAGGTCAGGCCGGGCGGCCGGTAGCCGCTCCGTACCGGACGCGCCCCCTCGGGCCGGTCCTCACAGCCCTTAGATGTAGAGTGCACCAGCCTCTGACCGGCAGGGGCATTTCGGGCATATGGAGGCATCGTGGGCCAGCGGGACACGAAGGAGGGGGCCGCACCGCAACCGGAGGCGGCGCCCCTCGGCAAGCTCTGGAACTTCGTGCTGGCGGTGCTGCGCGGCCAGGCGCAGGTCGACTTCCTGCCCAACGCCCTCACCGGCGCGATCTTCGCCGTCGCACTCTTCGCCTCCGGCTGGCAGTACGGCGTCTACGGGCTGCTCGGCACGGCCGTCGGCACCGCGACCGCGCGGCTGCTGGGCGTCACCCGGGACCGGATCACCGCCGGTCTGGAGGGCTTCAACGCCTGTCTGGTCGCGGTCGGCTTCGCCGTCTTCCTCGGCGCCGAGCACCTGTCCACCGCACTCCTCGCGCTCGCCGGGAGCGCGGTGGTCACCGTCGTCACCGGCGCCGCCTCCCGGGTCCTGGCGACCTGGGACCTGCCGACGTTCACGCTGCCGTACTGCCTGATGGCCAGCTCCATGACGATCGCGGCGCCCGGCTTCGAGCGGATCTGGCACAACGGTGAGGGGCTCGCCGCACTGACCCACCCGGCGGGCGGCCCGACCACGCTCAGCTGGACCGATCTGTGGCACGCCTTCTTCGCCGACTTCGCGCAGATCTTCTTCATGCCGCAGTGGTACGTGGGTCTGATCTTCCTCATCGGCATCTTCGTGGCCAGCCGCCGGGCCGGGCTGATGGCCTGCGTCGGCAGCGTGGTGGGCATCGTCACCGCTTGGGCGCTGGGCGCACCGGCCACCGACGTCGCCGAGGGCACCATGGGGTACAACGCGGTGCTGGTGACGATGGCGCTGTGCGGCGTGTTCCTCGTCGCCGACGCCTGGAGCCTGGGGTACGCGGTGGTCGCGGCGGCCACCGCGACCTGCCTCAGCTCGGCGATGGCGGCGCTCTTCGCACCGTCCGGCGGCCACACCTTCACCTGGCCGTTCGTCCTCGTCTCGCTGCTCTTCCTGGTCGCCGCCCCGACCTTCCCGCGGCTGCGCCGTCCGGAGGCGGCGGCGCCCGCCGACACCGCGGAGCCCGCGGAGACCCCGGTCGCCGCGGCGGCCTGACGGACGGCGGGCGCGGCGACCTGGCCGAGCCGGTTGCCGGTCAGCCGCAGCGCCGACGCCGTGGAGCGGGCCCGGTCCGGCGCCGCCCGGACCAGCAGGGGAGGCCCCCACCCGCCGGGCCTCGCGGATTCCGTCACGGCCGTTTCCGTTCGTGGGCGGGGCGTGGGGGTGCGGGCGGGTCCGGTACGCAGGTGCCGGACCCGGGGCGCGCCCTAGATGATGCCGATCAGCAGTCCCGCGCACAGCACCACGAGGGAGGTCAGCGCGGCCCACTTCATGGTGAAGCGGGTGTGGTCGCCGAACTCGACGCGGGCCATGCCGATGAGGACGAACACCGCGGGGACCAGCGGGCTGGACATGTGCAGCGGCTGTCCGACGAGGGAGGCGCGGGCGATCTCGACCGGGTCGATGCCGTGGGCGGCGCCCGCCTCGGCGAGGATCGGGACGATGCCGAAGTAGAAGCCGTCGTTGGACATCAGATACGTCAGCGGGATGCTCAACACGCCGGTGACCAGGCCCATGTGGGGGCCCATCGCGTCCGGGACGTTGCCGACCAGCCAGCGGGCCATGTGCTCGACCATGCCGGTGCCGGTCAGCACACCGGTGAAGACGGCGGCGGCGAAGACCATTCCGGAGACGTTCAGGACGTTCTCGGCGTGTGCCGCGATGCGCTCCTTCTGCAGGTGCATCTGCGGGAAGTTGACGGTGAGGGCGAGCGCCGCGCCGATCAGGAAGAGCACCGGGATCGGCAGCGTCTGGAGGATCAGCAGGGTGAGCAGCGCGACGGTGAGCGCGGCGTTGAACCAGTAGAGCTTGGGCCGCAGGGTGGCACGGTGCGGGTCCAGACCCTGGAAACCGTCGTCCGCGGCGTCGGCGGAGGCATCGGCGGGGGCGTCCGTCCCGCCGATGGCCGGTGCCGTACGCGCCGCCGCGGCGCCGCCGGTCGCACCGCCCGCACCGGCCGCGACCTGCGCGGTCTCCTCGGCGTCCGCGGTCGCGGCCGACCGGTCCGCGGTGTCGAAGGAGAGCGCGCCGAGGCGGTTGCGCTCGCGGCGTCCGAGGACGTACGCGAGGACGAGGACGGCGGCGAGGCCACAGGCGAGGGCCGGGATCATGGGGACGAAGATGTCGCCGGCGTCGAGCTTGAGGGCGGTGGCGGCGCGGGCCGTCGGGCCGCCCCAGGGCAGGGTGTTCATCACGCCGTTGGCGGTGGCGGCGACGCCGGTCAGGACGACCATGCTCATTCTGAGCCGCCGGTAGAGCGGGTACATCGCGGAGACCGTGATCATGAAGGTGGTGGAGCCGTCGCCGTCCAGCGAGACGATCGAGGCGAGCACCGCCGTACCGACGACGATGCGCAGCGGATCGGCCTTGCAGAACCGCAGGATGCCCCGGACGACCGGGTCGAAGAGCCCGACGTCGATCATCACGCCGAAGAAGATGATGGCGAACATCAGCATCGCCGCCGTGGGGGCCAGATCGCCGATGCCCTTGATCACGTAATCGCCCAGGTGCGCGCCCTTCCCGGCGAGGACGCAGAACAGTGCGGGGATGAGTACGAGCGCCGCCATCGGCGACACCTTCTTCATCATGATCAGCACCAGGAAGGTCGCGATCATGACAAATCCGAGGATTGTCAGCACGGGGATACCTCACGTTCGCCCTTGAACACCCGCCGGACGGCGGTCGAGGTGACGTTAGGTGGCCGAAACTCGCGTTAACAAGGTCTTGACCTGCGAGCAATACGAGCAAAACACCAGGTCACGAGGGTGAAACGGATATATGGGCCGGAGCGGGGCCGCCACGGGCGCCCCCGGCCCGTCCCGGACCCGTCCCCGCGGCACCGGACCGGCCCCGGCTCACCCGTCGAGATACCGGGCCAGATAGTTGCGCAGCAGCTCCTTCGTCTCGGTGACGATGCCCGGATCGCCCTCGGGCGCGACCCGGAAGGCGAGTTGGAGGAGGGAGTCGGCCGCCTCCACGCCGACGAGGAAGGCGGTGCGCAGCCGCTCGTCGGCGGCGTCCAGCGCGAGGGGCGCGGCGAGCAGCCCGAGGAGGCGGTCGGCGACCGCGTGGTTGGCCTGTCGGGAGTCGCGCGGCGCCGGGACGGTGAACTCGATCAGCGCGAAGCCCGGCACCGTCCGCTTCATGGCGAGGTACTCGTCGACGACCACATCCATCGCACCGCGCCAGCCGACGGGGGCGTCCGGGGCGGTCAGCCGGGCCGTGATGCGGTCGGCGTAGGCGTCGAGGTTGCGTCCGGCGAGCGCCTCGGCCATGGCGCGTTTGTGGGGGAAGAAGCGGTAGACGGAGCCGATCGGCACCCCGGCGCGCCCGGCGACGGCGCGGGTGCTCAGGCCCTCGTAACCGCCCTCCTCCAGCTCCTCGGCGCAGGCGTCGAGGATGCGGGCGAGGCGCTGGGCACTGCGGCGCTGGACGGGGACGCGGCGGAGCGGGGTGGGCTGCTGCACCCCTCCATCCTGCCCGGCGGGCCGCGAGGTGACCGGAAGTCACCCGGATGGCCGCACGAGGTGGCCGGGCGGCGGACCGCCGGAGGTGCGGGAAGACCGGATCCGGCCAACCCGGCCGGGAGTCTCCGTTGACGCCCCTCCCCGCCAATCCTAGGGTTCCCCATAGGATTCCAGGATTCCCTGAGCGGCGGGAGCGTGCGATGACAGGTACGGGCACGGAGCGGGCGGGCGCGGCAGCCGGGGAGCCGGACCTCGCGTACCTCACCGGATTCGGGAACGAACACCACTCCGAGGCGGTGCCCGGCGCACTGCCCGAGGGCCGCAACTCCCCCCAGCGCGCCCCCCACGGCCTCTACGCCGAGCAGCTCAGCGGCTCCGCGTTCACCGAACCGCGCGCCCACAACCACCGGTCGTGGCTCTACCGCATCCGCCCCTCGGCCGCCCATCCCCCGTACACCCGCATCGCCCGCCGCGGGATGCGCTCCGCGCCGTTCACCGACTGTGTGCCGGACCCCAACCGGCTGCGCTGGGACCCGCTGCCCGCGCCGCAGGAGCCGACCGACTTCGTGGACGGCCTGTGGACCCTCGGCGGCAACGGCGACGCGGCGCAGCGCACCGGTATGGCGGTGCATCTGTATCACGCCAACTCCTCCATGACGGACCGGGTGTTCGGCGACGCCGACGGTGAACTGCTGATCGTGCCGGAGGACGGCGCGCTGCTGCTGCACACGGAGTTCGGCGTGCTGCGCGCCGCGCCGGGCGAGGTCGCGCTGATCCCGCGCGGCGTCCGCTTCCGCGCCGTGCTGACCGGCCCGCACGCCCGCGGCTACGTCTGCGAGAACTACGGCCGCCCCTTCCAGCTCCCCGACCTCGGCCCGATCGGCGCCAACGGACTGGCGAACGCCCGGGACTTCCGCGCCCCGGTCGCCGCGTACGAGGACGTCGAGCGGCCCGTCGAGGTGCTCCACAAGTTCTGCGGCAACCTCTGGAGCGCCACCTACGACCACTCCCCGCTCGATGTCGTCGCCTGGCACGGCAACCACGTCCCGTACGTCTACGACCTGCGCCGTTTCAATGTCATCGGGTCGATCAGCTACGACCACCCGGACCCGTCGATCTTCACCGTCCTCACCTCGCCGTCCGACACCCCGGGGCTGGCCGGGGTGGACTTCGTGGTCTTCGCGCCGCGCTGGCTGGTCGGCGAGGACACCTTCCGGCCGCCGTACTTCCACCGCAATGTGATGACCGAGTACATGGGCCTGATCGAGGGCGCCTACGACGCCAAGACCGGCGGGCGGGGCGGGTTCGTGCCCGGCGGCGGCTCGCTGCACAACATGATGTCGGCGCACGGCCCGGACCGGGACACGTTCGAGCGGGCGAGCGCCGCGGAGTTGGCGCCGCAGAAGATCGACGACGGTCTTGCCTTCATGTTCGAGACCCGCTGGCCGCTGACGCTCACCGATCAGGCCAAGGAGGCCGACCACCTGCAGCGCGGCTACGACGACGTATGGCAGGGTCTGACGCGCCACTTCCGCCCGTGACACCGGGGAACGCCCTGTGACGACCTTCGCGCCCGACTCCCTCGCGCTGAACCGCAAACTGCCCCTGTGGTACCAGGTTTCGCAGTCGCTGCGCGCCTCCATACTGGGCCGCTCCCCCGAGGCGCCGCTGCGGCTGCCGACCGAGGACACGCTCGCCGCGCACTACGGCGTCAGCGTGCTGACCATGCGCCAGGCGCTGAAGGAGCTGGAGACGGAGGGGCTGATCAGCCGGCACCGGCGGCGCGGCACGTTCATCGAGCCGAGCGCCCGGCGCGGCGCCCCGGTGCGGCTGCTCGGTTCGGTGGACGCGATCGTGGCCCAGCAGTCCGGGATGACCTCCCGGCTGCTGGAGCACGGGCCGGTCCCGGTGCCGCCGGAACTGGCGGAGTTCTTCCCCGGGTTGCGGGAGGTCGCCGGGTATGTCCGGCTGCGCAGCGACGAGAAGAGCGGCGAGCCGACCAACCACGCCCGCAACTACGTCCACCCCGAGGTCGCCGCCCGGATCGACCCGGCCGAACTGGCGCACCGGCCGATGACGAAGGTGCTGCGGGACACCATCGGCGTACGCATCAGCCGGATCACCGACACCGTCGAGGCGCGGCTCGCCGACCCGGAGACCGCCCGGCTGCTCCGGGTGCCGCTGCTCAGCCCGATCCTGCACTACACCGGCATCACCTACGACGAGTCGGGCCGGGCGGTCGACGTCACACACATCCACTACCGCGGCGACCGGTTCTCCTTCACCGTCACCCTGGACGCCGACTGAACCGGGTGCCCCGGCGTCAGATGCGTTCCAGGCTGCGGCCGGTGGTCCGCGGGCCGAGCAGCGCCACGTCCAGACAGAGCAGCACCATCAGCGCCGCCGAGCCGGTGAAGACACCCACCGGACCCAGCGCGGCGAGGACGCCCAGCGCGACGAACGGCAGCACCACCGACGTCAGCCGGGAGAGCGAGTACGCGATCCCGATGGCGCTGGAGCGCAGCCCGGTCGGGAAGATCTCCGTCTGGTAGACGTGGAAGGCGTTGGAGAAGACGTTGCTGCACACCGTCAGCAGCACGCCGAAGGCGACGATCGCCCAGGGCGCGGAGGCGAAGCCGAAGGCCATCCCGCATCCGGCGATGCCCAGCGCGGAGACGATGATCAGGGTGCGGCGCTCGATCCGGTCGATCAGCGGGACGGAGAGGGCGGAGCCCAGCGGGTAGCCGCAGTAGCTGAGCGCCGCGTAGAGCAGTGAGTCGGTGACGGTGTGGCCCTTGGCGGTCAGCACGACCGGCGCCAGCGAGCCGAAGCCGTAGTAGCCGACGGTCTGCAGCACCTGGAAGATCCACCACATGACGGTCCGCCGCCGGTAGGTGCCGCGGAACATCTCCCCCAGCGGCACCCGCCGCTCCGGTACGTCCACCGTTTCCGGCACCGACGGCAGCGTCCCGCCGCTCTCGGCCGCCGCCTCGTCCTCCAACCGCCGCACGATCACCTCCGCCTCCGCCTCCCGGCCCCGGACGGCGAGCCAGCGCGGCGACTCGGGCAGAGTGCGCCGCATCACCTGGAGGAAGGCGGCGCCCAGCGCCCCCGCGATCAGCAGCCACCGCCAGCCGTCGAGGCCCAGCAGCCGCTCGCCCGCGACCAGCCGGGCGCCGAGCAGCGCCGCCACCGGGACGCCCAGGAAGCCGACGGTGTACGCGTACGCGAGGTAGCGGCCGCGGACCGCGCGGGGCAGGAACTCCGCGAGGTAGGTGTCGACCAGCACCAGTTCGGCGCCGAGGCCGAGCCCCGCGAGGAACCGCAGCGCGAGCAGCGTCCCGAGGTCCGGCGCGAAGGCGGACAGCAGCGAGAAGAGGGCGTACGCACCGAGGTTGACGAGGAACATCCGGCGCCGCCCGAGCCGGTCGGCGAGGACCGACAGCACATTGGCACCGGCGAACATCCCGAGGAACCCGGCGGCGATCACCCAGGACTTGGCGGTGGGCCCCAGGCCCCAGCTGTCGGCGAGGACGGCGGCGAGCACCCCGCCGAGGAAGATCTCGTACAGGTCGAAGAAGGCGCCGACGCCGACGAGCAGCGTCATTCTGCGGTGGCGGCGCGTCGGCGGCAGCCGGTCGAGCCGGGCGGCGGTCCGCACACCGGCGACGGCGGTGTCCGTCATGGGCGTTCCTCCTCCGGGCCCCGGCCGGGCACGGCACTCCCGCGCGGCCGCCGGGACGCACGGCGAGGACCGTACCCGCCGCGATCACCCGGCGGAACCCCGCGTTCAGCGCCCGGAACCCGCCCCGTACACCCGGCCGTCGGGGCCCGGGGGCGGCGGCGGGAGCCCGCTGCCACGTCCTACGATGCCGGGGTCGGCCGAACGGTCCGGAGGGGGCTTGGTGTGACGGCGAAGCAGGACGCGCCACTGCTGTCCGATCTGCTGCCCTGGTCGGTGCCGCCGCTGCGGCCCGGCCGCGCCTGGGTCACCGACCCCGACCCGGCGGCGCTGCGCCGCCGCTGGGACGCGCTGGTCGCCACCGACGACCCGGCCGAACGCGCCCGGCTGCTCCGCCCCTCACGCGCCCGGACGCTGCACACCGCCGTCGGGCAGCTGCCCGGTCAGGCCACCGCGACCGGTGCGCTGGCGGACGCCGCGGGCCGCTGCCCCGAGCCGGTGCGGTACGCCCACGGCGGCCACGACCTGCGGTGGCTGCTCCCCGACCACCGGCTGCTCGACGCGGCCCGGCCGGAGCTGTGGCGGGTCGCCGACGACCGGCAGCTCTTCGTCGTGGAGTGGGCCGCACCGCCGCGCGGCAGCGATCCGCCGCTGCTGTGCACCGCGGCGTTGCCCGACGGACGCGCACCGTCCGGCCGCGGCGGGCGGATCCGCCCGCTCCACCGACGGCCCGGCGGCCACGAACCGAACCTCGCGCCCGGCCTGACCGCGCTGCTCACGGAGCGGTTGGGCCGCCCGGTGGCGGCGGCCGACGTCCTGGCCTGGGCGATGGCGGCGGCGCGGCCCGCCGCCGGTGGCTGCGCGGTGCCGCTGCCCGCGGACGCCGGGCTGTGGGAGCGCGGGGTGGCGCTCGGCGAGCGGCTGGTGTGGCTCCAGACCCGCGGCGCCCACGACCGCGGCGGCCCGGCAGGCGCCCGCCCCCGGATGCCGGGCGGCCGCCGCCCGTACGTCCGCGCCCCGCTGCCCATCCGCGGGCTGCCCGCGGACTGCGCGTACGACGCGGACGAGGAGGCGCTGCTGCTCGGCGCCGGACGGATCGCCCCGGTACCGGCGGGCGCCTGGGCGTACCACGCGGACGGGGTGCGGGTGTTGGAGGCGTGGTGCGCGGCGCGGTCGGCGACGGCCGGGGCGGACGGGGCGGAGCCGCTGGCGGCGCTCGGGACGGACGGCTGGCCCCCGGAGTGGACGACGGAGCTGCTGGAGCTGGTCACCGTGCTGGCGCTGCTGGCCGAGGCGGAGCCGGAGCGCGCCGCGCTGCGCGAGGAGGCGGCGGGGGCGCCGGGGATCGGGGTGGCGGAGCTGCGGGCGGCCGGGGTGCTGCCGGTTCCGGCGCGGGCCCGGCGCCCGGCGTCGGTCCTCGACCATCAGGAGGAAGGGCCCGGCGGGCAGTTCGCGCTGCTCTGAGCCGGGCGGGACATCTGGGTGCGGATACGCAAAAACCACCCGTCACGGGCAACGGGTGGTGGGTGGCGGGGCGCCGTCCCGGGCCGGACGGGCGGGGGGCCGCCGCGCCGCACCGGGACGGCGTGGCCGCCGGGGTGCCGAGGTCAGCTGCGGGTCAGCCGTGGCCGCCGAACAGCGAACGCCGCAGCCTGCGCAGCGGCGCGAACAACGACACCCGTGCGCCGCGGCTGCGCCGCGTACGCATGTGATCACGAGCCGTCAGTTCCTGCATCAGTGACGTCGCACCCTGCGCCTCACGCTGCGGGATGGCAGGGCCGCCCAGCACCGCGAGGTGACGGTCGAGGCGCGCACTGGACGCGCCGCTTTTGCAGGTGATGGCAGGGACTCGCGCCCTGCTGCGCACTGTTATCTGTTCCATGACTCTCCCCACCCGTACGAGGGCACCCGGCCCCGGGCAGGGTAACCCTATCTCTCCCCGAGGACACACGTGCAGACCGGCCATCGGTTTCACCTGCCTCGCCGTGGTGTTGTCCGCCACCCTACGGAAGATCACGTACGGGGGTGCGCGGACGGCGAGTTGAACCCCCGTCGGGACGGGGCCGGGCGGGCGACGCGGCGCGGGAGGGCCCCCGATCGGGGAACCCTCCCGTACATCCGAGTGGGCCCCGGGTCAGGCGGCGGAGCGGAAGACCGGCAGGTAGCCGCTCGACTGGCCGGTGGCCGTGGGGTGGTACGACTCGTCGACCGGCACGGTGACACTGTGCAGCCAGGCGCTGCCGGAGCAGAGCTCGTGGCCGCTGAAGGTCGTGTTGACGTCGGCGAAGGAGAAGCCGTGGTCGGCGGCGCGCTTCGCGGTGACGCTGTTGATCTCGTCGGCGGCGCCGTTGATGGCGGCGCGGGACTTGTCGGAGAGCCCCGCGACGCAGCTGCCGCCGATCTTGTAGAAGTGCGGGTAGCCGAGTACCACCACATGGGCGGACGGCGCCTTCTGGGATATCGCGCCGTAGACGCTGTCGAGCTGCCCGGGGAGCGTGTTGTCCACGTAGGAGACCGCCTTCGAGACGGCCGTCAGGCAGGCGCTCTCGCCCTGGAGGGCACAGGTGGTCATGGTGTCGGCGAAGCCGGCGTCGTTGCCGCCGATGCTGATGCTGACCAGGCCGGTCGATGAGCTCAGCGGGGCGAGCTGCCCGTTCAGCACATCGCCCGTCTTGGCGCCGGAGCAGGCGGTGAAGTCGAAGGACGAGGGCGAGTTGGCGGCCGCCCACAGCGCGGGATAGGACTTCGTGCTGCGTTTGCAGGAGCCGCTGGCGCTGTCGTAACTGCCGGCACCGACACCGGCGGAGTAGGAGTCACCGAGAGCCACGTAACCGGTGGCCGCCAGGGGCCGTTCGGCGGCGGTGGCGGCGCTCGCGCCGGTGAGCACGAGCGCCATGGTGGCGAAGAGGGCGGACGTCGCCTTGGCGACGCGGGACAGTCTCATGGAACCTCCCTGAGGCAGGATCTCTGCCGACTTGTTAGTAGCAGGACTCACGGGTAACAGGAAGTGCTCATGTCAAAACTCGTAGAGAGTTCACGGCAAGTGCCCCGATTTGTTGGGCGCGTTGTTCACCCGGAGACATGACCCACGCCACGCCAACCCCATGCGTCCCGTACGCATCGACACCCGGAGACTGTCCGTAAAGTCCCGTCGTGCGCCCCGGGTCCGCGACCGCTCCCGTACGCCGCGGAGCGGCGCCGGACGCACCGCGGTGCCGCACCCGAGGGGTACGGCACCGCGTCCGCCGGGCACGCGGCCCGGCGACGGAGAGTCACCAGGAGGACTTGGTGACCCCGGGAAGGAATCCGGCGTGCGCCTGCTGCCGCATCCGTACGCGGGACATCCCGAACTTCCGGAGATGGCCGCGGGGGCGCCCGTCGACGCTGTCGCGGTTGCGCACCCGGGTGGCGCTGGCGTCGCGCGGCTGGCGGCGCAACTCGGCGAGGGCGGCGGCGCGTTCGGCGTCGGAGGTGGACGGCCGCCGGATGATCTCCTTCAGCTCGGCGCGCCGGGCCGCGTAGCGGGCGACGAGCACCTTGCGCCGCTCATTCTTCGCGATCTTGCTCTGCTTGGCCATCAGACCTTCCCTCCCCGTGCGCGGATCCGCGCCACCGCCGCCTCGATGCCGATGACGTCCACCGTCTTGATCGCCCGGGCGCTGAGCGTGAGGCGGACATGACGCCCCTCGCTCGGCAGCCAGTAGCGCTTGCGCTGGATGTTCGGGTCGAAGCGGCGGGAGGTGCGGCGGTGCGAATGAGAGATCGCGTTACCGAAGCCGGGCCGGGCTCCGGTCAGTTGGCAGTGGGCGGACATGAGAGGCATCACCTTTCCCGGGAGGGGTTGTCGATAATGAAAACCATTCCCATATAGTAGCGGCATGGCTCGCAACGAACTCCGCCCGGTCGTCAAGCTCCGCTCCACCGCCGGTACCGGCTACACCTACGTCACCCGCAAGAACCGCCGGAACGACCCCGACCGCCTCGTCCTGCGCAAGTACGACCCGGTCGCCGGTCGCCATGTCGACTTCCGCGAGGAGCGCTGAGCGGGCCGCGCGCCCGGAGACCGACGCCGTGCCGCCCGCCCCGGATCACCGCCCCCACCGAAGAACCCGCACCGGCAGAAACATCTGCAGACGCACCGACAGACGCGTCGACAGACACATCGACAGAACAGGCAGGACCCCTTCATGAAGCCAGGCATCCACCCCGCCTACGGGCCCGTCGTCTTCCGCGACAAGGCCGCCGGATTCGCCTTCCTCACCCGCTCCACCGCCACCTCCGACACCACCGTCGAGTGGGAGGACGGCCACACCTACCCCGTCATCGACGTCGAGATCTCCTCGCGCAGCCACCCCTTCTACACCGGCCAGACGCGCGTCCTCGACACCGCCGGACGCGTCGAACGCTTCGAGCGCCGCTACGGCCGACAGGGCGGGCGGGACGACCGGCGGGACGACCGATGAGCGGCACCGGCCACCCGCTCCCCGTCGTCCTGGTCGGCGGGCTGCACGCCGAGGCCCGGCAGGAGGTCGTCCAGCGGCTGCTGACCGCGGTGCCGGACGCCGTCGCCCTCCACCACGACCTCGGCGCCGCGGCCGACGGAACCGTGCTGCGCACCCTCCGCGATGCCAGCGGCGCGCTGTCCCGCGACACCGCGCCGCTGGTCAACGACTGTGCCTGCTGTGCGCTGCGGGAGGATCTGGTCCCCGAACTCCGGCGGCTGGCCGACAGCGGGCTGCACCGGCTCGCCGTCGTCGAACTGTGGGACTCCGTGGAGCCGCGCGCGATGGCCGAGGTCGTCGCGGCCCACGGCGGGGACGGGCTGCGCCTGACCACCGTCGTCACCGCCGTCGATCCCTCGCTCGTGCTGCCCGTCCTGTCCAACGGCGACGACCTCGCCGAGGCCGGACTCGCCGCTGCCGCCACCGATCAGCGCACCGTCGGCGACACCTGGGCGCGCCAGTTGGAGTACCCGCCGGTCCTCGCCCTCGTGGACAGCCCGGACGCCGACGACGCGGACCACACCCTGCTGGCCCAGCTGCACCCGACGGCCCGGCGCCTCCCGGCGACGTCCGGGCTGCTGGTCCGGGCGGCACTCGGCGAGGACGGCGGGTTCGATGTGGACGCCGCGGCGGCGGCCCAGCATCCGGCGTGCGCCCTGCTGCCGCAGGAGGCCGACGAGTCCGGTGTGACGACCCTGGTCTGGCGCCGTCACCGGCCCTTCCACCCGGAGCGGCTCTACGCCGCACTGGAGGACCTGACCTGCGCCGCGGCCCGCAGCCGGGGCCGCTTCTGGCTCGCCGACCGCCCCGACGCACTGCTCGCCTGGGACGCCGCCGGAGGTGCCCTCTGCGTGGAGAGCGCCGGACCGTGGCTCGCCTCGCTGCCGGACGCCGCCTGGGAACTGGTGCCACCGGTCCGTCGCGCGGCCGCTGCCCTGGACTGGCACCCCGAACACGGCGACCGCTGCCAACACCTGGTCTTCACCGCCCCCGGCCTGGACCGCGACGGCCTCACCCACCTGCTCGACTCCTGCCTGCTGACGGACGCGGAGTGCGCCGGGGGCCACGCGGCGTGGAAGAAGCTCCCGGGAGCGTTCGACGAACTGCTGGAGCGTGCTTCCTGATGGTGTGGGGGGGGAGAGCGGGTGTGTGGCGGTGGGTGTGCCGGGGCTTGGGCTTCCGCCGGCAGTCGGTGCGTTCGGCGTCGGCCGGTGCCCTCGCCCGAGACCGGGGCACAGGCTTCCGCCAGTCGGTCGGTGCCTTCGGCTGTGGCCGGGGCCGGTGCCTTCAGCGTCGTCGTTGACGATGCCGCGGCCCTCTCCTCCAGGGCGTCTGCCCGCCCTGAGCTTCGGCTCCTCCCCCACCGCCGCCGTTCTCTACCGAACTTGATCTCCCTCTCCCCCTCCTTCCTCCTTCCTCCTTCCTCCTTCCTCCTTCCTCCTTCCTCCTTCCTCCTTCGAAAGGTTCTGCCATGACTCGTCGTCCCGATCCCCGCAAGGGGTCCCGGCCCCGTCCCAACCCCCTTGACCGGGCGGGCATCACCACCGTCGACTACAAGGACACCGCCCTGCTCCGGACCTTCCTCTCCGACCGGGGCAAGATCCGCAGCCGCCGGATCACCCGTGTCACCGCACAGCAGCAGCGGCAGCTGGCCCGCGCCATCAAGAACGCCCGGGAGATGGCACTACTGCCGTACGCATCGCGGTGAAGGTGGGGCGGGGGCTGGGGCGTTGTGGGG
>NZ_JODY01000015.1 GCF_000718015.1 Streptomyces catenulae | reverse complement strand
CCCCCACCCCCGCCCCGGACAAGGCACCACCGGTGCAGCCCGGTATGTGGCTGGCGGCGTTCCAGAGCGGCCTGTCCGGCGAGAGCCAGACACCCGCGCCCACCGGTGCCTCCGGTGAGGCCGGTGCAGTCCGTGAGAGTGACGAGTCCTCGGAAAAGAGTGAGTAGCCATGATTCAGCACCGGCCCAACATGGACTGGATGCTCAAGGACCTCGCGGAGAGCGTGCCGCAGACCCGTCACGTCATCGTGCTGTCGTCGGACGGCCTGCGGATGGCGCAGCACGGCACCGACACCGACACCGCCGACCGGCTGGCGGCCGCCTGCGCCGGACTGCAGAGCCTGGCCGGAGCGGTTTCCTCGGAGTTCCCCCGCAGCGACGGCCGGATGCGTATGGTCGTGATCGAACTGGACGGTGGGTTCTTCTACCTGATGGCAGCAGGTGCCGGGGCATACCTCGCGGTGCTGGCCGATGAGGACGTGGACGCCGGCTTGATCGGTGCGCGGATGCGGGATCTCGTGGCCCGTATCGGCGAGCACCTGAGCAGCCCACCGCGCCACAACGGACAGGTCGTATGAGCGGGGTCGTCGAACGTGTTGAGGACATGCGGCGTCCCTGCCGAGGGGGAAGAGGGTCTCCGGAGTGAGCGATGCGGACGAGGGCTGGGAGGACGAGAACCCGGAGAGGCTTTATGTGATCACCGGCGGGCGCAGCGGATCCTCCGGAAAGTCGGCCTCCCTCGACCTGGTCACGCTGATCGTGTCCAAGAACAGCCCCAAACCGGGCATGCAGCCCGAGCACGCCACGATCATGCGGCTGTGCCACTCCCCGCTGTCCGTGGCGGAACTCTCCGCCTACATGCGTCTGCCGGTCAGCGTGCTCACCGTTCTCCTCGGTGACCTGCTGACGGACAGCCGCGTCGTCGCACGGGCACCCGTACCTCCCGCTCAACTTCCCGACCGTGCCCTTATTGAGGCGGTGATCCATGGACTTCAAAAGCTCTGAGACGCTTGTCGAGCACCCTGCCGAGGGCCCACGGACCGAGGACGAACTGCCGGACAGTGCGGCGGCAGCGGTCAAGGTCGTGATCGTCGGTGGCTTCGGTGTCGGCAAGACCACGCTCGTCGGCTCCGTCAGCGAAATCCGTCCGCTGACGACCGAGGAGACGATGACCCAGGCCGGTGTCGGCGTCGACGACACCATCGGGGTGGAACGCAAGACCTCCACCACCGTGGCGATGGACTTCGGCCGGATCAGTCTCAACGACGAACTTGTCCTCTATCTCTTCGGAACCCCCGGACAGCAGCGCTTCTGGTTCCTGTGGAACGGCCTGTTCGACGGCGCCCTCGGTGCCGTCGTGCTGATCGACACCCGTCGGCTGGAGGTCAGCTTCGACGTCATCGGGCGGCTGGAGGAGCGCGGCGTCCCCTTCGTCGTCGCCGTCAACTCCTTCCCGGACGCGCCGGTGCACCCGGTCGAGGAGGTCCGTGCCGCCCTCGACCTGCCGGCCGATGTGCCGATAGTCGACTGCGACGCCCGGCTGCGCCCGTCAAGCCGCGATGTCCTGATGACGTTGATGCGGTATCTGCATTCCCTCGCCGTGGCGTGAGCCGACGAGGAGCCAAGGAGCCACTGTGAGCACTTCCCCCACCCCGCCCCCGGGCTGCCCGGCCCACGGCGTCGGCCCGGAGGGCCTGCGCCGGCTGTACGGCCCGGAGGCCGAGGCCGATCCGATGGGGCTGTACGAGAAGCTGCGCGCCGAACACGGTCAGGTCGCGCCGGTTCTGCTGCAAGGCGATCTCCCGGCGTGGCTGGTGCTGGGGCACCGCGAGAACCTGGACGTGGCCCGTACCCCGTCCCGTTTCTCGCGGGACTCGCGCCGCTGGCGGGACATGCGGGAGGGCCGGGTCGGCCCGGAGCACCCGCTGACCCCGGTCGCCGCCTGGCAGCCGGTGTGCAACTTTGTCGACGGCGCCGACCACGAGCGGCTGCGGGCGGCGGTCACCGACTCCATCAACCGCTTCGACCGGCGCGGCATCCGCCGCTACGTCACCCGCTTCGCCAACCAGCTGATCGACGAGTTCGCCGGTGCCGGGCAGGCCGATCTGGTCAGCCGGTTCGCCGAGCATCTGCCGATGCTGGTGATGACGCAGCTCCTCGGCATGCCGGAGTCGTACGGTCCCCGGCTGGTCGAGGCCGCCCGCGACATGATCAAGGGCACCGAGACCGCCGTCGCCAGCAACGAGTTCGTCATGCAGACGCTCCAGCAACTCGTGGAGCGCAAGCGGGCCACCCCCGGCCACGACTTCACCACCTGGCTGCTGGAGCACCGCTCCGCGCTCACCGACGACGAGGCCATACAGCACCTCCGCGTGGTGCTGATCGCCGCGTTCGAGACGACGGCCAACCTCATCGCCAACACCGTGCTGATGGTCGTCACCGACCGTCGGTTCCGCGCCAGCCTCTCCGGCGGTCACATGACGCTGCCGGATGCGCTGGAGCAGGTGCTGTGGGACGAGCCGCCGTTCACCACCATCCTCGGACGGTGGGCCACCGGCGACACGGAGCTGGGCGGTCAGCGCATCAAGGAGGGCGACATGCTGCTCCTGGGGCTGGCGGCGGGCAATGTCGACCCGGAGATCCGGCCCGACCTCACCCAGCCGGTGCACGGCAACCGCTCGCACCTCGCGTTCAGCGGCGGTCCGCACGAGTGCCCAGGTCAGGACGTGGGTCGCGCCATCGCCGACACGGGTATCGACACCCTGCTCGCCCGGCTGCCCGACCTTCAGCTGGCCGTCGCCGAGCACGACATCCCGTACCGTTCGTCGCTGATGTCGCGTCACATGGTGGAGCTTCCGGTGCGGTTCACGCCGAAGCCGAGTCTGCCGACGCAGACCGCCAGTTCGGAGCTGCCCGCGCCGCGCCGTTCGGAGCCGCTGCCCGAGGCGGCCGGTCCGCGGCCGCCGGTCGCGGTGCCCACGGCGGAGACGCAGCGCCGTACCAGCACCTGGTGGCGTCGCTGGTTCAGCGGCCACTGAGCGGCACGGTCCCTGCCGACGTACCACACGTCGCGGGCAGGGGAGTTGACGAGGACCGGCGGTACGTATGTGCCGCCGGTTCCGCCGTTGGTGGGGGTGTCCCGGTGGGGGCGGGACACCACGCTCAGGGAGCGTCGGGGGACGTCAGCTGGTCCCACCACCAGGCGATGGCCGGGAGGGCCGGTGCGTCCGTCGAGGGGTCGCTGGGCGTGTCCCGGTAGGTGATGCCGAACGACGAGCCCGGCACCGGCAGCGGATTGCGGTTGCGGGGGCTGGCGAAGCGCGGGGCGTTGTTCTGCCAGACGATGCATCCGGCGATGTAGTCGCCCACCGTGTCCAGGTAGCGCCGCATCATCGGGTCGCCGTCGGCGGCGAGTTGGTCCCGCAGCCGGAGGTAGAGGGTCATCGTCCGGTCGCGCAGTCCGACCGCCTCGGGCAGCGCCTCGGCGGGGGTGCAGCCCCGCTCGTGGGCGATGACGTTGATGAGGTTCTGCTCGGGGATCTCCAGATGGTCCTCCTTGGCGTAGGAGAACAGGTCGTTGTCGGTGCCGACGAGGAAGCCCGCGGCGTCGGTGAGCGCCTGGACCGCCGGGGAACACAGCACGTCGGGCGGGAGGTCGGCGCCGTTCGCCACCTCGCCCCAGGTGAGCGAGAAGCGGGTGCCGTTGATCGAGACGGCCATGGCGGCGAAGTCGTTGAGGCTCGGCATGACGCCGCGTTCGGCGTTGGCGGTCTGCCAGGAGGAGGCGAACAGCCAGTCCCGGATGCCGTCGATGAAGCGGCGCAGCTGCCAGGGGCTCAGCGCGGCGCGGGTGCGCCGCACCAGGTCGTGCAGGGCGTCGGTGTACGGGCTGGGCGGCATCATCGCCGAGCCGGGGTACTCCAGGGCGCGGAGCAGCCGGATGCTGGTGTCGACGACCTTGCCGGTGGCGGTGGCGTTGCTGCCGGAGTCGAGCCAGTCGTCGACGGCGTGGGCCCAGTAGTTCCACATCATGAAGATGAGGAGGGGCTCCGGCTCGCCGTGCGGAATGATCCGGCAGCTGAACTCCGCGCTGTGGGTGGCCAGTCCCCAGGCACGCTCGGTGGCGTCGGGGTAGAGGCCGTAGCTGTCGATCCACTCCAGGGCGCGCCGCTCCAGCTCCGCGTGGCGCGGGTGGATGTCGCCGGTGAGGGTGATCGGGCAGTAGAACGGTGGGAGTTGCCAGCCGATGGGGGACGGGCGGGACCGGTCGCCGCCCGGGGTGGTGCGGACGTCGGGGGTGACGGTCATGGTCAGTTGCCTCCCAGGCGGAAGAGCAGCAGGCGGGTCTCGACCGCGTGGTCACGCCAGATGCGGAACAGCTTGCCGTGGGTGCGCTCCGACTCCAGCAGCCGGTCGCGGGCGATGGGCGAGGGCACGCCGGTGCGGTCCATCGTCTCCACCTCCGCGGTGCTCCACGCCATCGACTGCATCCAGAACTCCGCGACGCGGTCGGTGATGTCCTCGTCCTGCTCCAGCTCCAGACCGGCCGCGTGCGCGGCGTTGATGTACTCGGTGAGGGTGCCCAGGCGGGTCTTGTAGTAGTCGTCGATGAACTCGGTCCACTCCGGGCGGCACAGGAAGTGCTCCTGGATGCCGAACCAGCCACCGGGCTTGAGGGCCTTGGCCACGACGGAGAAGAGCCGCTCGCGGTCCATGTAGCCGGAGCTCTCGATGGCGACGGCGCCGTCGTAGCGGTTCTCGTCGGTCAGATCGTGGATGTCGCCGAGGACCGGCGTGATCCGGTCGGCGACGTCCGCCCGGCGGGCGAGGTCGCTGATGACCGGTATGTGTTCGCCGGTGACGGTGATGCCGGTGACCTGCGCACCGAACTTCTGTGCCCAGTAGATCGAGCCGCCGCCGACACCGCAGCCGATGTCGAGAAGGTGACCGTGGGGGTTGCGCGGTACGTCCCAGAGCGTGGCGGCGTGATCGAGTACGGCCTCCTGCGACTCGACGATGCGCCGCCGCAGGACGCGCTGCGCGACCGTGGTGTTGGGGTGCGCCCCTTCGTCAAATATCCCCATATGGAAGTGGACGCGGGGTCCGGGACCGTATTTGTGGAGGATGTCCCTGGTCTTGCGCGTGTAATAGAGCGGAACTTGCTTCTCGTCGAACCCGGACTGGCCGGGGACCGCCGCGTCGATGACGAGGTTGTCGTCCATGTTTCAACTCCGATGGGCAGGCAGTCCGGTGCGCCGGTAGCATCCGGCGCCCCGGTAGGGGGGTGGGCCGGAACCAGACAGTCCGGGCCCACACGATCTGCCCGAGAGTGATCGTTCGCAATCCGGATCCGAACCCCACGTGATCAGAGTCATATGCAAACAAGCCAAAAATAAACACTTTTGGGCGCGTCGAATGCCGCCAACATTCCGTTCGTCTGGTGGACGACACGTCAGAACACTTACGGAGGAAGCGAGTGGACGGTGTGTCAGCCGGGCGCCGTGTGAACGGTGGGACACCAGGGGTGCGGTCTCGGCCGGAGGGAGTGCCTCTCCCGCGCCCCTCCCGGCAGGATGTGCGGGAGAGGCACCCCGCCGGACGCCCCACCACTACGGTGGACGGCGGGCGGGAGACGGATCGGCACGGCCGCCCGGCAGTGGTACCGGACGGCGTACAGGGGGAGTGACGGCATGCTGGATCCCACGTCGATGGCGGCGGTTTCGTCCCTGCTGTCCACCATGGCGATGTCCATGGCGACAGAAGCGGGCAAACGTGGCTGGGAATCGCTCGGTGCGCTCGCCCGCCGGATCGCCGGGCGCGAGGTCCCGGCACCGGTCGGCCCCGAGGAGCGCGGCGAGTTGGCGGCGGTGCTGGCCGGTGCCGCCGCGCGCGACCCCGAGTACGCGCACGCCCTCGGCGTCCTCTTCCGCACCGCCCCCGCCCCCGCGGGCGCCACGGCCGTCCCGCGCCAGCTCCCGGCCACCGCCCGCTTCTTCACCGACCGCCGACGGCCCCTCAAGCAGCTCGACAAGGAGGCCGGACGCAAGGCCGACGGCCTGCCCCGCGTCGCCGTCGTCTACGGGCCGGGCGGCATCGGCACCAGTGCCGTACCCATCCACTGGGGGAGCCGCAACCTCCACCGCTATCCGGACGGTCAGCTCTACCTCGATCTGCGCGGTGGCGCGGACGGCGCCGCCGACGCCCCCGCCGTGCTCCGCCACTTCCTGCGCAAACTGGGCGTCGCCGACGCGGACGTCCCGCCCGCGGCCGAGGACCGCATCGACCTCTACCGCACCCTCGTCGCGGACCGCAGACTGCTCGTCGTCCTCGACCACGCCCGGTCCGCCGCCCAGGTCGCTCCCCTGCTGACCGGCGCCCCCGGCGTCTTCACCATCGTCGTCGCGCGCCGCCCGCCGACCGGGCTCGACGCCGTGCCCGTCCCCGTCGGTCCGCTCGCCGCCAAGGACGCGCGGGCCCTCCTCGGCCGACTCACCGGGGTGCGGGGACGCGGCGACGACGGGGCCGCGCTCCAGGCCGTCCTGGACCGGTGCGGCGGTTTCCCGTACGCCCTGCGCACCGCCGCCACCTCCCTGGCCCTGCCGCGGGACCCCGCCCCGGACGGGCCCGTCCCGCCCGCCCCGGAGCCCGCCGCACCCGACCCGGATCCGGTACGCGCCGCCGCCGCCGACGCCTACCGCGCGCTCCCCGCCGACGCCGCCCGGCTCCACCGGCTGCTGGCACTGCACCCCTGGCCCGCCATCGGCCCCGCCCAGGCGGCGGCCACCGCGGAGATCGGCCGGCCCGAGGCCGAACGCCTCCTGGGCGAACTGGTCGCCCGCGGACTCCTGGAGACCCGCGACGGCGTGCGGTACCACCACCGCCCGCTCGTCCGGCAGCACGCCGAAGCGCTCGCCGCCCGGGAGGACCGGCCCGCCGGGTGCTCCGCCGCCGTCTCCCGCACGGTCGGCTGGGCCCTGCGCCTGGCGGTGCCCGCCGACCGCGCCGCCCTCCCGGAGCGCTGGCACCTCGGCCCGCTCTACGACCTGCTGCCGCCCGGCCCGTACGCCGATCCCCGGGCGGCGCTGGCGACCCTGGACTGCGAACTGCCGACGCTGGTGGCCGCCGTGCTGGCGGCCGAGGCGTACGGCGACCACCACAGCGTCTGGCAGTTGTGCGAGGCCCTGTGGGCGGTGCAGCTCAAGGCCGGACGCCATGAGCAGGTGCTCCCGGCGCTGCGGGCCGGTGTCCGCGCCGCCCGCGCCCTGGCGCCCGGGAGCGATCCGGTGCCCGGGGCGTCCGGCGCGCAGACCCGGGTGCGGGCCCGGATGCACACCCAACTCGCCCTGGCCCTGACGGAGCTGGGCGCCGACCACTTCGCCGAGGCCGAGGAGGAACTGCGGCAGGCGGCCCGGGTGTCGCAGCTGGCCGGTCACCGCCTCGGGCAGGCCACCGCGGTGGAGACGCTGGGCCTGCTGCGGCTGCGGCAGTGGCGGTACGCCGAGGCGCTGGACCTCTTCGAGGAGGCCGACGCCGTCCTCGTCACGGTCGAGGACGGCGGCGAGGGCAGCCGCGACGTCCCCCGCGCCCGGGCCCTGCTCCGCCGCCACCGGGGCCGGGCCCTGCGTGGCCTGGGCCGTTGCGACGAGGCCACGCGGTGGCTGGAGGAGGCGCTGACGTACTTCCGCGCCCACGACCCGTACAACACCGCCCGGGCCCTCACCGATCTCGCGGAGACCCGCAGCGAGGCCGGGCGGCCGCGGGAGGCGCTGGCCCACTTCGAGGAGGCCGCCGGGCTGCTGGCGGAGGGCGGCGCGGGGTTCCAGCTGATGCGCCTGCGGGAGCTGCGCGAGGCCGTCGCGCGGGACACGGAGTAGCCGCGGCGGGTACGGGCCGACGGGTCAGCCGGGCGTCGCCGCGCCGCCGTCCGCCGCGGTGACCGTCACCCGGTGGCGGGCCCGGGCGGTCCGTACCGTCAGCCCGTGCGCGATCAGGCGTTCCACCGACGAGCCCGCGGACAGGCAGGCGAAGAGCGCCGAGGCGTGCGCGGCGGGGTCGGCCGCCCAGGCGTCGGCGGTGAGCGTGAACGCGCCGCCGCCACGGACGCGGACGGTGCAGGTGCCCGCGGCGCTGACGTAGGCGGCGAGGGCGCACTGCGGGTGCCGGGCGAGCACCTCGGCGCACCACGCCGCGGGCGGTCCCAGCCGCGGATCGTCGGCCGCGCCGTCCCGGAAGATCACATCCGCCGCGGCCACCGCTCCCCGGTCCGCGGTGTCCTCGTGCGCCGCCAGATGCTCCTGCACCGGCGCACACCCGCCCGCCCGGCCGCCGCGGGCGGTGCCCGCGGGCGGCTCCTCGGGCCCGTCGGGCTCCTCCGGGTCGTACGACGGTTCCGCGTAGCGGCGCAGCGCCACCTCGTACGGGCCGAGGAGGCGGGTCAGCACCCGGAGCGAGGTGGTGCGGCGCGGGGGTGTGTGGTCGGGCAGCGGCAGCGGGTCGAGGAGGGCGGGCGCGTCGGGTTCGGGGATGCCGATGAGGCCGTGGAAGAGGGCGCGCAGCCGGGCGGCCGACTCTCCCGGCACGGAGGTGGTGAGGGCGGCGGGTCCGGGGTGCGGCCGGTGGCCGTCGACGGCGGATTCCAGCTGCGGGCGGAGCGGCCGGAGCGGGTCCAGGCGGGGCGCGGTACGGACGAAGTCGGCGACGGGCGAGGCGGGATCGAGCCCGTCGAGCGGGGCGGCGCCGAGGAGGACGGGGGTGCCGAGGGCGGCGGCGTAGTACGTGACCGAGCCGTGGTCGCCGATGACCAGATCGGCGGCGAGGAGCGCCTGGCGCCATTCGGTCAGCGGATCGAGCAGCGCCAGGCCACCGCGGCGCGCCCGCTCCAGCCAGGCCCGTACCTGCCCCGGGCCGTGGCCGTGCCAGATGTTGGGGTGGAGGACGGCGGCGAGCCGGTGGTCGTCGGCGGCGAGTTCGCCGGTCAGCCGGGGGAGGAGGGAGGGCAGCAGGTCGTCGCCGCCGTCACCGAAGAGCGAGGCGGGATTCCAGGTGGAGTTGAGCACGATCAGCCGCTGCCCGGCCCGCAGCCCGAGGGCCCGGCGGAAACGCTCGCGGTAGGGGCGGGCGGCCAGCAGCCGGTCGAAGCAGGGGTCCCCGGCGAGCACCGCGGTGTGCGCGGCGGCCGGGCACGCCTCCCGCAACCGCGCGAGCTGCTCGGGGTGGGAGGGCGTCCGGCGTCCGGCGTCCGGCGTCCGGCGTCCGGCGTCCGGCGTCCGGCGTCCGGCGTCCGGCGTCCGGCGTCCGGCGTCGCCAGCGTCTTATTGTACCCAACGCCGTGCGACAATACGGTCAATTTGCCGCAAAGCTCATGGAGTTGGCCGCCGAAGCTGGCGGAGACGGCGAGGTCCACCGGCGTCCGCAGCGCCTGTGCCCAGGGCAGTACCGGCACCCCGACCTCGGCCAGCAGCTCCGGCACCCCCGCCTGGAAGGGCGACGAGCCGGTGCAGGTGGCCAGCAACTGGATCCGCCAGTCACGGAGCAGCGGCAGCACGTCGAGCAGCCGGGTCGCGGAGGTCACGTTGTGCACCACGAGCAGCACCCGCCGCACCGACCCCCGGGTGTCCCAGCGGCCTCCCTCGCCCCCCACCGGCACGCGTATCCACGCCCCGACCCCCTCGCCCACGGGTCCCCCTCCGTCGCCTCGACCGCCACCGGCACCCCACCCGCGGCACGAACCGGCCCGCGCCACCCGGGCGGCCCGTACGCCGCCCCCGGCGCCAGGGAGCCGGGGCGCGCAAGGGGTCATGATCTCATCGGGGGCACCTGGCCGCGGGGGAGCCTCCGGGGGGGGGTCGCTCCCTCGCCCTGGCGGAGGTGGAGCGGTCCGCGGACGGGCCCCGCCACGCCGCGGTGATCGTCGACGAGGTCCAGGACCTCACCCTTGTCGGGGTGCGGCTGCTGCACGCCCTGGTCGGCGACGCCCCCGATGGGCTGCTCCTGGTCGGCGACGGCCAGCAGTCCGTCCACCCGGGCGGGTTCCGGCTCGCCGACGCCGGTATCGACATCCGCGGCGACCGCGGACAGGTGCTGCGCACCAACTACCGCCTACCGCAACAGCAAGCAGATCCTCGACGCGGTTCTCGCCGTCGTCGCCGACGATGCCTTCGACGACATCGACGGTCTACGCACACCGGGCGTCCGGGACGTGGACCTCACCTACCACGACGGCCAGGTCGTCCGCGTCACGGAGCCGACCGTGGCCGCACACGACCAGGCACTCCTGGCCGCCCTGCGCGCACTCCCCGACGGTGCGCGCGCCGACGCCGCCGTCCTCTGCCCCTCCAAGCGATCCATCGGCCACTACCAGCGGCTTCTCACCCGCGCGGAGATCCCGGTGTGCCTGCTGGAGCATTACGACGGCCACCCCGTGGACGCCGTGAAGATGGGCACCTACCTCAGGGCCAAGGGCCTGGAGTTCAAGCGCGTCTATCTGCCGCAGTACGACGCCGCGCCGCCGAACGGCACACCGCCCGCCGCCCCCGGCACGGCGGCGACCGAAACGTCCCGCGAACGCGCCGAGCTGCTGCGCAGCCAACTGTTCGTGGCGATGACCCGAGCCCGTGACGTGCTGTGGTTGGGCAGCTTGGCGCCGTAGCGGGCGGGGCTGCGGCTGGGCGACCTGGCTCCGTAGCGGGCGGTGATCCACCGACGGCGGGCTTTGCGGCGCCTCGTCGTGTGGGAGAGTGGGCGGCCGTTGCGGTCGTCGTACGGGGCGGTGGCGGAGCGCGCTACGGTGAAAATGTGAGCTGCGACACATCGCCGCGTCCTGCTGCGGGTCCCGACGCGATCGAGCCCGTCGGTACCGGTACGGCCTCCCGGCGGCACCCGGCAGCCGGGCACCCGGAGCCTGCACGCGACACGGTCCGCACTCCCGCCCCGCATCCCGGGGCGCGCCACATCCGGAGGGAACCCGTCAAGGAATAGAGGGGCGCGACGCACAGCCCCTACACCACGACTCATCGCTCACAACTCACACAGCGACGTCTCCAAGCTCTCGACCGGGGGTGTCATCCGGCGCCGTCCGGTGCCACGGCCGGGTTCGGCCGGTAGGTCCAGGACGCGGTCGCGGTGCCGAGGTGGTGGCGGACGGCGGCCACGGGGCGAGCACACGGCCGCTTTCGACCGGAGCGTTCTCATGATCACCAAGCTCATGAACTACTACCGCCCCTTGGCTGCGACGGAACCGTCGGTACGGGGCCGGGCCCCGGCGAGATCCTCCGCCGCCGATGCCGGACTACTGCTGATCAGGCTGACGGTGGGGCTGCTGATGGCCGGGCACGGCTCGCAGAAACTGTTCGGCATTCTCGGCGGCGCCGGCCTGACGGACACCGGAAAGGGGTTCGCCGCCCTCGGCTACCAGCCCGGAAAACTCTTCGCCGTGATCGGGGGCCTCTCCGAATTCCTCGGCGGCCTCGGCCTGGCCCTCGGGCTGCTCACCCCGCTCGCGGCCGCCGCCCTCATCGGCGTGATGATCAACGCCATGGTCACCGTCACCGGGGCCCACGGCCTCTGGGAGACGGACGGCGGAGTCGAGTACAACGTCTGCATCGCCCTGGTCGCCCTCGGCATCGCCGCCCTCGGCCCCGGCCGCCTGGCGCTGGACCGCTTCTTCCGCTGGGGCACAGGCGGCTGGCCCCACGCCGCAACCGCCCTCGCCCTGGGCGGCCTCGGCGCCACCATCGCCCTACTCCTGTGAACCCGCCCCCATCACTTGACGAGGACGCGCCGGACATTTCGTCGGCCACGGTAGCGAGGGAGGCTGCGATGAAGCCGATGGTGGTGCAGGTGAGGAAGGCGGACGCAAACCCGAGGGATGTGGAGAGTGACTGCAGTGATCTATGCAGTTTCCGTCCCCTCCTGAGTGAAGAGGGGGTGGGGAATTCTCTGATTTGCTCATGAATTCCCTTCACTTCCGGGGCCTTCGAAGCCTGTGCTCATTTTTATTCTGGTCCCCCTGTCGCAAGGGGGCTTAGCCGGTACCACCCGTCCTGATACCGCGTGAACGGGGTGAGTGTCCGACTTCGTCTCTTGGTGGGCTGCAGTTTCTGTCGATCGCAGACTTGGTTTCTGCGTGTTGTTTCGAACCTTGACCGCAAAAGATGAATATTGATCAATCGCGCCGTATCGCCTTATGTGGCCTTCAGGTTCCTGTTGGGTAATCGCCGTGCATAGCGAAGGAGATCCGCCCGCAAATCTCGGCGACCGTTTGACCGGCGCGGTTCGGACCGTGTGGGCCAAGCACGACCGGCTGACGGCGAAGTGGCTGCCGCTGTGGCGGCACATGGCGGACAGTGCTGCCGTTGCCGGGCTGCTGTGGGATCACTGGCTGCCGCGCAACGTGAAGGAGTTGATCGCGGAGTCGCTTCCCGAGAGGGAGGCCGACGGGCGGCGACTGTGCGTGTGGCTGGCGGGGACGCATGACATCGGGAAGGCGACACCCGCGTTCGCGTGCCAGGTGGATGATCTGGCTGATGTGATGAGCGCCGCCGGTCTCGGTATGCGTACGCGTAAGCAATTCGGCGACGATCGCCGACTGGCGCCGCATGGGCTGGCCGGGCAGGTGCTGCTGCAGGAGTGGTTGGAAGAACGGCGTGGCTGGACCCGCAGGGCCTCCGCGCAGTTCGCCGTGATGGCCGGGGGGCACCACGGCGTACCGCCGGACCACATGCAGATCCACAACCTCGACGCGCATCCCGAACTGTTGCGGACGCCGGGGTCGGCAGAAGTGGTCTGGCAGCGGGTGCAGAACGAACTGCTGGATGTCTCTGCCGACGTCTTCGGGGTGGACGACCGGCTTGCCCACTGGCGAGGGGTGAAACTTCCCCAGCCGGTCCAGGTGTTGCTGACCGCGATTGTCATCGTGTGCGACTGGATCGCCAGCAATCCGGATCTTTTCCCGTACTTTCCCGAGGAGCGCCCCCGGAGCGAAAGTGAACGGGTGGCCGCGGCGTGGCAAGGGCTTCGACTGCCCGCCCCGTGGTCGCCGGTCGAGCCGTGCGAAGAGGCGGCGGACCTGTTCGCCGCGCGCTTCGCCCTGCCGCCCGGTGCTGTGGTGCGGCCGGTGCAGGAGCAGGCGCTCGCGCTGGCCCGGGGCATGGAGCAGCCCGGGATGCTGATCATCGAGGCGCCGATGGGGGAGGGGAAGACGGAGGCGGCCCTCGCGGCGGCTGAGGTGTTCGCAGCTCGGTCGGGTGCGGGCGGATGCTACCTGGCTCTGCCGACGATGGCGACCAGCAACGCCATGTTCCCGCGGCTTCTGGACTGGCTCGGCCGTCTCCCGGTCTTCGCGTCGGCGACGGCAGGGGACTCCTCGCCGGAACAGCTTTCGGTCCTGCTGGCACACGCGAAGGCGGCGCTCCAGGAGGACTACGCCGCCCTGATGCGCGAAAGCCACCGCACCATCGCCGCCGTGGACGCATACGGCGAGGACGAACGTCCCGAGGGCGGTGAGAAGTCCGCCTCCGCCGATCTCGTCGCGCACCAGTGGCTACGGGGACGGAAGAAGGGCCTGCTCGCCTCGTTCGCCGTCGGAACGATCGACCAGTTGCTGATGACCGGCCTCAAGAGCAGGCACCTGGCCCTTCGGCACCTGGCGATGGTGGGCAAGGTCGTCGTCATCGACGAAGTACATGCCTATGACGCCTATATGAACACCTATCTCGACCGGGTGCTGTCGTGGCTGGGGGCGTATCGCGTTCCCGTCGTGGTGCTGTCGGCGACGCTTCCGGCAGGTCGGCGGCAGGAGTTGGCGGAGGCGTACACCGGGGAGAGCGCCGATACGCTCGGCGCTGCCACGGGCTATCCGCTTCTGACTGCTGTCGCCCCCGGAGCGGAGCCGGTCACAGCCTCGCCCGCGGCCTCCGGGCGCCGGAGCGACGTGGTGTTGGAGCGCCTGGCGGATGACGAGACCGCACTGGCGGACCGTCTGGCAGTGGAACTGGCCGACGGCGGCTGTGCGCTCGTCGTCCGCAACACGGTCGACCGGGTGACGGACACGGCTGCCGCGCTCAGAGCGAGGTTCGGTGCCGAGCACGTCACTGTCGCGCACGCGCGCTTCATCGATGTCGACCGGGCGCGTAAGGACGCCTCGCTGCTGACCCGGTTCGGGCCACCGGACCACAACGGCACGTCACCGCACCGTCCGCAAGAGGCGCACATCGTCGTCGCGAGCCAAGTGGCCGAGCAGTCGTTGGACGTGGACTTCGACCTGCTGGTGACCGACCTGTGCCCCGTGGACCTGCTGCTTCAGCGCATGGGACGGCTGCACCGCCATCCGCGCGGTGAGCGGCAGCGCGACCGTCCTCGGCGCCTGCGGCAGCCGCGCTGCCTGGTGACCGGCGTCGACTGGGGGACGGATCCGGCGCCCACGCCCGTCAAAGGCTCGGGCACGGTCTACGGCGCGTATCCGCTGCTCCGGTCGCTGGCCGTCCTCACCCCACACCTCGGAGCGCCCGGGAGGCGAGGACGGCCGGTGCGGCTGCCGGAGGACATCAGCCCTCTCGTCCAGCAGGCGTACGGAGCCGACGAACCCTGCCCACGGAGCTGGGAGGAGACCACCGATCCCGCGCGGACCCGGCACCGCGAAGCCCACGCCGAACAGCAGCGGAAGGCGGAAGTCTTCCGGCTGGACGAGGTACGGAAGGCGGGGCGGCCGCTCATCGGCTGGATCGGCGCGGGCGTCGGCGACGCGGATGACAGCAGGGCCGGACGAGCGCAGGTCCGGGACAGCCGGGAGAGCCTGGAGGTCCTGGTCGTCATGCGCCGGGACGACGGCACCCTGTGCACCTTGCCCTGGCTGGACAAGGGCCGCGGCGGACTCGAACTGCCCACCGACGCCGTACCGTCCGCGCGCGCCGCACGGGCCGCCGCCGCGAGCGGCCTGCGGCTGCCCTATCACTTCTCCTTCCCCGACAAGGCGGACCAGGCCCTCGCCGAACTGGAGGAGCTGTACGTCCCCGCCTGGCAGGAGAAGGAGAGCCACTGGCTCGCCGGAGAGCTGATCCTCGCGCTGGACGAGGACTGCCAGGCCCGGCTGGCGGGGCGGAATCTGGCGTACGACCCCGATGAGGGCCTGTTGGTGACCCGCGAGGAATCGAGCCAGGGAAGGGGAGCGGCGCCGACGCCCGCGGTGCCGTCCTTCCAACTGACCCATCGGCCTTGGTTGCCCGTTCAGCTTGCCGACGGTACGGAGCGCGAACTGTCCCTGTTGGAGGTGTTCGACCAGGCACGCGATATCCGTCGGCTTGTCGGTGATCTTCCGACCCAGGATTTCGCCCTGATCCGACTGCTGCTGGCGATCCTCCATGACGCGCTCGGCGGGCCGGGGAATGGCGCGGCGCCGGCCGACAGCGACGAGTGGGAGGAGCTGTGGCTGTCCGAGAAACCGTACGCAGGTCGTGTCGCCGACTACCTTCACCAGCACCGCGATCGCTTCGACCTGTTGCACCCCGAGCGTCCGTTCTTCCAGGTCGCAGGGTTGCGAACGGCCAAGGACGAGGTTTTCTCCCTCAACCGCGTGGTCGCCGATGTGCCCAACGGGGAACCGTTCTTCAGCATGCGTATGCCGGGGGTCGACCGGCTCGGCTGGGCAGAGGCCGCCCGATGGCTGGTGCACGCCCAGGCATTCGACCCCTCGGGCATCAAGTCCGGTGCGGTCGGCGACCCACGGGTGAAGGCAGGCAAGGGCTACCCCCAGGGCGTGGCGTGGGCGGGCAACCTCGGCGGCGTCTTCGTGGAGGGCGACAACCTCCACGAGACGCTGCTGCTCAACCTGATGGCCGCGGACTCCTCAGGGCTGCACACGGACCGGGCCGACCGTCCGGCGTGGCGGGCCGAGCCGTGCGGACCGGACGAGGCCCGGGACCTCGCGCAGCGTCCCTACGGATTGCGGGACCTGTACACCTGGCAGTCACGCCGTATCCGGCTGCACCACGACGCCGACGGCGTCCACGGCGTCGTGCTCGCGTACGGAGACCGCCTCGAACCACACAACAAACTGCCGTACGAACCGATGACAGGCTGGCGCCGCAGCCCGGCGCAGGAGAAAAAACGCCGCGAAGCGCTCGTCTACCTGCCGCAGGACCACGATCCGTCGCGGATGGCCTGGCGGGGGATGGAGGGCCTCCTCACCGGCCGGGAGGTGGCGACGGAGCAGGGACGGGACGGCGCCCAGCGCCTGCGGCCCGGGATCGTGGAATGGATCGCCCGGCTGTCCACCGAAGGGTTCCTGCCGCGCGGCCATCTGATCCGCACCCGCGTCATCGGCGCGCGGTACGGCACCCAGCAGTCGGTGATCGATGAGGTGGTGGACGACGGGGTCCTGATGCCCGTGGTGCTGCTCCACCGTGAGGACCGGCGGTACGGGCAGAAGGCCGTGGACGCCCTGAACGACGCGGAGAAGGCCGTAGGCGTGCTCGCCGACCTCGCCACCGACCTCGCCCTGGCATCCGGGGCCAATCCCGAACCCCGCAGGGACGCCGCCCGCGACCAGGGATTCGGCACCCTCGACACCCATTACCGCCGGTGGCTGCGGGACCTGGGCGCCGCCGCCGACCCGGAAGAGCACCGCGACCACTGGAAGCGCGAGGTACACCGGATCGTCGGCGACCTGGGGACCGGCCTGCTGGACGACGCCGGACTGTCCGCCTGGGAAGGACGCATCGTGGAGACCTCGGGCGGGCCTCGATGGCTGAACGACGCCGCAGCCGAACTCCGTTTCCGCAAACGCCTCGACGGACTCCTGGCCACCGATGACGACGGCCCGCCGGACCCACCGCCCGCCCGACCTGCTCCCGTGGAGTCGCCGGTATGACCACCAGCCGTCCCGCCCCTGTCACGTCCGGTACGCGGCAGGCACCCCTCGGTCCGGTCGGCGCCGCCGTCCACCGGCGCATCACGTGGCTGCAGCGCGGCTATCTGGACGACCGCAGCGATGCCGTCGGCGCCATGGCCCGGCTGCGACGCGGCATCGGCCGACCTGCCGGAGAGACCACCGACCTGTGGGGCCTCATCGGCACCGAACCTCTCTACGAGCGGTACGAGCGCCGCGAGTTGACCGAGGACGCCATGCGGCAGGCCGAAGAGGCCGCGCATGCTGCCGTCACCCTGTGGTCGCTCCATCAGCAGTCCCATCACACCGCTCGTATGCACCGCAGGCCCGGCCCTGAACTCGGCGCCGCCGTACGCCGCCTGGCCTCCGGGGCCGAGATCGACGAGCCGACGCGCAAGCGCTTCGTCCGGGTGGGCACGGCCGCCACTCCCGTGGTGCTCGCCGGACGGCTGCGCGACCTCGTTCTCCTGCTGCGCCGCGAGGCCGTTCCGCTCGACTACGGGTTGCTGGCCGACCAGCTCCACACCTGGCAGAACCCCGGCGGCCCTCAGTCGGTGCGCCGCTCCTGGGGCCGCTCCTACCTCGCCGTCCCCCGGTCGGCCTCCGGCAACGGCGAAGCGACAGCCGGGCCGGACGCGGCGGGCGACAGTGACGGCCCGCAGGACCCCGACACGACCATCCCGGAGGACGACACCCCGTGAGCCGCACCATCATCGACGTGCACGTGCTGCAGACCGTGCCGCCCAGCAACCTCAACCGCGACGACACCGGTACCCCGAAGACCGCGGTCTACGGCGGCGTCCGCCGTGCCCGCGTCTCCAGCCAGGCATGGAAAAGGGCGACCCGGCGAGCGTTCCAGGACCTTCTCGACCCGGACGAACTAGGCATTCGCACCCGCCGGGTGGCCGAGCTGCTGGCCGAGCGGATCACCACCGTGGAACCGTCACTGGACGGCGCCACGGCGATGGCACTGGCCGCCGAAACGCTCTACGCCGCGACGGGTTCGAAGATCGAGGTGCCGCGCCGGAAGGCCGAGAGCGCGAAGAAGAAGGGCGAGCCGGAGCCGCCGCCGGAGTCCTCGTACCTGATGTTCCTCAGCGCGCGCCAGATCGACGGTCTGGCGCGCCTCGCGGTCGAGGGAGCCGATGACATCACGGCGTACCTGAAAGCCAAGGAGAACAAGAACCGGGCCCGCGAGATCGCCGACACCCGGCACTCGGTGGACATCGCGCTGTTCGGGCGCATGGTCGCCGACTCCGCCGACATCAACGTCGACGCCGCGGCCCAGGTCGCACACGCCATCAGCGTCCATCAGGTCGAGAACGAGTCCGACTACTTCACCGCGGTGGACGACCAGAACGAGAAGGCGGAGGAGTCCGGCGCCGGAATGATCGGCACGGTCGACTTCAACTCGGCGACGCTCTACCGCTACGCCGCTCTCGACGTGGACCGGCTGCGCGACAACCTAGGTGTCGGACGGCGCCCGGATCAGCCGTTGGACGAGCCGGTACGCAGGGCGGTGCGGGCCTTCCTGCACGGCTTCGTGGCCTCCATGCCCACCGGCAAGGTCAACACCTTCGGCAACCACACCCTCCCCGAAGCCGTCCTCGTCAGCCTCCGCTCGGCCAGGCCCATCAGCTTCGTCTCCGCCTTCGAGGAGCCCGTCCTCGCCCCTCAGGGTTCCGGCGGCCACCTGCGGGGCGCGTGCGCCCAGTTGCTCGCCCATGTCTCCGACATCGAGAAGGCGTACGAGGTCACCGGCGACAAGAGCTGGGTGCTCAGGGCGGGCGCGGCAACCGAGCCGCTGGCGGCGCTCGGCACCGCGGTCACGATCAGCAGTCTGCTCGACGAAGTGAGCGACGAGGTTTCCGAACGGCTGGCGGGACAGGCACCCGAGGGCCAGGATCGTCCCGCATGAGCGAACGCACCGGCGTCCTGACGCTGCGTCTCGCGGGCCCGCTCCAGTCCTGGGGTGCATCGTCGCGCTTCGCGCGGCGTACTACGGAGCGGGCACCCACCAAGAGCGGAGTGCTCGGGCTGCTCGCCGCAGCTCAGGGCCGCGAGCGGGGCGCGGACCTCTCCGATCTCGCCGCGCTCACGTTCGCCGTCCGGCTCGATCAGCCGGGCACCCGTGTACGCGACTACCAGACCGCGCACCACGGCGACACCGGGAAGTCCATGCCGGTCTCCGAACGCTTCTACCTCTCCGACGCGGTCTTCGTCGCAGCTGTCGAAGGCGACGAATCCTTGATCGACGCGCTGTACGCGGCGGTGCGGGCCCCGACGTTCCTGCCGTTCCTCGGCCGTCGCTCCTGCCCGCCGTCCCGCCCGATCGACCTCGGTGTCCATCGCGGCGGCCTGTGGCGGGCGTTGCGGGCCGAGCCCTGGCAGGCAGCCGCCTGGTTCCAGCGCCGCCGCGCCCGCGAGCGACGCATCGCACTCGAAGTGATCGCCGACCTTGCCGCCGCCGACGGCCCCGGTGACGCACTACGGGATCAGCCGCTCAGCTTTGACCCGCGCCACCGCAGGTACGGACTGCGCGAAGTCCACTCAGGTGCCGTCACCGTTGCCAATCCACTGAGCACGGCCCGCCGGGCGTCCCCGCCACCGCCACCGCTGCAACACGATCCGATGGGGCTACTGGAAGACTGACCATGTTTCTGACCCGATTCCGCCTCAACACCGCGCGCATGGGCGCCCGTCGGCTGATCACTTCGCCGCAGAGCCTCCATGCCGCAGTCATGGCGTCCTTCGCGGAGAAGCCCGACCACCAGGGCGACGGCCCCAGGGTGCTGTGGCGCCTGGACCAGCAGTCCCGCAGCGAAGTGCTGCTCTACGTCGTCAGCCCCGACCGGCCCGACCTCACCCACCTCGTGGAGCAGGCGGGCTGGCCGACGACGGGCGGTTGGCAGACGAAGCCGTACGGGCCCTTCCTCGCCCGCCTCGCCGCAGCCGACACCTGGGCCTTTCGGCTCACCGCCAACCCGGTGCACAGCATCCGGCGGCACGACGCCGAGCCGACCAAGCGCACCGCGCACGTCACCCCACGCCATCAACTGGACTGGCTGCTCAAACGGCAGGTGGATGCCGGTTTCGAGATCGTGGAAAAGGCAGAGCGCCGACCGGACGGCCTCGACGCCGCCTGGCACGAGGTCGTCGTCCACAACCGCAGCGACCTCGCCTTCCGTAAGAGGAACGAGTCCGACGCCCGCGCGCACAAGGTGACACTGACCCGGGTCACCTTCGACGGGCGCCTCCGCGTCCTCGATCCCGATGCGTTCCGCCGCACCCTCACCTCCGGTCTCGGCAAGGCCAAGGCGTACGGCTGTGGGCTCATGACCCTGGCCCCTGCGGAGTAGCCGATGACCACCATCAGCAGGCGTCCTGTCTCCAGCCCGCGGCAGCTCACCCGCGTCGGTGACCGTCTGTCCTTCGTCTACCTCGAACGCTGTGTGGTGCACCGCGACGCCAATGCCATCACCGCCGAGGACGCGGAGGGAGTGCGGCACATCCCGTCGGCGACGATCGGCACACTGCTCCTCGGCCCGGGCACACGGATCACCCACCAGGCCATGGCAGTTCTCGGCGAGAGCGGCGCCGTGGTGGTATGGGTCGGCGAGAACGGCGTACGTTTCTACGCCGGTGGCCGGGCGCTGAGCCGCTCTTCCGCTCTCGTGGAAGCCCAGGCCGTGGCCTGGGCGAATCAGCGGGCCCGGCTCAATGTCGCCAGGGCCATGTATCGCCTCCGCTTCCCCGACGAGGATCCGGCGGGATGCACCCGCCGCCAGCTCCTCGGCCGCGAGGGCGATCGGGTCAAGCGTTGTTACGCGGAGCAGGCCGACCGCACCGGTGTCACCTGGCGCGGCCGCAGGTTCACCCCCGGCGACTTCAACTCCGGGGACGCCCCGAACCAGGCCGTCACCGCTGCCGCGCAGTGCATGTACGGCATCGCCCAGACCGTGGTCGCGGCGTTGGGCTGCAGCCCAGGGCTCGGTTTCGTCCACTCGGGCCACGAGCTGTCCTTCGTCCTCGACGTGGCCGACTTCTACAAGACGGACATTGGCATCCCCGTCGCCTTCGAGGTCGCCGCAGAGGGCCCGGAAGACATCGGTCCCCGAACTCGGCGTGCGCTGCGTGACCGCATCAACAGCGCCGGGTTGCTGGACCGGTGCGTGCGCGACATCCAGGGACTGATCGCGCCCGCGGGAGTCGACCGGCCGGACGACGGTGACCACGTCACCCTCCTGTCCGACCGGGGGTCCGAAGTAGCCGCCGGCCGCAACTACGGTGATCACGGAGACAGCCGGGGCGGCACCTTGGCTCAGGAGGTCAGTACCCAGGACGCCCTCGCGCGGGACGGCGTCATCTGGTGACGGTCATCGTCCTCACGCACTGCCCGGTCGGCCTGCGTGGCTTCCTCACCCGCTGGCTCCTGGAAATCTCCCCGGGCGTCTTCCTGGGCAGTCCGTCCGCCCGCATCCGCGACGCCCTGTGGGACGAGGTTCGCCAGTACGCCGGCAACGGCCGCGCCTTGCTCGCCTACTCCACCAACTCCGAACAGGGCTACGCCTTCCGCACCCACGACCACAAATGGCATCCCGTAGACCATGAGGGCCTCACCCTCATCTTCCGCCCTTCCGCCCGCCCGGCTCGCTCATCACCTTCTTCAGGCTGGAGCAAGGCATCCAAGCGCCGCCGCTTCGGCAACCGGGCGCCGTAGCGTTGTCATCAACGGGTCGGCCTTTCGGGCATGTTTGCGCGGATTGCCCGTACTGATAGGGCTTCTGCGATTGAGGTTCACTACGTCGCGACTCCGGCGAGTCCGCATTCAGGTGCTGGCGTCTTGTACGCGGAGGCCTTCTGATCCTGGCGAATGCTGGGTCGTGGTGAGAACCGGCCGTGCCTTCCTTCCCACGATTCGTTGCGAACCGCGGGACGCACAGGCGGTCTCGGGTCCGGCTCGGTAATAGGGGAGCCGGGCCTCACGGGATGTCTTTGGGGCTTTGTCGGTCTCACTCGAGGGGCCTGGCGTGAGCGCGTAGCCTGTGGCGTGGAGACATCTCTGACCGAACGGGTTCCCGTTTATTCCGTATGTCCTTTTCTCTCATCCTTGCTGAAACAAGCGTCGCCCCTTGATAAAAGCGCAGCTCACGAAGCCGCTCCCCGCACCCGCGGGGATGAGCCCTGGTTCCCCAGGTTGATGGCGGCCCGCTTCAACCGCTCCCCGCACCCGCGGGGATGAGCCCCACGTCATGTGCGAGAGGTGCGGCTGGACCTTCCGCTCCCCGCACCCGCGGGGATGAGCCCGGCCAGGCGCTGCTGTGCTCGAACTGCGAGAGCCGCTCCCCGCACCCGCGGGGATGAGCCCATGCGCTCCTGCGCGGACGCGGTGGAGGCCAGCCGCTCCCCGCACCCGCGGGGATGAGCCCTCCCGGATCCCGGGAGAGTGGGTCTCCCGCTGCCGCTCCCCGCACCCGCGGGGATGAGCCCGACCGGGCGTCCTTCGTCTACTGGGCCACCGCCCGCTCCCCGCACCCGCGGGGATGAGCCCGACTGATGCCCGCACCAATCGGTGCGGGCATCCCGCTCCCCGCACCCGCGGGGATGAGCCCCACTCCTGCGGAGGGAGGTCCCAGCCGACGTGCCGCTCCCCGCACCCGCGGGGATGAGCCCGCCGTTACGGATTTCGTTGACCTGCGGTTGTCCCGCTCCCCGCACCCGCGGGGATGAGCCCTCAACCTCGCCCGCGACGCGGCGTCCGGCGCCCCGCTCCCCGCACCCGCGGGGATGAGCCCAACAGCAACAACGGGGGCGCCGGCGGGGGTCGCCGCTCCCCGCACCCGCGGGGATGAGCCCTACGGACATGCAGGTCAGCGGCCTGCGAGGAACCGCTCCCCGCACCCGCGGGGATGAGCCCAGCAACGCCCCGGCCGGGCCTCATCGCCAGAGCCGCTCCCCGCACCCGCGGGGATGAGCCCGCCCCGACCGGGGGGCAGCGTCCCCCGGCCCCCCGCTCCCCGCACCCGCGGGGATGAGCCCGCCGCGGGCGTACTGCGCCCACATCTTCGGCTCCGCTCCCCGCACCCGCGGGGATGAGCCCTCAATTTCAAATCCGCGCAGCGGATTTGAATGCCGCTCCCCGCACCCGCGGGGATGAGCCCTCCGGCCCGCCGTGGGAGCTTTCGTCCCCTGCCCGCTCCCCGCACCCGCGGGGATGAGCCCTTCCGCACGGCCGACGGCATCGAGGAGTTCCGCCGCTCCCCGCACCCGCGGGGATGAGCCCCGCACCACCCCCGGCACCACTCCGGCCCCGACCCGCTCCCCGCACCCGCGGGGATGAGCCCAGCCGGCGTGTGCGGGTACTGGTGACTCACGTCCGCTCCCCGCACCCGCGGGGATGAGCCCGGCTACGCCGTCTGGCTCAGCCAGAAGTACAGCCGCTCCCCGCACCCGCGGGGATGAGCCCGACTACCGCTCCCGGCGCGGGCAGGGCCCGGACCGCTCCCCGCACCCGCGGGGATGAGCCCGACGTGGCCAGTCGCTCGGCGGTCTCCGCGTCCCGCTCCCCGCACCCGCGGGGATGAGCCCCCGCCTGGACGCCTGCGGACGGCCGATGTACGCCGCTCCCCGCACCCGCGGGGATGAGCCCGGGGCGAGCGCCTGCCGACCGTCCGACGTCAGCCGCTCCCCGCACCCGCGGGGATGAGCCCAGGTCCATGACCTCTCAACGACGGTGACGGTCCCGCTCCCCGCACCCGCGGGGATGAGCCCAGGTCAAGGCGATCGAGATCCAGACCCGCAAGCCGCTCCCCGCACCCGCGGGGATGAGCCCATGCCGGCGCCGCCCAGCAGCTCCGCGAACCGCCGCTCCCCGCACCCGCGGGGATGAGCCCCATGGACACCACCGTCATGGCGACCGCCGGACCCGCTCCCCGCACCCGCGGGGATGAGCCCGGTGGGGTGCCGGGCACCTTCACCGAGAAGTACCGCTCCCCGCACCCGCGGGGATGAGCCCCTGGTGGCCGTGCCCTACGTGCTGGAGGTCGACCGCTCCCCGCACCCGCGGGGATGAGCCCACCACCGTCACCGTGGAGCCGCTGGACGGCGACCGCTCCCCGCACCCGCGGGGATGAGCCCTCGCCCTGCACCTGGCGGATGCGGCTGCTGGCCCGCTCCCCGCACCCGCGGGGATGAGCCCATCATCACGAGCAAGGGCCGGGACGCGACGCACCGCTCCCCGCACCCGCGGGGATGAGCCCAGCCTGTGAGCGCGTCCGCCGCCAAGAAGAACCCGCTCCCCGCACCCGCGGGGATGAGCCCGGGGGTAACAAGGTGTGACGTGGGGTTACGAGCCGCTCCCCGCACCCGCGGGGATGAGCCCCAAAGAGGGAAAGGCGTACGCGCTCGAACTGCCCGCTCCCCGCACCCGCGGGGATGAGCCCTCAACCAGGTTCTGCGTCACCTTCACCTGTCCCCGCTCCCCGCACCCGCGGGGATGAGCCCAGCTCCTCGCCGAGGCGCAGAAGGTGACGGCCCCGCTCCCCGCACCCGCGGGGATGAGCCCCACTTCACCCGCACCGGCGCCGCCGTCTTCGACCGCTCCCCGCACCCGCGGGGATGAGCCCACAGCACGATGCACAAGTGGTTGTACCAATGCCCGCTCCCCGCACCCGCGGGGATGAGCCCTCCAACTTCCAGGCGCACCGGATGCGCTGCGGCCGCTCCCCGCACCCGCGGGGATGAGCCCACCTACCGGAACCTGAAGAAGTTCGCGGAAGACCGCTCCCCGCACCCGCGGGGATGAGCCCGTGATCCCGCTCGCCGAACTGCGCGACGGCCGCCGCTCCCCGCACCCGCGGGGATGAGCCCATGGCCGCGCTCATCCTGATGTCCTGCACTTCCCGCTCCCCGCACCCGCGGGGATGAGCCTGTTTTGTGCGGTTTGAGGCTGAATCATCGTCACCGCTCCCCGCACCCGCGGGGATGAGCCCGGTGTCCGGGGCGGCGTCCGGAGCCGGGGCGGCCGCTCCCCGCACCCGCGGGGATGAGCCCGGGCCACGAGCAGCACACGATCGCCGAGTACCCCGCTCCCCGCACCCGCGGGGATGAGCCCCGGCGCCGGGCAGTCACGACCGGGCCCGTCCGCCGCTCCCCGCACCCGCGGGGATGAGCCCGGTGCCGCGGTCGCGCTGCACGGCGGCCGGCACCGCTCCCCGCACCCGCGGGGATGAGCCCTTGTGCGAGCCGTGCGCCGAGCAGCGCACCTGCCGCTCCCCGCACCCGCGGGGATGAGCCCGCCGATCACGAAGAGGATCGGCATGACGCCGTCCGCTCCCCGCACCCGCGGGGATGAGCCCCTCGACACCTACCGCGCCGCCGCCACCGACCGCCGCTCCCCGCACCCGCGGGGATGAGCCCGACGGCCTCGATCGCGGCCGTTCGGGCTTCGTCCGCTCCCCGCACCCGCGGGGATGAGCCTCGTCCGCGTACTTCAACGCCTCGAGGAGAAGGCCGCTCCCCGCACCCGCGGGGATGAGCCCGCCGGGACGCGACTGGCCACCCGCCTCGAGGCCCGCTCCCCGCACCCGCGGGGATGAGCCCAAGGTAGGGGAGGTTGTCCAGCGCGGTCTCGGCCCGCTCCCCGCACCTGCGGGGATGAGCCCGTCCTTGTTGGTGCGGGCGCCGTCGCGCACCGCCGCTCCCCGCGCCTGCGGGGATGAGCCCAAGCCGGTTTACCTGGTGCTACCGCCCACTGTCCGCTCCCCGCGCCTGCGGGGATGAGCCCTGGCGATGTGGGGCGGGCACGGGCTGCTCGTCCCCGCTCCCCGCGCCTGCGGGGATGAGCCCGGCTCGGCTTGACGACCGAGCTAAGGCCCGAACCGCTCCCCGCGCCTGCGGGGATGAGCCCGTCGAGGGCCTTCGACGCCAGATGTTCGACTGCCGCTCCCCGCGCCTGCGGGGATGAGCCCCCCGGCACCGACAACAACCCCGACAACCCCACCCGCTCCCCGCGCCTGCGGGGATGAGCCCCCGGGTGGCGGGTGGAGTTCCAGCGGGTCTACCCGCTCCCCGCGCCTGCGGGGATGAGCCCCCCTACACCGGAGCGGCCTCCAGCGCCTCCCGCCGCTCCCCGCGCCTGCGGGGATGAGCCCCTCGCCATCACCCCCGCCGCCCAGCACCTGGCCCGCTCCCCGCGCCTGCGGGGATGAGCCCGACTCCCGCCGGACCTCGACCACCCACGGGTCCCGCTCCCCGCGCCTGCGGGGATGAGCCCAGAAACGAACGCTTAGCCGCCTGGATGAGCGACCGCTCCCCGCGCCTGCGGGGATGAGCCCTGCGGCAGCGCGATCCCCCGGGACAAGCCCGCCCGCTCCCCGCGCCTGCAGGGATGAGCCCGAGGCGATCTGGGCGGTGCGCTTCAGTCGGATCCGCTCCCCGCGCCTGCGGGGATGAGCCCGCACAGACCAACGGGTCATTTTCCGGCAGCTACCGCTCCCCGCGCCTGCGGGGATGAGCCCTGCGACTGTCCCCCCGCCCACCCACCAGTCAACCGCTCCCCGCGCCTGCGGGGATGAGCCCTTGCGGAGGCGTCCCGCCACACGGGAAGCGCGCCGCTCCCCGCACCCGCGGGGATGAGCCCCAGTGCCATCCTCAAAACCATGCACTGAAGGTCCGCTCCCCGCACCCGCGGGGATGAGCCCGGGCGTGGAGACTGACCCTGCCGGGGTCAGTTCCGCTCCCCGCACCCGCGGGGATGAGCCCATACGAGCCGCCAGCGGGCTTCAGAGCTGGTGCCGCTCCCCGCACCCGCGGGGATGAGCCCGATCACGGTGACGAACCCCGACCCGTGCCGTCCCGCTCCCCGCACCCGCGGGGATGAGCCCGTGAGGTCGCGCGCCTGGATGAGGTCCGGGCCCCGCTCCCCGCACCCGCGGGGATGAGCCCGGTGCAGGCCCTGCTGCGCAAGGTGACACCGGCCGCTCCCCGCACCCGCGGGGATGAGCCCACGACGCGGGCCCGCGACTCGCGGAGCGGGCTCCGCTCCCCGCACCCGCGGGGATGAGCCCTGACGCAGCCACCACCGGTAGGTCGAGCCGTCCCGCTCCCCGCACCCGCGGGGATGAGCCCTTCGGGCTCTCCACCCTCGTGGGCAAACCGCTCCGCTCCCCGCACCCGCGGGGATGAGCCCGTCTCAGCGGGGGCGCCGAGGAGGCGCGCCAGCCGCTCCCCGCACCCGCGGGGATGAGCCCAGGCCGATCAGGTCGGCGGGGTCCTCGTAGAGCCGCTCCCCGGACCGCGGGGATGAGCCCGTCTGATTTATTCATGCGAGCGGTTCGCCGTCCCGCTCCCCGCACCCGCGGGGATGAGCCCGCGTGGCTAAGGCGGCAGCGGTGACAGAGGCTCCGATCCCCGAACCGCTGGGATGAGCCCGCGTGGGCCGGGCGCAGTCGAGCCAGCCACTTCCTGCCCTGCCTTGTGACGTCTGATGGACACCAGAATGATGGCAACGCTCCTTATGCCCGGGCCACTTGAAGTGGCCGGTAACGCCGGGCCGCATCGGTCACTTCCAGCCGCGGTTGGAAGTCACGTTCCCCCAGCCGGTGCGTTGACCGAGTACAGCCGCGCCAGCCGTGCCGCCTCGTCCTCCCGGAACGTGGCAACTTCCTGGCATCGCTGGCTCATGACGAATTCGCCGAGTGGTAGGCAGAGGTCCATGCGTTGGATGCAGACGCCGACCATGAAGGGGCCGTTGGTGGCGCGGTACATGCGGATGCCGTAGTAGCCCTCCTGGCAGTCGTCGGGGTTGTTGAAGCGGCAGTCGGTGCAGGTTGCGGGGAGGCGTACGGGGCGGATGCTCTTGGCGTAGAGGGTCCGGCCGTCCGGCAGGCGGTAGCGGACCCGTTGGTCCGAGGCCCCGGCTGTGATGATCCGGCGGACGGGGACGGCGCCGAGGTGGTCGACGATCTGTTGCATGGCGGCGAGTGGGGCGCCGTCGTCTTCCAGGGAGACGAGTATGCGGACCACGATGGAGCGGCCGTGTTGTTCGATGATGCGCAGGACGCGTTCGATGTGGTGGTGGTCGGGGATGACGATGTTCGCGGAGACCTTGATGCCGTGTGCGCGGGCGGTCTCGATCGTCTGCGTGAGGGCGTCCAGCTTCCGGGCTGCGAGCTTGGGGGAGGCGAGGCGTGGGGCTTGGACGGCGGCGAGTTCTTCGGGGGTGGTGCCGAAGACGCTGAGGTTGATGCGGTCGAGGCCGGCGGCTGCGGCCTCGGGGAGGACGGCGGCGCCGTTCTCGCCGTTGGAGGTGAGGCCGACGGTCAGTCCGAGGCGGCGGGCGATGCGGATCAGGCCGGGCAGGTCGGGGTGGAGGGTCGGCTCCCCGCCGGTGAAGTGCACTTCGTTGGTGGCCAGGCTGCCGCGGACGGCGGCGAGCGCGAGGGCGAAGTCGGTGTCGGCGGGGATGCGGGTGGGCAGGAAGTCGGCGCCGTTGGTCTTGAGGTAGATCGACACGCGGCCGGAGCGGCCCGGTGTGCCGGTGAACTGGTCTGCGGTGCGGTCGGTGTTGTCGGCGGTGACCGGGGTCCCCTCGTTGTGGCAGAACGAGCAGGCCAGTCCGCAGGCGTCGATGATCTTCACGCGTAGCGTGCGGTCCGGCCTGACCTCGACCGGCAGGTTCGTGAGGTCGTGCATGGTGCTCCCCCTTTTCCGTACCGGCCGGGGCCCCCGCCCCGGCCGGTGTCGGCACATGCCGCCGCCTATGTGAAGCGCAGGTCGGCGATGGAGTCGAGGTCGATGCCGTAGCGGGCGTAGACCTTGGTGGTGTTGATCGACGTCAGGTGTTCGCGGTCGATCCCGAGGGCGGTGGCGGTGTCCCAGACCTGGGGTTCGTCGTCGGCTTCGATCTCCAGGTACGGCGGGATGCGGGGCCATTCGTCGATCTCCAGGCGTACGGCGCCGAGCGTGTAGGAGGTGCGGAGGTTCTCCTGGTAGCTGCGCGGTGTGAGGCCGACCAGGCCGAGGAGCGCGCCGGCTTCCTCGAAGGAGTCGACGGTGATCTCGGTTTCGTGGGTGCCGTCGACGGCGTCGGTGGCGATCTGTTTGACGCACAGGGTGACGCCGTCCCCGGTGTCGCGGAGCCGCACCCAGCGGCCGGGGACGGCCGGGACGGTGTCGTAGACGTAGCGGCGCATGAGCCGCGGCTCGGACTGCTGGATGCCGCCCGCCTCGACGATGAGCCGAGCGGTCTTCGCGGGGTCGATGTCGAGAGCCTTCGCCTCGTATTCGATGCCTGCCATGAGGGGTCCGATCTGTGTAGATGTCGCTGAGGGGTGAACGACCGCCCATCACTGGGAGGTGTCAGTCATGCCGCGGCCTTTCCAGCCTCGTACTTCTCTGGAGTGCCGATTCCGTCTGCGCCGCGCTGTGCCGCTTCCCACTCCTCGTAGGCGGTGTGGAAGGCGTCGTTGACGAGGCGGTCGGTGCGGTCGCGGGCCAGGAGGCCGAAGGTGGGGTGGAGCGCTTGCCAGACCTCGGGGAGGTAGGTGTTGCTGAACATGGCTTCGCGCGCCTGGAGGTAGAGGTTGGTGCGGGGGATCTGGTGGGTGCGGTACATGACGGCGATGAGGCGGATCTTCAGTTCGCCGCGGATATGGGCGGACAGTTCGGGGTCGGCGTCGAGAGAGGTGTCCAGCATGAGCTGCTGGTGGAGCTTCTCCTGGGCCAGGGCGTTGCGGGCGCGGTCGTGGCGGATGTTCTGCGCGAGGTGGGCGGCGCCGATGCCCGCGAGGGTCAGCAGAGTGGCGGTGAGCGGGAGGCGGGGCATGGTCATGAGGCATCGTCCGGTGAATTGGAGGTGCGGGGCAGTCCGCGATGAGGGCTGTTCGGCAGGAGGGCGTGGGGCAGTCCTCGGCGGCCGGTTCGGAGAGCGGCGCACAGAGGGCTGAGTCGGCGGGCCAGGGTGCGTTCGGTGATGTGGACGGCCCAGGTGCCCTCGGCCTTCACGGCGAGCGCACGCAGCCGGTCTGCGGGTGACGGTGCGCGAAGGAGGCGGTTCGTGTTGCGCAGGTAGTGCGAGCGGTACCGGGGCGTCCAGGGCCCGGGGATACGTGTCCAGTCCACGATGAAAGCCTTTCGAGCTGCATTCCTGTGTCGGCCGGGTACTTCGCGGAGCGTCCGTGCCAGGCCCCTAAGGGGTCTCGGCCGCTCCGCTGCCGGAGCCCAGGAGGCACACCAGGTCGCGGACCACGACCGCAACTTCTTGGCTGGGCTGTTGCTCGCCGCCTTTCACGGCTCGTGCGCGGCGGAGGGTTTCGCGGACGACGACGCGGCCGGTGTCGAGATGGCGTTCGGCGTAGGCGAGGAGGCCGGATATGCAGCCGGTCACGGCGCCGAGCGCCGCGGGGAACTCGCCGCCAGGGTCGCCCTTCCGATAGAGCGACAGGGCGCACTCGGCGGTGGTCCGGATCGCATCCAGCGTGATGGGGGCGGCCGGAGAGGGCGGCGTTCCGGCTGTCGCCTCCCACTGGCGCAGAGCCTCCAGGAGTCGCACCAGTGCCTCGTCCGGCGTGGATTCCCGAGCTGCCGCCACAAGGTCCGGGGGCTGGTACCCGTCGGGCGGTTGCCCGTTGGGAGAGGCTCCCGGAACCCGTCGCATGAGCTGGTCAACGGTCCGGGGGCCCAAGGGAGCGTGGGGGGCGATCGCGAGGTGCAGTCGCGGCTTCGTGTGCGTGCCCATCAGGCATCACGCCAGTGAAGCGGTGCGACACGATGTGGTTCCGGCATCGTCAGTTCGGCCCAGACGATCTTTCCCCACCTGCGGTTCTCCGTGCCCCAACGTTCGGCCAGGGCCATGACGAGCACCAGACCCCGTCCCGACTCTGCATCCGTGTCCGGCTCCCGGAGGGTGGGCTGTCGCCGCGACCGGTCCGAGACGGTGAGGCGCACCCGGGTCAGCGAAGGCCGCTCGACGGCCACGCGAATCATCGAACTCGACGTGTGCTGAACAGCGTTGGACACCAGCTCTGCGGTGATCTGCGTGGCGTCGGAGACCAAGGTGTCCAGCCCCCACGTGGTCAGGCCGGCGCTGATGAGCAGGCGGGAGTGCCTCACCGACGCGGCGGCGCGCGGCAGCGATTCGCTGTAGACGGGGGCGCCTACAGAGCTGGCGCGGCATGCGGTCACGGTCACGGGACTTCCCTCCGGGCTGTGGCCTGGGCCCCCAGCGGCGAGAGGTGTCTCTCGATTCGAGGGGCAGGCCCGACATCACGCTTCAGGGATGGGCGGGTCACGAACGTAGAGCGCCTGAGCATCAACGCCCAAGGAAATTGCGGGAGTTTGCAGCACGTTGGTTGACGCGGTCGTGTGCCCCTTCGACTATCGATGTGTCACGCAAATCTGCGCAAGGCAGCGGACAGGAGACCAGCCATGCAGCTACGGTTCCTCGGTAAGAACTCCAAGTCGGGCGACTGTCCGACGCTCTACGCCACTGACCGTGACACCTACCTCGTCCAGGGATGGAAGATCTTCGCGAACGACCTGCTGATGCAGCTCACCCTTGCCGAGGGTGAGACGGCTGTGGAGGTGCCCACCGAGCTGTTCGAGCACCTGGTCAACGACGGCCTTCCCGCAGGTGAGTTCGCGCGCCTTGAGGACCCCCTCATGATCCTCACGCCGGGCGGCACGTACGTTGTCCAGGGCCGGGAGGTGACCGACGTCGACGCCCTGGCTCAGATGGAGATTCCGGACTACGAGACCGTGGTCGAGGTCCCCAGGGACGCGATCACCGCCCTACTGGAGGAACCGCGTGGAGCTGATCTCCAGCGCCGAGCGCAACCAGCTCATTGAGCGCGTCACACATGACGCCTTCCATCTGGAACTGAGGGACGACTACTCCGTTCCGGATGAGTCAGGGCCGTTTGAGGACTGGCTCAACGGAAGGGCGGGCGATGATGCGTTCATGGCGCCCTGGCTTCAGCTCATGAGGCGGGTCACGGGCTCAGGGGGAACGGTCCGGCGGGTGCGGGTCGTCACCGAGCCGCACACTCCCTATATCCGATGGGAGTACGCCACCACCGATGTCAACGAGGAGGCCGGCGAAGAAATCAGATGGTTGCCGCGGCACAAACTCCCCGAGGGCCTGCAATTCCCTGTGAATGGCAATGATTGGTGGCTCCTCGACGACAGAATTCTCGCCGTGGGGCACTTCGGCGAGAAGGGGAGGGTCCTGGGCTCGGAAATCATCGAGAGCCCTTCTGTTGTCGCTGAGTGCATTCGCGTTCGGGACCTGATGTGGTCCCTCGCCGTCCCCACTGCCGAGTACAAGCCCTGACATTTCCGTGAGCGATCAAGCACGAGAGACGCGGGAGGCGTTGGGTGCCCGGCTGCGCGGATTCCGCAAGGATGCGGGGTTCGCCAGCGGCCGGGCCTTCGCCGCTGCCACCGGCTGGCAGGAGTCCAAGGTCTCGCGCATCGAGAACGGTAAGCAGAACGCGAGCGAGGCGGACATACACCTCTGGTGCCGGATGACCGGCCACGAGGCGGACGCCCCCGACCTGGTGGCCACAGTCCGCCACATCGACGAGATGTGGATGGAGTGGCGTCGGCAGCTCCAGGCCGGGACCGAAGGCCCCCAGAAGAGGTTGATGCCGCTCTACGGGAAGACCAAGGTCTTCCGGATCTGGGATCCCAACCTCATCTGGGGCACTCTTCAGACCGCCGAGTACGCCGAGGCGATTTTCGAGGTGGCGACGAACCTCTACGGCAATCCGCCGGACACGGATGCAGCCGTGGCCAAGCGCCTCGAACGGCAGAAGTATCTCTACGAGGGGAGCCGGATCTTCAATGTGCTCCTCGGCGAGCAGGCCCTCTACTCGAATCATGGTGGCTCAGAGGTCATGCGCGGCCAGCTCGACCGCCTCATGGCCGCGCTGGCCCTGCCCCGACTCAGCCTGGGGATCATTCCCCGATCCGCTCCCCTTTCCGTCTGGCTCGGCCACCCCTTCTCGATGTTCGACGACAAGGTCGTCCTGGTGGAGACCACTTCTGCGGAGATGTCCGTGACCCAGCCCGGCGAAATCGAATCGTATGTCAAGACGTTTGAGCTTCTTCGGCGGTCAGCGGTCTATGGGCAGGCCGCCAGGGATCTCATCTTGACCGCCATCGAGCATTTTGTTCGCACAGGAAGGGGGAACCGTGGCTGAGATGCCAAATTGGCGCACGAGCACTTACACCAAGAATGAGAGCTGCGTAGAGGTCGCCGATAACCACCCGGAGAAGGTGTTGGTCCGCGACTCCAAGCGCAGGGCCGGAGCTGTCGTCACCTTCCCGCGGCAGATCTGGTCTCACTTCATCGAGTTCAGCAAGCGGTCGGCCGAGACGGGGAAGTCCTCGCATGAGTGATCAGCTCAGCCCATCGAAGAAGCCGTTCCTCTATGTCGTGGTCTGCGCGGCCGGGATCGCCGGGGATGTCGGCAAGCTTATCGCCGCCGCGCAGGAACAGCAGTGGGACGTCGGCGTCGTCGCCACCCCGCAAGCGCTCGGCTTCCTCGACGTCCAGGCGATCGAGGCCCGGACCGGATACCCGATCCGTTCCGCTTGGCGTAGCCCCGGCGCCCCCCGCCCACTGCCGCCGGCGGATGCCATCGCGATCGCCCCTGCCACCTTCAACACGATCAACAAATGGGCCGCCGGGATCGCCGACACCCTGGCACTGGGAATCCTGTGCGAGGCGCATGGCCTCGGTATACCTACTGCTGTCCTCCCGTACTTGAACTCCGCCATGGCTGCCCACCCCGCGTACCGGCAGAGCCTGGGCCGACTGCGCGAGATGGGCGTCCTGATCAGCTCGTCCGAGCCTCACCGGCCGAAGTCCGGCGGCGGAGCGGACCGGTTCCGCTGGGAGGAGGCGTTGGAGTTGCTTGCCCCGGAGGTGTCGGAGCGGCAGTGATCACCGTTGCCGGGGTCGGCTCGTCTCTTGCCGGGCGACGGGGGCTGCGGCCGGGCCCGGAGCTGTCCGATGGCGCTGGGGCCGGGGCGTGGGCTGGGTGAGGTAGCCGAGGTGGTGCAGTCGCCAGACGAGGGTGTCGCTGAGGGAGTTCGCGCTGTCCAGCTCGCGTTGTGTGGCGGCCTTGGTCAGCAGGGCGGCGGTGTCATGACCGGCGCGGTCGGCTTGGTCGAGCATCGCGGCCAAGGCATCCCAGCCTGGCTCGGCCTGGAGGCGTTCGGAGAGGTGGGGGAGAACGGCGCGGATCGTGCCGGCATGCCGCTGCCGAGTTTGGGCGGGGAGGCGTCGGCCATAGGTACCCAGGGCGGTCAGGGGCGCTGTGGCGGTGGCCCGATAGGCGGCACGCAGATGGTCGGCGGCGCGCTGGGCGGCCTCTGCCTGCTGAGCATGGCCCCGGGCTGCGTGCCAGCGGGCGGCGACGACGACTGCCAGCACCAGGACGTCGAGTACCAGGGAGGTGGCGGCGCTGTCCTGACCGCTTCCCAAGGCAGGGCCGGAGTGCACGATCTGGTGGGCCGCCCGGCGCAGCGCGTACATCTCCCTTTCCTCGGCACGGATTTCGGAGCGTGTGGCGCGCTCGAAGTGATTTGCGGCTACTCGCAGTTCGGCCCGTGTGGCTGCGGCCCCGGTCTGGGCCAGGGCATCGAGGACCTCGCCGATCCCGATCAGCTGGGCAGCCGCCGTGCCGTCGCCGCGGGATGCCATTGAGACCAGGGCCGAGTCGGTGACCTCGGCGGTGACGTGGCGGGCACGGGCCGGGGCGGAGAGACCAGTGCGTCCAAGGGTGGCGGGAAGTCCGGGTAGGTCGGCGGTGGCCGCGAGCCGCTTGCGGATGCGGGGGAGCGACAGGTCCGGTGCGAGCGTGGATCCCGAGTACCAGATGGGCTCGTGCGCCTCGTTGCGGTCACCGACCAGGGCGACCTTGTAGCCAAGGGCGTCGCCGGAGGGCGCGAGGCGCTTGTCGACGCGCACGCCTTCGGCGGCGAGTCGGTCGAAGAACTCGGCTTCATTCGCGGCGCCGGCGAGCGCATGGCGGACGTGTTCGCGCAGCAACTCACGCGCGGGGGCTTTCCGGCCGAGGCGCTCGGCCTTGCGGCGCTCGGCGCTGGTGGGGCGTCTGGCGGCGGTGCCGTCCCCTGGGGTGACGCGGCGTAGCCCGTGGTCGACTTCGATGCTGCGGCATTCGGCCTGGGCGCGGCGGGCTTCGTTGTGGCGGCGGGGGCGGCGGCCGTCCTCGCGGACGAGGGTGGCGATGATGTGGATGTGGTCGTCGGCGTGCCGGACGGCGGCCCATCGGCACGCCGTCTCGTCACCTTCGGGGGCGATGCCGGTGGTGGCGACCATGCGGCGGGCGATGGCCGCCCAGTCCTCGTCGGTCAGGACGGGGTCTTCGGGAGCGGCGCGCACGGACAGGTGCCAGACGTGCTTGTCCGGTCGGCGTTGCTCGGGGAGGGCTTCGACGGGTTGGTCGAGCAGTTGCTGGAGCCGCTTGTAGGTGGCCTGCGGGTCTCGGCCGGGGTCGGGGGTGAGCGGGTCGAACGCTGCCACCAGGTGCGGGTCGATGTGCTCTTCGTGGGTGCCGGGGCCGTACAGGTAGCGGATCAGGCCGATCGTCCTGCCGCCACACTTGTGGATCTTCGGGATCATGCCGGGGCGCCGCCGTCGCGGTGGGCGAGATGGGCGTCGACGGCGCTCTCCATGCGTCGGGCCGCGCGTAGGACGGCCTGTGCCGCGTCGGCGAGGTGGGGTGTGTCGACGCCGGAGTTGAGTGCCTTGGCGACCTGGTTGAACAGGCCGTGGATGCGGCCCAGGTGCCGGCGGGCGGCGAACAGCTCCTGGACCACCTCATGCTCGGTGGCGATGTCGGCGGCAGTGCGGTTCAGGTCGCGGGCAGCCTTGTCCACGGCGTAGGCGAGGAAGGCCGCGTGGCTCATGTGACAGACGGCGGCCGCGGTGGCGAAGCGCTCGTACTCGGCATCGTTCATGCGGCAGCTCGGCTGATGCAGACGCTTGAGCGGCTTGGGCTGACGAGGACGCTGACGCACACGTGTGAGGGGCTCGGACGGCTCGGCCTGCCCCGGCTGCGATCCGCCCTCGGCCGCTTCCTGCCGGTCCGGTGCCCCCTGGCACAGGACCGTCCCCGTCACCCCCGGGGCGGATACTCCGGGAGCATTGCTCCCGGTACAACTTGCTCCGCCTGGGGCAGAGGTGGCAGTTCCCGCGCTGAGGTCGATGTGGGTTTCGTGGTGCTGCTGGTGCATGGGCTCTTTCTGGTGAGGTGGGGGTGGGAGAGGGCTCGGGTGTGTGCGAGGTGATGGTGCTCGGGTGGACTTCTCGGGACCGTGGCCGTACGTGGTCGTTGCAGGGGACGGGCGGTGCCGGGGACCGGTCCCCGTGACTCACTGCGTTCGGGGATCGCGCTCCTGTGGCTCGGTGTCGCTTCCCGCGAGCGAGGGGACCGGCAGCGTTGATACGGGCCCCACCACCGGTGCGCCCTTTCAATTCCGTTCCGGGAACTGGTGATTGGTGTCTCCAAGCGGCGGTGACCTGCATCTTTGTGGGGACCGGTCCCCGTGTCCGGCCGGGACGGTCCCCGGTTCTTGGCGGGACGGTCCCCGACGGTGTGTCAGGGGGACCGTCCCCGGCGGGGACCGCGAGCGGGACGGTCCCCGCCTGCCTGCACGCTCGGTCTCCTGGACGGTGTCGCACGGTCCCGATGGGCGAGGTCTCCCGGCCCCTGCGCGATGGGGACCGGTCCCCGAGGCCGGTCAGGCTTGGGTGCGGCGCCTGCGGTCGGGGCCGGTGAGGACGACGCGTTCCGTCATTTCGGCGAGGCGGGAGGCGATGCGGTCGCCGAGGGTGGTGCGGAGGGCGTCGGTGGGGAGGTTGGTGGTGATGAGGGTGGGGCGCAGGTGCTCGTACCGGTGGTTGATGAGCCGGTAGGTGAGCTCCTCGGTCCACTCGCTGGTCCGGGCCGCGCCGAGGTCGTCCAGGAGCAGCAACGGGCAGCGCGCGAGGCTCTGCAGGTCGCGTTCGGCGTCGTGGCCGGAGCGGGGGCGCACGCGGGCGTAGAGGTCGGCGGCGGTGACGGCCTCCCAGCGCAGCCGCACTCCGGCGGCGAGCAGGGTGCGGACGGCGCCGTACGCCTGGTGGGTCTTGCCGGTGCCGGTGGGGCCGGCGATCAGCAGGGACGGGCCTTCGACGATGCCCGGCGCGCTGCCGGGGCCGGGGCGCCCGGCGGCGGCGATTGCGTCGGCCCAGGCGGTGACCTGCGGGTGGTCACCCAGGGCCGTGCGGTATCGGGCAGGGATGCGGGCATCGGCCAGTTCCAGGGCGGTGACCGGTTCGCTCGGTGGCTCCTGTGCGCCGACTGCCGCGGGGTCGATGCCGCGTGCGGCGAGGATGGCGTCGAGCCGTCGGGGGATCGGGCCGCGGCGGTTCGGGGCATCGGTGAGGGTGGCGGTCACCGGTCACCGCCGTAGGCTGCGGCGACGTCGGCAGGGTTGGTCCACGACCGGTGGACGGTGCCGGGGGCGGACGTGGCGGCGTTCATTGCCTCGTGGACGAGGCTGGGCAGGGTCCGGGGGTGCAGCCCCTTGGCCCGGTGCCGGTCGAGACCGGCACGCACGTGGTCCGGCTCGATGCCCTCATCGAGAAGCTTTTTCACTTCGCTGCCGAGCTGGCCGAGCACGCTCGCGGGCGGCCGGTGGCTGCAGGCGGCGGTGTACTCGCCGATGAGATCCTTGGTCGAGACCGTCTGGGGCGCGGGGGCGCTTGCGCCGCCCAACGGAGTAGATCCTAGATCCCTGTTCCTAGATCCTAGATCCGGATCGTGCGTCCTCACTGAGGGCTCCGTGAGGTCTCCCTGCGTCCGCGATGAGGGCTCACTGAATCGCCTCTGACCTGCGTATTTGCTGCTCGCCTCGGCCTCCGTGAGTCCTCCGCGTGCCGGTGTGGAGGGCTCGGTGACGGGTGCGTGCGTCATCGGTGAGGGCTCACGCGGAACGCCGTGATCGTGGTGGGGGCAGCCGGGGTGCCGGCTCCCGCTGGGGCGGTTGACCTTCTGGTGCTGGCCGAAGGTGACGATGTGCAGGTACTGCTTGCCGTTGGCGCCCTGGTAACGGCAGATCAGCTCGGCGGCGTGGAGCTGGGCGAGGTCGTCCTCGACGCCCATCGGGCCGTGCCCGGGGCGCAGGGACCAGAGCAGACCGGCGATGACGGCGGGCTGGTCGCGGAACCGGCCGTGGTCGTCGGCCTGGGTGAGCAGCCCGAAGAACGTCCGCTCGGCGGAGAGAGAAACCTCCGCGGGGGACTCCGAGTGGAATGCCTCGGGCTTGATGGTGCGGATACGGGCGATGTCGAACGACCACCTTCGCTGCAAATCGGGGGCAGGTGCCCCGGCCGGGCCGGGGCACGGACAGGAAGCCACACCAGGGGGGCAAAAGTCCAGAGATAGTTCACAAACTCTCCAGAAGTTTTTTTGGGGCGACCGGAAAAACGTTGGACCCGAATCCTGGCTGACCAAAACCCCCTCAGAAACCCCGATGGTCGGAGGATCGCTCACAGCAGAAGGGAAAGCGTTCCCGGTGCCGAAGGAAGCAAGCTACAACACGCCCATGCCGCTGATTCCCTCGAATCCAGCCTGGCGGGAAGGTCGCCACCGGGACTGCCGTGCCCGCCCGCACCTGCCCCCGATGCTGCCGTTCGTACCAGCTCGCCGCCCATGCCGCGGCACTTCAGGGCCTTCCTGCACCCCGTTCCCCCTACCGGGCCCAGGCAGAGCGGGCGAAATATAGCCGACGATCGCCGGTTGGCCAAACCGGCGATTCTCCGGACCATTGAATTCCTCGGACGGCGCTTCCTGCCGCCCTCCGGTAACCCGCTCCATCCGTACGAGGAAACACTTGCCCCGATCTCCGATATCCCCTTCCCGAAACTCCCTCCGCGTCGAGGAGGCGGGACGCTCGATGAAGGGCGCCACCCGCTCGCGCGACAAACTGACCGTGGACGAAATCTGTGCCGAACTTCAGATCTCCCGGTCGACCTTCTACGACTGGCGCCAGAAAGGCCGGGCGCCCCGCTGCGTGAAACTCCCGAACGGCAGCCTGCGTATCCGCCGCAGTGACCTGGAAAACTGGCTCGCCGACTGTGAGGGAGCCGCGTGACCAACCGGTCCTACAACGTCCGGTTCCGTAAGACCGAGGTCTACAAGGGGAAGCGCGGCACTACCTACACCGTGCGCTGGTCGGTCAACGGCCAGCGGCACGGCGAGGCGTTCAAGACGAGCGCGGCGGCCGAGTCCTTCCGCGCCGCACTCCTCGTCGCCGCCAACAACGGCGAGCCATTCGACCGGAACACCGGTCGGCCCGTCTCCCACGGAGCATCCGTAGCCGGAACCACCTGGTACGACTTCGCCCTGCAGTACGTGGACATGAAGTGGTCCCGGATCTCGGCGAACAACCGGGTCAGTACCGCGAAGGCGCTGACCAAGGCCACGCTCGTGCTCCTGCGGACCGAGCCCGTGCAGTACGAGGGTGTGCGTCCGCAAGACGCTGCGGGAGTACGCCTTCAACAAGAAGCGGCGGGACGAGGCCCCGCCCGAGTACCGGGCGATCCTGGCGTGGGTCCGGCGCAACTCACTGCCGATGAGCGCCTGGGAGGACACCAAGCACGTCGACGCCGTCCTGCAGGCGCTCGACACCGTGCTCGACGGCACGTCGGCCGCCGCCAGCTCGGCGAAGCGGTACCGTCGCATCCTGAATGTCGCCCTGGAGTACGCCGTCCGCCAGAAGGCCCTCCAGGCCAACCCCCTACCCACAGGCAAGAGCGGGCACCCCGCGCCGAAGACCTCAGGCGCCGTCGACAAGCGCTCCCTGCTCAACCCCCACCAAGTCGCAGCGCTGCTCACCTGGACCGCGGCCCGCCCCCGAACCGGCCACCGGCTCACGGCGTTCTACGCCACCCTCTACTACGCCGGTCTGCGCCCCGAGGAAGCGGTCGCCCTGCGGATCGAGGACGCCGTCCTCCCCGCGACCGGCTGGGGCGAACTGCGTGTCCACACCGCCGAGCCCGAGGTCGGCGGCCACTGGACCGACGACGGCGAGGCCCACGAGACCCGCACCCTGAAGGGCCGCGCGTCGGGCGACACAAGGATCGTCCCGGTCCACCCCGCCCTCGCGGCGATCCTCCGCGCCCTCATCGCCCGCGGCCAGCTGAAGCCCGGCGGTCTCCTCTTCCCGGGCGAGAAGGGCGGTCTCCTCGCCGGCTCCGTCTACCGGCGGGCCTGGGCCAAGGCCCGTGAGGCGGTCCTGCCCGGGCACGAGTTCCGCTCGCCGGTCGGCAAGCGCTTCTACGACCTCCGGCACACCTGCCTGACCAACCTGGCTCAACAACGGCATCCCGCCCGCCCAGGTCGCCGAATGGGCCGACAACAGCGTCCCCGTCCTGCTCTCCACGTACGCCCGCTGCGTCACCGGCCAGATCACCGAACTCCAGCGGCGCATCGAAGGCCCGCAGAAGCTGCCCGGTGCCCTGCCTCACCTGGGCACGGCGAAGGGACGAGGTCGTTGAGTGCAGCGCCGTTCCAGCGGTGGGCGGAGGAGGGGCCTTCGGCGGTCCTGATCGCCGAATCAGTGCCGGGTCACGCGTCTTCGCGCTGGGAACCAGGGCCGCAGCGGGCGGCCCGAATTTCGGGCCGTTTTCGGGCCGAACGGCCGCCGGAGGCCGCCTTCGACCGGCCTCAGCCGGACATTCCAAGGCGGCGGTGGACCGGTCACGGAAGAGGCTCGCAATACCGGAAAACAGCCCCCGACCAGCAAAAAGACCCTCCCGAAGGAGGGTCTGTCCTGGAGTGCCCCCGGCAGGACTCGAACCTGCGGCCAAGTGCTTAGAAGGCACCTGCTCTATCCGCTGAGCTACGGGGGCCGGTGGTGGACGTGGATCACGGACCGCGGACAAGGATAGGGGTCCGGGTGCCTCGTCCCGGTTGCTTCACCTCCGTGGCACGTTGTGGAGATTCCGTGAAGCGGTCCCGATAATCGCAGGCGGGTACGAATCCTGCACCGGTTTTGGCCACTCCGGCGGCGGCTGTTGTGCAGTCGTTATGCCTGTCGGTCGCGCGCCTCGATCGTCTCATGCGCGGCTCGTACCGTTCTGTGGTGGTTTTTATGGCACGCACACAGGTGTATACGCTTCAAAAACCCAATCAAATTGGGCATTCTGCACATGTGGCGACCTTGGACGTACGACCCCGACTCATCGACGCCCTGTCCGTACTGCGCGACCGCGTCGACGCCGCACGCTTCCCGCTGCCCCTGAGAGGCGCGGCCCGCGCCCGGCGCAGCAGGGACGAACTCCTCGCCCAACTCGACGACTACGTCATGCCGCGGCTGCGCGCCCCCCACGCCCCGCTCCTCGCCGTCATCGGCGGCTCCACCGGCGCCGGGAAATCGACCCTCGTCAACTCCCTCGTCGGCCGACGCGTCTCCGAAGCGGGCGTCCTGCGCCCCACCACCCGCACCCCCGTCCTCGTCTGCCACCCCGACGACCTGCACTGGTTCGCCGGACGCCGCGTCCTGCCCCACTTGGCGCGCCTCTGGGTGCCCGAACAGGAAGGCCCCGCGCCCGCCACCCGCGAGCCCCGGCGCACCCAGACCCGCACCACACCCCCGTACCCCACCTACGGGGCAAGCGGAACGCACCGCACCGGCGACACCCCCCTGGGCGACGACACCGCACCCGGACGGTACGAACCCCCGCACAGCGCCCGCGACGAATCCGCCGTCCCCACCCTCCGCCTGGAGACCGACCCCGCCCTCCCCGCCGGACTCGCCCTCCTCGACGCACCCGACATCGACTCCCTCGTCGCCCGCAACCGCGAACTCGCCGCCGAACTCATCTGCGCCGCCGACATCTGGGTCCTCGTCACCACCGCCGCCCGCTACGCCGACGCCGTCCCCTGGCACCTCCTGCGTACCGCCAAGGAGTACGACGTCACCCTCGTCACCGTCCTCGACCGGGTGCCGCACCAGATCGCCACGGACATCTCCGCCCGCTACGCCGCCCTCCTCCAGCGCGCCGGACTCGGCCACGTCCCCCGCTTCACCATCCCCGAACTCCCCGAATCCGCAGGTCGCGGCAGCGGACTGCTGCCCGCCACCGCCGTCGCCGCCCTCCGCGACTGGCTCGCCCGCCACGCCCAGGACCCACCCGCCCGCACCGCCGCGGCCGACCGCACCACCACCGGGGTCATCGCCTCCTTCCGCAGCCGCCTGCCCGCCCTCGCCGGTGCCGCCGCCGCCCAGCACGCCGCCGCACTGCGCCTCGCCGCCCGCGTCGAGGAGACCTACGGCGAAGCCGCCACCCGCGTACGGCGCGAGATCGCCGCAGGTGAGGTGCTCTCCGGCGACGCCCGCGCACACTGGCGCGACCACGCCCTCGGCGGGCGCCCCGACGACCTCCTCGACGCCCTCACCCACGGCCTCACCGCCCTCCTCACCTGCGCCGTCGAACGCGCCGATGAACGCACCGCCGACGCCTGGCGCCGCGACCCGGCCGCCGCCGACATCGCACCGACCGCCGCCGCGGGCGCCACCGGCACCCCCGACCGCCTCGGCGTCGCCGTCCGCCGCTGGCGCCGCTGCCTGGAAGAACTCACCGAGGAGGAGATCCGCGAGGCCCGCGGCGGACGCGCCGCCCAACGGCCCGGCTCCGTCACCCCCGACGAACCCACCGCCCTGCTCGCCACCGCCCTCCTCGGCGGCGACCGCGCCCGCGCCGCCGCCGAACGCCTCGCCACCCTCCTCGGCGCCCGGAGCACCCTCCACCTCCACGACCGCGGCACCCGCCTCCTCACCGCCCACCTGGACCGCGCCCTCACCGCCGAACGCCAACGCCGCCTCACCCCCCTCGAACGGCTCGCCGTCCCCCCCGACCAGCAGGCCGAACTCATCGCCGCACTGTCCGTACTGCAGAGGGAGAAGGTGACCGGATGAACGGGGCGAGCCGACCCGGCGACGTTCCCGACGGGCCGGACCCGGCGGCCGCGCACCCCGCACCGTGCGGGGCGTGCGGGCGCACCGGTGGCTGCCCCGCCTGCCGGACCCGCGGCGCACCCACCGACGAGCCCCCGGCCGCCGTGCCCCCGGGACCCGCCCCCGAGGACCACCGGCCCTGGGCGGCGGGCACCGTGGTCTGCACCGACGGCAGCCTCGTCACCGGCGCCACCGCCTGGGACGACGGCCTCATCGCCCGCCGCGCCCCCGCCACCGCACCCCGCGACCCCGCCCGCCGACGCCGCCTCCCCACCCCCTGGACCCCGGACGACACCGACCGCCGACCGCTCCCCGAAGGCGGCCGCATCGGCGCACAGTGGGACGGCGCACCCCCCGCCGACCCCCCGGGCACGGACCCCGCGCCGACCGGACCCGCACCCCACGACACCCACCGGGACCCCGCGTACGCCCCCTACGCGGACGCCCCGTACGGCTGGGCGCTCCCCGACACCGGACGCCACCACCCCGGCGACACGCTCCAGGCCCGCCTGGACGCCCTGCGCCAGATGATCGTGCTCTCCCGCACCCGCCTGGACCGCACCACCCTCGACGAGGCCGGACAGGTCCTCGACGCCGCCGACGAACGCCGCCGCCTGTCCACCCGGCACACCGTCGTCGCCATCGCCGGAGCCACCGGAAGCGGCAAATCCTCCCTCTTCAACGCCCTCGCCGGGGCACCCCGCTCCCGCGCCGGGGCCCACCGGCCCACCACCGGCGAACCCGTCGCCTGCGTCTGGAGCGGCGGCAGCCCCGGCGCCGAAGGGCTCCTCCACCGGCTCGGCGTCCCCCCGCACCGCCGCCACACCCCCGCCCGCGACGCCACCGGACTCGACGGACTCGTCCTCCTCGACCTGCCCGACCACGACTCCGCACAGACCGGCCACCGCGAACAGGTCGACCGGCTCCTCGCCCTCGTCGACGCCGTCATCTGGGTCGTCGACCCCGAGAAATACGCCGACGCCGTCCTGCACGAGCGCTACCTCCGCCCGCACGCCGGATACGCCGAGGTCACCTTCGTCGTCCTCAACCAGATCGACCGGCTGCCCGGCGACGCCGCCGACCAGGTCGTCGACGACCTGCGACGCCTGCTCGACGACGACGGCATGGCGCTCGGCGAACACGGCGAACCGGGCGCCACCGTCCTCGCCCTCTCCGCCGCCACCGGCACCGGCGTCGGCGAACTGCGCGACACCCTCGCCCGGTTCGTCGCCGACCGCGGCGCCGCCGACCGCCGCCTCGCCGCCGACCTCGACGCCGCCGCCGGTCGCCTGCGCCCCGCCTACACCACCCAGGGCCGCGTGACGCTCACCGCACCGGCCCGCCGCGCCTTCGACGACCGGCTCGCCGACGCCGTCGGCGCCGCGGCGACCGGCCGCACCGCCGAACACGACTGGCTCCGCCACGCCGAACGCGCCTGCGCCACCCCCTGGACCCGCCTCCACCACCGACGCACCCGCCCCACCACCGGCACCCCGCGCGCCACCGACGACCGCGCCGCCGCCCGCCCCGTCGTCGAACAGGCGGTACGCACCCTCGTCGGCGAGGCGTCCCGCGGACTGCCCGCACCGTGGGCCCAGGCCGTACGGGACGCCGCCGGGCGGGGCGCCGAAGAGCTGCCCGCGGCGCTGGACACGGTCGCCGCGGACGCCGAGGCGGCGCTGCGGCCCGGCCCCGACAGGCCGAGGTGGTGGACGGTGGCCGCCGGGCTCCAGGGGCTGATGTGTGTCCTGCAACTCGTCGGCACGGTGTGGCTGCTGGGGACGCTCGCCGGGCCCGCGGACGTCACCGGATGGCCGGCGGCGCTGGTCGTGGCGGCCCTCGGCGTCCTGGGCGCACCCACGCTGACCTGGGCGTGCGCGGCGGCGGCCCGGGCCCCGGCCCGCCGCCACGGCCAGGAGACGGAGCGCCGCCTGCGCGATGCGGCGGCCCACTGCGGCAGGGCCCATGTCCTCGAACCGGTCGCCGCGGAACTGCTGCGGTACCAGGAGGTCCGGGAGCAGTACGCGGTGGCTTCGGGGAGTTGAGGCGGCGGGCGGGGCCGTCGCGCCTGGAAGTGGGCCGGTGTTGTTCCTCGGACCTTGTGCCGGGGGTGCTGAATTCCCCGTTCGGGCGGGCGAGTTGTCCACATGCGGGTGTGCCGTCCACAGGCCCGGGCGGGGAGCGGCGGAGGCGCGCAGCATGGGAACCGTCCACGGCAGGAACGCCGTGGGACGGCTGCCCGACGAGGGGGATGCGATGAACGACACGATGGTCACGCTGGTGGGGAACGCCGCCACGGCGGTGGAGCACCGGACGACGCCGACGGGCGTACCGGTGGTGCGGTTCCGGCTGGCGGCGACGCCCCGGCGCTGGGACCGGGCGCGCGAGCGGTGGATGGACGGCGACACCAGTTTCTTCACGGTGAAGGCGTGGCGCGCGCTCGCCGACCATGTCGCGGCATCCGTGACGGTGGGCGAACCGCTGCTGGTGCAGGGCCGGTTGCGGGTACGCGAGGGCGAACAGCCCGCGGACCGCGGCGGGCAGCGCTGGCTCGCGGCGGAGGTCGAGGCCGTCGCCATCGGCCATGACCTCACCCGGGGGACCGCCGCGTTCCGCCGCGCGGCACCCCGACCGCGCCCCGAGCCGCAGCCCGGCGAAGGCGGCACACGGGGGAGCGAGTTGGCGCCCGACTGGTCCACGGGAGGCGGCGCGGGGGCGTGGGGGAAGGCGGAGCCGACGGCGAGCGGGGCGCCGAGCGGGGCGCCGGTTGTGACGCCGACCGGGATGTCGGTGCCGAGTCCGTCTGTTGCGGGCGGGAGCGGGGGCGGCGGGAGCGGGGGTGCGGCCGAAGTGGCTGCACGGGCCGGGGGCGGTACGGCGGCGGGCGCGGATGCGGATGCGGCGGATGCGGGTGCGGCGGATGCGGAAGCGCTGGAGGGAGTTGGGGCGGGGTGAGGGCGTAGGGCGGAGGTGGGCGCCGGGTGGGCTCGTGGGCGCGGCGGGCTCACTCGGGGAGTGCGGGCTTCCCCGGGGAGTGCGGATGTCGCTGGGCGGTGGCTGATTGCGGTGCGTACTCGGTGTGGGGGAGTCGTATGCCGGGGGTGGGGTGGGGAGTGGGGGAGGGAGGGGAGGGGGAGGGGGGAATCCCCCCTCCCCGCCGCCGATTTATCGATAAACCCAGCCCCCACGTTCCCCTCTCGATAACGATTGCGATTCGGATCGCTTGCAGGGGTGTGATCCTGGGGACCGGGTTGCGGCTTCTCCCTAGGATCCGACGAGTACTCACGGGGGCTGATCTGTTCAGCTGTTGAGTTGTCTGGGATCTTTCCGGCGAGGCTTCTCCCCACTCGACCGCCTCGCCCAGAGGGGAAATTCATGCTTTCGAGGAAGAGGCGGGGCGCAGCCCGTCTTGCCGCCGCGGTCGTGGCTTCGGGCCTGGTCGCGGCGGGTGCGATAGCCACGGCGGGGCCCGCCGTGGCGGACGAGACGGTCGCTGGGCACGGCGGTGCCACGGCCACGCTCGGTGGACTGAAGGTCTACGACCAGGCGGTCGTGCACGGTGAGGGTGGGGACCAGCCCCTCGGCGCGGGCCTGTTCGAGATGTCCGTGGACAACGGTGGCACGCTGCAGACGTACTGCATCGACGTGCACAACCCGACGCAGCAGCAGGCGAAGTACCAGGAGGTGCCCTGGAGCGCTTCGTCGCTGCACAACAACGCGGACGCGGGCAAGATCCGTTGGATCCTGCAGAACTCGTACCCGCAGGTGAACGACCTGGCGGCGCTGGCGCAGAAGGCCGGTGCGCAGGGGCTGACGGAGAAGACCGCGGCGGCCGGTACGCAGGTCGCGATCTGGCGGTTCTCCGACCACGTCAAGGTGGACGCGGTGAACCCGGCGGCCGAGAAGCTCGCCGACTACCTGGAGCGCAGTGCGCAGAACCTCTCGGAGCCGAAGGCGTCGCTGACGCTGGACCCCCCGGCGGTCTCCGGTAAGTCGGGCAGCCGTCTCGGCCCGGTGACGGTGCACACCAACGCGGACAGCGTCGCGGTGTCCCCGGCGGCGGATCTGCCGTCGGGCGTGAAGATCGTCGGCAAGGACGGCAAGCCGGTCACGGGTGCCGCCGACGGTTCCCAGCTCTTCTTCGACGTGCCCAAGGGCGCGGAGGACGGCAGCACCTCGCTGACCGTGCAGGCGGCGACGAAGGTGCCGGTCGGCCGGGCTTTCACCGGTATCGGTGAGCACGCGAAGAGCCAGACGCAGATCCTGGCCGGTTCCAGCGAGTCGACGGTGTCGGCGGCGGCGACCGCGTCGTGGAAGAAGCAGGGCGCCGTTCCCGCGGTGACCGCGCAGAAGAACTGCGCGAAGGGCGGGGTGGACGTCACCACCACCAACAGCGGTGACGAGGCGTTCCCCTTCTCGGTGTCCGGCAAGGACTACGAGGTCGGTCCCGGTGAGTCGAAGACCGTGACGGTGCCGGTCGGCGAGGACCAGCCGTACAAGATCGCGGTGAAGGGTGCGGGCGGCTTCGAGAAGTCGTTCTCGGGCGTGCTGGACTGCAAGACCGCCGGTTCCGGTGGCGGCAAGCCCACCCCGCAGCCCAGCCCCGCGTCGGTGGGCGGCACCAACGGTGGGAGCAGCACCACCGGCGGCGGTGACCTCGCCGAGACCGGTTCCAGCAGCGCCACCCCGATGATCGCGGGTGTCGCGGCGGTGCTGGTGCTGATCGGCGGCGGTGCGGTGTTCTTCCTCCGTAAGAAGAAGACCGCGTAACACCTCTCCGTGAGCGACGGCGGGCGGCACCCCGGGGACGGGGGGCCGCCCGCCGCCGTGTGCGGGGACGGCCGCGGGCTCCGGGTGCGGGCGGGTCCCGGTGGCGCCGGGCCGGGCGGCGGACCTGCGCTCCCGGGCCGTTCCGCGGGTTTCCGTCCCCGTCCGTTCCCCCACGCGTTTCCGCCAGGGCCGGGCGGTACGGCAAGATGGGTGTATCTGCCCTCGCGCGGCCACGCCGCTTCATGGCCCACGCGGCGGAGCCCCTACAGACCCGCACGATCCAGACTGCCGGACGGTTTCTCTTGGCTGAGTACATCTACACGATGCGCAAGACGCGCAAGGCGCACGGTGACAAGGTCATCCTCGATGACGTGACGCTGAGCTTCCTGCCGGGCGCGAAGATCGGTGTCGTGGGCCCCAACGGCGCCGGTAAGTCCACGGTGCTGAAGATCATGGCAGGTCTTGAGCAGCCCTCGAACGGTGACGCGTTCCTCTCTCCCGGCTACACCGTCGGCATGCTCCTGCAGGAGCCGCCGCTGGACGAGTCGAAGACGGTGCTGGAGAACGTCCAGGACGGCGCCAAGGAGGTGATGGGCAAGCTGAAGCGCTTCAACGAGGTCGCCGAGCTGATGGCGACCGACTACTCCGACGAGCTGATGGAGGAGATGGGCAAGCTCCAGGAGGACCTCGACCACGCGGGTGCGTGGGACCTGGACACCCAGCTGGAGCAGGCGATGGACGCGCTGGGCTGCCCGCCCGGTGACTGGCCGGTCACCAACCTCTCCGGTGGTGAGCGCCGCCGCGTCGCGCTGTGCAAGCTGCTGCTGGAGGCGCCCGACCTGCTCCTTCTCGACGAGCCCACCAACCACCTGGACGCCGAGTCCGTGCAGTGGCTGGAGCAGCACCTCGCGAAGTACCCGGGCACCGTCGTCGCCGTCACCCACGACCGGTACTTCCTCGACAACGTCGCGGGCTGGATCCTGGAGCTGGACCGCGGCCGGGCCATCGGCTACGAGGGCAACTACTCCACGTACCTGGAGACCAAGCAGACCCGTCTGAAGGTCGAGGGCCAGAAGGACGCCAAGCGCGCCAAGCGGCTCAAGGACGAGCTGGAGTGGGTCCGCTCCAACGCCAAGGGGCGGCAGGCCAAGTCCAAGGCGCGTCTGGCGCGTTACGAGGAGATGGCCGCCGAGGCGGACAAGATGCGGAAGCTGGACTTCGAGGAGATCCAGATCCCGCCGGGCCCGCGGCTGGGCAACGTCGTCGTCGAGGTGGAGAACCTCTCCAAGGCGTTCGGCGAGAAGGTGCTGATCGACGACCTGTCGTTCACGCTGCCGCGTAACGGCATCGTCGGTGTCATCGGTCCGAACGGTGCGGGCAAGACCACGCTGTTCAAGATGCTCCAGGGGCTGGAGACGCCGGACGCCGGTTCGATCAAGGTCGGCGAGACGGTCAAGATCTCCTACGTCGACCAGAGCCGCGAGAACATCGACCCGAAGAAGACGCTGTGGGCCGTCGTCTCCGACGAGCTGGACTACATCAACGTCGGCCAGGTCGAGATGCCCTCGCGCGCCTATGTCTCGGCGTTCGGCTTCAAGGGTCCGGACCAGCAGAAGCCGGCCGGGGTGCTCTCCGGTGGTGAGCGCAACCGCCTCAACCTGGCGCTCACCCTCAAGCAGGGCGGCAACCTCCTGCTCCTCGACGAGCCGACCAACGACCTCGACGTCGAGACCCTGTCGTCGCTGGAGAACGCGCTGCTGGACTTCCCCGGCTGCGCCGTGGTCGTCTCCCACGACCGCTGGTTCCTGGACCGCGTCGCCACGCACATCCTGGCGTACGAGGGCGAGTCCAAGTGGTTCTGGTTCGAGGGCAACTTCGCGTCGTACGAGAAGAACAAGGTCGAGCGGCTCGGTGCCGACGCGGCCCGTCCGCACCGTGCGACGTACAAGAAGCTGACCCGGGGCTGACATCGTGCGTCACACCTATGCCTGCCCCCTGCGCTGGTCCGACATGGACGCGTTCGGTCATGTCAACAACGCGGTCTTCGTGCGCTATCTCGAAGAGGCGCGGATCGATTTCATGGACCGGCTGGCGCCGGGGAACGGCAGTGTGTCGTTCACCGGTGGTTCCGTCGTCGCGCGGCACGAGATCGACTACGTCCGCCCGCTGGTGCACCGGCACGCGCCGGTCACCGTCGAGCTGTGGGTCACGAAGATCAGTGCCGCGTCGATGACGGTCTCCTACGAGGTCAAGGACGAGGGGACGCTGTATCTGCGTGCCTCGACCGTCGTCGTGCCGTACGACTTCGAGGCCGAGCGCCCTCGCCGCCTGACCGCGGAGGAGAAGGCGCACCTGAAGGAGTACCTCGACGACGCCGCGCAGACGAAGGGGGCAGTCGCCGGATGACGGTGCTGCGCCTGGCCGATGCCGGGGAGGCGGCGGATCTCGCCGCCTTCCTGGGTCGGCTGCTGCATTACGACAGGGCCGCCGCGGTGCGGTTGCAGGGCGGCGGCGGTGCGCTGGCCGTCTTCGGGCGGCCGCCGTCCTTCGAGGTCCTGGCGATCCGCACGGCGCGGCTCGCCGATCCGCGGGGTCCCGGCGGCCCCGACGGGATGCGGCTGGACACCACCGTCTCGGCCGGTGATCTGCTGGAGGCGATCGATCCGGAGGCCGTCGGGGAGGCCGCCGGTGTGCTGACGGTGCCCGCGGCGGTCACCGGTCCGCCGTGGGCCGGGGTGCTGCCGCCGCGCGGTGGCTGGCGGCGGGTGTCCGGGCTGCCGGGCCCCGAGGCGCTGGGCCGGGCGGTCGCCGCGGCGGTCGCGGAGTTCCGGGCCCGGGACGAGGCGCTGGACCCGCAGGAGCGCACCCGGGCGGCGCGGGACGCGATCGGCCGGGAGATCTGGTCGCGGACGCTCGGCGACACCCGGCTGCCGCTGCGCGCCGTGCACGCCGCGCGCTCCCTCGGTTTTCTGCGTCCGGCGCAGGTCCCGGCGGCGCCCGGCGGCGGGCTGCCGACCGCGCCCGCCCCGCAGCCGCCCGTCCTGCTCGCCGCCGGTGGCTGGCTGCGGCTGTCCACCCCGTACGGGTCGGTGGCGGTACGGGTCGCGGGCCCGGGGCTGTCCGGGCTGACGGTCACGCCCACCTGAGCGCGGGCCGGGCGGCGCCTCTGCGGTGACCGCTCAGGCGCCGGATGCCCCGCCCGGGGTGTTCTCCTCCCCGTCCGTGCGGCTGCGGGCCGCGTCGTCCGCCGTGCGGTCCGGCCAGACGCCGATGTGGTCGCTCTCCAGCTCCAGCAGCACCCGGTGGGCCATGCCCAGGCTCGTCAGATGGTCGGCGGGGAGTTGCAGCCGTCCGGCGCGGTCGAGCATCGCGTACTCGCGGGAGACCAGGGATTCGGCGCCGGTCGCCGCGTCGCGTTCGGTGCGGCGCAGTACCTCCGACGAGGTGCGGCCGTCGCGGATGGCGACGGTGCGGCGGACCTCGTCGGCGACGGTCTGGTCGTGGGTGACGATGACGACGGTGGTGCCCAGTTCGGCGTTGGCGGTGCGGAACGCGGCGAAGACCTGCTCGGCGGTGGCGGAGTCCAGTTCGCCGGTGGGCTCGTCGGCGAGCAGCACCTTGGGGGCGTTGGCGAGGGCGACGGCGATGGCGGCGCGCTGCTGTTCGCCGCCGGACATCTCGTGCGGGCGCCGGTCGCGGCAGTGGTCGAGCGCCAGCATCGTCAGCAGCTCCTCGGCGGCCCGGGGCCGCTCCGCGCGGCGCCTGCGGCCCGCCAGCCGCATCGGCAGGGCGACGTTCTGGAGCGCGGTGAGGTACGGCAGGAGGTTGCGGGCGGTCTGTTGCCAGACGAAGCCGACGGTGTCGCGGCGGTAGGCGAGGCGGTCGCGGGCGCCCATCGTCAGCAGGTCGCGGCCGTCGACGCGGGCGGCGCCCGCGGTGGGGACGTCCAGTCCGGCGAGGATGTTCATCAGCGTGGACTTGCCGCTGCCGGACGCGCCGACCAGCGCCATCAACTCGCCCTCGGCGACCAGCAGATCGAGCCCCTGGAGGGCCTGGACCTCCACGCCGTCGGTGGCGAAGACGCGGACCAGCCGGTCGCAGGCGATCAGCGCGTCATGGCCGTAGGCGGGGCGGTCGCCGCGGGCGGCGGCGCGGCGTTCCAGCTCGGCGAGGCCGACCGGGGCGGCGCCGTCCGGTTCGCGCGGGCCGCCGTCCGGTGTCGCGTCGGGGTGTGCGGGTCGTTCCGTCACAGGTCACCTGCTCTCCGGTCGGGGGACTGCCGTCGTCCGGCCGACCATGTCTGTGCCAGGGCCGCCGCGAGGGTGAGGACGAGGACGCCCGCCGACGGCAGCAGCAGGGTGGCCCCTCCGGAGCGCAGCGGGACGGTGCCGGAGGCGCCGCCGGGCAGCGCCAGCGGGGTGAGGTCGGTCGCCGGGCCCAGCAGCCACAGGGTGACGGCGGCGGTCGCCGCGCCGCCGACCGCGGCGAGGAGGGCCTGCGGCAGCGCCTCCAGGAGCAGCAGCCGCCGCCCCTGCCGCCGGGACATGCCCAGCGCCCGCAACCGGCCGAGCAGCGGCGCGCGGTCGGGGGCCGCGCGCAGTCCGGCGAGCACCAGGGCGAGCAGCGCGTATCCGGCTCCGGCGGCGGTCGCCGCGGCGTAGAGCCGTTCGGCGCCCTGCTGGAGCGGGGCGTCGGCGAGGCGGGCGCGGACCTCGCCGCGGATCACGGTCACCGGGTGGGCGCCGGGCGGGGTGTGGGCGCGGACGGCGGCGCGGAGCGCGGCGGGGTCGGGGGAGGTGCCGGAGAGCAGCAGGGCGGTGGGGGAGGCGTCGGCGTCCGGGTGGCGGTGGTGCACGGCGTCGGCGGCGACCACCAGGAAGTCGCCGCCGGGCAGTGCGGGGGTGTCGGCGCGGACCGCGGCGGGCCGGACGACGAGCGAGCCGGCCTCGGGCTGCAGCGGCATCGGGTCGTGGCCGAAGCGGCGGACGACGTCGGGGGAGACGAGGGCGGGCAGCGGGGCGTCGCCGCCGGGCTCGGCGAGGGTGGTGGGGGCGAACGCGCCGAGGCCGGTGGCGCGGGAGAGCCGGGCGTAGGCGTCGGCGTCGGCGACGACGAGGGTCAGCGGCGGGCCGTTGTCCGGGGCGGGCTGGACCTCGGTGCGGACGGGGACGGCGTCGGTGACGCCGGGGACCTTCGTCAGCGCGGTGCGCAGGGCGGGCGGCAGGGGCCGGTCGGAGGTGATGCGGGCCTCGGCGCCGACGGTGGCCAGGGCGGCGGCGTCCCGGCCGTGGCCGACGCCGGACAGCACCGCGCCACCGAAGGAGGCGCAGGTCAGGGCGGTCAGCAGGGCGAGCAGCGGCAGTCCGGTGGCGGTCCGGGCGCGTCCGGCGCGGGCCAGTGCCAGGAAGCCGGTGAGGCCGCGGCGGCGGGCGGCGGGCCTGGCCAGGGCGCGTAGCGGCAGCGGGTGGAGGCGGAGCAGCAGCAGGGTGGCGATCACCGCGATCAGTACGGGCGCGGCGCTGACGAGGAGGTCCGGGCCGTCCGCCGGGCCGTGGCGGCGGAGCGCGGTGACGGCCGCGGCGGCGAGGGCGACGGTGGTGAGTTCGGCGACGGCGCGGCGGCGGGAGGGCCGGGCGGTGGCGGTGTCGTGGCGGGCCGTGGGGTGCGGGCGCCGGTGGACGTGGGCGGCGCGCAGCGGCAGCACGGCCGCGCCCACCACGGCGACGGCGGTCGCGGCGAGCAGCGGGCCGGTGGCCGGGGCGCCGGGGGAGCCGGGGACGAGGAGGCGGGCGGCGCCCCAGCCTGCCGCGGCGGCGGGCAGCGCCACCGCGCAGGTGCCCGCGGCGAGGCGTCCGGCGAGCCCCGGGAGGGAGGCGCCGCGGGCCCGTAGCAGTGCGAACTCGTCGTGGCGGCGGGCGGCGGCGAGGGCGCCCGCCATGACGAGGACCACGGCGGCGGTGGTGGCGACGGTGCAGGCGGCGACCGCGAGGACCGGGGTGAGGGCGGCCCGGGAGCGTGCGTAGCCCGCGAGGAGGGAGTCGGCGGCGGTGTCGACGACGGTGTCGGGGCCGGTCACCGCGCGGACCGCGGCCAGCGCCGTGCCGTGCTCCAGGGAGGCCAGCCGGGTGCGCAGCGCCGGGACCTGACGGGCGGTGAGGGGCCGCGCGTCGAGCCCGTACCACCAGAACTTCTCCGCCGCGCCGCGGTCCTCGGCGGTGAGCGCGGGGCCGTCCCCGGGTGCCAGCAGCAGCGCGCCGCGCCAGGCGCGCAGCGGGGGGACGCCGTCGGTGGGGGCCAGGTGCGGGGCGGTCAGCAGGTCGTCGAGGGACCAGTAGGCGCCGGTGGCGGCGCGGGGGGTGAGCAGGCCGGTGATGCGGACGGTCAGTGTGCCGGGGTGCAGGGTGTCGCCGGGCCGCAGGTGCAGGGTGCGGGCGGTGGCGGTGGTGACGGCGGCCTCCAGGACCTCGGCGCCGGGTGCGGCGGCGCGCGGCAGGCGGCCCTCGGTGGGCGTGGCGTGGTCGTCGAGTCCGGCGGGGGCGTAGAGGGTGAACGCGGCGGGCGCGCCGTCCGGGCGGGGCAGCTTCGGGTCGGGGGTGGTGAGCGGGACGGTGGTGCGGACGCCGTGCACCGCGTCCCCGGGGGCGAGGGGGATGCCGAGGGTGCGGCGCAGGGCGCGGTCCTCGCGGTCGGTGCGGCGGGGGGCGAAGTCCGTGCCGGGTTCGGTGGTGTCGGTGCGGGAGAGGGAGATCTGGAGGGCGCGCTGTTCGGCGGGGGCGGTGGCGAGGGCCGCGCGGGCGCCGCGGGTCTCGTACGCGTCGACGCCCCCGACGAACGCGGCGGCGAGGAACGCGGTGAGCAGCACCAGCACGCCGAGGACCACGGCGGGGCCGTGCGCGGGGTGCCGGGCGGCGGTGCGGTTCATGTCAGACGCCTCCCCGGACGCGCAGGTCCCGGACGGTGTCGCCGCGCCGCACGGCCACCGCGGCGGTGGTCAGCAGCGGCACCGCGACGACCGCGGCGATCAGCAGCGCGACCTGTCCGCCCGGCAGCTCCACCAGGACCGGCGGGACGGGCCGGTCGGCGTGTTCGGTCAGCACGATCAGCGGGACGACGGCGTGCGTCAGCAGGGCGCCGAGGGCCGCGCCGACGGCGGTGGCCGCGGCGATCAGCAGGCCCTGTTCGGCGACGACCGCGCGGGCCCGGCGGCGCCGGGACGTGCCCAGGGCGCGCAGTACGGCGAACTCCGCGGCGCGGGCGCGCAGCGCGGCGGCGCAGCCGACCGCGAAGCCCGCCGCGGCCAGCGCGACCGCGACGACCGTGGCCGCGGCGAGCGCCGCCCGCGGGCCGCGGCCCAGCGGGTCGCCGTGGAGCGCGGCGGCAATCTCGTCGCGGACCAGGACCTGCCCGGGCTCGGTGTCGCCGCGCCCGCGCAGCGCGGCGGCGGCCCGCGCCGCGTCGCCGCCCGCGGGCCGGATCCACCACTCGGTCGCGGGCAGCGGCGCCGCGTCGTGGTCGGCGAGCGCCTCGTTGACGGCGGCGTAGTCGACGAGGAGCCCGGCGCCGTCGGCGGGCCGGTCGGCGGGCCCGGGCAGCGCCCGTACGGCGCGGACGATACGGGCCCGCAGCGGCTGCCCGTTGACGGTGATGTCGACCGTCGCGCCGGTCTTCGAGCCGCTGGCGCGGAGATAGGCGTCGGTGGCGACGGCGGGCAGCGGGCCGCGCCGGGGGTGGGCGGCGAGGGTGCGGACGGTGGTGACGGCGGCGCCGTAGCCGTCGGCGGGCCGGGCGCCGGTGTCGTAGGTCTGGGCGGCGAGCGCGCCCGGTGGGACGGCGGTGGCGCCGGTGCGGGGGCCGAAGTCCTGGTCGGCGTAGGTGCTCTTGGTGCCGAGGGCGCCGGTCCAGGCCGGTCCGCGGGGCGGGCGCAGGGTGTGGTGGGTGCCGTCGGGGAGGTCGGCGCGGGCGGCGGTGAGGGTGAGCCGCTGGCGGTGGGCGACCGGCGGCTGGGCCGTGGTGGTGGTGAGCCCGGTCAGCCGCAGCGGCCCGACGGGTCGGCCGCCGGATCCGGCCGCGGCGGCGAGGTCGGCGGTGAGGGTGTGCGGCCGCCCGTCGGCGGGGACGCGGCCCAGAGCCAGCGGGTACGGCGCGCCGTGGCCGTCGGTCAGTTGGACGGCGAGGTCGGCGGGGACCGGGCCGGTGTCGTGCGCCGGGGCGCCGGGTGCGGCGCTGAGGGTGCGCAGCGAGCGGAGGGTGACGGTCAGGCGCAGCCGGGCGGTGCGCTCCGGCACGGCCACACCGGGGGCGCCGGGCGGGGGTGCGAGGGCGCGGAGCACGGGGTCGGCGGCGCGGCCCGGCGGGGTGTCGGCGGAGCCGCCGACGAGGTCGCCGCGGAGCAGCAGGGCGCCGGTGGCGGCGCGGGTGTCGAGGGCGAGGAGGGTGGTGCTGTGGCCGTCGGAGAGGTTCAGCGTGGCCTGCCCGGCGGGCAGCGCCGCCGCCACGCCCGGGGTGGCCGCCAGCGCGCCGCCCGCGCCGAACTGCGGGGCGCGGCCCGCCAGGACGCGGACGGCCGAGCCCGCGCGGTGGTCGGCCTGGTCGTCCTGGGAGCGGTCCCAGGAGGCGCGCTGGCCGACGGCGAGCATGCCCAGCGCGGTGGCGAGGACGAGCAGCAGCACCGGACCGGTGGCGCCGGTGGTGCGGCGGCCGATCTGCCAGGCGGCGAGCGCCGCGCCCAGCCCCCGCCCGGCGGCCGCGGCGCGTTCGGCGAGGCGGGCGGCGAGCGGCAGCAGCCGCAGCGTCACCACCGCGCCCGCCAGCAGCGCCAGCGCGGGCGCCGCGACCGGCACCGGATCGATGACCGGCCGCCCGGCGGCGTCCTCGGTCAGCACCCCGCCGCCGTCCGCGGAGTGCTGCCGCAGTTGGACGAAGGCGACCGCGGCGAGGACGAGGAGTCCCAGGTCGGCCCCGGCGCGCAGCGCCCCGGGCGGTGCGGCGAACCGGCGGCGGCCCGGCCGCGCCGCCCCGGTGCGCAGGGCGGGCGCCGCCAGGGTGAGGGCGCAGCCCAGCGCGACGGCGGCGCCGGTGGCCCAGGTGGTGGCGGTCGGCGCGGTGTCCAGCGGCAGCCCGTCGGAGGCGAGGAGCCGCAGCAGCGGGACGGCGAGGAGCGGGGCGGCGACGGCGGCGGGCAGCGCGAGCAGCAGCGCCTCGGCGAGCGCGGCGGCGGCCAGCGTGCGGCGGGCGCCGCCGCGGGCCCGCAACAGGGCGCCCTCCGCGGCGCGTTCGCCGTTCAGCGCCCCGGCGACCAGCAGCAGCGCCGCCCCGGCGAGCAGGATCAGCTGGAGGGCGACGATCAGCACACCGGAGCGGTTGACGAGCAGCGCGCGCCGCAACTCCCCCAGCGTGTCGGGGAGTTCGGTGCTCGCGGTGGCGCGCCCGGCGAACGCCGGATCGGCCATCAGCGCCTTGGCGGCCGGGCGCGCGGCATCGGTCAGCGCGTCCAGCCGCCCCGCGGTCAGGGTGCGGAAGTCGCCGGTGACCAGCCACCCGGCGGACTCCTGGGCGACCCGCCCGCCGCGGAACGCCTCCGGGGCGGTCAGCAGCGGCCCGTAGGTGGTGAACCCGAGGGTGCGCACGCCCCGTCCGCCGAGTTCGTCGAGCTTCCAGTAGGGGTCGGTGCGGTCCTTGGGCCGCCACACGCCGGTGACCTCGACGGTCAGGTCGGGGCCGGAGAGCCGGTCGGTGAGGGTGAGGCGGCGGCCCGGGGCGAGGCCCAGCCGGGTGGCGGCCGCCTCCGGCAGCGCCACCTGGAGCGGCCCGCCGCCGGTGGGCGCCGCGGGCCGGGTGCCCGCGGTGAAGGTGAGGCGGGAGGTGTCGAGGGCGGCGAGCTGGGTGAGGTCCGGGTCACCGCCGCGGCGCGGACGGACGCCGGGCAGTGCGCCGCGGCGTGGGCCGGCGCCGGGCAGCGCGTACGGGCCGGAGCGGACCAGGGTGCGGACGCCGTAGGGCAGCCCGCCGAAGGCCCGGTCGGCGGCGCGGCGCACCGCGCGGTCGGCGGGGGCGGTGGCGTCGGCGGGCAGTTGCGCGGTGACGCGGAGGGCGGCGGCGGGCGCGGCGCGGGTGGCCAGCGCCCGGCGGAGTCCGGCGTCGCCGACGGCGTCCGCGTAGCCGGTGAGGGTGGTCAGGACCGTCGTGGTCAGCAGCACCGCGACGAGCGCGGCACCCGGCAGTAGCCGCTGTGCGCGCAGCCGCGGAATGACGAAGCCGAACACGGGTCCCCCTGCACCGCTCAGCAACCGAACACTGTTCGGATGCTGTCAGAGCGCGGCCCGTACCGTCAGTCAGCTGCCGGGACGTGTCCGGATTGTGACGTACGACGCCACCGGGCCGCTCAGCCCGGGGAGTTGATCATCGTGGCGGCGGCGTACGTGAAGTAGTTCCACAGCTGAGCGGCGTGCTCCTCGGACAGCTCCAGGGAGTCCACCGCGTCCCGCATCAGCCGCAGCCAGGCGTCGTGCGCGGCGCGGTCCACGGTGAACGGCGAATGCCGCATCCGCAGCCGCGGATGGCCGCGGTTCTCGCTGTAGGTGCGCGGCCCGCCCCAGTACTGCATCAGGAAGAGCGTCATCCGCTCCTCGGCCGGACCGAGGTCCTCCTCGGGGTACATCGGCCGCAGCAGCGGGTCGCCGGCCACGCCCTCGTAGAAGCGGCGCACCAGACGGCGGAAGGTCTCCTCGCCGCCGACCTGGTCGTAGAAGGTCAGCTCCGGATCGGTGGTGCGCGGGTCGTCAGTCACCCGTCCATGGTGTCAGACACGCCGACCGGCGCGGGCCGGGTCACGGGGTGGACAGTGGAGGCATGGACCCGGAACGCGACGGCGACCCCGCCGGACCCGCGGCGGCGGCCGCGGCGCGCGGGCGGCTGGTGCGCGGCATCGCCCGCGGCGGCGGGCTGCGCGATCCGCGCTGGCGGGCGGCGTTCGACGCGGTGCCGCGGGAGGCGTTCGTCCCGGTCTTCCACGACAGCGTCCCGGGCGGCCACGAACGGCTGGCGGGCGACGACGCCGATCCGCTGCGCCGGGCCGCCTGGCTGCGCGGCGTCTACCGGGACGTGCCGCTGGCGCTCCGCGTCGACGACGCGGGGCGGCTGGTGTCGTCCAGCAGCCAGCCGTCGCTGATGGCGCGGATGCTGGAGGCGCTGGACGTCACCGACGGCTGCCGGGTCCTGGAGGTCGGCACCGGCAGCGGCTACAACGCGGCCCTCCTCACCCACCGGCTGGGCGGCGCCGCGGTGACCACCGTGGACCTGGAGGAGGAGATCACCGCGGCGGCCCGGGAACGGCTGGCGGCCGCCGGGTACCGGCCGACCGTGGTGACCGGCGACGGGGCGCTCGGCTGCCCTTCGCGCGCCCCCTTCGACCGGATCCTCGCGACCTGCTCCCTGGGCGCGGTGCCGACCGCCTGGCCCCGGCAGTGCGCGGCGGACGCGGTGATCCTCGCGCCGCTCGGCACCGGCCTGCTGAAGCTGCGGGTCGCCCCCGACGGCCGCGCCGAGGGCCGCTTCCTGCCGCTCCCGGTGTACTTCGTCCCGCTGCGCACCCCGGGCCCGGCGGCCGGTGCCGACGGGGAGTACGAGGCGGACGCGGTGGGGCTGGGCCGGCCGCGCCAGGCGCTGGGCGACGACCGGTTCCGCTTCCTGCTGGGCATCGGCGCGGTCGGGCTGCTGCCGCAGGAGGCGTACGTGCTGTGGCGGCGGGAGCGGCGGCCACGGCGGGAGCGGTACGGCGTGACGGTCGAGGGCGACCGCCAGTGGTTCTGGCTCGACGACCCGTCCGGCCCGTACGCCTGGGAGCTGGGCGGATACCCGAACGGGGCGTGACCGCGCAGGTCACGCCCCGTTCTCCGGTCCTTGGGCCTCAGCCGCGGCGGACGGTCAGCGTCGTCCACGCGCCGACGTGCACCCGGTCGCCCTCGTGCAGCGCGACGGGGACGTACGGCTGGATCGGCTCCTCGGCGAGGTTGAGCGTGGTGCCGTTGGTGGAGTTCTGGTCCACCACGGCCCAGCTGCCGTCCGGCTGCTGCACCAGCAGCGCGTGCTGGTGCGAGACGCCCGGGTCCTCCGGCGAACGGCCCAGGTCGACGTCGGGCGACTCACCGGTGCTGTTGCGCCGCCGCCCGATCGCGATCTGCCCACCGGCCAGCGGCAACTGCTGCTCGGGGCCGTACGACGGGAGGTTGAGCCCCGCCGCCTCCGGGCCGCTGCGCTCCATCATCGCGGCGAAGTACTCACGGTCCGGTGCGATGGCGACGACCCAGCCGTCCCCGACGACCGGCGCCGCGGCCTGCGGCGCCTCCGGAGCCTGCGCCGGACCGCCGCCCCACTGCTGCTCGCCCGGCGGGGGCGGCGGCTGCTGCGGGTCGTACGGACCGGGCTGCTGCGGCGGCACCGGGCCCTGCGGGGCGCCGGGCGGCTGCTGGCCGAACGGCGCCGGGGGCGCGGGCGGCGCACCCTGGGCGTCCGGCGGGCTCAGCGGCCAGTCGTCCCCGGGCTGCTGCGGCGCGGGCTGACCGGGCGCCCCCGGCCGACCGCCGGGCCCGGGGATACCGGGCGGCGGACCCTGCTGCGGCGGCGGGAAGCCGTAACCGTCCTGCGGGCCGGGGCCCGGCGCGGGCGGGAAGCCGTAGCCGCCCTGGGGCGGGCCGGGCTGACCGGCGCCGACGGGCGGGGCGAACGAGGCGGGCGCCTGCCCGGCGAAGGAGAAACGGCACTCCTCACAGGCGGGCGCACCCGCGGCCCGCGGCGTACCGCACTGCGGGCACGCCTCGGGCGCACCCTGCTGCTCGCCACCGGGCGCGGGCGGAAAACCGGGACCGCCCTGCGGCTGCCCGGGACCGCCCTGCGGACCGGGACCCGGCGGGGGCGGGAAACCGTAGCCACCCTGGGGACCACCGGGACCGGGCGCACCCGGAGGCGGCGGGAAGCCCTGACCGCCCTGGCTACCGCCGGGCGGCGGCGGGAAGCCGGGAGCGTCCTGCGGGCCGCCGGGCGGGGGCGGGAAGCCGGGAGCGTCCTGCGGGCCGCCGGGCGGCGGCGGAAATCCGGGGCCGCCCTGCGGTGCGGCGGGCGGCGGGAAGCCGTAGCCGCCCTGCGGGGGACCGTCCTGCGGGGGCGGGAAGCCGTAGCCACCCGGAGGCGGCGGGGTCTGGCCCGGGGGCGGGCCGGTCGGCGCACCCGGGGGCGGCGGCACCTGGCCACCCTGGGTACCACCGGGTGGCGGGGGGAAACCGGGAGCGTCCTGGTTACCACCGGGCGGGGGCGGGAAACCGGGGGCGTCATGGGGGCCGCCGGGCGGCGGCGGGAAACCCGGACCGCCCTGCGGGCCGGGCGGCGGCGGGAAGCCGGGAGCGTCCTGCGGGCCGGGCGGCGGCGGGAAACCCGGACCGCCCTGCGGGCCGGGCGGGGGCGGGAAGCCGGGGCCACCCTGGGGGCCGCCCTGGGGCGCGGCGGGCGGCGGGAAGCCGTAGCCGCCCTGCGGCGGGCCGTCCTGCGGGGGCGGAAAACCGTAGCCACCGCCCTGGGGGCCGCCCGGAGGCGGCGGCATCTGACCCGGGGGAGGCCCGGTGGGCGCGCCGGGAGGCGGCGGCACCTGGCCGGGCGGCGGGCCGCCGGGCGCGCCCGGCGGCGGACCGGTCTGACCCGGGGGCGGGAAGCCGGGAGCGTCCTGTGGCGGCGGGAAGCCCTGGCCGTCCTGCGGGCCCGGACCGCCCTGGGTGCCGCCGGGCGGGGGCGGGAAGCCCTGGCCGGGGGGCGGCGGCGGGCCGGGGGTTCCGGCGGCCGGGGTGTTGAGGAAGCCGGCGGGCAGGGAGGGCGGCGGGGGGACGGCGCCCGCCATCGGCCGGCCGCACACCTCACACCAGTCCTCGGCCACCGACTGGTGTCCGTTCGGGCAGGTAGGCATGTCGGTTCTTCCCCCTCCGTACCGTCTCCGGCGCTCACGGCCGGTGCTCTCGCTGTCTGACATGGCGTGGGGTGGACCGTCTCACGGCCGCGGCGGGTGCGCCCCGTGCGTGCCGGAGCCGCCGCCCCGTCGCACAGTACCGTTCGCCACCTCGCCACCGCCGCCCGCCTCGGAGCGGGGAGCGCCCGTCACCGGGGCCCCACCGGGCGTCGCGGGTCCCGCCCGCCCCGGGGTGTGGAGTGCGTCACGCGCCACCCGAAACGGTGCCGATCCGACGAATCCGTACGTCCCACCCACGGGTGTCCGCAACGTTTCGCCGGACCGGCACCGGACGGTCGGCTCAGGCGGTCGCCGCGTGCCCCGCCGGTGCCGGGAACGGCACCACCGCGACCGTGACGTTGTCGTGCCCGCCGCCGTCCAGCGCGTGCGTCACCAGCGTCCGGGCGCTCTCCAGTGGCCGGGCGTGCGCGTCGGCGGGCAGCACCGCGGCCATCTGCTCGGCCGACTCCGCGTAGTTCCACAGCCCGTCCGTGCAGACCACCACGACGCCCGGACCGTCCGGCTGGAAGTGCCGGGTGTGCGGCTCGACCTCGTAGGCGTCCGCGCCCAGCCAGCCGGTGATGGCGTGCGCCCGCTCGTCCGCCATCGCCTCCGCCTCGGACATCAGATTGCCCGCGATCATCTGCGCGGCCCACGAGTCGTCCTCGGTCAGCCGGGTCGGCGGGACGCCGCGGTCGTCGGGTACCCAGTAGGCACGGCTGTCGCCGACCCAGCCGACGGTCAGCAGCCCGCCGCCGACCACCGCGCCGACGAAGGTGCAGGCCGGGGCGTTCTCCCGGCGCGGCTCCTGCGGGTCGTCCGGCCCGGCGAGGTCGTTGACCGCCGTCGCCGCCGTGACCACCGCGTCATGCATCGCCCGCTGGGCGTGGACGCCGCGCGGCAGCGACTCCAGCAGCGACTCGCACGCCGCCTCGCACGCCGCGGCCGACGCCTCGTCCGGCCGGGTCGCGGAGGAGACCCCGTCGCAGACGACGGCGACCACGGCGGGCGAACCGTCCTGGAGGGCGGTCGCCGACACCGTGAAGAAGTCCTCGTTGCGGTGGTGGCGGCGGCCGAGGTCGCTGACCGCGCCGACGCCCTCCAACTCCCGCTCCATGTGGTCGCGTTCGCGCGGCTGGGCCTGTCCGCAGCGGGGGCAGCGCCCGGCCGCGTCCACCCCGCCCGCACCGCACAGCACGCACCGGCGGGTACCGCGCACCGGCGTCTGCTCGGCGGCGTCGGCGACCGCCTCGTACCCGGCGACCCGCGGGTCGGTGGCCGGTTGCCGCCCGGCCGCCTCCCCGGTCGGCGCCTCGGGGACCCGGGTCTGCGGGTCGGGCGGCGCCGGAACCCCGGCGCCGCAGCGTCCGCAGCCCGCGCCCTCCTCCTCCGGCGGCTCGCCGCAGCTCGGACACCTGGACGGCCCAGTCACACCCATGTCACACCCACGTCCCGGGGCGGAAACGGTCGGCCCGCTCCACCAGCTCGATCCTTGTCTCGCCACGCCGCGCCCTGCCGCGCGGTCGGTGCCGCCGCCGGCCGTGCGGCGGCACCGGCGGCACCGCACGGCCCGGTCCGCAGGCCGGACGGGCACCGTGGCCCCCGGAGAGTACCCAGTCCGCGGCGAGGTTCCGTACTCCGGTCGCCTCCGGCGGCCGGATCCTCCCGGTGCGGTCCGCCCCACCCGAAGTCGGCGGGCGGACCGGTGCGTTCGGCCGCGGGCCCGCTCACGCCCCGCCCCCGGGGCCCGGCCGCTCCCCGGCGAGCGCCTCCGCCGCCGCCCGCTGGTAGCGCGCCACCGCCGCCTCGGCCGCCCGCAGATCGCACGGCGCGCTCCACAGCAGCCGCCGCGCCGCGTCGTAGCGCTCGCCCGGCAGCGGATCGCCCGCCAGACCGCGCCGGGCCAGCTCCGCCCGGTACGCGTCGAGACGGCCGCGCAGCTCGGCGCGGACCGCGAGCGGCGCGGTCACCGCCGTCAGCGACTCCCGGGCGCGCAGCAGTTCGTCCTCGGCGCTCTCCTCCAGCCGGTCCAGCAGCGGCGAGAGGCGGTGCCACTGGGCGCGGCGCCGGAAACCGGCGGCCGCCGCGAGCTGTTCGTGCAGCGCCGTCGACGGGCCGCTGACCGCCGGGACCTCGCACGACGCGATCTTCGCCAGCACCTCGCCGCGCGCCTGCCGCGCCTCGGTCAGGGTGCGTTCGGCGCGCGAGAGGACGTCCCGCAGCCGCATCAGCCGCGCCTCGGCGTCCTGCCGGACGTCCAGCACCGCCTCGATCTCCCGGCGGACGTCCTCCAGCGCGCGGGCGGCCCGGTCGTAGCGGGTGGTGTCGGGGCGCCCGCCGCCCGGCGCGGCGCTGCCGCCCGCCGGGGCGACCCAGAACGCCAGCGGGTCGGTGATCACCTCGGCGCGCAGCCGGGTCAGTTCGCCGGTGATGTCCTCCAGGTCGTCGCCGGAGGGGTGGGTGCCGGGGCGGACGCCGACGGAGTGCGCCAGCGAGCGGGTGCGCCGCAGCTCCTCGGCGAGCAGATCGATCCGGGCGGGCAGTGTGGACCAGACCGCGTCGGCGGCGACGATGGTGTCCAGCGCCCGGGCGTAGCGGGTGTTGAGCCGGGCCACCAGCTCGCGCAGGGTGCACGGTCCGGTGCCGTCGGCGGCGCCGGTGGCCGGGATCTGCGCGTCGCGCAGCAGACCGGTCAGTTCGGCGAGGTCGCCGGGGGAGAGCCAGCGCCGCCGCTCCCGCACGGCGCGGACGGTGTCCAGCGTCGCGGTGTACGCGTCGAAGTCGGCCCAGAGCGCGGTCAGGGAGCGTTCGGTGGCCGCCCAGCGCTCCCGGGTCACACCGGTCAGTTCGGCGCCCTCCAGGAGGCGCCGCCCCGCGTGGTCCTGGAGGGCCTGGAGCGAGGACTCGATCGCCTCGTACTCGGCGCTCAGCCGCTCCACTGCGCGGTCGGCCTCCTCGCGGTCCAGCGCCTGGCCGGGCGGCCGTTCCGCGGATCCGGGGAAGGGTCCCAAGACCCCCATCGATCACCTCTCCAAACTGCGTACGGGGCGCGGTGGTTGGTGCGCTTCGGCCGCCTCTCGGGTGCTGCTGCCCCCACTTTTCCTCCATAGTGACGCCCCGACGCCCCGCGTGGGGACGATCAGCGGGGTATTTCGCCGACGGTGGTCCCGCGATGCCGGAAACGTCGTAATTGGGAGGTCCTCGGGGGCGACGGACCCGGGTCCCGCACACGGAAGAGGCGCGGGGCGGTGGCGCGACCCCCGAGGTCACCGCGCCGCCGCCCCGCGCCCCGGGGCGCGGATCCGTCCGCCGTTACGTCCAGGTCTCCCGCAGCCGCGCGTACGCCGCCACCGGGGCCCCGGCGTGGTCCAGGGCGGAGAGCGCGGCGCCCAGCACCGGGGGAGCGGTCACCACGTGCGCGACCGCCTTCGGCGCGCGCTCCGCCAGCAGCCGCACCACCCGCTCGTGCAGCAGCGGATGACGGGCGGCCAGCACCCCGCCGCCGAGCACCACCCGGGTCTCCTCGCCGAGCAGTTCCAGCCGCTCCAGCGCGACCGCGGCCAGCAGCACCACCTCGTCCGCCTGCCGCTCGACGATCGACCGGGCCACCGCGTCGCCCTGCGCCGCGACGGCGAAGAGCACCGGCGTCAGCTCGTACCGCCGGTGGTCGGGGAGGCGGCGCAGATGCAGCGCCTCGATGAGTTCGGCCATGGTGGTCAGGCCGAAGTGGGCGGGGAGCGCCCGGGCCAGCGCGCTGGGGCCGCCGCGGCCGTCCTCGGCGCGCGCCGCGCTCCACAGCGCCTCGTCGGCGAGGTGGCCGCCGCCGCCCCAGTCGCCGGAGATCCGGCCGACCGACGGGAACCGCGCGGTCGCCCCGTCCCGGCCCAGGCCCACGCCGTTGATCCCGGCACCGCACACCACGGCGACGCCGCGCGGCTCGGCGCCGTCCGGCAGCCCGGCGCGCAGCAGCGCGAAGGTGTCGTTGGCGACGGTCACCGACCCGGCCCAGCCGCGCCCGGTGATCTCCGCCTCCAGCGCGCTCTCCTCGACCGGCAGATCGGCGTTGGCGAGGTACGCCGAGACATGCGCCACCGGCCCCTCCCCGCCGCCCTGCGCCAGGACCGACGCCACCAGCGGCGCGAGGACGTCCACCGCGGGGCCGACGCCGACCACCGGCGGCTGGAAACCGCCGCCGCGGGCCGTGCCGAGGACCCGGCCGTCGGCGCCCACCAGGGCCACGTCCGTCTTGCTGTTGCCCGCGTCGATCGCGAGCGACGCGCCGCTCAGGCCCACGTCAGGTGCTCCCGGTTGTGTGCGAGGAGATCGTCGGTCAGCTGCTCGGCGTAGGCGATCTGGCCGATCAGCGGATGGGCCAGCAGCGCCTGGAACACCCGGTCCCGGCCCCCCTTGAGCGCCGCCTCCAGCGCCAGCCGCTCGTACGCGGTGACATTGCCGATCAGCCCGGAGAACAGCGGCTCCAGGGGGCGCACGGGCAGCGGCTTCGCGCCGGTGGCGTCGACCGTCGCCGGGACCTCGATCACCGCGTCGTCCGGCAGGAACGGCAGCGTGCCGTTGTTGAAGGTGTTGACGATCTGGGTGTCGCCGGTGTCCCGCAGCAGCGACGACGTCAGCGCCACCGCCGCCTCGGAGTAGAACGCGCCGCCCCGTTTCGCCAGCAGCTCCGGCTTCTCGTCCAGGCTCTCGTCGCCGTACATGTCCAGCAGCTGCTTCTCGATCGCGGCGACCTCCGCCGCCCGCGACGGCTTGCGCCGCAGCTCCCGCACCACCTCGTCGTGCTGGTAGTAGTAGCGCAGGTAGTACGAGGGGACGACGCCGAGGCGGTCCACCAGGGAGCGCGGCATCCGCAGGTCCTCGGCGACCGCGTCGCCGTGCTCGGCCAGCAGCCGCGGCAGCACGTCCTCGCCGTCGACCCGGACCGCCCGCTCCCAGGTGAGGTGGTTGAGCCCGACGTGCTCCAGCTCCACCCGCTCCGGCGCGAGGTCCAGCAGCCGGGCGAACTTCCGCTGGAAGCCGATGGCGACGTTGCACAGCCCGACGGCCCGGTGGCCCTCGGTGAGCAGCGCCCGGGTGACGATGCCGACCGGGTTGGTGAAGTCCACGATCCAGGCGTCGGGGTTGCGCCGCCGCACCCGCTCGGCGATGTCCAGGACCACCGGGACGGTCCGCAGCGCCTTGGCGAGCCCGCCCGCGCCGGTGGTCTCCTGACCCACGCAGCCGCACTCCAGCGGCCACGTCTCGTCCTGGTTGCGGGCCGCCTGCCCGCCCACGCGCAGCTGGAGCAGGACCGCGTCGGCGCCGTCCACGCCCGCGTCCAGGTCGGAGGTCCAGGAGATCTTGCCCGGGTGGCCCTGCTTGGCGAAGATGCGCCGGGCCAGCCCGCCGACCAGCTCCAGCCGGTCGGCCGCCGGGTCGATCAGGACCAGCTCTGCCAGCGGGAGGACGTCCCGCAACCGTGCGAAGCCGTCGATGAGTTCGGGGGTGTAGGTCGACCCGCCGCCGACCACTGCGAGTTTCATGGGAACAGCCACAGGTTCAGCCCTTTACTCCGGTGAGAGTGACGCCTTCGACGAAGGCTTTCTGTGCGAAGAAGAACACGAGAATGACCGGCGCCATGATCAGCAGCGTCGCCGCCATGGTCAGATTCCAGTCGACGTTGTGCGCGCTCTTGAAGGATTCGAGGCCGTAGGAGAGCGTCCATGCCCCAGGGTTCTGCGCCGCGTAGATCTGCGGGCCGAAATAATCGTTCCAGCAGTAGAAGAACTGGAACAGCGCGATGGCGGCAATTCCGGGCTTCGCCATCGGCACCACGATTTTCAACAGCGTACGGATCTCACCGCAGCCGTCCACCTTCGCCGACTCGATGTACTCCTGCGGAATCGTCAGCAGGAACTGCCGCAGCAGAAAGATGGAGTACGCGTCGCCGAACGCCAGCGGGATGATCAGCGGCCACAGCGAACCGGACAGATGCAGTTGCTGCGCCCACACCAGATACATCGGGATGACGACGACCTGCGGCGGCAGCATCATCGTGGAGATCACCAGCATCATCGCCGTCCGGCGGCCCCGGAAACGGAACTTCGCCAGCGCGTACGCCACCGGCACCGCCGAACAGACCGTGCAGAGCGTGCCCAGCCCCGCGTACATCAGGGAATTCTTCCACCAGTCCAGAAAGCCCGGGGTGTGGAAGACGGTGGCGTAGTTGGACCAGTGCCATTCGGTGGGCCACAATTTCCCGCTCATCGCCTGGCTGTCGCCCATCACCGATGTCAGGAAGACGAAGACGAACGGCAGCACGAAGAAGAGCGCGGCGGCGATCGCCACCGTGTGCACGGCGATCCAGTGCAGCAGCCGGGTGCGGCGGGCCCGCAGCGCCGGTCCGCGCGCGTCGCCGCCGCCGGTCCGTGCCGGTGCGCCGGGGGCGCTCAGGGTCGTGGTGGTCATGGGATCAGTCCTCCGCCGGGAGCAGACCCGCGCGCTTGCGCATCAGCAGGGTGGTGACGGCCATGGCGATGACGAAGAGCACGAGCGAGAGCACGCACGCCGCGCCGGTGTTGAAGTTCTGGAATCCCAGCGAGTAGACGAGCTGCGGGACGGTCAGCGTGGAGTGGTCCGGGTAGCCGGGCTGGATGACCACACCGGCGGCGATGGTGACGCCGGAGGCGAGCTTCCCGGCGACCAGCGCCTGCGTGTAGTACTGCATGGTCTGCACGACGCCGGTGACCACCGCGAACATCACGATCGGGGTGATCGCGGGCCAGGTGACGTAGCGGAACTTCCCCCACGCCCCGGCGCCGTCCAGCTCCGCCGCCTCGTACTGCTCGCGCGGCACGTCCAGCAGCGCCGCCATGAAGATCACCATCAGGTCGCCGATGCCCCACAGCGACAGCAGCACCAGCGACGGCTTCGCCCAGTTCGGGTCGTTGAACCACGACGGCGCGTCGATGCCGATGGCGCCGAGGATCTCGTTGACCGGCCCGGTGCCCGGGTTCAGCAGGAAGACGAAGGCGACGGTCGCGGCGACCGGCGGCGCCAGATACGGCAGGTAGAACGCGGTGCGGAAGAACCCCGCCCCCGACTTGATCTTCGTGACGAGCAGCCCGATGCCGAGCCCGAAGACCACCCGCAGCGCGACCATCACCACGACCAGCCAGAGCGTGTTCCACAGCGCCGGACCGAACAGCGGCATCTGCGTCAGCACATACTTCCAGTTCTTCAACCCGACGAATGCGGGCTGCTCGATCTGGTTGTAGTGCATGAACGAGAAATAGACGGTGGCGAGCAGCGGATAGCCGAAGAAGACCGAGAAGCCGACCAGCCAGGGGGAGAGAAATCCGACCGTGCGCAGTTTCTCGCGCATTTTCTTACGGCGCAGCGCGGGCGCGCGGGTACTGAGTGCCATGGCGGGCTCCGTCAGTTCTCGGACTGGAGGTTGTCGGCGTCGATCTGCGCGTCGAGGGTCCGTAGCCCCTTGTCGAGATCGGGGACCCTTCCGGCTTCGACTTCGTAGGAGAAGTCCTGGAGCGCGGTGATGTACTGCCCGCCGTTGTTGGACGGCGGCGGCGCCGAACTGTGCGGGTTCTTCGCGATGTCCAAGAAGGCGCGGAACGTCGGATCGGCGTCCAGCTTCGGCGAATTCAGCGCCCCGAACGTCGAGGGAACGTTGTGGATGGCGTTGGCGAAGGAGACCACCTCATCGGTGTCGGTGGTCAGGAACTTCACCAACTCCCAGGCGGCGTTCTGATGCATGCTGCTGTGTGCGATACCGATGACGGTGCCGTTGAGATAGCCGCGTCCGTAGGTGTCCGCCTGATCGTCGGGGACGGGCAGCGGCGCGGTGTCCCAGTGGAAGGGCGCCTTGGCTTCCTTGAGCATCCGCCCGCGCCATTCCCCGTCCATGTGCATCGCCACCTTCTGCGTGAGGAAGGCGTTCTGCGAGGACATCTCGTCACCGAACATGGTGCGGAACTTCTCCAGCGGACCGTAACCGCCCTGCGCGTTGATCAGCTTGAGCTGGGTGCGGAAGAAATCCTTGCTGCGCGGATCCTTCGCCAGCGCCGCCTTGCCCTTCGCATCGAAATACGTCGGACCCCACTGCGCGAACATCCGGTCCGGGCTGTTCTGGTACAGCCGGAAGGAGGGCATGAACCCCACCCGCCGGTAGGAACCGTCCTTGTCGCGCCGGGTCAGCTTGACGGCGTCCCGCGCGAATTCCGACATCGTCCGCGGTGGCCGGTCGATTCCGGCTTTCCGGAACGCGTCCTTGTTGTAGTAGAGCCCGAACGCGTCGGCGAGCAGCGGCAGTGCGCACTGCCGTCCACGGAACTGTGTGTAGTCGAGCAGCGTTTTCGGGAAGACCTTCTTCTTGTCCACGCCGCTCTTCTTCAGGAACGGGTCGAGATCGGCCCACATGCCCGAGGAGCAGTACTGCCCGACGTTGTTGGTGGTGAACGAGGACACCACGTCGGGGGCGTCGCTCCCGCCCGCCCGCAGCGCCTGGTTCATGGTCTCGTCGGTGACGTTCCCGATCGTCTCGACCTTGATGTTCGGATGGGCTTTCTCGAAACGGGCGATGCTGTCGTTCACCGCCTTGACCTCACCCCGCTCCGCCCAGCCGTGCCAGAACTTCAGCGTCACCGGTTTCGTCGGATCGTCCCGGTCGCTGCCGACGCTCGGCCGGGCGCACCCCGACACCAGCAGTCCGGCACCGGCCAGCGCCGCGACCAGAATCCGGCCTGCGCGTGCGGAGGGCATGGCGTACTTCCTTTACGGCGGGAGGAATGAGAAGGAGGAAGTGCGGAGGAACAAGAATTCAGGCCGTGTTGAAGACGGTGTCGCGGGCGGCGGCGAGCGCCGTGCGCAGGGCGCCGGTGAGAATGGGATTGCCGTCGAGATGGCTGATACGGATTTCCGGCCGGGGCAGCGCGAGCCCGGTGAACTCCTCCTCGACCAGCGCCCGCAGCTCCTCCCCACCGGCGTGCGCGACCGCCCCGGACAACACCACCAGCTGCGGATCGACGACCGCCACCACCGCGGCCAGCCCGGTGGCCATCCGCACCGCCACCTCCGCGCGGACGGAGTCGACCCGCAGCGCCTCCTCGACGGTACGGACCTGCCGGGCGCCGTGCCGGTGGGCGAGTTCGACCACGCTGGGCGCGCCGACCAGGCTCTGGAAGCCGCCGCCGCCGTCGGGCTGCGCGGCGCTGCGGTCCCCGCCGCGCGCCAGCGGCGCCCCCGGCAGCGGCATGTAGCCGATCTCCCCGGCGCCGCCGGTCGCCCCGCGCAGCAGCACACCGCCCAGCACGATCGCCGCGCCGACGCCCTCGTCCGCCCAGACCAGTACGAAGTCGTCGTAGTCCTGGGCGGCGCCGTCGTGCTGCTCGGCGACGGCCGCGAGGTTGACGTCGTTCTCGATCTCGATGGGCGTGCCCAGGACCTCCGCCAGCTCCTCCTTGAGGGCCCGCGAGTGCCAGCCGGGCAGATGCGGCGCGTACCGCAGCCGCCCGGTGCCCGGGTCGAGCGCGCCGGGTGTACCGATCACCGCGCCGTGCAGCTGCTCCCGGCCCAGTCCGGCCTTGGCGAGCGCCCCGTCGACGGCCGCCGCGACCAGCTGCGCGGTGCGGTGCGGGACGTCCTCGGCCACCGCGTCGGTGCCCACCCGCGCCTCGCCGCGCACCTGCCCGGCGATGTCGGCCACGGCCGCCGTGATCCCCTCCTGATCCACGGCGAGCGCGGCGACCTGCGCCACGAACGGGTTGACCTCGTAGAGCTGGGCGTTGGGCCCCGGCCGCCCGGTGACGTTGCCGGTGGTCCGCACCAGCCCGACGGCCTCCAGCCGCGCCAGCAGCTGGGAGGCGGTCGGTTTCGACAGACCGGTCAGCTCGCCGATCTGGGTACGGGTCAACGGCCCCTGGGACACGAGCAGGTCGAGTGCGGCCCGGTCGTTCATCGCCCGCAGTACCCGAGGCGTTCCGGGCATCCCCGCTTCCGCTGCCGCCATGTGCGCCCCCACCCCGTTCCCGGTGGCCCCGCCACCATCTGTTAGGAAACTTTCCAATCGGTGCAAGGACGGTAGGGCGCGGCCCGAGGGGCCGTCAATGGTTTACGCGCGAAGACTTTTCCGGAAGGTGGCCGGACCGTCATCTGCCGCCCACCACCCGGCCGTTGACCGCGCCGCGGGACCCGTCGCACGACACGGCCCCCGTACCGCGCGGTGCGGTACGGGGGCCGTGGGGCGGCTGGGGTGCGGGCCGTTACTTGCCCAGCTTCGGCCGGGCGATCGGCGCCGCGGCGAGGGACTGCGGCGAGTCCGGGTTGTTGAGCGCGGACGGCGCGGCCACCGCGGCGGACGGGTCCGTCGCCTCGTCCTCCTCCTCGGGCTCCGGGCGTGGGGCGAGGCGGATCGCGGCGCGGTCCAGCGCCTGCTTGATCCGCCAGCGCAGCTCCCGCTCGACGCCCCCGGCCTTCCCCGGCATGGTCTTGGCCGAAACGCCCAGCGTGACCGTGTCCAGGGAGACCTCGCTCAGGCCCAGCACCTCCACCGGCTCCCACAGCTGCTCGTTCCACGGCTCGGCCGCGGACATCTCCTCGCCGACGGCGGTGATGACCTCGTGGGCCAGCCGCAGGTCCTGGTCGGCGGCGAGCTGTACGTCGACATGGGCGGTCGCCCAGCCCTGGCTGAGGTTGCCGATCCGCTTGACCTCGCCGTTGCGTATGTACCAGATCGCGCCGTTCGGCCCGCGCAGCTTCGTCACCCGCAGACCGACCTCGATGACGGTGCCGGTGGCCACCCCGGCGTCGATCTCGTCGCCGACGCCGTACTGGTCCTCCAGGATCATGAAGACGCCGGAGAGGAAGTCGGTGACGAGGTTGCGGGCGCCGAAACCGATCGCGACACCGGCCACACCGGCGCTCGCCAGCAGCGGCGCCAGGTTGATCTTGAGCACCGACAGCACGGTGAGCGCCGCGGTGCCCATGATCACGAAGGAGGCGACGGAGCGCAGCACCGAACCGATCGCCTCGGAGCGCTGCCGCCGCCGCTCGGCGTTGATCAGCAGCCCGCCGAGCGCGGTGCCCTGGGCGGCGTTCGCGGTGCGGTTCATCCGGTCGATGAGCCGGGTGAGGGTGCGGCGCACCACATGCCGCAGCACCACCGCGATCACGATGATGAGCACGATCTGGAGGCCGGACTCCAGCCAGTTGCCCCAGTTCTCCTGCACCCATCCGGCCGCGTTGGTGGCCTTCTCCGTCGCGTCCTCGAAGGAGGTCGGGCCGGTGGCGTCCGGCGCCGGGGCGGCGCTGTAGGGCGCGGCGGAGACCGCCATGGCTGACCAGTGCACAGCAGAACCTTCCGTGTGGGGCGGGACGCCCGGGACCGAGGTGGCACCGCGGCTCGGGCGGCCACCACACTAACGGGGCAACGGAACCGAACCGCGCCCTTGTTCGAACGCCAGCGGTTTCCCGGACGTTCCCGCAACGCCACGAGTACGCCCGAATGAGGGCGAAGTAACACCGTGCCGCGCGAACTGAGGGGGCGTGCCGGAAAACACCTCCGGCCCGTTACCCGGTCATGGTGGCGCCGCGCCCGGACACCGGGTGACACTGGGGGAGATCGTCCCGGCGCGAGCCACGCGCCGCCGGCGTACAAGGAGGCACCCGTGCCGCATGTCCTGGTCCTCAACGCGTCGTACGAGCCGCTCGGCGTCGTACCGCTCCGCCGCGCGCTCGTCCTCGTCCTCAATGAGAAGGCCGTCAGCCTTGAGGAGTCCGGCGCCCTGATGCACAGTGCGACCCGCGTCATCCCCGCCCCGAGTGTGGTCCGTCTCAAACGCTTCGTGCGGGTGCCTTTCCGCGGTCCCGTCCCGCTCACCCGGCGGGCGCTCTTCGCCCGCGACGGCGGCCGCTGCATGTACTGCGGCGCGGTCGCCACCAGCGTCGACCACGTCATCCCCCGCAGCCGCGGCGGCCAGCACACCTGGGAGAACGTCGTCGCCGCCTGCCGCCGCTGCAACCACGTCAAGGCCGACCGCCATGTGGCCGAGATCGGCTGGCGGCTGCGGCATCAACCGGCCCCGCCGTCCGGCCTCGCCTGGCGGATCATCGGGACGGGCCACCGCGATCCGCGGTGGCTGCCGTATTTGCAGCCGTACGGCGCCGACGACGCCCTGGCCCGGATCAGTGCCGTGACGGCATAGCTCCGGGCCTTCGTGCGCCGGGCCCGGCCCGGGGTGCGCGGGCCGCCGCGCGGGCGGGAGCACCGTCCCCTCCCCCGGCGGCCCGTGCGCCCCGCAGAACTTGCCGCCGCGGGGCGGCTCCGGCCGCAATCTGTGCGCCGTGTCCCGGGCCGTACCGTGAAATCGCCCGTCCCGGACGGTGTGATGTGGGTCACGTTTGCTGGCCGGTCGCGTCTGTGATCCGGATCGCTGGGTAGTCCAGCCCTTGTCCCACTGCCGATGAACGGGAGGCCCTCGTGGCCGCGTCCGCTCAGTTGCTCCTCGACGCCCTGTCCTCCAAACCCGGCGACGGGCCCATGGAACCGGACCTCTTCGACGGGCTCTCCGGCCCCGACTGCCTGGACGGCTCCGGCTCCGCCAGCTTCGTCGAGCCGCCCCTGACCAGCGAGCCGCCGCTCGCCGCCGACGCCCCCCTCACCAGCGAGGTCCCGATCTCCGCCGAACTGCCGCTGACCAGCGAGCCGACCGCCGCCGGTCTGGGTACGGAGTCCATGGAGGTCTGACGGTCTCCGGTCGGGCGCTCCGATGTCCGTGCCGCCCCCTTTCCCCGGCGGCGGCGCCTTGCGCCACCCCGGGCGCGCGGGCGGCCGGGGCGTCCTATACGTTGAGTCCGTGAGCAACAAGGTCAAGAAGAATGCCCTGCGCGCCGGAACCGTCACGGCCGGCACCGCGCTGATGCTGCTGATGTCGTCCCCCGCGTTTGCGCTCACCCGCGACGACGGTGACGACCCGGGTCCGGGTCTGAGCGTGCTCTCCACGCTCGGCCTCTACGTCGCTGCCCCCATCGTTCTCTTCCTGGTCATCGCCGGGCTGGTCATGGTGGGCGACAAGTCCCGCAAGCAGGCCGGGCCCAAGGTCTGACACCGGGCACCGACGCCTTCGAGGGCGCCCTTCGGTTCGTAAGAACCGAAGGGCGCCCTTTGTCGTTTCCGCAGGTGAACGGGGTGAAATAAGGGGATTTGGTGGGTCGGGGGCTTAACTCGGCCTCACCTACGATGCCGTAACCTACGGAGCCGTAGGTCCAACCTACGGTTCCGTAGGTCATCGTCCCCCAGGAGTTCCCCCGTGACCATCGCCCCCGCCCGCCACGACGGAGAGCCTGGCCTCAGTGCCTGGAGCGACGCCCACCTCCTCTACGCGCTCGAAGAGGTCGTAGAGAAGGAGCTGAACCGCCACCTCAAGGTCGCCAAGGAATGGATGCCCCACGAGTACGTGCCGTGGAGCGACGGCCGGAACTTCGACGGCGTCATGGGCGGCGAGGCATGGTCGCCCGAGCAGTCCAAGGTGACCGACATCGGCCGCATCGCTCTCGTGGTCAACCTCCTCACCGAGGACAACCTCCCCAGCTACCACCACGAGATCGCCACCCTCTTCGGTCGCGACGGCGCCTGGGGCACCTGGGTGCACCGCTGGACCGCCGAGGAGGGGCGGCACGGCATCGTGATGCGGGACTACCTGCTCACCAGCCGCGCGGTCGACCCCGTCGAGCTGGAGCGGTTCCGGATGGCCCACATGTCGGAGGGGTTCGAGTCCGACAACAGCCACAGCATGCTGCACTCCGTCGCCTACGTCGCGTTCCAGGAGCTGGCCACCCGTATCTCGCACCGGAACACCGGCCACCACTCCGGTGACCCGGTCTGCGACCGGATGCTGGCCCGGATCGCCACCGACGAGAACCTCCACATGGTCTTCTACCGCAACCTCCTGCGGGCCGCCTTCGAGCTGGCCCCGGACCAGACCATGGCCGCCGTCCGCGATGTCGTCACCGCCTTCCGGATGCCCGGCCACGGCATGCCCGGCTTCGAGCGGGCCGCCGCCCGGATGGCCATCGGCGGGATCTACAACCTCCGCATCCACCACGACGACGTGCTCCAGCCGGTGCTGCGCCACCTCAAGGTGCTGGAGATCGGCGGCCTCGGGCCGGTCGGTCTGGCGGCCCAGGAGGAGCTGGGGATGTTCATGGGCGGCCTCGACGACCAGGCCCGTAAGTTCGACGAGCGGCGCGCCGCCATCGAGGCGCGCCGGGCGGCCCGCGCCGCCTCGTAGAACGCACCGTTCAGTTCGACTGAACGGAGTGCGTCGAAAGTTTCGATGGACCTGATGTTTTCGGAACTGCCACGGTGGGTGGGCCTCCCACCGACCGAAAGGACACCGTGGCAGTTCTGGAACGGCCCCGCACCCCGCGCGCGGGCACGGCGCGCGCCGTCGGACTGACGCTCGCGCTCACCGCGACCGTCATCTGGTCCGGCAACTTCGTCATCGCCCGCGCCCTGCACGCCACGGTGCCGCCGGTCCAGACCGCCTTCTGGCGCTGGATCGTCGCGCTCGTCGCCGTCGCGCCCCTCACCCTGCCCGAGGTCCGTCGGCAGTGGCCCGCCGTCCGCCGCCATCTGCCGCACCTCGCCGGGGCCGCGCTGCTCGGCGTCACCCTCTTCAACACCCTCATCTACCAGGCCGGACGCACCACCTCCGCCACCAACATGGCGATGATCGCGGCCGGTTCGCCGCTGCTGATCGCCGCCTTCGACCGCCTCGGACGGCGCCGCGCCACGCCCGCACCGGACGGCGCCCCCGACGACGGCGCCCCGCTCGGCGCCCGCCGCCTCGCCGGGATGCTGCTCGCCCTGGCCGGGGTGGTCGTCCTCGTCGGCGGCGGCTCCCCGGCCGCCCTCGCCCGGCTCGATCTCGCCCCCGGCGACCTGTGGATGCTCGCCGCGACCGCGACCTTCGCCGGATACAGCGCACTGCTGCGCCGCCGCCCCGACGGCATCGGCCAACGCGCCTACCTCTTCATGACGTTCGCCCTGGGCGCCGCGATGCTGCTGCCCGCCTACGGGGTGAGCCTCGCCGTCGAGGGCGGCTTCCCGCTCACCGCCGCCACCGCCGGACCGCTGCTCTACATCGGCGTCCTCTCCTCCGCCGTCGCCTTCTTCACCTGGAACAAGGCGATCGCCCTGGTCGGCGCCGCCCGCGCCGGGGTCGTCTACTACCTCCAGCCGGTCTGTGTGGCGCTGCTGTCGTACGCGGTCCTGGGCGAGGGCGCCGGGGCCGTCCAGGTGGTGTGCATGGCGCTGATCGTCGCGGGCGTCGTCCTGGGGGCGGGCGGCGGACGGTGAGCCGGTCCGCGGGGCGCCGGGGCGCGCCCCCGGATGCGTACGCTGCCCGCATGGCCGACTGGGACATCAAGAAGCTGCGGATCCTGCGTACGCTGCACGAACTGGGCACGGTCACCGCGACCGCCGAGGCGCTGCACCTGACGCCGTCGGCCGTCTCCCAGCAACTGGCCGGGCTCGCCAAGGCGCTCGGCGTCCCGCTGCTGGAGGCCCACGGCCGCCGGGTGCGGCTGACCGACGCCGCCCATCTGGTGCTCCGCCACGCCGACGTCGTCTTCGCCCAGTTGGAGCGCGCCGACGCGGAACTCCTCGGCTATCTCCGCGGCGAGGCGGGCCGGGTCCGTATCGGCGCGTTCTCCACCGCCATCCCCGCCCTCGTCGTCCCCGCCGTCCAGGAGCTGCGCCGCACCCACCCCGGGCTCGCCGTCGCCGTCCGCGAGGCCGAGGCGGAGGCCGCGTACGAGCTGCTGGCCGAGGGCAGCGTCGATCTGGCGCTCTCCCTCGCGGCGCACGCGCCCACGCCCCGGGACCCCAAGTTCAGCCGCCTCTCGCTGCTCGCCGACCCGCTGGACGTGGCGCTGCCCGCCGGGCACCCGCTCGCCGCCGAACCGGGGCTGCGGCTGGCCGATCTCGCGGGCGAACCGTGGATCTTCGGCTCCAGCGGACCCTGGTCGCAGATCACCACCGCCGCCTGCGAGAACGCCGGGTTCGTCCCCGAGCAGGCGCACGCCGCCGCCGACTGGAACGCGATCTGGGCGATGGTCGCCGCGGGCATGGGCGTCGCGCTGGTGCCCCGGATGGCGCGGCCCGGCGTCGGCGCGCCCGCCCGCGGCACCGGCGGCGGCCCCGGCGTCGTGCTGCGGGTCCTCCACGCCGACCAGCCGCGCCGCCATGTGGTCGCCGCCGCCCGCCGCGGCTCCGAGGGGGCGCCGGGCCTGTCCCGGGTGCTGGCCGCGCTCCAGCAGGTCGCCGCGGCGCGCGCCGGTGCCCGGACGGTGCCCGCGGACGGCGGCGCGCCCCCGGACGGACCGCCCACCGTTCAGTCCGCCTGAACAACGACCTCACGAACTGTCGATGGACCTGCCGGGTGGCCGCTGCGACGGTGGAGAGGTCCGCAGCGCCGCACCACCGAAGGGCGCCTCACTTCACCGAAGGGCGACGATGACCACCACCCCGGCCGACTCCACCGATCCGCACGCCAACGACGCCTCCCCGTACGGCGGCGGCGACCCCTTCGCCGACTACCGTGGCGGTGACTACGCCTTCACCTCCCTCGTCGACCTCGCCGACCGGCGGTTCGGCGCCGGGGTGATCGCCGCGAACGACGAGTTCTTCGCCGAGCGGGAGAACCTGCTGAAGCCCGGCCCGGCGGTCTTCGACCCCGAGCGCTTCGGCCACAAGGGCAAGATCATGGACGGCTGGGAGACCCGGCGGCGCCGCGGCGCGGACGCGGACCACCCCTTCCCGACCGACGACGAGCACGACTGGGCGCTGATCCGCCTCGCCGCCCCCGGCGTGATCCGCGGCATCGTCGTCGACACCGCCCACTTCCGCGGCAACTACCCGCAGCAGGTCACCGTCGAGGCGACCGCCCTCCCCGGCAGCCCCGGCCCGGAGGAACTCCTCGCCGACGACGTGAAGTGGGAGGAGATCGTCCCGCGCACACCGGTCCGCGGCCACGCCGCCAACGGCTTCGAGGTCACCGCCGAGCGCCGCTTCACGCATCTGCGGCTCAAGCAGCACCCCGACGGCGGCATCGCCCGGCTGCGGGTCCACGGCGAGGTCGTGCCCGACCCGGCGTGGCTGGCCGCCCTCGGCACCTTCGACCTGGCGTCGGTGCTGCACGGCGGCGCGGTGGAGGACGCCTCCGACCGCTTCTACTCCTCGCCCACCCAGATCATCCAGCCCGACCTCTCCCGCAAGATGGACGACGGCTGGGAGAACCGCCGCCGCCGGGTCAAGGGCACGAACGACTGGGTCCGCTTCCGCCTCGCCGCCCGGGGCGAGATCCGCGCGATCGAGATCGACACCGCCTACCTCAAGGGCAACTCCGCGGGCTGGGCCGCGCTGTACGGCTGCGACGGCACCCCCGAGGACGAGGGCTCCTGGTTCGAGATCCTGCCCCGGACCAGGCTCCAGCCCGACACCCCGCACCGCTTCGCCCTGCCCGGGGCGGTCACCGCCACCCACATCCGCCTCGACGTCTTCCCCGACGGCGGGCTCGCCCGGATGCGCGTCCACGGCGGTCTCACGGAGGACGGCCGCCGAGCCCTCGGCGAGCGCTTCACGGCACTGGGCGGCTGACGCCCGCGGCACACCGCCCACAGACGGACGGGGCGCCCGGGACCACACGGTCCCGGGCGCCCCGCCCGTACGGAAAGGGCCGGTCAGCCCGCTGCCGCGTCCGCCGCGCGGGCCTTCAGCGCCCGCTCGACGCCCGCCCGGGACTCCACGACCAGCCGCCGCAGCGCCGCGCTCGGCTCCGCCGACGCCAGCCACGCGTCCGTCGCCTCCAGCGTCTCCGGGGAGATCTGCAGCGCCGGGAAGAGGCCGTTCGCGATCTGCGACGCCATCTCGTGGCTGCGCGCGTCCCAGACGTCCTTCACCGCGTCGAAGTACTTCGCGGCGTACGGCGCCAGCAACTCCTCCTGGTCGTGCTGCTGGAAGCCGCCGATGACGGCCTCCTGCACCGCGTTGGGCAGCGTGTCCGCCTCGACGACCGCGGCCCAGGCGGCGGCCTTCGCCTCCGCCGTCGGCCGGGCCGCCCGCGCGGACGCCGCGTGCTGCTCACCCGCCGAGGTGCGGTCGCGCTCCAGCTCCGCCGCGATGGCCTGCTCGTCGGCGCGGCCGGTCGCCGCCAGCCGACCCAGCAGCGTCCAGCGCAGATCGGTGTCGATGGCCAGCCCCCGCACCGTCTCGGTGCCGTCCAGCAGCGCCTGGACGAGGTCGAGGTGGGCCTCCGAGCGGGCCGCCGCGGCGAACGCGCGGGCCCACGCCAGCTGGTGGTCGCTGCCCGGCGCCGCCGCCCGCAGCTGCTCCACCGCCGCGTCCGCCCACTGCGCGAGACCGGTCTCGCGCCACGCCGGGTCCGCGTACACGCTCAGCGCCATCTTCACCTGGCGGTGCAGCGACTGGACGACGCCGATGTCCGACTCCTTGCCGATGCCGGAGAGCACCAGCGCCAGGTAGTCGCGGGTGGGCAGCTCGCCGTCGCGGGTCATGTCCCACGCCGACGCCCAGCACAGCGCCCGCGGCAGCGACTCGGCGAAGTCACCGAGGTGGCCGGTGACGACCTTCAGCGACTCCTCGTCCAGCCGGACCTTGGCGTACGACAGGTCGTCGTCGTTGAGGAGCACGACGTCCGGCCGCCGGGTGCCCGCCGGGAACGGCACCTCGGTCAGCTCGCCGTCCACGTCCAGCTCGATGCGGTCGGTGCGGACCAGCGCGCCGTCCTTCAGGTCGTAGCAGCCGATCGCGATGCGGTGCGGGCGCAGCACCGGCTCGCCGGTGGCGCCGACGGGCAGCGCGGGGGCCTCCTGCCGGACGTGGAAGGAGGCGACGGTGCCGTCCGCGGCGAGGGTGATCTCCGGCCGCAGGATGTTGATGCCCGCGGTCTCCAGCCACTTCTTCGACCAGGTCTTCAGATCCCGGCCGCTGGTCTTCTCCAGCGCGCCCAGCAGATCGCTCAGCCGGGTGTTGCCGAAGGCATGCTCCTTGAAGTAGCCCTGCACGCCCTGGAAGAACGCGTCCATGCCGACGTACGCGACGAGCTGCTTGAGGACGCTGGCGCCCTTGGCGTAGGTGATGCCGTCGAAGTTGACGAGGACGTCGTCCAGGTCACGGATGTCGGCCATGATCGGGTGCGTCGAGGGCAGCTGGTCCTGGCGGTAGGCCCAGGTCTTCATGGAGTTCGCGAACGTCGTCCACGAGTGCGGCCACTTCGAGCCCGGCGCGTACGCCTGGCAGGCGATCGAGGTGTAGGTGGCGAACGACTCGTTCAGCCACAGGTCGTTCCACCACTCCATGGTCACGAGGTCGCCGAACCACATGTGCGCCAGCTCGTGCAGGATGGTCTCGGCGCGCGTCTCGTACGCCGCGTCCGTCACCTTCGAACGGAAGACGTACTGGTCGCGGATGGTGACCGCGCCCGCGTTCTCCATCGCCCCGGCGTTGAACTCCGGCACGAAGAGCTGGTCGTACTTCTCGAAGGGGTACGCGTAGTCGAACTTCTCCTGGAACCAGTCGAAGCCCTGCCGGGTGACGTCGAAGATCTCCTCGGCGTCCAGGTGCTCGGCGAGCGAGGGCCGGCAGTAGATGCCCAGCGGCACGCTCCGGCCGTCCGAGCCCTCCCACGTGCTGTGCACGCTGTGGTACGGACCGGCGATCAGCGCGGTGATGTACGTCGAGATGCGCGGCGTGGGCGCGAACGTCCAGACCGTGCCCTCGGGCTCCGGCGTCGGCGAGTTGGAGATCACCGTCCAGCCCTCGGGCGCGGTGACGGTGAACGCGAACGTCGCCTTCAGGTCCGGCTGCTCGAAGGAGGCGAACACCCGGCGGGCGTCCGGCACCTCGAACTGCGTGTAGAGGTACGCCTGCCGGTCGACCGGGTCGACGAAGCGGTGCAGCCCCTCGCCGGTGTTGGTGTAGGCGCAGTCGGCGACGACGGTCAGCTCGTTGCCCCCGGCCACCAGCGCGGGCAGCGCGATCCGGGAGTCGGCGAAGACCTCGGCCGGATCCAGCGCGGTGCCGTTGAGGCGCACCTCGTGCACGGTCGGCGCGATCAGGTCGATGAAGCTCTCGGCGCCCGCCTCGGCGCAGTCGAAGCGCACCGTCGTGACGGACCGGAAGGTGCCGCCCTCCTGCGCGCCGGAGAGGTCGAGAACGATCTCGTACGCGTCCACGGTCAGCAGCCGCGCCCGCTGCTGTGCCTCGTCGCGGGTCAGGTTCGTGCCAGGCACCAGGTCATCTCCTCGTAAGAGTCCTCGTCTGCGGGGTGCGGCCATCCTTCCACGCCCGCATTGTCGGGGTCGGTGGGTACTGTGATCGAAGAGGCAGTCGGCACTAGGAGGTGGTGGCCATGGCGGTTCTCGACCGACTCTGGCGGGATGTCGAGGCACAGAGCCGTATCGAGGGTTACGTCGTTGAGATCATCGACGGAAAGGTGATCATGACGCCGCAGAGCCCGACCCAGTCGAACACCATCCGCAGTCTGATCCGGCAGGCGGAGCGCGAGCTGGGAGAGGAGGTGCCCCTCGTCTTCGACGTGGGGATCGACTTCCCGGGAGAGACCTCCCTGGCTCCGGACCTCGCGATCCTCGACCTCGACGCGCAGCCGCGCGGCAAGCGCTACGTCTACATGGATGTCGTCGCGGCCATCGAAGTCGTCTCGACGGCGGCAGACACCAACGATTACGTGACGAAGGTGGCCAAATACAGCCGCTTCGGCATCGAGACCTACCTGATCATCGACCCGTTCACCCGTGTGTGCACCCTGCACGAGGGCGCGGCCGGTGCACAGTACGAGAAGAGCAGCACGTACCGGTACGGAGACGTGGTCGAGATGGAGCTGTCCGACGGCCGGAAGTTCTCCGTCGACACCAGCGGGTTCCCGGGGGAGACGGCCGCGCGGACCGCTGAGTGAGCGAGGCGCCCGCCGGGGACCGGCGGGCGCCTCGCGGAAATCGGGGGCGGGCTCAGCCGCGCAGCTCCGCCGCGACCAGTTCGGCGATCTGGACGGCGTTGAGGGCGGCGCCCTTGCGGAGGTTGTCGCCGGAGACGAACAGCGACAGGCCGTTCTCCGCGGTCTCGTCCGCACGGATACGGCCCACGAAGGAGACGTCCTGACCGGCCGCCTGGAGCGGGGTCGGCACGTCGGAGAGGGTGACGCCGGGGGCGGCGGCCAGCAGCTCCTGGGCGCGGGCCACGCTCAGCGGACGGGCGAAGCGGGCGTTGAGCTGGAGGGAGTGGCCGGTGAAGACCGGGACCCGCACACAGGTGCCGGAGACCTTCAGCTCCGGGATGCCGAGGATCTTGCGGCTCTCGTGGCGGAGCTTCTGCTCCTCGTCGGTCTCGTGCAGCCCGTCGTCGACGATCGCACCGGCCATCGGCAGCACGTTGAACGCGATCGGGGCGACGTACTTCGTCGGCTCGGGGAAGTCCACGGCCGCGCCGTCGTGCGTCAGCCGGGTGGCGTCCTGCTCGACGGCCTTGCGGACCTGCCCGTTCAGCTCCTCGACACCGGCGAGGCCACTGCCGGAGACCGCCTGGTAGGTCGAGGCCACCAGCGAGACCAGCCCGGCCTCGTCGTGCAGCGGGCGCAGCACCGGCATGGCGGCCATGGTGGTGCAGTTCGGGTTGGCGATGATGCCCTTGGGGCGCTCGGTGACCGCCGACGGGTTGACCTCGGAGACCACCAGCGGGACCTCGGGGTCACGGCGCCAGGCGGAGGAGTTGTCGATCACGACCGGACCGGCGTTCGCGACCTTCGGCGCCAGCGCCTTGGAGGTCGCCCCGCCCGCCGAGAACAGCACGATGTCCAGGCCGGAGAAGTCGGCGGTGGCGGCGTCCTCGATGGTGATCTCGGTGTCCTGCCAGGGCAGGGTGCGTCCGGCGGACCGCGCCGAAGCGAACAGGCGCAGCTGCTCGACCGGGAACTTCCGCTCGGCGAGAATGCCCCGCATCACGCCGCCGACCTGGCCGGTGGCTCCGACGATTCCGATCCTCATGGAACTCCCTCTTTCCTGACCTGACATCGGTGCTTCTCTGGGGAACACCTGCTCAGAAGTGTCCCCATCATGTGTGTGAACCCCGTCGCCTTGTCCAATCCGTTCCGATACGTGGCACGCGTCACCGGGTGGCGGGGACGGCGCCGGAGGGGGCCGTGCGGGGCGGTGATCCCTGTGCGGTGATGGGCCACGGCTGTTGCGGTGGCGTTCACGCCGCCGACACCCCCGCTGCCAAGCATCCCCGGTGAGCGGGCAGTTGAGCTGCCCGGCCGCCCGCGCCCACGCAACCGGGGAGTCCGCGCATGTCCCGCACACGGCCCGCCGCCTCCGCCCTCGACCGCCGCGCCTTCCTCGCCGCCACCGGCGCGGTCGGCGCCGCCGCCGGTCTCGGCCTCGCCTTCGGCGGCGGCGACCGGCCCGCCGCGGCCGCCACACCCCCGGATGGCCCCGCCCCGGTGGCCCCCGTGCCCGTCGACGCCCCGGCCGTCCCCGGCGTCCCGTACACCCGCGGCACCACCCTCACCTCCGTCGCCACCCCGCACGGCACCGGCGGCTACCGGCGGCTCGGCGACGGACCCGGCTGGCGGCGGCTGGTCCGCACCGAGCTGGCCGCCGCCCACCCCGGGCGCGCCGCGCGCCGCACCGCCCTCGCCTCGTTCGTGCACTTCACCGACCTGCACCTGGTCGATGTGCAGAGCCCGCTGCGGTACGAGTACCTGCGCGCCGAGACGGCCAGCGCCTGGCGGCCGCAGGAGGCGCTCTCCGTCGCCGGGGTCGTCTCGCTGATCGAACGGGTCAACGCGCTGCCCGGCGGACCGGCGACCGGCGCCCCGCTCGCCTTCGTGATGACCACCGGCGACAACACCGACAACAACTCGCGCCTGGAGCTGGACTGGTTCCTCACCTCCATGAGCGGCGGCCGGATCACCCCGAACTCCGGCGACCCGCGCCGCTACGAAGGCGTCCAGGACAGCGGTCTCGCCCTCTACTGGCAGCCCGGCAGCGCCCTGCGCGACGCCGACAAACGCCTCGGCTTCCCCCGCATCGACGGCTTCCTCGACGCCGCGATCCGCCCCCTGACCAGCCCCGGCCTGCGGATGCCGTGGTACTCCACCGTCGGCAACCACGACTCGCTGCCCGGCGGCTGCTACGCGCCCGGCGACCCGTTCCTCACCGCCGTCGCCACCGGCGACCGCAAGCTGGAGACGCTCCCCGCCGACCGCGCCGCCCAGGTCTGGAAGGCCGTCCGCAAGGGCCTCGACCCGCGCGGCGAGGACTTCAAGGAGCTGCTGCGGGCACAGGCGAAGAAGGCCCGGCACGTCACCCCGGACCCGCGGCGGGCGCCGTTCACCCGAACCGAGTACCTCCGCGCCCACCTCGACCCGGCCCACACCGGCCCGGGTCCGCACGGCCACGGCTACACCGCCGACCACCTCGCCGACGGCCGCCTCCACTACACCTTCGACGTCGCCGACGACGTCCTCGGCATCAGCCTCGACACCACCGACCCGGCCGGTCACTACACCGGCTCGGTCGGCGCGGAGCAGTTCGCCTGGCTGCGCCGGACACTGGCGGCGAACGAACGCGACGGCGCCCGCCATGTGCTGGTCTTCAGCCACCACACCTCCGCGACGATGGACAACACCCGCCCCGACCCGGCCCGCCCGCACGAGAAGCGGCACACCGGCGCCGAGCTGGCCGCGCTGTTCTCCGCCCATCCGTCCGTCGTCGCCTGGATCAACGGGCACAGCCACCGCAACGAGGTCACCGCGCACCCGGGCTTCTGGGAGGTCTCCACCGCCTCCCACATCGACTTCCCGCAGCTCGCCCGGGTCGTCGAGCTGACCGACAACCACGACGGCACGCTGTCGCTCTTCACCACCCTCGTCGAATCCGCGGCCCCGCACCGCGCCGACCCCGCCGACCTCTCGGCACCCGGCCTCGCCGCCCTCTACCGGGAACTGGCCGCCAACGCCCCCAAGGCCCGTAAGGACCTGGCGGGCGAGGCCACCGACCGGAACCTGGAGCTGGTGCTACGACGGCGCTGACCGGCGGCGCCGGGCGCGCCCGGCACCGAAATTCGCTGGACACCCGGCCCGCGCCGCCGTTGGCTGACCGGATGGCTGCCACCCGGTCCGTCCCCCGTCTGCACACCGCCCGTCTGCTGCTGCGCGAGTGGCAGGAGAGCGATCTCGCGCCCTGGGCCGCGATGAACGCCGACCCGGAGGTCCGCCGCCACCTCGGCGCCCCGCTCACCCGCGCACAGAGCGACGCTTCCGTCGCCCGCTTCCGCGCCGAGTTCGCCGAGCGCGGCTACGGCTGGTGGGCGGTGGCGGAGCGGGCGAGCGGCGCGTTCCTGGGATTCGCCGGGTTCGACCGCGTCGAGGAGGGGAGCCTGCCGTGCCACGGCGTGGAGGTCGGCTGGCGGCTGGCCCGCCACGCCTGGGGCCACGGCTATGCCACCGAGGCCGGCCGCGCCTGCCTCGACTTCGGCTTCACCACGCTCGGCCTGTCCGAGATCCTGGCGCTGACCACCGCGACCAACACCCGCTCCCGCGCCGTCATGGAACGCCTCGGCATGGTCCACGACCCGGCCGACGACCACGAGGACCCCACCGCCCCGGAGGGCCCGCGGCGTGCGGTGGTCTGCTACCGGATCCGCGCCTGAGCGCCGCGGCACCCCGGGCCGGTACCGGCGGCACCCCGGGCCCGTCCGGGCGGCCCGCCCCCGCCGGTGCGCTACCGCGGCGCGATCACCACCGCCGCCGGTTCCCGGTCCGCCGCCGCCATCAGGGCCGTCCGCACCACCACCGCCTGCTCGGCGGGGGCCCGGCGCAGCCCGTCCGGGGTGCAGCGGATCACCGTGATGCCCAGCCGCTCCACCTGCTCGCGCTTACGGATCCAGGCCGCGCCGGGCAGCGTGCCGTCCCCGTCGGGCGCCGCCGTGTCGATCTCCACCGCCACCGCCTCGGCGGGCCAGTACGCGTCCACCCCGCCCAGGTGCGGGCCGTCCGGCAGCCGCAGACCGACGTTCCACAGCGGGTCCGGCAGTCCGTGGTGGCGCACCAGCGCGTAGAGCCGGTCCTCGGCGTGGCCGCGGTCCCCGGCCAGCAGCAGCGCCACCGTGTCCACCACGTGCGGGCGCGCCGCCAGCCGGGCCCGGCGCAGCTCGCCGACGACCGCGGCGGCCTCGGCGTGCCCGTCGCGGACCGCCTCCGTCACCAGATGCCGTACCGCCGCCGCGTCCGTCAGCGTCGCCACCGTGTCGGCGAGCGCCCGCGCCACCGGGGCGACCGGCAGCCCGTCGACCTCCTCGGGCCCGGGCAGCTCCGCGGAGCGCACGACGCGGGCGAACCCCGCCGAGCGCAGCCGCCGCCCGCGGCCCACCAGGACGTGCAGCCGGTTGAGCGAGGGCAGCGGGGGAGCGGCGGCGACGCCGTGCAGCGCCAGCGCCGCCGGACCGGTCAGCATCGCCCGCGCCCCCGGCCGCACCCCACCGCCCTGGTACGGGACCGACGGGCCGCGCTCGGCCGCGTACAGCACGGCGGCCCGCAGCCGCTCCTCGGTGGACGGCGGCCCCGGGTGCAGCAGGTACACACCGGGCAGCACCTCGCGCCAGGGGCCGCCGGGGCGGCAGCGCCCGGCGGTCTCGGCGGCCGTGACGCCCCGCTCGCGCAACCGGTGCGCGGTGACCAGCGGGCTGCGGCCGTCGGTGCGGGGGAGCGGGGAGAGCGGGGTGTCCTGGGTCATGCCCGGCACTTTTCCCGCGCGCGGGGTGCCCGCTCACGGTTGTTACACACCTGTGGCAGGAAGCGGACAACTCCGTTCAGCTGCACGGGTGTTCGGGGCGGGGCCGACCGGCCGGGCGCCCGCGGGCCGGTCGGCCCACCGCCCCGGACCGGCCGGCCCCGGTGTCCGTCAGTCCCGCGGGCCCGCCGCCGCGTCGCAGGCCCGGGCCCGCAGCGCGCGCGCCAGGTCGTCGCGCTGCTCCGACACCAGACGGCGCAGCGCGGGCGCGGCGTCCGGGTGCTCGGTCAGCCAGGCGTCGGTGGCGTCCAGCGTGGCCTGCTCGATCTGCCAGAACGGGAAGAGCCCGCGGACCACGGCCATCCCGATCTCGATCGACCGCTCCCGCCAGATCCGCTCCAGCGCCGCGAAGTACCGCTCGCCGTACGGCGCCAGCAGCTCGCCCTGGCCGGGCCGGGCGAAGCCGCTGATGGTGGCCTCCACCAGCGCGTTGGACAGGGTGTCGGACTCCACCACGTCGGCCCACGCCCGCGCCTTGACCGCGGCGTCCGGCCGGGCGGCCAGGCAGCGGATCTGGTGGCGCCTGCCGGACGCGGTGTCGTCGCGGGACAGCTCGGCGTCGACGGCGGCGGCGTCCGCCGCGCCCTCCGACGCCAGCGACGCCAGGAACGCCCAGCGCAGCTCCTGGTCGACCTCCAGACCGTCGATCCGCGCGGTGCCGTCCAGCAGACCGCGCAGCAGCTGGAGGTCGGACGGCTGGGTGGCGACCGCGGCGAAGTGCCGGGCCCAGGCCAGCTGGTGGTCGCTGCCGGGCGCCGCGAGCCGCAGCTCGTGCAGCGCGCCCTCGGCCAGCGCCCGCGCCGCCGCCTCCTGGTACTCCGGCGCCGTGTACGACCGGAGCGCCCCCTGCGCCTGCCCCTGCAGCGTCTGGAGCACGCCGATGTCGCTCTCCCGCCCGGCGAACCGCAGCACCAGGTCGAGGTGGTCGCGGGCCGGCATCAGCCCGTCACGGGTCAGCCCCCACACCGCCGACCAGCACTGCGCACGGGCCAGAGGATCGGTGAGGTCGCCGAGGTGGGCGCGGAGGGTGGCGAGCGAGCCCTCGTCGAAGCGGGTCTTGCAGTACGTCAGGTCGTCGTCGTTGACGAGGATCAGCTCGGGCCGCTCGGCGCCGGTCAGCTCCGTGACGACGGTGTGGGGACCTGCGACGTCGACCTCGGCGCGGGCGTAGCGCACCAGCGCGCCGTCCGCGTCCGAGCGCCGGTAGAGACCGACCGCCACCCGGTGCGGCCGCAGCTCCGGGTGGGAGGCGGCGGCTTCCTGGAGGACGGCGAGTTCGGTGATGCGGTCCTGGGCGTCATAGGTGACCTGCGGGGTCAGCGCGTTGACCCCGGCGGTCTGGAGCCAGGCGCGCGACCAGGCGGCCATGTCGCGGCCGGAGGTCTCCTCCAGCACCGACAGCAGATCGCCCAGCCGGGTGTTGCCGTAGGCGTGACGCTTGAAGTAGCGGCGGGCGCCCTCCAGGAACGCGTCCCGTCCCGCGTACGCCACCAGCTGCTTGAGGACCGAGGCGCCCTTGGCGTACGTGATGCCGTCGAAGTTGAGCTTGGCGTCCTCCAGGTCACGGATGTCGGCGGTGACCGGGTGGGTGGAGGGCAGCTGGTCGGCGCGGTAGGCCCAGGACTTGCGGTTGTTGGCGAAGGTGATCCAGCCGTTGGTGAAGCGCGTCGCCTCCACCAGCGACAGCGCGCCCATGTAGTCGGCGAACGACTCCTTGAGCCACAGGTCGTCCCACCACTCCATGGTGACCAGGTCGCCGAACCACATGTGCGCCATCTCGTGCAGGATGACGTTGGCCCGGCGCTCGTACGCCGCCTCGGTGACCTTGCCGCGGAAGACGAACTCCTCGCGGAAGGTCACACAGCCCGGGTTCTCCATCGCCCCGATGTTGTACTCCGGGACGAACGCCTGGTCGTACTTGCCGAACGGGTACGGGTAGTCGAAGTGGTCGTGGAAGAAGTCCAGGCCCTGCTTGGTGACGGTGAAGATGTCGGCCGCGTCGAAGTGCTTGGCCAGCCCCTTGCGGCAGAGCGCGCCCAGCGGGACCGTCAGCTCCGTGCCGTCCTCGAACGTCCGCCGGTAGCTGTCCCGCTCGTAGTGGTACGGCCCGGCGACCACCGCGGTGATGTACGTGGAGATCGGCCGCGTCGTCACGAAGCGGTGGTGGCCGCCGGACGGCTCGCCCTCCTCCGCGCCGTTGCTCAGCACCAGCCACTCCTCGGGCGCGGTCACCTCGAAGGTGAACGGCGCCTTCAGGTCGGGCTGTTCGAAGGTGGTGAAGACCCGGCGGGCGTCCGCGGGCTCGTACTGGGTGTAGAGGTAGACCTCGCCGTCCTCGGGGTCCACGAAGCGGTGCAGCCCCTCGCCGGTGCGGCTGTAGGCGCACTGCGCGTCGACGGTGAGGGTGTTCTCCGCCGCGAGACCGGCGAGGGTGATGCGGGTGCCGTCGAAGACCGCCGCCGGGTCCAGGACCGTGCCGTTGAGCGTCACCGACGTCACCGACGGCGCCAGCAGATCCGCGAAGGTGGTGGCGCCCGGCTCGGCGCAGCGGAAGCGGATGGTGGTCAGCGAGCGGAAGGTGTCCTCGCCCTTCACCGCCGACCGCACGTCCAGCGCCACGTCGTACCCGTCGACGCTCAGCAGCCGTCCGCGCTCGTGGGCCTCGTCCCGGGACAGATTCTCACCTGGCACGCTCTGACTCCTTCGTCCTTTTCGTGGTCTTCTTCCGGTTCCGTGGTCCACCGGTCGAACACGGGAATCATGGCACGGCCGCACTCTGTTGAAGCGGGCGCCGACCGGCGTACGCCCCGGCACCCACCGCACCCGAGGAGAGCCTGTGTCCGACACCGCGAAGACCCCCGCCGACTTCTGGTTCGATCCGCTGTGCCCCTGGGCCTGGATGACGTCCCGTTGGATGCTGGAGGTGGAGAAGGTCCGCCCGGTCGAGGTCCGCTGGCACGTCATGAGCCTCGCGGTGCTCAACGAGAACCGTCTCGACGACCTCCCGCCGGAGTACGCCGAGCCGATGCGGCCCGGCGGCAGCTCCTGGGCCCCGGTGCGGGTCTGCACCGCCGCCGAGCAGCGCTTCGGCAGCGACGTCCTCGGCCCGCTCTACACCGCGCTCGGCACCCGGATGCACCACGAGGGCATGGGCCGCGACCGCGCCGCGCTCGTCGCCGCCCTCGCCGACGCCGGGCTCCCCGCCGAGCTGATCGACGCCGCGGACTCCGACGCGTACGACACCGCGCTGCGCGCCTCCCACAAGGAGGGCATCGAACTGGTCGGGCAGGACGTCGGCACGCCGGTCATCGCGGTGCCCGGCGCGGACGGCGGGCGGATCGCCTTCTTCGGCCCCGTCGTCACGCCCGCCCCCAAGGGCGAGGAGGCCGCCCGGCTGTGGGACGGCACCCTGATGGTCGCCTCCGTCCCCGGCTTCTACGAGATCAAGCGGACCCGCACGGCCGGTCCGGTCTTCGACTGAGCCTTCTCCGGCAATGGGCAGGGCCCCGCGAGTCACGTCCTCGCGGGGCCCTGCCGTTCTTCCGCCTGCCGGGTGAAGGTTGAGAAGACGATCACGAGGCAGGACGCACGGGGGGTGTCACGGCGCCAGCAGCAGCGTGTTCGCGCGCTCCTTGGCGGCGGCGTAGCGCTTGGCCACGTCCTGCCAGTTGACGACCTGCCACATCGCCTCGATGAAGTCGACCTTCTGGTTCTTGTACTGGAGGTAGAAGGCGTGCTCCCAGGCGTCGAAGACCAGGATCGGGACCGAGCCCTGGCCGACGTTGCCCTGGTGGTCGTAGATCTGCTCGACGATCAGCCGGCCGCTGACCGCCTCGTAGGCGAGCACGCCCCAGCCGGAGCCCTGCGTGGTGGCGGCGGCCTTCGTCAGCTGGGCCTTGAAACCGGCGTACGAACCGAAGCTCTCGGCGATGGCGTCGGCCAGCTCGCCCACACCGTCCTTGGCGTCGGGCTCGCCGCCGCCGTCACCGCTCATGTTGTGCCAGTAGATGCTGTGCAGGATGTGCCCGGAGAGGTGGAACGCGAGGTTCTTCTCCAGCCCGTTGATGCCGCCCCACTGGCCCTTGTCGCGGGCCTCGGCAAGCTGCTCCAGGGTGTCGTTCGCACCCTTCACATAGGCCGCGTGGTGCTTGTCGTGGTGCGGGGGGGGGCCACCCCGCGCGGGGGGGGGGGGGCCCGCGGGCCCAAAAAGCGGGGGGGGGGGGGCCCCCCCGGGGGGCCCCCCCCCCCGCCTCGTACGCGAGGGTGCGGTCCGGTCAGCCGGCCGCGGGCCGCTCGCCGTCGACGGGGGTGCGGCCCACCTTCGAGCGCAGCAGCCCGATCACGGCCAGCACCAGCGCGAACCCGCCGGTGAACAGCAGCTGGACCCGCTGGTCGCCGTCGCGCAGCATCAGCAGCAGCACCGCCGCGATACCGGCCAGCGCCACCCACGTCAGGACCGGGAACGCCCACATCTTCACGACCAGCTTCTCCGGCGCCTCCCGCTCCAGCTGACGGCGCATCCGCAGCTGGGCGGCGGCGATGAAGCCCCACACCACCAGCACCGCGGCGCCGACCATGTTGAGCAGCCACTGGAAGACCGTCGTCGGCCACCAGAAGCTGAAGAGCACCGCGAGGAAACCGAACGCCGAGCAGAGCACCACCGCACGGCGCGGCACCCCGCCGCTGACCTTGCCGAGGAACGCCGGGCCGTGCCCGCGCGAGGTCAGCGAGAACGCCATCCGGGACGAGCCGTAGATGTTGGCGTTCATCGCGGAGAGCAGCGCCACCAGGATGACCACGTTCATGATCTGCCCGGCCGCCGGGATCTTCAGGTAGTCCAGGACCGCGACGTACGGGCCGCTCTTGGTGATCGAGGACTCGTTCCACGGGATGACGGTGACGATGATCGCCATCGAGCCGACGTAGAAGAGGGCGATCCGCCACATCGCGGTCCGCACCGCCCGCGCCACCCCGCGCACCGGGTCCTTCGACTCGGCAGCCGCGATCGTCACCGTCTCCAGACCGCCGTACGCGAAGACCGACGCCAGCAGGCCGACCATCAGCCCGTCCACGCCCTTGGGCAGGAAGCCGCCGTCGCCGGTGAGATGGGAGGCGCCCGGCGCGGCGGTGCCCGGCAGCGCGCCGAAGATCGCCAGCAGGCCCAGGATCAGGAAGATGCCGATCGCGGCGACCTTCAGGGCGGCGAACCAGAACTCGAACTCACCGAAGTTGCTGACCGCCGCGAGGTTGGTCCCGCAGAAGATCACCATGAAGAGCAGTACCCACATCCACGGCTGGGTGCCCGGGAACCACTGCGTCATGATCCCGGCGGCGCCGATCGCCTCGGCGGCCACCGCCACACAGAGCAGCGCGGTGAACATCCAGCCCGCGGTGAACCCGGCCCACGGCCCGATCGACCGCCCGGCGTGCACCGAGAACGACCCGGACGCCGGGTTCGCCGCGGCCATCTCCCCCAGCATCCGCATGATCAGCATGACCAGCGCACCGGAGACCGCGTAGGCCAGGACGATCGAGGGTCCGGCGGCGGCGATGCCCGCACCGGAGCCGACGAAGAGCCCGGCGCCGATCACCCCGCCCAGGGCGATCATCGACAGATGGCGCTGCTTGAGGCCGTTGGACAGCGGGGTGCCGCCGTCGCCTCCCTGGTCCGCGGACCGCTCACGCGCGGTCGCGGACGGGGGTATCCCATTCATGTCGTACCTGTCCCAGTGGTGAGAGCGAGCGGAACCTGCGTTCTCCCGGGGCTGCGACCTGTACGCCTCCGCCGCCGACCCCCGGCCCCCCGCCCGCGACGGCAAGGCACAGCCCTGCGCATGGCGCGTAATCGAGGGGTCCTCGGTGAAGCGCGCTCAGTCTGGGTGGCGGTGTCCGCTCAGGGCAACAGGCATGCAGCGAATGTTCGGTATTCAGACGTGATCGTGACCGTACGTGTCCAGGTCATCGTCGTATGCCACCACAAGGCCACCCATGGCGGCACAACTCCGCCTCAGCGCCGGGATGTCCGCCCGCGCACCTCGCGGACGCCCGCGACCAGCAGGACCAGCGCGGTGGCCCCCGCCGACCACAGCAGCTGCGGCCGGGCGGTGGCATCGGTGAGCATCAGCACCAGCACCGCGGCCATCCCCGCCAGCGCGGCCCAGGTCAGATAGGGGAAGGCCCACATCCGCAGGGTCAGCTTCTCCGGCGCCTCCTGCTCGATCCGGCGCCGCAGCCGCAGCTGCGAGACGGCGATCAGCGCCCAGACGAACAGCAGCACCGCGCCGACCGCGTTCAGCAGATAGAGGAACACCGAATCCGGCCACTCCAGATTGAGCAGCACCGATACGAAGCCGAACGCCACCGACGCCAGCACCGCCCGCCGCGGCACGCCCCCACCGGCCACCTTCAGCAGCCCGCGCGGCGCCTCGCCCCGCTCCGCCAGCGAGAAGATCATCCGGGAGGCGCCGTAGAGATTGGCGTTCAGCGCCGACAGCAGCGCCACGAACACCACGATGTTCATGATCAGCCCGGCGGCGGGGATGCCGATGTGGTCGAGCACCGCGACGTACGGGCTCTTCCCCGGCACCAGCTTCGACCACGGCAGCAGCGTGACGATCACCAGCATCGAGCCGACGTAGAAGAAGAGGATGCGCCACACCGCGCTGCGCACCGCCCGGCCCACCGCCCGCGCCGGATCGTCCGACTCCGCCGCCGCGATGGTGACGACCTCCAGACCGCCGAACGCGAACACCACGGCCAGCACCCCGGAGACCACCCCGGACCAGCCGCGCGGCAGGAAGCCGCCCTGACCGGTCAGATTGGCGAGCCCCACCGGCTCGGTGTCCGGCAGCACCCCGAAGATCGCCAGCAGGCTCAGCACCAGGAAGAGCACGATCGCGGTGACCTTCAGCGTGGCGAACCAGAACTCGAACTCGCCGAAGTTCTTCACCGCGGCGAGGTTGGCGCCGGTGAACACCACCATGAAGAGGAGCACCCAGCCCCACTGCGGCACCGCGGGCACCCAGCCGTGCGCGATCTGCGCCGCGCCCGTCGCCTCCACGGCGAGCACCACGACCAGCAGGAACCAGTACAGCCAGCCGACGCTGAACCCGGCCCAGCGGCCCAGCGCCCGCTCCGCGTGCACCGAGAACGCCCCGGACGCCGGCATCGCCGCCGACATCTCGCCCAGCATCCGCATGATCAGCATCGCCAGCGCACCGGCGATCAGATACGACACCGTGATGCCGGGCCCGGCCACCGCGATACCCGCACCGGAGCCGACGAACAGCCCGGCGCCGATCACCCCGCCCAGCCCCAGCATCGTCAGATGGCGCTGCTTGAGCCCCCCGGAGAGCGGTTCCCGCTCGCCGGCCCCCTCTCCGAGCGGAGGTTTCCCGGAGGAGGGTGGTGCGTCGTGCATGGCTCGTACTCTCACGCGGTGCGGGGCCCCGCGGGTGGCGCGGCCGGCTGTCCTTCACAGTTTCCCCGCCCCGGCGACCACCGCAAAACGTACGCCCGCTTGGTGATGAGCATCACGTGACCTGCGAAAAGGGGCGCGGGACGGTTGCGCCGGACGCGGATGGGGGATGTTCGGAACTCTCCAAGCCGCCCGCCGCCGCTTTGTCGCCGCCACACGATGTTCGCGGTGGCCCGGCTGGACTACCGTCCATCAGGTCCGACCTGTCCGTATCCCTCCGACCTTCGCGGAGTTCCGATGAGCACTGCCGCTCTCACCCGTCCCGGTGCGGTCCTCGCCGATCTGCTGCCCGCCGCCACCGCCTCCCGCGCCCGCGTCCGTGACGCCGCGCTGGTCGCCGGGGGTGCCGTCCTCACCGGCGTCGCCGCCCAGATAGCCCTCCCGGTCCCGGGCTCCCCGGTGCCGGTCACCGGCCAGACCTTCGCCGCGCTGCTGGTGGGCACCGCCCTCGGCGCCCGCCGCGGTCTCGCCTCCCTCGCGCTGTACGCCGCGGTCGGCATGGCGGGCGTGCCGTGGTTCGCCGAGGGCAGGTCCGGCCCCGGCGGCGCCACCTTCGGCTACGTCCTGGGCATGCTGCTCGCCTCCGTCGTCGTCGGCGCGCTGGCCCGCCGCGGTGGCGACCGGGGCGCGCTGCGCACCGCCGGGACGATGGCCGTCGGTCTCGCCGTGATCTACGCCGTCGGCGTCCCCTACCTCGCGCTCTCCACCGGCATCTCCTTCGGCCAGGCGCTCGCCGTCGGGATGGTGCCGTTCCTGATCGGCGACGCCCTCAAGGCGGCGCTGGCGATGGGCGCCCTGCCGACCGCCTGGAAACTGGCCGGTCGCCGCGGCTGACCGCGGGCCGCGCACACGCGAACGGGCCGGGCCCCGCACTCACCCAGATGGTGACTGCGGGGCCCGGCCCGTTCCCCCTGCCGGTCGGCTAGGCGCGGTCCGCGCTCTGCGCGGCAGCGGCCTCCGGCGCCTCGGCGGCGGGAGCCTGCCCCGGTATGGCGGCGGCCTCACGGGGACGGCGGCGGTCCAGGATCAGGCCGACGGCGAGGACGACGACGGCGGCGACGACGGACAGGACCATCTGCTTACGGCCGTCCGGGTCGTAGAACATGTAGCCCACGACGAAGAGGATCAGCGCGATCGTCGCGTACGTCAGCCACGGGTACAGCCACATCCGGACCGTCAGCCGCTCCGGCATCTCCCGCTCGATGACCTTGCGCATCCGCAGCTGGGAGAAGCAGATGACCAGCCACACGAAGAGCGCGACGGCGCCCGAGGAGTTCAGCAGGAACTGGAAGATGGTGTCCGGCGAGGTGTAGCTGAAGATCGTCGCGACGAAGCCGAAGGCCACCGACGCCCAGATCGCCACGGCCGGTACGCCGCCCTTGTTGACCTTCGCGAACGCCTTCGGCGCGTCCCCGCGCTCACCCAGCGAGAAGGCCATCCGGGAGGCGGTGTAGAGGCCCGAGTTGAGGCAGGACAGCACCGCCGTCAGCACGACGACGTCCATCACGGTGCCCGCGTACGGGATCTTCAGCGACTCCAGCACGGCCACGTACGGGCTCGCGTCCAGCTTCGGGTCGTTCCACGGCAGCAGCGTCACGATGACCGCGATCGAGCCGAGGTAGAAGAGCGCGATCCGCCAGATGACGCTGTTGACGGCCTGGCGCACGGCCTTCACCGGGTTCGGCGACTCGCTGGCCGCCAGGGTGACGATCTCGCTGCCCATGAAGGAGAAGACCACCAGCAGCATGCCGGAGAGGATCGCCCCGGGCCCGTTCGGCAGGAAGCCGCCGTGACCGGTGAAGTTGCTCAGCCCGACCGCGTGGTCGCCCGGGGGCAGACCGAAGATGGCCAGCGCACCGACGATGATGAAGATGACGATGGCGACGACCTTGATACCGGCGAACCAGAACTCGAACTCGCCGAACGAGCCGACGGAGATCAGGTTGGTACCGGTCAGCACGATCATGACCAACAGTGCCCACGCCCACTGCGGGACGGCGGGGACCCAATTGGTGAGGATCGCGGCAGCGGCGGTCGCCTCGACGGCCAGCACGACCGACCAGAAGAACCAGTACAGCCAGCCGATGGTGAACCCGGCCCAGCGGCCGAGCGCACGGTCCGCGTAAGCGGAGAACGAACCGGACGTGGGGGAGGCCGCGGCCATCTCACCCAGCATCCGCATGACGAGCACGACCAGAAGTCCGGTCAGTGCGTAGGAGAGGAGAATGCCCGGTCCGGCGGCCTTGATACCGGCTCCGGACCCGACGAACAGTCCGGCTCCGATGACGCCACCGATGGCGATCATCGACAGATGCCGGTTCTTGAGTCCTGCCTGAAGCCCGTCCGTGGTAGGCGGGTGCGTGCCCATGTGCACCGTCCTTCAGTGGTTCTCGGTTTCGAGTCCCCGCATTAGACAGGTGACACCGACCACTTAGGAAGATCCGACTCCGGATCGTTGCCGTTCCTGTTCAGCTGTATGAAGAGTGGCTGAAACCTCCCCGCCATATGTACGAAGACCCGGCGCCACAGAGCCGCATTCCGCATGCCACACTCATGCCATGCGCGTGTATCTCGGCTCCGACCATGCCGGTTTCGACCTCAAGAACCACCTCGTCGACTGGCTCAAGGCCCACGGCCACGAGCCCGTCGACTGCGGTCCCCACCTCTACGACGCCCAGGACGACTACCCCCCGTTCTGCCTCCGTGCAGCTGAGCGGACCGCCGCCGATGCCGACGCCCTCGGCATCGTGATCGGCGGCTCCGGCAACGGCGAGCAGATCGCCGCCAACAAGGTCAAGGGCGTCCGGGCCGCACTGGCCTGGAGCGAGGAGACCGCGAAGCTGGGCCGCGAGCACAACAACGCAAACGTGATTTCCGTCGGTGGCCGGATGCATACCCTGGAAGAGGCGACCCGTTTCGTCGAGATCTTCCTCGCCACCCCGTACTCCGGCGAGGAGCGTCACACCCGCCGCATCGAGATGCTCTCGGCGTACGAGACCACCGGCGAACTCCCCCCGATCCCGGCCCACCACCCCCAGGGCTGATCGGCCCCGAGCCCGACGCCGCCCGCTTCCCCGGCCGCCGGGGGAGCGGGCGCACCACCTTCTGAAGGACGCACCGCATGCCCGAGGGGCACACCATCCACCGCCTCGCCCTCGACCACCGCGAGCGCTTCGCGGGCGAGACGGTCCGTGCGAGCAGCCCGCAGGGCCGGTTCGCCGCCGGGGCGGCGCTCGTCGACGGCCGGGTCCTGGAGCGCGCCGAGGCCCACGGCAAGCACCTCTTCCTCGGCTTCGGGCCCGCCGGATGGATCCACATCCACCTCGGTCTCTTCGGCAAGCTCGGCTTCGGCACCGCCCCGGCGCCGCCCGCCACCGACACCGTCCGGCTCCGCCTCGCCACCGGCGAACACCACGCCGACCTGCGCGGACCCACTGCCTGCGCACTGATCACCGACGCCGAGAAGCAGGCGATACACGACCGCCTCGGCCCCGACCCGCTGCGCCCCGAGGACGACGGCGAACGGGCCTGGCGGCGCATCTCCCGCAGCCGCACCACCGTCGCCGCGCTCCTCCTCGACCAGAAGGTCGTCGCGGGCGTCGGCAACGTCTACCGCGCCGAGGTCCTCTTCCGCCGCGGCATCGACCCGTACCTCCCCGGCAAGGCGCTCGCCCGCGACGACTGGGACGCGATCTGGGCCGACCTCGCCGCCCTGATGCGCGAGGGCGTCCGCCACAACCGGATCGACACCGTACGGCCCGAGCATCTGCCGGAGGCGATGGGCCGCCCGCCGCGCGTCGACGACCACGGCGGCGAGGTGTACGTCTACCGCCGCGCCCACCAGCCCTGCCACCTGTGCGCCACCGAGATCCGCACCGCCGACCTGGCGGCCCGCAACCTCTTCTGGTGCCCGCGCTGCCAACCGGCGCACGCGGGCTGAACGGCGCGCGCCGGGCCCTGGGACACCGCGCCCCGGGCCCGGCCACCGCCGTGGGGCCGGGCCCGTCCGCTCAGAACTCGTGCGGCAGCCACGGCGCGACATCCACGCCGAACGCCACCGACGCCGCCGCCAGCGCCCCCGGCCGCAGCTCCCGCACCCGCCCGGCCCCGGCCATCGCCGACAGCGTGAAGCCGCCCAGGTACGCCGAGCCCAGCTCCCGCACGGACAGCGCCAGCTCGGCCGGGTCGGTGGTCCGCTCGCAGACCGCGCCGGTGCGGTCGGCGGACAGCCGCCAACGGCCCTCGTTCCACGGGCAGAACGGGTCGGCCACCTGGAGCACCGTGTCCACCGGCACCTGGTACGTCCGCGCCGCCAGCGCCGCGCCCAGCTCCACCGGCCGGACGAACGCCGCCTCCCGCAGCCCGATCAGGCACCGCCGCATGTCCGGGACGAGGTGCAGCAGCGGATCGTCCACCGGCAGGTTCTGCGCCGTCAGCCACGCCGTCAGGTCGATGCCGAACAGATAGCGCCACAGCGCGGCGCCCACCACCGGATCGGGCGCGGCCAGCTCCCGCACCTGCACGGTGCCCTGTGCCCCGGCCTCGGCCCAGTCCATCACCACGGAGTAGCGGGCATATCCGGTCACTTCTCCGCCGGTCTCGGCCACCACGCACTGCAACGGGGTCTCGTCGTCGTCGCGGTCGTCCTCCGGGTCGAGGATCATCAGCCGGTCCCAGCCCGGCGGCCGCACCAGCATCCCGGCGCGCCCCGCGACCGTCCGCGCGTAGACCGCCTCGCACGCCGCCAGTACCTCGTCCGGCTCCTTCAGCCGCAGCCGTACGTCATCACAACCGGGCAGCGCCGAAGGGGCCACCCGGGTGGTGTCGGCCTTGATCCGCATCTCCTGCGTCGCCGCGCCGTACCCGAACCGCCCGTAGATCGCGGACTCGGACGCCGTCAGTATCGCCAGCGGCTCGCCCCGCTCCCGTACGTCGTCCAGCTGCCGCCGCATCATCGCCGTCAGCACCCCGCGGCGGCGGTGCGTCGGCTGCACGCTGACCATCGTCACCCCGGCCGCGGGCACCGACGCCCCGCCCGGCACGGTCACCCCGAAGGAGAAGGCGCCCGCGGTGCCGACGATCTCGCCGTCGTCCCAGGCGGCGAGGGAGCGGCCGGGCTCCATCAGCCCCCGCCACGCGGCCCGTTCCTCGTCGGTCTCCTCCTCGCTGAAGGCCCGCTCCAGCTTTCCGTACCAGACGTCTCCCTCGTCCGGCTGCAACACCCGTACCTCTGTCGTCATACGCCACCTGTACCAGGAGGCTCTCCGGCAGCGCGACCGCATTTCGAACGGGATTCCCGGCAATCACACCGGGCTGTGTCCGGCGAATCGACGTGCCGCCGAACGGGTGGATAAAGTCCCCGTGACATGACTCGCCGCCCGGGATCGGAACCCCTGACGGCCCGGCTGCACAAAGCGCTGCACCGGGCCCGCGTCGGCGTGCGCAAGGCGGGGGTCGACTACTTCCGCGGCGACGGCTCCGACGGACCCGCCCTCGCCGCGCTGCTCCTCTCGGTGGCGTTCATCGCGGGCGGCACCCTGTGGCACACGGAGTGGTTCGGACCGACCGCGTTGGTCCTTCCGGTGATCGCCGGTGGCCTCCTCCTGCGCCCCGCCAACCTCCTCGTCCTCTACGCCGCCTCCGCGACCGCACTGATCGTGGAGGCGGCGCTCTTCGGCCCGTACGACGAGGGACCGGAGCGCATCACGCCCGGCACGGTCCTGATCGTCGCCGCCGTCGGGCTGATCGGTCTGCTGATCGCGCAGTTCCGCAGCCGGGTCGGCGTGCCCTGGCGGCGCGGCAGCACCATGCTCTTCGACCTGCGCGAACGCATCCGGGTCCAGAGCGAGCTGCCCCGGCTGCCGGACGGCTGGCACCACGAGATGGCGCTGCGTCCGGCCGGTGGGCAGTCGTTCTCGGGCGATTTCGTCGTCGCCTCCCGCACCCAGGGCGGCAACATCCTGGAGGTCGTCCTCACCGACGTCTCCGGCAAGGGCATGGACGCGGCCTCCCGCTCCCTGCTGCTCTCCGGCGCCTTCGGCGGTCTCCTCGGCTCGCTGCCGCCGAACAGCTTCCTGCCCGCGGCCAACGGCTATCTGCTGCGCCAGGACTGGGACGAGGGCTTCGCGACCTCCATCCACCTCGTCCTCGACCTGGAGTCCGGCGACTACGAACTGCTCTCCGCCGGGCATCTCCCGGCCCTCCAGCTCTGCGCCGGGAGCGGCCGCTGGGAGGAGAAGTCCGGTGAGGGCCCGCTCCTCGGGGTGTACGACGGGGCGCAGTTCGACCCGGTGAAGGGCCGCCTGCGCCCCGGCGATGTGCTGATGATGTTCACCGACGGCCTGGTCGAGTCCGCGGAGCGGGACATCGCCGAGGGCATGGACCGGCTGACCGGCGAGGCCGACCGCTATGTCGCGGGCGGCTTCGCGGGCGCCGCCTGGCATCTGATCGAGGCGGTCGCCAAGGACGTCAACGACGACCGGGCGCTGCTTCTCATCTGCCGGGACGCGTAGCGCCGACCGGTTCGGGCGCCGCCTCCTGCGCCGGGTCCGCGGCGTCCGGCGCGTCCGCCGTGGCCCGACGGCCGCCCGGCAGCACCCGCGCCAGCAGCTCCGCGCGCCCGGCGGCGAGCGGTCCGAGCACCGCGAGGATCAGTACGTATCCGGCGATGAACGGCGACAGCCGCTCGTCCAGCCCGGCGGCCGCGGCCATCGTCGCCAGGATCAGCGCGAACTCACCGCGGGCCAGCAGCGAGGTGGCGATGCCCGCGGCGGGCCGCGGCCCGAAGCCGTGGATCCGGGCGGCCAGCAGCCCGGCGGCGACGTTCATCGCCACCGTCAGCGCGACGGCGATCAGCACCGGCCCGAGCACCGACGGCAGGTCACCGGGGTTGATGGAGAGGCCGAAGGCGAAGAAGAAGATCGCGCCGAACGCGTCCCGCAGCGGATGGACCAGTTCCCGGATCCGGTCGCCGGAGCTGGTCCCGCCCAGCATCAGACCCACCATGAACGCGCCGATGGCGTCCGCGACCCCGAACCACTCGGAGAACCCGGCGACCAGGACGGCCGCGCCGAGGAAGGAGATGACGAGGAGTTCGTTGTCCCGGGTGGCGATCAGCCGGTCGACGACCCGGGTGCCCCACCGCGCGGCGGCGGCGAGCAGCAGCAGGAACCCGAACGCCTTGCCCGCGTCGAACGCCGCCTCACCGAACGAGTCCGCACCGGAGATCACCGGCTGGAGCGCGGCCAGGTACAGCGCCAGGAAGATGTCCTCGACGACGATGATCCCGAGGATCGGCTTCGCCTCCGGACTGCCCAGCCGTCCCGTGTCGACCAGCACCTTGGTGACGATCGCGGACGAGGAGATCCCCAGCACCCCGGCGAGCACCAGCGCCTCGGACGTCCCCCAGCCGAGCGCGAAGCCGAAGGCGAGACCGGCGCCGACGTTCAGTGCCAGATAGGCGCCACCGGCCAGCGCCATCTTGCGCCCGCCGTTCTTGAGGTCGTCCACATGGAATTCGAGGCCGAGGTAGAAGAGCAGCAGCACCAGGCCGAGGAGGGAGAGCATCTCCAGGTCGTGCGGGTCGGCGACCAGCACCAGGCCGGGGGTGTGCGGGCCGAGGAGGATCCCGGCCAGGATGAAGAGGGGGATGGTGGGCAGGCCGATCCGGCGGCCGATGCGGGCGAGCACGGCGGCGGCCAGAAAGGCCCCGCCCATGGCTATCAGGGTCTGCGCGTGACCGATGGCTCCTCCAAGGTCTGAGGGACGGACAGCTGAACGGGTGGATCACCGGCGCCCCTCCGCAAGGCGAAAGCGGGCAAAGCGCCGGGAATTCACACCCAAGGTCAAGAGAGGGTCAAGAAAAGGTCGATAGTTAGATTACCAAAGGAGATTCCGGGTGCGGCGAAGCGCGGGCCGGAGCCGGAGCGGCGACCGCCCGTACGCCCGGACGCGGCGCGTCAACGGAAGGAGAGGGGAGGGGAGTTGAGAAACTCCGATTTTTTTCGGGAGAAGTCCGCGGAACTTTCGGGAGAAGTCCGCGGAACTACCGTGCCGCCGCGGCGCGGCTGCCCGGCTCCGCCCGGTCCGCGCCCACCGCCGGGGCGCCCGCCTCCGGCTCGTTCCCCCCGGCGGTCGTCCGCCGCGCGTCCTCCGGGTCCTTACGGAACGCCCACGCCATCGTCGGCTCCATCGCGAACCGGAAGACCTTGCGGACCGGCGGCGTGCACAGCGCCGTGACCACCGCACCGGCGATCAGGGTGACCGCGATCTCCCCGAGCGGCGTGTGCAGCCAGGCGTAGTCGTCGAACCAGCCCCAGAAGCGGGAGCCCTTGGCGAGGAAGCCGTGCAGCAGATAGCCGTAGAGCGTGCCCGCGCCCAGCACCGTGAACCACGTCCGCCGGGTCGGGACCCAGGAGTAGAAACACGCCGTCAGCACCAGCGAGCACCCGAAGAGCGCCAGATACATCACGGCACCGGCCCACCAGGTGGTCCCCAGCTCCTGCGCGCTGTCGCGGTGGTAGAACCACGCCGACGTCATCCGGGGCGCCGCCCAGTACGCCACGACCACCGCCGTCGCGAAGACCGGCACCGCCGCGATCCGCACCGCCCGCCGCCGCGCCCACGCGAAGTGCTCCGGCTTCAGATTCAGCCCCAGCACGAAGAACGGCAGGAACTGCAGCACCCGCTGGAGGTCGAGATCGTCCCCGATCTCCGGCGAGACGGAGGCGGCGACGGCGATGGCGAGCGCCAGCGGCACCGGCCAGCGGACCACCTTCCACAGCGGCGTCGTCAGCCGCCAGATGAAGAGCGCGACCAGGAACCACGTCAGGAACCACGGATCGAGCAGGCTGATCGGCATCTTCGGATCGTGGTTCGCCCACCGCGCGAAGAAGGTGTACGCGACCTCGAAGAGGATGTACGGCACGGCGACGCCGGTGATCAGCCGCTGGAGCCGGTCCTTGCGCATGTCGAAGCTGCGGGAGAAGTAGCCGGAGATGATGATGAACGCCGGCATGTGGAAGGCGTAGACCGTCATGTACAGCGCCTCGGCGGCGCGGCTGCCGTCGGTCAGCGGCTCCCAGGAGTGCCCCATCGCCACCAGCACGATGGCGAGGTACTTCGCATTGTCGAAGAACGCGTCCCGCCCCCGCGCGGGCGCCGGTCCGCCCGAGGGCGGCGCCGGGTGCGCATCCGCCCCCTCCCGGACCGCGGGGAGAGCACGTCGCGAGGTCGGCACAGGCGGAAACATCTGAGGCACCCTAGTGGCGATCCGTCGAATGCGTAAAACCACCACCGGGCAATTCACCATTCCCCCAGGTAAGCGCCGTACAGCGGCCCCGCCCCGACGTGATCCCTTTCCGTACCGCGCCCCCGCAATAACCCGCGCACCTCCCTGAACTCCACACCCGACGCACCGTTTTGGGGCATTTCACCCCCATAAAACGGTCGATAAGGTACGAGGGTCCCGCCGGAAGGAATGTCGCCCCCGCGCCGTCGACACGCCGCCGTGGCATACATGAGTGATGTCACATCAGGGAATATGCTCCGGCTTCCGCGCGGTGAATGCGGCGTGCGTCACCCGATGAATAGCCGCGTGGCGAACGTCACTTATCGGCCAGCGGTAGCGAAATATTCCGGCCGAATTGGCGTTCCCGCGGCGCGCGTCGTTTCCCTCCGCACCGCCCGCACCGTACGGTGCCCCGCCCGGCCGCCCCGCGCCCGCTTCCTGGCACCTTGCCGAAACGCCCCCGGCCCGCCGTACGAGCGTGACGTTCCTCCGCTTCGCCCCTCGACCGCACGGAGCGGGCAAAGCCTTGGCCGATGATTCGTCACCCGTATGCGGTGGGAAGTGACTTGGTGGCACGATGGGTGCCTGCGGGGGTGTGCGCAGCTGCACACTTCCCGGCCGGTGAGGCTTCCGACCGAGGGTGTGATCAGTGTGGCTCTGTCGCTGTCAGTGGTGCTGCTGTTGGGGATCGTGCTGATCGTGCTGATCCGCGGCAAAACAATCAAACCGGGCCCGGCGATCGTCGCCATCCTCTTCGGGTTCTTCCTCGCCTCCACCGGCATGGCCCCGTCCATAAACCGGTTCTTCAACTCCCTCGCGGACACGATCAACCACATCACGTTCTGAGCGCCCCGCCGCCGCCCGGTGGCACACCGCGCGGCGCCGCCCGCCGGCCCCGGGGCCGGACCGCACCCGCGGCCCGGCCCCGTATCCGTGTCAGCTCCCGGTGCCCCGCGCCAGCGCCGAGCGCACCGCGTCCTCGCTGCGCCCGACGACCGCCGTGCCGTCGTCCGCGGTGATGATCGGCCGCTGGATCAGCCGCGGATGCGCGGCCAGCGCCTCGATCCACCGCTCCCGCCCGGCGTCCGACCGCTCCCAGGACGCCACCCCCAACTCCTTCGCCTCGGCCTCCTGGGTCCGCGTGATCTCCCACGGCTCCAGACCCAGGCGCTCCAGCACGGCGCGGATCTCGTCCGCCGTCGGCGGCTCCTCCAGATAGCGGCGCACCGTGTACCGCGCCCCCTCCGCGTCGAGCAGGCCGACCGCGGAACGGCACTTGGAACACGCGGGATTGATCCAGATCTCCATGCCGGTCACCCTAGAGCGCCGCGCGCGGGCGCCCGCGCGCGATGGCGAGGCGTACGACAAGAGGCCCCGGACCGACCGGTCCGGGGCCTCTCACCGCGCTGAGCGGGCGACGGGAATCGAACCCGCGTAGCCAGTTTGGAAGACTGGGGCTCTACCATTGAGCTACGCCCGCAGATGCCACTGGTCGTCGCGACCCCGGCACGCAGTGCACTGTAGCGGGTCGGACCCCTCCACCGCACACCGGTTGACCGTGCCCGGATATCCGGCAGCCGCAGCGCCATCGGCCATGTACCCTCTGTGTCGCACCGACGGGGTGTGGCGCAGCTTGGTAGCGCGTCCGCTTTGGGAGCGGAAGGTCGTCGGTTCGAATCCGGCCACCCCGACCAGCAGTATTCACGGCGTACGTCCTGGTGACCGGTTCCCCGGGGCGCGGCCGCAGCCAACCACTTCCGAAAATTCGGAAGTGGGGTCTGGCCACGTCACCCGCGCCGTGGGCGCCCTCCGTGGGGGCCCGCGAGGTCGCATTGTCGGTGCCCTCGTCCTTGCGGTTACTATGCAAGCTGCGTGCCCGTGTGTCTCTGTACCGGGCGCGATCGGCCGGGGCCCGCAGCGCGGGAGCATCCCGGAAGATCCGAGCAGAACCCCAGAAGTCAGCCCCAAGGAGACCGAACCGTGAAGAGCGCCGTGGAGACCCTGAACCCGACCCGGGTTCGGCTCACTGTCGAGGTGCCCTTCGAGGAGCTCAAGGACAGCCTCGACGCGGCGTACAAGAAGATCAACCAGCAGGTCACGGTGAAGGGCTTCCGCAAGGGCAAGATCCCTGCCCGCGTCATCGACCAGCGGTTCGGTCGCGGCGCCGTGCTGGAGGAGGCCGTCAACGACGCGCTCCCGAAGTTCTACACCGAAGCGGTCAACGAGGGTGAGCTGAACGTCCTCGGCCAGCCCGAGGTCGACATCACCGAGCTGAAGGACGGCGAGCTGCTGGCCTTCACCGCCGAGGTCGACATCCGCCCGACCCTGGAGATCCCGGACTACTCCGGCATCGAGGTCGAGGTCGACGCGGTCGCCGTGTCGGACGAGGACATCGAGAAGTCGGTCGAGCAGCTCCGTGAGCGCTTCGCCTCCACCTCCCCGGTCGAGCGCGCCGCGCAGGACGGCGACGTCCTGACGCTGGACCTCGAGGCCAAGGTGGACGGCGAGGTCCTGGAGGACGGCGTCGCCAAGGGCGTCAGCTACACCGTCGGCTCCGGTGAGCTGCTGGACGGCATCGACGAGGCCGTCAAGGGCGTCGAGGCCGGTGGCACCGCCACCTTCACCTCCGAGCTCAAGGGCGGCTCCGCCCAGGGCAAGGAGGCCGAGGTCAAGGTCGACGTCACCGCCGTCGCCGCCCGCGAACTGCCCGAGCTGGACGACGACTTCGCGCAGCTGGCCAGCGAGTTCGACACGCTCGACGAGCTGAAGGCCGACAGCGCCAAGCGCCTCGAGCAGATGAAGAAGTACGACCAGGCCACCCAGGCCCAGGAGAAGGTGCTCGAGGAGCTGCTGAAGCTCGTGGAGGTCCCGATCCCCGAGAAGCTTCTCGAGGACGAGATCAACACCCGCAAGCACAACCTCGTCAACCACCAGCTCGGCCAGATGGGCCTCGACCTCGCGAAGTACCTGGAGATCCAGGGCAAGAGCGAGGAGGAGTTCGACGCCGAGACCAAGGAGCAGGCGGAGAAGGGCATCAAGACCCAGTTCATCCTCGATGAGCTGGTCAACAAGGAGAAGCTGAACGTCAGCCAGGAGGAGCTCACCGAGCACCTCATGCGCCGCGCGCAGTCCTCCGGTATGTCCCCCGACCAGTTCGCCCAGGCGGTCGTCGAGGGCGGCCAGGTGCCGATGCTCGTCGGTGAGGTCGCCCGCGGCAAGGCGCTCGCCGTCGTCGTCGAGGCCGCCACCGTCAAGGACAGCAACGGCGAGGCCGTCGAGCTGGACGACGACGAGGACGAGACCGCCGAGACGGTCGTCGCCGAGGCCGAGGGCACCGAGGCCGCGGAGAAGACCGAGAGCTGAGCTCCGGCACCCTCCCGCACCCCTTGATCACGGGCCCGAACGCGCCGCTGCGTGTGTTCGGGCCCGTGCTCGTCACGGCCTGGTGAGCCTGCGCTCACAGCGAACAGTTCACCAAGCGGGATGGCGTTGTCCGACCTGCGCGTTAGGGTCCGTAGATACGAGGGCAGGGGAGTCTCCGAACGCGCCGGGGCCACACCGTACGGCGCAGACCCCCACGCCCCGGCAGACGACGCTGAGACGGTTCCGTACCGTCCGACAACGAGCAGGTGGACACGTGACGATCCCGATGCCTTCCGCCGCCGCTGAGCCGACCTTCGGTGGCCTCGGCGACCAGGTCTACAACCGGCTGCTCGGCGAGCGGATCATCTTCCTCGGCCAGCCGGTCGACGACGACATCGCCAACAAGATCACCGCGCAGCTGCTTCTCCTGGCCGCGGACCCGGACAAGGACATCTTCCTCTACATCAACTCCCCGGGCGGCTCGATCTCGGCCGGCCTGGCGATCTACGACACCATGCAGTACATCAAGAACGATGTGGTGACGATCGCCATGGGCCTGGCCGCCTCCATGGGGCAGTTCCTCCTGAGCGCCGGTACCCCGGGCAAGCGGTTCGCGCTGCCCAACGCGGAGATCCTCATCCACCAGCCCTCGGCCGGTCTCGCCGGTTCCGCGTCGGACATCAAGATCCACGCCGAGCGGCTGCTGCACACCAAGAAGCGCATGGCCGAGCTGACCGCGTTCCACACCGGTCAGACCGTCGAGCGGATCACCCAGGACTCCGACCGTGACCGCTGGTTCTCGGCCGACGAGGCCAAGGAGTACGGCCTCATCGACGACGTCATGACCTCCGCCGCCGGCGTTCCGGGCGGGGGCGGCACCGGGGCCTGAGCCCGCGGACCACTCGCCCCACAGCCACCCAGCCCCTTGATCGCCACCAGGACGGTGAACCTCCCGATGAACAACTTCCCCGGCAGCGGCCTGTACCAGGGCGCCGAGTCCGAGTTTTCCGGCCCGCGCGCCGAGTCCCGCTACATCGTGCCGCGCTTCGTCGAGCGCACCTCGCAGGGCGTGCGCGAGTACGACCCGTACGCGAAGCTCTTCGAGGAGCGGGTGATCTTCCTCGGCGTGCAGATCGACGACGCGTCGGCCAACGACGTCATGGCGCAGCTGCTGTGCCTGGAGTCGATGGACCCCGACCGTGACATCTCGATCTACATCAACTCCCCGGGCGGCTCCTTCACGGCGCTCACCGCGATCTACGACACGATGCAGTTCGTGAAGCCCGACATCCAGACGGTCTGCATGGGCCAGGCGGCCTCCGCCGCCGCCGTGCTGCTCGCCGCCGGTACCCCCGGCAAGCGGATGGCGCTGCCCAACGCCCGGGTGCTGATCCACCAGCCGTACAGCGAGACCGGTCGCGGTCAGGTCTCCGACCTGGAGATCGCCGCCAACGAGATCCTGCGGATGCGTTCGCAGCTGGAGGATCTGCTGGCCAAGCACTCCTCCACCCCGATCGAGAAGATCCGGGACGACATCGAGCGCGACAAGATCCTGACTGCCGAGGAGACCTTGGCGTACGGTCTGGTCGACCAGATCGTGTCGACGCGCAAGGCGTCGGTCTCGATGGGCTAGCGGTACCGCGCACAGGCGCCGGACGCCCGCCCCCTTGGACCGAGTCGACGGAGTCGGTCCAAGGGGGGCCCGTACGAAGGGCCCGGCAAGGTACCGTCGATAGGCAAGCACCCGGGTCCGTAGGAGCAATGCGGATCCCAGGCGAAGGGGAAGCACCTCGTGGCACGCATCGGTGACGGCGGCGACCTGCTCAAGTGCTCGTTCTGCGGAAAGAGTCAGAAGCAGGTGAAGAAGCTCATCGCGGGACCTGGTGTGTACATCTGCGACGAGTGCATCGACCTCTGCAACGAAATCATCGAGGAGGAGCTCGCCGAGACCTCCGAGGTGCGCTGGGAAGAGCTTCCCAAGCCCCGCGAGATCTACGAGTTCCTGAACGGCTACGTCGTCGGCCAGGAGCCTGCCAAGAAGGCCCTCTCGGTGGCTGTCTACAACCACTACAAGCGGGTGCAGGCGGGCGAGAACGGCGGTGGCCGCGGCGACGAGGGCATCGAGCTGGCCAAGTCCAACATCCTGCTGCTCGGCCCCACCGGCTCCGGCAAGACCCTGCTCGCGCAGACCCTCGCCCGGATGCTGAACGTCCCGTTCGCCTTCGCGGACGCGACCGCCCTCACCGAGGCCGGTTACGTCGGCGAGGACGTCGAGAACATCCTGCTCAAGCTGATCCAGGCCGCGGACTTCGACATCAAGAAGGCCGAGACGGGGATCATCTACATCGACGAGATCGACAAGGTCGCCCGTAAGAGCGAGAACCCGTCGATCACCCGTGACGTCTCCGGCGAGGGTGTCCAGCAGGCGCTGCTGAAGATCCTGGAGGGCACCACCGCCTCGGTGCCGCCGCAGGGCGGGCGGAAGCATCCGCACCAGGAGTTCATCCAGATCGACACGACGAACGTGCTGTTCATCGTGGGCGGCGCGTTCGCCGGTCTGGACAAGATCATCGAGGCGCGGTCCGGCGCCAAGGGCATCGGCTTCGGCGCCACGATCCGCTCCAAGCGCGAGATCGAGTCGAAGGACCAGCTCAAGGACGTCATGCCGGAGGACCTGGTGAAGTTCGGGATGATCCCGGAGTTCATCGGCCGGCTGCCCGTCCTCACCTCGGTCCACAACCTCGACCGCGAGACGCTGCTGCAGATCCTCGTCGAGCCGCGCAACGCCCTCGTCAAGCAGTACAAGCGCCTCTTCGAACTCGACGGCGTGGAGCTGGACTTCGACCGCCCGGCCCTGGAGGCCATCGCCGACCAGGCGATCCTGCGCGGGACCGGCGCCCGCGGTCTGCGCGCCATCATGGAGGAGGTCCTCCAGTCGGTGATGTACGAGGTGCCCTCCCGTAAGGACGTGGCCCGCGTCGTCATCACCGAGGACGTCGTGCACTCCAACGTCAACCCGACCCTGGTGCCGCGCAGCCGCGGCGAGTCGGGCGAACCGCACGAGAAGAGCGCGTAGCGCCCCCTGTCCACACGAGAGCCGCCCGGCAGCGCACGCGCTGCCGGGCGGCTCTCGTCGGTCCCGCGGAGGGTCACTTCTCCTGGCGCACCTCGTTGCGGACCTTCGCGGTCTTGTCCGACAGCTGCTCGGCGGAGAGCGCCTGCGCGCCGGAGGCGCCCGTCGGGTCGGGCTTGGCCTGGGAGTTGACGACGCCGACGGCGCTGCTGTCGGCCCAGATGCAGGTGGACGCCGTCATGGCGGCGGAGGCGCCACCGGCCGAGACCGTCATCTTCTGGGTCCGGCACTTCAGCACGGCGCCGTCGAAGTCGTCGGGGGAGTACGAGGCGGTCGGCACCGTCGTCTCGATCGTCGCCTTCGACTTCTTCTGCTGCTCGTCGATCTTGGCGAAGAGGGCGTCCACCGCCGAGTTCGGGTCCGCGACCTCGCCGTAGATGCCGGTGACGCCGAGGAGCTGACCGCCGGAGTTGGAGTAGGACCCCGTGACGGCCTTGCCGTTGGTGATCCCCATCGTCCGCAGGTCCTTGTCGTCGGAGAAGTCCTTGGCCCCCTCCTGCGCCCCGGGCTGCTCGGGCGCCTTGGTGTACTCGCCGCTCACCAGCTTGTCCTTGAGGACGATGGTGTACGGGGGGACGCTGCCGCCCGAGCCGAAGGCGAAGTACGCGCCGACCGCGATGGCGGCGACGACCGCCACGCCGCCGATGATCAGGCCGATCTTCTTGCCGTTGCCGCCGGAGGCGGGCGGCGGGCCCTGCGGGATCGCGCCGTAGGGCGTCTGCTGGCCGTACGGGGGCTGCGGCTGCTGGCCGTAGGGGCCCGGCTGCTGCGGCTGGCCGTACGGCGCCTGCTGGGGTGCGCCCTGCTGGGGATAGCCGTAGCCCTGCTGCGGGGGCACCGGGGCGCCCTGCTGCGGATAGCCGTAACCGGGCTGCGGGGCCGGGGGCTGCGGCTGACCGTACGGTCCGGGCTGCTGCGGCTGCTGGCCGTACGGTCCGGGCGGCGGCTGGTTGAAGCTCATGGAGCGGTTCCCCTCGTGACTACTGGCGGCAGGCTGTGTCCTGCCCCGACACATCCTGTACGACGCCGCTGACAGTCGGTGCCCCGGGGGCGAAACCGATTCGAAGCTGCGACATCCGCGCCCGTACACTGTCGGTCGTGACCGAGAACACTCAGCAGAGCCACCACAGCGCCCCCGAACTGCCGACTCAGTACACGCCGGCCGACGTAGAGGGGCCGCTGTACGAGCGCTGGGTGGAGCGGGGCTATTTCACCGCCGACGCGAAGAGCGAGAAGCCCCCGTACACGATCGTCATCCCCCCGCCGAACGTCACCGGCTCGCTCCACCTGGGCCACGCCTTCGAGCACACCCTGATCGACGCCCTCACCCGCCGTAAGCGCATGCAGGGCTACGAGACGCTGTGGCAGCCCGGTATGGACCACGCGGGCATCGCCACCCAGAACGTCGTCGAGCGGGAGCTGGCCAAGGAGGGCAAGTCCCGCCACGACCTGGGGCGCGAGGCGTTCGTCGAGCGGGTCTGGCAGTGGAAGGCCGAGTCCGGCGGCCAGATCGCCGGGCAGATGCGCCGTCTGGGCACCGGCGTCGCCTGGGACCGCGACCGCTTCACCATGGACGAGGGCCTCTCCCGCGCCGTCCAGACCGTCTTCAAGAAGATGTACGACGACGGGCTGATCTACCGCGCCGAGCGCATCATCAACTGGTGCCCGCGCTGTCTGACGGCCATCTCGGACATCGAGGTCGACTACCAGGACGACGACGGCGAGCTCGTCTCCATGAAGTACGGCGAGGGCGAGGACACCATCGTCGTCGCCACCACCCGCGCCGAGACGATGCTCGGTGACACCGCGGTCGCCGTCCACCCCGACGACGAGCGCTACGCCCACCTCATCGGCAAGCGGATCGCGCTGCCGCTGACCGGCCGGACGATCCCGGTCGTCGCGGACACCCACGTCGACCCGGAGTTCGGCACCGGCGCCGTCAAGGTGACGCCCGCCCACGACCCCAACGACTTCGCCATCGGCCAGCGCCACGACCTGGAGTCGATCGAGGTCCTGGACGAGCGCGGCGTCATCACCGCACACGGCCCGTTCGAGGGGCTCGACCGCTTCGAGGCCCGTTCCGCGATCGTCGCCGCGCTCCGCGCCGAGGGCCGGATCGTCGCGGAGAAGCGGCCGTACGTCCACTCCGTCGGCCACTGCTCGCGGTGCAAGACCACGCTGGAGCCGCGGCTGTCGCTCCAGTGGTGGGTCAAGGTCGAGACGCTCGCCGAGGCGGCGGGCGACGCGGTCCGCGACGGCCGGGTGAACATCCACCCCGCCGACCTGACGCAGCGCTACTTCGACTGGGTCGACAACCTCAACGACTGGTGCATCTCCCGCCAGCTGTGGTGGGGCCACCGCATCCCGGTCTGGCACGGTCCGAACGGCGAGATGGTCTGCGTCGGTCCCGACGAGCAGCCGCCGAGCGGCGCGGGCTGGGAGCAGGACACCGACGTCCTCGACACCTGGTTCTCCTCCGGTCTGTGGCCGTTCTCCACGATGGGCTGGCCGGAGAAGACCGCGGACCTCGCGAAGTTCTACCCGAACTCCACGCTGGTCACCGGCTACGACCTGATGTTCTTCTGGGTCGCCCGGATGATGATGTTCGGCCTGTACGCGATGGACGAGGTGCCCTTCCGCACCATCGCCTTCCACGGCATGGTCCGGGACGAGCACGGCAAGAAGATGTCGAAGTCGTTCGGCAACACCGTCAATCCGCTGGACTGGATGGACAGGTACGGCTCCGACGCCCTGCGGTTCACGCTGGCCCGCGGCGCCAACCCCGGCACCGACGTGCCGATCGGCGAGGACTGGGTCCAGGCGTCCCGGAACTTCGCCAACAAGATCTGGAACGCCACCCGCTTCGCGCTGATGAACGGCGCGACGATCGAGGGCGAACTGCCCCCGGCCGAGCAGCTCTCCGCCACCGACCGCTGGATCCTCTCCCGGCTGAACACCGTCGTCGCCGAGGCCGACGCCTACTACGACGACTACCAGTTCGCGAAGCTCGCCGACGCCCTCTACCACTTCGCGTGGGACGAGGTCTTCGACTGGTACGTCGAGCTGTCGAAGACGACGTTCATGGCCGGTGGCGAGGGCGCGAAGGTCTCGGCGCGGGTCCTGGGCGAGGTCCTGGACGTCACGCTGCGGCTGCTCCACCCGATCGTGCCGTTCGTCACCGAGACGCTGTGGACGACGCTGACCGGCGGCGAATCGCTGGTCGTCGCCGACTGGCCGGCCGACTCCGGCTTCCGGGACGAGGCCGCCGAGCAGGAGATCGCGCTGGTCCAGCAGGTCGTCACCGAGGTCCGCCGGTTCCGCTCCGACCAGGGTCTCCAGCCCGGTCAGAAGGTGCCCGCGCAGCTGGAGCTGGCCGGTACGCCGCTGGCGGCGCACGAGACGGCCATGCGCGCGCTGCTGCGGCTCCAGCCCGCCGGTGAGGCGTTCAGCGCCACCGCGTCGCTGCCCGTCGCCGGGGCCACCGTCGCGCTGGACCTCTCTGGTGCGATCGACGTCGAGGCGGAGCGCAAGCGGCTGACGAAGGACCTGGCCGCCGCAGAGAAGGAGAAGGCGCAGGCGCTGGGCAAGCTCGGCAACGAGGCGTTCCTCGCCAAGGCGCCGGAGAAGGTCGTGGACAAGATCCGCGGCCGCCTGGAGACCGCCGAGGCGGACCTCGTCCGGATCACCGCTCAGCTGGCGGCGCTCCCGCAGGCATGACCGCACCCGGGGACTGCCCCGGGATGTGCACCGCAGGCCCCTCGCCCTCACCGGCGGGGGGCCTGCGCCGTCCCCGCTCGCGTACCGGCCACAGCAGGACGTACGCGGTGGAGACCGCCACGAAGCCCAGCCGGATCAGACCGCGCGCCGCGTCGTCCGGGACGACGAAGACGCTGCCGTAGAGGGTGAGCAGCGCCAGCCAGCTCCACCACGGCACCAGCCGCCGCTGCCCGATGACGTCCCACAGCAAGGTGCCGAGCAGCACCGACGCCGTGTAGTACGTGTAGACGCTCGGGTCGAGGACGATACGGGCGTTGGCGCCGAGCAGCACCACGGCGGCCCACCGGCCCCGCCACACCGCCAGCGAGCCGAGCGTCAGCCCCAGCAGGGCCTGGGCGGGGCGGTCCCAGCCGGGTGTCTCGGGGTCGCCGACGCCCAGCCAGCGCAGCGCGGACGCCGGATGGTTGGGGATGGTGAAGCGCGCCGCGGCGACCGTGTCGGGGGAGTCCAGGAAGAACGGCAGCCAGGCGACCGCGACCAGCGCCGCGCACCACAGCCCGGCCCGCAGCCACTGCCGCCGGGGCAGCGCCAGCAGCAGCGGCAGGAAGGCGAGCGCGGTCGGCTTGGCGTCCATCGCCAGCGCCAGGCAGACGCCGGTCGCCGCCGGGCTGCCGCGGGTCAGGAACCGGACGGCGAGGGCGGTGAAGAAGAGCGCGAGGACGTCGTCGAGGTGGCCGAAGCGGACCGCGACCTCGATCCACATCGGGATGAACGCGAGACCGGCGACGAGCACCCGCTGCCGCAGCCGCCGGTGGTTGGTGCCGGTGCCCAGGAAGTACTCGGCGGCGCTGCGCCCGGCCAGCACCGTGATCACCAGGCCGAGCAGTGACATCAGCGCCGCGGCCAGGAACTGCCCGGTGGCCTCGGGGAACGGGTTGAAGACCCCGGCGACCAGGAAGCTGACCGGGCCCATCTGGAGCTCGGGGTGGTGCGCGTAGAGGTTGAGGCCGCCGGTGCCGTCGCCGGCGGAGCCCTGGTAGAGGAGTTCGCCGCCCGCCCGCAGATAGTGCCAGGAGAAGCCGCCGTGCGGCTCGACCACGGCGAACCACAGCACCGTCCAGGCGGTGAGCAGCACCAGATGCATCCGCTGACGTGTCGGCGGCACGTTCTTCGCTCCCGTATTCCGTCCACTCGTACCGGAAGGGGCCCGCCAAGACCCCTCCGACCAAGAGGGGGGAATACGCGGAAAAGTTCCCCGGCCGGGCCGAAAGGTCATTTTCATCGCGCTCTCATCAAGACGGGTGACCCTGGGGCGGGGCCCCGGAGTTTCCGGAGGAACCGCCCGAATCGTGAGGAGCCGCGCCGATCATGAACAAACCGTTGCGCCGGGTCTCGGTCTTCTGCCTGACGCTGATCGTCGCGCTGATGGGCTGGGTCACCTGGATCCAGGGAGCCAAGGCCGACGCGTATCAGAGCGATCCGCACAACCCCCGGGTCACCATAGGGAAGTACGCCGCCCCGATGGGCAACATCCTCGTCGACGACCGGCCCGTCACCGGCTCCGCCGAGACCTCCGGATCGCTGCGGTACAAGCGCACGTACACCGACGGCGCCCTCTACGCACCGGTCACCGGCTTCGCCTCGCAGGTCTACGGCTCCACCCAGCTGGAGGCGCTCTACGGCGACCTCCTGGACGGCACCGACAGCCGCCTGCAGTCCCCGGTGGACGCGCTCTCCCGCAAGCGCCCCAAGGGCGGCGACGTCGCCACCACGATCGACGCGTCCGTGCAGAAGGCCGGGTACGCGGCGCTCGGCGGCAAGAAGGGCGCCGCCGTCGCCCTCGACCCGGCGACCGGCAAGATCCTCGGAATGGTGAGCACGCCCTCCTACGACCCGGGGAAGTTCGCCGGATCGGATGACAAGGACGCCAAGGCGTGGCGGACGATGAGCGACGACCCGGACAGCCCCGAGGTGAACCGCGCGCTGCGCCAGTCGCTGCCGCCCGGCTCCACCTTCAAGCTGGTCGTCGCCGCGGCGGCGCTGGAGGACGGGCTGTACTCCTCGGTGGACGAGCCGACCCGCAGCCCCGACCCGTACACGCTGCCGCACACCCGCACGCAGCTGACCAACGAGAGCGCCTCGGCGCCGTGCGAGAACGCCGACATCCGCACCGCGCTCCGCTACTCCTGCAACACCGTCTTCGCGAAGATGGCCGCCGACCTGGGCCAGGACAAGGTCCGGGCGCAGGCGGAGAAGTTCGGCTTCAACGACGGGAAGATCGACACCCCGGTGCGGACCGGCAAGAGCGTCTACCCCAAGGACATGGACGAGGCGCAGACCGCGCTCTCCGGCATCGGGCAGTTCGACGACCAGGCGACGCCGATGCAGATGGCGATGGTCGCCGCCGCCATCGCCAACGGCGGCGAGCTGAAGACCCCGCAGCTGGTCGACCGGCTCACCGACGGCTCCGGCAACACCCTGGAGGAGCCGGGCACGAAGACGTACGGCCGGACGATGTCGGCGCACACCGCCGAGCAGCTGCGCTCCGCGATGCGCACCGTCGTCGAGCAGGGCACCGGCACCAACGCCAAGATCGACGGGCTGACGGTCGGCGGCAAGACCGGCACCGCGCAGCACGGCGTCGACAACAGCGGTACCCCGTACGCGTGGTTCGTCTCGTACGCGCAGGACGACCGGGGGCGGCAGGTGGCGGTCGCGGTGATGGTCGAGGACAGCGGCGCCGCGCGCGACGAGGTCTCCGGCAACGGTCTGGCGGCGCCGGTCGCCCGGGCGATGATGAAGGCGGCGCTGCGGTGACCGCGGCGGGCCGCGCGGCGCGGACGGCGCGGCGCGGCCCGGCGGCCCGCGGGGCGTCCGGTTCCCGGTCGCACGCCCCTGGCCTGGGAAGGTCCGCGGGCCGTGGTGCGGGCGAGACCGTTGTCAGGGGTGACTCGTAGACTGGTCGGCGTGAGCGAGAGCCCCCAGAACGACGACCACGAGCAGACCGACGCCTTCGAGGAGATGGTCGACGCCGAGACCCGGCGCGACCCCGATCTCGCGGTGATCGAGGCCGGCAGCCGCACCCTGCGCGCCCAGGCGGGGCCCCCGCAGGGGGACGTGCCCGCCCGGCCCGAGGACCCCGAGACCGACCGTGCGCTGCGCGCGGTCGAGGAGGAGCTGGCGGGCCGCTGGGGGGAGACCAAGCTCGACCCGTCGGTACAGCGCATCGAGGCGCTGCTGGACATCCTCGGCTCCCCGCACCGCGCCTACCCGGCCATCCACATCACCGGCACCAACGGCAAGACCAGCACCGCCCGGATGATCGAGGCGCTGCTCGGCGCCTTCGACCTGCGCACCGGCCGGTACACCAGCCCGCACGTCCAGTCCGTCACCGAGCGGATCAGCCTGGACGGCGCGCCGATCTCCGCCGAGCGCTTCATCGAGACGTACCGGGACATCGCCCCGTACATCGAGATGGTCGACGCCCAGCAGCAGTTCCGGCTCTCGTTCTTCGAGGTGCTGACGGCGATGGCGTACGCCGCCTTCGCCGACGCCCCGGTGGACATCGCCGTCGTCGAGGTCGGCATGGGCGGCACCTGGGACGCGACCAACGTCATCGACGGCGACGTCGCGGTGATCACCCCCATCGCGCTGGACCACACCGACCGGCTGGGGGACACCCCCGAGAAGATCGCCGTCGAGAAGTCCGGAATCATCAAGAAGGACGCGACGGTCGTTCTGGCGCAGCAGCCGGTCGAGGCGGCGTCCGTGATGCTCAAGCGCGCGGTCGAGGTGGACGCCACCGTCGCCCGTGAGGGCATGGAGTTCGGCGTGCTCTCCCGCGAGGTCGCGGTCGGCGGGCAGATGCTGACGCTGCGCGGTCTGGGCGGCGAGTACCCGGAGATCTTCCTCCCGCTCTACGGCGCCCACCAGGCGCACAACGCCGCGGTGGCGCTCGCCGCGGTCGAGGCGTTCTTCGGCATCGGCTCGGCGCACGCCCGCAGCCTGGACATCGACACCATCCGCCGGGCGTTCGCCTCGGTCGCCTCGCCGGGCCGGATGGAGGTCGTCCGCCGCAGCCCCACCGTCGTGCTGGACGCCGCGCACAACCCGGCGGGTGCCCGCGCGGCGGCCGACGGGGTCACCGAGGCGTTCGGTTTCAGCCGCCTGGTGGGTGTGGTCGGGGCCAGCGCCGACAAGGACGTCCGGGGCTTCCTGGAGGCGTTCGAGCCGGTCTTCGCCGAGGTCGTGGTCACTCGTAATTCCAGCCACCGCGCGATGGACCCGGACGAGTTGGCCGCGGTCGCCGTCGAGGTCTTCGGCAGTGAGCGGGTCCAGGTCGAGCCGCGGCTCGACGACGCCCTGGAGGCGGCGATCACCCTCGCCGAGGAGGAGGGCGAGTACTCCGGAGCCGGGGTGCTGGTCACCGGCTCGGTGATCACGGTCGGCGAGGCCCGGCTGCTGCTGGGGAGGGGCTGACGATGCGTACGCTCTGCGCGAGCACCCTGATCGGGGAGTTCTTCCTCATCGGCTTCGCCGGTCTGGTCGCGATGCAGCTCAACGACCTCCCGGCGGCCACGGTCTGGACGGTCAGCGGCATCGCGATGCTGCTCTGCGTCCTGCTGTGCGGCGCCCTGACCCGCCCCGGCGGGGTGCAGCTGGGCTGGGCGCTCCAGATAGCCCTGATCGCCAGCGGCTTCGTCGTCCCGACGATGTTCTTCCTGGGCCTGGTGTTCGCCGCCCTGTGGTGGGCGTCGGTGCACTACGGCCGGAAGATCGACGAGGCGAAGGCCCGCTGGGCGGCGATGGCCGAGGCGGAGGCGGAGGCGGCGTAGCGCTCCGCCCGCGCGGGCGGCGGGCGGGGAGGGACGGTCCGGCGGCCGGTCGGTGCCTGTGGGTGTCGCCCCGGCGGCGCACCGTGCGGGCGGCGCCCCGCCCGCGGTCCCGCCCGCCGGGCGTGGGCCGCTGCCCTGTAGCCTCGCCTCACCGCAGTCCCGTTCTTCCCAAGGAGCCTTCTTCATGAGCCAGCGCACCCTCGTCCTTCTCAAGCCTGACGCGGTCCGTCGTGGCCTGGTCGGCGAGATCATCGGCCGGATCGAGCGGAAGGCCGGCTGGACGATCGGTGCCCTGGAACTGCGCACCCTCGACCGCGCGATCCTCGAACAGCACTACGCCGAGCACGTCGGTCGGGACTTCTACGAGCCGCTGATGACCTTCATGGCGTCCGGCCCGGTGGTCTCCCTCGTCGTCGAGGGTGAGCGGGTCATCGAGGGCGTCCGCGCGCTCGCCGGTCCCACCGACCCGATTACCGCACCGAGTGGCTCCATTCGTGGGGACTTCGGCACGATCACCCGGGAGAATCTGATCCACGCCTCGGATTCCGAGGAGTCCGCCGAGCGGGAGATCAAGATTTTCTTTCCCGGCCTTTCCTGATACATCATCGCGCGTATACCGCTCGTGACCAGGGGCGACCGGTGAAATCATCGGTCGCCTCCTGGCATATGAAGGACGTTCGGGGGAACGCGACTCCGCGACACGACGTCACCATTGAGGAAGGCGGGTGCGGGTACCGCCGACAATGGCGCAAGTGGCGCCCACCGCCGTGTTCGGGCGGGCGGCGCGACGAACTACGATGAAGCTTCCGCGCCGTGTGGCGCATCACCTCCTGCCGACCTCCAGTAAGCATTCGCTCCAGTTGGGAAGGCCAGACGTATCCTCATGGGGAACAACATGTCGTTCATCGGCCGTGACATGGCTGTCGACCTCGGCACCGCCAACACGCTGGTGTACGTCAGGGGTCGCGGGATCGTGCTGAACGAGCCCTCGGTGGTGGCCATCAACACCAACACCGGTGGCATCCTCGCGGTGGGCGCCGAGGCGAAGAAGATGATCGGGCGCACGCCCGGCAACATCGTCGCCGTACGGCCCCTGAAGGACGGCGTCATCGCCGACTTCGAGATCACCGAGCGGATGCTCCGGTACTTCATCCTCAAGATCCACAAGCGGCGGTATCTGGCCCGTCCGCGGGTCGTGGTCTGCGTCCCCTCGGGCATCACCGGCGTCGAGCGCCGCGCCGTCATCGAGGCGTCGACGCAGGCGGGCGCGCGGCAGGTGCACATCATCGAGGAGCCGATGGCCGCCGCGATCGGCTCCGGTCTGCCGGTCCACGAGGCCACCGGCAACATGGTCGTCGACATCGGCGGCGGCACCACCGAGGTCGCCGTCATCTCGCTCGGCGGCATCGTCACCGCCCAGTCCATCCGGGTCGCCGGTGACGAGCTGGACAACGCGATCATCCAGCACATCAAGAAGGAGTACAGCCTTCTGCTGGGCGAGCGGACCGCCGAGAGCATCAAGATCACCATCGGTTCGGCGTACGACCTGGAGCAGGACGAGCACACCGAGATCCGCGGCCGTGACCTGGTCTCCGGGCTGCCGAAGACCGTCGTCATCTCCGCCGCCGAGGTCCGCAAGGCCATCGAGGAGCCGGTCAACTCCATCGTCGACGCGGTCAAGACGACCCTCGACAAGTGCCCGCCGGAGCTGTCCGGCGACGTCATGGACCGCGGCATCGTCCTCACCGGCGGCGGCGCCCTGCTCCGCGGTCTCGACGAGCGGCTGCGCCGCGAGACCGGGATGCCCATCCACATCGCCGAGGACCCGCTCGACTCCGTCGCGCTCGGCTCCGGCAAGTGCGTCGAGGAGTTCGAGGCGCTCCAGCAGGTCCTCGACTCCCAGCCGCGCAGGTAACCCGACCGGACCGCCCACGGCGCGGACGCCCTGCGGCGTCCGTGCCGGGCGGGCACCATGGCGGAGGGCCGTCCTCTTCTTTTCCCGGCCCGCTGATATACAGGACCACCCCGGGACGGCCCACACCCGGCCCGGGCACCGCCCCAACCCCCCGAAAAATCCGGTGGACTGACCCCGCACCATCAGCCACCGCACACACAGGCAGAACGCTCAGCACTCCCGAACGAGACCGGCGCGGGCCCGCAGCCGGCCGGTCCTACGAGGAAGGACACGGCCGCCGCACGTGAGGGACACACGAGAGAGCCGGCTGCTACTTGTGCTGCTGGTCGCCATCGCGTTCGCGCTGATCACGGTGGACATCCGAGGTGGCGAACAGTCCCCGCTCGACGGTGCCCGCCAAGCCGCCGCCTCCGCCTTCGGCCCCGTCGAGAACGGCGTCGCCGGAGCGGTCAACCCGATCGGCAACGCCATCGGCGCGGTACGCGACTCCGGCGAACGGCACACCAGGATCGCCGCGCTGGAACGCGAGAACGCCGCCCTGAAGGCCAAGCTCGGCTCGTCCGACCGCAACCGCAACCGCGCCGCCGAGCTGGACAAGATGCTCAAGACCGCCGGTGCCGGGCAGTACGGCATCAAGGGCGCCCAGGTCATCGCCATCGGCGCGGCCCAGGGCTTCTCCTGGACGGTCACCATCGACGCGGGCAGCCGGGACGGTATCGCCCGCGACATGACGGTGCTCAACGGCGACGGGCTCGTCGGCCGCGTCACCACCGTCGGCACCTCCACCGCCACCATCCTGCTCGCCAACGACCCGGACTTCACCGTCGGCACCCGGATGGAGAAGACCAACGAGATCGGCTTCGCCTCCGGTCAGGGCGGCCGGGCGATGCGGGTGCAACTCCTCAACGGCAAGGCGTCGGTGAAGAAGGGCGACCGGATGGTCACCTTCGGCTCCAGCAAGGGCAAGCCGTTCGTGCCCGGCGTGCCGGTCGGCCGCGTCGTCAAGGTCGAACCGTCCAACGGCGATCTGACCCGCACCGTCCAGGTCAGCACCTACGTCGCCTTCTCCCAGCTCGACGTCGTCGGGGTGGTCGTCCGGCCGCCGCGCCAGGACCCGCGGGACACCGTGCTGCCGGCCCCGCCGGCCAAGCCCCGGCCGACGCCCACGGTCACCGTCACCGCCGACCCCTCCGACGGCGAATCCCCCAGGAGCTGACCGATGCGCCTCTACCGGATCCTGCTGACCGTCCCGCTCGTCATCGTCGCCCTGGTCCTCCAGGTCAGCGTCCTGGCGCGGCTCCAACTCCCCGGCGCCGTCCCGGACCTGCTGCTGCTCGTCGTCGTCGGCCTCGCGCTGGTCTACGGGCACGTCGGCGGCGCCCTCGTCGGCTTCGCCGCGGGCCTCCTCGCCGACCTCGCGCCCCCGTCCGACCACGCCATCGGCCGCTATGCGCTGGTGCTCTGCATCGTCGGGTACGCGGTGGGCCTGACCCGCCCGGAGAACGGCCGCCACCGCTCGGCGACCGTCCCGCTGCTCGCCGTCGTCGGCGCCGCCGTCGTCTCCACACTGCTCTACGCGGGGGTCGGCGCCCTGGTCGGCGACACCACCGCCCGGCATGTCGGCGTCGGCGGTCTGGTCCTCAGCGCCACCGTCTACGACCTGCTGCTCGCCCCGTTCATCGTGCCCGGCGTGATGGCGCTCGCCCGACGGCTGGAGGGCGAGCCGCTGACCGGCGACGGCTCCGGCAGCCCGAGCGGCACGGTCGCCGGGCGGGAGCCCGCGTACGGCTGGATGACCACCGGCACCGGCCTCAAGGCGTCCCGCGGCGGGATGAAGTCCGCGAAGCCGGGCCGCTCCTCCCGCGGCGGTCTCCTCGGCCGCTCCGCGCGGAACAAGGCCGCCCGCATCAAGGGGGTCAAGCGGCTGTGACCGACCGACTGCCCCGCACCCGGACCGAGCTGCGGAGGCGCCGTGAGCAACATTCCTGAGACCGGCCGGACCTCCCGCGTCACCGCCCGGCTCGTCGCGATCCAGATCCTCGTCTTCTCCCTCCTGCTCACCCTCGGCGGCCGCCTCTGGTACCTCCAGATCCGCAACGGCCAGGAGTACGCGAGCAAGGCCCGCAGCAACCACGTCCAGCAGGTCGTCGACCCGGCCACCCGCGGCTCGATCCTCGACTCCCGCGGGGTGCCGCTCGCCGACAACGAGACCCGGCTGGTGGTCTCCGCCAGCCGCACCGAGCTGCTGAAGATGAAGGACGACGGCAAGGCGGTCCTGGGCCGGCTCTCCGACGTCCTCGGCATCCCCGAGCAGGAGATCCGTAACAAGGTCCGGCTCTGCGACGCGAAGACCCCGCAGCCGTGCTGGAACGGCTCGCCGTACCAGCCCATCCCGATCACCGACAAGGCCACCACCCAGCAGGCCCTGCAGATCCGCGAGCGCTCCGAGGACTTCCCCGGCATCAGCGCCGAGCCGACCGCCGTGCGCCGCTACGCCGCCCCGGCGAAGGCGGAGACCGCGCAGGTCCTCGGCTATCTCTCGCCGGTCACCGACGAGGAGATCAAGAAGGCCGAGCACACCCGCTCGCCGCTGCTGCGCTCCGACCAGATCGGCCGCTCCGGGCTGGAGCGGACGTACGACAGCGCACTGCGCGGCAAGGCCGGTGTCACCCGTTACGAGGTCGACAACCTCGGCCGGGTCATCGGCAAGGCCCACAGCGACCCGGCCGTCCCCGGCTCCAACGTCATCACCAGCATCGACGCCCGCGTCCAGGCGGTGGCGGAGAAGGAGCTGCTCCAGGCGATGAAGGACGCCCGCCTGGAGCACGACAAGAACACCGGCACCAACTACAAGGCGGACGCCGGAGCCGTCGTCGTCATGGAGGCGAAGACCGGCCGCGTCGTCGCGATGGCGTCGAACCCCTCGTACGACCCGAACGCCTGGGTCGGCGGGATCTCCGGGAAGGACTACGCCAAGCTCACCGGCAAGAAGTCCAACTACCCGCTGCTCAACCGCGCCACCCAGGGGCAGGCGGCGCCCGGCTCGATCTTCAAGGTCATCTCGACCACCGCCGCCGTCAACGCGGGCTACCCGTTCAACGGGCACTACCCCTGCACCAGCTCGTTCAACATCGGCAGTCAGGTCTTCAAGAACTTCGAGTCGGAGAACTTCGGCCCGATCAGCCTCGGCCGCGCGCTGGAGGTCTCCTGCGACACGGTCTTCTACAACATCGCCTACGACCAGTGGAAGAAGGACGGCGGCAACAACCCGAAGCACCCCGCCGACTGGTTCTACAAGACGGCCCATCAGTTCGGTCTCGGCAAGAAGACCGGTATCGACCTGCCGGACGAGGTCAGCGGCCGGGTGCCGGACCGCCGCTGGAAGAAGGACTACTGGGAGGCGAACAAGACCGGCTGGTGCGCCCAGGGCAAGAACGCCGACGACTACGTCTCCAAGATCGCCCGGGAGAACTGCGAGTCCGGCATGAAGATGCGCGCCGGTGACTCCGTCAACTACTCCATCGGCCAGGGCGACACCCTCGTCACCCCGATCCAGATGGCGACGATCTACGCCGCGCTCTCCAACGGCGGCACGCTCCACGACCCGACCCTCGGCAAGGCGATCGTCAGCCCCGACGGCAAGAAGATCGAGAAGATCACGCCGAAGGCGCACGGCAAGCTGCCCGACTCCCCGGCCACGCTCAAGCAGATCGACTCGGCGCTCGCCGGTGTCGCCACCCGCGGCACCGCCGCCTGGCGCTTCCAGGGCTGGCCGCAGGAGAAGATCCCGATGCACGCCAAGACCGGTACCGCCGAGGTCTACGGCAAGCAGACGACCTCCTGGTTCGCGACGTACACCAAGGACTACGCCATCGTCATGACCATCTCCCAGGGTGGTACCGGCTCCGGCGCCTCGGGACCGGCCGTCCGCAAGATCTACGACGCGCTCTACGGCGTCGACGAGCAGGGCGGCATCGACAAGAAGTCCGCGCTGCTGCCGGTCCCGGAGTCGTCGCTGCCGGTCATCGAGCGCGACGGCACCATCCAGGCGCAGCCCGTCGAACCCGCCGACGACGCCACCGACCCGTCGGCGGACGGGACGGATCAGGCGGACGGGACGGACCAGTCGGATCAGGCGGACCAGTCGGACCAGGGAGGGGACGAAGGATGACGACGAGTCCCACCTCCCGGATGTTCAACGTCCGGCGGTACGCCCCCGAGACCGGCGCCTGGGGCAAGCTGATGGACCGCGACTCGGCGGTCCGCAAGCTCGACTGGCCGCTGCTGCTGTCGTGTCTGGCGCTGTCGCTGCTCGGCGCGATGCTGATCTTCTCCGCGACCCGCAACCGCACGGAGCTGAACCACGGCGACCCGTACTACTTCTTCCTGCGGCATCTGCTGAACACCGGTATCGGCCTGGCGCTCGCCGCCGGGACGATCTGGCTGGGCCACCGCACGCTGCGCGGCGCCATCCCGGTGCTCTACGGCCTGTCGGTGGTGCTGGCGCTGATGGTGCTCACGCCGATCGGCGCCACCATCAACGGCTCGCGGTCCTGGCTGGCGATCCCCGGCGGCTTCTCGTTGCAGCCCGCCGAGTTCGCCAAGATCACCATCACGCTGGGGATGGCGATGATCCTCGCCTCCCGGGTCGACGCGGGCGACACCCCGCACCCCGACCACCGCACCGTCGTCCAGGCGCTCGGCCTCGCCGCGGTGCCGGTCCTGGTCATCCTGCTGATGCCGGACCTCGGCTCGATCATGGTGCTGGGCGCCATCATCCTCGGCGTGCTGCTCGCCTCCGGCGCCTCCAACCGCTGGATCCTCGGCCTGCTGGGCACCGGCGTCGTCGGCTGCCTCGCGATCTGGCAGCTCAACCTTCTCGACGAGTACCAGATCGCCCGCTTCGCCGCGTTCGCCAACCCGAGCCTGGACCCGGCGGGCGTCGGCTACAACACCAACCAGGCGCGCATCGCCATCGGCGGCGGCGGGCTCACCGGCTCCGGGCTCTTCCACGGCAGCCAGACCACCGGCCAGTTCGTCCCCGAGCAGCAGACCGACTTCATCTTCACCGTCGCCGGTGAGGAACTGGGCTTCGTCGGCGCGGGCCTGATCATCGTCCTGCTCGGCATCGTGATGTGGCGCGCCTGCCGCATCGCCCGGGAGTCGGCCGGTCTGTACGGCACGATCGTCGCCGCCGGGATCGTCGCGTGGTTCGCGTTCCAGGCGTTCGAGAACATCGGCATGACGCTGGGCATCATGCCGGTCACCGGACTGCCGCTGCCGTTCGTCTCCTACGGCGGTACGTCGATGTTCGCCGTCTGGATCGCCATAGGGCTGTTGCAGTCCATCCGGGTGGAGCGGCCGGTGTCGGCCTCCCGCTGAGCCCCCACCCGCGGGGCCCGCAGTTCGAACCAGAGCCCGGCGGGGCGCTCCGTCCCGCCGGGCTCCGCCGTACCCCAGGCGTGCGCGAGGGCGCCGAACAGCAGCCCGGAGAGGTCCGCGGCGCCGTCGTGCCCGGCCCGGGGCGCGCTCCCGCCGTGGACGCTGACCCGCACCCCGGCCGGACCGTCGCCGGTCACCACCCGGACCAGTACGTCGGGCGCGCCGTCCGTGAGCGGGTGCGCCCGGGTGACCGCCTCGGAGGTGAGCAGGACGGCGGTGTCCCGCAGCGGCTCGGCCGGGGTGCCGCGCAGCACGGCGCGGACGAAGTCGCGGGCGGCGCGGGCGGCGGCCGGTCCGCTCGGCGCGATCAGCAGATGGGGGCGGGTACCGGTCGCGGCGCGGTCCGGCGGGCGGGCGCCGGTGGTGCGGGACGGGTGCACGGGTTCTCCCTTCCGGGAGGTCGGCCGCCGGGGCCGTGCGGGCGACCGGCGGACGGACGGCATCGGGCGGGCCGGACGAGGGCGTCGGACCCTCCGCCTCCGGCCTCGCACACCGTAATTCGCGGCGGTGCGGGGCGATCCCCGTCCCGGCGGGCGCGCCGTCGTCAGGTGGGGCGCACGGGGGCGCGGAACGGTGGCGCACGGCGGGAAGCGCGCCGGGCCCGGCGCCCCGGCGCGGGCCACCGGGCGGGGCCGCCCACCGGGCGGCCGGGGGGCGGCGCGGCGCGGGCCGAGGTTCTAGATTCGGAGGTATGGCGCTCACCGTGCGGGAGACCGAGCGGAAGTACGGCGCCGCCGACGGCGTCCGGCTCCCGGATCCGGCCGCCGTCACCGGGGTCGCCGCCGCGCAGCCGGGCGGCGTCACCGCCCTCGACGCGCGCTACTACGACACCGCGGACCGCCGCCTCGCCGCGGACGGCCTCACCCTGCGCCGCCGCACCGGCGGCACCGACCCCGGCTGGCATCTCAAGCTCCCGGTGGGCCCGGACGTCCGCGACGAGATCCGCGCCCCGCTCGCCGACACCCTCCCGCCGGAGCTGGCCGCCCTCGTCCGCTCCCGGGTGCGCGGCGCCGCGCTGGTCCCGGTGGTGCGGCTGCGGACCCGGCGCACGGTGACGGTGCTGACCGACGCCGCGGGCGCGCCCCTCGCGGAGCTGGCGTACGACGAGGTCCGGGCCGAGCGGCCGGACGGCGCCCGCGCCTCCTGGCACGAGGTGGAGGCCGAACTGGCGCCCGGCGCCGCCCCCGAACTGCTGGACGCGCTGGACGCCTGGCTGCGGGGCGCGGGCCTCACCCCGGGGGCGTACCCGTCGAAGCTCGCCCGGGCGCTGGCGGCGACGGAGCGGGCGCGCCCCGGCGGACCGGAAGCCTCCCGGGAGGCGGGCACCGGCCGGGGGAGCGGCGCCCCGGGGGCCACCGCCGGGGACACCGTCCTCACCTACCTCGGGGAGCAGTTCCGGGCGCTCGTCGCGCTGGACCCCGCGGTCCGCCGTGAGCTGCCCGACGCGGTGCACCGGATGCGGGTCGCCACCCGCCGGGCGCGCGGGGTGCTGCGCTCCTACCGCCGGTTGCTCGACCGGACGGCCACCGACCCCGTCGTCGCCGAACTCTCCTGGCTCGCCGGGGAGTTGGGGATCGACCGGGACCGTGAGGTGCTGACCGCGCGGATCGGTGACGGGGTCGCCGCACTGCCGCGGGAGCTGCGCGTGGGGCCGGTACGCACCCGGGTGCGCAGCTGGTCCCGGCCCCGCCGCGGCGCCGCCCGGCGGCTGACCGCGGTGCTCGACGGCCACCGCTATCTGACGCTGCTCGACACCCTGGACCGGCTGCTCGCCGACCCGCCGCTGCGCCCCGCCGCCGCCCGCGCGCCCCGGAAGGAACTGCTCCGGGCGGTGCGCAAGGACTTCCGGCGCCTCTCCCGCCGGATGTGCCGCGCCCTGGAGACCCCGCCCGGCCCGGAGCGGGACCGGGCGCTGCACGAGGCCCGTAAGGCGGCGAAGCGCTTCCGGTACGGCGCGGAGGCGGCCCGCCCCGCGCTGGGCCGGACCGCCGCCCGCTGTGTGCGCCGCGCCACCGCCCTCCAGGACGTGCTCGGCGAGCACCACGACACCGTGGTGACCCGCGAGGCCCTGCGGGAGCTGGCCGACCGGGCGCACACGGCGGGCGAGAGCGCCTTCACCTACGGGCTGCTCCACGGCCGCCAGGAGGCGCGGGCGGCGGCGTGCGAGGAACGTCTGCCCCGGCTCTGGAAAAAGGCCGGGAAGCAGGCACCGCCGGGAGCGTAGAAGGCCCTGCGGCGGGCCCGGACCGCCGCGCCGCCCCGGTCCGTCGCAGGCCGGACGCCCCGGAGACCACGGGCCGGGCCCGCCCGGCGCCCCGTCACCCGGCGCGCCCCCGCATCACCCCTGCCGTGCGTCAAGGGCGCCCCTTCGGACACGTTAGGCTTGAGGGTCACCCCTGCCCGCCGACGAAAGATCCCGCGATGCCTGTCGAGTCGGTCTTCCCGCGCCTGGAGGCCCTTCTCCCGCACGTCCAGAAGCCGATCCAATATGTCGGCGGCGAGCTGAACTCCACCGTCAAGGAGTGGGACGACTGCGACGTCCGCTGGTCGCTGATGTACCCGGACGCGTACGAGGTCGGTCTGCCCAACCAGGGCGTGATGATCCTCTACGAGGTGCTCAACGAGCGCGAGGGCGTCCTCGCCGAGCGCACCTACAGCGTCTGGCCGGACCTGGAGGCGCTGATGCGGGAGCACGGCGTCCCGCAGTTCACCGTCGACGCGCACCGCCCGGTCAGCGCCTTCGACGTGCTCGGTGTCTCCTTCTCCACGGAGCTGGGCTACACCAACCTCCTCACCGCCCTGGAGCTGTCCGGGATCCCGATCGAGGCCAAGGACCGCACCGAGGACCACCCGCTGATCCTCGCGGGCGGCCACGCCGCGTTCAATCCGGAGCCCATCGCGGACTTCCTGGACTGCGCGGTCGTCGGCGACGGCGAGCAGGCGGTCCTGGAGATCACCGACATCATCCGGGCGTGGAAGAACGAGGACCGCCCCGGTGGCCGCGACGAGCTGCTCTTCCGCCTCGCGAAGACCGGCAACGTCTACGTCCCCAAGTTCTACGACGTCGAGTACCTGGCCGACGGGCGGATCTCCCGCGTCGTGCCCAACCGCTCCGGCGTCCCGTGGCGGGTGTCCAAGCACACCGTCATGGACCTCGACGAGTGGCCCTACCCCAAGCAGCCGCTCGTCCCGCTGGCCGAGACCGTCCACGAGCGGATGTCGGTCGAGATCTTCCGTGGCTGCACCCGCGGCTGCCGTTTCTGCCAGGCAGGCATGATCACGCGTCCCGTCCGGGAGCGAAGCATCACCGGCATCGGCGAGATGGTGGACAAGGGCCTCAAGGCCACGGGATTCGAGGAGGTCGGCCTGTTGTCGCTGTCCTCCGCGGACCACACCGAGATCGGCGACGTCGCCAAGGGCCTCGCCGACCGGTACGAGGAGGACAAGATCGGCTTGTCCCTCCCCTCCACCCGGGTCGACGCGTTCAACATCGACCTGGCCAACGAGCTGACGCGCAACGGCCGTCGCTCGGGACTGACCTTCGCGCCCGAGGGCGGCTCGGAGCGCATCCGCAAGGTCATCAACAAGATGGTCTCGGAAGAGGACCTGATCCGCACCGTCTCCACGGCGTACGGCAACGGCTGGCGCCAGGTGAAGCTGTACTTCATGTGCGGGCTGCCCACCGAGACCGACGAGGACGTCCTGCAGATCGGCGACATGGCGGTCAACGTCATCGCCGAGGGCCGCAAGGTCTCCGGTCAGAACGACATCCGCTGCACGGTCTCCATCGGCGGGTTCGTCCCCAAGCCGCACACCCCGTTCCAGTGGGCGCCGCAGCTCTCCGCCGAGGAGACCGACGCCCGCCTCGCCAAGCTGCGCGACAAGATCCGCGGCGACAAGAAGTACGGCCGCTCCATCGGCTTCCGCTACCACGACGGCAAGCCCGGCATCGTCGAGGGCCTGCTCTCCCGCGGTGACCGCCGCGTCGGCTCCGTCATCCGCGCGGTCTACGAGGGCGGCGGCCGTTTCGACGGCTGGCGCGAGTACTTCTCGTACGACCGCTGGATGGAAGCGGCGGGCAAGACGCTGCCGGACTTCGGTGTCGACGTCGCGTGGTACACCACCCGCGAGCGCACCTACGAGGAGGTCCTGCCCTGGGACCACCTCGACTCCGGTCTCGACAAGGACTGGCTCTGGGAGGACTGGCAGGACGCCCTCGACGAGACCGAGGTCGAGGACTGCCGCTGGTCCCCGTGCTTCGACTGCGGCGTCTGCCCGCAGCTGGACCTCGACATCCAGATCGGCCCGACCGGCAAGAAGCTGCTGCCGCTCTCGGTGGTCAACAAGTAGCCACGGCGGGCGGGGGGTTGGCGCACAGCTTCCCGAACGGCCGCGAGAGCGGCGGGAGTTGGCGCCATCGACTCCCCGAGTGGTCATCCGCGCAAGGCGGTTCGGCCCGGCATCGACACTCCGATGCCGGGCCGTTCCCGTTCCCGCACACTGGGGCGATGCCACCCCGACTCACCGCACCCGCCGCCCCCGCCCACGCCTCCTTCCTCGCCGCCATGGCCGAACTGCGCGCCGAGGGGCGCGGCGCCCCCGACGACGGTTCGGCCGTCGGCCGTGACCTGCGGGAGTACGGCGCCCGCTGGCACGACCCCGCCGTCTTCGCCGCGTACACCGCCCGCCTCCGCGCCGCCCGCGAGGAGACCGGCGACGGCCGCATCCCCTGCGACCACCTCTGGTACACCGACGGCCCTATCTACCTCGGCGGACTGCGCCTGCGCCACCGCCTCGACGACTTCCTGCGCCGCTACGGCGGTCACATCGGCTACGACGTCCGGCCCACCGCCCGCCGCCGCGGCCACGCCACCGCGATGCTCCGCGCCGCCCTGCCACGCGCCCGCGCGCTCGGCCTCGCAGAGGCGCTGATCACCTGTGATGCCACCAACACCGCCTCCCGTAAGGTCATCGAGGCGTGCGGCGGGCGGTTCGAGGACCGGCGCGGGGCGAAGCTCCGCTTCTGGGTGCCGACGGGGGAGCACCCCCGGGTGCCCTGAGCCCGCACGGGAACGGCAGCGGTACGGAACATCCGGGGGAACGGCGCATGGCACACGGCGGCACACCGAAGGGCGCGGCACCCGCCGCCGCACCGGGCTGCTGCCTCGCCCGGCTCCTCGCGGTGCCCGTGGTGATCGTCATGGTCCCGCTCCGGCTGCTGTGGGATGCCCTGCACTGGACCGGCCGGACCGTTCTCGCCCCCGTCGGCCGGTGGCTGTACACCTGGCTGCTTGCCCCGGTGGGCCGGGCCCTGGCCTGGCTCCTCCACCACCTGGTCGTGGTCCCGGTGGCGTTCCTGTTCCGGTATCTGGTCGCGATCCCCGCCCGCCGGCTGTACCGGTCGGTGCTCACCCCGCTCGGCCGGGCGACGGTCTGGCTGCTCCACCACGGACTGGTGGTCCCGGTCCGCTTCCTCGTCCGGTACCTGATCGTCGTACCGGCCCGTTGGCTGTACCACCGGATCCTCGCCCCGCTCTTCCGGTGGCTCGTGGTGATCCCCGCCACCGCCGTCTGGCGGTACGTGCTGTGGCCGGTGCTCCGCGCCCTGGGGGAGTTCCTCGCCGGTTGCTGGCGGATCGCCGGGCGGATCTCCCGGGCGATCGGCCGGGGCCTCGCCTTCCTCTGGCGGTGGCTGGTGGCCCGCCCGTCGCGGTGGCTGTACCGCACGGTGTTCACCCCGCTGGGTCACGGGCTGCGCGCGGTTCTCGGGCCGCCGCTGCGGCTGGCGCGGGACGCCGCCCGCGAGGTCCGCCGCGCCCTCATCGGCCGCTGAGCACGGCCCCGGGCGGCGGTCGGGGCGCACCGCGGGGAACCGGCGGTGCGGGTGGCACGTACTCTTGGTAGCAGTACGACCGCACTCACGAAGGACTGAACGACACTGGGCAAGCGACAGCCCGAAGGCCCGCCGCCCGCACCGGCGGTGCAGCGCATTCGTCTGCGCTACACCAAGCGCGGCCGCCTCCGGTTCACCAGCCACCGCGACTTCCAGCGCGCTTTCGAGCGGGCACTGCGCCGCGCCGAGGTCCCCATGGCCTACTCGGCGGGCTTCACCCCGCACCCCAAGGTGTCGTACGCCAACGCCGCCCCGACGGGTACGGGCAGTGAGGCCGAGTATCTGGAGATCCAGCTCACCCAGGAGCGCGACCCCGCGACCCTGCGCGAGTTGCTGGACGCGTCGCTGCCCTCGGGCCTCGACGTGATCGACGCCGTGGAGGCGCGGACCAGCGGTCTCGCCGACCGGCTCCAGGCCTCGGTCTGGGAGCTGCGGCTCGACGGCGTCGAGCCGGCGGAGGCCGAGCGGGCCGCGGCGGCGTTCCTCGCCGCCGAGGAGGTGCAGGTCGAGCGCCGTACCAAGAACGGCATGCGGGCCTTCGACGCGCGGGCCGCGGTCAGCGCGCTGGAGGCGTCGGCCGCCGAGGCCGATAGGCCCGACGGCAGAGCCTGTGCGATACTGCGGCTGGTTGTTCGGCATGTGACACCTGCCGTTCGACCCGACGACGTCCTGTCCGGCCTCCGAGCCGCGGCCGACCTGGCGCCGCCGGTCCCCGCAGCGGTGACCAGGCTGGCGCAGGGGCTGCTCGATGAGGAGACCGGCGCGGTGACCGACCCGCTGGCGCCCGACCGCGACGCTGCCACGGCCGCCCCATCCACGGCCGCCGGGCCACGTGCCGCGACGGTGACGAGCGGGGTCAACCCGGCTGGTGCCGGGCACGGCACCGCGTAGAGCGCCGTCGTCGCGTCGCCGACCAACCAGGGAGCCACCCCGGTGCGGCAGACGCACTGACCAGGAGACTTTCGCCGGCCCCGGACCACGGGCCCGGCGAGCGAGACGACAGCTCCCGTGCGGCGCCCGCGCCCCGGACCGCAGATCCGCGCCACGACGCGGTGCTGCGGCCGGACCAGGCCCGGCGCCCGGGAGCGTGACGGGAGAACCGCCCGCATGCTCGAACCCATTGAGCCCACCGCACCCGCGCCGTCCACGGACCGTGGCGCGGACGACAACAATTCCCCCAGCGACACGCTGCCGCCGCGCCGCAGGCGCCGTGCGGCCTCCCGCCCGGCCGGTCCGCCGCAGGGCGCCGGAGCCGCCGCCGTGGTGAGCGACACCCCCCAGGCCGCGGCCACGCCGCAGCCGTCCGAGGCGCCCGCCGGGGAAGCACCCGCCGCGGAGGCCGCCCCGGCCCGCTCGCGCCGCCGTGCCACCCGTAAGGCCACCGCCCCGGCCGGAGCCCCGCAGGCCGCCGCCAAGGCGCCCGCGCCGCAGGCCGAGGCCGTACCCGCGGCCGACGCGCCCGCCGAGGACGCCGCGCCGCCCGCCCGTACCCGCCGCCGCGCGACCCGTAAGGCCACCGCGCCCGCCGGTGCCCCGCAGGGCGCGCCGGAGACCGCCGGGACCACCGAGGCGCCCGCCGCCGAGGCCCCGGCCGCGGCGGCACCCGCCGCGGAGACGCCCGCCGCCGAGGCCGCGCCCGCCCGGTCGCGTCGCCGTGCCACCCGTAAGGCCACCGCCCCGGCCGGTGCCCCGCGCGCCGCCGAGGAGGCCCCGGTCGCCGAGGCGTCGGCCGCCGTGCCCGTCGAGGAGACCCCGCAGGCCGTCGAGGAGACGCCCGCCCCCCGCGCCCGCCGCCGGGCCACCCGTAAGGCCACCGCGCCCGCCGGTGCCCCGCAGGGCGGGGACCAGGCTCCGGTCGAGGAGACGCCCGCCGGGGAGACCCCGGCCGAGCCGAAGGCCGAGGCCGACGAGGCGCCGCGCCGCCGGGCCCGCCGCCGTGGTGAGCGCGCCGCCGAGCCGGTCGCCGAGGCGCCCGCGGCCAAGAAGGCAGTCACCGCGAAGAAGGCGCCCGCCGCCGAGGAGACGCCCGCCAAGGAGGCCCCGGCCCGGGGCCGCCGCCGTGCGCAGCGTCCGCCGACGGCCGTCTTCCAGGCGCCGGTCTTCGCCGAGCCGATGTTCCAGACCCCGGAGACCGCGGCCGCTGCCGCCGCCGCGGCCCGCCGCGAGGAGGAGGCCGCCACCGCGGTCGAGCCCGAGCAGCCCCGCGAGGAGCAGCCCGCCGGACGTCGCCGCCGTCGCCGCGCCGAGCGGGTCGCCGAGCCGGTCGCCGCCGCGCCCGTCGAGGAGCCGCAGGAGAGCGCCGAGGAGCCCGAGGAGGCCGAGGAGACCGCCGGGCAGCATGAGGCGCACGACGACGAGTCGGGCGACCGCCCCTCGCGCCGCCGTCGCCGCGGTGGCCGCCGCCGCCGTCGCGGTGAGGCCGCCGACGCGGACGAGCAGGGTGCCGAGGCGTCCGAGCAGGAGCCGGAGGGCGCCGAGCCCGAGGAGCCCGCCGAGGAGCAGCCCGCCGAGGAGCAGGCGGAGGCCGACGAGCCGTCCGGCGGCTCCAGCAGCAGCCGCCGTCGCCGTCGCCGCCGCCGTCGCAGCGGGGACGACGGTGGGGGCGAGGCCCACAACGGTGACGACCCCGAGCGCACCGTCGTCAAGGTCCGCGAGCCGCGCGAGCGCAAGGCGAAGGACTCCGAGTCGACCAGCGCCGACGAGGTCCAGTCCATCAAGGGCTCGACCCGTCTGGAGGCGAAGAAGCAGCGCCGCCGCGAGGGCCGTGAGCAGGGTCGCCGCCGGGTGCCGATCATCACCGAGGCGGAGTTCCTGGCGCGCCGCGAGGCCGTCGAGCGGGTCATGGTCGTCCGCCAGAGCGGCGAGCGCACCCAGATCGGCGTGCTGGAGGACAACGTCCTCGTCGAGCACTTCGTCAACAAGGAGCAGTCGACCTCGTACGTCGGCAACGTCTACCTCGGCAAGGTGCAGAACGTCCTGCCGTCGATGGAGGCGGCCTTCGTCGACATCGGCAAGGGCCGCAACGCCGTGCTGTACGCGGGTGAGGTCAACTTCGAGGCGCTCGGCATGGGCAACGGCCCGCGCCGCATCGAGTCCGCCCTCAAGTCCGGCCAGTCCGTGCTGGTGCAGGTCACCAAGGACCCCATCGGCCACAAGGGCGCCCGCCTGACCAGCCAGGTCTCGCTGCCCGGCCGCTACCTCGTCTACGTGCCCGAGGGCTCGATGACGGGCATCAGCCGCAAGCTGCCCGACACCGAGCGCGCCCGGCTGAAGCAGATCCTCAAGAAGATCGTCCCCGAGGACGCGGGCGTCATCGTCCGTACCGCCGCGGAGGGCGCCAGCGAGGACGAGCTCCGCCGTGACGTGGAGCGCCTCCAGGCGCAGTGGGAGGAGATCCAGAAGAAGGCGAAGACGCCCTCGACGAGCGCGCCGAGCCTGCTCTACGGCGAGCCGGACATGACCGTCCGGGTCGTCCGCGACATCTTCAACGAGGACTTCTCGAAGGTCATCGTCAGCGGTGACGACGCCTGGGAGACCATCCACGGCTATGTCGCGCACGTCGCCCCGGACCTCACCGACCGGCTCCAGAAGTGGACGTCGGACGTGGACGTCTTCGCGACGTACCGGATCGACGAGCAGCTGATGAAGGCGCTGGACCGCAAGGTCTGGCTGCCCAGCGGTGGTTCGCTGGTGATCGACAAGACCGAAGCGATGGTCGTGATCGATGTCAACACCGGCAAGTTCACCGGTCAGGGCGGCAACCTCGAAGAGACCGTGACGAGGAACAACCTCGAAGCGGCCGAGGAGATCGTCCGTCAGCTGCGCCTGCGCGACCTCGGCGGCATCGTCGTCATCGACTTCATCGACATGGTCCTGGAGTCCAACCGCGATCTGGTGCTGCGGCGGATGCTGGAGTGCCTGGGCCGCGACCGGACGAAGCACCAGGTGGCCGAGGTCACCTCGCTGGGGCTGGTCCAGATGACCCGCAAGCGGGTCGGTCAGGGCCTGCTGGAGTCGTTCTCCGAGCCCTGTGTCCACTGCAACGGTCGCGGCGTCATCGTCCACATGGACCAGCCGACGACCACCGGTGGTGGCGGCAAGCGCAAGAAGAAGGGCAAGGGCGGCGGCGAGCGCCACGACCACCACGAGCAGGTGGCCGAGCAGCCCGCGGAGCCGGTGGCCGGGCAGGCCGAGGCGCCGGAGCTGGAGCCCGCGCCGGTGACCGAGGCGGAGCTGCAGCCCGCGGTGGCCGACGCCGACGAGTGGTTCAGCAGCCCGGCCGAGGCCGAGGCGGCCGCCGCCTCGCGCGGCCGTGGCCGTCGCCGGGCGAGCCGGAAGGCGACCGCCCCGGCGGGCGCGCCGAAGGCCGCCGAGGCCGCGTCGATCGTGGTGCCGGTGGCGGAGACCGCCCCGGAGCCCGAGGCCGCGCCCGAGCCGGAGCCCGAGGCGCCCGCCGCCCCGGAGCCCGCACCGGCCCGTCCGCGCCGCCGTGCGACCCGCAAGGTGTCCGCCCCGGCGGGCTCCCCGCAGGCCGCCGAGGCGACGGTCGTCGTGGTGGAGGCCCCGGAGGCCGCCGCACCGCAGGCCGCCGAGGCCCCCGCGGAGCCGGTCCAGGCTCCGGCGGAGACCGTCGAGGCGCCCGCCGAGGCTCCGGCCGAGGAGGCGCCCGCCGCCAAGAAGACGGCGAAGAAGGCGGCGGCGAAGAAGACCGCCACCAAGAAGACGGCCGCGAAGAAGACCACGGCCAAGAAGACGACGGCGACGAAGAAGGCGGCGGCGAAGAAGACCACCACCGCCGCCAAGAAGACCGCCGCGAAGAAGACGACCGCGAAGAAGACCACGGCGAAGAAGGCGACGACGAAGAAGGCGGCGGCCAAGAAGACCGCCGTCGCCGAGCCCGCCGCGGAGGACTGACGGTCCCGACCGCGCCCCGGGTCGGTGACGACCCGGGGCCGGTTTGACCCCCAGGTCAAGGCCCCGTAACCTTGACCGTCGGTGTCTGTGACGCCAAACCCCTGAGCACACACCTCCTGGCTTCCGGGCCGGGGGAGGCCGCTCGTCCACTCGGATTTCACGGGAGTCTCCCAAGCCCGTGTGAGCGGCTGGCATCAGAGGATCCGTTTCCAGCGAAGGAGAGTTCCGCGTGTACGCGATCGTGCGCACCGGCGGACGCCAGCAGAAGGTTTCTGTCGGCGACGTCATCGAGATTGACCGCATTTCCACCAGCAAGGTCGGCGACACCGTCGAGCTCTCGACGCTGCTGGTCGTCGACGGCGAGTCGGTCACCAGCGACCCGTGGGTCCTGGCCGGCGTGAAGGTCCAGGGCGAGGTCGTCGACCACCACAAGGGCGACAAGATCCGGATCCAGAAGTACAAGAACAAGACCGGCTACAAGAAGCGGATCGGCCACCGCCAGCTCCACACGGCGCTGAAGATCACCGGCATCGACGCTCCGGCGAAGTAAGGGACTGAGGAGACATGGCACACAAGAAGGGCGCATCGTCCACTCGGAACGGTCGCGATTCCAATGCTCAGCGGCTCGGCGTGAAGCGCTTCGGCGGTCAGGCCGTCAACGCCGGTGAGATCCTGGTCCGCCAGCGTGGCACCCACTTCCACCCGGGCACGGGCGTCGGTCGCGGCGGCGACGACACCCTGTTCGCCCTGGCCGCGGGCGCGGTGCAGTTCGGCACCCACCGTGGTCGCAAGGTCGTGAACATCGTTCCGGTCGCTGAGTGATCAGCCGCCGGGCGACAGCTCAGCAGTAGCACCACTCCGAGGGCGGACCGCCTTTCTCGCACGTGCGGGAAGGCCGGTCCGCCCTTGGCGTGTTAGTACAGAGACATTCCCGTAGTTATCTGGAGGCACCTCACCATGACCACCTTCGTGGACCGCGTCGAACTGCATGTCGCCGCGGGTAACGGAGGCCACGGCGTGGCCTCCGTGATGCGGGAGAAGTTCAAGCCGCTCGGCGGGCCGGACGGCGGCAACGGCGGGCGCGGCGGCGATGTGATCCTCGTCGTCGACCAGGACGTCACCACACTTCTCGAATACCACCACCATCCGCACCGCAAGGCGACCAACGGCCAGCCCGGCGCCGGTGACCACCGCGCCGGGAAGAACGGCCAGGACCTGGTGCTGCCGGTTCCGGACGGCACGGTCGTCATGGACCGCAAGGGCAATGTCCTCGCCGACCTCGTCGGGCAGGGCACCACCTTCATCGCGGGGCAGGGCGGGCGCGGCGGTCTGGGCAACGCCGCGCTGGCGTCGGCGCGCCGTAAGGCGCCCGGTTTCGCGCTGCTCGGCGAGCCCGGTGAGGCGCGCGACATCGTGCTGGAGCTGAAGACCGTCGCGGATGTCGCGCTGGTCGGCTTCCCGAGCGCCGGTAAGTCCTCGCTGATCTCGGTGCTGTCGGCGGCCAAGCCGAAGATCGCGGACTACCCGTTCACCACGCTCGTCCCCAACCTCGGGGTGGTGACGGCCGGTTCGACCGTCTACACCATCGCGGACGTGCCCGGTCTGATCCCCGGCGCCAGCCAGGGCAAGGGCCTGGGCCTGGAGTTCCTGCGCCATGTGGAGCGCTGCGAGGTGCTGGTCCACGTCCTGGACACCGCCACGCTGGAGTCGGACCGTGACCCGCTCTCCGACCTCGACATGATCGAGGCGGAGCTGGCGCAGTACGGCGGTCTGGAGAACTGGCCGCGGATCGTCGTCCTCAACAAGGTCGACATCCCCGACGGTCAGGACCTCGCCGACATGATCCGCGGCGATCTGGAGGAGCGCGGCTTCCGCGTCTTCGAGGTGTCGGCCGTCGCCCGGCAGGGGCTGAAGGAGCTGTCGTACGCGCTCGCCGAGATCGTGGCGCAGGCGCGTGCCGCCAAGCCGGTGCAGGAGGCGACGCGGATCGTCATCCGGCCCAAGGCGGTGGACGACTCCGGCTTCACGGTCACCGAGGAGGGCGACCACTTCTACCGGGTGCGCGGCGAGAAGCCGGAGCGCTGGGTGCGGCAGACGGACTTCAACAACGACGAGGCGGTCGGCTACCTCGCGGACCGGCTCAACCGTCTCGGTGTCGAGGACGCGCTGCTCAAGGCCGGTGCGCACACCGGTGACGGTGTGGCTATCGGCCCCGAGGACAACGCCGTGGTCTTCGACTGGGAGCCGACGATGGCCGCCGGTGCGGAGATGCTCGGCCGCCGTGGTGAGGACCACCGTATGGAGGCGCCGCGGCCCGCGGCCCAGCGCCGCCGCGACCGCGACGCGGCGCGGGACGAGGCGGAGCAGGAGTACGACGGCTTCCGCCCGTTCTGAGACGTCCGGCACACCGCCTGAGACATCCGGCACACGGCGAGGGCCCCGGGGAGCGTGTTCCCCGGGGCCCTCGCCGTTGTGGTGCCTCCGGTCAGACGTCCGTCCGGATGATCACGTCCAGGGTGCGGGGTCCGTGGACGCCCTCGACGCGTTCCAGTTCGATGTCGGAGGTGGCGGACGGGCCGCTGATCAGCGTCGTCGGCCGGTCGGGGACGAGCCGGGCGACGGCCTCGGGGACGCCGACCGCCACGCTCGACAGATCGACCACACAGACGTGCAGGTCGGGGACGAGGGTGAGGGCGCGGCGGCCCTGGTCCGGGGAGCCGTCGAGGAAGATCGTGCCGGTCTCGGCGCAGCTGACGGCGGAGGCGGTGACCACGCCGTCGAGGGCGTCCAGCGTGGGCGGCGCCACCGCGGCGTCGTCCACGCGGAGTGCACCGTCGTAGGCGGTCAGCCAGGTGCGGTCGAGTCCGGCGGGGATGCCGACGAGGCGGGCGCCGCGGGGGGTGAGGACGGCGGCGACGGTGGCCGCGGTCTCCTCGGCGGTGCAGGGGTGGACCTCGGCGCGGTAGTCGACGAGCCGGTCGGTCAGGAGCGCCAGCCGGTCGGCGTCGGGGAGGGTGCGGCCGGTGCGGTAGGCGCGGGGGACATCCGCCTCCGGGGCGGGGGCGAGTGCCAGGGCGTCGCGGATCCGGCCGAGCACCGTCTCGCGTGCGGTCGTGGTCACCGGTCCTCCTCGGGGGTGTCGGGGGTCTCGGGTGCGGCGGCCCGCTGCCGGGCGCCCTCGGCGGCGGCGTCGCGCAGCGCGGCGGTGCCCTCGTCCGAGGCGAGCCAGGAGCGGAAGGTGTGCCGGGGCGGTACGGGCGTGTCGCGGCTCTCGCTCCAGCCGTTGAAGGGCGGCGGCAGATGGGAGATGGTGCCGCTGCGGCCACCGGCGACCCGGCCGAGGCGGGCGGCGTTCTGTGCGGCGGTGTAGACCTTGGGCCGCTTCATCACCCCGGCTGCCGCCTTCATGGCCAGCTTCTCCGCGGTCGTACCGGACTCCTCGGTCTTCTGGTGGCGGAGTTCGACCAGGAGCGACGGGATGTCGATCTTGACGGGGCAGGCGTCGAAGCAGGCGCCGCAGAGGCTGGAGGCGTACGGCAGCGAGCTGTTGGGGTCGTCCTTGGCGGCGTGCATCCCGGCGAGCTGCGGGGTGAGGACGGCGCCGATCGGGCCCGGGTACGTCGAGCCGTAGGCGTGGCCCCCGGCGCGTTCGTAGACCGGGCAGACGTTGAGACAGGCCGAGCAGCGGATGCAGTTGAGCGCCTCGCGGCCGACGGAGTCGGCGAGGGCGGCGGTGCGGCCGTTGTCGAGCAGCACGAGGTGGAAGTCCTGCGGCCCGTCGCCGGGGGTGGTGCCGGTCCACATCGAGGTGTACGGGTTCATCCGCTCACCGGTGGAGGAGCGCGGCAGCAGCTGGAGGAAGACCTCCAGGTCCTGGTAGCGCGGGATGACCTTCTCGATGCCCATGACGGTGATCAGCGTCTCGGGCAGCGTCAGGCACATCCGGCCGTTGCCCTCGGACTCGACGACGGCGAGGGTGCCGGTCTCGGCGACGCCGAAGTTGGCGCCGGAGACGGCGACCTTCGTCGTCATGAACTTCTCCCGCAGATAGGCGCGGGCGGCGGCGGCCAGATGGGCGGGCACGGCGTCCAGCTCCGGGTCGACGCCCGGGATCTCCTTGAGGAAGATCTCCCGGATCTCGTCGCGGTTGCGGTGGATCGCCGGGACGAGGATGTGCGACGGCTTGTCGTGCGCCAACTGCACGATCAGCTCGGCGAGATCGGTCTCGTACGGGGTGATGCCGCGGCTTTCGAGGTGTTCGTTGAGGCCGATCTCCTGGGTGGCCATCGACTTGACCTTGATGACCTCACGGCTGCCGGTCGCCTCGATCAGCTCGGTGACGAGCGCGTTGGCCTCGACCGCGTCGCGCGCCCAGTGGACGGTGCCGCCGCGCTCGGTGACCTTGCGCTCCAGCTCCTCCAGGAGGTCGGGGAGGCGGTTCATGGTGGCGGTCTTCAGGGCGGATCCGGCGTCGCGCAGCCGCTCCCAGTCGGGGAGTTCGCCGGTGACCGCGAGCCGCTTGGCGCGGATGGTGTGGGTCGCCTTGCCGAGGTTGCGGCGCAGTTGGTCGTTGCGCAGCTCGTCATGGGCGGCTTTGGGGAAGCTGCGGTCGCCGCGGAGGTTCCCGGCGCCGTACGGGGCGCGGGGCGGGGCGGCGGGCATGCCCAGGAAGGTGCTCATCGGACGGCCTCCGTCGGGACGTACGGCGCGGTGCGGGTGGCGGCGAGGATCTGTGCGAGGTGCAGGGTGCGGGTGCCGGACCTGATACGGGAGAGTCCGCCGCCGATGTGCATCAGACAGGAGGAGTCGCCCGCGGCGCAGATGTCCGCGCCGGTGGCGGTGATGTGGCCGACCTTGTCGTGCAGCATCGCGGTGGAGGTGTCGGCGTTCTTGACGGCGAAGGTGCCGCCGAAGCCGCAGCAGGAGTCCGCCTCGGGCAGTTCGACGAGGTCGATGTCCTCGACGGCGCGCAGCAGCCGCAGCGGCTTCTCGCCGACCCGCAGCATCCGCAGCGAGTGGCAGGTGGGGTGGTAGGTCACGCGGTGCGGGAAGTACGCGCCGACGTCGGTGACGCCGAGCACGTCCACCAGCAGTTCGGAGAGTTCGTACGTCTTCTCCTTGACGGTGGCGACCCCGGACCGGAGCGCGGCGTCGCCGTAGCGCGCGGCGACGATCTCGTGCTGATGGCGGACCGAACCGGCGCAGGAACCGGACGGCATCACCACCGCCTCGATCGACGCGTCCCCGAACTGCTCCGCGAAGCCGCGGACGAGGGGGACCGGCTCGCGCTGGTAGCCGGTGTTGACGTGCATCTGGCCGCAGCAGGTCTGCTCCGGCGGGAACACCACCTCGTGCCCGAGACGGGTGAGCAGCAGGGCGGTGGCCTTCACCGCGTCCGGGAAGAGCGTGTCCCCCAGGCAGGTGGCGAAGAGTCCGATACGCATGGAGCGCCTCCCACAGAGTTTTACGGTCCGACCATTCTAGCGTCGGTCCGGAAGTCCGGACAGGAGGCGGCGCCGATCGGGGCGTACGGGGGTGGGGGAGGGGGTTTTACGGGCGGACCGATGGCGGGTGTCCGGGCAGCCGGGCAGGCGTCGGCCAGGGGGAAAGCCGGGGAGGCCCGGGGACGACCCGGGCAACGGGAGTCCGGCCCCGGGCCGTGGGTGCGGCGGGGCCGTCGGATGCGGGCGGCGCCTCGCCGCCCGCGCGGGCTACGTGCCCGCGCCCTCCGTGCCGCCGGGGGCGGGGGAGTCCGCAGGCTCGTCCGCGTCCGCGACCAGCGTCCCGTGGAAGCCGCGGATATGGCGTTCGGCGAGGTCGGCGGCGGCCGGGCCGTCGCCCGCGCGGACCAGGCGGAGCAGCTCGGTGTGGTCGGCGTTGAGGGCGGCGGCGGTGGCCGGCCAGTCCTCGGCCGCCTCCAGGGCGCGCAGGATCAGCGGGCGGACCGACTCACGGACCGCGGAGGTCAGCGTCGAGGTGAGGTCGTTGCCGGAGCTGCGGGCGATGGCGACGTGGAAGCGGGTGTCCAGATCGTTGAAGTCCGCGGGGGACAGGCCCGCCGCGCCCAGCCGCCCCAGCAGCTCCTCGGCCTCCGCCAGCGCGTCCGGCGCACCGTGGCGCGCCGCCGCCTCGAAGCTGGAGCGCTCCAGCGTGACCCGGGCCTCCAGCACGTCGTGGAGGCTGTAGCTGCCGAGCGCGAAGTGCAGCCGCAGCAGCCGACCGAGCGCGTCGTCGGGGTGGCGTACGATCCGCGCCCCGGCGTCCGCGCCCCGGCCCGCCTGCGCGACCAGCACCCCGATGGTCTCCAGCACCCGCAGCGCCTCGCGCAGCGCCGACCGGCTGACCCCCAGCACCGGCGCCAGCTCCCGCTCCGGCGGCAGCCGGTCCCCGGCCTTCAGCTCCCCGGCGAGCACCTGCGCCTCGATGCTCTCCAGCACCAGCTCATGCGTGCGGACCTGCCGCACGGGGCGCCACTCGGCCATCGGAATTCCCTCGGCTCGCTCTCGTACCGGACCGGCGACTGTCGCCTGCGGATGTCCCGCACAGTCTATGGTCCGACCGTGCGCGGACGGCCGCCGGGAGCGGGCACCCGGGAACGCCGAAGGGGCCCGCCGTCGACCGGCGGGCCCCCTCGGACCGGTGTGTCCTGCCGTGGCTCAGACCGCCGCGGGCGCCTCCGGGGCGCCGGGCTCCGCCGCGGTCTCCCCGGCGTCCCCGGTCTCGTCCTGCGCGCGCTGACCAGGGATACCGGCGAGGCGGCGCTCCATCCGCGCGCGGCGGGCGTCGGCCTCGGCGGCCAGGTCCAGCGCCGCCTGGTTGAAGCGGACCGACGAGGGCGGGTCCGACGGGCCGAGCAGATGCTCCTTGAGGGCGGCGCGCTCGGCCGCGAGGGTGTCCAGCCCGGGGTTGCGGACGCTCGCCAGCAGGTCGGCGACGCCGTCCGCGGCGGGCGTGAGGATCGCCGCGGCACGCACCGTCGGGAAGTTCGTACGGAACTCCTCCTCGCCCATCCCGGAGGTGTTGGCGACCGCGTACGGCTTCTCGCTGGTCAGGTAGTCCGACACCACGCTGGAGACGTCGCTGATCAGCACGTCCGCCTCGTTGAAGCAGCCGAAGATGCCCGGGCGGGCGGTGGTGATGACGAGGTGCTCCCACTCCGGGAAGGACGCGAAGTAGGCGCGCTCCCAGGCGTCGGCGGCGGCCGCGACGGCGGCGGCGCGGCCCTCCGGCGGCGTGCCCTGCAGCCGCATCCGCTCCAGCTCGTCCGCGCTCTTGCGGAACGACGAGGTGGTCAGCGCGGCCAGCTCCGCCTCCCGGCGGTCCAGCTCGGCGGAAGCGCCGTCGCCCGGCCGCTCGCCGCCGCGCCGGGTGTTGGCCTCCGCGATCATCGCCTGGATACGGACGTTGGCGGCGCCCGCCTTCGGCTCCACCGAGCCGGTCATCGGGTGCGGCTTGTAGATCAGCCGGACCTTGGGGTCGGCCAGCAGCTCCCGGACGATGTTCTCACCGGCCAGGATCACCGAGGTGTTGCCCGGGTTGCCGTCCCAGCCCTCCCAGGTCGGGGCGTACAGCACCGTCGTCATCCGGTCCGCGGCGGGCGCGCCCGTGTACGGCAGGATCGGCGCCAGCTGCGGGCGGCCGACCTCGACGACGTCCTTGTCCTCCACACCGATGTCGGCGAGCTGATAGCGCTCCCGGGCCGCCGGACCCGCGACCCACACCTCGTCGTACGCCTTCGCGTACGGGTTGCAGGACGACAGCTTGTCGCTCTCACCGTGGTTGATGAAGGCGTGCTTGATGGAGGGGATGCGCAGGATCTGCGAGGTCTTGCCGGAGTTCGCCGGGTGCAGCAGCAGCTTGAGCGCGGAGTGCTCCAGCCGCATCAGGTTGGCGACCTTCGGGATGCAGACGATCGGGATGTCCGTCGCCTCGATCTTCTGCACCATGAACCGCTCACGGAGCACGATGATCGGCTTGCCGTCGAGGTCGTCCAGGGTGGAGAGCCACATGTTGGCCTGGTACGCGGAGGTCGCGCCGCCGGAGAAGTACATCCCGACCGTCGGCTCGTACGCGGCCAGCCACCGGTCCAGCCACTCCAGCGCGCGCGCCTCGCCGAGGACCCGCTTCTTCGGCATCAGCCAGGTGCCCAGGTAGACCGAGCCGCCGATCGAGAGGAGCAGCGAGACGGCCAGTCCGACGCCGCCCCAGAACGCGTCGGTGGTGATCGCGGTGACCATCATGCCGACCGTGGTCGGCACCGAGAAGCGCAGCAGTCGGCGGCCGGTCTGCCGGGACAGCAGGCGTGGCGGCGCGTCGGACAGACCCAGCGCGCTCGCGTCGACGTTCCGCGTCACGAACGGCAGCGCGCGGCTGCGCCGCACCAGCACCGCGAGGGCCTGGCAGACGAAGTGGGTGCCGTAGAAGACGAGCAGCGCGATGGTGAGCGGCGCCTGTTCGACGAGCGGGTTGATGCCGTCGATGTGCAGCAGGCCGACCAAGATCAGCATGTCGCGCAGCAGCTGGCGGACCGTGACGTCGAAGCGGACCCGTCCCAGCACCGCCAGCAGCGCGGGCTGCTTGTGCTGGAGGATCAGGTCGAGCCCGAGGTTGACCACGGATGCGACGATGAACAGCGGTATGACGGGCAACAGCGCACCGAGAAGCTGGGCGATGAAGGCGACCATCATCGCGAGCAGCGCCGCGAGCTGTACGGCTCGGCGGGGGGCGATTCCGGCGGAAGGCACGGGGAAGGGCTCCTGGCAAGCAAAAAGAAAGGTCAGGTGACGGCCGAGGGGGCGGCCGGGCCCCGCGCTGCGACGCCGTGGAGGCGGGGGAAACGGGACCGGTGGACACCCGACCGTATGACCTTGTCGGCTCCGGTGACAATCTGCTGTGGTTCTCATCACCGCGAATACGGACCAAACGCGCGCAACCTCGAAGGCCCCGTTGCCGTCTTATCCGTCTTGTCCTCGCCCGCCGGAACCGTCAACGCCCTTGCCACGCCCGGCCGTCGCGCCCGGCGCCGCCCGGCGTGAGCGGAAGCACACCGCGCCCGCGCCCCGCGCACGCCGTCCACCGCGTCGTCCACCAGGCGAAATCGCCACGCACCGGGCCCGCCCGCTGCCGTAGATTGCCTGCACCGGGCGGCCCGCGGGCCGCCCCGTACGGCGGTAGCGGACGCGAGCACAGGGGGTAGCAGTGGCAGGGGCGAATCAGGGGGCGGCGACCGACGGGACCTCCGGGGGCGCGGGGCCGCGCGAGGGTGTCGCCGAGGCCCGCCGGGTCGTGGTGAAGGTCGGCTCGTCCTCGCTGACCACCGCCGCCGGAGGGCTGGACGCCGACCGCGTCGACGCGCTGGTGGACACGTTGGCGAAGTACCGCGACAAGGAGATCGTGCTGGTCTCCTCCGGCGCCATCGCCGCGGGTCTCTCCCCGCTCGGGCTCGACCGGCGCCCCCGCGACCTCGCCCGCCAGCAGGCCGCCGCCAGCGTCGGCCAGGGCCTCCTGGTCGCCCGCTACACCGCCTCCTTCGCGCGCTACGGCCGCCGTGTCGGCCAGGTCCTGCTGACCAGCGACGACACCAGCCGCCGCGCCCACTACCGCAACGCCTGCCGCACCCTGGACCAGCTCCTGGCCATGGGCGCGGTGCCGATCGTCAACGAGAACGACACGGTCGCCACCGACGAGATCCGCTTCGGCGACAACGACCGCCTCGCCGCCCTCGTCGCCCACCTCGTCCGCGCCGACCTCCTCGTCCTCCTCTCCGACGTCGACGGTCTCTACGACGGTGACCCCTCCACCCCCGGCACCACGCGGATAGCGCAGGTCAGCGGGCCCAAGGATCTGGAGGGCATCGAGATCGGCAGCGCCGGGCGGGCCGGGGTCGGCACTGGCGGCATGGTCACCAAGGTCGAGGCCGCCCGGATCGCCGCGGCGGCCGGTGTCCCGGTCGTGCTGACCTCCGCGGTGCACGCTGCCGAGGCGCTGGCCGGCGGCCCCACCGGCACCCACTTCCTGCGCACCGGCCGCCGCTCCGCCGACCGCCTGCTGTGGCTGGCGCACGCCTCCACCCCGCGCGGCGCGCTCGTGCTCGACGACGGCGCGGTGCGCGCGGTCGTCGAGCGGAACTCCTCGCTGCTGCCCGCCGGGATCGCGGCGGTGGAGGGCGAGTTCACCGCGGGCGACCCGGTCGAGCTGCGGGACCCCTCCGGCGCCGCCGTCGCCCGCGGGCTGGTCAATTTCGACGCCCGGGAGATCCCCCGTCTGATCGGCCGCTCCACCCGGGACCTCGCACGCGAGTTGGGCCCCGCCTACGAGCGGGAGGTCGTGCACCGCGACGACCTCGTCCTCCTCGGTCCCTGACGCCTCAGCTGCGCCGACGGCCCCGTCCGCCCCACCGGTGACACCGCCGCGCGGGGCCCGCGGGCACCCGGCGCGGCGGCGCCCGTAGCGGAGCGGCGTGCCCCCTTTCCGCGGGGACCTTCGGCAAAACGCCCCCGCGACGGTCCGTGGGCTGGTCCACTTTGTTGCGGGGGCACCGCAGGTGAGCGGTGCCCGCAGCACGCCGGGAAAGAACCCACCGATCGGCTCCGCGCCCGCGCGGGGCGATTCGCATCAGCCGCAGCACAGGAGGCCGCCGTGGTACGAGGGCGCCCAGGGGCACCGCTCCGAGGGACGGCGAGGCCCACACTGACCAGCGTCGGGACCGGCACCCCGCCGGGCGCCCCGGCCCGGTCGGACGCCGCCGACCGCACCCGTCCGCACGCCGCACCGCAACCGGCGCCGCACGCCGGGGACCGCGAGGTCTCCCGGCTGTGGCACGTCACGCTCAGCGTCTCCGGGGCCGACGCCCCGCTGGCCGACGTCCGGCGGGCCCTCGAACAGCTCGCCCACGACCACCCGTTCCTGCTGACCAGCCGCTACGCCAACGACCACGCCGAGATCCGGTACTGGGAGGAGGCCCGCGACCTGCACGACGCCGCCGCCGTCGCGCTCCGCCTCTGGGGCGAGCACCGCTCCACGGCGGGCCTGCCGCCCTGGGAGATCGTCGGCCTGGAGGTCATCGACCGCGACACCTACCACCAGCGCATCGCCGAGGGCTACGGCCCACCCCCGGCGGCACCGGTCGGGGTCCATCCGTACTGAGTGCGGCGGACGGGGGAGCGGGGCCGGTCCGGCGGCCGCCGCACCCGGTCACCCGGCGGCCCGGCCCGTCCCGCTCCGTGAACCACCCCGTGGCCCCGCGCCGCCGCTCGTCTAGTCTTCCGCCCATGACCAGCAGCGCCTCGCACTCCTCACCCGTCCTCGCGACCGCGGCCCGCGCCCGGGAGGCCGCCGCCCTCCTCGCGCCGCTGCCGCGCACCGACCGCGACGGCGCCCTGCTCGCCATCGCCGACGCCCTCGTCGCCCGCACCGACGAGATCGTCGCGGCCAACGCCGAGGACACCGCCGGGGCCCGGGCCGCCGGAACCCCCGAATCGCTGGTCGACCGGCTGACCCTCACCCCGGAGCGGGTCGCCGCCATCGCCGACGACGTCCGGCACGTCGTCACCCTGCCCGACCCGGTCGGCGAGGTCGTCCGCGGCTCGACCCTCCCCAACGGCCTCGACCTGCGGCAGATCCGCGTCCCCCTCGGCGTCGTCGGCATCATCTACGAGGCCCGGCCCAACGTCACCGTCGACGCCGCCGCCCTCTGCCTGAAGTCCGGCAACGCCGTCCTGCTCCGCGGCTCCTCCTCCGCGTACGCCTCCAACACCGCCCTGGTCGCCGTCCTGCGCGACGCCGTGGCGGCCGCCGGACTGCCCGCCGACGCGGTCCAGCTGGTGCCCGGCGAGAGCCGCGACTCGGTCCGCGAGCTGATGCGCGCCCGCGGTCTGGTCGATGTGCTGATCCCGCGCGGCGGTGCCTCGCTCATCCGCACCGTCGTCGAGGAGTCCACCGTCCCGGTCATCGAGACCGGCACCGGCAACTGCCACGTCTACGTCGACGAGGCCGCCGACATCGACATGGCCCTCTCGATCCTCGTCAACTCCAAGGCCCAGCGCACCGGTGTCTGCAACGCCGCCGAGACCGTCCTGGTGCACGCCGGGATCGCCGACGCCTTCCTGCCCCGCGCCCTCGAAGCCCTCACCCAGGCAGGTGTGATCGTCCACGGTGACGCCGCCTGGCAGCAGGCCGGACCGGGCCTGGTCGCCCCCGCCACCGACGAGGACTGGGCCACCGAGTACCTCTCGTACGACATCGCCGCCGCCGTCGTCCCCGACCTCGACGCGGCCGTCGCCCACATCCGCCGCTGGACCTCCGGCCACACCGAGGCGATCGTCACCACCTCCACCGCCGCGGCCCGCCGCTTCACCCAGTTGGTCGACTCGACCACGGTCGCCGTGAACGCCTCCACCCGCTTCACCGACGGCGGCCAGTTCGGCTTCGGTGCCGAGATCGGTATCTCCACCCAGAAACTGCACGCCCGGGGCCCCATGGGACTGCCCGAGCTGACCTCCACGAAGTACGTCGTCACCGGCGACGGGCACATCCGCTGACCCCCGGCCGGTTTCGTCCCGCTCCCTGCCCAAGCCGCCCGGGCGGGGCTAATCTGGACGCGTGCCGGACGACGCGGGGGGCACGCCGTTCCCGGACGGCGAACAGCCCGACGAGCACGACCACGGGAGCCACGGAGCGGCGGACGAGGACTTCGCCTCCGTGGTCTTCGACGAGGCGTTCGTCCGCGCCGCGCAGATCCACGAACCCTCCGCCGTCGAGCGCCTCGTCGCCGCCGCCGAGGCCCGCGCCGGTCTCGCCGTCGGCCCCGAGCACGAGAGCGGCGACCCCTTCGACGACCCCTACGGCCGGGACCGGTACGGCGCCCACGACGACGACACCTTCGCGCCCTACGGACCGTACGGCCCCTACGGCGGCGCGCTCCGCCCCTACCGCGGTACCGCCCACTGGCACCGCCCGGTGGCCTGGGTGCTCGCCGTCGTCATGGGCGTCGGCCTCGTCGCCCTCGCCTTCACGGCCGTCCACCGCACCGCCGGAGCCGGGGCCCCGGGGCGGCCCCCGGCCTCCAGCGGACCGGACACCCCCTCCGGCGGCCCCCGCCCCGCACCGGCCCGCCCCGGGCTGCCGCCGCCCGCGTCCGCCGGAGCCGTCCCGCCGACCGCGTCGCCCGTCCCGTCCGGGTCCCGGCCGCACTGATGGCGCCGGAGCGTCCCCGGCGCCGCGCGCACGCGGTCGGCTCCTCGACGTTTACGCACCGCCCCGCCGACCTACCCTGGTGATATGAGCGGACGAGGTGACCCTCCCGAGGGGACGCCGGACGGCGCTCCGGGAGGCGGCGAGGACGAATACCGGTCGATGGTCTTCGACGAGTCGTTCATCCGCGCTGCCCGGCTCCAGGAGAACTCCGCCGACGAACGCCTCGGCGAACACCACGCCCCCGCCGTCCGCCCCCGCCGCCCCTGGGTGCGGCTCCCCGGCTCACGCCAGGCGCTGCTGCTGGTCCTGCTGATCGTCATCGCCTTCGGCACCGCGATCTACATGGGCGTCCGCCACCCGTACAAGGCCGCCGAACCGGGCCTCGGCGCGCAGCCGCTGCGCTCGTCGGTGGTGCCGCTCACCCCGCCCGGCGCGGTGCCCGGCGGCGCCCCCGGCGATCTCTACGCCCACAGCCCGGCCGCCCACTTCCGGGTCGGCGCCGCCGGGGTCACCCTCCCGGCGAACACCGCGCGCACCCCGCACTTCTCCGGCGGTCAGGTCGTCGAGGCGCTGCGGCTGGCGAAGGAGTACCTCATCCGCTCCTCGATCGACCCGGCCACCCTGACCGGCGGCAACGTCCGCTCCGTGCGGCTGCTGCTGGACACCGGGCAGCTCGATCAGTTCGACCGGAGCATGGCGCGCCCCGTGGACGACGGGCGGCACGCGGCGACCGGCTGGCTGATCCGCTTCGACCACGGCACCACGGCGCTGGCGGACCGGAACGTCCGCGTCGACGGCACCCTCGGCGCCTCCGAGAGCGGCCCCGACTCCCTGGACGTCACCGCCGACTACACCTTCGTCTACGCGGTACGGGCCACCGGCGGCGCCGACCAGCACGCCGCCCACGGCACCGGGAAGCCGGTGCCCGGCGCCTCCTCGCTCTTCACCGTCCGCCGCGAGATCCACTTCCGGCTGGACCGCGCGGACCTCGCCGACCACCGCCTGGAGGTCACCCAGAGCAGCCTCCAGGCCGGACCGATGGCGTGCGCCCCGCAGGCGGACGTACTGCGCCCGCTGCTGGCCGGTCAGCATGCGGGGGACGCCCGACCGGCGGGCACCGATCCCTACTCCCGCCAGTGGGCGAACCCCTCGCTCTGCGGCCGGCTCGCCGCTACTTCCCAGCCGACTCCGAGCCACCCGATCCGCTAGCGCCGTCGTCACCGGAGGAGCCGGGACGCTGGGTGCCGCGGAAGACGGTGTCCCGCAGCTTGCCGCCGAGGTCGCCCGCACCGCCCGCGATGTCCCGCACCAGGCCCATCAGCGGGTCCTTGCTCTGGCGCACCGAGTCGGCGTAGTGGGACGCGGAGTCGCGGAAGGAGTCGGAGACCGAGGTGTCCTTGTCCTCCTCGCGCCGCAGGTAGTGGCCGTCCATGATCCGCTGGTAGTCCCGGCTGGCCGCCCACTTCTTCAGCTCGGCGGCGCGCACCGTGGTGAAGGGGTGGCTGCGCGGCAGGACGTTGAGGATCTTCAGCACGGAGTCGCGCAGATCGCCGCCGGACTCGTACTCCTCCGCCTGCTCCAGGAACGCGTCGACGTTCATCTCGTGCAGATGGTTGCCGCCCGCCAGCTTCATCAGGCCGCGCATCGACGCCTGGACATCCTGCCCGACCAGCAGTCCGGCACGGTCCGCCGACAGCTCCGACTTGCGGAACCACTCGCGCAGCGCCGTCACGATCGCCATCACCGCGACATTGCCGAGCGGGATCCACGCCACCCGCAGCGCCATCTTCGTCAGGAAGAGCAGCAGGGTGCGGTAGACCGCGTGCCCGGACAGGGCGTGACCGACCTCGTGGCCGATGACCGCCCGCATCTCCTCCTCGTCCAGCAGCTCCACCAGACCGGTGGAGACCACGATGATCGGCTCGTCCAGACCGATGCACATGGCGTTGGGCTGCGGGTCCTGGTTGACGTACATCGGCGGGACCTTCTCCAGGTCCAGGATGTAGCAGGCGTCGCGCAGCATGTCGTGGAGATGGGCGAACTGCCGGTCGCTGACGCGGACCGAGTCCGACAGGAAGAGCAGCCGCAGGCTGCGCTCCGGCAGCAGGCCGCTGAGCGTCTTGAAAACGGTGTCGAACCCGCTGAGCTTCCGCAGCGCCACCAGCGCCGACCGGTCCGCGGGGTGTTCGTACGAACGGGACGAGATACCGGGGAACCGCCTGCGCTCCCGGCTCGGTACGCGCTCGCCGCCTGGGCTCTCCGTCATTGGGGCCTCCCCCTGTTCGACTGCGTGTGATTCAGACTAGAGGACGCCACCGACACCCGATTGGATGCTCGGGCGTACGCTGACAGTCGCACCACTTGACCGCACAGTCCCGTACAAAACGGAGCGCCCCGCCATGACGATTCCGAGCGTGCTGCTCGCCGCTTCCGACGCCGCCGCGACGGCCGGTGCCTCCGGCGTCTCCCACGCCAACGACGGCCCCGGGTGGCTGCTGCGCGGCACGATCATCGTCGGTGTCCTCGGCGCCATCCTGCTCGCCTGGTTCCTGCTGCGCGGTTACGGCGACTCGGACAACAACTGACCGACGCGGCGCGGGAGGTGGGGCCGCCGGGCACCGTACCGGGCGGCCGTCCGCACCGCTCCCCGGCGGAGTCGCCGTGAGCCCGCGCGGGCCCGCCGCTTACGATGTGGCGGAAGTCTCTGCCCGCCCCCAGCCCGGATTGGTCCCCCGCCGATGAGCCTGCACACCTCCGCACAGTCCCTGGTCGCCCTTGCCGAGGGAGGCCAGCACAACAGCCTCAACCCGCTCGTCACCGGCGGCGGCGCCTTCGTCGTCCTGCTCCTCCTGCTGGTGATCACCACGCGCTTCAACCGGGACCGCTGAGCCCGGTACCCGGCCTCCGGCACCCCGCGGCGCCCAGTAGGGTCTGCACGCATGGGAGAGCACACAGAGCCCGTGAAGCGGCGACTCGGAGTGATGGGCGGGACGTTCGACCCGATCCATCACGGACACCTTGTCGCCGCCAGCGAGGTGGCCAGCCAGTTCCACCTCGACGAGGTCATCTTCGTCCCGACCGGGCAGCCGTGGCAGAAGAGCCACAAAACGGTGTCCCCGGCCGAGGACCGGTATCTGATGACGGTCATCGCGACCGCGTCGAACCCGCAGTTCTCCGTCAGCCGCATCGACATCGACCGCGGCGGCAAGACGTACACCATCGACACGCTGCGTGACCTACGGGCGCTGCACGGCGACGCCGATCTGTTCTTCATCACCGGCGCCGACGCGCTGGGACAGATCCTCACCTGGCACGACGCCGAGGAGTTGGTCTCCCTCGCGCACTTCATCGGCGTCACCCGGCCGGGCCATGTGCTCGCCGACCCCGGGCTGCCGGACGGCGCGGTCTCCCTCGTCGAGGTGCCCGCGCTCGCCATATCCTCCACCGACTGCCGGGCGCGCGTCGCCCAGGGCGACCCGGTCTGGTACCTCGTGCCCGACGGTGTGGTGCGCTACATCGACAAGAAGCAGCTCTACCGCGAGAACGGCTGACGGGGCGGATCGAAAGGGGCACCGGTGACCGACCGACAGGACCCGTACGGGCCGCAGGACCCGTACACCCCCGACCCGTACGCCCAGGAGCGGCGGCAGGGTCGGCAGGAGTACACCTACGACGCGTACGGCCAGCCGGTGCACCAGGACACCGCACCCGGCCAGGAACCGCACCACGACCCGTACGGGCGGCCCGCCGCCCCGTACGGCGACCCGTCGTCCTACGGCCACGACCCCTACGGGGGCCAGGGCCACGGCTACGACGGCCACACCCAGAACTACGACCCCTACGGGAACCCGGTCCCCGGCGGCGGCGCCCCGCAGCAGAACTGGGTCCCGCAGCAGGCCCCCCGCCCCGGCTACGAGCAGCCGTCCTACGCGCCGTCCGGCTACGAGCAGCCGTACGGGCAGCCCGGCTACGGCCAGGAGACGTACGGCGGCGCCCCCTACGGGGAGCAGAGCTACGCCGGGCAGCCGCAGTACGGCGCGCAGGGCTACGCCCGGCCCGGCTACGCCGACCCCGCCCCGTCCGGGCACCGCCCCGTCGAGCAGGAGGCACCGCGCGGCTACCCCGAGGAGCCGCAGCACCACCGCGAACAGCCGCCGCGACCGCCGGAGCAGCGCCGCCCGACCGAGGACGCGGACCCGGCGGACGGCCCCGAGGCATCCGCACCCGGCGCCGACCGGGGTCCGGACTACCGCACCGAGCAGTTCGCGTTCATCGAGGAGCCCGACGAGGACTCCGAGGACGTCATCGACTGGCTGAAGTTCACCGAGAGCCGCACCGAGCGCCGCGAGGAGGCCAAACGCCGCGGTCGCAGCCGCCGGGTGCTGCTCGTGGTGCTGCTCGTACTGCTGGTGGCGGGCGGTACCGGCTATCTCTGGTGGGCCGGGAAGCTGCCGGGGCTCAGCGGTCCGGGCGGCGCCGCCGCCGAGGCGGGCGCCGGGCAGAAGCGCGACGTCCTCGTCGTCCACCTCCGCGACACCCGCACCGGCGACAGCTCCACCGCGCTGCTGGTCGACAACGAGACCACCGGCAAGGGCACCACCGTGCTGCTGCCGAACAACCTCATCCTCACCAAGGACGACGGCACCGCCACCACGCTCGGCAAGTCCGTCAAGGACGACGGCACCGAGCCCACCCGGGACTCCCTCGGCACCCTGCTCGGCGCCGACCTCAAGGCGTCCTGGCGGCTGGACACCCCGTATCTGGAGAACCTCGTCGAGACCGTCGGCGGTATCTCCGTCGACACCGACACCACCGTCCCCGGCGCGAAGCACGGCGACTCACCCCTGGTCAAGCCGGGCCATGAGCGACTCCTCAACGGCCAGTCCGCGGTCGCCTACGCCACCTACCGCGGCCCCGGCGAGACGCAGGACAAGCAGCTCAAGCGGTTCGGGCAGGTCATGCAGGCCACGCTGAAGAAGGTCTCCAGCGACGCCGACGGCGCCACCGCCACCGTGAAGTCGCTGCTCCAGGTGCTCGACCCGCCGCTCACCGAGGCACAGCTGGGCAGCTCGCTGGCGGTCCGCGCGGAGCTGGCGAAGACCGGCGCCTACGGCACGCTGCTGCTGCCGGTGCAGGCCAACGGCACCCTGGGCCCGGACGCGGCCGGTTCCGTCGTCAAGAACGTCCTCGGCGGCACGGTCAAGAAGACCGATCCGAACAGCACCCCGCGGGTCTCGGTACGGAACGCCACCGGTGCCGCCAAGGCCGCCCCCAAGGCACAGGCGGCGCTGGTCAACGGCGGTTACACCTACGTCAGCGGCGGCACCGCGGACGCCGACCAGGCCGCCTCGCAGGTCACGTACGAGGACGCCGCGGACCACGGCAGGGCGGCGGAGGTCGCCAAGACGCTGGGGCTGCCGGACGGCGCGGTCCGCAAGGCGCACGGCGCCGCCAACGCGGACATCACGGTCGTCCTGGGACAGGACTACCGGGGCTGAGCGCCGCGGGAAAGGGGCGGCCACCTACCACTCGAGTAGCTGGCCGCCCCTTTCCCGTACCCGCCTGACCTGCGGCGTCGGGCCGCCGGAAAATCCCCGGCAGGTGTGTCGGTGGTCCGTGAGACCCTTGAGAAGAATCCGAAGCCGTTCGAACCGCCCGTCCGGGCGGTGCCGCCGTGGGCCGTGTGCCCGGGGCCGGAGGACGGCCCGCCCCGACCCGAAAGCCGCTTGTGACCGCCACGGACCGTTCCCTCGAGCTCATCAACGCCGCCGCCCAGGCGGCCGCCGACAAGCTCGCGCACGACATCATCGCGTACGACGTCAGCGACGTCCTCTCGATCACCGACGCCTTCCTGCTCGCCTCGGCGCCCAACGACCGCCAGGTCAAGTCGATCGTCGACGAGATCGAGGAGCGCCTCAACAAGGAGCTGGGCGCCAAGCCGGTCCGCCGCGAGGGCGACCGCGAGGCCCGCTGGGTCCTCCTGGACTACGTCGACATCGTCGTCCACGTCCAGCACAGCGAGGAGCGCGTCTTCTACGCGCTGGAGCGCCTGTGGAAGGACTGCCCCGAGATCGAGCTTCCCGAGGACGCCAAGGCGACCCGCGGCAAGGCCGCCGAGCACGCCGAGGCCACGGTGGGCGAGGCAGAGGGAGCGAGCAACTGAACGGCACCTCCGCGGGCCGCGGTCGCCGCATCGTCCTGTGGCGCCACGGCCAGACCGCCTGGAATCTGGAGCGCCGCTTCCAGGGCTCCACGGACATCGAGCTGACGGCGGCGGGCCGGGAGCAGGCCCGGCGCGCCGCGCGGCTGCTCGCGGCCCTGGGCCCGGACGCCGTCGTCGCCTCCGACCTGCGCCGCGCCGCGGCGACCGCCGGTGAGCTGGCGGCCCTGACCGGGCTCGCGGTGACGCACGACGCCGGGCTGCGGGAGACGTACGCCGGAGCCTGGCAGGGCCTGACGCACGAGGAGATCATCGCGCGCTACGGCGAGCAGTACGCCGCCTGGAAGCGCGGTGAGCCGGTGCGGCGCGGCGGCGGCGAGCTGGAGACCGAGGTCGCCGACCGGGCCGCCCCGGTGGTCCTGGAGCACGCCGGGAAGCTGCCCGACGACGGCACCCTCGTCGTCGTCAGCCACGGCGGCACCATCCGCACCACCATCGGCCGGTTGCTGGGCCTGGAGGCGCACCACTGGGAGGGGCTCGGCGGACTGTCGAACTGCTGCTGGTCGGTGCTGGGCGAGGGCGCGCGCGGCTGGCGGCTGCTGGAGCACAACGCCGGGACCCTTCCGGAGCCGGTGCTCGGCGACGACACCTGAGCCGCCCGCGGAGCGTCCCGCGGACCCGGATTTCACATCTGGGCAGGTCGCAGGCTAAAGTTCTTCTTGTTCGCGGCGCCGCCGGGGGAAACCCGGAGGGGCGGAACAAGACCCGGGGCTATAGCTCAGTTGGTAGAGCGCCTGCATGGCATGCAGGAGGTCAGGAGTTCAATTCTCCTTAGCTCCACAACCCGGATGATCCCGTCTCACGGATTCCAGTCCCGCACTGGATCGCGCGAGGCGGGATCATTGCTGTATCTGCGACGCCGTCGGGACGGGCCCGGGGCCGGACGGTTCGGGGCCGGTGGCGCGGGCAGATTCGGTGCGCGGGCCGTCGCGTCCGGGCCCGCGCCGTGACCAGGCCGTCCCGCCGGGTGGTCCGTGGCAGAATCGGACGGCCGGCAGGGGAGGAGAGGACGCGATGCCCAGGAGCATCCTCGGGAAGGTCGCCGACCTGCCCGCCGCCGGGCCGTCGTGCCCGCACCGGCTGCCGGACACCGCCTTCCCGCGCGGTGCGACCCCGTCGTTGCAGTGCCCCACCTGTGGCTCCGGCCGGGTGGCGCAGATGCTCGGTGACAACGGCGGCGTCTCTTTCGTCTGTACGTCCTGCGGCCACAGTTGGAGCTGACCGATGGGAGCCCACAGCAGGAAATGCGACTGGTGCGGCAGCGGTACGCCGATCGTCCGTGACATGGAACCGCTCAACTCCGCGTTCCAGTACTGGTGCGAGGAGTGCGCCCGCGCACTCGTCATCAAGGGCGACCCGATCGAGACCTACCGCGAGTTGGACGGCGAGCCGATCTACGGCCGCCTCCTCGACGAACACTGCACGCTGAAGCGTTTCTACTCCTTCGCCACCGCCTGAGCGCGGCTCCGGCCTCGGCTCCCCGACCGCCGTACGCACGGCCCCGCCTGACGCCGTGTGAGCCACGGCCCGGGCCCGCACCCACGTCATGTCACCGAGGGGGGGCGCCCACGGTTCCGGGCCGGTCCCGGGCGCCGCGTGCCGTCCGGCGCAGCCGCAGCGCGCACAGCGCCAGCAGGCCGATTCCGGCGAGCGGATAGACGTCGGAGAGCAGCAGTTGGAGCGGGTTCTGGTGCAGCTCCTCGTGGCGGTGCCAGGCGTGCGGCACCCACCACAGCGCGAAGCTGACGAACAGGAGCGCCAGCGCGCCGGTCGCCGTCCACCACCGCCGGGCCGCGCCGCCGGTGCGGGCCAGTGCCTCGGAGCCGAGCAGGATCAGCGCCGGTACGCACCACACCCAGTGGTGCGACCAGGAGACCGGGCTGATCAGCAGGGCCGTCACCGCGCAGCTGACGGCGGCCCAGGCGCGGTCCCCGCGCAGCAGCGCACCGACCGCGAGGGCCAGCCCCGCGGCGACCGTCAGGGCGGCGGCCACCGGCCAGACGCCGCCCGGGTCCTGGGTGTGCAGCAGCCGGGCGAGGGCGCCGCGCAGCGACTGGTTCGCGGTGATCTCGACGTCGCCGACGCGGTCCGCGGCGAAGACGATCTCGGTCCAGAAGCGGTGCGCGTCGCGCGGCAGCGCGAGCGCGGACAGTCCGGCGGTGGCGAGGAACGTCACGGTGGCCACCGCCGCCTGCCGCAGCCAGGGCACCCGCAGCGCGGTCCGCAGCGGGGCGCCGTCGCGCAGCAGCCGGACGGCGCGGACCGTCCCGGCGAGCGCGAGGAAGACGGCGAACAGCGCGGGCGTGAGCTTGATCCCCGCCGCGACGCCGATCCCGATCCCGGCCCAGCGGTTGCCGTCCCGGCGGGTCAGGTCCCACAGCACGAGCACCGCGAGCAGCAGATTGATCTGCCCGTAGCGCAGGGTCGTCCACACCGGCTCGCACCACACCAGCAGCGCCGAGAGCGCGAGCGTCGCGGCCGGGCGGGGCAGCCGGTGCGGGCGGTCGACGAGCCGTAGCGAGAGGTGGACGACGGCGATCAGCAGCAGGAGGTTGCCGACCGTGGCCAGGGTGCGCATGGTGCCCACGTCGACCAGGGTCAGCGGGGTGAACAGCAGCGCGGCGAAGGGCGGATAGGTGTTGGGCAGGTGCGCGGAGGTGGCGACCATGTCGTAGAGGTCCGCGCCGGTGCGCGCGGTCCAGCCCTCCGCGCGGTAGACCATGAGGTCGATCATGGTCACCCGCGCCAGCCGCTGGGCGGTCCAGAACGCCGCGAACGAGACGAGGCAGCCGACCGCGGCCCACCGGACCGCCCGGCGTCCCGGCGCCCCCGTCAGGGGGGCGCGGCCGCCGGAATCGGTGGACTGTTCCAGCTCCGGCGCGGTCACGGCGTACGGCTCCCCAGGACGAATCGGGCACGGTCCGCCGACAGTACCCCGGGCGCTTCCGGGCGCCGGAGCAGGAGCGATTTGGCAGAAGCCCGGGAGGGCCGTGTAATGTAGTCGATGTCGCCGCGGGAGACCGCAGCGGAGAAGACCTGGGGCTATAGCTCAGTTGGTAGAGCGCCTGCATGGCATGCAGGAGGTCAGGAGTTCAATTCTCCTTAGCTCCACAGGAATCAGAGCGGGCCGTCCGAAAAGGGCGGCCCGCTCTTCGTTGTACCTCCGTTTCTCCGTACGGCCGCTGTGTGTGGTGTGCGCCATAGGGCGGGCGGTACGGGGCGGGTGTGACGTAGGGCATGACGGCGGCGGTCCCGGGGGCGAGCCGTGCGGGGTGGGGGAGTGGGCGCCGGTGGGGCGGTGTTCCGCGCCGCGCGTGGTGACCTCCCGGGCGACCGGTTGACCCCGCCGTACTCTGACGTCTGCTCACCTTCCGCCCGCTTTCCGCCCCTTGCCGCCGTCCGCGCCCGCTTTCGCTCCCTTCCGTATCTCGCCCATTCCTTGCCTCTCCTTGCCGTTCCTTGGGGTCTTCTTGGCGTGCTCATGCCCCTGACGTGAACATTTCACCGAAAGAGTGACGCATCGCGTGCATGTCACCTCCCTCGTCCCACGCCGCACGCGAGGCACCGGACCGCGCCGGTGTACGGCGGCGCGCACGGCGAGCCGCCGTCGCGGAACCGGTCGCGGTGCCACCGTCAGCACCTACCGCATCGTCACCACAGGGGGTTCCATGAGATCGAGCCGCAGCAGAGCCGGGCGGGCGCGCACCGCAACGGCGTGGGCGGCCGCCCTGCCGCTGATCGCCGGGGCGCTCGCGCTCGGCGCGCCCGCCGCCGACGCCGCAGGCCACGACGGTGGACGGCATGAGCTCCGCGGCACCAAACCGGTGTGGGCGACCCAGCAGTCCGACCGCGGTGACACCGCCGCGGACACCGGCATCACCGCCCGGGTCTACCTCGCGGGCCGGGACGCCGACGGGCTCGCCTCGTACGCCGAGGCGGTCTCCGACCCGCACTCCGCCCACTACGGGAAATACCTGAGCGCCGCCCAGGTCAAGGCGCGCTACGGCGCCACCCGGCAGCAGATCGACGCCGTGAGCGACTGGCTGCGCGGCGCCGGGCTCAAGGTCACCGAGGCGGGCAGCCGCTACCTCACCGTCCACGGTCCGGCCTCGGCCGCGGAGCGCGCCTTCGCCACCGACCTGCACAACTACCGCAAGGACGGCCACACTTACCACGCCCCCTCGGCCACCGCCTCCGCCCCCGCCGCGCTGGGCGGCGCCGTGCTGACCGTGACCGGCCTGGACAACGCGCCCAAGATGGCCCGGCACCACTCCACCGAGCTGCCCCCGCCGCCCGCCGTCTTCCGTAACGCCGGTCCGTTCTCCACGTACCACGGCTCCCGGACCGCCAAGGGGCTGCCGGGTGCCTACGGGACCAAGGCGCCGTACGCGGTCAAGGGCTACACCGGCAAGCAGCTGCGCGCCGCCTACGGGGCGGGGAGGTGGACCGGCAAGGGCGTCACCGTCGCGATCACCGACGCCTTCGCCTCGCCGACCATCGCCGCCGACGCCGCCCACTACGCGGCCCGCAACGGCGACGCCGGGTACCGCCCGGGCCAGCTCACCCAGGTGCTGCCCGGCGACTACAACCACATCGAGGAGTGCGGCGCCGCCGGTTGGTACGGCGAGGAGACCCTCGACGTCGAGGCCGTCCACGCCGTCGCGCCCGCCGCCGACATCGTCTACGCCGGGGCCGCCTCCTGCATGGACGACGACCTGCTCGACACCCTCGGCCGGGTCGTCGACGGCCGTCTCGCCGACATCGTCTCCAACTCCTGGGGCGACCTGGAGGCCAACGAGACGCCGGACGTGGCCGCCGCCTACGACCAGGTCTTCCAGCAGGGCGCGGTCGAGGGCATCGGCTTCTACTTCTCCTCCGGTGACAACGGCGACGAGGTCGACAACACCGGCACCAAGCAGGTCGACACCCCGGCGAACTCCGCCTGGGTCACCGCCGTCGGCGGCACCGCGCTCGCCGTCGGCAAGCACGACACGTACCAGTGGGAGACCGGCTGGGGCACCCGTAAGGCGGTGCTCTCCAAGGACGGCGCGAGCTGGGACGGCTTCCCCGGCGCGTTCAGCGGCGGCGCGGGCGGCGGCACCAGCAAGACCGTCGCGCAGCCCTTCTACCAGCGCGGAGTCGTCCCGTCCGGGCTGGCGGAGGCGGGCGGCGGCAAGGCCATGCGCACCGTCCCGGACATCGCCGCGGTCGCCGACCCCAACACCGGCTTCCTGGTCGGGCAGACCCAGACCCTGCCCGGTGGCAAGCAGGGCTACGACGAGTACCGCATAGGAGGTACCTCGCTCGCCGCACCCGTGATCGCCGGTATCCAGGCGCTCGCCCAGCAGGCCCGGCACGGCATCCCGATCGGCTTCGCCAACCCCGCGATCTACCAGCGGTACGGCACCCCGGTCTACCACGACGTCACCGACCACCCGCTGGGCGCGGGCCGCGGTCTGGCGGTCGTCCGGACCGACTACGTCAACGGTGTCGACGCCGCCAAGGGCACCACGACCTCGCTGCGCAGCCTGGGCCAGGACAGCTCCCTGAGCGCCCGCCCCGGCTACGACGACGTCACCGGTGTCGGTTCCCCGGCGAACGGCTACATCGAGTCGTACCGCCACTGATCCCGAGGTCGGCGCGCCCCTGAATTCGGGGGGCGCGCGGGCCGGGGCCCGCGCCGGTGGGTAATCCTCGACGCGGGCCCCGAGCCCCCTGCGGTACCCTGGCGCCATGCGTGCCGTACGCCTTCTGCTTAGCGGGCCGCGCTGATCAGTACCGACCGGGCCACCCACGGTGGCCGTCCGGGTCGGCATCGGCGCGGCGTCCCCTCCTGTGCGAGGGGTCTTTTTGTTTCCGCAGCAACCGTGTCCGCGGCAGCCGCAGGCAGAGACGATCGATGGAGCTTGAAGAGATGAGCGAGACGACCACCTCCCCCGCCGGTGAGGGCGCACCCGAGGCGGCCCCGCACCGCTACACCGCCGCCCTGGCCGCGGACATCGAGGCACACTGGCAGGACTTCTGGGAGGCCGAGGGCACCTACGAGGCGCCCAACCCGAGCGGTGACCTGGCCGGTGACGCCGCCGTCGTCGCCCGCCCCAAGAAGTTCATCATGGACATGTTCCCGTACCCCTCGGGTGCGGGCCTGCACGTCGGCCACCCGCTGGGCTTCATCGCCACCGACGTCTACGCCCGCCACCAGCGCATGACGGGCCACAACGTCCTGCACACCCTGGGCTTCGACGCCTTCGGCCTGCCCGCCGAGCAGTACGCCGTGCAGACCGGCACCCACCCGCGGGTCTCCACCGAGGCCAACATCGTCAACATGCGGCGCCAGCTGCGCCGCCTGGGCCTGGGCCACGACCAGCGCCGCTCGGTCGAGACGATCGACCCGACGTACTACAGGTGGACCCAGTGGATCTTCCTGCAGATCTTCAACTCCTGGTACGACCCGGAGGCCGACCGGGCGCGCCCCATCGACACCCTGGTCGCGCAGTTCGAGGCCGGCACCCGGCCCACCCCCGACGGCCGCCCCTGGGGCGAGCTGTCCGCCGCCGAGCGCGCGACCGTCCTGGGTGAGTACCGCCTGGCGTACGCCTCGGACGCGCCGGTCAACTGGTGCCCCGGCCTGGGCACCGTGCTGGCCAACGAGGAGGTCACCGCCGAGGGCCGCTCCGAGCGCGGCAACTTCCCGGTCTTCAAGTCCAAGCTGCGCCAGTGGAACATGCGCATCACCGCCTACGCGGACCGCCTGCTGAACGACCTGGACGGCCTGGACTGGCCCGAGGCGATCAAGCTGCAGCAGCGCAACTGGATCGGCCGCTCCGAGGGCGCCCGGGTCGACTTCCCCGCCGCGGGGCGCACGATCACCGTCTTCACCACCCGCCAGGACACCCTGTTCGGCGCGACGTACATGGTGCTGGCCCCCGAGCATGAGCTGATCGCCGACGGCTCCCTGGTGCCGGACGCCTGGCCCGAGGGCACTCACGACGTCTGGACCGGCGGCCACGCCACCCCGGCCGAGGCCGTCGCGGCCTACCGCAAGCAGGCCGCGAGCAAGTCGGACGTCGAGCGGCAGGCCGAGGCCAAGGACAAGACCGGCGTCTTCACCGGCATCTACGCCACCAACCCGGTCAGCGGCGAGCGGATCCCGGTCTTCATCGCCGACTACGTGCTGATGGGCTACGGCACCGGCGCGATCATGGCGGTCCCGGCGCACGACAGCCGCGACTTCGCCTTCGCGCGCGCCTTCGAGCTGCCGATGCGCTGCGTCGTCCAGCCCTCCGACGACCGCGGCACCGACACCACCACCTGGGACGACGCGTTCTCCTCGTACGAGGCGAAGCTGGTCAACTCCTCGGACGACACGATCAGCCTGGACGGGCTGGGCGTCACCGAGGCCAAGGCGAAGATCACCGACTGGCTGGCCGCCGAGGGCATCGGCGAGGGCACCGTCAACTTCCGGCTGCGCGACTGGCTGTTCAGCCGCCAGCGCTACTGGGGCGAGCCGTTCCCGATCGTCTACGACGAGGACGGCGTGGCGCACGCGCTGCCCGAGTCGATGCTGCCGCTGGAGCTGCCGGAGGTCGAGGACTACTCCCCGCGCACCTTCGACCCGGACGACGCCGACACCTCCCCGGAGACCCCGCTCTCCCGTAACGGCGACTGGGTCCACGTCGAGCTGGACCTGGGCGACGGCCGCGGTGTGCAGCGCTACCGCCGCGAGACCAACACCATGCCCAACTGGGCCGGTTCGTGCTGGTACGAGATGCGCTACCTGGACCCGCACAACGACAGCGCGCTGGTCGACCCGGGCATCGAGCAGTACTGGATGGGCCCGCGCGAGGGGCAGCCCCACGGGGGCGTCGACCTGTACGTGGGCGGTGCCGAGCACGCGGTGCTGCACCTGCTGTACGCCCGTTTCTGGTCGAAGATCCTGTTCGACCTGGGGCACGTCTCGTCCTCCGAGCCGTTCCACAAGCTGTACAACCAGGGCATGATCCAGGCGTTCGTCTACCGCGACAAGCGCGGCATCGCCGTCCCGGCGGCCGAGGTCGAGGAGCGCGACGGCGGCTACTTCCACCAGGGCGAGAAGGTCAGCCGCGTCCTGGGCAAGATGGGCAAGTCCCTGAAGAACGCCGTCACGCCGGACGAGATCTGCGCCGAGTACGGCGCGGACACGCTGCGCCTGTACGAGATGGCGATGGGCCCGCTGGACGTGTCCCGCCCCTGGGACACCCGCGCCGTCGTCGGCCAGTACCGCCTGCTGCAGCGGCTGTGGCGCAATGTCGTCGACGAGTCGACCGGTGAGGTCACCGTCGTCGACGCGGAGCCGGACGAGGCGACGCTGCGGGCGCTGCACAAGGCGATCGACGGGGTCACCCAGGACATGGCGAACCTGCGGTTCAACACCGCCATCGCCAAGGTCACGGAGCTGAACAACCACCTGACGAAGGCGGCGGGCCCGGTGTCGCGCGGCGTCGCGGAGCGCCTGGTGCTGCTGATCGCGCCGCTGGCGCCGCACATCGCCGAGGAGCTGTGGCGCAAGCTGGGCCACACCGACTCGGTGGTGCACGCCGACTTCCCGGTGGCCGACCCGGCGTATGTCGTCGACGAGACGGTGACCTGCGTCGTTCAGCTGAAGGGCAAGGTCAAGGCCCGTCTGGAGGTCGCCCCGACGATCTCCGACGCGGACCTGGAGGCGGCGGCGCTGGCCGAGCCCGCGGTGGTCGCGGCGCTGGGCGGCGCGGGGATCCGCAAGGTGATCGTCCGCGCGCCGAAGCTGGTCAACATCGTGCCCGCATGATGCGACGTGGGCGGCTTCGGCCGTGGTTCTAGGGGGTTTCCCCTACGGGCAGGTTGGGGGTTCCGTCAGGGCCCGCAACCTGCCCGATCCGTTTACGGTGGAGGGACGGGCGCGGGTGACCGACCGGCGCCGAAACTGTTCCGGGAGAGCCCATGGAAGCCGCCATCGCCATCGTGGGGCTGCTCTTCCTGCTGTTCGTCGTCGCGGGGGTCTTCGTGACCGTCAAGGCGGTGCAGGTGACCAAGCGCGGGGTGGACCGCACCGTCGCCCAGGCCCGCCGGACGGTCGAGGACACCGGCCTGCGGGCGCGGCAGCTGGCCAAGCCCGGTGTCCCGGGCGAGCTGGCGCAGCTGCGGCTGTCCCTGCGTACGTCCATGCGGGCGACCCAGGAGGCGCTGCGCGAAGGCGCGGCCGAGGACGGGTCGCTGAGCGAGGCGCTCGGCCTCTTCGACCGCCTCAGCACCCACGGCCGTGCGCTGGACGACGAGCTCAGGCGTCTGGAGCGCGAGCCCGACCGCGCCACCACGGCCGCCCGCCTGCCCGAGCTGCGCGAACGCCTGGAGCGCATCACCCACTCCGCGGAGTCGCTGCGCTGGGCGGCGCGTGACCGGCAGCGGAAGTTCGCCGAGGACGATCTGTCGTCGCTGAGCGATCAGATCGACGTCGAATCGGGCGCGCTGCGCCACTGGACCCGCGCCTCGGACGCCGCGGACGGCGCCGCCGACAGCGGTTCCACCGAGGCCCCGGGCCGGTCGGGCGCCGCCCGGTCGTCGGCCGCCCCGGAACCGGAGGCGGAGCAGCCGCAGGCGATACCGGCGGCGGATCCGCGCCGCCGCTCCGCGTACTCCTGGCAGAAGACGCCCTCCTGGCAGAAGTCGCCGGGGCCGGAGCGGGCCAACTGAGGACGGGGCGCGGACGGGCCGGGGCACGGCGCCGCACGGGGGCGTCCGCCCTGTTCAGGGCCGGGCGGCCGGAGCAGGAGAGCCCCTGACCAAGGGCGGAACGGCCCCGCACTGTCGGCTGCCGGTCCTCCCCCGATAACCTCCCCTTCATGTCCCGCCATGTCGCCATCGTCACCGATTCCACGGCCTACCTGCCGCCGGTGGCACTGCAGCGCCACCGCATCACGGCCGTCCCGCTGACCGTCGTCCTGGGGGACCGGGCCCTGGAGGAGGGCACCGAGATCTCTGCGAGATCCGTCGCCCAGGCACTGCAGAAGCGGCGGCCGGTGACCACCTCGCGCCCCGCCCCGACGACCTTCGCGGACACCTACCGCAAGGTCGCCGCCTCCGGTGCCACCGAGATCGTCTCGCTGCACCTCTCCTCCGAGTTCTCCGGCACCTACGACGCCGCGGTACTGGCCGCCCGGCACTCGCCGGTACCCGTAAGGGTCGTGGACACCGGCATGGTCGCGATGGCCCTCGGCTTCTGCGCCCTGGCCGCGGCCGAGACCGCCGAGGCCGGTGGCGACGCCGACGCCGCGGTCGCCGCGGCCGAGCGCCGTGCCGCCGCGACCTCCGCCTACTTCTACGTCGACACCCTCGACTATCTGCGCCGCGGCGGCCGCATCGGCGCCGCCCAGGCCCTCCTCGGCTCCGCACTCGCCGTCAAGCCTCTGTTGCAACTGGCCGACGGCCGCATCGAACTCCTCGAAAAGGTCCGTACGGCTTCCAAGGCCATCGCCCGGTTGGAGGAGATCGCCGCGGAGCGGGCGGGCGAGGGCGAGGCCGACATCGCCGTGCACCACCTCGCCGCCGCGGAGCGCGCGGACGCCCTCGCCGCCCGCCTGCGCGACCGCGTACCGGGCCTGCACGAACTCCATGTCAGCGAGGTCGGCGCGGTGATCGGCGCCCACACCGGACCCGGGCTGCTGGGGGTTGTGGTCGCGCCGCGGTAGGGCCGTCCCCGACACCGCCGGGGAGGTGGGCCAGGGATACGCCGGGTAGTCGGACTCGGCGGCGGGGCACCACCCCTCCGGGTGATGTGGTTATCCACAACTCACCGGTTATCCACCGGATTTGACGCCGCTCGGCGCGGTCGGCGCGGGCCGCCTACCGTCGGTCGGCATGAGCAGAGAGTCACGTTCGGTGGGTGGGGCGTCACGCCGTGGTGAGACGGGCGGTGGCGCCGGGGCCGGTGCCCCGGAGACCTCGGGTGCGGGGCGCGATCCGTCCCCGGCGCGGAGCGACGGCCGCACGAGGCGGCGGGACGAGCGCCGTACGACGGCCTCGACGGCGGTACGGGCGCGAGCGGCTGCCCTCTTCGGTACGGGGACGGAGCCGGAGCCTGAGCGGGAGCACGGGGGTGAAGGCGACGGGCGGGATGCGGGGCCGGTCCCGGTCCCGGTGGCTGCCTCCGGCCTGGGGCGGGCGGGGGCAACCGGGCCTGACCTGGGGCGGTCCGGGCAGCTTGCGGCCGAGGTGACGGCGGTCGGCGGCGGGGCCGCCGGGCCGGGGCACCGGGCGGGCGCTGACTCCGGCGACTCCGGCGGCGGGGAGGGCCCGGGGCCTGCCCTCGGGGGTGAGGTGGATCCCTCGCGCGGGGCTTCCGGGGAGCAGGGCGGCCCTGGCCTCGGGGCGCGCCGCAGGTGGAGCCCTGGGCCCGCTGCCCTCGGCGGCGGGAGCGACGGGCGCGATGAGGATGGCGGGGGCGATGGGACAGCCTTGTCGCGCGAGGCGCCTCCGGAGCCCGGACCCGCCGAGGCCGAGGGGCTGCGTCACACGGAGAGCCCCGGGCCTGCCCCGGCGCAGGAGGCGGCCCCGCCCCGTAAGGCATCCCCGGAGCCCGCCCCTGACCCGGCCCCGGAGCGGACCCCGAGCCCTCACCCCAGGGCCTCCGGACTCCGCCACGCCTCCATGCCGTACGGCACCGCAGGTCAGCCCGTTCTCACCCGTCGGGCGCGGGTGCGGCTGGCTGTGGGGGAGCGGCTGCCCCTGTGGATGCAGGCGCGGTTCGGGACGGAGACGAAGGCGCTGGCGGCGCTCGGGGTGGTGCTGGTGGTGGCGCTCGTCCTGGCGGTGCAGCACTTCCGGTCCGGTGGGCCGGAGCCGGTGCGGGCCCCGGCGGCGGAACGGGCGGTACCGGTACCCGAGGGATCGCCGGGGCACGGCCCGTCAGGTGCCGCTCCCGCGCCCGCGGCGAGCGCGGGTGGCGCGGGCCGACAGCTGATGGTCGATGTGGTGGGCAAGGTCGAGCACCCCGGGGTGCGCCGGTTACCGGCCGGGACGCGGGTGATGGACGCGCTGGCCGCGGCCGGTGGGGTGCTGCGCGGGGCGGACACCCAGGGGTTGAACCGCGCCCGGCTGCTGGTCGACGGCGAACAGATCGTCGTCGGCAAGGCGGGAAGCGCGGCGGGCCCCGGCGAGGGCGCCAACGGGCCGCCCGGCGCGGCCTCGTCCGGCGGTGCGGGAGGCGCGCCGGGCGCCGCCGGGCCCGGGCAGCCGGTCAGCCTGAACTCCGCGACCGTGGAACAGCTCGACACCCTGCCGGGCGTCGGCCCGGTACTGGCCCGGCACATCGTCGAATTCCGTACCCGGCACGGCGGGTTCACCTCGGTGAACCAGTTGCGCGAGGTGACCGGGATCGGCGACCGCAAGTTCGCCGACCTGCAACCCCTGGTGCAGCCGTGAACACCGGAAACCGGACCGCCCGCGCGGCGGCGGACCCCGCGCCCGGAGCCACGGAACCGCGCCCGGAGGCCCCGACCGACCTGCGCCTGGTGGCACCGGCGACGGCGGCATGGGGCGCCGCCGCGCTCGCCCTGGGGGCCCCGGTGGGTGTGGTGGCGACGGTCTGTGCCCTCGCGGTCGCCCTCGCCGTACCGGTGCTCCGGGCGGCGATGCGGCGCCGCCGGACGGAGACGGCGGGCGGTCCGCGCACCGGCGCGCCGCCCCTGTGGTCCGCCGGGGCGCTGGTGGCCCTGGCGTCGGTGCTGCTCTGCGGGGCGGCGGGCGCGGCCGACGCGGCGCTGCACGCGGCGGACGTCCGGCGCGGCCCGCTGCCCGCCTGGGCCGCGCGCCATGCCCACCTCACCGCCGAGATGGAGGTCACCGGCGACCCCCGGACGGTCCGCCCGAAGGTCCGCGGATCGCACCGGCTGCCGCCGTCCCTGGTGTTCACCGCCGACGTGGTGCGCCTCACCGCCCCGGACGGCTCGGTGACCGCGCTCCGTACGCCCGCCCTCGTCGTCGTGGCGAGCCGGGACGGCGACCAGGAACACCCGAAGAACGCAGCGAAACCCCAGGTCACGGGCGCGGATCAGGCCCCGGACCGGGCCGGGAAGGCCGACGGCGAGGTCCTGGAGCGGTGGCGGACGCTGCTGCCGACCACCCGCGTCCGGATGCCGGTGCGCGCCGCCCCGCCGATGCCGCCCGACGACCGGATCGCCGCCGTCCTCCGGATCACCGCCGACGGCCCGCCGCAGGTCACCGGCGCACCGTCCGGGCTCCAGCGGCTGGCCGGCGGTCTGCGCGCCGGGCTCCGCGACGCCTCCGACGGACTCTCGCCCGACGCCCGCGGGCTGCTGCCCGGCCTGGTGGTGGGGGACACCTCACGGGTGCCGCCCGACCTCGACGACGCGTTCCGGGCCACCGACCTCACCCACCTGCTCGCCGTGTCCGGCAGCAACCTCACCATCGTGTTGGCGCTGCTGATCGGCCCGCCGCACCTCGCCTCCCGCGCCGAACGCCGCGGTCTGGCCCCGCGCCTGGGCCTCTCACTGCGGGCCACCGCCTTCGCCGGGGGCGGTCTCGCGCTCGCCTTCGTCGTCGTGTGCCGACCGGACCCCAGCGTGCTGCGGGCCGCCGCGTGCGGCCTGATCACCCTGGTGGCGATCGGCACCGGACGCCGCCGCTCCCTGCTGCCCGCCCTGGGCGCGGCGGTGCTGCTGCTGGTGCTCTACGACCCGTGGCTGGCCCGCAGTTACGGGTTCCTGCTGTCGGTCCTGGCCACGGGGGCGCTCCTGGTGCTCGCGCCCCGTTGGAGCGCGGCCCTGCGCAGGCGCCGGGTGCCGCCGCGTCTCGCCGAGGTGATCGCCGCCGCTGCCGCCGCCCAGGCGGTCTGTGCCCCGGTCGTCGCGGTCCTCGCGGCCCGGGTCGGCCTGCTGGCGGTGCCCTGCAACCTCCTGGCGGAGCTGGCCGTCGCCCCGGCCACGGTCCTCGGGTACGCGGCGCTCGCCGTGGCGCCCGTACTCCCCTTCCTCGCCCGGGCGTTGGCGTGGTGCGCGGGCTGGCCTGTCGGTTGGATCGCCGGGGTGGCGCGTACGGGGGCGGCGCTGCCCGGGGCGGAGTTCGGCTGGCCGGGTGGCTGGACGGGCGGGCTCGCGCTCGCCGCCGTCACGGTCGTGCTGGTGCCGCTCGGGCGGCGGGTGCTGCGCCGCCGGTGGCTGTGCGCGGTGTGTGCGCTGGCGCTGGTCCTGGTGGTGTGGCGGCCGGTACCGCTGACCCGGGTGGTGACGGGCTGGCCCCCGCCGGGGTGGCGGGCGGTGGCCTGCGATGTGGGGCAGGGCGACGGCCTGGTCCTGGCGGCGGGTGACGGTACGGCCCTGGTGGTGGACGCGGGGCCGGAGCCCCGTGCGATGGACCGCTGTCTGACGGCCCTGGGGGTGCGGCGGGTGCCCGTGGTGGTGCTGAGCCACTTCCACGCCGACCATGTCGACGGGCTGCCGGGGGTGCTGCGTGGCCGGTCGGTCGGCCTGATCGAGACGACCACGCTGCGGGAGCCGCCCGGACAGGCGGAGTCCGTCCGGCGTACGGCGGCGGAGGCGGGCGTCCCGGTGGTCCCGGCGGTGCCCGGGGAGCGGCGCCGTCTGGGGCAGCTGAGCTGGGAGGTCCTGTGGCCCCCGGCGGACGGCACGGGCGGCGCGTCGGGGCCCAACAACGCCAGCGTGACGCTGCTCGTCCACAGCGGCGATCTGACCCTGATGCTCCTGGGAGACCTCGAACCACCCGCCCAGCAGGCCCTGTTGGCCGCGCACCCGGAGCTGACCGCCGTGGACGTCCTCAAGGTCGCCCACCACGGCTCCGCCCATCAGGACCCGGCGCTGCTCCAACGCCTGGCACCGCGGCTCGCGCTCATCTCGGTGGGCGCGGACAACCCGTACGGCCATCCGGCGCCCCGCACGGTCGACGCGTTACGGCGCGGGGGCGCCATGGTCCTGCGCACCGACACCGGGGGCGCGTCGGCGGTGCTCGGCACCCACCGGCACCTGGCGGTGACCACCGAGGACCGCCGCCCCGACGACAGGACCAGCGGCCTCCGCCGCCCTCCCGGCCACACCCCTCCGGCACACCGCAGCCGCCCGTGCCGCTTCGGCTGGGCCTCCCGCCACCGGATCCGCCGCCGCACGGGCCCGGCCCCGCCGGCCGTTACTCCCTCTCGCGCCACCCCTCGTGCTCGGCGGCGAGGGCGTCCAGCCGGTGGGCGTCGTAGCGGCCGTCCGGGTCCTCGACGACCACCAGCCACTGGGCGTCCTCGGCGTCGTCCTCCCCGGCCAGGGCGTCCCGTACGAGCTGGGGCTCCTCGGGGACGCCGAAGCGTTCGGTCAGGGCCTCGGCCACCTCCTCGGCGGCGTCGCGGTCGGGCAGTACCAGTACGTGTCGTGCATCGCTCACCCGGCCATTGTCGGTCAGCGGACCGGCGTGCCGGACGGGCCGGTCCGGCGGGTGCGCGGGGCGGGACTGTCGGTGGGGCGTGGGATGCTGGAACGCGATGGCCAGGAAGAGTGCAAACGACGATCCGCTCGCCCCCGTGACGCTCGCGGTGGGCCAGGAGGACCTGCTGCTGGACCGCGCGGTCCAGCAGGTGGTGGCGGCTGCCCGCGCCGCCGACGCGGACACCGATGTGCGGGACCTCACCTCCGACCAGCTCCAGCCCGGCACCCTCGCCGAGCTGACCAGCCCGTCGCTCTTCGCGGAGCGCAAGGTCGTGGTGGTGCGCAACTCCCAGGATCTGTCAGCGGATTCCGTCAAGGACGTGAAGACGTATCTCACCTCGCCCGCCGAGGAGATCACGCTCGTGCTGCTGCACGCGGGCGGCGCCAAGGGCAAGGGGCTGCTGGACGCCGCCAGGAAGGCGGGCGCCCGCGAGGTGGCGTGCGCGAAGATGACGAAGCCCGCCGATCGGCTGTCGTTCGTGCGGGGCGAGTTCCGGGCGGCGGGGCGCTCCGCGACCTCCGAGGCGTGCCAGTCGCTGGTCGATGCGATCGGCAGCGATCTGCGGGAGCTGGCGTCGGCCTGTGCGCAGCTGGCCGCCGACATCGAGGGCACGATCGACGAGGCGGTCGTCGCGCGCTACTACACCGGTCGGGCCGAGGCGTCGAGCTTCACCGTCGCCGACCGTGCGGTGGAGGGCCGGGCGGCCGAGGCGCTGGAGGCGCTGCGCTGGTCGATCGCGACCGGCGTCGCCCCCGTCATGATCACCAGCGCGCTCGCCCAGGGCGTCCGCGCCATCGGCAAGCTGGCCTCCGCCCCGCGCGGCGCCCGCCCCGGCGATCTCGCCCGTGAGCTGGGGATGCCGCCGTGGAAGATCGACCGCGTACGGCAGCAGATGCGTGGCTGGTCGGCGGATGGCGTGGCGACGGCGCTACGCGCGGTGGCCGCCGCCGACGCAGGCGTCAAGGGCGGCGGGGACGACCCCGAATACGCCCTGGAGAAGGCCGTGGTGGCGGTCGCCCGCGCGGCCCGCTCCCGCTGACCCACACGGAACGGTCGGCGCCGGACCCGCGGAAGGCCACGCCCGCCTTCAGCCCCTGACCGGGGACGGCCCGGCACCCCGATACCCGGGCACCCGGCAACCGCCCCGTCCGCCCCGGGCGAAGGCCCCGCCAGGCCCGGGGCCCGGCCGACCGGCGAGCCTCCCGGCACCCGGCAAGCACCGGCCTCCGCCCCGGGCGAAGGCCCTACCCGGCCCCGGCCCCCGCCGACCGGCGGCCCCAGCCCCCAGCCCCCTCACCCCCGTAGTTTCGCCAGCGTCTCCCGGGTGCTGGCCTTGAGCATGTCGCCCACGTCCTCCGGTGTCGGCTGGTTGTTGGTGCTCCGGCCGGAGGCGTAGCTGGACCAGGTCGTCTGGTAGGTGGTCCAGCCGTGGCGGACGGCGAGGATCGCGTACCGCCCGGTGTTGCTGTCCTGGCCCTCGCGGGTCACCAGATACGCCTCGTCGCCGAGGTCCTCGACCGGTGTGACCTTGTAGTGGTTCGAGGGCGAGCTCTGCTTCTCGTAGGCGCGGTAGGTGTCGGCGAACTCCGGGGCGGGGTCGCTCTTCTTGTGCAGGACCGCGGTGGTGTAGACGGTCGCCGAGGAGTAGTCGGAGCTGCTTCCGCCGTCCTGTTGCAGCGTGATGTTGCACCACATGGAGTCGACGGAGGGCTGCTGGGAGCCGCTGTGCTCCGGGTTGGCGCCGGAGGTGGAGGGGTTCTGCGACGGGCGGTACCGGCCGTCCTCGAAGGGCTTGAGGGAGGTGTCCGCGCACAGGTCGGAGGTGTACGTGTATCCGGCGAGGTCCGGGGAGGGCTCACCGCTGAACCCGCCGGTGGCGAAGAGCAGCGAGCCCCAGAGCGCACTGGTCGCGACGGCGCCGCCGATCGCCCATATCCAGCCGGACGCGCCCTTACCGCCGGTGTCCGGAGCCGGTGGCTGCGGCGGAACGGGCGGCCCGAAGCCGCCGGGCGGCGGCGGGGCGTACGGATGGGACGGTGCCGGGACCGGACCGCCGTAAGGGTTCGGCTGCGGCGGGCCGTAGGAACGGCCGGAATCCCCCGAGATCGACATGCCCGCAGAGTAACGGACCCCACCGACAACGCCCCGGCCCGGCGAACCCCACCGCACGGCCCCACGGTCACCGTCCCGGGCCCGACGCTCAATGTCCGGCCCACCGCCCCCGCCCGGAGCCCCGAAGGCCCCGCCCGGAGCCCGAACCGCCCCGCCCGGAAACGCGCGACAGAAAGCCCCGCCGACCCTGGGGAAGGGCACCGGCGGGGCTTTCCGTATGTGTCATGTGTCGGCGCGCCCGGCGAGAGGCCGGGTGGGCCGGGGTGCGCCGCACCCGCGTGGCGAACGCAGGCCGTGTGCGGCGCGGTGGTGCACCGTGCGAGGAGCGGAGAGAGGGGCCGCTGGGTCCCCGACGGCGGGGTGGTGCAGGTCAGACGGCAGGCCGTCCGACGGAGGTCGTTCAGCCCTTGAGGCCGGCGACCTTCTTCGCCAGCGCCGACTTCTTGTTGGCGGCGGCGTTCTTGTGGATGACACCCTTGCTGACGGCCTTGTCGAGCTTCTTGGCGGCCTCGGCCTGGGCGGTGGTGGCCTTCTGCAGGTCACCGGCCTCCACGGCCTCGCGGGTGCGACGGATCGCGGTCTTCAGAGTGGACTTGACAGCCTTGTTGCGCTGACGAGCCTTCTCGTTGGTCTTGATCCGCTTCATCTGGGACTTGATGTTCGCCACGAAAGAGCCTTTTCAGGTTCGTTGGAGTTTCGAGTTGCGCCACGTACGGAGAGGGCACGAAGCGCAGTGGACCAGGTTACCAGCCGCCCCCTCAGCCACCCAATCCGGCCACTTTCCGCCCGAGGGTGCCCGCCGCCGGGAGCCATCCGGAGCTGCGGGGGAGCGCCCGGAACGGGTTGGGGGTGCCGCTCATGGGACCATGGGGAGGACGTCACACCCGAGGGTGGTCTTGCGGATCATGGCGGGTCCGCCGGACGCACCCTGTTCCGCCTACCCGCCTTGAATGGACCCTGCGTGCCCGCGACCTCTACGAACGTGCCGGAGCCGAGCCGTACCGATCCGGACCTCCTCCGTAACTTCTGCATCATCGCGCACATCGACCACGGCAAGTCGACGCTCGCCGACCGGATGCTCCAGATCACCGGTGTCGTCGACCAGCGGCAGATGCGCGCGCAGTACCTCGACCGCATGGACATCGAGCGCGAGCGCGGCATCACGATCAAGTCCCAGGCGGTGCGGCTCCCGTGGTCGCCGTCCGAGGGTGAGGAGCGGAGCGGTACGCACCACATCCTCAACATGATCGACACCCCCGGTCACGTCGACTTCACCTACGAGGTCTCCCGCTCCCTCGCCGCGTGCGAGGGCTGCATCCTCCTCGTCGACGCCGCGCAGGGGATCGAGGCGCAGACCCTCGCCAACCTCTACCTGGCGATGGAGAACGACCTCACGATCATCCCCGTCCTCAACAAGATCGACCTGCCCGCCGCGCAGCCCGAGAAGTTCGCCGCGGAGCTGGCGAACCTCGTCGGCTGCGAGCCGGAGGACGTGCTGCGGGTCTCCGCCAAGACCGGCGTCGGCGTGCCCGAGCTGCTGGACCGCGTGGTCCGTGACGTCCCGGCGCCGGTCGGCGTCAAGGACGCCCCCGCCCGCGCGATGATCTTCGACTCGGTCTACGACGCCTACCGCGGCGTCGTGACGTACGTGAAGGTCGTCGACGGCACCCTCAACAAGCGCGAGCGGATCCGGATGATGTCCACCGGCGCCGCCCACGAGCTGCTGGAGATCGGCACCAACTCGCCCGAGATGAAGGCCGCCGACGGCCTCTCCGTGGGCGAGGTGGGCTATCTGATCACCGGTGTGAAGGACGTCCGGCAGTCCAAGGTCGGTGACACGATCACCCAGCTCAACAACGGTGCGACCGAGGCGCTGGGCGGCTACAAGGACCCCAAGCCGATGGTGTTCTCGGGCCTGTACCCGCTGGACGGCTCGGACTACCCGGAGCTGCGCGAGGCGCTGGACAAGCTCCAGCTCAACGACGCGGCGCTGGTCTACGAGCCCGAGACCTCCGCGGCGCTCGGCTTCGGTTTCCGCGTCGGCTTCCTGGGCCTGCTGCACCTGGAGGTCATCCGCGAGCGGCTGGAGCGCGAGTTCAACCTCGCGCTGATCGCCACCGCCCCCAACGTCGTCTACCAGGTCGACATGGAGGACGGCGCGCACCACGAGGTCACCAACCCGAGCGAGTTCCCCACCGGCAAGATCGACAAGGTCCATGAGCCGGTCGTGCGCGCCACCATCCTGGCGCCCAGCGAGTTCATCGGCGCGATCATGGAGCTGTGCCAGACCCGGCGCGGCACCCTCCTCGGCATGGACTACCTCTCCGAGGACCGCGTCGAGATCCGCTACACCCTCCCGCTCGCCGAGGTCGTCTTTGACTTCTTCGACCAGCTCAAGTCCAAGACCCGCGGCTACGCCTCGCTGGACTACGAGCCCACCGGCGAGCAGGTCGCCGACCTCGTCAAGGTCGACATCCTGCTCCACGGCGACAAGGTCGACGCGTTCTCCGCGATCTGCCACAAGGACAAGGCGTACGCGTACGGCGTCCGGCTCGTCGGCAAGCTGCGGGAGCTGATTCCGCGGCAGGGCTTCGAGGTGCCGATCCAGGCGGCGATCGGCAGCCGGGTCATCGCCCGTGAGACGGTCCGCGCCATCCGCAAGGACGTCCTCGCCAAGTGCTACGGCGGTGACATCTCCCGTAAGCGGAAGCTGCTGGAGAAGCAGAAGGAGGGCAAGAAGCGGATGAAGATGGTCGGCAGCGTGGAGGTGCCGCAGGAGGCGTTCATCGCGGTGCTCTCCTCGGACTCCGACGGCGACAAGAAGAAGTAGCGGCCGCGTCCCGCCCTCCCCGGCACGGGGGGAGCGGGCGCGTTCCGGACAGGGCGCCGACCCCGCGCGAGGGGTCGGCGCCCTGCGTCGTCCACGGGGCCGCGCGAGGGGGGGAGACGTCCCGGACGGCAGGCTTCCGGGGGATATGCCGGAGATGCGGCGAGGGGGCAGCTGGACGTACAGCGTACGGATCACTTCGTGAACCAGTCGGCCGCAGACCCTTACATGGCGGCGGAACGCGGCCTACTCTGATCTCTGCTCAAAGGTTACTCGCGAGTCACCAGCAATGTAGCGGGCCCCGGAGGATGCCGTGACGGACACCCACACGCTGATCGACAACCGCCCGCCTTCGGTGGCGAGCCTCTTTCTGGAGCGGGTCGCCGCGACGCCCGACGCGGAGGCGTTCCGTCACCCCGTGCCGCCCGTCTCGGGTACGGGCCCCGACGACTGGAAGTCGCTGACCTGGAACGACGCCGCGCAGCGGGTGTACGCCACGGCCGCGGGTCTGATGGCCCTCGGGGTGCGCCCCGAGGAGCGGGTGGCGCTGGCCGCCGCGACCCGCGTGGAATGGATCCTCGCCGACCTCGGCGTGCTCTGTTCCGGCGCCGCCACCACCACGGTCTACCCCAGCACCAACGCCGAGGAGACCGCGTACATCCTGGCCGACTCCGGCAGCCGGGTGCTGATCGCGGAGGACGCCGCCCAGCTCGACAAGGTCCGCGAGCGCCGCGCCGACCTGCCCGACCTCGCCCATGTCGTCGTCATCGAGGAGGCCGACGCCCGGCCCGCCGAGGACGACCCCGAGGGCTGGGTGCTCTCCCTCGCCGACCTGGAGAAGCGCGGCGCCGCCTACCTGGAGCAGCACCCGGAGTGCGTCACCGAACGCGTCGCCGCCCTCCGCGCCGACCAGCTCGCCACGCTCATCTACACCTCCGGCACCACCGGCCGCCCCAAGGGCGTACGGCTGGCGCACGACTGCTGGTCGTACATGGCGCGTGCCATCCAGGCCACCGGCATGGTCACCGCGGAGGACGTGCAGTACCTCTGGCTGCCGCTCGCCCATGTCTTCGGCAAGGTGCTGACCGCCGGGCAGATCTCGGTCGGCCACGTCATCGCGGTCGACGGCCGGGTCGACAAGATCATCGAGAATCTGCCGGTGGTCCGGCCGACCTACATGGCGGCCGTCCCGCGCATCTTCGAGAAGGTCTACAACGGCGTCGCCGCCAAGGCGCGCGAGGGCGGCGCCGCCAAGTACAAGATCTTCCAGTGGGCGGCGGGCGTGGCCCGGGAGTACGCCAAGGTCTCCCAGGACACCTTCCGCCGCACCGGCAACGCCTCCGTCCCCTTCGCGCTCGCCGCCAAGCACAAGGCCGCCGACGCGCTCGTCTACGCCAAGCTGCGCGCGGCGTTCGGCGGCCGGCTGCGCGCCGCCGTCTCCGGCTCCGCCGCCCTCGCCCCGGAGATCGGCTACTTCTTCGCGGGCGCCGGGATCCACATCCTGGAGGGCTACGGCCTGACGGAGTCCAGCGCCGCCAGCTTCGTCAACCCCGGCGAGGCGTACCGCACCGGCACGGTCGGCAAGCCGCTGCCCGGCACCGAGGTACGGATCGCCGAGGACGGCGAGATCCTGCTGCGCGGCCCCGGCATCATGCAGGGCTACCACGGGCTGGAGGCGCAGACCGCGGAGGTCCTGGAGTCCGACGGCTGGTTCCACACCGGTGACATCGGCGAGCTGTCGGCCGACGGCTATCTGCGGCTCACCGACCGCAAGAAGGACCTGATCAAGACGTCGGGCGGCAAGTACATCGCCCCGGCGGAGGTCGAGGGCCGCTTCAAGGCGCTCTGCCCGTTCATCTCCAACGTCCTGGTGCACGGCGCCAACCGGAACTTCTGCACCGCCCTCATCGCCCTCGACGAGCCGACGGTGCTGAGCTGGGCCGCCGAGCACGGCATGGCCGACCGCCCGTACGCCGAGGTCGTCGCGGACCGGCGGACCCGCGATCTGATCGACGGCTATGTCGAGCGGGTCAACGAGGGCCTCCAGCGCTGGCAGCAGGTCCGCAAGTTCCGGCTGCTCCCGCGCGACCTGGACATCGAGCACGGCGAGGTCACCCCCAGCCTCAAGGTGAAGCGGCCGGTCGTCGAGCGGACCTTCAAGGACCTCCTCGACGAGATGTACTCCGGCGCCCGGGAGGCGTGAGGGCGCCCGCCCGGGCGGGCGCCGGGGCGCCGCGCGCCCCCTCGCCCGTCCGGTGACGGATCCGCCCGCAGGCCCGCTGCCTGCGCTTCCCGGCCGCTTCCCCGCCGTCCGCGCGCCGTTCCGCGGTGACGCGGTGTCGTGGCACGCGCCCGGTCTGTCACCCTGTCCGTGCGGCACGCGGCGGACGGCCGTGCCGCGCGGGAGGTGCGGGGATGACGACGACTGCGTTAGCGGCGGAGACCGGAGCCGCGGACCCGGCGGGCGCGGCAGGGGCGGCCCGCTCCCTCGCCCTGCCGGGCACGGCCCGGGCGGCGGCCGACGCCCGCCGCTTCGTCCGCGCCACGCTCGCCGACTGGACGGCCCGGCGGCCACCGGGCGCGGAGCGGCTGGACGGGCGGCTGACCGACGAAGCGGTACTGCTGGTCAGCGAGTTGGTGACCAACGCCGTGGTGCACGCCGGAACCGACGTCGACGTCCGCTGCCGCCTCGACACGGACGGCCTGACCGTCGAGGTGGCCGACCGCCACCCCACCCGCCCGGTGTGCGGCCCGCACCACGGCGAGCTGCCCGGCGGCGCGGGCCACGGCCTCCAACTGGTCGGCGCGGTCGCCGCCTCCTGGGGCATCACCTACGACCGCGCCGCCAAGGCCGTCTGGTTCCGCCTCACGACCGCCACCCCGGAGCCCGGCACGGACCGCGCGCCCGGCCACGTCCCGGCCGCCCGCACCGCCCCGGACGACGCCCCCGCGTACCGCCCCGAAGGGCCGGACGGCGCGTACCGCCCGGCGTCCGGCCGCGACCCCGAGGCCCCGGCGGCCGACCGGCCCGCCGCCGGATACGCCGACGCCGCCTACGGGGCGGGCAGCTACAGCGACACCTCCTACGGGTACGCCGCCCCCGACCCCGGCCCCTCGGGCGCCGCCGCCGAGTGGATCACGCACGGCGCCCCGACCTTCCTCGCCGAGGCGTCCGACCTGCTCTCCGGCCCGCTCGACGCCGACCGCATCGCCTCCCTCGCCGCCCAGCTCGCGGTGCCCCGGCTCGCCGACTGGTGCGCGGTGTGGCTCTACGACGGCGAGACCGGCGGGCCGGTGCCGGGCGCGGCCGGTGGCGACGAACCGCCGCGCCTCGCCCACGTCTGGCACTCCCGCGAGAGCCTCATCGACCCGCTCCGGCTGGCCCTGGAGAAGGCCCCGCCCCCGGGGGCGCCCGCGCGGTCCGGCGCCACCGACGGCTCGGCCGTCCCCTGGGCGTGGCCGGAGGGCGCGGACGGCCCGGACGCGACGGGCGGCGAGACCCCGGGGGCCGACCCCGGCGCCGCCCTCGCCTGCCCGCTGATCAGCGGCGGTCTGCGGCTGGGCACGGTGCTGCTCGGCCGGTCCGGGCTGCCGCGCTTCCCCGACGCGGCGGTCGGCCTCTCCGAGGACCTGTGCCGCCGCGTCGCCCGCGCCGTTGCCACCGCCCGGGCGTACAGCCGACAGGAGCGGATCAGCCGGGTCCTCCAGCGGCGGCTGCTGCCGCACGGCCGCGCGCAGGTCCCCGGCGTCGCCTCCGCCGTGGTCTACGAACCGCGCGCGGGCGCCTGGGCGGGCGGCGACTTCTGGGATCTCTTCGACGCGGGCGACGGTCGCTGGTGCTTCGCCCTCGGCGACGTCTGCGGCAGCGGCCCGGAGGCGGCGGCCGTCACCGGGCTCGCCCGGCCGGTGCTGCGGCTGCTGGCCCGCGACGGCTTCGGCGTCGGCGCGGTGCTGGACCGGCTCAACGAGACCATGGCCCGCGAGGCGGCCGACTCCGTCGCCGCGGTGGCCGCCGCCGTCGCCGCCGAGGCCGGGGTGCAGTCCTCCGTCGGCCTGCGCGACGAGGGCGAACAGGCCCGCTTCCTGTCGCTGCTCTACGGCGAGATCGTCCCGCACCCGGACGGCTCCGGCGGCGTCCGCTGCACCCTGGCCAGCGCCGGACACCCGCTCCCGCTGGTCCTCGCCGCCGACGGCACGGTCCGGGTGGTCGCCGCCCCGCAGATGCTGCTGGGCGTGGTCGGCGACGCCACGTACGAGAGCGAGGCGTTCGACCTCGCCCCGGGCGAGACGCTGCTCTGCGTCACCGACGGCGTCACCGAACGCCGCTCGGGCCGTAACCAGTTCGATGACGACGACGGGCTGGCCCGCACCCTCGCCGCCTGCGCCGGACGGCCCGCGACCGACATCGCCGAACACATCCGCCGCGCCGTCCACGGCTTCTCCCCGACCCCGCCCGACGACGACCTGGCCCTCCTCGTCCTCCAGGCGCTCCCGGAGGGCCGGACGGAGGGGTAGGGCGGGCCCGGGCCGGGGCGCCGCCCGGAGAGGCGCGGAGACGGGCCTGCGGGCGGTCCGCGCGGCCCCGTCCCCGCCGCGGCCCGGGGCCGCCGCCGGATGACGGACAATGGACCCCATGCCTTCCGCACTGCCCGATGGGGAGCCGATGCCCGGGGACGGGGCGCTGCCCGCCGCCGCGCTGACCGGCGCCGCCGACCGCCCGCTCGGTTTCTACCTGCACGTCCCGTACTGCGCGACCCGCTGCGGCTACTGCGACTTCAACACCTACACCGCGAGCGAGCTGCGCGGCCCCGGTGGCGCCCTCGCCTCCCGGGAGACCTACGCCGACCACCTCGTCGAGGAGATCCGGCTGGCCCGCAAGGTGCTCGGCGACGACCCGCGGCAGGTCGAGACGGTCTTCGTCGGCGGCGGCACCCCGACCCTGCTGCCCGCCGCCGACCTCGGCCGGATGCTGGCCGCGATCCGCGACGAGTTCGGGCTCGCCCCGGATGCCGAGATCACCACCGAGGCCAACCCGGAGACCGTCGACCCGCGCTACCTCGACGGGCTACTGGCAGGCGGCTTCAACCGCGTCTCCTTCGGCATGCAGAGCGCCCGCCCGCACGTCCTGAAGATCCTCGACCGCACCCACACCCCCGGCCGCCCCGAAGCCTGCGTCGCCGAGGCGCGCGCCGCCGGGTTCGCGCACGTCAATCTCGATCTGATCTACGGCACCCCGGGCGAGAGCGACGACGACTGGCGCGCCAGCCTGGACGCCGCCCTCGCCGCCGGGCCGGACCACGTCTCCGCGTACGCCCTGATCGTCGAGGAGGGCACCCAGCTGGCCCGGCGCATCCGCCGCGGCGAGGTCCCGATGACCGACGACGATGTGCACGCCGACCGCTACCTCATCGCCGACGAACGCCTCGCCGCCGCCGGTTTCCGCTGGTACGAGGTCTCCAACTGGGCCACCACCGACGCCGCCCGCTGCCGCCACAACGAGCTGTACTGGACCGGCGCCGACTGGTGGGGCGCGGGCCCCGGCGCCCACAGCCACGTCGGCGGCGTCCGCTGGTGGAACGTCAAGCACCCCGGCGCCTACGCCCAGGCGCTGACCGAGGGCCGCTCCCCGGGCGCCGGTCGCGAACTCCTCGCCGACGAGGACCGCCGCGTCGAACGCATCCTCCTGGAACTGCGCCTCGCCGACGGCTGCCCCCTGGACCTCCTGGCCCCCGCCGGAGCCCGCGCCGCCGCCCGCGCGCTCACCGACGGCCTCCTGGAGCCCGCCCCGTACGAGGCGGGTCGCGCCGTCCTGACACTCCGTGGCCGCCTGCTGGCCGACGCGGTGGTGCGGGATCTGGTGGACTGACCGCCGCAAGTGTGAACCCCCGCGGGCGCCCTGCGCCCCGTCCCGCCCTCCCTCCGTCGGTGGCCGAGACGCGGCGTGCTGGGGAGGGCGAGCGGGAGACCAAGAACATTCCGCCCCTCAGGCGGCGCCGCCGACCGTGACGAAGTCGATCAGCTCCTCCACCCGGCCCAGCAGCGCGGGCTCGATGTCCTTGTAGCTGCGTACGCCCGACAGGATCCGCTGCCAGGCGGCGCCGGTGTTCTCCGGCCAGCCCAGCGCCCGGCACACCCCCGTCTTCCAGTCCTGGCCGCGCGGCACGACCGGCCACGCCGCGATCCCCACCGACGACGGCTTCACCGCCTCCCACACGTCGATGTACGGATGGCCCACCACGCACACCTGCGGGTCGGTCACGCCCGCCGCGATCCGGGACTCCTTCGAACCGGGCACCAGATGGTCGACGAGGACGCCGAGGCGGGCGTCGGGCCCGGGGGAGAAGGCGCGGACGATCTCCGGCAGGTCGTCGATGCCCTCCAGGTACTCCACGACCACGCCCTCGATGCGCAGATCGTCGCCCCACACCCGCTCGACCAGCTCCGCGTCGTGCCGCCCCTCCACATAGATCCGGCCCGCCCGGGCGACCCTGGCCCGTGCGCCGGGCACCGCCAGCGAACCGGACGCCGTCCGCGCCGGACCGCCCGCCGCCCGCTCCCGGGGCCGTACGAGCGTGACGACCTCGCCCTCCAGCAGGAAGCCGCGCGGCTCCATCGGGAAGACGCGGTGCTTGCCGAACCGGTCCTCCAGGGTGACCGTCGGCCCCTGCGCCGACTTCTCGCAGCGGATCACCGCCCCGCAGAACCCCGTGGTCACCTCCTCGACCACCAGATCCGGCTCCGCCGCCACCTCCGGCGCGGGCCGCCGCTTCTTCCACGGCGGGGTGAGGTCGGGACCGTAGTGCTTGCTCTGCATGGTGTCCGGATGCCTGTTCTGTGACGGGTCGGGGTGACGGGTGCGGGCGCGGCTCAGACCGGCGGGGCGGCGAAGCGGGCGGCGAGCGCGTCGCGTTGGGCGCGGACGAAGGCGGCGTCCACCACGGCGCCGTGCCCGGGGACGTACCGCGCCTCCTCGCCGCCCAGCGCCAGCAGCCGGTCCAGGGCGGCGGGCCACTGCCGCCCGAGGGCGTCGGGCCCGGCGGACGGCTCACCGGACTCCTCGACGAGGTCGCCGCAGAAGACCACCTCGGGGTCGTCGCCCCGCCCCGGGACGAGGACCGCGAGGTCGTGCGCGGTGTGGCCGGGACCGACGTTGGCGAGCAGCACCTGCCGGTCACCGAGGTCGACGGCCAGCTCGCCGTGCACCCCGTGGTGCGGCAGCACCAGGATGTCGGTGGCGTCGGTGGCGGAGTCCGGGTCGACGCCGTGGCGCACCGCGTCCTCGCGCAGCGTCTCCCGCTCGCGGGCCAGCAGTTCGGCGGCGCCGGTGGCGGCGAAAACCTGCACCCCGGCGAAGGCGGCGGTGCCCAGGACGTGGTCGAAGTGCGGATGGGTCAGCGCGATGTGTGTCACGTCGCGGCCCACCACCCGGCGGACGGTGAGCCGCAGCGCGGCGCCGTCGCGCAGGGTGGCGCCGGTGTCGACGAGCAGCACACCGTCCGACCCCACGACGGCGCCCACCGTCTCGTCCCAGCCCGGCATCCGGCGGCGGGCGACGCCGTCACCGAGCCGTTCCCATCCCGCCTCTTCCCAAGTCGTGCGCATGCCGAGACGCTATCGGTAGCGCGGTGGCGTCGCCCGGCGGATCACGGGGCGTGGCCGGTGTCGCACGCGAGACCCTTGCCCCGCCGGTGCGACCCGGCCGTACACTGGAGCGGTACTGGCACTCGGACCGGTGGAGTGCCAGGCGAGGAAGCCGCGGGACGGCGGGACTGGAGGTGTGCGCGGTGCTCAGTGAACGCAGGCTGGAGGTGCTGCGTGCCATCGTCCAGGACTACGTCGGCACCGAGGAGCCGGTCGGTTCGAAGGCGCTGACCGAGCGCCATCGGCTCGGTGTCTCCCCGGCCACCGTCCGTAACGACATGGCGGTCCTGGAGGAAGAGGGATTCATCGCCCAGCCGCACACCAGCGCGGGCCGGATCCCCACCGACAAGGGCTACCGCCTCTTCGTCGACAAGCTCGCCGGTGTCAAGCCGCTTTCCAGCCCCGAGCGCCGCGCGATCCAGAACTTCCTGGACGGCGCGGTCGATCTGGACGACGTGGTGGGCCGTACGGTCCGGCTGCTGGCGCAGCTGACCCGGCAGGTCGCGGTGGTGCAGTACCCGTCGCTGACGCGGTCCACCGTCCGCCATGTCGAACTGCTGGCGCTGGCCCCGGCGCGGCTGATGCTCGTCCTGATCACCGACACCGGACGCGTCGAACAGCGCCTGATCGACTGTCAGGGGCCGTTCGGCGAGGCGTCGCTGGCGGATCTGCGGGCCCGGCTCAACAGCCGGGTCGTGGGACGCCGGTTCGCGGATGTGCCGCAATTGGTGCAGGATCTTCCGGACTCCTTCGAGCAGGAGGACCGCGGCACGGTCTCGACGGTGCTGTCGGTGCTGCTGGAGACGTTGGTGGAGGAGACCGAGGAGCGGTTGGTGATCGGCGGTACCGCCAATCTCACCCGCTTCGGGCACGACTTCCCGCTGACGATCCGGCCGGTGCTGGAGGCTCTTGAGGAGCACGTGGTGCTGCTCAAACTGCTCGGGGAGGCCAAGGACTCGGGCATGACCGTACGTATCGGGCATGAGAATGCCCATGAAGGACTTGCGTCCACGTCGGTGGTTGCGGTCGGCTACGGTTCGGGCGACGAGGCAGTCGCCAAACTCGGCGTGGTCGGACCGACCCGCATGGACTACCCCGGAACGATGGGAGCGGTACGCGCAGTGGCACGTTACGTCGGACAGATCCTGGCGGAGTCGTAAGTGGCCACGGACTATTACACGGTCCTCGGCGTCGGCCGCGACGCCTCGCAGGACCAGATCAAGAAGGCTTTCCGGCGGCTGGCGCGTGAGCTGCACCCGGATGTGAACCCGGATCCGAAGACCCAGGAGCGGTTCAAGGAGATCAACGCCGCTTACGAGGTGCTGTCGGACCCGCAGAAGAAGCAGGTCTACGACCTCGGTGGCGACCCGCTCTCGCAGGCGGGCGGCGGCGGTGGCGGAGCCGGTGGCTTCGGCGCCGGATTCGGCAACTTCTCCGACATCATGGACGCGTTCTTCGGCGCCTCCGCGCAGCGCGGACCGCGCTCGCGGACCCGGCGCGGTCAGGACGCGATGATCCGCCTCGACATCGAGCTGGACGAGGCGGCGTTCGGGACGACCAAGGAGATCCAGGTCGACACCGCCATCGTGTGCACCACGTGCACCGGTGAGGGCGCGGCCCCCGGCACCTCCGCGCAGACCTGTGACATGTGCCGCGGTCGCGGTGAGGTCTCGCAGGTCACGCGGTCCTTCCTCGGTCAGGTCATGACCTCGCGGCCGTGTCCGCAGTGTCAGGGCTTCGGTACGGTCGTGCCGACGCCGTGCCCGGAGTGCGCCGGTGACGGCCGGATCCGGTCGCGCCGCACGCTGACCGTCAAGATCCCCGCGGGCGTCGACAACGGCACCCGCATCCAGCTCGCGGGCGAGGGCGAGGTCGGCCCCGGCGGCGGTCCCGCCGGTGACCTCTACGTCGAGATCCACGAGCAGGCGCACCCCGTCTTCCAGCGGCGCGGCGACGATCTGCACTGCACCGTCACCATCCCGATGACGGCGGCGGCGCTGGGCACGAAGTGTCCGCTGGAGACGCTGGACGGCGTCGAGGAGATCGACGTCCGGCCCGGCACCCAGTCCGGTCAGTCGATCCCGCTGCACCAGCGCGGCGTGACCCATCTGCGGGGCAACGGCCGTGGCGACCTGATCGTCCACGTCGAGGTCCAGACGCCCTCCAAGCTCGACCCCGAGCAGGAGGAACTGCTGCGCCGTCTCGCCAAGCTCCGCGGCGAGGAGCGCCCGACGGGCCAGTTCCAGCCCGGGCAGCAGGGGCTGTTCTCCCGGCTGAAGGACGCGTTCAACGGGCGGTAGCCGATCGCGATCCACGCGGGTGGGCCCGGGGATTTTCCCCGGGCCCACCCGCGTGTGGTGGGCGGTGGCCGATCCCGCCCGGCCCGGGCGCCGGGTGGGTCTGCCCGTTTCGGTGCGGTGCGCGGGGCATGACACGATGTGGCCATGTCCACCGCGCTGACCGCTCTTTGCCGTCATCCGATCGTGCAGGCGCCGATGGCCGGCGGCGGTTCCGGTCCGGAGCTGGTCGCCGCCGTCGGGGAGGCCGGCGGGCTCGGCTTCCTCGCCGCCGGGCTCAAGACCCCCGACGGCATGTACCAGGAGATCAAGCGGCTGCGCGGACTGACCGGCCGCCCCTTCGGCGTCAACCTCTTCCTCCCGCACCCCGAACTCACCCACACCGCCGCCGTCGAGGTCTACCGCGATCAGCTCGCCGGTGAGGCCGCCTGGTACGAGACCGGGCTCGGCGAGGTCGATCCGTACGGCGGCTCGGACGACGGCTACGAGGCGAAGCTGGCGGTGCTGCGCGAGGACCCGGTGCCGGTGGTCTCCTTCCACTTCGGCTGCCCCACGCCCGCGGTGCTCGCCTCGCTCGCCGCCGTCGGCACGTACACCGTCGTCACCGTCACCACGCCGGACGAGGCGCGGGCGGCGGAGGCGGCGGGCGCCGACGCGGTCTGTGCGCAGGGCGTCGAGGCGGGCGGCCACCAGGGCACCCACCGGGACGATCCGCACGCCGACGGCACCGGCGCCCCGCTCGGGCTGCTGACGCTGCTCACCCAGGTCCGCGAGGCGGTGCGGCTGCCGGTGATCGCCGCCGGAGGGCTGATGCGCGGTGCGCAGATCGCCGCGGTGCTCGCCGCCGGTGCCGAGGCGGCGCAGCTGGGCACCGCCTTCCTCGCCACCCCCGAATCCGGCGCGCACCCGCTGCACAAGCGGGCGCTGACCGACCCGCTCTTCACCCGCACCGAGCTGACCCGCGCCTTCACCGGACGCCCGGCCCGGGGCCTGGTCAACCGCTTCCTGCGGGAGCACGGCCCGTACGCCCCGGCCGCCTATCCGGCGGTGCACCATCTGACCGCCGGGCTGCGGAGGGCGGCGGCGCGGACGGGGGACGCGCAGGGCATGGCGCTGTGGGCCGGGCAGGGGCACCGGTTGGCGCGGGAGCTGCCCGCCGGTGAGCTGGTGGCACTGCTGGCGTCCGAACTGGACGCGGCACAGGGAGATGTGAACGGTCGCAGGATGAGGGGCGAGTCATGACGGCGCCGGTTTTCGTGGTGGATTCGGCGGCGGGCGTACGGCCCGGCGGCACGCTGGTGCTGGACGGCCCCGAGGGGCGGCACGCGGTGTCGGTGCGGCGGCTGCGGGTCGGTGAGGACGTGGTGCTGACCGACGGCGCCGGGACCGGTGCGTACGGCACGGTCACGGCGGTCGAGGGCAAGGACCGGCTGACCGTCGCGGTGGCCGAGGTACGCACGGAGCCCGCGCCGCCGGTGCGGATCACCGTCGTCCAGGCGCTGCCCAAGGGCGACCGCGGCGAACTGGCCGTGGAGACGATGACGGAGACCGGCGTCGACGCCGTGATCCCCTGGGCGGCGTCGCGGTGTGTGACCCAGTGGCGCGGTGAGCGGGCCGCGAAGTCGCTGGCGAAGTGGCGGGCGACGGCCCGGGAGGCGGGGAAGCAGTCGCGGCGGCTGACCTTCCCCGAGGTGGGCGAGGCGCACACCACCAAGCAGGTGGCCGAGGTGCTGGCGGCGGCCGATTTCGCGGCCGTGCTGCACGAGGAGGGCGCCACCCCGCTGGCCACCGCGGAGCTGCCCGCGGCCGGTTCGGTGGTGCTGGTCGTCGGTCCCGAGGGCGGGGTCGCGCCGGACGAGTTGGCCGCGTTCGCGGCGGCGGGCGCCGCACCGTACCGGCTGGGCCCGTCGGTGCTGCGCACCTCCACGGCGGGTACCGCCGCGACGGCGCTGCTGCTGGGGCGTACCGGCCGCTGGAGCTGACGGGCGGGCCGGGCGGCGCGGCGGGTGCCGGGCGCCCGGCCGGTCCGGGTGTGGGTCAGACCAGTTCGGCGGTGAGGGTGATGTTGCGGACGCCCTTCAGCGCCTGGCTGACCGGGCAGTTGGCCTTGGCGTCCTGCGCCGCCGCCTGGAAGTCCTCCTCCGACAGCCCCGGGACGCGCGCCTTGACGGTCAGCGCGATGGCGGTGATGCCCTCACCCGGCTGGAAGGTCACCTCCGCCTGGGTGTCGATGTCCTCGACGGTGTAGCCCTGTCCGGCCAGTCCGTGCGAGAAGGCCATGGAGTAGCAGGCGGAGTGGGCGGCGGCGATCAGCTCCTCCGGGCTGGTGACGCCGTTGGGCTGCTCGGCGCGGGCCGGCCAGTTGATGTCGTAGGTCCCGACCTTGGAGGAGTCCAGGGAGACCTTGCCCTTGCCCTGGAGGAGGGTGCCCTCCCAGTGGGTGGTGGCGGTGCGGGTGGTGGCCATGGTGCGTTAACTCCCGGTTCGTGGGCGAAAAGGGGGCCGTGCGGGGTCAGCTTAGAGGCCGGGCCGCCGGGTGGACGGTCCGTGCGGCCCGGGCCCGGCGTGGTCGGCCCACCCGGCCGTACGGGGCGCCGGGCCGGTAGCATCCGAGGGCGTACGCAGGGTGCGTACGGCGTCCGCCGCGTACGCCGGGACGGGACGGGGCGGCCACGGCGGCGGCTCCCGCACTCTCCGGCGGCCGGGCGGCCGATGACCCGGGAGGAGCCCACCGGTGGCGGGAGAACCGCAGGCCGACTGCCTGTTCTGCAAGATCGTGGCGGGGGAGGTGCCGGCGACCATCGTCCGGGAGACCCCGACCACCGTCGCCTTCCGCGACATCAACCCCCAGGCGCCGACCCACGTCCTGGTGATCCCCAAGGTCCACTACGCCAACGCGCGGGAACTGGCCGCCGCGGAGCCGGCCGTCGCCGGTGACGTACTGCGCGAGGCGGGCGAGGTGGCCGCGGACGAGAAGGTCGACGCGACCGGCTACCGCATCGTCTTCAACACCGGTCCCGGCGCAGGTCAGACGGTCTTCCACGCCCATGCCCATGTGCTCGGCGGCCGCGACCTGCAGCGTCTGGTCTGACGGGACGCGAGGTGTCCGTACGCGAACTGGTCGTCCTCGGCACGGCCAGCCAGGTGCCGACCCGGCACCGTAACCACAACGGCTATCTGCTGCGCTGGGACGGCGAGGGCCTGCTGTTCGACCCCGGGGAGGGCACCCAGCGGCAGATGCTGCGCGCCGGGGTCGCCGCCCACGACCTCAACCGGCTCTGTGTCACCCACTTCCACGGCGACCACTCGCTGGGGCTCGCCGGGGTGATCCAGCGGATCAACCTCGACCGGGTGCCGCACCCGATCACCGCCCACTACCCGGCGAGCGGTCAGCGCTTCTTCGACCGGCTGCGCTACTCCACCGCGTACCGCGAGACCGTACGGCTGACGGAGCATCCGGTGGCGGCGGACGGGGTGCTGGCGACGACCCCGGCGTACACGCTGGAGGCGCGGCTGCTGTCGCATCCGGTCGAGTCGTTCGGCTACCGGCTGGTCGAGCCGGACACCCGGCGGATGCTGCCGGACCGGCTCGCCGCCCACGGCATCGCCGGTCCGGACGTCGGCCGTCTCCAGCGCGCCGGGGAGCTGGGCGGGGTGCGGTTGGACGAGGTGAGCGAGGTGCGGCGCGGGCAGCGGTTCGCGTTCGTCATGGACACCCGGCTGTGCGACGGGGTCCACGCCCTGGCCGACGGGGCGGACCTGCTGGTCATCGAGTCGACCTTCCTCGACGAGGACGTCCGGCTCGCCACCGAGCACGGCCATCTGACGGCCGGGCAGGCGGCGGAGGTGGCGACCGCCGCCGGGGTGCGCCACCTCGTGCTGACGCACTTCTCGCAGCGCTACTCCGACCCGTCCGTCTTCGAACGGCAGGCGCGGGACGCCGGGTTCACCGGTGAGCTGACCGTCGCCCGCGATCTGATGCGGGTGCCGGTGCCGAAGCGCCGCTGAGCGCACGGGGGGTGCGGGAGTGACCGCCGCCGGTCACTCCCGCGCCGCTCACGGCAGGTAGTACATCGGGTTCGGCAGCTTGAACGTCCGCTCACCGAAGCCGCCGCGGAGATCGCTGTACTGGTCGCCGAAGTTGGCGACGATGCGGTAGCCCAGCGACTCGATGTGCTGGCGGGTGCCCGACTTGTACTCGATCGTGGTGCAGTCGGCGCCGCACGGCAGGTACGCCGGAGGGTTCTCCTTGTCCTTCAGGTAGACATGGCCGCGGTCGAGCGGGACGTCGTAGCCGACGTTCTTGAGGTTGCGCACGCTCCACTTCCGCTGGGCCTCCTTGCGCCCGGTGAGGAAGAAGACCTCGGCGCCCTTGGAGTGCGCCCAGGTGACCAGGCGGTCCATGCCGAAGACCGGGTCCATGTCGGTCGAGGCGAGGTACTCGTCCTGGCTCTTCTCGGTGAAGTGGAAGCCCTCGCGCAGCTCGTAGTTGTACGTCAGCAGCGTGGTGTCGTCCATGTCGAGGACGATGGCGGGCTTGGCGTGCCCCTTGTCCGCGGTGGCGCCGTGGCGGGCGAGCGCGCGGGTGAGGTAGGCGCGCGCCTTCTCCTCGACGGAGTGGACCTGGCGGGCGTAGTTGCTCTTCGGGGAGGCGTAGTGCTCGCCGTCGGCGGTGACGGTGTCGCCGTAGTACGCCTTGATCCGGTCCTGGACGAGGGTGAGGTTGGGGATCTCCTTGTCGCTGCGCGGCACCGAGTGCTCCGCGGTGGCCTGGCCGACGCCGAACACCGCGGTACCGGCGACGAGCGCGGCGACCGTCGCGGCGCCGGCCCTGGCCCGGCGGGAGCGGAGGGCGGCCGGAACGCGGCGGGACAGGGGAGAGCGGGGCATGCGCGGCTCCTTCGGGGAGTGGTGGGGGTCCGCGCGGGGCCGCGCGGCGCCGGACGGGTCACGCCCGGCCCAGGTAGATCTAACAGAGGCGCGGCGTGGGATCTACGCGCGAAGATTCAACGATTGGTAAAGAGGCGGGAGTTGCGGATCGGTCGGGGGCGAGCGGCGGGGGATGCGGTGGCCGGGCGCCGCCGTGCCGGGGCGGGGTGCGTGCCACCCCGGGGCCGCGCCGCCCCGACGCCGCGCCGCCCGACGCCGCGCCGCCGAGGCCCCGTTGACGCTCCGGCGCCGCCCTCCTAGCCTCCCTTCCGGTCCGTGGACGTCGTCCACATACGCGGACATGCGGGGTGCCGTCGCCCGGCGGCGTCCCTCCGGAGACAGGAGTCGTCCCTTGGCCGCCACCCGTGCTCACGACCTCACCGTCACCGAGGTCCGGCTCACCCCGGTCCTGGTCGCCGATCCGCCGCTGCTGAACACCCAGGGCGTCCACCAGCCGTACACCCCGCGTCTGATCGTCGAGGTGGTCACCGGCGGCGGCGTCACCGGCGTCGGCGAGACCTACGGCGACACCGCCTACCTCGATCTGGCCCGGCCGCTCGCCGACGCCCTGCCCGGCCACCGGGTCACCGATCTGAACGCGCTGCCCGCGCTCGCCGCCCGCGTCTGCGGCGACTCCCCGGACGCCACCGGGCCCGCCGCCGTCGACGCCGCCGGGCTCCGGGGCGTCCGCACCGCCGACAAGCTCCGCCGCTCCGTGGTCTCCGCCGTCGAGGTGGCCTGCCTGGACGCGTGGGGCAAGACCGCGGGGCTGCCCGTCCACGCCCTGCTCGGCGGCAGGGTCCGCGACCGCGTCGACTACAGCGCCTACCTCTTCTACCGCTGGGCCGCGCACCCGCAGGGCCGCGGCGAGCGCGACGACTGGGGCGCGGCCCTCGACCCGGACGGCATCGTCGCCCAGGCCCGCCGCCTGGTGGACCTCTACGGCTTCGGCTCCTTCAAGCTCAAGGGCGGTGTCCTGCCGCCGGACGAGGAGATCGCCGCCGTCCGCGCCCTCGCCGCCGCCTTCCCCGGCAGACCGCTGCGGCTCGACCCCAACGGCGCCTGGTCCGTCGCCACCTCGCTGCGGGTCGCCGCCGCGCTCGGCGACACCCTGGAGTACCTGGAGGACCCCGCGTCCGGCACCGGCGCGATGGCCGAGGTCGCCGCCGCGCTGCGCGCCCGGGGCGGCACCCCGCTGCCGCTCGCCACCAACATGTGTGTGACGACGTTCGAGGAGATCCCCGAGGCGTTCACCCGCGGCGCCGTCCAGGTCGTCCTCTCCGACCACCACTACTGGGGCGGACTCCGCGCCACCTGCGAACTCGCCGCGCTCTGCGCCACCTTCGGCGTCGGTCTGTCCATGCACTCCAACACCCACCTGGGCATCTCCCTCGCCGCGATGACCCACGCCGCCGCCGTCGTCCCCCGCCTCGACCACGCCTGCGACACCCACTACCCCTGGCAGACCGAGGACGTCCTCACCGAACGGCTCGCCTTCCACGGCGGCGCGGTGACGGTCGGCGACGCACCGGGCCTCGGCGTCACCCTCGACCGCGACCGGCTCGCCGCCCTGCACCGCCGCTGGCTCGACGACGACGGCGCCCTCCGCTCCCGCGACGACGCCGCCGCCATGCGCCGCGCCGACCCCGACTGGCGGGTCCCGGCGGTACCCCGCTGGTGACGGGGGCGGGCGCGGTGGCCCGCGCCCGTTCGCGTACGCCGGATCGGGGAAGGCACCCCAGGTCCTGCGGAGGGCGGCCCGCCCCGCGTACGGTGTGGCACGGCTCGGTGGCGGTACGCCACAGTGGTCCCGTACGTGATCTTTGAGAGGGGCTGTCCCATGGCACAGGAAGTGCGCGGCGTCATCGCGCCGGGGAAGAACGAACCGGTGCGGCTGGAGACCATCGTGGTGCCGGATCCCGGACCCGGCGAGGCCGTGGTGCAGATCCAGGCGTGCGGGGTGTGCCACACCGACCTGCACTACAAGCAGGGCGGCATCAACGACGACTTCCCGTTCCTGCTCGGCCACGAGGCCGCGGGCGTCGTGGAGTCCGTCGGCGAGGGCGTCACCGATGTCGCGCCCGGCGACTTCGTCATCCTCAACTGGCGCGCGGTGTGCGGCCAGTGCCGGGCCTGTCTGCGGGGCCGCCCGCAGTACTGCTTCGACACCCACAACGCCAGGCAGAAGATGACCCTGACCGACGGGACGGAGCTGACGCCCGCGCTGGGCATCGGCGCCTTCGCGGACAAGACGCTGGTCGCCTCCGGCCAGTGCACCAAGGTCGACCCGGCCGTCTCGCCCGCCGTCGCCGGACTGCTCGGCTGCGGTGTGATGGCCGGTATCGGCGCGGCCATCAACACCGGCAACGTCGGCCGCGGCGACACCGTCGCGGTCATCGGCTGCGGCGGGGTGGGCGACGCGGCGGTGGTCGGCGCCCGGCTGGCCGGTGCCGCGAAGATCATCGCGGTGGACGTCGACGACCGGAAGCTGGAGACCGCCCGCACCATGGGCGCCACCCACGCCGTCAACTCCCGCACCACCGACCCGGTCGAGGCGATCCGCGAGCTGACCGGCGGCTTCGGCGCGGACGTCGTCATCGAGGCGGTCGGCCGCCCGGAGACCTACCAGCAGGCGTTCTACGCCCGCGACCTGGCCGGGACGGTCGTCCTCGTCGGCGTCCCCACCCCCGAGATGAAGCTGGAGCTGCCGCTCCTCGACGTCTTCGGGCGCGGCGGCTCCCTCAAGTCCTCCTGGTACGGCGACTGCCTGCCCTCCCGCGACTTCCCGATGCTGGTCGACCTGCACCAGCAGGGCCGGATCGACCTGGGCGCCTTCGTCACCGAGACCATCGGCATCGACGGTGTCGAGGGGGCCTTCGAGCGGATGCACGCGGGCGATGTGCTGCGTTCGGTGGTGACCCTCTGATGGCCGCCCGCATCGACCATCTGGTCACCTCCGGCACCTTCTCCCTGGACGGTGGCACCTGGGACGTCGACAACAACGTCTGGATCGTCGGGGACGACGACGAGGCGATCGTCATCGACGCCGCCCACGACGCCGACGCGATCTTCGCCGCGCTCGGCGGCCGTACCCTGCGCGCCATCGTCTGCACCCACGCGCACGACGACCACATCGACGCGGCCCCCGCCCTCGCGGCCCGCACCGGTGCGCTGATCCACCTCCACCCCGACGACCTGCCGCTCTGGCAGCGGACCCACCCGGGCACCCCGCCCGACCGGGAGCTGGCGGACGGTCAGGTGCTGACCATCGCCGGGACCGATCTGACGGTGCTGCACACGCCGGGCCACGCACCGGGCGCCGTCAGCCTGTACGCCCCGGGGCTCGGCGCCGTCTTCACCGGCGACACCCTCTTCCAGGGCGGTCCGGGCGCCACCGGGCGGTCGTTCTCCGACTTCCCGACGATCATCGACTCGATCCGCGACCGGCTGCTGACCCTGCCGGGGGAGACCGCCGTCCACACCGGCCACGGCGCCTCCACGACCATCGGGGCGGAGGCGCCGCACCTGGAGGAGTGGGTGAAGCGCGGGCACTGAGCCCGAAGGGGCGGGCGCCGCGGCCCGGCGCCCGCCCCGCCTCTCACCCCTCGGTGGCCGCCCGTTCCAGAATGCGGGCGGCCACCGCCGGGGAGTCCACCAGCGGATGGAGCGCCATCGCCCGCAGCGCCGCCTCGCGGTCCTTGCGGACGGCCGCCTCGACCGTCGCCCGCTCCACCGCCTTGAGCTGGAGCATCAGCCCCAACTGATCGGCCCGCAGCGGCGCACACGGCAGCGGCACCGGGCCGTCCGGACCCACCTCGCAGACCGTCTCCACGATCGCGTCCGGCGCCAGCTCCGGCACCGTCGTCCCGTTGCGCACATTGAGGATCAGCCGGTCGCCCCCGCCGTCCGTACCGGGGGAGAGCGCCCGCATCAGCGCCAGCGCCACCCGGTCGTACCCGCCGCCCTCCAGGTCACAGGCGTCCCGCTGCCAACCGCCGCTCGCCTCCCGGCTCTCCGCCATGTACGTCTCCTCGCGCTCGCGCCGGGTGGCCTCCCACAGCGCGTACGCCGCCTCCGGACCGTCCGCACCGGCCGCCCGCGCGAAGAACCCGCCCTGCTGCCCGTTGAGGAACTCCCCGCGCGTCCGAGACGCGTCCCGCACCGACGCCAGCGTCTCCCGGCGGAAGTAGTAGTAGTGCAGATACTCGTTGGGCAGCGCGCCCAGCGCCGCCAGCCACTCGGCGCCGAACAGCCGCCCCTCCTCGAACGAGCCCAGCGCCGCCGGATCCGCCAGCAGCCCCGGCAGCAGCTCCCGCCCGTCCAGCGTCAACGACCGCAGCCAGCCCAGGTGGTTGAGCCCGGTGTAGTCGTACGCCACCCGGCCCGCCGCGAACGCCGCGCCGTCCACGCCCGCCGCCCGCGCGGCCCGCCGCACCAGCCCCACCGGCGAGTCGCAGATCCCGATGACCCGCTCGCCCAGCACCTCCGCCATCGCCTCCGTCACCATCCCCGCCGGGTTGGTGAAGTTGATGACCCAGGCGTGCGGCGCCAGTTCCGCCACCCGCTCCGCGATCCGCAGCGCCACCGGGATCGTCCGCAGCCCGTAGAGCACCCCGCCCGCGCCCACCGTCTCCTGGCCCAGCACCCCCTCGGCCAGCGGGATCCGCTCATCGCGCACCCGGCCCGCGGTACCGCCCACCCGGATCGCGGAGAACACGAAGTCCGCGCCGGTCAGCGCCTCGTCCAGGGTCGCGGCCCGCCGCACCCGGACCGGCGCCGGATGCCCTTGCGCCTGCCGGTCCAGGACGTCGCCGATCACCGCCAGCCGCCGCGGATCGGTGTCGTACAGGGTCAGTTCGTCGACCGCGCGCGCGGGATCGTCCAGGAGCGCGCGGTACACCAGTGGCACCCGGAATCCGCCGCCACCGAGAATCGTGAGCCTCATGGGCCGGAACGTACACCGGCATCAGGCACACTGTCGGCACCACCGGGACGGGGACGCACGCGAGGGAACCACCGCGACCGGACCGGCGGGAGAGAGGCGAGCACGGTGAGCGCACGGCCGCGAGCACAGCAACAGCCCGTACGGCAGGGCGTCCCGACGCCGGTCCTCGACCCGCTCGCCCCCCTCCGCGCCGACGGCGACCCGGCCACCGACGTCTATCTGACCGGCACCGTCTTCCTCGACATCATCCTCACCGGCCTCGACTCCGCACCGGTCCGCGGCACCGAGTCCTGGGCCCGCGGCATGGGCTCCAGCCCCGGCGGCGTCGCCAACATGGCCACCGCCCTCGCCCGCCTCGGCCTGCGCACCTCCCTGGCCGCCGCGTTCGGCGACGACATGTACGGCGAGTACTGCTGGGACGCGCTCAGCCACGGCGAGGGCATCGACCTCACCCACTCCCGCACCGTCCCCGGCTGGCACTCCCCCGTCACCGTCTCCATGGCGTACGAAGGCGAGCGCACGATGGTCTCGCACGGCCACGAGGCGCCGCCCCCGGAGACCGCCTTCGACGGCGGCCACGCCCCCGGCTGCCCGCCGCCCTCCCGCGCCTGCGTCGCCTCGCTGGTCCCGGGCCGCCCCGAGGAGTGGCTGGGCTGCGCCGCCGCCCGCGGCAGCCGGATCTTCGCCGACGTCGGCTGGGACGACACCGGCCGCTGGGACCCGGCCGACCTCGACGGGCTCGAACACTGCGAGGCGTTCCTCCCCAACGCCGAGGAGGCGATGCGCTACACCCGCACCTCCGACCCGCGCGCCGCGGCCCGCAAGCTCGCCGAGCGGGTGCCGCTCGCCGTCGTCACCATGGGCTCCGAGGGCGCCTGCGCCGTCGACGGCCGTACCGGCGAGAGCGCCGAGGTGCCCGCCATCGCGGTGGAGGCGCTGGACCCGACCGGCGCCGGGGACGTCTTCGTCGCGGGCTTCGTCACCGGCACCCTCGCCGCCTGGCCGCTCGCCGACCGGCTCGCCTTCGCCGGGCTGACCGCCGCCCTCTCCGTCCAGGAGTTCGGCGGCTCCCTCGCGGCGCCCGGCTGGGCCGAGATCGTCGCCTGGTGGCAGCGGCTCCGTACCGACGACGCCCCGGCGACCGGCACGCTCCGCGACCGCTACGCCTTCCTCGACGCGGTGCTGCCCGCACCGGGCCGCTGCACCCCGCCCGCCCGCGCCGTCCCCACGATCGGCTTCCGGCGCCCGGCGTAGCGGCCGGTCCGGGCGGACGGCGGGCGGGGCGGACGGCGGTGGGCCGGGCCCCGCCCGCCGCTTCGATCTTCGTAAAGCCTTTCGGCGTTGTCGGTGCCCCGTCGTACTCTGGAGACCGTAGAGCTGAGCCATCCGGCCGTACCGCTCATCAGCCATCGGCAAAGGACAGGGGTTGAGCAGGCCACAGCGCCGACCCATGACGCAGACACCCAGGCACCAGCAGGCGAGCGCCCAGTTCACCGTCCCGGCCAAGCACCCCATGGTGACGGTCCTGGGCTCCGGGGACGCGCTCCTCCGCGTGATCGAGAAGGCCTTTCCCGCGACCGACATCCACGTCCGCGGAAACGACGTCACCGCCGTCGGCGACGCCGAGGAAGTCGCCCTCGTCCAGCGCCTCTTCGACGAGATGATGCTGGTGCTCCGCACCGGCCAGCCGATGACCGAGGACGCGGTGGAACGCTCCATCGCGATGCTCCGTGTGAACGGCGCCGACGGCGACGGCAGCGAGACCCCGGCCGAGGTCCTGACGCAGAACATCCTCTCCAACCGCGGCCGCACCATCCGCCCCAAGACGCTCAACCAGAAGCGCTACGTCGACGCCATCGACAAGCACACCGTCGTCTTCGGCATCGGCCCCGCGGGCACCGGCAAGACCTACCTCGCCATGGCGAAGGCGGTCCAGGCGCTCCAGGCCAAGCAGGTCAACCGCATCATCCTGACCCGCCCCGCCGTCGAGGCGGGCGAACGCCTCGGCTTCCTGCCGGGCACCCTCTACGAGAAGATCGACCCGTATCTGCGCCCGCTCTACGACGCGCTCCACGACATGCTCGACCCCGACTCCATCCCGCGCCTGATGGCCGCCGGGACGATCGAGGTCGCACCGCTCGCGTACATGCGCGGGCGCACGCTCAACGACGCGTTCATCATTCTCGACGAGGCGCAGAACACCAGCCCCGAGCAGATGAAGATGTTCCTCACCCGCCTCGGCTTCGAATCGAAGATCGTCATCACGGGTGACATCACCCAGGTCGACCTGCCGGGCGGCACCAAGAGCGGGCTGCGCCAGGTCCAGGAGATCCTGGAGGGCGTCGACGACGTCCATTTCTCCCGCCTCACCAGCCAGGACGTCGTCCGCCACAAGCTCGTGGGCCGTATCGTCGACGCCTACGAGAAGTACGACAGCCGCAACGGCGGCTAGGTCCGTCCCGTCGGCCGGCCGCACCCCGCGGCCGGTCGGCACCCACCAGAAGCGAGAAGTCACACCCCCCATGTCGATCGACGTCAACAACGAGTCCGGCACGGACATCGACGAGCAGGCGATCCTCGACGTCGCCCGCTACGCCGTCGCCCGGATGCGCATCCACCCGCTCTCCGAGCTGTCCGTGATCGTCGTCGACGCGGAGGCGATGGAACAGCTCCACCTCCAGTGGATGGACCTCCCCGGCCCGACCGACGTGATGTCCTTCCCGATGGACGAGCTGCGCCCGCCGGTCAAGGACGAGGACGAGCCCCCGCAGGGCCTCCTCGGCGACATCGTGCTCTGCCCCGAGGTCGCCAAGAAGCAGGGCGAGGACGCCCCGACCGGCCACTCCATGGACGAGGAGCTGCAGCTCCTGACCGTCCACGGCGTGCTGCACCTCCTCGGCTACGACCACGAGGAGCCCGACGAGAAGGCCGAGATGTTCGGCCTCCAGGCGGCCATCATCGACGGCTGGCGCGCCGAGCGGGGGCTGACGGGTCCCTCCCCGGCCCCCACCGTGTCCTGACCGGGCGCCGCACATGACCACGCAACTCATCGCGGTCGCGGTGCTGCTCGTCGTGATCGCCTGGCTCGCCGCCTGCGCCGAGGCGGGCCTCGCCCGGACGACCAGCTTCCGCGCCGAGGAGGCGGTCCGCTCGGGCCGCCGCGGCAGCGACCGGCTCGCCGCCGTCGCCGCCGACCCGACCCGCTATCTCAACGTCGCGCTGCTGGTCCGCGTCGGCTGCGAGATGGCCGCCGGGGTGCTCGTCACCTACGCCTGCCTGCGCTCCTTCGAGCAGACCTGGCAGGCGCTGACCGTCGCCATCGCCGTGATGGTCCTCGTCTCGTACGTCGCGGTCGGGGTCTCGCCGCGCACCATCGGCCGCCAGCACCCGCTGAACACCGCGACCGCCGCCGCGTACGTCCTGCTGCCGCTGGCCCGGATCATGGGTCCGGTCCCGCAGCTGCTGATCTGGCTGGGCAATGCGCTCACGCCGGGCAAGGGCTTCCGCAAGGGACCGTTCGCCTCCGAGGCGGAGCTGCGGGCGATGGTCGACCTCGCGGAGAAGGAGTCGCTGATCGAGGACGAGGAGCGCCGCATGGTGCACTCCGTCTTCCAGCTCGGCGACACGCTGGTGCGGGAGGTGATGGTGCCGCGTACGGACCTGGTCTCCGTGGAGCGGTACAAGACCATCCGGCAGGCGTTGACGCTCGCGCTCCGGTCCGGGTTCTCCCGTATCCCGGTGACCGGCGAGAACGAGGACGACATCGTCGGCGTCGTCTACCTCAAGGACCTCTCCCGCAAGGTCCATGTCAGCCGTGACGCCGAGACCGAGCTGGTCTCCTCCGCGATGCGTCCCGCCGTCTTCGTGCCCGACACCAAGAACGCCGGGGATCTGCTGCGGGAGATGCAGCGCGACCGCAACCATGTCGCGGTCGTCATCGACGAGTACGGCGGTACGGCCGGGATCGTCACCATCGAGGACATCCTGGAGGAGATCGTCGGCGAGATCACCGACGAGTACGACCGGGAGCTGCCGCCGGTCGAGGAGCTGGGCGACGACCGTTACCGGGTCACCGCGCGTCTCGACATCGGGGACCTCGGGGAGCTGTACGGGCTCGCGGAGCTGGACGACGAGGATGTCGAGACGGTGGGCGGGCTGCTGGCGAAGCTGCTGGGGCGGGTGCCGATCGCGGGGGCGACGGCCGTGGTCGATCTCTCCTCCGAGGCCGCGGATCCGGGGTTCACGGGGTTGCGGCTCACGGCGGAGTCTCCGGCCGGGCGGCGGAACAAGATCGTCACGGTGTTGTGTGAGCCGGTGCGGGGTGGGGGCGGGGGTGGCTCGGAGG